>NZ_JBBJUK010000004.1:0-300681 GCF_037723805.1 Sphingobium fluminis
GCCCCAGCTTGGAGCATCGCCGTTTTTGGGGGGCACGATCCAGATCTGGAACATTTTCGTGGTGACATCCTCCAGATTATATTCGGAGTGACGCACGCCTGATCCCGCGCTCATGACCTGAACGTCACCGGCCTCCGTCCGGCCCTTGTTGCCCAGGCTGTCCTCATGCGTGATAGCGCCTTCGCGGACATAGGTTATGATTTCCATGTCGCGGTGAGGATGAGGCGGGAAGGCGTCGGTGATCTCGCTGAACATAGGGCCGGAGAAGCTGTCGACGGCAACCGTTGTCAGGATAGTGGAGACGTTGAAGCCGGCGGCTGCGTTGGCAAAGCCACCGCGCCGCTGATCGCAAGAAAGCGATTACGGCAGAAATTCGCGAAGTCGAGAATGAGATTGCTCGACTCGTAGATCGCGTGATCGAAGCGGAAAATGCCATGCTCATTGCAGCCTACGGAAAGCGTATCAGCGAGAGTGAGAATCGTAAGATCGAACTGGCCGAAAAGCTCGACAATTGCGGGCGTCCGATTGCCAGTTTCGACGGGGCATTTAGAACGGCACTCACATCCCTCGCGAACCCTTATAACTATGGGTTTCTGAGCGATTGGACCTCAAGCATATGTGCTCAAGCTCTGTTTTGCTCAGCGCTCGGAATATGTCAAAAATATTGGATTTAGAACTTCCCTAACCTCTTCACCTTTCAAGCCTTTTCAGACTTTCAAGGAAGAGATGGGGGGAATGGTGCACCCGGAGCGATTCGAACGCCCGACCCTCAGATTCGTAGTCTGATGCTCTATCCAGCTGAGCTACGGGTGCACTGGAGTGGCGCGGATAGACGGGGGCTGCTGTTCTGGCAACCCCTTTTTCGCCCTTTTTTGATCGGGCCGATTTGACCAGGCAGCAACCGGCAACCTTTGTCCGTCGAGGATCGTTTCCACGGGTGAAAGGATATCCTCATGACCTTCACGATGAACGATATCGTCCTGTTGCTGATCGCCTTGCTGATCGGGGTCGTGCTTGGCCTGATGATGAGTGGTCGCGGACGATTCAAGCAGTTGTGGCGAGATGAACAGGCCGCGCATCGCCATTCGATCAGCGACCGGGACGCACGGATCGAGGTCGCAAATCAGCGGGTCGCGGAACTGGAACGGCGCAGGGAGCCGATCGGTTCGGGCACGGCGACGGCGGTAGCCGGGGCGGTGGATGGCCGGGACGACCTTACCCAGATCCATACGATCTCGCGCGAGGATGAAATTAGACTCAACGAGGCCGGCTATCATCGTTATGCCCAGATCGCCGCGCTCAATGACGAGCAACAGGCCACGCTCGAATCCCGGCTCGGGCGCCGTCCCGGGCTGATCGCGCGGGACGAATGGGCCCGGCAGGCGCAGTTGCTCTCCGACGGCAGGAATGAAGATCACAGCAGCTATTTCAATCGGCGCAAGACCCCGCTTTAATGAAAAAGGTGGGGGAGACCGCAAGGCCGCCCCTGCACCTCAGGTCATGCGTGCCAGGGCGGCCTGAGCCGCCGCAAGACGAGCGATCGGCACGCGATAGGGCGATGCCGACACATAATCGAGGCCAATCGATTCGCAGAAAGCGATCGAGGCCGGATCGCCGCCATGTTCGCCACAAATACCAAGTTTGATCCCCGGCCGCGTGGCGCGGCCCCTTTCGGCGGCGATCTCGATTAGTTCGCCCACGCCTTCGACATCGATGCTGACGAAGGGATCGCGCGCGAAAATGCCCTTGTCGACATATTGCGTCAGGAACCGTCCGGCGTCGTCGCGGCTGATCCCGATCGTGGTTTGCGTCAGGTCGTTGGTGCCGAAGGAGAAAAACTCGCCTACTTCCGCAATCTCGCCGGCCTTGAGCGCGGCGCGCGGCAGTTCGATCATGGTGCCGACCAGATAGTCGACGCTTGCCCCCTGTTCGGCGAAGACTTCGGCCGCGACGCGATCGACGATCGCCTTCATCAGCTCCAGTTCCTTACGGGTCGCGACCAGCGGAATCATGACCTCGGGGATCGGCGCGTCGCCGCTGCTCTTCTTGACGATGAGCGCCGCCTCGAAGATCGCACGGGCCTGCATTTCGTAGATTTCGGGATAGGTGACGCCAAGGCGGCAGCCGCGATGACCGAGCATAGGGTTGAATTCATGCAATTCCGCCGCGCGCCGTTTGAGCACGTCGACCGATATGCCGGCGGCTTTGGCAACCTCCTCGAAATCGGCTTCGCCATGGGGCAGGAATTCGTGGAGCGGCGGGTCGAGCAGGCGGATCGTGACCGGCAAACCCGCCATAACCTCAAATATCTGCGCGAAATCGTCGCGCTGTTCGGGCAGCAGCTTGTCGAGCGCGGTGCGGCGCCCCTTTTCGCTGTCGGCGAGGATCATCTCGCGCACGGCGGTGATGCGAGCGGCGTCGAAGAACATATGTTCGGTGCGGCATAGACCGACGCCCTCCGCGCCGAATTCGCGCGCGACCGTGCAGTCCTGCGGCGTTTCGGCATTGGCGCGCACCTTGAGGCGGCGGACCTTGTCGGCCCATACCATCAGCGTGCCGAAATCGCCGGCGAGCTCGGGCTGCACCGTGGGCACCGCGCCGGCCATCACCTCGCCGGTGGATCCGTCGATGGTGAGGATGTCGCCTTCCTTCAGCGTTCGATCGCCGATGCGCAGGATCTTGGCGGCGTTGTCGATCGACAGGCTGCCCGCGCCCGACACGCAGGGGCGGCCCATGCCGCGCGCGACGACGGCGGCGTGGCTGGTCATGCCGCCGCGCGCGGTGAGGATGCCCTTGGCGGCGTGCATGCCGTGAATGTCTTCCGGGCTGGTTTCGACGCGGACGAGGATGACCGATTCGCCCAGTTCGCTGTGGCGCTCGGCGGTGTCGGCGTCGAATACGATCGCGCCGGAAGCCGCGCCCGGTGAGGCGGGCAGGCCCTTGGTCAATACGTCGCGGGGCGCCGATGGATCGAGCGTCGGGTGCAGAAGCTGGTCGAGCGCGGACGGATCGACGCGGGCGACCGCCTCCTCCTGCGTGATCAGGCCCTCGGCGGCCATGTCGACCGCCATTTTGAGCGCGGCTTTGGCGGTGCGCTTGCCCGAGCGGGTCTGGAGCATCCACAGCTTGCCCTGCTGCACCGTGAATTCGATGTCCTGCATGTCGCGATAGTGGCGTTCGAGGATCTGGAACACGTCGGCCAGTTCGGCGTAGGTCTCCGGCAGCGCCTCTTCCATGCTGAGGGGCTTGGCCCCGGCGCGCTCGCGGGCGGCCTTGGTCAGATATTGCGGGGTGCGGATGCCGGCAACGACGTCCTCACCCTGGGCGTTGATCAGATATTCGCCATAATAGGCATTTTCGCCGGTCGCCGGATCGCGGGTGAAGGCAACGCCGGTGGCGGAGGTTTCGCCCATATTGCCGAACACCATCGCCTGTACGTTGACGGCGGTGCCCCAGTCATGGGGGATGGAATTGAGACGGCGATAGACCTTGGCCCGATCGGCCTGCCACGAGCCGAACACGGCGTTGATCGCGCCCCATAGCTGGTCGTTTACGTCCTGGGGGAAGTCCTTGCCCCAAAGCTTTGAAACGAGGCCTTTATATTCTTCGACCAGCGCCTTCCAGTCGTCGGCGGTCAGCTGGGTATCGAGCGTGTAGCCCTGATCCTCCTTGGCGATCTCCAGCGCTTCTTCGAATGCGCCATGATCGAGTTCGAGCACGACGTCCGAGTACATCTGGATGAAGCGGCGGTAGCTGTCCCAGGCGAAGCGTTCATCGCCGCTCGCGCTTGCGAGGCCCTGCACGGTGGCGTCGTTGAGGCCGAGGTTGAGGACGGTGTCCATCATGCCGGGCATCGAAATGCGCGCGCCCGAGCGGACCGAGACGAGCAGCGGATCGGACGGGTCGCCGAAGCGCTTGCCGGTCACGCCTTCGATATGGGCGATGCCGCCTGCAACCTGCGCCATCAGGCTGTCGGGATAGACGCCGCCATCCTCATAATAGCGGGTGCACATTTCGGTGGTGATGGTGAAGCCCGGCGGCACCGGCAGGCCGATCGAGGCCATGCCGTCGAGGTTGGCACCCTTGCCGCCCAGCAGGTTCTTGTCGCCCTTGCCGCCGTCATCGACGCCGCCGCCGAAACGGTACACATAGCGGGTGGCGGTATCGGTCATGCTGGTTTCTTCCATCATAATCATCGGTGGGCGATCTCCCTATTGCAGCGAGCCATAATATATTTGTGCGCTGCAACAAAGACCTCTCATGGTGACGGGCGCTTCATAGACCCGCTTCGGCTTAACTTCGCATAGTTCCCGGACAATTCGACTATTTATTGCGCTATCCGGTAATTTTCGAAAAGTCTGCGACAGCGTGCACCGCATCCCGCACCCGCGCAAGCAAGGCAAGCCGGGCGGTACGTTTGGCGGGTTCCGCATCATTGACCGTGACGGATTCAAAGAAGGCGTCGATGGGCTGGCGAAGCGATGCGAGCGCGGCCATCGCGCCCTCGAATTCTTCGTCCGCCACCGCCTGCGTCGCACGGGGCTCGGCCGCGTCGAGCGCGGCGATCAGGGCAGCTTCGGCGATTTCGGGGGAATAGGACAGGGGTGAAATTCCGTTCTCCGCCGAGAGGCGGAGTCCAGGGCGGGATTGCGCTTCATCACGCTGGGCTCCTGCGTCCGCAGGAGCACTGGCCAGGGCCGGCGCTTCCTTCTTGAGGATGTTGGCGGCGCGCTTGTAGCCGGCGAGCAGGTTCGCGCCGTCGTCGGTGGCGATGAAGGATTGCAGCGCTTTCACGCGCGCGAGCAGGCGGACGAGATCGTCTTCGCCCCCAAGCGCGAACACCGCGTCGATCAGGTCGTGACGGACGCCGGCTTCCTTTTGCTGGACCTTAAGGCGGTCGGCGACAAACTCCGGGATGCCTAGCGCAGCACTTGCACTCCACAAGTCGAAAAGGCGAGTGAACTCGTGGGCATGTTCGATTGGCGCAAGCTCTAGGTAGCGATCGATCAGTTCAACTCGAAGAAGGTCTAATGCCTTCGGATCATAGCTTTTCTCTTCGAGACCCACAAAAATATCGTCATTGCGAACGCTTCTCACTGCGCCTTCAAACCAAGCGAGATGGGCGATTGTGAACAAACGTCTCAATGGCAATCTGAGATGGTTTTTGATTACAATTTGAGCAATGCCGATAACGGCACGCCTCAGCGCGAAAGGATCTTTCGACCCAGTCGGCTTTTCGCCGATGGCAAAGAAAGCAGCTAGCGTGTCAAATTTATCCGCCAGACTCACCGCCACCGTCACCGGCGCGGTGGGTACGTCGTCACCCTGCCCGACCGGCTTGTAGTGGTCGCGGATGGCATCGGCGACCGCGTCGGGCAGGCTCTCGGCGCGGGCGTAATAGCCGCCCATAATGCCTTGCAATTCGGGGAATTCGCCGACCATTTCGGTGACGAGGTCGGCCTTGCACAGGCGGACTGCCTGTTCGGCGAGGGTGGCGAGCGCCTCTCTCTCTTCGTCATTCCCGCGAAGGCGGGAACCCATCTCTCCGCCACTATGGGAGTCGCGTGGGGCCACATGGGTCCCCGCCTGCGCGGGGACGACGGGGGTGGTTAAGGTGACGATGCCTTCTTCCACCAGCCATCTAGCGAGTTTCGCCACGCGGTCGACCTTGTCGGCGACGGTCCCCAGCTTCTCGTGGAAGGTGATGCGGTCGAGCTTTTTCGCATGATCTTCCAGCCGGACCTTGCGGTCCTGTTCCCAGAAGAAACGGGCGTCGCTGAGGCGTGCGGCGAGGACTTTGCGGTTGCCGGCGACGATGGCTTCGCCGCCGTCCTTCGCGTCGATATTGGCGGTGCAGATGAAGGCTGGCGCCAGCTTGCCGGTCGCGTCCTTTAGCACGAAATATTTCTGGTTTATCCGTAGGGTTAGCTGGATGACTTCAGGGGGCACCTCAAGGAAAGCGGGGTCGAAATGCCCGAGCAGCGGCACCGGCCATTCGGTGAGGCCCGCATTTTCGGCGACGAGGCCCTTGTCCTCGATCACGCTATAACCGTGCGCGGCGGCGGCTTCGGCGGCTTTGGCTTCGATGATCGCCTGCCGTTCCTGATGGCTGACGATCACATGGCAGGCGCGCAGCTTTTCGACATAGTCGTTCGCGCCGCCAATGGTGATTTCGTGGGGATGATGGAAGCGATGGCCCAAGGTTGCGAAGCCGCTTCGCACGCCGTCGATCTCTATATCGATCAGATCCTCGCCGAGGATCGCGACGATGCCCTGCAGTGGGCGGACCCAGCGCAGGCTTGTCGTGGTCTGACTGGCCGCCCCCCAGCGCATCGATTTGGGCCAGGGGAAGGCGCGGATCACGGCGGGAACGGCTTCGGCAAGGACGTGCGCGGTGGCGCGACCGGGCTTGCTGACGGTGCCGAACCAGATGCCGTCGCGGTCCTCAAGCTGGTCCTGGGTCAGGCCGGTCTTGCGCAGGAAGCCTTCGAGTGCCTGTGGCGGTGCGCTGGTGCGCGGGCCTTTAAACTCCTCACTGACGGCTGCGGTTTCGAGCGGCAAATCGCGGGCGATAAGCGCGAGGCGGCGGGGCGTCACGAAGCTTTCGAAGGCAGCGGGTTTGAGGCCGGCCTTCGTCAGTTCTTCGGTGAAGAGGCGGGCGAGGTCGTCCGACGCCTTCGACTGCATGCGCGCGGGGATTTCCTCGCAGCGGATTTCGAGGAGGAAATTGCTCATGCAATTTTCTCCGAAGCCCCGGCGAAGGCCGGGGTCTCAGGCCGCAGGGCGCAGCGTTCAAGGCATGAGATCCCAGCCTTCGCTGGGATGACGGTAGGGGGCAGGGAAATATACGTCATCACACCGTCCACCCAGGATATTGCGCAGACCACTCATCCCAATTCGTGGCAATCCACTCTTGGCAGCTGCCTTTAGCCATGTCCCGGACTTGCCCCATATAGCTGGCGCGCTCTTGCACCGAAATCACGCCTCGCGCCTGGAGCAGGTTGAAAACGTGGCTTGCCTTGATCGCCTGATCGTACGCCGCCAATGGCAATTGAGCATTTATGCAACTGCGCCATTCAGCTTGACAATCCTTGAACCAGCGGAACAGCTTTTCGGTGTCGGCGATCTCGAAATTCCATTTCGACATCTGCTGTTCGTTCGCGAGGAAGACGTCGCCATAGGTCACGCCGGCATCGTTGAATTTGAGGTCGTAGACGCTGTCGACGCCCTGAATATACATGGCGAGCCGTTCGAGGCCGTAGGTCAGCTCGCCCGCGACCGGCTTGCAGTCATAGCCGCCCATCTGCTGGAAATAGGTGAACTGGCTGACTTCCATGCCGTCGCACCAGACTTCCCAGCCAAGCCCCCACGCACCCAGAGTCGGGCTTTCCCAGTCGTCCTCGACGAAGCGGATATCATGGACCAGCGGGTCGATGCCGATTTCCACCAGCGACCCCAGATACAGTTCCTGAAGGTTCGCGGGGCTCGGCTTCATGATCACCTGATACTGGTAATAATGCTGAAGCCGGTTGGGGTTTTCGCCATAGCGGCCGTCGGTCGGGCGGCGGCTGGGCTGGACATAGGCGGCGTTCCACGGCTTTGGCCCCAGGCTGCGCAACGTGGTCGCGGGATGAAAAGTGCCCGCGCCGACTTCCATGTCATAGGGTTGCAGGATGACGCAGCCCTGCCGCCCCCAATAGGCGTGCAGGGTCAGGATCAGGTCCTGGAAGGAAAGGGGCGAGCCTTCGGCCACATGTCGTCCTTTGGCAAAAAAGACCGGGATATGAATGGCCGCGCCTTGGCCCATGGGGGCAATAGGGTCAAGGAAAAGCAGCGGCAATCAGGGTTAAGGCGCTTGCGCGGGAGGGCCACGCCCCGCATGAACAAGGCGGTTTTCACGATGCGGATGCTTTGGCGATATGAACTGGCCCCTCCCCCGCCTGCTGGTCGCCGGACTGTTGCTACTGGGCGGATGTACGCAGGAGCGGCCGGTTGCCGTTCCTCCTCCCCCGGCGGCGCTCGGCGCGCCCGCCCTCTGGGAAGTGGAGGATGCCGACACCCGCATCTATCTGTTCGGCACGGTCCATGTGCTCAAGCCCGATGTGCACTGGTTCGGCGGCGGGGTGAAGCGCGCGTTCGACCGGTCGGACGAGCTGGTGGTGGAGATTATCGAGCCGGAGGACCCCGGCGCTCTGGCGGGCCTGATGGCGGGCAAGGCGAGAGCGCATGACGGGGTGAAGCTGTCGGACCGGCTGGAGCCGCAGGCGCGCACGAAATATCAGGCGGCGATGAGCGCCAACGGCCTGCCATGGCAGGCGTTCGAGGGGTTCGCCCCGTGGATGGCCGGCATGGCGCTGTCGGTCGCGCCGCTCGATCGCCTGGGCTACGAGGCGGAACTGGGCGCGGACAAGATACTGATGGCGAACGCGAAAGCGCAGGGCAAGCGGATCGAGGCGCTGGAGACGGTGGAGCAGCAACTGGGCTTTTTCGCCAGCCTGCCGATGGACCAGCAGGTCAGGTTCCTGACGAGTACGGTCGATGGGCTGGGCGATATGGAGGCGCAATTCGCCTCGCTCATGCGCCATTGGCAGCGGGGCGAGCCCGACAGGCTGGCGAAGGAAATGAACGAATCGCTGGAGGCGACGCCGGAGCTGGCGCAGCTTTTGCTGATCGGGCGGAACGCCAGTTGGGCGAAGTGGATCAAGGCGCGGCTCGACCGGCCGGGCACGGTGTTCGTCGCGGTCGGTGCGGGGCATCTGGCGGGCGCTGGCAGCGTGCAGGATCAGCTCAAAGCGCTCGGCATCGCGTCGGCGCGGGTGGGGGAATAGAGGGATGCGCATGATTTACAGGCTCCTTGCGCTGCTGGCTTTGACGGCATTGGCGGCTTGCGGGAGCGAGGCCCCTGCCCCCGCGCCATCCTCCCAGTCCGGCCCGGCGCTGTGGCGGGTGCAAAAAGGGGCGCTGGACGGCTGGCTGTTCGGCACCATTCATGTGCTGCCTAAGGGAATCGCGTGGGAAACGCCTGCGATCGGGCGGGCGATGAGCCAGGCGGACCGGCTGGTGCTGGAGGCGGCGGACATTCAGGACGCGCCCAAGACGCTCGGCCTGTTCGAGAAGATGGGGCGCAGCGCTGGGCTGCCGCCGCTGGAGGCGCGGGTGCCGGCCGGCGAGAAGGAGGCGCTCGACACGGCGATGCGCGAGGGCGGCACCAATACGCAGTTGCTGTCGGGCTATGAAAGCTGGGCGGCGGCGATGCTGCTGTCGGCCGCCACCCAACAGGCGCTGAAGGTCAGCCAGGACGACGGGGTCGAGCAGGCGCTGATCGCGACGTTCAATGCAAAGCGCAAGCCGATCGGCGGGCTTGAGACGGTTGAGCGCCAGTTCGGCGCGTTCGACACGCTGCCCGAGGCGGCGCAGCGGCGATTGCTCGTCCAGACGGTGCATGAGGCGAAGGATATGAAGGCGCTCTATGATCGAATCCTCACCGCCTGGGCCAAGGGCGACATGGAAGCGATCGCGAAAGAGGATGAGATCGGCGAGCAGCCCGATCCGCTGGTCGAGGAAGCCGTGCTGGTGGCGCGCAACCGCGACTGGGTGAAGGCGATCGGGCCGATGAAGGGCAAGCCCTTCATCGCCGTGGGTGCGGGCCATCTGACCGGGCGGGAGAATTTGATCGAGTTGCTGGAGGCCAGGGGCTATTCGGTGACGCGAGTGCAGTGACTCGGAAAAAATGCCCGTTCGTCCTGAGTAGCTATTGAGCTTGTCGAAATGGCGTATCGAAGGACGCTCTTACGTACGAACCCTTAGATACGGGACTTCGACAGGCTCAGCCCCTACTCAGGGCGAACGGAGTGGACTCATCCCACCCTTGCCTTTGCGCCCTTTTCTGCTAAAGGGCCGCGTTCCCGCTATGGTCATCCCTGGAGGCGTGGCGGGAAAAGACTATCAACCAAGCTTTTGGAGACACGCAATGAGCGAGCAGCTTACGCTGTCGGCCGAGGCACGCGATCGGGCAGGCAAGGGAGCCTCCCGTGCCCTCCGCCGTGAAGGCCGCGTACCCGCCGTCATCTATGGAATGAACGAAGAACCCCAGTCGATCCACGTCGAGGAAAAGCTCCTCAACAAGCTGCTCGGCACCGGTCACTTCTTCAATTCGGTCGTCATGGTAGAGGTGAACGGGCAGACCGTACGCACCCTGCCCAAGGATGTGGCTTTCCACCCCGTATCCGATCGTCCGCTGCACGCCGACTTCCTGCGCGTGTCCGAACATGCCTCCGTCCACGTCAACGTGCCGGTGCGGTTCGAAAATGAAGACGCATCGCCCGGCCTCAAGAAGGGCGGCGTGCTCAACATCGTCCTGCATGACGTCGAACTGATCGTCGATGCCGCCGAGATCCCCGACGATATCATCGTCGACCTGACCGGCTATGAAGTGGGCGATTCGATCCATATCAGCGCCGTGACGCTGCCCAAGGGCGCCAAGGCCGCCGACGAGAGCGATTTCACCTTCGCCACCATCGTCGCGCCGTCCGCTCTCAAGAGCAGCGAAGGCGGCGAGGCCGAGACAGCCGAGGCCGAATAATATCTCCAGCCGATAACGATCTTCAACCTCCGTTCGTGCTGAGTAAGGGCTGAGCAACGTCGAAGACCTGTATCAAAGCATCCTTCGATACGACATTTCGACAAGCTCAATGTCCACTCAGGACGAACGGACGTTTTGTCGGGGAGAAGCATCATGCAAATCTGGGCAGGCTTGGGCAATCCCGGCCCGACCTATGCGATGCACCGGCATAATGTCGGCTTCATGGCGGCGGACGTCATCGCCGATCTCCATCATTTTTCCCCTGCCAAGAAGCAGTTTCAGGGATGGGTGCAGGAAGGACGGATCGGCCCCGACAAGATCATCCTGCTCAAACCCGCGACCTTCATGAACGAAAGCGGCCGGGCGATCCGCGCGGCCATGGATTTCTATAAGCTGACGCCGCAGGACGTGACCGTCTTTCACGACGAACTCGACCTCGTACCGATGAAGGTCAAGGTCAAGCGCGGCGGCGGCAATGCCGGGCATAATGGCCTGCGGTCGACCGACGCGCATATCGGGCCCGATTTCCGCCGGGTGCGGATCGGCATCGGCCATCCGGGGCACAAGGACCGGGTGCACGACTATGTGCTGGGCAATTATCACAAGAGCGAAATCGACGCGCTGTCGGACATGCTGGGCGCGATCGGCGCGGAGGCGCCCTGGCTGGCCGAGGGCGACGACGCCCGGTTCATGAACGAGGTTGCGCTGCGTCTGGCGGACTGATGTTCGGGTCAATCGACACTCGTCGGCGTGAGGGATGCCGGGACGATCATATTCGCGCAGAGGCGCAGAGGACGCGGAGATGGGGTCCCGGCGCGGTTGAAAGTTCATAGGGCCTGCGCATTGGACTCTGGGCCCCGGCGTGCGCCGGGGAACAAGATCAAGCTGATATCATCGCATTCTGATTAGGAGTTGGACCGACCGTAGGGCAGTTCCTATCTCTCCGCGTCCTCAGCGCCTCCGCGCGCCCATAAAATAGAGCGGCGCTAACGTCGCCCGCTCAGCCCTCGTCCTTCAGCCTTTGCGCCAATTGCTCGATTTCGGCAGGTTCCAGCAGCCATGTGCGGGTCTTGCGCCCTTCGCGGTGGACCGGCTGGGTCAGGAGGACGCGAGCCTGCTCCTTGGCGAAAGGTTTGAACATCGCGAAATGCGTGGCGCAATCGCGGACGGTGGCGATCAGGGGCGCCTTGCCGTCGAGGTCGATCAGCGTTGCCGGCTGATCCCAGGGGATGGGGGACATGGTGAAACCTTCCTTCATTGACGCCTTTCAAACCATCGCGCCGTGCAATAATCAAGCCGCCAGGGCCAAAAGCATTGATTGCACACATCAGCGATCACGCCATGATGATCATTCCAGCGCCTTTCGGGGGATGCCAGTGTTTCAAACGATTTCGACCACGCCCTTTACCGACCAGAAGCCGGGCACGTCCGGTCTGCGCAAGAAAGTCCGCGTCTTTCAACAGCCCCATTATGCCGAAAATTTCGTGCAGTCGGTGTTCGACAGTCTCGAAGACTTTGCGGGCGAATCGCTGGTGGTCGGGGGCGACGGGCGGTTCCTCAATCGCGAGGTCATCCAGACCGTGCTGAAGATGGCGGCGGCCAATGGCTTTGGCCGGGTAATCGTGGGCCGGGGCGGCATCCTTTCGACCCCCGCAGCCTCGCACCTGATCCGATCGTGCGAAGCATTTGGTGGCCTCATCCTGTCGGCCAGTCATAATCCGGGTGGCCCCGACGAGGATTTCGGGATCAAATATAATGTCGCCAATGGCGGCCCGGCGCCGGAAAAGGTGACCGACGCGATTTTTGAGCGCACGCTGACTATCCGCGACTATCGGATCGCCGTGGCCGATGATGTCGATATCGATGCGATCGGAACCAGCGCGATCGGCGACATGACGGTCGAAATTGTGGACCCGGTCGCGCCCTATGCGGATTTGATGGAGAGCCTGTTCGATTTCGATGGCATTGGCACCATGATCGCGGGCGGCTTCACCCTCGCCTTCGATGCGATGAGCGCTGTCACCGGCCCCTATGCGACCGAAATTTTCGAGAGACGGCTGGGCGCGCCGGCGGGGACCGTGATGAACGGGACGCCCCTGCCCGATTTCGGCGGCCATCATCCCGACCCCAATCTGGTCCACGCAGCGGCGCTATACGAGCGGATGATGGCGGATGACGCTCCCGATTTCGGCGCGGCGTCGGATGGCGATGGCGACCGGAACCTGATCATCGGGCGGCACTGCTATGTGACGCCGTCGGATTCGCTGGCGGTGCTCGCTGCGAACGCCCATCTCGCGCCGGGCTATGCCGGCGGGCTCAAGGGCATCGCCCGGTCGATGCCGACCAGCGGCGCGGCGGACAGGGTGGCGGAAAGCCTCGGAATCCCGCTATACGAGACACCGACGGGCTGGAAATATTTCGGCAATCTGCTCGATGCCGGCATGGCCACCATCTGCGGCGAGGAGAGCGCGGGCACCGGGTCCGACCACGTGCGCGAGAAGGACGGCATCTGGGCGGTGCTGCTATGGCTCAATATCATCGCCGTCCGCAGGCAAAGCGTGGCGGAGATCATGGCCCTTCACTGGGCGACCTATGGCCGCAACTATTATGCCCGGCACGATTATGAGGCGATCGCCAGCGATCGCGCCGAAGCCCTGATGGCGTCGCTCGCCGTCAGGCTCGGGTCGCTGCCGGCGCTTGCGACCAGCGGCGGGACGATCGCGAGCGCGGACGATTTCGCCTATACCGATCCCACCGACCAGTCGATCAGCCGCAACCAGGGATTGCGGATCATCTTCGAGGATGGATCGCGCATCGTCTTTCGCCTGTCGGGCACGGGGACGCAGGGTGCGACCCTGCGCGTCTATATCGAACGCTATGTCGGGCCGGACGGCGATCTGGCGATGGACACGGGCGACGCGCTCGCGCCGCTGGTCGCCGCCGCACAGGAACTGGCGGACATTCGCGGCTATACCGGAATGGACCGCCCAAGCGTGATCACCTGAGCATAAACGTCACGAAGCGGACATGCTGTGGCAACGATGCCTCGCTAAGGGCTCGCGCCCATGCGTATCATCCTTGCCCTTGCCGCCCTGCTGTCCTCCACCGCCACCGCACGCGCCGCGACTGCGCAGGATGAGCAGGTCTGGCTCAACCTGACCGCGATGGGGCGGATTTCCGGCAAGCTCGTCTATCTGGCCGAATTGCAGCCGCGCTTCGGCAATGGCGTGTCTCGGCTCGATCAGATGATCGTGCGCGGCGCGGTCGGGTGGAAGCTGTCGCCCACAATGACCGTCTATCAGGGCTATGCCCATATCGCCGTGCCGGTCGAGGGCGGGCGCGACCTCAACGAGGAGCGTAGTTTCCAGCAGCTCAGCTGGACGTTGGGCAAGCCCTGGGGCGGCGAATTGTCGTCGCGTTCACGGATGGAACAGCGCTGGCGGTCCGATGGCAGCGACATGGGATGGCGGCTGCGCGAAATGCTGCGCTATGAAAAGCCGCTGCGGCCCGGAAGCCAGGCGGTCAATGCGCTGGTTTCCGTCGAGGGTTTCGTCGCGCTCAACGACACCGACTGGGGCGCACGGGGCGGCTTTGATCAGGTGCGCAGCTTCGTAGGCGCCGAGGTTGCGGTCAAAGGCGCGTCGACGCTGGAGATCGGTTACCTCAACCAGGTCGTCAACCAGTCACACCGGCGGACTCGCGTCAATCATGTCGCGTCGATCACCCTGATCGTCCGCCCCTGACTATTACCGCCGGTCGCCTTCGTGCAGCTTCGCCCATAGCTGCGCCGTGCCTGCTTCCTGTGCCTTGTTCGTATACTGCGCGGCGACCAGCCAGCCCTTGATCGGTCGCAGCGGCAGCACGGTCGTGAGGATCAGCACTGGAATGCCCACCGCGATATGGACCCATAGGCCGGGCCGCGCGAGGATTTCGAGCATGACGATGAAGACGACGCCGGGTACGCAGGCGAACAGCTGCACGAAGACAGCCGGACCATCGGCGGGATCGGCGAAGTCGTAGCTGAGGTCGCACACCTCGCACCGATCGCGCACGGTCAGAAAGCCAGTGAAGATATGCCCTTCGCCGCAGCGTGGACAGCGGCCCCGCGCCCCGGTTTCAAGCGCCGGACGGCGGAGCCAGCGCCGGCCCTTTTCATCCATCCAAAAATTCTCGCCGGACTCGTCCATGATCGTTCCTTGTTTCCCGCGCATCATGTGGGGATCAGTGGGGAACGGGCAATTGGGCCTTTTGTCCCACCCCATCGCGCATCAATCGTCGCGAGACTGGTAAAGCGAACCCGAAAGCGGTATCGGCGCGGCCAATCGATCAGAGATAAAAGGCAGTTTCATGGGTTTTCGTTGCGGTATCGTCGGGCTTCCCAATGTCGGCAAGTCCACCCTGTTCAACGCGCTGACCGAAACGCAGGCGGCGCAGGCTGCGAATTATCCCTTCTGCACGATCGAACCCAATGAGGGCCGCGTCGCCGTCCCCGACGATCGGCTCCAGACCATCGCGAAGATCGGCGGATCGGCCAAGATCATCGAAACCCAGCTTGCCTTCGTCGATATCGCCGGGCTGGTGCGGGGGGCGTCGAAGGGGGAGGGCCTGGGCAACCAGTTTCTCGCCAATATCCGCGAGACCGACGCCATCGTCCATGTGCTGCGCTGTTTCGACGATGACGACATCACCCATGTCGAGAATAAGGTCGACCCGATCGCCGATGCCGAGACGGTCGAGACCGAACTCATGCTGGCCGACCTCGAAAGTCTGGAAAAGCGCGTCCCCAACCTGTTGAAAAAAGGGGCGCAAGGCGACAAGGAGGCCAAGGCCGCCGCCGCCGTGCTGGGTCAGGCGCTCGACCTGTTGCGCGATGGCAAGCCGGCCCGGCTGACGCAGCCGCGCGACGAGGAGGAATCCCGGCTGTTCGCGCAGGCGCAGTTGCTGACCGCCAAGCCGGTGCTCTATATCTGCAATGTCGAGGAAGCCGCCGCGTCGGAGGGCAATGCCTATAGCGCGCGCGTGTTCGAGAAGGCGGCGGCCGAAAAGGCGCGGGCCGTGATCGTGTCCGCCGCGATCGAGGCCGAACTGGTCACCATGCCGGTCGAGGAACGCGGCGAATATCTCGAAGCGCTGGGGCTGGAGGAAGCCGGCCTCGCGCGGATCATCCGGGCGGGCTATGAATTGCTCGGCCTCATCACCTTCTTCACCGTCGGGCCGAAGGAAGCGCGCGCCTGGACCGTGCATCGCGGATCGAAAGCCCCGCAGGCAGCCGGTTCGATCCACACCGATTTCGAAAAGGGCTTCATCCGCGCCGAAACCATGGCCTATGCCGATTATGTCCAGTATAATGGCGAGGCCGGGGCCAAGGATGCGGGCAAGTGGCGCTCGGAAGGCAAGGACTATGTGACGCAGGATGGCGATATCATGCTGTTCCGCTTCAACGTCTGACCGCCGCAGCTCTTGGCGCTGAAATTCGCCTTTCCGCCGAGCGTCGACGCCGACACGCGGCTGCTGGTGCTGGGGAGCCTGCCCGGCGACGCGTCGATCCGGCAGGGGGAATATTATGCCCATCGCGGCAACGCCTTCTGGGCGCTGATGGGCGACGTGCTGGGGGAAGATCTGCGGGGCCAGCCCTATGCGATGCGGCTCAAGCGGTTGTAGGCGCGCGGCGTCGGCCTGTGGGACGTGATCGAAAGCGCGCACCGGCCGGGCAGCATGGACAGCGCGATCCGGGGGGCTGAACTGCGGGATCTCGGCGCATTCGTCGCGCGGCTGCCGGCGCTGCGCGCGGTCGCGTTCAACGGCAAGACGGCGGCGTTGCACGGCCGCCGGCAACTGGGCGCGGCGCGGGGGCTGGCGTTCATCGACCTGCCCTCGTCCAGCGGCGCGTTCGCCAGCCTGTCGCGCGAGGCGAAACGGGCCGCATGGATGGCGATGGCCGAGCATCTGGAATGAGCGGCGCGCGGCTTGATGCAAGGGCCGGTCGCTCCTAAATTGCGTGCTTGCTATGGAAGGCATCGATGTGCGCGACGAAACCGTTTATTTCGAGGACATCGCCCTCGGCGATTCCATCAGCTTCGGGCCGATCACCTTGTCTCGCGAGGATAGCATCGCCTTCGCCGCCGAATATGACTCCCAGCCCTTCCATCTGTCCGACGAGGCGGCGGCCAAAACCCATTTCGGCAGCCTGTCGGCGAGCGGGTGGCACACCACCGCCCTTTTCATGAAGATGTTCGTCGCCGAAATTCAGAAGAATCCGGGCCAGCAAGCGGCGAGCCTCGGCGCGATCGGAGTCGACGAGTTGCGCTGGCTGCGGCCGGTACGGCCCGGCGATACGTTGCGGGGATCGTCAGAAGTGGTCGAAAAGACGCCATCGCGCAGCCGCCCGGAAATGGGGATAGTGCGCAATAAGGTGACGTTGCTCAATCAGAATGACGAGCGGGTGCTGACGATGATTCCGATCACCATGTGGCGCACGCGGCCGCAATAGGCGGCGGATTGGCAAAGGCCACCAGGTTGAAGAGCGGCTATGGTCACCGTGCCGCCCAAATCCTATGGCGCCTCCATGATCAGCGCTCTCCCTCGGCCTGCCCCGCCGCCATCCGCCGGCCTCTCGCCGAGCCACGCCCTGCTGGCGCTCGCTGTCGTTGCGGTATGGGGGACGAATTTCGTCGTGATCCGGCTTGCGCTGGATCATCTTCCCCCGCTGCTCTTTGCGACGCTGCGTTTCTGCTTCGCGTTTTTGCCGGCCGCGCTGATCGTCAGGCGGCCGGCCGTGTCCTGGCGATCGCTTGCGGGCTACGGCCTGTTCATCGGCTTCGGACAGTTCGGCCTGCTCTACATCGCGATGCGCGACCAGATCTCGCCGGGCCTGGCGTCGCTGGTGGTGCAAAGCCAGGTGTTCTTCACGATCGCCCTCGCCATGTATTTTTCAGGGGAGCGGGTGCGATCCTTTCAGATCGTCGCGCTCCTGCTGGCGGTCGGCGGACTGGGGTTGATCCTGTCGCACTCCGACGGGTCGACGACTCCGCTCGGCCTGATGCTGGTGATTATGGCGGCCATGAGCTGGGCGATCGGCAACCACATCGTCAAGATAAGCGGCGCGACCAATATGCTTGCCTATGTCGTCTGGGCCAGCCTGTTTTCCGTACCGCCATTGTTTCTGGGGTCTTTCTTGCTGGAGGGGCCGGCGGCGATGGAAGCCGGGGTCATGCAGGCGGATGCGCTGACCTGGGCGGCCGTGCTGTGGCAGTCGGTGGGCAACACCTTGTTCGCTTATGCCGCCTGGGGCTGGTTGCTGACGCGCCATCCGGCCGCGACGGTGACGCCGACCGCGTTGCTGGTGCCGGTTTTCGGCATGGGCGCATCCGCGTGGCTGCTGGGCGAGGCGATGCCCGCCTGGAAGCTTGGTGCCGCGCTTCTCGTGATGGGCGGCCTCGCGATCAACATTTTGTGGCCGCTCGTCAGCCGCAACAGATATTGAAGGGGGCGGGTCCCCAGAGACTGCTCATTTCCGCCCGAACAGTTTTTCGATATCGCCATGGCCAAGCTTTACCCAGGTCGGCCGGCCATGGTTGCACTGGCCCGACCGTGGCGTCACTTCCATTTCGCGCAGGAGGGCGTTCATTTCCGCGACGCTGAGCACCCGCCCGGCGCGGACCGAGCCGTGGCAGGCCATGGTGGCCGCGACGAGGTCGATCCGCTCCTTGAGTGAGAGCGCGCTGTCATAGGCGGCGAGATCATCGGCCAGGTCCGTCACCAACCCGACCGCATCGGCCTGCCCCAGCATTGCGGGGATCGCGCGCACCAGCATCGCCGCCGGGCCGAAGCGTTCGAGGTCTAGGCCGAAGGCGTGCAGTTCCTCGATCCGCGCTTCCAGCCGGTCGCAGGCGGGCTCGTCCAGTTCCACGACTTCGGGCAGGAGCAGCGCCTGGCTCGCAACGCCCTGCCCTTCCATCGCCCGCCGCATGCGCTCCAGCGTGAGACGCTCATGAGCGGCATGCTGGTCGACGATGACGAGGCCGTCCTGCGCCTCCGCCACGATATAGGTGCGCGCGACCTGGCCGCGCGCGACGCCGAGCGGGAAGTTCTGGGCTTGCAGCGCTGGCGCGGCGGCGGGCTCGGCGCGGGCCTGCGGCGGCGGGGTCATGAAGCTGCTGCGGCGATCGGCGAGCGTACCGAAGCTTGGCACGCTACCTACCCCAACCGCGTCGAAAATCGGCATCGCGCCGATCGGCGTGGGTGAGATAGGCTCTGGCCGCCAGGCCGACAGCGCGGCGGGATCGGCATGCTGAACCGAGCGGAACCCTTCGGCGTCGAGTGCGCGGCGCAGGCCGGACACGATCATTCCCCGGATCAGCGCCGGCTCGCGAAAGCGCACTTCGGTCTTGGCCGGGTGGACATTGACGTCGACCTCCAGCGGGGGAACGTCGAGGAACAACGCGACCACCGGATGACGGTCGCGCGCGAGCAGGTCCGCATAGGCGCCCCGCACCGCCCCGATCAGCAGCCGGTCGCGCACCGGGCGGCCGTTGACGAACAGATATTGGTGATCGCCGACGCCGCGATTATAGGTGGGCAGCGACGCGACGCCAGACAGGCTTATGCCCTCCCGCTCAAGCCCGATAATGAC
Source organism: Sphingobium fluminis (assembly GCF_037723805.1). Taxonomy (NCBI): domain Bacteria; kingdom Pseudomonadati; phylum Pseudomonadota; class Alphaproteobacteria; order Sphingomonadales; family Sphingobiaceae; genus Sphingobium; species Sphingobium fluminis. The sequence continues at coordinate 19,215 of NZ_JBBJUK010000004.1, forward strand.
GTGGTTCTGCGCCAGCGCGCGATCGGTGAGCGCGGCGACCCGCTCTTCCCGCGCCTCGCCCGCCTGCACCCCCAGCACGCGCCGCCCGTCATGTTCGAGCGAAAAGGCGACGGCGGGATGTGCCATTGCGAGACGGCGCACGATATCGAGACAGGCGGCATATTCGGACCTGGCCGAGCGCAGGAACTTGCGGCGAGCGGGCACCTTGCCGAAAAGCTGTTCCACGGTGACGCGCGTGCCGGGGGGCAGCGCGGCGGGACCTTCACTCGCCAGCACGCCATTGTCGATCGTGCGGTTCCAGCCATCCGCGCCGCGTGGCCGGCTGTCGATCGCAAGCCTGGCGACGCTTGCTATGGAAGGGAGCGCCTCGCCCCTGAAACCAAGTGTCGACACATTCTCGATATTCTCGTCGGGCAGTTTCGAGGTGGCGTGGCGTTCGAGCGCAAGTGCGATGTCGGCCGCGTTCATCCCGCACCCGTCGTCGCTGACTTCGATCCGGTCGAGGCCCCCATTGGCGAGGCGGATGGCGATCCGCACGGCTCCGGCGTCGAGCGCGTTCTCGACAATTTCCTTGAGCGCGCTGGCGGGCCTTTCCACCACTTCACCGGCAGCGATACGATTGACCAGATGTTCGGGAAGGCGGCGTATTGACATTGATTAGTGACTAGCCCAAGCGAGCGACTTCCGCGACCCGCCTGCCCTCATATTTTTGACGCAAGAGACATGAAGCTGGCTGGCGGCGCGGCAAGTGATCGAAAATCGTGCCGCTCCAGCCCGGGAACCGCACGCTGAACAGGATACCGCATGTCGATCTTTTCGCGTCTCTTCAAGCTATCATCGCAGGATATGGCCATCGACCTCGGCACGGCCAACACGGTCGTGTACGTGCGCGGGCGCGGCATCGTCCTTAATGAACCCTCGGTGGTCGCCGTCGAAACGATCAATGGGGTAAAGCGCGTCAAGGCCGTCGGCGACGACGCCAAGCTGATGATGGGCAAGACACCCGATTCGATCGAGGCGATCCGGCCGCTGCGCGATGGCGTGATCGCCGATATCGACGTCGCCGAACAGATGATCAAGCATTTCATCACCAAGGTGCATGGCGGCAAGTCGCGCCCATGGCGCTTTCCCGAAATCGTGATTTGCGTGCCGTCGGGCTCCACCAAAGTCGAGCGCCGCGCCATTCGCGACGCCGCCAGCAATGCGGGCGCGAGCCAGGTATTCCTGATCGAGGAGCCGATGGCGGCGGCGATCGGCGCGGACATGCCGGTGACCGAGCCGATCGGCTCCATGGTGGTGGATATCGGCGGCGGCACGACCGAAGTCGCCGTGCTGTCCTTGCGCGGCCTCGCCTACACCACGTCGGTGCGCGTGGGCGGCGACAAGATGGACGAGGCGATCGTGTCGTTCGTGCGGCGTCACCACAATTTGCTGATCGGCGAAGCGACGGCCGAGCGCATCAAGAAGCAGTTCGGCGTCGCCCAGCCGCCCGAAGATGGCGTGGGCGAGACGATCCACATCAAGGGCCGCGACCTCGTCAACGGCGTGCCCAAGGAAATATCGATCAACCAGGGCCAGCTGGCCGACGCGCTCGCCGAGCCGATCAGCACGATCGTCGAGGGCGTCCGCATCGCGCTTGAAAACACCGCGCCCGAACTCGCCGCCGATATCGTCGACCAGGGCATCGTTCTGACCGGCGGCGGCGCGCTGCTCAAGGGACTGGACGATGAGTTGCGCGACGAGACCGGGTTGCCGGTCACGATCGCCGAAGATCCGTTGACCTGCGTCGCTATCGGCACGGGCCGCGCGATGGAAGATCCCATGTTCCGGGGCGTGCTTCAGACCGGCTGAGCCGGAATGGTTGGTTTCGATCGATTTCCATGGCATCAGACGATCCCGTCTGGCTGGACATCGCTCTGGTTTGACGCCCTTAAGCGGAGCAACAGGCAATGGCGCGGCCCCCTAGCCGGCGCCCCGGTCAAAACCGGAAGGCGCAATATAGCCTCTTCGCCAGCTATGTCATCGCGATGACGGGGGCGGCGATCGGGCTGTTGCTGATCGTGGTCGCGATGTTCGATCCCACCGGCTTTTCCGCGATCCGCGGGGCGACGGCCGAAGTCACGCGCCCGGCCTCCAGCGGCCTCAGGAATATGGTGAGCGGCGTCAGCTCGATCGACGAAGTGCTGGCCGCCTATTTCCGCGCCGGATCGCAGAATGTCGGGCTGCGGCGGCAGGTCGAGGCGGACCGCAACCGCATCATCGAAGCCAAGGCGATCGCGCAGGAAAATGCCCGCCTCAAAAAGCTTCTGAAGCTGGTCGACGAGGATGGCAGCGAGGTGCTGAGCGCGCGGCTGATCAGCTCATCCGCCAGCAGCACGCGTCGCTTTGCCCGGTTGAACGCCGGACGCTGGCAAGGCATCGGACCGGGCATGCCGGTGCGCGCGCCCGAAGGGCTGATCGGCCGGGTTTTCAGCGTGACGCCCAACACGGCCGACGTGCTGTTGCTGACCGACAGCAGCAATATCGTGCCGGTGCGCCGGGCGAGCGACAATATTCCCGCCATCTCCACCGGCACGGGCGACGGGGCCGTCGAGATTCGGGCGTTGTCGGCGGGGCGCAACCCCTTCCGGCCGGGCGAACTGCTGGTCACGTCGGGCATTGGCGGCATCTACCAGCCCAACATCCCGGTAGCGGTGGTCGTCCGCATCGAAGGCGAGATCGCCTATGGCGTGCCGCTGGCCAACCCCGCCAAGGTCGATGCGGTGGTGGTCGAGCGCGCGTTCGAACAGGTCGTGACCCGGTCCGATCCCGCCGTGCAGGCCGGAGCCGAGCCTGCCGCGGACGCCACCGCGCCATGATCGACAGGCGAGTGCAGCCGGTGTCGCGTCTCGGCCGCCATCCTTCTGGTTTCAGGCTGGCCGGGACGCCGGTGATCACGGTCATGCTGGCATCGCTTGTCACGGCGCTGCCGATCGTGGCCCAGTCGCCGGTGATGCCGCCCTTTGGCCTGTTGCTGCTGCTGGCCTGGCGGCTGCTGCGCCCTGAAATGTGGCGCGCATGGATCGCCCTGCCGCTTGGGCTGTTCGACGACATCGCCAGCGGCCAGCCGATCGGCTCCGCCATGTTCCTATGGACGGTTACCCTGATCGCGATCGACACGGTCGAGCAAAGGCTGTTGTGGCGCGATTATCGGCAGGACTGGCTGATCGCGGCGATCGCCATCCTGCTCTGCATCAGCGGCGGGCTGTTTTTCGTTCGCGTGACCGGCGGCGGCGATGTGCGGCTGTGGCTCGTCCTGCCGCAAATGATCTGGACGATCTTGCTGTTTCCCTTCGTGGTGAGGCAATGTGCCCGGATCGACCACTGGCGCGTCATGGCATAAGATTTGGGCATGAAATTTCCCCGTTCCAATCGCAAGATCATTACCGAGGCCGCGCAATCCTTTACCTTCACCCGCCGGGCCATGGTGGTGGGCGGCATCCAGGGCGGCATCGGCGCGCTGCTGGCCGGGCGGATGGCGTGGATCAGCATTGCCGAGAACGAGAAATACAAACTGCTGTCGGAAAGCAATCGGGTCAACCTGACGCTCATTCCGCCGCGCCGTGGCTGGATCATCGATCGCAACGGCCGCCCGCTCGCCACCAACCGTACCGACTTTCGCGTCGACCTGATCCCCGAGCGGGTCAAGGATGTCGATGCGACGGTCGGCAGCCTCGCAAAGCTGCTGGCGATCACCCCCGACGAGGTCGACCGGATCAAGGACGAGCTGGAAAAGGCGCCGGGGTTCCGGCCGGTGCAGGTGGCCGAGAACCTGACCTACGACCAGTTCGCCGCGATCAGCGTGCGCTTGCCCGACCTGCCGGGCGTTGCACCGACGCAGGGCTTTTCGCGCTATTATCCGGCCGGCGCGGCGGTCGGCCATCTGCTGGGCTATGTTGGGGCCGCGTCGGCCAAAGAATATGAGGCGCGCAAGGACCCGTTGCTGATCACGCCCGGCTTCAAGGTCGGCAAGGACGGGCTTGAAAGGTCCTTCGACCTCAGGCTGACGGGCAAGCCCGGCGCCAAGCGGGTCGAGGTGACAGCGCGCGGCAAGATCGTGCGCGAGCTGACGACGCGGCCCGATACGCCCGGAAACACCATCCGCCTGACGATAGACGCGGGTTTGCAGGAATATGCCGGGCGGAGGCTGGCCACCCAGAGCGGATCGGTGGTGGTGATCGACTGTCATAATGGCGACGTGCTCGCCATGGCATCGATGCCGAGCTTCGATCCTAACAGCTTTTCCGACGGCATCAGCCATGTCGAATGGGAAATGCTGTCGAAGGACGATCATGTCCCCCTGCGCAACAAGGTGTTGCAGGGGCTGTATCCGCCCGGGTCGACGGTGAAGCCGATGGTGGCGCTGTCGCTGCTGGAGGCCGGAGTCAGCCCCGAGGACACCATCCATTGCGCGGGCGCGGTGCGGGTCGGCAACACCCTGTTCCACTGCTGGAGCCGGCGAGGTCATGGCGCGGTCAACATGCATCGCGGCATCGCCCAGAGCTGCGACATCTATTTCTATCAGATGGCGCAGCGCGTCGGCATGAATGTGATCGCCGACATGGCGCGGCGCGTCGGCATGGGCCAGAAATTCGCCCTGCCCTTCCCCAGCCAAAGCTATGGCACCGTGCCAGACCCGGCCTGGAAAATGAAGAAATACGGCAAGAAATGGGAGGTGTACGACACGGTCAACGCCACCATCGGCCAGGGCTATATGCTCACAAATCCGCTGCAAATGGCGATCATGGCATCGCGCATCGCGTCGGGCCGGCAGCTTGAGCCCAATTTCGTCGCCGGCGCGCGGCGGCGGCCGGCGCCCTCTCTCGGCGCGTCGCCAGAGCATCTCACCGTTATCCGCAACGCCATGAGTGCGGTCGTCAATGGCGGCGGCACGGGCGGCGCGGCGCGCATGAACATCCCAGGCGTGCTGATGGCGGGCAAGACCGGCACCGCGCAGGTCCGCCGCATCACCATGGCGGAGCGCGCGGGCGGCGTGCGCGGCAATGCCGGGCTGCCCTTCAAGCTGCGCGATCATGCCCTATTCCAGGGGTTCGCGCCGTTCGACAATCCGCGCTACGCCGTTGCCTGCATCATCGAACATGGCGGTCATATCAATCGCAACGAAGACGCGCCGATGATCGCCAGCGACACATTATCCTATCTGTTCGATCCGGCAAAAGCGCTGGAGAAGCTTGAGACGCTCGAAAAAGGATGGGGCGGCCCGCCGGCCGAGCGCATGGCCCGGCAGATGGGCGCTTTTCGCCTCGCCAAGGCGATCGAGACAGGCGAAGCGCCGCCGGACGCCGCGAGCGCGGCGGGCAACATGGCTTCTCCTGCAAGCCATAATGCGACACCGCTCCATCCCGGTCCCGAAAATGATCCGAATGAGGTCGACGACGTACCGCCGCCGCCCGGATCGCCTGCCGCTGCGAACGGTGCGACGCCATGAGTATCATTCCCCAGCCGCTTACGGATTTCCCCTGGCGCGTGCTGGCGCTTCTGCTGGCTATCGCCTTTTTCGGGACGCTGGTGCTGTATAGCGCGGCCGGTGGCAGCATCACCCCATGGGCGATCAACCAGGGCTTACGTTTCTGCGTGTTTTCGGGGATGGCGCTGGTGCTCAGCCGAATTCCGCTGGAGCAAGTCGCACGCCTGGCCTTCCCCGCTTATGGCGCTATCCTCGTGGCGCTGGTGCTCGTGGAGCTGATCGGAGGCGTCGCCGGCGGGAGCCAGCGCTGGATCAACCTTGGCTTTATGCAGTTGCAGCCATCGGAATTCATGAAGCCTGTGATCGTCCTCGCCGTCGCGCGATTCTATGCTCTGCTGCCGGTAGGCGAAATCCGTCGCTGGGGCGCGATCTGGCCGGCGCTGGGCCTGATCGGCGCGCCCGCCGCGCTGGTGCTGGTTCAGCCCGACCTTGGCACCGCAACCATGATCGCGGCGGGCGGCATCACGGTGATGTTTCTCGCCGGTCTGCCGCTTCGCCTGTTCGTGGGGTCGGGCCTGACCCTTGCCGCGGTCGTGCCGGTCGCCTTCAGCTTCCTGCACGATTATCAGAAAAACCGCATCCTGATCTTCCTCGACCCGGAAAGCGATCCGCTGGGCGCGGGCTATCATATCAGCCAGTCCAAGATCGCGATCGGATCAGGCGGCATATTGGGCAAGGGATTCCTCAACGGGACGCAGAGCCATCTCGACTATCTGCCCGAAGGCCACACCGATTTCGTGTTCGCGACCATGGCGGAGGAATGGGGGATGATGGGCGGCATCTTCCTGATCGGCGCCTTCGCGCTGCTTTTCCGCTGGGGCATTCGCGTGGGATTGCGCACCCCCGACAAATTCGCGCGCATGACCGCGGCCGGCCTGACCACGACGATTTTTTTCTACGTCGCGATCAACCTGATGATGGTGATGGGTCTGGCCCCGGTCGTGGGAATCCCCCTGCCGTTCATGTCCTATGGCGGTTCCTCGATGCTCACGGTGATGCTGTGTGTTGGCATCATCATGTCGATCGATCGCGCCAGCAAGCGGTCGGGCGGGCTACGAGACTGGGGCTGAATCGCTGCGCTGCGGGATTTGCCGGCGACTCCATCATTTTATGTTTGCAAAGCCCGATGATCATGCTAACCGCGCGCCTCCGGTCGGAAGAAGTCTTTGGACGAACCCTCCGAACAGAAGTGGACGCATAGCTCAGTTGGTAGAGCAGCTGACTCTTAATCAGCGGGTCCTTGGTTCGAGCCCAAGTGCGTCCACCAAACTTTTAAGATACTTAGCAGCAATCTATGCGGGCAGATGATCTTGCGCCATAGCGCCAGCAATCAGATAGCAATCATGCGAGCCGTTTCGGTGCCCACGGTGAACCGTCGCTAAGGATTGGTGGTCATGGGGTTACGCTTAAATTCGCGAAGGCGGCCCGGTTAGGAGCCGCCCCGCCAATTCAGTCGTCAAAGCCAATCCCATAGGACTTCAGGACAGCCGCAGTTGTCTGCCGGGCTTTCTCATAGCCGCCTGGCCCCGCCAGCGCTCGCGTGGTGAATGCCATCAAGCTAGGGCCAGCGTTGTCGAGATAGCAGCCATATTTCTTGTGGGATTGGACGCTGGCATATTCAGCCGGGGCAACGGTGCGCTGATCTTCGTCAACTAATGCGGTGACAATTTCAGGGTTGCAGCCGTGCATAAGCTGATCGAAGCTGCCCACAGCGTCGATGATTTCCCGGTTGCCGTCTTCGAACGCCCTAGCCAGTTCCGCTTGCCGCTGATCGGCAGACATGCTCCGCAGCACGCCACGGATTTCCGCTGCGTCGGCAGAGGGCGCAAAGCCCACAATATGCGTCAGCTTGGTTTCGGCTTCCTTCAGTGAACCGGCAAGCGCCTTGCGCGCGTTATCCCGCTTGGCAGTTGCGTCCCGGCCGAAGCCATCAACATGCTTTTCGACATCGGCCAGATATGCCGCCCGCGTGACAGTAGGGTCAGCCGACTTGCGGGCGACGTTGACACCTTCAGCCGCTTTCAGGATTGCTCAACAATATGCTGTTTGCGAACCTCACACTCGTCGCTCGGTACGCTACCTCGGCGGCGTTCGCCGCTCTTTCACCGGCCCCACACCTGACAACCCATCGGCACTTTCTGGCAGCGCTTCGTGACGGGCCACCAAAGACCCGCGAGGATCGGCCTCGGGAAGGAAATGATGGCAAATAACCCGAATCTGCAAGCCGCTTGGCCCCCGTCATTGCCGATGGCCGGCACCACCGCAAGGCAGGTCAGATTTGAAAACTACCGAACCGGCACCGGGCGACCTCGATCGCCCCTTGCGCTTCACGCCTAGATTTTCTAAGATACATTATGTTTTTAACAATGGCAGGATGCAGTTCCGCAGCTGGAAGGTAATCACGCATGGTTTTCGTGCCGCTTGAAGGCCAACGCTACGACATGCCTGCGATGTTCGGTCCTTCGCCGGTTCCTGACCGCACGGTGATCGACGATGCGCATGCGATCGTACTCAGCTATGTAACATCGCCCGAAGTAGCTGCGTCCTTGCTACCGGGCCACTTCCGGCTGCCGGAGATCGTGACGGCCTCGCTCAGCTATGTCAGTTATCAGAATGTCGATTATCTCGGCGGCAGAGCCTATAATGAGATCGTCTTTTCTGTGAGCGCTGTGCACGGCGATGGGGACGAGACGATCGTTGCGGCCTTTGCACCGATCCTATGGGTCAACAAAGTCGGCGCACTGGTCGCGGGGCGCGAATTTATGGGCCTGGGCAAGTTGTTCGGAACCATTCCTGACGCGTTTGTTGGCGGGGCCGAGGCGAGCTTTAGCTGTTACGAAGACGAGAATTTGCTCCTCAGGGGTTGCGCGTCATCGCTGCGCCGGCTTGCTCCAGCGGCGCTCGAACGAGTCAACGATAAGGCTGGCGAGGTTCGAACCTTCGGCTGGAAATATATTGCCGCTCCCGGTGGCGGTAGCGATCTGGATTACCCGCTCATCAACGTTATGCGTTGGAACTATCGCGACGCCTGGTCGGGAGAGGGCGGGATTGAATTCCAGACGCCTGACCGTCTGGCTGCGCCATTCTCGGCAGCGGCCATCGCCGTTCTGGCCAAGCTGCCGGTCGAAGGGCCGATACGCGCATTTCGTGGCACGGGATGCGCGACGATCGACCGGAGCGCCACGCGCAGGCTGACCGTGCGGGAATGATCCGAGACACTTTTCGAAGAACTGGAATTATCAGTGACTGCCAAAGAGAATGAGGGTCAGCCAGCATCGGCATCCGGGAACGGCGACGGCGACATGCTGCATGAGAAGCTGACGACGATTGCCCTGTCGCGCACCAAGACCTGGGGTAATCTGGAGACGAAATCGCATTATACGCCCGATGACGTGTCCGATGGCGAGGACATAAGGGGCGGCCCCGGCGAATATCCCTTCACGCGCGGCGCATTTCCCCAAATGTATCGGTCGCGCATGTGGAGTATGCGGGAAATCGTGGGCTATGGCGCGCCGGAGGACACGCGTCACGGTCTCGGCCTAGCGATTGAGAATGGCGCATCGGGTCTCAATGTCGTCGACGATGTGCCGACCAAATGGGCGGTCGATCCCGACCATCCGATGTTCCGCAACGATGTCGGCATCGAAGGTGTCTCCCTCCCCACATTGCGCGATTGCGAGCGGCTGATGGAGGGAATCGACCTGTCCAAGATCGATCTTGCCTGGCATTCGATTTCGCTCGTCTATCCGTTGACGGTGGCGGTCCATAAAAAGCGGGGGCAGTCGCTCGATACGTTGTTGGGTTCGCACATGCCGGACTATTTCCATCAGGTGATATCGGGCTGGGGTTCCAAGCTCGTGCCGTCGAACATGGCGCTTCGGATGAGCGCCGGATGCCTTGAATATTCCGCCGCCAACACGCCGCTATGGGCGCTGGGCCTGCCGCAGGCCTATGATATTCGCGAGCGCGGCGTTTCGCCGGCGGGCGAGATCGCGGTTGGCATGGCGATCGTCAACACCTGCCTCGACGATATCGCCAGGCGCGGCACGTCCGTCGACCAGATCGCGCCGCGCATGGCCTGGGTATCGACGTCGGACGTCGATTTCTTCGAGGAGGTCGCCAAGTTCCGCGCCCTGCGCCGCATCTGGGCGCGCACGATGAAGGAACGGTTCGGCGCCACCAACGAGCGCAGCATGCGCCTGCGGATCGCCTGTCATACCGCCGGCAAGTCGCTGGTGTACCAGCAGCCGCTCAACAATATCACGCGCGCCGCGCTCCAGACCTTCGCGGCGATTTGCGGGGGCGTCCAGTCGGTCGAAACCTGCACCTATGACGAGCCTATCTGCATTCCCACCAGGGAAGCGAAGGAACTCGCGCTGCGCACCCAGCAGATATTGGCGCATGAGATCGGCGCCGCGCGCGTGGCCGACCCGCTGGGCGGCAGCTATTATGTCGAAGCGCTCACCGATGCGGTCGAAAAGGAGGCGCTCACGCTGCTGGCGGAGATCGAGCGGCGCGGCCTTGTCGAGGCAATCGAAAGCGGCTGGCTGGAGGGCGAAATGGACAAGTTCAACGTCCAGTATGACCGCGAACTGCACAACAAGGAACGGCTCGTCGTCGGGCTGAACGCCTTCACCAATGCCGACGAAAAGCCGTTCGCACGGTTCGAACCGATGAAGGCCTCCATCCAGAACCATGTCGAGCGCTTCGTCCAGTTCAGGGGCCAGCGGGACATGCCTGTCGTCACGAGCGCCATCAAGCATCTCCATCGTGTCACGCGCGAGGGGGGGAATCCGTACCCCGCCATGATCGACGCCTTCATCGCCGATGCGACCATTTCGGAGGTATGGGGCACGCTGCGCCAGGGGTTCGGCCATGCCTATGACGCCTTCGATGTCTATACCTCGCCATTTGGCCTGTCGGAGAACTGAGCATGGCGATACTGCTCAATCGCAAGCTCGGCCGCGTGGGCCTGGGGATGCTCGGCCTCGACGTACATACCAAGGGCATTCGCACGCTTTCGACCCGCCTTGGGGATTATGGCTGCGACGTCGCCTTTCTGGGCGAGCATCTGACGGTGCGCGAACTTGTCAGGCAGGCGCGCGACCAGGACGTCGACCTGATCGGCATCAGCTTTTCGTCGGGCGCTTATGTGGAGCATTGCCGCGATGTCGCTGAGGAGATGCGCGTGCAGGGTGTCGATGTGCCGCTGATGATCGGAGGGCTGGTTCATCAGGACGATCATGCCGAACTCACCGCATTGGGCGTAGGGGGGATATTCGGGCCGGGGTCCACCATCGACGACATCGTCGCCTTCGTCGAGAAGGTGACGCTCGACCGCGTGCTCCAACGCGCCGGAACGACGAACGGCAAAGATGGGAGGGGCGCCGAATGACCGACCAGGTAACGATGGCGACATCCTATTTCCATGCGAACCCCCAGGCGCAGGTTTCCGAGATGACGCTGGGCGATTTGCTGCGGGACTGCGCGCAGGCCGTGCCGGACCGCATCGCGCTGAAGGAAAGTCCGGACATGGAGGGCCGCCAACGGTCCTGGACCTATGCGCAGGCGCTGGCCGCGGCCGAACGGTCGGCGCGCGGGCTTCTCGCCCTGTTCCGTCCCGGCGAGCATGTCGCCATCTGGGCGCATAATGTGCCTGAATGGTGGCTGGTGGAGTTTGGCGCCGCGCTCGCAGGGATCGTCCTTGTCACCATCAATCCGGCGAGCCGCGAAAAGGAGGTCGCCTATATCCTCGAAAATTCCGACGCGGTGGGGCTTATCACGGTGCGCTATTGCCGGGGGAGCGATCACCTCGCCATGCTGGCGCAGGTGCGCGACCGCCTGCCGTTGCTGCGCGAGGTGCTGATCCTCGACGACTGGTCCGATTTCATGGCTGCGGCGCCTGTTGACGGAGAACTTCCCCAAATATCGCCTTCCGATCCGGTGATGATCCAATATACGTCCGGGACCACCGGCAAACCAAAGGGCGCGCGGATGCGCCATCGCGGCATCGTGAACAGTTCGAAATTCGCCACCGCATGTTTCGACGCCGGCGACGGATCGGTATGGATGAATTGCGTGCCGATGTTCCACACGGGCGGGTCGGTCCATTCCACCTGCGGCGCCCTGTGGAACAGAGGCACGCTGATCCTGCCGCCGCAGTTCGAAGCCGGCCTGATGCTGCGCATGATCGAGCAGGAGCGCGTCACCATCACCACGACGGTTCCCACCATGGCGATCGCGCTGCTCGAACATCCGGGCTTTGACGATATGGATTTCAGCAGCCTCAAGGTCCTGACCTGCGGTGGCGCACCCGTTGCGCCCGAACTGGTCGAGCGGATCGAGCGACATTTTGGCTGCGAATTCATGATGATCTTCGGCCAGACGGAAATGAGCGGGATGATATGCTCGACGGTGCGCGGCGACAGCGTCGAGCATGTCAGCCGAACCGTAGGCACGCCGCTTGGCCCCACCGAAGTACGGATCGTCGACACGGCCAGTGGTGCGATCCTGCCCGTCGATACCATCGGCGAGATCTGCCTGCGCAGCGCATGCGTCCTCCAGGATTATTATAAAAACCCCACCGCCACGGCGGAGGCGATCGAGCCCGACGGCTGGTTCCATACCGGCGATCTCGGAACGGTGCGGGCCGACGGTTATCTGACGATCACGGGGCGCTCGAAGGATATGCTGATCCGAGGCGGCGAAAATATCTATCCCAGGGAGATCGAGGATCAGTTGCTCGAACATCCGGCGGTGTCCGACACGGCGGTGTTCGGCGTACCCGACGAGCGCTGGGGCGAGCAGATCGCGGTTGCCGTCCGGCTGAAACCAGGCGCGACCGCGGACGAGAGTGAATTGAAAGCCTTCCTCGAAGCCCGCATCGCCAGATTCAAGCTCCCGAAATATTGGTGGTTCGTCGACGAATTCCCGACCACAACGTCAGGCAAGGTGCAGAAATTCGCGTTGAAAGAACGATATGCGCGGCAGTTCGTATCGGGTTGAGGCGACCCGCCGGCTCCGGCAACACTGTAGGCCCAGGAATGACTTCTTCAATCCGCCGATGCAGTTTTTTCGTGACATGATGGCCAGAAATTCTACTGATCGTTAGATGATGAAAAAGTCGGCAGCCGAGGGCGAAAAAGGCCCGCGAGGATGCCGGCGCTAAAGGGGAGTGTAATCGTGAGCAAGGCTTCGGCGATATTTTATGCGACATCCCTGATGGCGTTGGCAGGCGGAATATCCGCCGCGCACGCGCAGGACGCCGGATCGACATCATCGGCCGTGGACGGCGGACGAGCCGCTTCGTCGGGTGCCGACGAAATCATCGTCACGGCGCGGCGACGGGAAGAAAGCCTGTCGAGGGTTCCGATTTCCATCGCCACGATCGGCGGCGCTTCGCTCGAACGCCAGGCGATCAGGTCGGAGTCCGATTTGCAGACCGCCGTTCCGGGCCTGATCGTGCGGCAGACGGGCAGCAGCAACGCGATCAATTACGCCATTCGGGGCCAAAGCATCGATGCCTACAGCAATTCGGCGCCAGGCGTGTTGCCCTATATCAACGAAGTCCAGATCAACACGCTAGGGGCGGCGACCTTTTACGACATCGATAACATTCAGGTGCTCAAGGGCCCTCAGGGCACGCTCTTTGGCCGCAATGCGACCGGGGGCGCGGTACTGTACCAGTTCAGGCAGCCCAAGGACGATTTCGAAGGCTTCGTAACCGGGCGCCTGGGCAGCTTCGACAGCCGCCAGCTGACCGCCGCGGTCACGCTGCCCCTCGCGCCCGGCATCGGCCTGCGGATCGCCGGCAATCTTCAGTCGGGCGGCGGCTTCGTCAAGAATATGTTCAATGGCGAGCGGCTCGGCAACCTGACCCAACGCTCGATCCGGGGCACGCTCAAGATCGAACCCGCCCATGGCGTCACCAACGTCACGACGGTTCAATATACACGCGATCGAGGTCGCTCGACGCCGACCGAAATCTATTCCTACAATGCCTGTGGGTCGACCAATGGCGGCGCCACGCTCAACAGCAGCGCCGACTGCCTGTACAACCCCTCCAACCCTCTGTTCCAGGCCTATCTGGCGGGGAACCCCGGCGCGCCTGCCGGCGGCATACCGGGGGCTTTGGAGGCGCAGCGTGCGCTTGGGCCGTGGAAGACGAATATCGATGGACAGTCGCTCTACAAAAATCGGAATTTCTTCGTCATCAACAGCACGGAAATCGAACTGTCGCCGACGCTCAAGATCAAGAACATCATCGGTTTCAACCGTGGCCGCAGGGTGACCGGCACTGATTTCGACGGCACGCCTTATGCCGTGTATCATACGCCCAACGTCGCCATTCCGCTGCTCAACGACACGCATCAATTTTCCGAAGAGCTACAGCTTCAGGGCACGCTCTTTGACAGCCGCCTGAATTATGTCGTCGGGGTATATTATCTCAATCAGCGCGATATATTCGACGGCAACAATGCTGCGTTCGGCCTGCTGCCCATTTTCCCCGCGACCGAGTTCAAATATGCCTCGAAAAACCGGGATCGGTCGTTGGCGGGATTCGTCCAGGCCACCTACCGACTGACCGATGCCTTGAACATAACCGGGGGATTCCGGTATACCCGCGACAAGCTGTCGGCCGACAATCTGCCGGCATCCGTCTTTGGCGCATCCTCCCAAAGCCGGACCGAGACCAATCCAAGCTGGACCGCCAGCGTCGATTATCAGGTAACGCCCAGCCTGATGATCTATGCCGCGACGCGGGGAAGCTGGCGCACCGGCGGCTATAATAATACCAGCCTGCCGCTGAACATTCCATCCGCGCAGGGCGGAAACGAATTTGCGGCGGAAACGACGGAAGATGTCGAGGTCGGCGCCAAGTTCAGCGGATATGCAGGCGGCACGCCAGTCACATTCAGCGCGGACATTTTCGCGCAGTGGATTCACGATATCCAGCGCGCGGCCTTTGTACCGGTGAACGGAAACCCGGCGCTGGTGACGAACAATGTGCCCCAGGCCAGGGTCACCGGGGCCGAAGCGCAATTCACCGCCCGGCCTGTGTCCTGGCTGAATGCGGGCGGCAGCATGACCTATGTCAAAGCCCGGTTTACCGAGCCTGAGGCGCTGGCGCTCGGCACGCCCCTGACCTACGGTCCGTTTGCGGACGTCCCCAAATGGTCCGGCGTCCTCTATGCGGAAGGGTCCTGGCCGCTGTCGTCCGATGCCGGCACGATCACCCTTCGCGGTGATCTCTATGCCCAGACATCCTCCTATTTTTCCAACCTCGCCTCTACGCTGACTCCCAATACGCGCATCCCAGGATACGCCATCGCCAATGCCCGGCTTGGCTGGTCCTCGATCGCGGGGACAAAGCTTTCCGCCGCCCTTTACGTCCGGAACATTACCAAGGAAAAATATTATGTCGGCGGCTTGCCCACCGGGTCGGGATTCGGGATCAACTCGGTAAGTCCCGGGCGCCCGCAGTCGTTCGAGGGTGAACTGCGCTTTGAATTCTAGTCCGGCTTCTAATCAGATGGAAACGCAGTTCGGCAAAGCCAATCATCTGATGACTCGGAAACCGCGCAAATACAAAAGCCTGGGGCGGGGAAGTTGGACAGCTACGAGCCGGGTTCGTAGCTGTCCATCCGTGGTCCCGCGTTGCGGCTATATAGCGAAGCGCGATCGCGGCACCGCGCCGCCCGCCTTGCTGCCCACCGGCAACACATCTTCCAGAAAGCCGAGCGCTGCGCCCATGGCGGCGTCCTGCCCTTCATCGGCATAGAATCCCAGCTGATCGTAGGGAAGCAGAACCAGCCTCTTGGGTTCGGCCGCCTCGGCATAGGCCTTCATCACGGCTTCGATCGGATGGATGACCTCATATCCCGTATTCATGATGATGCAGAGCGGGCGCGGCGAGATCTGGGCGATCGTCGCGATCGGGCTGAACTGAAGCACTTTTTCCAGCGATTCCATACTCATGTCGCTGCGCCAGATTTCAGGCATCATCGTCTGGAATTGCAATGCATCATCGCTGGTCGGCATGGCGCATATATCCCGCGAGGCAAAAGGCAGCGACACGGGAATCCGCCGGCTTGGCTCTCCCCTGAAACGCCGCAGGCGATCCTCGTCGATGGCGTCGAGTAAATCTTCCCATTGTTCCGCGTCGCGCAGGGCACGCATCCAGCTTCGGCCATCGACGATCGGCACCTACGCGATGACTGCGCGCGCGCGGCGATCACGGGCACCCGCACCCAGCACCACGCCGCCGCCGAAGCTGGTGCCCCAGAGCGCGATGCGGTCGGGTTCGACTTCGTCGCGCGTCTGGAGATAGCTGATCCCGGCACTGAGGTCGTCCATATGTCGTTCGGGGAATTGTTCGCCCCGAACCGCGCCGCCGCTGGTGCCGAAGCTGCGATAATCGATAGCGAGCGTGACATAGCCTGCGTTGGAGAAATATGTCCCTTGCGGCGCCAGCATGTCCCGCACGCCGCTAAACCCATGTCCCGCCACGATGGCCGGACGCCTTTCCCCGGCTTTCCTATCCTGTGGCAGGTAAAGATCGGCATGCACATGCGTGCCATCGACAACAAATTCCACTCTCTCCGGCATGCGCCCGGTCTCCTCTCTCGTCGGCGGCCGTTCAGTCCGGCCCATTCCGTTCAATGCCGACAAATATACGCCCATTTTCGATGCGCACGTCGAAGCGCTGCAATGGCCCGGTTTTGGGAAAGCCGATCGACCGGCCGGTCTCAAGGTCGAACTGGGCCGCGTGGACCGGGCAGGTGAAACTCATGCCGGTAACCCGGCCCCCTTCGAGCGGCTTGGCCATGTGGGGGCAGCGATTGGCGAGAGCAAAGACGCGCCCTCCCGCGCCAACGAGCAGGATATCGCGCCCAGCGACGGCAAAACGCTGCTGCTGTCCGTTGCGAATGTCGCCTTCGAGGCATACCGCGACATAGCCGCCCGGTGACGGAGCGCCTTCATGAGATCGTGCATCCTGCCCCGTCATCTCGCCAAATATCGATCGACCTCGGCGAGATAATGGCGGATGCGAATTTCCTGTTCGCTGAGGCGATAGCCCTTGAAGGCGCGCGATTCGATACCGCGCTGCACACCCGGCACCAGCAGAGCATCCTGTTCGAGGACGAAGCCGGTATCGGCCGGATCGGTCACGCGGCGCGTGGGCGGCCGCACCGACAGGTCCTTGTCGGCGGCGTCGATGGTGTTCCCCTGCCCCAGGCTGGCCAGTTCCAGTGGCCGGAAACCTTCATGCTTCGCCGGTGGCACCAATGTGATCGAGCGCCAGATGCATTTCATCGGGTCGGTCGGATGGGGACGGAATATCTGGAGGTAATTGACGTCGGAATAGGTGTTGGTCGTGACATTGGGAAAGATCAGATAGTTGAGGTCATCGACCATCTGGTCATCGTCGAGATCGTCGCAATGGGTCCAGCCGGCGCGTTCGGCGAGGCGGCGCTTCACCTGCACCATCGCCTGCTTATAGTCCGCGCCGCGCAGATGCTTCCATTCTTCGGGATCGCCTTCCCACTGGCGGATCATCGTTTCCTGCACTTCGTTGGGCGTATCGCGATCCTCGACCTTGTCGGGCGTATTGCCGAGCGGCAGGATCATGCGGCTGACGCCGCGCGGATACAGATCATATTGGCAGTAATAGGTTTCCATCGCCTGCCCCAGTTCGGGGTGGATCTGGTCGGCATGATAGAATTCGACGAACGCATCGAGGCTGGTTTTCCAGTTCGCGTCGTAAATATATTCGACATCGTCGACGACCCGGTAATTTTCCAGCCTGTAGGCGGCAAGATGATCGGGAATGACACTCAGGAAGTCGAGCAATGGCCCGGCGTCGTCGTCCATGTTGATGAAGACGATGCCGCCCCACACATCGCAGCGGACCTCGGTAAGACCGGGCGCGCCATCGAGCACCTCGCGACGAAAGGTCTCGGGCTCCTTCACCGACAGCAGGCTGCCGTCCTTGCCGAACTTCCAGCCGTGAAACGCACAGCTAAAACATTCATTGGCCGTGCCGAAATCGGTGCGGACCATCTGGTTGCCCCGGTGGGGACAGACATTGTAGAAAGCGCGGATCTGATCGTCATCGCCACGGACGATCAGGAAACTTTCCTTGCCCAGATCATATTTGAACCAGTCGCCCCGGTTGGGGATATCCGACGCGATGCCCGCGAGGTTCCAGACCTTCGTCCACAGCTTGTCCCATTCGCGCACGGCCTCCGCCGGATCGCGGTAGCGGCGCGGATCGATGAGATCCGTGCCATTGTCGATATAGGGAGCCTTCGCCCGGACGGACCCCGCCGGCACGTCGTCATAGGACCGGATACCCTCAAGATAATCGACCTGCGGCCTCTGCGGAATGAAGCTGTCCAACAACCGTCTCCTGAAAATTCAGCGGCGCTCGATCGCCTTTTTCCCACGAAGCATAAAAGCTGCCCCGCCCGCTTGCAACAATTAATCTAATTACCATTTTATTTTAAAGTCGCCCGCATCAGGCTCGCGCGAGACATTCGACAACGCCCGCCGGCTGCTCGTCCATCCGCCAGTCTACGCCGCCTGCCTCCAGCCGGGCAAGATGATAGTCCGCATCGCCCATCAGCAGGCTGTCGACCATGGCCCTCCTGTAAAGATGACCGACCGGATATTCCGTCGTGATGCCGATGCCGCCGTGGAGGTGAAGCGCATCACCGATGACGCTCCTGGCTGACGTGGAAATCTTGACCTTGCACCGTGATGCCGCTGCGGCTCTGGGGACAGCGTCGCCGCGCGATGCGGCGATCGCCGCATAGAGGATTGACCGGGCATCGTTGGTCGCGATGAACATATCGGCCACGCGATGTTGGAGAGCCTGGAAATCGGCCAGCGGCCTGCCGAACTGCTGCCGTGTCTTGAGATGCTCGATAGAAAGATTAATGGCGCGATCCATCCCGCCAAGCGTAGCGGCGCATTGCGCTATCAATGCGTGGTCGAGCGCCTTGTGCAGGATGGCGCGGGCATGCTCGCCCTCGGCGATGGGGCGATCGGTCAACGCGGGCGTGTCGTGAAAGACAATGTCGGCGACCGGCGTGGTGTCGGAAAGTCGGTAACCGCGCATGTCCACGCGCGCCGCCGCCGGATCGACCACGAACAACCCAAGCCCTCGTGCGGGTAGTTGCGCCGTAACGATCAGGCAATCGGCCGTCGTAGCGCCGATGACCGCCATCTTGCGCCCGGTGAGCGTGAAGCCGTCATCGGTCCTCGTCGCCTGCACTTGCGGCATATCCTGCCCATATGGGTCGCCACCCTCGAACCATGCGACGGCCGGCTGCGATTGGCCGGCAGCGAACTTTTCGCGCAGTCGCGCGATCGCCGGCTCCGCGCCGGAAGAAAGCAGCACTGCGGCCAGCACCATCGTCTCGATGCGCGGCGTGGCGCCGGGCGCGCGGCCCAGTTCCGCCGCGATCAGCGCGACATCCTCTGCCGCGCCGGAAAAGCCGCCCATCACGGGTGCCAGGCAGAGGCCGGCCACCCCGGCCTCGGCGAACCTGCTCCATGCGGCGGCATATCGCGCGGCATCGAAGCCGCCGGGTTCCAGCGGCGCAGCATCTGCCAGTCGTCGCACGCCGGTGCGGAACTCTTCCTGCTCATAGGATGGCATCACGTTCATCACACGTCCCCGTCAGCGCGCCAATGTGTTCCAGATGATGCTGCGCTGGATTTCATTGGCGCCGCCAAAGATGGTGGCGGCGCGCCAATAGAGGAGCTGGCTCATCTTGCCGTCCGCGCCGCGATCCACCCAGTTCGACAGCGCGCTGGCCTGCCCGTCCGCCTCGACCAAGGCTGACGGACCGAGCGCCTCCACCTCCATCATGCCCGCACGGATGAGCAGTTCCGAAGCCGTGACCTTGAGCGCCGATGCGCTCGCACCACCCAGCCGCTCGTCCTCGCCAAGGCGAACGCGCAGCACGGACCAGTCGTGCGCCTCCACGTCGATCTCAAGCTGCACGAGTCGCCGGCGAATGGCCGGACCCAACCCTGCCGTGGCGATGCGCAGGCGATCCAGATAACGGTGCAGCATGCCCAGATAGGCATTGTGCGTCCGTTCCGCGGTGAGCAGGAACTTCGCATAGGTCCAGCCCATGTCCGCCTCGCCTATTACAGCGCTTGCCGGTACACGCACCTCATCCAGAAATACCTCGTTGATGCTCTCGATCCCATCGATCGAACGGATCGGTCGCACGGTAATGCCCGGCGCATCCATCGGCAGCAGGATCATCGACAGCCCCGCCTGCGGCTTGACCTCCATGTTGGTGCGGGCAAGGCAGATCATCATGTCGGCGTCGGCGGCATGGCTGGTCCAGATCTTTTGCCCCGTCACCACATAATCCTCGCCGTCGCGCAGGGCGCGGGTCTTGAGCGACGCAAGGTCCGATCCGGCACCCGGTTCTGAAAAGCCCTGGCAGAAATGCAGATCGCCCTTGATGATCGCCTGGAGGAAATAGGCTTTCTGAGCGTCCGACCCGAACTCTGCGATCACCGGGCCGACCATGCCGACACCGATGATATTATATTCAGGCGCATTGGCGCGCCCATATTCAACATCCCAGATGTGCCGCTGAACCGCCGTCCAGTCGGGGCCGCCATTGGCCTTGGGCCAATTGGGCACGGCCCAGCCGCGCGCGGCCAGCAGCTTTTGCCAGGGGTCGGTATCGCGCCGCTTGAGATGACTGTGCTGCGCCTCCAGCGCGGCCAGTTCCGGCGGCAGTTGCTCGCGCAGGAAAGTGCGCACCTCCTCCCGGAAGGCGAAATCCTCAGCCGAGTAACCCAGTTTTTGCATCCCGTCCCTGTCTTACGTTCCGCGCCTGCATCGCGATGGCCACCCCTGCCTACCGGATGACAGAAATAATGCAACGTTGATTATAAATATGAGGCCATTTGTCTGGCATGTGTTGGGCGATCACATCCGCCTCGGCTCAGCCGGCGAGCAAGGCCTGTTTCCACCCCAGCTCGGCAAGGATCGGCAGGTCGGCGACCAGACGGCTCGCCTGGGGAGACGCAGCAGTCCCCCGCACCAGCCGCCCCTTGATGCCATGGCAGATGGCTGCAAAGCGAAATAAATTGAACGCAAGATAGAAATCGAGGTCGGCGATTCCGTCGCGGCCAGTCCGCCGACAATAGGCTGCGACATAGGCGCTCTCGTCCGGCAAACCAGCCATCGCGAGATCGGTGCCGATCAGCCCCGGGATCGTCAGCGGCGGCATCCGGTACATCATCAGATGATAGGCGAAATCGGCGAGCGGATGGCCCAGCGTCGATAATTCCCAGTCGAGCACCGCCAGGATGCGCGGCTCGGTCGGGTGAAAGATCATGTTGTCGATGCGGAAGTCGCCATGGACGATGCCGGTTTCATCGCCATCGGGAATATGACCGGGCAACCATTCAATCAGCCGGTCCATATTGGAATCGCGGCCTGCCTCCGCATCGTCCAGATATTGTTTGGTCCAGCGCCCGATCTGCCGTTCGAAATAGCTGCCGGGCCGGCCGAAGTCGCCAAGACCGATCGATGCATGGTCCACACCGTGAAGCCGGGCGATCGCCGCGTTCATCGCATCGAAATAGGCGCCGCGCTGATCCCGGTCGACTTCCGGCAGCTTCGCATCCCAGAAAATCCGGCCCTCGACCATGTCCATGACATAGAAGGACGTGCCGATAACGGTCTCGTCGGCGCACAGACCATGGACGTGCGCCACCGGAAACCCGACCGTTTCCAGCGCGCTCAGCACCCTGGCCTCGCGTTCGATCGCATGCGCGCCCTTGAGCAGGACGCCCGGTGGTTTGCGGCGCATGACATAGCTGCGCTGCGGCGTGACCAGCTTGTAGGTGGGATTGGATTGCCCGCCATTGAACTGCTCTACGGTCAGCGGCCCTGCAAAGCCTTCGACATGGGCGGAAAGCCATTGTGCGAGACGCTCTTCGTCAAACCGGTGCGCCGCCCTGACCGCGCCTGCGCCTGCGAAACCCGCATCGGTCATGGCTGCGCTCCCTGACGGCGCTTGATCGATTTGGCGATGCTCCATTTATGCACTTCGGTCGGGCCGTCATAGATGCGGAAGGCGCGTATTTCGCGGAATATTTGCTCGACGATGGTATCGCCCGAAACCCCCGTGCCGCCCATAACCTGCACGCAGCGATCGGCGATCCGCATCAGCGCCTCCGACACCGCGACCTTCGCCATCGAACTTTCCAGCGTGCCGAGGCTTCCGGTGTCGAGCACATCAGCGCACCAGTCGATCATCAGTTCGGCCTGCTTCAGATCGATCAGATTTTCGGCCAGCATGAAGCCGACCCCCTCATGGTCGACAAGCGGCTTGCCGAAGGCGTGGCGGCGGCAGGCATAGTCGGTCGCGATCTCGTTCGCGCGGATGCATGCGCCCAGCCAGCGCATGCAGTGCGACAGCCGCGCCGGCGACAGGCGCACCTGCGCATAACGGAACCCCTCATGCGCCGCGCCGAGAATGGCGTCCGCCGGCACGCTCAGATCGTCGATCGCCACGATCGCGTGGCCGCCGGGCATGGAGCTGTCGATCGTCTCCAGCACCCGCTCGATTCGGATGGCAGGGTCGGGCAGATCGACGAGGAACATTGTCGCCGCCATCTTGCCATCCCCAGGGTCGGTGCGGGCCATGACGATCCCCACCCCCGCCCCTTGCGCGCCAGTGATGAACGCCTTGCGGCCGTTAATCACCCAGCGATCGCCCTCAGGCCGCGCCGTCGTCTTCATCATCGACGGATCGGATCCGGCACCGCCTTCGCCGGCCGGCTCGGTCATGAAGAAGGCTGAACGCGTGTCGCCGGCGACCATGGGCGCCAGGAAATGCGCTTTCTGGGCAGCGCTGCCGACCTTGCCGATCAAATACATATTGCCCTCATCGGGCGCGGCGGTGTTGCACGCCAACGGTCCCAGCGGCGACAGGCCCGAGCGGATGAGGACATGCGCCGTCTCGCACTGCGTCAGATGATCGCCGTCCTCCAGAATGTGCGGCGTCAGTACGCCGGCCTGCCGCGCCCTGGCCCGCAACTCCTGCACCAGATCGTCGGACGGCCCGTGCGATCCGCAGCGCGGATCCTTCTCATATGGCGCGACGATGGTGCGCACAAATGCCTCGACCTTGCTGCCAATGGCCTGCGCCCGTTCCGTCATGTCAGTTCCTCGATATAATGGGCCTGGGTGTGCACAGCGACCTGTTCGGCCGTCACGCCGGGAGCCAGTTCGATCAGCCGGAAGCCGGATCGCCGATCCCGGCGAACGAATACCGCAAGGTCGGTGACGATCATGTCGACCACATTACGCCCGGTATAGGGCAGGCTGTTTTCCCGCCGGAACTTGGGGTTCCCCGCCTTGTCGACATGATCCATCAGGACGATGATGCGCTTGACCCCGGCCACGAGATCCATCGCCCCGCCCGGTCCCTTCACCATCTTGCCTGGCACCATCCAGTTGGACAGGTCGCCGCCTTCGGACACCTCCATCGCGCCCAGGATCGACGCATCGATATGACCGCCGCGAACAAGCCCGAAGCTGTCGGCGGACGAGACATAGGCCGTGCCCGGCAGCTCGGTGATCGTCTGCTTGCCCGCATTGATGATGTCTGGATCGATGGTGTCGGCAGTCGGGAATGGCCCGAGGCCGAGGATGCCATTTTCCGAGTGCAGCGTCACGTCGATGTCGTGCGGGATATGATTGGCGACAAGCGTGGGAATGCCGATGCCGAGATTGGCATAGTCGCCATCACGCAGTTCCAGCGCCGCGCGAGCCGCCATCTGATCGCGGGTCCACGCCATGTCAGGCCACCATGCTCAAAGTGCGCTGTTCGATCCGCTTTTCGTTGCGCGTAGCCAGGATGACGCGCCTGACGAAAATCCCCGGCGTATGGACGTGATCGGGGTCGATCGCGTCGACGATTTCCTCGACTTCCGCCACCGTGACCCGGCCCGCCGTGGCCGCCATCGGATTGAAGTTGCGCGCCGACTTGCGGAAAACGAGGTTGCCAAAACGATCCGCCTTCGACGCCTTGACGATCGCCAGGTC
This sequence comes from Sphingobium fluminis, assembly GCF_037723805.1. Lineage (NCBI taxonomy): Bacteria > Pseudomonadati > Pseudomonadota > Alphaproteobacteria > Sphingomonadales > Sphingobiaceae > Sphingobium > Sphingobium fluminis. The sequence continues at coordinate 42,839 of NZ_JBBJUK010000004.1, forward strand.
GGCCACCAGCCCCGTTTCGAGAACATAGGTTTCGCCGTTAAAATCCTTCAGTTCCTTGCCGTCGGCGATGAGCGTACCGACTCCGGTCCGGGTGTAGAAGCCCGCGATCCCGGCGCCACCCGCCCGGATACGTTCGGCAAGCGTGCCCTGCGGGCAAAATTCAAGCTCCAGTTCTTTCGCCAGATATTGCCGCTCGAATTCCTTGTTCTCGCCCACATAGGAGGAAATCATGCGCCTGACCTGCCGGTTGCGCAGCAGCAGCCCGAGCCCGAAATCGTCGACACCGGCATTGTTCGAAATAATCGTGAGGTCGCGGGCGACGGCCGCCAGCAGCCCGTCGATCAGCGTCTCGGGTATCCCGCACAGGCCAAAGCCGCCCGCAACGATCGTCATGCCGTCGAATAATAAGCCCTCCAGAGCCGCGTTCGCGTCAGGATAGATTTTCTCGACCAATAAACCCTCCCTTCAAAGCGTGCTGACGAGATGGCCGCCGTCGACCGCGATCACCGATCCCGTCATGTAGCGCGACGCATCGGACGCCAGCAGCAGCAACGGCCCGTCCAGATCGGGAAAATCGCCCAGACGGCGCTGGGGGATGCGCTTGATCATCGCGCGCCCGGCGTCGGTCTCCCAAAAATCCGCATTAAGATCGGTTCGGAAATAGCCGGGCGCCAAGGCGTTCACCCGAATGCCATGGCGCGCCCATTCGAGCGCCAGCGCCTTGGTCATCTGAATGACGCCGGCCTTGGAGACGCAATAGGGCATCACCATGGCTCCGACCCTCAATCCGGCGATCGACGCGATGTTGACAATCGTGCCGCCGCCCGCGTCGCGCATGATGCGCGCGGCGGCCTGCGCGACCTGAAAGACGCCTTTCAGGTTGGTGTCGATCACCGCGTCCCAATCCTCTTCGGCTTGGTCCAGCGCCAGCTTTTCCCGGACGACCCCTGCATTGTTGACCAGAATGTCGAGCACGGGCACCGTATCGACGATGCGCGCGACCGAGGCCGCATCGGTGACGTCCAGCGCCATCGTCCGCGCCTCGTCTCCAATGCTCTTGGCGACCTGTTCGAGCGTCTCGACTCGCCGCGCGGCAAGCACGACCTGCGCGCCCGCCTTTGCCAGAACACGGGCGAAATGTTCGCCCAGACCACTCGATGCGCCGGTCACCAGCGCAACTTTTCCTTCAAGGCCGGTCATATTCATCATCATCGCCCCTCGAACCGGGCAGGGCGCTTGTCCTTGAACGCCAGGATCGCTTCCCGGTGGTCCTGGGACAGCAAGGTCAGCTGCTCTATGCCGGCATGCGCCTCGGCCAGCGTCTGCGCTTGCGCACGCAACGCCATGTTGATCGTGCGCTTCGTCGCCTTGATGGCGTAAGTCGCGCCACCAGCGAGCCGCCCGGCATAGGCCGCCACCGCCGCATCAAGCGCATCGGCAGGCACCGCCTTGTGGATAAGGCCTATCGCCGCCGCCTCCGCGCCTGTCAGCGGATCACCGGTCAGCAGATGATGCCGCGCGCGCGCATAGCCGACCAGAACCGGCCACAGGAACGCGCCGCCGTCACCCGGCGTCAGTCCCATGGCGACATGCGGATCGCCGATCCTGGCGCGCTCATCCATGATGGCGACATCGCATAATAGCGCCAATGTGGCGCCAAGCCCCAGTGCGTGACCGTTGACCCGCGCGATCACGGGCACGTCGAGCGCCAGCATCGAATGCACGATATGCGGTGCCCGCTCCATCATCGCGGCCATGCTCTGGGGGTTTTCGGTGCGCGCGAGCATCTCGTCCAGGTCCCCGCCCGCCGAGAACGCCCGCCCCGCGCCGGTCAGAACGACCACGTCGCAATCATCGCGCGCCACATCGTAAAAGATGCGGCTGAGTTCGTCGTGCAGATCGAAACCGGCCGCGTTCATCGGCGGCTGGTCCATAGTGAGCGTCAGGATGCCGCCTTCGCGGCTCGCGCGGATATAGCGGTAGGCATGATAGGGGTCACCCTCCATCCGAAGCGGGGAAGCCGAATTGGGGCCCGCATCCAACGGATCGCGCTGTTCCGTCATATCCTCTCCTGCCTCTTGGCGAAATGTGGAGGATAATGACCTAAGCCGATCGGCAAAATTTGCAATACCAATTATAAAATTGGCGCAAGACGGCCGGTGTCGAACGCCTCAGCCGGCGCGGATGCGGGACTTGCGCCTGGACCCGGCGGATTTTTCCTGTGGTTTGGCGGACAGGCTTTCGGTAGCGGCAGGCTTGACGGACGCCGGCTTGTCGAACGTCAGTTCGGCGTCCGCCGGTGAAATCCCGCGAAAGAACATACGCGCCAGTTGATCGCTCAGTTGGCGAGGCTTGAGCTGTCGCGTCGGATCATACCAGTCTTGCGCATAGATAGTCGCGCCGAGCAGAAAGAGTTGGACAAGGTTCGGCTCCAGATCATGGCGCACGATGCCCTCGCTTTGCCCTTCGCGGATCAGGCCGCGCCAGAAGTCTCCATATCTGCGGGGATGTTCGCGGTGCCGCCCCCCCATGGCTTCGGGCACCTGATCGACAATCTTCCAATAGGCGGTGATGAAGTCATTCTTGCTGAGCATGCGTTCGACATGCTCGTCGAGCGCGGTCTTGATCTTGCGCCATGCGCTCGCGTCATTAGGCAGTGCCGCGACCGCCTCCATGACCGGCGCCGAAACACTCGTCGTGCCGATATTGAGAACTTCTTCGACCAGCGCGTCCTTGGACGGGAAATAATAATAGAGACTGCCCGCAAAGGTCCCCGCGACTTCGCCAATCTCCGCCAGCGTCGTCTCCGCATAGCCTCTATGCGCAACCACCTTAGCGGCGGCCTGAAGGATTCTGTCGCGCTTTTGAATAGCTTTACGAGTTTTCATCTCGTCGCATTATCTTATGGGCGGGCCATTTGTCCATGGTGCCATGGATCCTATCCCGCCGCAGATGTCGGCATCGAGCGCAGCAGCCGGGCTCATCCCGGTTCTGCGCCAAGCCTGCCAAACACGATCTCCTGCGCTTCGGGCGTGAGGGAAGGATATTGCTGCTTGAAGGTCAGCGGGCCGAGCGTCGCGCGCTGCATCGTCCGGGGCACGTCGGGGTTCAGCGCGCCACGGGCGTGCTGGCACGCCAGATTGTCCCACAGCACGACGTCGCCGATATGCCATATATGCTCATATACCGCTTCGGGACGGGCAATATGCGCGTACAAGGCTTCCAGCAAAGGCCGGCCCTCCTCTTCCGGCAGACCTTCGATGATGCGGGTCGATTCCGGCATGACGTACAGGCAGGGTTCCCCCGTCCTAGGATGCGGACGCGCGATGCGATGCGACCAGTTCGGCAGATTTTCGTCATAGCCGTACAGCCCGTCATTGGGTCCATAAGCAAAGCATTGCACAGCCCGCCGGTTTTCTACCGCTTTTTTCAGATCGTCCGGCAGTTCGACCCAGGCCTTGGTGGAGCTGACGAACTTGGTCGATGTATTACCCTCGTCCAGTTCGACGCCCAGAAGCATGACGCTTTCGATCGGATATTCGCAATGCGCCAGATCGGAGTGGAATTTGAGTTCGAGATTGCCGAGAAATCCGTCTTTACGCGTGTTCGATATGAAATTGACGCCCTCAGCCGGTGGATAGAGTTTCCCGAACCAGCCCGCCGCGCTGCGCTGCTGCTCCAGGGTGAGAGTCTGCCCGCGAAAAACCAGAAGATGATGCTCGTCGTAAAGCTGGCGAAGCTGATTGAGGATCGCTTGCGGCGGCGTCTGGGAAAGATCGATACCGATCACCTCCGCACCAAAGGGTGTAATCTGCCGCCATTCCAGTTGATCCGCCATATCCTGTCCCACTATCTTGCTGCTGCAGGCGGGAAGCCAGCCTCCCATCCTATTTCAATATAAGGTATCCGTTAGAAAAAATCAACGAGGCGATGTTATTCCCTGATCGATATTTTTTGAGCGGATGTCTAACCATGGCGGCAAATCGTTTCCGTAACCCACTCTGGACAAGCCCATATCCCCCGTTTATTGCAATCATTGTTAGAACTGTGCGCTCTAGTGCGAAATGAACGGCTTTTATGATGCGGCGGAGAGATGACATGAACAGCGCAAGGGCTATGCGACTGCTCCTCGAACGGCCGGACATGTTGATCGTCCCCGGCGTTCACGACGCTCTCAGCGCGCAGATGGCGCGGCTTGCGGGCTTTGAGAGTATTTTCCTGGGAAGCTACGCGATCACCGCCTCGGCCTTTGGCATGCCGGACGCCGGCATCGTTCCGGTGGCGCAACTGGTCGAGGCTTACCGTCTGCTGGTCGAATGTTCCGGCCTGCCCGCAATGTGCGATATCGACGATGGCGGCGGCTCCACGCTGCAGATCGCGCGCAACGTCCAGCTTGTGGAGCGGGCAGGGATCGGCGGCATCCAGATGGAGGATCTGGACCTGTCGGTGGGCAAATATCTGCCCGGCCGCAAGAAGCGCCTGCTGCCGGTCGAGCGCATGGTCGATCATATCAAGGCCGCCGTCGACGCGCGCCGGGACGGTGATCTTGTCGTGATGGCTCGTTGCGATGCCCGCGATGCATCGACGCTTGACGAGGCATGTGACCGGGTCGCCGCCTATGGCGAAGCCGGTGCCGACCTGGTCCTTGTCCCCTTTCTGGAGATCGAGGAAATCCCGCGGATCACGGCCGTCACCGCGACGCCGATCGCGCATATGTTCATTCCCACCGATGCCAAGGATGTGGCCAACGTCGATCGCGCGCGCGAACTGGGCGTCAAATATCTGATGTATCCCGTGCTGTCGGTGTGGGCGGCCGGGCGGGCGATCCATGATGCGATGATCGAATTACGCGACCACCGATCGGATTCGACGCGGACACATGGTGGCGCGACCTGGCAACTGGTCAATGAGGCGATGCGTTCGGATTACTGGAGCAGCCTCGCCTGACCTGACATCTTCCACCTGCGAAGGCAGTCCACAGGAAATGACGCCCATGGAGAGTGTCGGCATGAATGATGCGCTACACTATGGCCAACTGCGGATCATGGAGCTTGACGCCGTCGGCGCGCAAGTGATGGACCTTGACCTCGGCCGCCTGCACGCACCCGAAGTGCGGGAAGAATTATATACTCTCTGGCTGCATCATGGCGTCATCCTGTTCCGCGACACCGGCGCGACGCGCGAACAGCATGTGGAGCTGAGCAAGATATTCGGCCCGCTTGAGATCCACGCGATCCCCAAAGTCCGGGTCCCCGGCTATGAAGAACTCGTCGAAATAAGGGAGCAGGGCGGCTATTATGTCGTGGACGGGCAACTGCTCGGCGGCTTTATCCCCTGGCATCAGGACAGCTGCTATACGCCCGACATCTCCAAAGGAGCCATCCTGTTCATGGACTCCCCTGCCAGCGAAGGCGGTCAAACCGGGTGGATCGACACCGCCAAAGCCTATGCCGGCCTGCCCGACGATATCAAAAACCGCATCGACGGCCTGGAAGTGGTGATGCGTGTCCACAACGCACGGCCGGATGGCATGCGCTTCGTTCAGAAGGAGCGGCCGTTCCGGCGGCCGACCGCGGAGGAATCCCCGGGAGAGAATCTGTCCATGCCGGATTTTCCGCCGGTCGTGCATCCGCTGGTCGTGACCCATCCCGAATCCGACCTGAAGTCGCTTTCGATCAGCCCGTCCAATGTCGATGCCATCCTGGGTCTGGAGCGTGCCGAAAGCGAGGAACTGCTGACCACGCTCATCGACCATGTGTTCAGGGCAGAATATCGCTATGTCCATCGATGGCAACAGGGCGACATGATGCTCTGGGATAACCGGCGCACATTGCACCAGGCGTTCGGCTGGCCGCCGGGCATGAAGCGGGTGGCCTTCCGCACGACCCTCCAAGGCGCGATGCGGACCGGACGCTATCTCGATGAGTCGCCCCGCTAGTCGCTCTCCGCGCCCGGGATTTGCTGGCCGGCCAGCTTGTTACAGCCGATCAATCGCCAGGAGACGCCGCAATGGCACTGTATAAATTCGTCGTTCTTTCCAACCCGGTGCCGGGCAAGGAAGAAGACTATAATCGATGGTATAGCGATCAACATCTTCCTGACGTCGTACGATGCACCGACTTCGTGAACGGGCAGCGCTTCAGCCTGGTCGACTCCCTCGCCAAGGATCCGCCATACAAATATCTGTCGATCTTCGACGTCGAAACGGACGATCCAGCCCGCACGCTGCGCGACCTTGTTTCGCGCGCGGGCGGCCCTGAGATGCCATCCTCCGACGCGATCGACCGAGCCGGGGCGATCACGGGCATGTTCGTGCCGATAACGGATGTGGTTTCGAAGTGACCAGCGCCGCATCCTGATAGCAAGATCGCGCGAGCCGCTCGTGCCAGCTTGAGCACAGGCTCGCGGCTGGCACCAAAGAGCGGCCTCGCTCCGACAAGGTCCCGATCGATACGTGACTAATCGCCGCTTCGACGGGCCAGTTCGGCTTCGGCCTTTTCCTTGGCCGCGTTCAGGTGACCGAACAGAAAGTCGGCCGCGTTGGTCGGGCGGTTCAGCGTCAGTCCCCCGTCGACCGGCAATGCCACGCCGGTCACGAACGCCGATTCGTCCGAGGCCAGATATGTGGCGGCATAGGCGATGTCGATCGGCTTGCCCGGCCGCGGAAGGGGCTGCCATTGCGCCATCATCTCGTCCAGATAATCAGGCATTATATCCGCGACTTCGCGAGACGCGCCGACCAGATCACCATATATGGGGGTGGCAAAGCCGCCCGGAACGATGACATTTACCCGTATGCGATCGGCGGCGAACTCCAGCGCGCCGAGGCGACCGAGTAGAATGACCGACCCCTTCGCGACCGAATAGGCCGGTGTTCCAGGACGCAGGTTCGTCGCGCCCACGGATGACGTCAGGATGATGGACCCCTGCCCCCGCCGCTTCATCGACGGTACGGCATGCTTCATGCACAATGCGGTGGATCTCGACAGCAAAGCCTGGGTGTCGTCCCAGCCCGCGACCGTCATCGTCTCCAGCGACTCCTTGGCGCCGGCCGCCCCGGCATTATGATACATGATGTCGAGTTCGCCAAAACTCGACACCGCAAGCGCGACGGCCGCCTCGATATCCTGTTCGTTGCGGATATCGCATCGCGAAAAGCGAACGGCCCCTGCGAAACGCTGTTCGAGCGCCCGGCCCTTATCTTCGCGGACATCGGCGACCACCAGTTTCGCGCCTTCACCGACGAACATTTCGACGCTCGCCAGGCCCATTCCCGACACGCCGCCGGTGATGACTGCGACCTTCCCGTCCAGACGACCTGCCATATGTTCCTTCTCCAATATAGAATTACAATTTTCGTTAGATCATTCGATCTGCCGACGCCATCGCCGTATCGATTCAGCCGCGCCGGTGGAGGCAGGTGCGGAAGCGGGAACCAGAGCGACCACCATGATGCAACCGCGATTATTAGCTAGGCCAATGGGGCATGGTCAACGGCCCAAAAGTCAAAATTTCCTCGAAAACTGGCCGGTCTATCTGGTTTCGGCAACCCGTTTTGGGCCCTATGAACATTGACTCGCACCGACAGACCATCTAGCAATTAAAATATATATTATATTCTGGTCCGGTCATTTGCCATGGAGTTGGTCGACCCGGATGTTTGCAGAACGTTCGATAATATTCAGGAAGGCGAGAGATGCTCGAGATTTGGCTGCGCTATGACCTCCGGAACCCGTCCTGGGTCGGCATCAAATCGACGACATTGGCCGCCGCCGCCCTCGAACAGGTCGAATGGGCCGACAAGCACGGCTTTCATACGATCCAGCTTCCCGAACATCATTGCAGCGCGGACAATTACAACCCGTCGCCATTGATGCTGGGCGCGGCGATGGCCGCCCGCACCTCTAAGATCCGGCTTCAGCCGTCGGCGATCCTGTTGCCGTTGCACGATCCGGTCCGCATTGCCGAGGATCTGGCGATTCTGGACGTGATCAGCAACGGCCGGCTCGATGTGACCATCGGCCTTGGCTATGTTCCCGATGAATTCGCGATGTTCGGTATCGATTTGAAGGACCGGGCGCGGCTCGTCGATGCCAAGCTCAGAGTGCTCAAGCGTGCGTTCGCTGGCGAGACGTTCGACTATGAAGGGCGCACCGTCCACGTCACCCCGCCGCCGGTACAATCCGGCGGACCCAGACTTTGGATCGGGGGCAGCCTTAAGGCGACCGCGCGCCGTGCCGCAGAGCTGGGCGATGGCTATTATCCGATGGTCAACAAGCCGGAATTGATTCAGGCCTATAAGGAAGCCTGTTCCGAACTCGGCAAGGAACCAGGCCGGATCGTCGACGTCACCGGCCCCCGTCATATCCATATCTCCGAAGATCCAGATGCCGCCTGGGCCCGAATCGCGCCACACGCGCTGCACGAAACAAACGCTTACGCAGCATATGCAGCGAAACTGGGTCAGACGACCAACTTCAAGCATGCCGAAAATGCCGATGCGCTGCGGGCCGCGGGAAGTTATCAGGTGCTCACGCCGGAGGATGGCCTGACATTGCTCAGGCAACAGCGGGATCTGGGGCGCTCGGTGATCCTGGCCCCGCTCCTTGCCGGACTTGACCCCGATCTTGCATGGGAAAGCCTTGAACTCATCGGCACCAGGATCATCCCGCAACTGGTGCAGGATGATGCGGTTCTAGCATGACATCGCCGATAGAGACTGGTTTTCCCGCCAGTTGCGCTCGGCGTCCGACGCCGCCAGTTTCGTAACCGGGGCCGCGATTGCCGCCGATGGCGGGTTGACCGCTCAATAACAGTTGCAGGCGGTTATTCGGCGGTTTTAACAGTTGATGACTTAAAGCGCCGCGCGTCAAGAGGATCTGAAATGATAATTTTCATCGGCAAGATCACCCATCCGACTCCGGAAGCGGCAACGCGTGCCCTGGAAAATGCGGGGGACGGCGACGCACTGTCCGCCGCCGAGCCGGGATGCGTTCATTACACACATGCGCAGGATTTTCATGACAAACGCGTGATCTGGCTCGTTCACGTGTACAAGACGATTTCAGATGTACAATCGCATCTGGACGCTGACTTTTATCCCGCCTTGAAGGCTGCGGTTACCGATGGATCGATTGCCATGGAGGTCAGTCAATATGTCGGGATGGAAGCCTTCAATTTCCTTTGAACATGGCTGTTCGCGCTTTCCTGGCCGGTTCGAGCGGTAATTGGAGTGGATAAATGAATAAGACAGTTGCGGTTTTCGGCGCCACCGGGACTTCGGGCGGCGCAGCGATGCGTCACCTGATCGCGGCTGGCTTCCATGTTCGCGCCGTCACCCGGAACCCGGACAGCGACGCCGCGCGCCATGCCGCCAGCTTCGGGGCCGTCCCTGTGACCGGTGACCTAAACGACCGCGCGTCGATCCGCAACGCCATACAGGGCGCCGACGCGGTTTATTTTGTTGGTTCCTCGGCGGAAAATCGTTGGGATGTGGGGCAAGCCGTTCAAGGCATCAACGCCGTCGACGCCGCGATCGAAGCCGGCATTTCACATTATGTTTTCCAGTCCGCGCTGACGGCCGACGCCCGGGGCGTGCTCCTGATGGGATCGAAACGGGCGATCGAGGAACGGCTTGCCGAACTGCCTTTGCGCACGACCATTTTGCGGCCTGGATTCTTCATGGAAAACCTGCTGCGCTTCTTCGTCCCGTTCGAAAAGGACGGGAAATTAGTCTTCGCCATCCCGATCCCGCCCGAGAAGGAAAATGGTCTGATCGCCGCAGAGGATATCGGCAGGGCGGCGGTCGCCGTGATCTCCGATCCGGACCGACATGCCGGCACCGAGATCAAGCTGGTGTCCGATGTCGCCTCTCCCAGCCGGATGACGCGGATCTTGGGTGAGGAGCTGGGCTGCGAAGCGAGCACGGTCCACATACCGCTGGACGATATCAAACGGGACTGGCCGCAAGGATATGACGACACTCTCTGGCTCAGTACGCGCACCACCAAGGACAATTGCGACGACCTTGCGGCGCTGATCGGCAAGACGACGAGCTTCCGGGAATGGACAAAGACGACTTTTGTCCCGTTCTTCAAACACCCAAAACACCAGACATTATAATGATGGAGGGATGCGCCGTGGCCGACCAATCTGGCAGTGGAATTTAGCGAAGCCGTGGAACCAACGCCGGGGCCGACATTCAAAGGCAGGCTACAGCTAAGGCGAAGACGGGGGGGGGGGGGGCGAGATACAAAGGGCTTTGTAAAGCGGACGGACTGCAGTCGACGCGTGAAAATCACCCGTCGAGTGTCGCGCAAGGGGCGACGGCGGAAGGGAGGGAGTGGCCGCTGATTGCGGGCGAAATGAATGACGGAGGATTTATACTGACCTTTCCTCTATTCTCTTCTCATCAGCCGCTTTGAAAAAGCTGATTTGGTCTGCGTACGCCTTTTTGAAGGCGGGGCGATCCGTTACACGGGTTACATAGTCCTCGGTCACCGGCCGATCGCCGTAGGCGCGGACTTTGGGGATCCTCAGCACATCCGCCATAAGCAAATCTGCGACCGTGAAACGACCGGCCGCCAGCCATTCCCGATCGCTCAATACCCGTTCCACATGGTCAAGACGCTGGCCTAACCATTGGGTTAGGCTATTGTCCTGATCACCGGATATGGTCAGGAACCACCAAGGAACGCTGACCATCTCGATTGAGTTGAGCGCGGCAATCGTCCATTGCAATGTTTCCGCTGCCCCAGCCGGATCGGGCGGCATCAGCTTGTGGCTTTTCCGAGCCAGATGGAGCAACGCAGCTCCGCTTTCGAACATCTTCAATCCGTCGATGTCCAGAAATGGTACTTGGCCAAATGGTTGGCGCTCGAGATGATTGGTCTCGCGTTCATCGAACCCGATCGTTTGGACGGCGTATGCAAGGCCGGCTTCCTCGCATGCCCATCGCAGCCTGAGGTCACGCACAAAACCGCGAGGGCCTTCCGGCACCCAGTCCAGCGTCCAGATGGTCAGTTCGTTCATCGCAGCAAGCCCTAAACGGTGATCGGAGTAACCTTCCTGATCATGGCACAGTCAGATTGAATCACGAACCTATTACCGGAACGTCCGCTCGAAGACAAAGAAACTGGCACCTGAGCGGCAACTAAGGGGCACGACAGCTGGCAGAAGGCAGACGTGTTCGATTGCATCAAATGCTTCTACAACCCCACCCGGCGCCAATCGACCTTGGGTTACCTCAGCCCTATCGGGAGCGACCGATATTTCAGCATTGAGCTATCACCGTAAATTGGTTTCGGTATACCGGGCCACGTTCAGAAACTCCATAAACTCTCCTGCGCGCGCCTCAGCGCTGAACCTTGTCTACCGGCTTCGCTTGCCCCAGCCAGCGGGTGAAGCGGGAATCCGGCCGCGACCATTCCATCGTCGCGCGCCGCCGCATCAGCAGCCACCGCTCACCGCTGCGAACGAATTCATCATCATATCGGCCGCTATGGTCGATACCGAGTTCGGTCACGACGATGATATAGGTCACTGCTTCCGCCCGGTCCGGCCCGGTAAATTCGATCATCGTCGTCGTCAGATTGTGGCGCTGGAAATTGCCCGGTTCGAACGCGCCGCGCCGTTCCGCCGCCGGGCGCAGCGCCGCGATGATCGCATCGGGCCCAATCAGTGCGCCCTGGGACTGCACCTCGAACACCGCTTCCGGGTGGAATACCTGATGATGGATCTCATAATCGGCGTTGTCCGACCCCCTGTTATACAATTCGATCGTATAACGAATGGCTTCGCGCGCGAGCATGTCCTCGGGGGTCATGGCTGTTTTTCCGCCATCAGAACAGGCCGCGGGTCCAGCCGCCATCGACGGCGATCGTCTGGCCGGTAATATAGCTCGCCCGTTCCGAACACAGGAATGCGGCAAGGGCGGACACTTCGTCGGGGCGACCGTTGCGGCCCATCTGAATGGCCGGCGGTTCCTCGCGCCGGGGGCACACTTCGGCTCCGCCCTTCTGCGTCTCTTCGTTCAGCCCTGTGTCGATGCTGCCGGGTGCGATCGTGTTGACGGTAATGCCGAACGGCGCAAGCTCATTGGACAGGCTGCGCGCAAGGCCGACCGCGCCGGCCCGGTAGGTATTGGACAGGACGATATCAAAGAAGCGGTGTGGTTCCTTCGCGCACACCGAGCCGAGATTGACGAAGCGGCCAAAGCCCTTGTTCTTCATCGCCGGGACGGTCTCTCGCGCAAGGATGGCGAGCGACAGGATGATCTGCTCGTTGCTCTGGCGGAAATCGTCGTTCGACGCGTCGTCGAAACTGTATCGCAGGATCGATCGCACATTGGCGATGACGATATCGGGATCGCCAAAGGCCTCGCGGGTCTCCGTCACCGCGCGGGCGATATCGGCTTCCACCGCCATGTCGGCGCTGACCCATGCGGCGCGGCCGCCGCGAGCGCGGATATCGGCCACGACGTCGCGCAACGGCTCTTCCCGACGCGCGGCAATCATCACCGCAGCGCCTTCGTCCGCCAGTTCCGTGGCAATGGCGCGCCCCATGCCGGCGCTGCCGCCGGACACGAGCGCGACCTTGTCAGTCAGTCCCAACCTCATTCGAAGCCATAGGGATCGTAACGACCGTTGATGAACATTTCGACCTGCGCCGCGCCCCTGTGGACGGACCCGTCCGGCGCGTGCAGCGTGACCCGCATCAGATATTCGACGCCATGGGACTTTTTGCCGTCATTGCCCTCGTCCTCGACGCCCGTGCCCTCCCCGAAATTGGTGGCGAGTTGCTCGCCCGACACCTTGTAGGGCGTATAGGCGAAGGGCTGTACCGACCAGTCGAACGTCTCCCACTCGATCGCCAGTTCCTCCGACCCATGATAGGTGTGGAACGTGCCGCCGTCCTTCCAGCTGCCGGGATGATAGCCCATCGTCTGGCCCATCCAGGGCGGAGCGGCGACGTCATATTCGATCGTCCACTGGTCGCCATGATCGTCTTCGAGATACATGGTGGCCCCCGTCAACATGCGGGTTCCTTCGACAAAGCGCATTTCGTGCCGCGCAGAGGTGAAATGCAGCGGCTCGCTGTCCCAGCCCTTGAACACATGGCCGCCCAGCGGCGTGCCGAACACGTCGTTCATCTTCGCCTGAACGCCGTCGGGCGTCTCGTGCAGATGATAAAAACCACTATAATCGCCGGCCACGAAGCAGTTCCACCACCGCATCGCGCGTTGCGGGCCGGTTTTCTTCCGGGGCGGCAATAGCGAAGCGATCGGAGCGAGCGGCGGTCGTTCGGCATAGAGGCCCCAGCTATGGTCGCGCGCCGCAAACCATTTGTCGGGCGTTATCTCATAGCGCTTGCCCTGATATTCAGCCCAGCCGGTGGCCACGCCGGGCTGCGAATAGCGGGTCTGGTCGGTGGTCAGGCGCCCGCGATTTTCGGCGGAATGATGATCCTCCTCGAAGGCCGGGGATACGCCCTGCCACATTATGTCGAAGGAGAGGCCGCTTTCATTTTCCTCCAGAACAAGGCGGATGGTCTTTAGTGGTTCCACGAACTCGACGCGCCAGGGACCGATGCCGACATCGAAATTCGGGCGCCAGGCACGATTGAAGCGGGTCGTCGAATGGACCCCCTTATCGTTAAGAAAAGCATAGCCACCGAACATGTCCGTGTTGGGATTGACCCGCGCGCCCGTCGCAATGAAGACGCCCACGTCAGGATTGAAGACCCCGAAATAATAGCCATCGTCCCAGCTGTAATCCGTCGAGGGAATGAAACTGAACGTCCGGGACGCCTGATGGACGGGAAACTCGTCATAGGGGGTTAGCATGGTCGGTCTTCTCTCCAGATATAGTGTTTTTGTTTCGGATAATGCGGTCGGGGCTTATGGCCGTGGTTCAAAGCCGATAATTGTCGCGTTCGACTGGGCCAGACGCGCATCCTTGTAAGGCGCATATTCGTCGCTGATTACGAAAGCCTGCATCCGTTCGATCGAAGGAAAAGTGAAAAGCGCGACCTGATCGGGGGTTGGCTTGTCCCCTTCGAATTTCACCACGCGCTCGGATACCGCGAAATATTCACCGCCATATTTGCGCAGGATGTCGGGAACATTGGCAACATAGTCAGCCACCCATTCGCTTTTATCGAGATAGACCAGCACAACCATATAGGCGGCCATCACATTTCCTTTCAGATTATTGTTTCTTCCCGCATCCCGTATGGCGGCAGCCGGGCTTGCTAAGCGCGCTGCGATATCCCCTCTCGCCCGACCGTAGCGCAAATTTTCCCCGTTTCAAGATACATTCCATACAGTATGTAAATACCGGGCAGTCTCGCAGCGTTGGCAATCCTCGCCTGATCTGCGAGCCCTACGACTCCCCGGCAACACCCTCTTCGATCGCCTTACTCATGACGCCGTTCCAGTGCTGTATGATCGATTCCTGATAAGCGCCCAGGAACGTCGTGGGATTTTTGATATTCGCCGAATGCGCCCCGCGCTGTACCCGGGGCAGATTGCTGCAATCCTGATCGAAGATATAGCCTAGGAACCCGAATTTGTCCTCCATGGCCGCGAAGATCGAATCATCGGGGCCAAGGTCGACGCGCGACGCAGCCGGCGGACGCGGTGCGTCCGGGTTGACGGGATACAGCATGCGCACTTCGAAATAGCTTTTGTTCGGATCGGTCGCATGCGGCCAGAACTGGTAGGTGAAGGGCACCGCCTCGGACAGCCAGAAGCAGCTGTGCGGATAGAAAAAGTAGAGCAGCGAATCCAGAAGGATGGCGTCGGGCACCCCGGCGTCCCGGCCATGCTTGTCCTTGAAGGCTTTTCTGATCCACGCTGCGATCTGGCTGCGCAAGTCGCTATCGGGATCGAGGGTAGGCACTGGGTAACCCGGATAATGCCAGTCGCTGGTCGCCTGCATGAACATCTGCGCGGATGATACCGGATCGACATCGGCGGGGGCATGGGTCGACGGGATGGCGGAATAGGTCGAATTTCTTCCCACATGACCGCCCTTGGTGGACCAGATATCATATTTGCCCTGAGCATCCCCTGCAAAAGGCACTGCTTCGGGATGGGTCGCATAGAGATGATAGGCTTCCTGAAACGCTTCCTGTGCGACTTTCCAGTTGCAGTTCATTTCTCGCCGGAAATGACCGTGTGTGTAGCGGTTGGCGTAGTCGAATTCCGCGAAATGTTCCGGGATCAGACCAAGCGTGTCAATAAGCGAGGGTGCGTCATCGTCGGCATTGATGAAGAGGAAGCCGCCCCAGCGCTCCAACCGCACCTCGGGCAGGCTGCCATTATTGGGCGTGATCTCCTTAAAATCCCAGTGACTGGGGATGCGCTTGAGCTTGCCGCCATTCTGCCACTCCCAGCCATGGTAGGGGCAGCGGATCGACGCGGCATTTTCCTTCTGTGCGCATAATTCCGTGCCGCGATGAGGGCAGCTATTATAATAGGCCTTGAAGTCGTTTTCGCCGTTGCGCACGATCATGTAGGATCGCGCACCGACGTTGACGGGCATCCTGTCGCCGACGAGCGGCAGGTCTTCGTCCCGACCGACATAGAGCCAGCTTTTTTCCCAGACATAGCGATGTTCCAAAGCGGCCACTGCCGGATCGAAGTAGATCGAATGATCGAAGCGGCGCTGATCGGGTTCGATGGTACCATGGGTGTTAAGCGACACATGGCCCGGCGAAAATGTCTCGCGGTTCCAAACTTCCTGCGTGACCGGGCGGTCTTTCGTCCCGAAGCCTTTCATTATCGTGTTTTCGGTTGATGTGGCTGTCATGGCGTCTCTCTCGATTAATGTTATCGTGGTCTTCGGGCCGCTGATTAAGATGCCCGGTAGGCGATGCGCAGGCTCGTGATCCCCCGATGGAGCAGGCCGGGCCAATAGCCGGTCTGGCTGTCGTCGAGGATGCGAATGTCCTGAAGACGCGAAAGCAGTGCCGGCAGGGCTATGGCCAGTTCCTTGCGCGCGAGCATCTGGCCAAGGCAGCGGTGAATGCCCGGCGCACCGAAGGCGACATGGTGGCGGGCATCCTTGCGCCTTATGTCCAACCGGTCGGGATTCTCGAAACGCGCCGGATCGCGGTTGGCGGCGTCGAAGCGCAAGAGCACGGCCGCCCCTTTGGGAATGAATGTCCCTGCAAGTTCGGTATCGCGGGTGGCGATGCGCCACATGGACGTCGCCGGCGTTTCATATCGCAATAGTTCCTCGACCGCATTGGCGACCAGAGCGGGGTTTTGCCGGAGCGCCTCAAGTTGGTCGGGATGCCGCAGAAGCTGGGCAAGGCCGCTCATCAGGGTGTTTCGCGTCGTCTCATTGCCCGCCACCGCGATTTCCAGTGTCAGCGCGGTCGCTTCGTCGTCGTTCAGCGGCGGCACCCCCTCCACACCGATATGAATGAGGTTCGAGATGAGGTCGTCGGCCGGTTGCGCCCGGCGCAGCGTGATGCGGTCCCGAATGAAACGCAGGAAGTCGACCACATTCCGCGCCGCCTCCACCTCCTGCTCGGGCGTGCCCATGCGGCTGACGAGGAGGATGGCGGCATCGGACCATTGGCGCACCAGATGCCAGTGATCGCGGTCCAGCCCCAATATGTCGGCGATGACATAAGTGGGCAATAATACGGCGAATTCATTGACGAAGTCAGTCTCGCTCTTCTTTGCCATATCATCCAGCAACTGGGTGACGATACGCTCGATCAGCGGTTGCAGATTGGCGATTCGCCCGTGAGCGAACACGGCGTTGACCAGCGAACGGTAACGCTTGTGATCGGGATCGTCGGACACCAGCAACAGGCCCGATCCCGCGGTGCCCGCCTCTGCCAATATGGCGAGCGCTTCATGATTGTCCATATTGGGCCGGTTCGTCAGATGGCCCATTTGCGAGGAAAAATCCTCCGTCCGTTTGGTCGCTTCCGACACGGCGGCATGGCTGGTGACGAGAAAAGCGGTCGTGCCGCCGGGCACCCTTGCCCGGACGACCGGACTGACCGCTCTCGCCTCCGCAAGAAAGCGGTGGGGATTGGCCAGCATGTCAGGATCGGTGAAGTCCATTAGCGGATCGGGTTCCACCTCTTGCATCAGCATCGTTGAGTCTCCTGCACATTTCGCCCCGGTCGCCAAAAATTCACCCGCACCGGACATATTGAAAATATACATTCATATTAGGATGTATGTAAATGCTTTGATATTGAAATATGTGTGCCAACGGGTCATGGGGAAGCATGAGCGATCAAAAGAAAGCCAGGGCGGCTGCCAAGCCGCGCCGTTCGCAGGAAGAACGCAGCGCGGCCTCCCGTGCCAGCCTGCTGGAAAGCGCCATCCGCCACATGCGCGAGCGCGGGCTGGCCGCCACCAACATGACCGTCATCGCCTCAGAAGCCAATCTGACGAGGGGAGCGATCCAGCACCATTTTTCCAACCGGGCGGAATTGCTCCTGGCGGTCATCGGAGAACTGGATGCGCGGATTTCCCGCGCGATGGACGACTATGTGCTGGATGCTGACGTCACCGGACTCGATCGGCTGATCAAGGTTCTCGACAAGGTCATCGCATTGACCTCGTCCGATGATAATGTCGCTGTATACGACCTGTGGAGCGCCAGTCGAAGCGACGCAGCGTTAGGCGCGGAGACGCTCGAACTCCAGCGCCAGCTGACCGAACAGTTCCGCGGCTTTTGGCGCGGGAACCTTGAAGGGCATATTCCCGAGGATCTGATCGACGCGAGCTTCGACGTTACATTGACGATGAGCCAGGGGGCGGCAGTGGCGCAACTGCTCAATCAAAGCTCCGAAACGGTGGATCGGATGCTCGCCGCGACGAAGGCGATGTTGCTGGAGTTCGTCAAAGCGCGCTTGCAGCCCTGACGGTTTTTCCAACCTGAAAGAAACGGCGTCATGATGGCGCCGTTTCCCTTTACCAGTACAGTCTTAAAACCTCATAGTGCCCGTCAGCCCGATGGAGCGCGGCTCCCCTGGCGATAATACCGAAGCGTTTGACGTCAGCTGATAGGACACATAGGCGTCGTCGTTAGTCAGGTTTCGCGCCCACAAGGCCAGCCGGAACGGACTGTTGGCGGGAGAAAAGCCGATTTCCGCGCCCAGCTTGAACTCGTCGGTCGAGAATATATAGGTGGGGTCGAAATATTGGCGCGATGCATAATAGGCCGTCACGGTAGAATCGAGCTTGCCCCATGAATATTCATGATCATAGCTCAGCGAGATATTACCCGTGAACTTGGGAGTCTTGAACAGGCGCTTGTTCTTGAGATCGACCAGCTGACCATTGACAAAACCGCCATAATTGCCGGGAGGCAGGGCGACCTGCGCGCCGGGGAACTGGTCGTAGCGCGCGCGTGGAATGTAGGACGCCCCGGCACGAATCTTGAAATCGGGGCTCAGGTTCACCGTTCCTTCGGCATCCAGACCGTAGATAGTGGCGCTGGCGGCGTTCTGAATGGCAAGGATCGTTCCGCCTGCACCCAGGCTCGCCTGAACCTGCACATCGGTATAATCATAATAGAATGCCGAAAGGTTGAAAGTATAGGCGCCAGCCCGCGCCGTCTTGAACCCGACTTCATAGGCGGTGATCTTTTCGGGCCGGACGCTTGGCAGCGGATTGGGGCTGCTTTGTAGATAGGACGCGTTGCCTCCGGGGATGAGGCCGGACTTGAACCCCTTCGACCAGGTCGCATAGAGGTTGGTACGGTCGCCGATTTCGTAGATCAGCGACACGCGCGGCGTCCAGGCATCGCCCTTTACCGGGATGAGCGGATCGTTTGGCCCGCCAAAGAAGGAGGTCGTGCCGGTCTTCTTCTCATCGCTGTACCGCATCCCCGCAATTGCAGTGAATTTGTCCGTGACCTTGAACGTGCCCTCGGCAAACAGGCCGATCGCCTTCGTCTTGATCGCGGTCCGGTAGGTAAAGATCGACGGATAATTTACCGACAGGTCGCCTGCCGGGAAAGCGCCTGTGGCGAAGTCACTGACCCGCACATCGACGGTCGACGTGGCTTTGTAGTAGTTGGCACCGGCGACGAAGCTGAACCGGCCAAACTCTTGCGACGAGAAAAGCAGTTCCTGCTGGAACGTCTTGTCCAGAAGCGTATCGAACGGCGCGACGCAGCCGACGCCAGCACCGACATTCGCGATTTCGAGACATTCGGGCGAATAGCTGTTGTCGGAATCGACCCACTCCTTGCTTCGCGCCCGCGACCAGGCGGTAGTGGAGGTCAATTCGCCGATTCCGGTTTCCCATCGGGCACGCATGCTGGCGCCCCGGCCGGCCACCTTGGCATTTGGCCGATGCGCGTCATAGGCATTTTGCCACGGCCTGGTGCCGACGATATAATTATACGGATTGCCATTCGCATCGTTCATCCGGGCGGGTCCGGTCGCCGTGCCACCAAACTGCACCAAGCCCATCTGGCTGCGATCCGATTCCCATTCGTTCCAATATGCCGTGAGCAGGACGTCCAGCGAATCAGTGGGCGTGAATTTTAACTTGCCGCGGATCAGCTTGTCTTCGAGGAACATCGTCCGATCATTGCCAAAGGCATTCTGTATGCTGGGCGACACTTGGGCATAAGCGACGTTACGACCGTAACCATTGCTCTTGCGATAGGAAAAGGCGACGCTGGCCGCCACCTTGTCCGTGGCGATCGGTCCCGATACGAAGCCGTTGAACCCGAGAATATAGGCCGAGCGGCTGGACCCGGCGCCGTCATAAAAGCCGCCCGTGACATCGATCTTGCCTTCGGTCTCGTTGCCCGGCTCCTTGGTGAATACACGGATTGCGCCGCCGGTCGCGTTGCGACCGAACAATGTTCCCTGCGGACCTTTGAGCACCTCGATTTGTTGGACGTCGGGCAGCGACAGGATCGAGCCGGCGAAGCTCGCGACATAGACATTGTCGAGATAGAGCGCGATCGGGTTTTCCGCGCCTGCGGTGACCACGGTCGTCGATACGCCGCGCAGCGAGGGATTGAGGAACGAGCTTTGCTGCTGGAATATCAGGCCCGGTGTCAGTTGTTGCAGCCCCCGGCTATCGACGACTCCGGCCCTAGACAACTGTTCTGCCGACTGCACCGCAACGGTGAGTGGCACATCTTCCAGACGTTGCGCACGCCTTTGCGCCGTTACGATAATATCTTCGCTCGGGCTCGCGGCGAGTGGCGATATTCCCGCCGCATCTTGCGCAAATGCGCCGCCCGACATGTGCGCGATCGCAATCGATGACGCGCAAACCAGCAATTTCCTGATGACCATTTCAGCTTTCCCCGTCCATCACGACATTTTGATATCGTTGTTCTGCGCATCCGCCGGGACGTAGCCGTCACCTGGTGCTGCGGACTCGTCCTAGACCCAATAATTGCACTAGTAAAGACATACGTTCACGATGGAATGTAAGTTTACATTAGTGCGTTATCGTACTATCATTCGACGTGGCGGGCAGGTAAAGCCGAGCTTCGCAGCGACAAGGTCATCACCAAAGAACGATGCCGGATGCGGCACGAACGGGCCGAGGGAGAGAATGCGTGGAACTGCTCAAGCGCCCGCTGGGCGACTATATCAGGCACCGTTTCGGCGATCAGGCCGAACTTTTGAGCGAGGAGAGATTCCCGCGAGGCTCCTCTCGCCTCACATATTTCGTCGAATATCGTCCCGCTTCGGGCGAGGAGCTAATCGCTGTGGTCTTTCGCGGCGACTTTCAGGGCGGCTCGACGATCCATACGTCGCTTGAGCAGGAATATTATATGTATGATCGTCTTTCGGCGACCGATGTCCCGGTCGCGAAGGTGATCGCGTGGGAAGATGATCCGGACTGGGCGGACCGCCCTTTCTACATTCGTGAGCAGATCGAGGGCAACTGGGTCGTTCCGCATTTCGACGATCCCGATCCGCGGTTCGACGATCTGCGGATCGCAATCTGCAAGGAACATCTGCGCAAGATTGCGATAGTACATAAGGTGGACTGGAAGGCGCTGGGCCTGGACGAACGCCTCGCACCGCCGCCCGATCGGGAAAGTGCCGGCCGCCATTTCCTCGAAAGGGCATTGGCCAATCTGCGCGAATATCAGCGCGAGCCCATGCCGGTTCTGAACGAGGCGGTCGCCATTTTCCGTCGCGGTTCTCCACCCGCCCCCGTCATCGCCCTGTGCAAGGGCACCAATGGCATCGGTGAAGAGGTGTTCAATGACGGCCAGATCGTGGCGATGAGCGACTGGGAAGAAGCGTCGATCGGCGATCCGGCTGCCGATTTCGCGAGCATGCAGAGTATGTATCCAGTGATCATGCGCGATGGCGAGCCGATTTGGGGCCTGCAACATGCCATCGACTATTATAACGAAGTGTCGGGCCATGGCGTGACCAGAGCGAATGTCGATTATTATCTGAGCCTGCGGACGCTGGGGTCCATTCTATATGGCCAGAAGAGCGCAGTGATCATGCATGAGGGCAAAGCCGACATTCGCCAGGGCTGGACCGGCACGGAAGTATTCTACCTGATGAAACGTATGAATGGTGCGGTAGCGGGATTATGCGACCCGATCGACCCCAACTGGTTCGCCGAACTGAACGAGACCGTCATATGAAAGCGCTGCTGACACCCACCGCCACCGAGACCGTGCGCAACGTGCGTCAGGCGCTGGAGGACTGGATTCGTCCGGCGACCGAAGGGTCGAGCGCCAGCAGCTATGCGACGACCGCCATCGTCTTGTGCCGCCATGTCGAAATCCGGCTGGAGCAGGAAGGACAGCAGCTATTCGACGAGATTGCACGACTGCATGTCCTGCTTGCAAGGGCGGCCGATGTCATGGCGTCGCATCCGCACGGAGCGCGACTGGTTCCCGGCCTCCGCCGCGTGCTGAGTGAGAAGCGGGATCCGTCCATCTATCCTTCGCTGAGCCTGACCAGCGAAGACGTCGCCCGGCTCCGCCAGCATGTCTGCGACATTCAGGAGATCATCATCCCGGAAGACGAAGCGGGCAAGGCCCTGCCCGAAGTGAAAGCCCTGCGCGCCGAGATCCGCCACTATATCGGCTGGCAGCTGGAACAGCAGCAGAAGATCGTCGAGTCGGCCTTTCGGGGCAATGGCCCCAGACGCTGAGCGATATGCGCGGAGAGCGGGAATGATGGAGATACTGGCGGGGCGAGTTGCGCTGGTGACGGGCGGGGGCAAGGGCATCGGCCGTGCAACCTGCGAGAAGCTGGCGGCGGAAGGGGCGCGCGTTCTGGTCGTCACGCGCAGCGCCGCAGCGGGCGAGGCAACACTCGAAGCAATCCGCGCCGCCGGGGGTGATGCCGATCTCGCCGCCATCGAACTGGGGTCTCCTGACGCCGCGAGGGCGGCGGTCGAGGCTGTTAGGGCGCGGTATGGCGCGCTCGATATCCTCATCCACAACGCCGCCTATATTCCCTACGGCCCCATCGGCGACCTGCCCGAAGAGGAGTGGCGAAAGGCGATGGCGGTCGGGCCGGACACCGCTTTCCATCTCCTCAAGGCCGCTCTGCCGATGCTGCGGGCCAGCCGGCATGGTCGAGCGATCTTCGTTTCTTCCCTAGCGGCAGGGCGAAGCGTATCGCGCAACCTCGCCGCCTATGGTGCCGCGAAAGGCGCGATCGAGGCCTTTGTGAAAGCAGCGGCGATGGAACTCATGGCCGAGGGCGTTACGGTCAACGCGGTCGCGCCCGGCGGCACCATGTCCGACGCCGTCAGAACGCAGATGAGCGCGCAGACCATCGCCCGGCTTGCCTCTGTCCTGCCCGCCCGGCGATTGGCGGAGTGCGCCGAGCTTGCCGACGTCATCGCCTTCGTCGCCTCCGACGCGGCGCGCTTCATCACGGGACAATCGATCTGCGTCGACGGCGGGCAGTCCCTCGGCATGGACATTGTGCTCGACGGATGAATCTTGCTGAGCAGTACGCCGCTTTGAGTAGTGTCCTGCGGATCGAGCACCGTGCCCGCGCCGATTATGGCGCGATCGCCAAACCGGCGCGCCAGCCGCGCTATGCTGACAAGAGGATCGGGCGAGTTCAGCGGCACCTCAATGATCCGGATACCGGCGTCGACAAGCGCGTCACCAACGGCATCCGCCTCCTCCGGGCGAATGCCACGCACGATGGCGATGAGCGGGCAGGCTATGAAATATACATCTGGAACGATCGCGGTGCGGCCG
Organism: Sphingobium fluminis; assembly: GCF_037723805.1. Classification (NCBI taxonomy): domain Bacteria; kingdom Pseudomonadati; phylum Pseudomonadota; class Alphaproteobacteria; order Sphingomonadales; family Sphingobiaceae; genus Sphingobium; species Sphingobium fluminis. The sequence goes on from NZ_JBBJUK010000004.1 coordinate 66,046, forward strand.
GCCTCCGCCCATAGCAACCGCTCGGTGAGGTCGGGCAATTGCGGGGCATGGCACATAGGGCGCCTCCATCCAGCCGCGGTTCGACCCTATCATTCCCGCGAGCAGCATCGGCATGGCGCCGCCACGCGTCCGTCCCGTTCCGAGGAGTTCGCCTTTCCATTCTCGCTTTACCTCAAAGCACCAACGGACATGCTTGGCGAAGATGTTCGATGTCTCTACGCATGAGCGGGTGAGCCGATCCGCTTTACCTGAAGCAAGTTGCGTCGGGGCAGCCCAGGCCGTGCTTGGCGAAGCACCGACATTGGTCGCCGAGGAGGGTGCGCTTTACTAGCTCGACATTAAGGGACTGTCGCTGAACCGCTACGATCCGGCGACCGGTGACACTGCGAAGTGGCCGACGCCGTTCCGGATCACCGCCTCGGCCTCGAGCTGCTTCCGCAAGTCCGGCCGCCACGCGTAAACCTGCGAGGGAACCAGCCCATACCGGCGCGCCACGGCACTGACGCCTCGCGGCCCGAATAGCACTCCGCGACAATCGAAGCCTTCACTTCGGGCGGCCACTCCCGCCGCTTGCCCGCTCCCGTGAATATCTCAAACCGCCGCGCGCCCCTGATCACAGGATCATCATCCGAGATTATCATAGTAGCAGCACACCCCCACCCTATCAGGACGCAGACACCCGGCCCTGCCCTTCAACCTTGCAAAGTGGAGCCGAGGCTCCGCTTACAAATATGTGGCGGAATGGTCGTATCCTTTATCACGGCCCCCAGCGATAACGCCACGCCGGCACATCGCAGCCGTAACGCCAGAGCCGACACAAAAAACCCACGGCACCTGTACCAGTGCCGTGGGTTTTGGTTTTCCCGGCTTGAAAAGCCGGGTGTCGGATCACTCGTTAGAAGCTATATTCCATACGCAAACCATAGGTCCGCGGCCTGGCAGCGTTTTGGTAAACGCCAAAGGTCGTGTCGGTCTGGATGAAAGAGACATACTTCTTGTTGAAGACGTTAACCGCGTAGAAGCCAATCCGCAGATTCTGCCCTGGAGGACTGATATAACCGGACGCATTTACGAGGAAGCGGCTCCCATCACGGTCGGCCTGCAATTCGCCGCCGGCACCGGGCGTGTAAAGGACGGACGAGCGATACTGGGCGATACCCGAAAGCGATCCGGTCCACGAGCCGATCGGGAATTCGTAGCTCGCATTGAACGAACCCGACCAATCGGGTGCCTGTGGGGCCTGGGTGCCGGTGAGATCGGTGAAGCAACGGCTGAGCGTCGGCACCGGCGCGACCGCGGCAGGATTGTAGCAGGCGATCGCGGCATTGAGATAGGGCTTGAACCGGGCATGCTGCCATGCGCCGGTGAGGCCAAGCGTCAGGCCCTCGGTAGGCACGATCTGCGCCTCCACCTCGATACCGTAATTCTCCAGCGCGCCAGCATTTTGCGTCTTGGTGCCGCCCGATGCGAGATCGACCGTCTGGGTCTGAAGATTCTTGTTCTTGAAGTAGAAAGCGGCCGCATTCAGGCGAACCCGGTTATCGAACAGCGACTGCTTGACGCCGACTTCGTGGCTGAAAATCTTTTCAGCCTTCACAGCCTCGATCGGGGCGAAGATCGGCCCCGGAAAGCCGCCGGCCTTGAAGCCGCGCGTGAAGCTGTAATACACATTGGTCGGGCCGTTATTCCACGCAAGGACGAAGCGCGGGGTGAAGGCACGCTGGGCGCTGCTCAGATCGAATTCGCCGCCGCTCGTGAAGCGGACGTGCGCGGAGCGTTCTTCATAGGTGTAGCGGCCACCGACCGTCGCCTTGATCTGCTCATTAACCTGAAAATATGCCTCGGCGAACGCAGCGAAAGATTTCGTCTTGGCGGTGTTGTCGGCGCCGAATGCAGTTTCGGGGGTAAGGCCGGCGCCGCCCAGACCCAGGGCTGGATCACCCACGAAGCGGGTATTGAAAATGCCCTTATCATCCAGATAGCTGAGGCCAAACAGATAGTTGAACATGCCGTCCAGCTTGGAGCTGACAATCAGATCCTGGGTGTAGGACCGGCCGCCGGACCTGGGCACGGAAAATTCGAAACCGGGCAGTTTCGTCAGATCGGCATCACCGGCGCTGTCGACGGTCTTCTGCTTGCGAAAGGTCGTCGTGCTGCTCAGTTCAAAGCTATCGAAATCGAAGCTCATCTTGAGATTGGCGCCGTAGAATTTGGTTCTGACCGGCTGCGTCAGGACGACAGATTCGGTTTTGAACAGGTCGGAGGCATTGGGCCCCACCGACCCTGGAAAGAGAACGCAAGCATAGCAGGTGTTGTCATTGCGCGCCAGCGACTGGAGCGGCCCGAGGCGATAGGCGGTGTCATAATATTCGCCGCCCAGAACGATGTCGGCAATGCCCGGGGTCCAGCGCAATTTCGCACGGGCGCTATATGTCCGTCCGCCGCCGGCTTCACCGCCGGTGATCAGGTTGCGAACATAGCCGCCATCATGCTTGTAGGTCGCGCTCGCACGGAAAGCGAGATCCTCGCCCAGCGGAATATTGATCATACCGTTCAACTGCTGGTGATCGATATTGCCATATTCGGCGCGGACGCGGCCTTCGAACTTGTTCGTAGGATCGGCGCTGTTGACGATGATGACGCCGCCGGTGGCGTTGCGGCCATACAGCGTGCCCTGCGGGCCGCGCAGCACCTGGATGCTGCCTATGTCGAAATTGTCGACGATTTCGTTCACGGTCAGGGTGCGCGTCAGATAGGCGCCATCCTCATAGACCGCCACGGGCGCTTCCAGGCCAACCGATACGAAATCCGCGCCGATGCCGCGAATACGTGCGGTGAAAAAGCCGTTCGTGGTCGTGAAACTCGCGCCGGGCGTGACAGCGGCGATGTCTTTAATTTCGGTGAGGCCGAGGCTTTGGACAGCTTCGGCCGTTACCGCAGTCACCGCGATTGGCGTTTGCTGGAGATTTTCCGACCGGCGCTGGGCGGTGACGATGATTTCGCCGATACCGCTGTCCGCCGCAGGTGTGGCAGTAGTGCTCGCTGACGACTGCGCGTAGCATGTGGACGAGAGCATCGCGCTCAGCGCTATGGATACGGGTCCTAATTTCCTCATGGATCTCTCCCAAACTCTTTTCAGCATTGCTTGCATAAGCATCAATATTAGCGCGGCCACCCGGCGCCTGTGAAACGGGCGGCCTCTAGGATGGAGTACCGACTCCCTATTGCCATGCCTGATTGTCTGCAAGATATTAGAAAGCGATCCAGCATCAATGTTTTCAACTGTTGCATAAAAGCATCCTAGCCGGAGCCTCTGCGGGTTTCACGAGCATTGCCTGCCGTCTACTAAAGGATCTAATGTGAGCTTGCAGCCGCGCAGATGACGCCCTTGCACGAATTACAATCGCTTGACGGGCATGGGGGCGCTAGTATTTAGTAGCAGCAGACTAGGCATGCGCACGAACGGAGAAGTCGTGCCGCATGGGCCAAGGAGAAGCCCTGATGGACGCATCTGAATTGTTACGAGCTGCTGCGGCGCAGACCGGCCTGAATGATTTCGGACCTGACGACTTCCGTGACGGCTTTTTCATGCTGGTCGACGCGATCAATCGCGAGGCAGACATTCGTGAAAAATGCCAGGCTAAGTTACAGGAAAAATTCCTGAACCTGCTGACGCAGCGGCTTTGGTTTGCCGAGGATCTTAAGGCCCATCCTGAAATCGCGCAGGAACGTATCAGGGCGCCCCTTATCATCCTGTCCCTGCCCCGTACCGGCAGCACGAAATTGCATCGGGTCCTCGGTGCCACGGGCGACTTTCAGACGCTCAACTTCTGGCAAACGATGAAGTTCGCGCGCGTCCCCGGCGCGCCGCGGGGAGGCACCTCCCAACGAATTGCCGAGGCCAGGGATTATGAGGCATGGATGTACGAGCAGTCGCCGGACATGCTCATGGGTCATCCCCTCCATGCTGAAGAACCCGAGGAGGAATGCTATCTGATGGAGGCGACCTATCGCCATCCAACCATATTCGGTCATTATGACGTGCCATCATTTGCGGCGTGGATTGCCGAAGCGGACTTGAAACCCGCTTATGACTACCTCGTTTCCGTCATCAAATATCTGCAATGGCAAAATGGATCGCCTTCCAAGCCCTGGCTGTTCAAAGATCCCAATCATCTCGGCCAGGAAGATTATTTGACGGCGGCCTATGAGAACCCGCGGTTCATCGTCACGCATCGCGATCCGGTCAAATGTGTCCCCTCGGTGACGAGTACGGTCATGGCGAGTAGGGGCATCTGGTCCGATCTCGACAACAGGCACCTATTCGCCTCGAAGATGCTTGGCCATTTATCATCCGCGACGGACCGGCATATGGAATGGCGCACGCGCAACCCTCATATCGAAGTGCTCGATCTTGCCTTTAGCGAGGTGGTGAAGGACGGTCAGTCGGCGGCACGCAAAGTATATGAATTTGCCGGCCTCAAACTGACTCAGCGCGCGCTGGCGGGCATACGTGGATGGGAAGCTGAAAATCCCAAGGAAAAGCATGGGGAAGCCAAATATTCCGCCGAGGAGGTAGGCAGCACGGACGAAGAAATTCGACGCACTTTCTCTCGGTACACCGGCGCATTCAGCGACTATATCTGATATTTATGTTATGAAACTGTTTTAGGAGATCTTTCATGGTGAACTATGCTTTCAATCCAGAAGATCACCCGGATGAGTGGAGCCTCGACTACAGCAAGCGGGACCATGAAATCGTCGATTACCAATATTATGAGCTGGAGGGTATTCCCGGCATCCAGTTTCGTGGCCCCCCTCTGGCTGATGACGTACTCGCGAGCGGCAATTACTTCACGTGCCTCGGCGGCGCCCAGGCCAATGGGATATTTGTGGAACGGACATTTGGCGATATCCTTTCCGACCGCATCGGCCTGCCCGTCCTGAACCTGAGCGTGGGTGGCGGTGGCGCTGGCTTCTACTTACAGGCTCCGGGGCTCCTTGACCTTGTGAACAAGGGGCGCTTTACGATCGTTCAGGCGATGACGGCGCGGACCGAGCCCAATAGCCGTTACGGCCCCTATGGCTTTGTGGAAGCGTTACTTGACCTCAAGACGGGCCAACAGATTTCCACCATGGAAGCGTGGACGCACGTCTTCAATAACGAGCCGGAAAACGCCCCCAAATATGTGGCGGAAAGTTTGGACAATTGGGTAAGCCGCTATCGCGAGCTCGCCGAAAAAATCCGTGTCCCGAAAATTCTCTTCTATTTTTCGGACAAGGATCTGAACACGCCTGTAGATTTTAGTGCATCCGATATGCTGAGCATATTAGGGAAATTCCCGCAGTTCGTTGACGCGCCAAGCATGGATAAGGTTCGGCCGCTCTTCGATGCTTATGTCGAATGCAGAAGCATGCGGAATTACGGCTATCCGCTCGTCAGCCGCTTTACGGGCGAACCGGTCGAGGTCGACGGCGGCACGATGGCCGCCTACGCTAAAGGCATGAAGTGGAGCACCAACCATTATTACCCGTCGCCTGAAATGCATGAAGACGCTGCTGATGCCCTTGCGGAAGCCGTGCCTGACCTGAACTGGCAAAAATAGGCGCTTCGCGAGTCTGTCGACCGGATCTGAACGACTATTCCACGATCGAGATAATGATATTGGGTTTCAGCCCGAACAGGGCCGCAATGAGAGGGATCGCCAGATGCATAAGCTGATGATGTTCATGAAGCGCAAAGACGATATTTCCTTTGAAGACTTTCGCGCTCATTACGAGAATATCCACATCCCCACGGTCGCTAAATGGGTGGGACATTTGTTCACGGAGTCGCGACGCTACTACCCGCAGGGACACATGAACTTCTACGTCGGCCGGCCCGATGCTGACGCCTCTCCGGAAGATGATGGTGGCGTGGATTATGATGCGGTGTCGGTTTACACCATTAGGGATGAGGCAGCGCTGGAGGAGTTGATGCGCATTGCCGCGAATCCCGAATTCACGCATTGGGTCACGCAAGACGAAGCGAATTTCGTCGATCGCGCCCGCTCACGGCAGACGCTTACCGAGGAAATGACGAGCGCCGGCATGAGCTGATCGGGGGAAGTTTTTTGCCGCATCACGGGACCTACTTGCCGTTAGAGCATTTTTCGATTCTCAAACCTTTACCGTGACATATGTCGTTCATGATCACGAGGCGCGCAAAGCGGCCATCATCGACAGCGTCCTGACCTATGATGCCGCTTCGGGTCGCACGGAAGCGCATGGCGCCGACCTGATCATCGCTTACGCGCGGGAAAAGGCCTGACGGTCGAATGGCACCTGGAAACACATACCCACGCCGATCATCTGTCGGCCGCTCCTTACCTTCAACAGAAGCTGGGCGGAAAAATCGCGATCGGCTCTCATATCTGCGATGTACAGCAAACTTTCGGCGACCTGTCTAATAGGCGGTGAGTTCCGACGCCACGGCCGACTTCGATCATTTGTGGGATGATAGCGACGGCTTCGCTATCGCGAGCGTGCCCGTCACCCTATTGCATGTGCCGGGACATACGCCTGCCTGCGCCGCCTATGTCATGGGCGACGCGGCCTTGGTGGGCGATACCATGTTCATGCCTCACTATGGTACGGTCCGTAGACTTCCCCGGCGGTGACGCACGAACCTTGTTTCGCTCTCTTCGGCGGCTGCTCAACCTTCCCTCAGAAACGCGACTGTTCATGTGCCATGATTATCTGCCAGCTGGCCGAGACCAATATGCCTGGGAAACGACCGTTGGGACCAGCGCCGTGCAAATGTGCATGCGCGCCACGGCGTGAGTGAAGAGGACGTTGTCGAGATGCGTGAAAGCCGCGACCGAACGCTCGCTATGCCGCGTCTGATTTTGCCGTCCGTTCAGGTCAATATGCGTGCGTGCCATTTTCCCGCTCCGCAGGATAATGGCGTCGTCTATCTGAAAATCCCTTTGAACCAGCTCTGATTACCGCCTACCCGGCATCACGTGACATCAGTCAGGCCAACATTCGCGCCGGCCAGAGGACTATGAGCGCCGACCTTGGTCGGCAGCCTTATGTGTGGCCTTGAATACCGCCAGTTGATCGGCAAAGGCGCGCTGATAGGCCGGGCGCGCTTCGCCGCGAGCGACATAGGCGGCAAGAGCGGGATAATGTTGCAGCATGTTGGAACTACCCAACCTGCGCAGCACAGTCACCATCAACAGGTCCCCAACGCTAAACGCTCGGTCGAGCCATTCGGCATCGCCGAGCCGGTCGGACAATTCCCTCAACCGGGCATGAACCCGATCGTCGAGGACGGGCATGCGATCGGCATACCAGCTTTTTTCGCCATCCAGCAGAACCGCCATCGAGCGTTCCACGATCGGCGGCTCGACCGTGTTGAGCGCGGCGAACATCCAGGCGATCGCCCTTGCCCGAGCATCCTGATCATCGGGTAGCAGTCCTGCATGATGCTGCGCGATGTGGAGCAGGATCGCGCCTGATTCGAACAGGACGAGATCCCCATCCAGATAGGCAGGGATTTGTCCGAAGGGCTGAAGTTTTCGGTAGGCTGGCTGTTTCATCTCTTCGAAGGAAACAAGATGGACATCATAGGGTTGTCCAACCTCCTCGAGCGCCCAGCGTACCCGCATGTCGCGCGCCAGGCCCCTGCCGCGATCGGGAGAGTGAGCGAATGCGGTGATCGTGACGGTCATCATGAAGCTCCAGGCGATATGATGCACCAGAAAGTCGTCATTTCCCAGCCAAAACCCGTTTCACCGGTAGACCTGACTGGCCGTCCGACCTGGCGGCAGGTAGTTTGCCGATCATTTCCGTTTGCCGGAGGCAGGCCCCGAGATGCGGTCGAGTGCGCGACGTTCCGACGGCGTCGCGCTGTTGTAGCTTTCCTCGGCCACCAGTCTGCGCCATCGATCCAGCCGGCCCGGCGTGATCGTTCCATCGGCAAGGGCCGCCCTGACGGCGCAACCCGGTTCGACCTCGTGCGCGCAATTGGAAAAGCGGCAATGCTCCGCCATCCCGACGATGTCGTCGAAAACCTCGGCAATGCCCGACGCCGCATCCGTCAGTTGCAGTTCGCGCATGCCGGGCGTGTCGAGGAGCCAGCCTCCGCGGTCCAGCCGGTGCATCTCCCGGACTGTGGTCGTATGGCGTCCGGTGTCGTCCCCCTTGCGGATCGCCTGCGTGGCAATGCTGTCGGACCCCCGAAGCGTGTTGACGAGCGTCGATTTGCCGACGCCCGATGACCCGAGGAGCGCGACGGTCTGCCCCCTGCCGCACCAGATAGCAAGGCCCGCGACACTGGCGGGATCGCGGCCGTCGACGGCTTCCACCAACAGCCCCTGCTCCAGGTCGCGCGCTGCGGCGACGAATGTTTCCAGCCTGTCGGTCAGGTCCGTCTTGGTCAGGACGACGACCGGCCTCACGCCGACCTCACGAGCCAGAATCAGGTATCGCTCCAGCCGCGCCTCGCTGAAATCCTGATTGCAGGAGGCCACGATGAAGAGCGTGTCGACATTGGCCGCGATCAGCTGCGTTTTCTGATCGGGGCCCGGTGCGCGCCGTTTGAAGAGATTTTGGCGCTCGAGAAGCCGCCGGACTTCCAGCGTCTGCCCGTCGATCATCAGCCAGTCGCCCACCGTAGGACGGTCTTCCGCCGCGCCCGTTTCGGACATGGGAGGTTCTATGGAATGGGTTGCCCCCGCCCCCGCCCCCGCGACGATTATCTTGCCGCGATGAACCGCCATCACCCGGACAGGCTGACATCCGATTTCGTCGTATCCCGAAATTTGCGCACTGAAAAATGGTCGCCAGCCCAGATCGTCCAAAGTCTGATATTGAAGGGTCATGTTGATCCGTCGCGGGTTCGTTGCTTCCACCTCATGCCCTATAGCGGGGCATGAGTCATATTTCTTGGCCTTGGGCCGGGTTGGATGCCGACTTGCGAACGGCCAATGGTTCATGCCATCATGACTGTCCAAGAAGTGCCGGAGCCGGGGGACGGAGGGCTCGGGAGCTTTCCAGGCTGGCGACGAGCGTCGAAACGACTGCCCCGCCACGCACTCCGGTCCGGTCGATATGCTGTCCAAACAGAAGGCCGATGTCGCGGCTGAAGTGGAAGTCCGCCAGTTTGGGACGGACGACGCCTTCCGACCGGAAACAGTCGGGCATGATCGTTACGCCCAGCCCCGTGCGGACATATCCCATGGCGCGCTCGTCGCTGAGCGTGCGGGCGGGGAAAAAGGGGCGCACCCCGCGAGCGGTGAAGTGCCGGCTGGTGTCGGACAGAAGCTCGCACTGTCGGCGAACGATCATGGGATTGTCGGCCAGTTCCTCGGCTGCGACGACAAGCCTGCCGGCCAGCTTGTGAGTCGATGCCATCGCCAGCGAATAGCCTTCGGTGAATAATGTTTCCGCTGCGAAGCGATCATTGTCGGACCGGATGATCGTCAGAGCGACATCGATCCGGCTGCGCGCCAGTCGCTCGATCAGGTCGCGCTCGCGGCCTTCGACGATTTCCACCGGCAGATGGTCGTGCTCACGCGCGAGCCGTTCGATCCATGCCTCAATCCATGGTGCGGGGATCGTGGCCAGTACGCCGAGGCGCAGGATGGAATGCGGCGCTGTTTCACGGACGGCATGTTCGGCATGGGCGAACTCGGCCTCAATCCGGCGCGCATGATTGGCGAAACGCGCGCCCGCCGTGGTCAGTTCGACCCGGCGATTGGTGCGATGGAACAGCGGCTGTCCCAGTTCGCGCTCCATCTTGGCGATCCCCACCGACAGGGTCGGTTGCGACACATTGCATTGCGCTGCCGCCTTGGAAAAATTGCCCGAGTCGATCACGGCCAGGAAATAGCGGAGAGTGTATCGATCGATCATAGACAGCATCTATAATATGCCGGTGGGAATATCAATTTTCATCGCGACGATGATTGCGCTAATGCTGCCGCGAGAATATTTTCAGGAGTGGTGCATGGCCGATTTCGATTTCGCCCTGGGAGAAATGGCGGACACCATTCGCGCTTCGACCGCGCGTTTCGCCATGGATCATATTGCGCCGCTCGCCGCGCGTATCGACGCGGAAGACTGGTTCCCCCGTGAATTGTGGCCCGAAATGGGTGCGCTCGGCCTGCATGGGATCACCGTCGAGGAAGAGTTTGGGGGCCTTGGGCTCGGCTATCTCGAACATGTCGTGGCACAGGAAGAAGTGGCGCGCGCATCCGCATCGATCGGCCTCAGCTATGGCGCGCACAGCAATCTTTGCGTCAACCAGCTTCGCCGCTGGGCCAATGAAGAACAGAAGCGCAAATATCTGCCCAAGCTGATCACCGGGGAGCATGTCGGCTCGCTTGCCATGTCGGAAGCCGGGGCTGGCTCGGACGTCGTCGGTATGAAGCTGCGCGCCGATCGGAAGGGGGATCGCTATGTCCTCAACGGCACCAAATTCTGGATCACCAACGCCGCTTATGCGGACACGCTGGTGGTCTATGCCAGGACCGGCGAAGGATCGAGGGGCATTACCACCTTCATTATCGAAAAGGACATGCCAGGCTTTTCGATCGGGCAGAAGATCGACAAGATGGGAATGCGCGGATCACCGACGGCTGAACTGGTGTTCGACGATTGCGAAGTTCCGCAAGAGAATGTGATGGGGCCGGTCAATGGCGGGGTCGGCGTGCTGATGTCCGGCCTCGATTACGAACGCACGGTTCTGTCCGGCATCCAGCTGGGCATCATGCAGGCGTGCCTCGACGTGGTGTTGCCCTACATGCGCGAGCGCAAGCAGTTCGGCCAGCCGATCGGCGCATTTCAGCTGATGCAGGCCAAGGTGGCGGATATGTATGTCGCGCTCAATTCGGCGCGGGCCTATGTCTATGCCGTCGCGCGCGCCTGCGACGCTGGCAAGACGACCCGCTTCGACGCGGCCGGCGCGATCCTGCTGGCGAGCGAGAATGCGGTGAAGGTCTCATTGGAGGCGATCCAGGCGCTCGGCGGTGCGGGCTATACCAAGGATTGGCCGGTCGAACGCTTCCTGCGTGACGCCAAATTGCTCGATATCGGCGCTGGCACCAACGAAATCCGACGGATGCTCATCGGCCGGGAGTTGATCGGAGCATGACGACGCTTGGAACGATGATCGATCCGGCCGGAGAGAGCTTCCGCGCCAATGCGGCGCATAATCGCGCTCTGGCCGAGGATCTGCGCGCGCGGATCGCGACGTCCGCACTGGGCGGGACGGCAGCGTCGCGTGACCGGCATGTCGCGCGCGGCAAGCTGCTCCCGCGCGATCGGGTGCATCGGCTGCTCGATCCGGGCTCGCCCTTCCTCGAAGTCGGTGCGCTTGCGGCGAACGACATGTATGACGGTGGAGCGCCCGGAGCGGGCGTCGTTGCCGGGATCGGCCGCGTTTCGGGTCGCGAGGTCATGATCGTCGCCAATGACCCGACGGTAAAGGGCGGCGCCTATTTTCCGATGACGGTGAAGAAGCATCTGCGCGCGCAGGAGATCGCGCAGCAGAACCGGCTGTCATGCATCTACCTTGTCGACAGCGGCGGGGCGAACCTGCCCCATCAGGCCGAGGTTTTTCCCGATCGCGATCATTTCGGCCGGATATTCTACAATCAGGCGCAGATGTCGGCCGAGGGCATTCCCCAGATCGCCTGCGTGATGGGCAGTTGTACGGCGGGCGGCGCTTATGTCCCCGCCATGTCCGATGAGTCCGTTATTGTACGCAATCAAGGCACGATTTTCCTTGCGGGGCCGCCGCTGGTGAAGGCGGCGACGGGCGAGGTGATTTCAGCCGAGGAACTGGGCGGGGCGGAAACGCATGGTCGCAGGTCCGGCGTCGTCGATCATGTCGCCGAAAATGACGAACATGCGCTGCTGATCGTGCGCGAGATCGTCGGCCGGCTGAACAGCGTCAAGACGGTCGACATCGACCTGAGCGATCCACGCCCGCCGAGGCTCGATCCGCAGGAACTGTACGGCATCGTGCCGACCGATGTTCGGGCGCCCTATGACGTGCGAGAGGTGATCGGGCGGATCGTCGACGCGTCCGACTTTCATGAGTTCAAGGCGCTTTACGGCACGACGCTGGTTTGCGGATTCGCGCGGATATGGGGGATGCCGGTGGCGATCCTCGCCAATAATGGCGTGCTGTTTTCCGAAAGCGCGCTCAAGGGCGCGCATTTCATCGAACTCGCCTGCCAGCGCCGCGTGCCCCTGCTCTTCCTGCAAAATATCTCGGGCTTCATGGTCGGCGGGAAATATGAGGCGGAAGGCATCGCCAAAAATGGCGCGAAGCTGGTGACGGCGGTGGCGACGGCCAGCGTCCCCAAGATCACCGTGCTGATCGGCGGCAGTTTCGGCGCCGGCAATTACGGCATGTGCGGGCGCGCCTACAGCCCTCGGTTTCTGTTCAGCTGGCCCAACAGCCGGATCAGTGTGATGGGCGGCGAGCAGGCAGCGTCCGTGCTGGCGACCGTCCATCGCGATGCAGACTCATGGACAGCCGAGGAGGAAGCGGCATTCAAGGACCCGATCCGCCAGCGTTACGAAGACGAAGGCAACCCCTATCACGCGACCGCGCGGCTATGGGATGACGGGATCATCGACCCGGTGCAGACCCGCGATGTGCTGGGCCTCGCCTTTGCCGCCACGCTGAACGCGCCGATCCCGGAGCATCCGCGCTTCGGCATTTTCCGGATGTGATGGAGTTGCCGGCATGATCGAATCCCTTCTGATCGCCAATCGCGGCGAGATCGCCCGACGCATCATCCGCACGGCCCGGATGCTCGGCGTGCGCACGATCGCGGTGCATTCGGACGTCGATGCCGCAATGCCCTTCGTCACCGAGGCCGACGAAGCCGTCTGCATCGGTCCGGCGTCGGCGCGTGAATCCTATCTCGATCAGGGCAAGATCCTGGCGGCCGCCAAGGCGACGGGCGCGGCGGCGATCCACCCTGGCTATGGTTTTCTGTCGGAAAATGCCGAGTTTGCCGAAGCCGTTCAGGCGGCTGGCCTGATATGGGTCGGGGCGCCGCCCTCCTCGATCCGCGCCATGGGCCTCAAGGACGCGGCCAAGCAGTTGATGCTCGCCGCCGGCGTGCCCGTGACCCCCGGCTATATGGGGGAGGATCAAGGCCCGGCGCGCCTCCAGTCCGAAGCCGACGCGATCGGCTATCCCGTTCTCATCAAGGCCGTTGCCGGCGGCGGTGGCAAGGGGATGCGCCGGGTCGATACCGCCGAAGCCTTTGCCGATGCGCTCGATAGCTGCCGGCGCGAGGCGGCAGCCTCGTTCGGCGACGATCGCGTGCTGATCGAGAAATATATCCTTGGGCCCCGCCATATCGAGGTGCAGATATTCGGCGACAGTTTCGGCGATGTCGTCCACCTGTTCGAACGCGATTGCTCGCTCCAGCGCCGCCACCAGAAAGTCATCGAGGAAGCGCCCGCGCCGGGAATGGACGATGCAACGCGCGCTGCGATCTGCGCGGCGGCCGTCAAAGCGGCGCGGGCCGTCGACTATGTCGGCGCGGGCACGATCGAGTTCATCGCCGACGCGTCCGAGGGGCTCCGCGCGGATCGCATCTGGTTCATGGAAATGAATACGCGCCTTCAAGTCGAGCATCCGGTCACCGAGGCGATCACCGGGCAGGATCTGGTGGAGTGGCAGTTGCGCGTCGCTTCCGGGGAACCATTGCCGCTGCGGCAGGAAGATCTCGCCATCAATGGCTGGGCCATGGAAGCACGTCTTTACGCGGAGAACCCGGTTACCGGCTTTCTCCCCTCTACGGGGCCGTTGCACCGCCTGAGGCTGCCCGCCGACATCCGCGTCGATACCGGTGTGGAGGAAGGCGGCGAGGTCACCCCCTTCTACGATCCGATGATCGCCAAGCTCATCGTCCACGCGCCCAGCCGTCGTGCCGCTGCTGCAAAACTCGCCCGTGCCGCCGCTTCGGTCGAAGTGTGGCCGGTAAGGACGAATGCTGCATTTCTGGCGCGGGCCGCCGCCAACGCCGATTTCACGGCTGGCCGCGTCGACACCGGCTTTATCGAACGCCATGCCGAACGGCTCATCCCCTCCGCCGATCCGGGCGAGCCGGTGTTGCAGGCGGTCGCGCGCGCATTGCTGCCCACGGTGGGCCGCGATCCGTGGACGGCGCTGACCGGCTTCAGGGCCAATGGCGATCCCGATTTCAGAATGCAGGTCGACATTGCCGGGGTGACGCATGACGTGACGCTTGACGGGGCGGCGTTGCCCGCCAGTGTCGCCGAAGTGGAAGGCGAAATGCTGCTTTTCCTGGACGGGCAAGCGTGGCCGTTCAGCCTCCCGCGCGCCGATCATGCAGGCGGGGGTCATGGCCCTTCCGATGGCGCGATACTGTCGCCCATGCCCGGCCGCATCGTCAGCGTCGATGTGGAAGAAGGCGCGATCGTTGCCAGAGGTCAAAAGCTGCTGGTGCTTGAGGCGATGAAGATGGAGCAGGCGCTGTTTGCGCCATTCGACGGCGTTGTCGCCGAGTTGAAGGCGCAGGCAGGCTCGCAAGTGGCCGAAGGCGTGATGCTGATCCGCATCGAGCAACAGGCCGAGGCCGGCTGATGTCCGGCTCAGCCAGCGGAATCCGACATTGTCACGCGGTTTTTCACGCTTGGTCGCTCCTGCATCCGCGCATACTCGGCCATGGAGAAGCTATCGCCAGCCACGAACGGCTGACGTTCCAGCAGGGCGCTGAAATAATGCATTCCGCGAAGCGCCTTTTCGCGCTGATACTGGCCCCATTGCGCGTTCCGATATCGTTCAACGTCCGCGCCGAGCCCCGGCGTCGCGTGATGAAAATAGACGCTGGCGGCATCGGGCAGTCGCGCGGTTATAGCCGATTGAACTTCCGTGACCTGGCGACAGTCGTCGGTATCAAGGCGGCCAGCGTCCATTATCATTTTCCCGCCAAGGCGGATTTGGGTGTGGCAGTGGCGAGGCGCTACCGGGAGGACGCGGCGGGGGCTCTTGAAGCGTTGTCGGCCGAAACGCCCGATCCGGCAGAATGCCTGCGCCAATATCCTCGCATGTTCCGGATCGCGCTGGAAAACGAGAACCGCATGTGCCTGGGCAGCTTCATGGCGGCTGAATATGACGATCTTCCCGACGAGGTGAAGACCGAGGTTCAAATATTTGCCGACGTCCACATCATGTGGTTGAGCGAGCGCCTCGCCGCAACAGGAATGGAAAGCGGTGACGCCAAGGCGCGAGCCATCTTCGCGGCGCTCGTCTGCGCGCATCTCATGGCCCGGAGCCGGGCGGACGTGACGCTCTATGACTCGCTCGTCGACAGTTATCGCGCGGCAGGGCTTCTGCCGACATTCCAGCCCCTGCCCGCCCCGCTCCAAAGCAGGCATGAAACAAGAACCCGTCCGCAGCCGACCTCGGCCAAGGGCATGAGCCATAACCAGATCGCCGCACCGGCCTGAAAGGAAGTTGAATATGCAGAATGATCCCGTCGTCATCCTTGGCTATGCGCGCACCCCCATCGGGGGGTTTCAGGGCGCACTTTCCGCGCTGAAAGCGACCGATCTGGGCGCAGTGGCGGTGAAAGCGGCGGTCGAGCGGGCAGGTGTCGCCACCGACGCGATCGATCGGATCTATATGGGATGCGTGCTCCCCGCCGGGCTTGGCCAGGCACCGGCGCGGCAGGCGGCGCTGGGCGCGGGCCTTGCCCGATCGGTAGAGGCTACCACCGTCAACAAGATGTGCGGATCGGGTATGCAGGCGGCCATCATGGCGGCCGAGGCGCTCGCGGCCGGTACTGCCGATATCATCGTTGCAGGGGGCATGGAAAGCATGACGAATGCACCCTACGCTCTTCCCAAGCATCGATCGGGCGCGCGCATCGGCCATGACCGGATCATCGATACGATGATGATGGATGGGCTGGAGGATGCCTATAGTCCGGGCAAGGCGATGGGCGTCTTTGCCGAGGATGCCGTGCGCAATTACCAGTTCACCCGCGCCGAGCAAGATGATTATGCGATCCGCTCGCTGGCGCGCGCCAATGAAGCGATAAAGAGCGGCGCCTTTGTCCGGGAGATCGCGCCGGTGACCGTTTCGGGGCGCGGCGGCGAGGCGATCGTCGACACGGACGAACAACCCGGCAAGGCGAAGCCCGACAAGATCCCATCACTCAAGCCTGCATTCGTCGCCGACGGAACGATCACCGCTGCCAATGCCTCGTCCATTTCGGATGGCGCCGCCGCGCTCGTAATGACGCGGCAGAGCGTTGCCGACGGGCTCGGACTTTCGGCTGTCGCGCGCGTGATCGCTACCGCCGCTCACGCACATGAACCCGGCCTCTTCACCACCGCGCCCGTGCCGGCCATGCGCAAGGTCATGGACAAGGCCGGATGGAGCGTGGACGATATCGACCTGTTCGAAGTCAATGAAGCCTTTGCCGTCGTGGCGATGATTGCCGCGAAGGATTTGGGCATTCCCATGGAA
Source organism: Sphingobium fluminis (assembly GCF_037723805.1). NCBI lineage: Bacteria > Pseudomonadati > Pseudomonadota > Alphaproteobacteria > Sphingomonadales > Sphingobiaceae > Sphingobium > Sphingobium fluminis. The sequence continues at coordinate 82,559 of NZ_JBBJUK010000004.1, forward strand.
AAGCTCAACGTCAATGGGGGCGCCACCGCCCTTGGCCACCCGATCGGCGCCAGCGGCGCTCGCATTCTCGCCACGTTGATCGCGGCGCTTCAGAATCGGGGACTAAAGCGCGGCGTCGCTTCACTGTGCATCGGCGGCGGCGAAGCGACCGCCATGGCTATCGAACTCAACTGATCAGGACAGGATCGACATGGATATTGGCGGACTCGGTGCCATCGTGACGGGCGGCGCTTCGGGACTGGGCGGCGCTACGGCCGCAATCCGGATGGCACCAAATGAGCAGCCCAGTGCGCTACCCGCCGTCGCTGTGGGGCGGGCTCGCCGGAACCAGGCCGATCCTGGCCCGCCGAAGATAAATTAGGACGGACTTTTTGCCGGAACGGCCCCAATGCGAGTCCAGCGCAAGGCCGCGGTCGCCATTCCGGGTATGCGAGTGAGGACGGGCATCGCCAGACGGGCGAGGTCGGGCCTTTCGAAGATGGACCAGATCAGGCTAGCACAGGCTATAGGCAGGCCGATTCTTCGGGAAGTCCGGTCCTGATATGTTTGCGGGTCCATGCCGGCAATGATCGCGTCGGCGGCCCGCATGCCCGTTGCCAGCGCGATCCCGACGCCTTCCCCTGCAAGCGAGGGAATGACCCCCAGCTGATCGCCGACCCGGTAGAGCATCGCGTCCCGATCGCGCGCGCGCCAGCCATAAGGAATATTGGCGATCGCCTGAGCCGGCCCCAGGCTTTCGCCTGCCAGCCGATCGCCAAGCGTCGCAGATTGGGCGAGAATCGTCGCCAGCATCGCATCGGCGCTTTGCCCGGCAGCGACGAAGGCGCTGCGCCGCACCGCAAGGCACAGATTGGCGGCCCCCTCCTCCTGCATGACCAGCCCGGCATAGCCATGCCGGAACAGGTGAAGTTCGATCGCGTCGCCGACCGCATCGGCCAGTCGCGCGCCGGCCCGGAAGCGCCAGCGCAAGCCAACCGACGGATCATTCGAAACGACCGGACGGGCGCAACCGCGAACGTCGTGCTTGCCGGTGGCCAGGATCAGATGGTCAGGCGATTCGACCGTGCCGTCGGCATAACGCACCGATCCGCCTTCGATCGACCGGACGGTGACACCGCGACGGATTTCCACGCCCGCGCGCGCTGCGCGATCGAGCAGCGCCTTATCCAGACTTTGGCGCGAAAGGCCGGCCGACGCAGCCGGCAACATCATGGCGACGGCACGACCTCCCGCAAAGATACGGGCGCGGTGAAGGGCGTGCGCGCCCAGCGCCATCGGATCTACCCCGCAATCGCGGAGAATTTCGACGCTGTTCCAACTCAGAAACCCGCCGCACAGCATATCGGCCGGCTCGGCAGTACGCTCGACGATCACCGGGCGCATGCCGCTTTGCGCCAGTCGGATCCCCGCCGCCGCCCCGGCCGGTCCTCCCCCGACGATCAACGGCATCGTTCGACGCACAGACGAAAGGGAAAGGCGCGGAATATGCGCGCGCCCTTGACCCCCGCTTCGGCCAGGATCGAGGGCCATTCACCCGGGCGATAGGACCGTGCAATCGACAGTGTCCCGTCCTGCCGGACGATCGGATGCCATCGCATCAATCCCGCAAGGACCGGATAAGCCATGTGGGCGAAGCGATGCCGCATCAGGTCGTTGACCAGCCAGCCCCGTTCCGCCTCATCGTCCATGAAGCGCAGAAAATCGACCAGTTGCTGATGCGTCATATGGTGCGCGACCAGACTGGAAAGGATGATGTCCCAGCGCTCGCCTCGCAAATCCGCGTAGTCGCCGGTGCGGAAATCGATGCTGTGATCCGGGCCGGTCGCACTGCGGGCGACGGCGGCGGACCGGGGATTGAGATCGATCCCGACGAGATCGGTCGGGATTGCGCGCCGATCGCTCCACCGGCTGATCCTGCGCAGCATATCGCCAGCCCCGAAGCCGACATCGAGGATGCGCAGCCGGGCGCCGGGTCTGGCTGCGCGATCGAGAAAATCGAGCGTTGGACGGGATGCCATCGTCCACATATTGACCCGGCTAAGATCGCGCAGCACATCGGCATAGACATCGGCCGGCAGGTCCGGCGCATCCATCTGCTCCAGCGCCACGGCACGTTGGGCCAGGTCGGTCATCGCGGCGTTCGATAGTGAAAGCCTTCGATCGCGAGGCCCGGTCCGAAGGCCAGCGCCACGCCAGTCTGGGGACGATCGCGGGCCAGAATGCGGGCAAGCACGAACATGATCGTCGCCGAACTCATATTGCCGAAATCCCGCAAAATGGCGCGGGAGTCCATAAGCGCCTCCAAGGGCAGATCGAATCCGCGCTCCACCGCATCCAGAATGGAGCGGCCGCCGCCATGAACGGCCCATCCGCCCATTCCTTCGTCCGCGCCGATTCGTTTGCGAATATCGGGATCGGCCAGCGCGCCTGCGACCCGGGCCGGCACCTTTCCCGACAAGCCCATCGCAAAGCCGGTATCGGTGACTGTCCAGGTGATAAGATCGCTGCTGTCGTCCAGGGCGATGGAAAATGGCGCGTCGATTTCGAGACCAGCCGGGCGGGCGCTGACCAAAGCTGCTGCCGCGCCGTCGGCGAAGAGCAGCATGGCGAGCAGCGTTTCGAGATCGCCCGATTTTTGCAGATGCAGAGAACTTAGTTCGACCGTGACGACAAGCACGTTGGCGTGCGGCTGGGACCGTATGATATGGTAGGCAGTCCTCAGCGCAGCTATCGCCGCGTAACAGCCCATGAACCCGATAAGCACCCGCTCGACATCTGCCGCGAGCCCCAGGCGTTTCGCCAGCAACTGGTCGACGCCAGGCGCCACGAATCCCGTACAGCTCGCGACCACCAGATGAGTCACGCCATCGAGCGATCCCAGCCCGCGAACCGCCTGTTCGGCCAGCGCCGGCGCTTCGCGCGCATAGATGGCCATGCGCTGCGCCGTTCCGGGCCACGCCTTCGCATCATAGAAAGCGCCGGTGCTCTGATCGATCGCCTCGGGCGGCATGACGCTCCAGCGATGGTCGATCCGGGCACGGTCCACCAGCCGCGCGAACAGCGCTCGTTCGCGCTCGTCTGTCAGTTGGCGTCCGGCCCAGTCGATGAAGGCGTGATGGACGTCATGGGGCGGCGTTGCGGTCGAGATGGCTTTGATGCAGGGCGTGAGCGACACATATTTTCCTCGATGGCATGACCTGGAGAAGGGTGGTCATGGCACGCCGACGAATCAACCCGTAGGCCGAACTCATCGGCGCGCTGCAAGGGATAACGAAGTGCGGGGGCGAATGTTGCGACCAGCATCGGCCCAAACCACGGATCGAGAGAGGGGTGCGAGTATGCGCCGCTCGCCTTTGGGCCGCCCTATCCGGCCGTCAGCACGCCTTCATAGGCGCTTTCCTCGAGCGCCCTGCCCGCTCCCATCGCGACGCAGATCAGCGCGTTGCCCGCCACCTTGACCGGAAGGCCTGTCCGCTCCGACAAGGCCTCGTCAAAGCGCGCGAGCAAAGCACCGCCGCCCGTCAGGGTGATGCCTTCTTCGATGATATCGGCGGAAAGCTCCGGCGCGGTCTGTTCGAGCGCAGCCATCACCGCCGCCTTGATCTGGCCGACGCCATCGCTCAGGGCTTCGGCGATCTCCGCCTCGGTAATCCTGATCTCCGCCGGCCGGCCGTTCACCAGGTCGCGCCCCTTGACGCTGATGATGCGCCCGTCATCGTCGGGCACCACCGCCGAGCCGATAGCATGTTTGACGCGCTCGGCCGTCATTTCGCCGATCATAAGGTTATGATGGCGGCGGATATGGGACGCGATGGCCTCGTCCAGCCGGTCCCCGCCTACACGGACCGAGTTGCTGTACGCGATGCCGCGCAGCGACAGCACGGCGACCTCGGTGGTGCCCCCGCCAATGTCCACGACCATCGCGCCACGGGGCTCCGTGACTGGCAAGCCCGCACCGATCGCGGCCGCCATCGGCTCGTCGATCAACTGAACCCGGGATGCGCCGGCATTCATGGTGGCGACCCGGATCGCGCGGCGCTCGACCATGGTCGAGCCGGAAGGCACGCAAATGACCACCTCATGACGGCGGCTGAACCGGCCTGTCTTCCCCAGGGCCTTCGCCATGAAATGCTTGATCATCTGTTCGGCCACATCGATGTCGGCGATCACGCCGTCGCGCAGGGGCCGGATCGCCTGGATATTGGCCGGCGTTTTGCCCATCATGAGCTTCGCCTCGTTGCCGACGACCTTGACTCGACGCACGCCCGCGACCGTTTCGATCGCGATGACCGACGGTTCGTTGAGCACGATCCCCCGATCGCGCACATGGACCACCGTATTCACCGTTCCAAGGTCGATCGCCATGTCATGGCCAGAGGACGCAAACAGCCGTCTTATCTTCATCAGCTACCTTGTGTGGATCGGGAATTAGGGCGGCGAGGCGCACATCGCCCACCTTATCGCGCACGCCGCATGAAGGTTCAATGCTTTCCTCGTCAGTCCGGCCTTTTGCCGAGCTCGCAGGAGTTTTGATCAAAGGCAGCGGCGACTGCAAACGATGCTACGGAACCAGTCGGAGGCCAACCCGTTGATCCTGTGCCGGGCGCGACCAATTATGGCCCCCCGCATAGTCCGCCCGGCACCCCCGCTTTAAAGATCGGTGTAGTCGAACAGCATGACGTGCGCGGTAACGCCCGCGCCCTTCAGCTTCTCTGCATAAAGGAGCGCTTCGTCATGCAGCGGGTCCACGTCCAGGACGACGATCAGCGCCGGGTGCAGATCGCTGTGGAAGGACGCTAGCAATGGAGACGAACGCCAGTTCGCTGGGTCAGCGCTTCCGACATAAGCCGCCATCGTCTGCTCCGTAGGCCCACGTCTCAAGGTCGGATCGGCGTCGGCCCCCAGCGGTCACCGACCCGATGGCGGCACCTGTTTCAAGGTGTCGTTTAAGGTGTAGCCATTCAGCGAAACGCCCCTTTGTAGTGGCGCTTAGCCGAGGCAGTGTCACTGGCCGTTAGTCATACACATCGTGCAGTTCATCGGCGATCCGAATAGGTCACGATCTTAACAGTCTCACCCGAACGGATCGGACGCTCACGTCCGCGACCATTGAGTAGTTCGAACAGCGCACGCGGCGCCGGTTCTCCTGCAGAAAATGCTGCTGGAGATGGCCGATGTCATGGAGCAGGAACGGGCCGAACTGACGGTGGCGCAAGCCACCGTAAAAGCCCAGACCTTGCGGATCGAAAAGCTCGAGCATCGTGTCGCGCGGCTGCTGCGCGTCCAGTTCGGCCGCAGCTCCGAGAAAATGGATATCGCCCAGCTGCGGCTGATGTTCGAGGAGGTCGAAGCCCCGGAGCCATGGCATCACGGCCGACGGCAAGACATACGAGAATTTCTATCACTTCCTGTTCGAGTTCGATGATTCCGGCAAGATCACGAAGCTGCGCGAATATATGGACACAGCTCACGTGGCAGAGGTCTTCGGGGTTTGAGGCGGTATTGGTTCGACGATTGACGATCGCCAAGTGTCCCGAAGAGGCCCAGGCCCCTCGGGAAACTACTCTGGCCGGTCAAGCTGCCATGAAGTTTGGCCGACCCGTGCAGTGTCAGGGTACCGACAATCCGCCATCGACCACCATCGCGCTCCCGGTCACGAAGCTGGCTTCGTCGGATAGCAGCCAGCGAACCGCAAAGGCGATTTCATCGGGGTGGCCCAGTCGGCCCTGAGGGCAGTCGGCTATCATCATCTCCTCCAGGCCGTCATACTTGTCCATCTCCCCCTGCAGCATCGGCGTGCGTGTTGCTCCGGGAAGAATGGCATTCACGCGAATGCCGCTCTTGGCATAGTCGAGCGCCGCGGCCCGGCTGGCCGTGACGACCGCTCCTTTTGACGAGCAATATTCGGCGGCATTCGGAAACGGGGCCATGGCGGATGTCGATGCAATATTCACGATCGAGCCCTTGCCGGCCTCCAGCATCGCCGGAACCTGCGCGCGAAAGGAGAAAAAGACGCCGCGAACATTGATGGCGTAAAGCTTGTCCCAGTAATCCGGATTGATTTCATGCACTGGCCGCCCTTCGAATGACATGCCCGCGGCGTTGCACGATCCGTCGAGCTTGCCGAACGCCTTCACCGCTGCCGCTACCGCAGCATGGTGCTGCGCCTCCTGGGTGACGTCCAACCGGACGAATTGCGCCTGCCCGCCCTTGCGTCCGATCTCGTCGACAACGGCGTTGCCACGGTCCGGGTCCAGGTCGGTTACCGTAACCGCGGCCCCCGCCTCTCCACTCAGTATGGCGACAGAGCGCCCGATTCCGCTGGCACCGCCGGTGACAAGAATAGAGCGACCTTCGAGATTGTATGTCAAATTCGACCTCCCCGTTATGCAATTCGGTTTTCGCTGCTCATCAGCGGAGCGCTGCCGCCAACGTCCAGATGAAGTTAATGCCAGATCAGTGCCATGCCAAGATGAGTCAACCACAGCAAAAGACAACCCAAAGGAGAGTGCGATGATGAGTGAAGGGCGGTTTGATATCAATCAGTTGATGGATCCGGTGGTCGAGGATCCGTATATTGTCGATCTCGAATTTCCGTTCCAGCAATTCGTGACCCTTTACCGACATTCCACCATGATGCTGATAGCCCAGAAGCAGGCTGGCTGGTTCTGAGTTCAATCAAATTCGGCCGTATCCTCTGGTGATCGCGACCACCTGGCACTGGCAAAGGGCGCGGCTTAGGGTAAGAAGTCGAGAAGCAAGCTTAGTCAGAACGTTCGATGTCGAACGATCTACGCATTTTTGGAATTCCAAAAGTTCGGCAACGTCTGTAAACGCAGGCTGTTTCGACCCACGCCGCGCCGGCTTGAGAGCATCCTTGATCTCGTCTATTTCCATCAGGACAGGATGTGAGACGTAGCCTTCCCCCTTGGCGCGCAGGAATATGGAACGAACATAGCCTCGGACGCGCTTGGCCGTTTCAATGGAACCCCGGGCCTCGATTTTGCGCAGGGCGCGCAAGATCGTCTAACTTTCTATTTCTCCTATCGGCAGATTGCCGAAGACTGGATACAGGTCCTTTTCCAACCGATGGCGCACACGCTTGGCGTTGGAAAGTGACCAGATCGGACGCTGGTCAGCGAACCATTCGTCAGCAATCTTGCGGAAAGTTGCCCGGGAAGCCGCGACTTTCGCAAGCTTCGCCTTCTTCTTTTCCGTCGCTGGATCTTTGCCGGCTGCAAGGAGCTTTCTCGCTTCCTGATGCGCCTCGCGCGCGGCCACTAATCCAAGATCGGGATAGCGCCCGAACGTGAGTAGCCGCTCCCGGTCGCCAAATCGATATTTGAAGCGCCAGGACTTGGCGCCAGCCATCGTGACCAGAAGAAACAAGCCACTGGAATCAGTGAGCTTGTAATCGCGCTTCGCAGGCTTGGCGTTTTTAATTTCGTTGATGGTGAGAGCCATGGAGAAAATACCCCCAAATCGGCCGCCGATACCCCCAAAAATACCCCCAGATTCGTCGAGAAGTCCTGATCTCTTATGAGAGGTGTTGATCTAACATCGTCCAATAATCCCTTGTTATCCAAGGTTTATTGATAGCAGATGTACGCTATGATGGAAAGATTTGGTGGGCCCGGCAGGAATCGAACCCGCAACCTAGCCGTTATGAGCGGCCAGCTCTAACCGTTGAGCTACAGGCCCCACCCTAGGCGCGGAATAGGGAGCATCAGGCCGCTTGGCAAGCCCGGCCGCGTGCGGGTATCGCGCCAAGAAGCTGGTCGATGCTTGCGGATATCACGTTCCGCCGCGCGAGATGGTTCAGCACTTCGTCCCACCAGTTGTAAAAGTCCGTCCGGTCCGCTTCATCGCGCACATAGGGCGTATGCCCCGGCGCGAGCGTTGGCGAATGGAAACTGAAATTGAGGACTCGCACGCCCTCCTCAATCAATGCGTCGATGGCCCTGATGGCGTCGCGCGCCGGCACGCCTTCGGGCGTTAGCGGCACCCGGCTGAGCATGCGAGAGCGCGCCAGAGCGCCCGCCAGCGGCCCCATGCCCTGCGCCGCTCGATAGAGCCGCTCGCCGCCGCCGCGCAGCAGCCCCACAAAGGCGGTGGATAGCGGCAGTTCGACCAGCGATCGTGTCGGTCCGGCCCAGTAGGGGGTTTGCGGCAACCCCTGGAAATCCGGCCCATATTGCTGGCTGTAATCAAAGCCGCTTCGCACCGAACTATCGAGGCGGAACCCCGCCTCTTCGAGCAGGCGGGCGCTGTTGGCGCCAACGCCATACCGGCCCGCGCGATAGACGACCGGACGTTGGCCAAAGCGCTCCGCGATGCGCGAACTCAGCGCAGCCAGTTTGTCACGCTCGACGGCTTCGGGAAGAGATCCGACATAGCTGTTCGCGGCGGAGACCTTTTCGACATGGGGGGGATTGACCCAGGGATGGAGATGCGCGCCGATATGCGCTTCGCCAGCGGCGGCCCAGCCCCCCATCATGTCGGCGGCGGCATCGCTCTCCAGAACCGGGTAATCGGTGACATAGACGGGCCTGACGCCCGCCCGCGCAAAATAGCGCTGCCCGCGGGCCATCCCGTCCAGGGCGGTCACGCCATGACCGGATCGACTGAACGGCGCGTTCCAGTCGAACTCTTCTTCGGTGTCGACGAACAGCATGAAGCGCGTGCCGAAGTCCGGATCGAGCGCGATCATATCGTCGGCTGCGGGCGCTTGCAGAAGGTTGCCGTCATGGATGGGGGCGGTCATGCCCATGGGCCTAGGCTAAAATGATTGCCATAGGGTTGCCTTTCCATCCCTGTGGCTTAGTCAGGCGCGACCCGCCGCGTCCTCGGTCTTTTGAGCGGCGGGAATGGCGAGCAGGAAACGGCCTGTTTCGATATCGAGCGCGCCGCCCGCGCCCGTCGCCAGACTGCGGATCAGCCGCAGCGAAAAACCGAGGCCCAGCAGCGGCCCGTCCGCCCAGTCTCCCTCCGGCGTATATCCCGGGTCCAGCAATTGCGCCTCTTCCATACCGACGAGGCTTGCGGGGCGATCGATCGCAAGGACCACCCGCCCACGCCCCCCGTCCGGCTGAAACCAGCAGGCGCCGTGCAACCCTTCCCCCGCCGACGACACGGATATCAAGGTGCGGATCAGATGCTGAACCATCCGCTCGCCCTGGACCGGATCAATGTTGACCGATGGCAGGTTGGGGGCGATCGCAATGTCGATCGGCGTGTGGTCTGCGTTATCCTGCTGGCCGAAGCGCGTTACGACATGAGTGACCAGCAGAGCAGGATCGAGCAAGCTGGGCGTTCCTTGATCGTCTCCGCGCGACACGCGCGCCGCAAGGTCCAGATCGTCGAAGGCCGTCAGCAAATGACGGGCATCGGTCGCGATCCGGCCTGCCATGTCGCGATATTCCGGCCCCGCTTCGCCGAACAACTGCTGTTCGATAATCTCCGCAAAGCCTAAAATGGCGTTGAGCGGGGTGCGCAATTCATGGACCAGCTGTCGTAACGAGTCCGCCGAAAGACCGGTGATGCCGACGGATTCGGACGGAGGCGTCGCTGCAACTTCATGCAGATGCGGCCGGCGCGCCTGGCCACGATACCCTTCGAACCGACCGGAGCGCGGATCGAAAAAGGGGGTCGCGGACATCCGCCATTCCCCGTCCATCACGCCCCCGACGATCGCGAAGCGCCCGTTCTGAAATCCGCTCCGCCGGGCAAAGGCGCCGGCGACATGACCGTCCGGGCCACTGCCGCCCTCGATGGCCACTTCGCCAAGGGTCAGCCCGATCAACGCGGCGCGCGGCGCGTCCTCCACCCAGATAAGGGATCCCGAAGCGTCGGTTTCGAACGTGAAAGCGCGCGGCGCAACAGCTACAGGTGAAACATGCGGAACGGCTTCCCCGGGCGGACGCCGGCCGTTTGTAAACCGCTCGATGCGGTCGACGAGATTTCGGATCTGGTTCTGGCCGCCGCCAGCGGGCGGCGGCGGCGCTGCATCGACCGGAATGGCCGGCTTTGCGATGTCCAGCCGCACGATGTCGCCCTCATTATCGGGGACCGCCATATCCGGCGTCAGCAGCATATCGCTCGCTTCGCCCATCTGCGGGTCGGTCGTCAGGACAAGGTCCGTCGCGCCGAACGCCTCCAGCGCCTGGCGAGCGCCCGACCCGATATCCCGCCGCCCGCGCAATACGCCCCGCGCGGTCGGCGTCAGATGGGGCAGCAATTCGATCCACAAGGCATCGGGCAGTTGCGCACGCGCAATGGCCGCAGCGGCTATGGAAGGCCGGTCGTTGGCAAAAAATTGCACGAGGGCCGGCGACCGCAATTGCCGCCCCAGTTCCACGACCGTGGCGATCCGCTGGGTTTCCGACAATTTCGGGCGCAGGTCGGCAAGCCGCTGTACCAGCCTGTTACGGTCCTCGGGCAACAGCGATGCGCGATCATGCCGGTCATGCTGCGCCAGCAGATCCACGCATTGACGCCACAGCGTCACGGCACCCAGACCGCTTCTGTCTTCGGCCGCCAGCACCGTCTGCATGAGATCGTTGAAACGCACCCAAAAATCCCCATTGGCATCGCCGTCGCTGACCTTGATCGCGCCACCGATACTGTCGCGACCTACCGATAAGGGGTCAATGCGCAAAGGGAAAGGGCCACCAAGGCGATCCAGCTTCGATCGTCGCATAGTGGGACAATTGCATTGCCTTGAAATATTATTATAATGCGGGGCAACCGATAGGAATGGAAATAATCGAATAATGGCGGGGCCAAATATCGACGATATCGATCTGCAGATTCTCAGCGAGTTGCAGGATGACGGCCGGATGACCAATGTCGAACTGGCGCGCAAGGTCGGGCTTACCGCGCCTCCCTGCCTTCGGCGCGTCCGCGCGCTGGAAGACGCCGGCGCCATCACGTCCTATCATGCCGTCGTCGATCCGGCGATGCTTGGCTTCACCATCACCGTATATGCGATGGTCAGCCTAAAAAGCCAGGCGGAGGGGGACCTCAAGGCATTCGAGGATCATATCGCGGCGCTCCCCGAAGTGCGCGAATGCCATATGCTGAACGGCGAAATCGATTTCATCCTGAAGGTCGTTGCGCGCGACCTGCAAAGCTTTCAGCAGTTTCTGACATCGAAGCTGACGCCCGCGCCCAATGTGGTCAGCGTCAAGACATCGCTGACCATTCGGACGTCCAAAAATTTGCCGGGCGTTCCCCTTCCCCGCTGATAGCAGCGCCAGCCGTCCTTAACTGTAGATGGGCCGTTCGACCGGCGAGCGGAGGGCGACCTTCCGGCTTTGCTGCGCGACCCACACGGACCAGAACCCGGCGACATTGGCCCATTCGCCATCCGCCGCCGCCAATGCCGAACTGCCACCCGCCAAATCGCCCGAACGCGCCAGCGCCACGCCAAGCCGCGCATTGGCATGCGCCGCCTTGACTCCACCCTTGGCCAGCGCAAGGCGATAATATTCCGCCGCCTTGGGAAACTGTGCGAGCGAAAAATAGCTGTCGGCGACCTTCAGCGCGGCATCGCCCTTGTTTGCCGCATCGGCCTTCTTTGCCTGTGCCGGTAACGCCGCGATCTCCTTGGTCGCCTTTGGCGCGACATTTTTGAGCAATTGCGCCGTGACCGGCTGCGTCGCCGTCAACTTTCCTGCGGCACGGCCTGCTTCGATAATCGCTTTCGATTCCGCGCTGTAACCGGCTTTTTCAGCCAGCGTTGCATAGGCCTGATAATCGCGTTCGCTCGCCATGGCGCCATTGGCGGCCTGCAAGCGATAGAGATCGAGCTGGATCTGCGTGTCCACGCCGGGCGTGGAAAGCGTGTTCACAAGCGCCGATCGCCACTCTGGCGCGGAAGAATAATGGGCCAGTCGTTCACGATATAACGCCCCCACCGCATCCCAATCACCCGACGAATAGGCCATCGAGATCGCCCGATCATACCAGGCTGCCGAGATCGGCTGCCCCAGCGCCCGTTGCCGCGCGAGCGCGGCGTCCACGATCGGCCGTGCCTCCTTTGGGCGGTTCTTGCGGATATAGGTGTCGGCGGACAGGAGCGTGGCGTCGATATCGTCATAGCCGAGCGTACGGGCATAGGCGAGTTGAGCGAGCGTATCGTCATAATTGCCGACCATGTAGGAAAACAGCGCCGCAAGGTAACGCAGGCGGGGCGCGTCCGAACGGGGCACGGCGCTGCTCTTGAAAATATCGCTCAGCGCGACGCGCTGGGCCTGAATGTCGCGCCGCTGGGTCGCCAGTTCGAATCGCGCGCCGGCCGCGGCATAGACCTCAAAATCCGTCGCGGGCGTCAAAGCCGCGACAGACGCCCGGGCGGCGCCCATGTCACCCGCCCTGATCGCGCTCCGGGCAGTAGCCAAGGTCGCGCGAAAGCTGTCCGACATTTCCACCGGGGTGCCGCTGGCCGCTTTCTTCGCGTCGGCGGGCATTGGCGACATCACTACCGCGCTGGCCGCCACCGCCGCGGCAACGGACATGCCCGAAAAAAATGTGAAACGCACGCGCATGGCCAACGGCCTCCCCTTATCCGACCGGTGCAACCGACGGCTCTTGACTGTCAGCAGGATAGAGCGTTTTCGGAGCAGTTGAAACCACTTACTTGCTCGAAAATCGCGGTAAATCAATGACTAGTGAGACAGGACGAGCGCCGTCATACACCAGCGCCCGCGCGGCGGCGCGTCGTTCCCATGAACGACGCGCCGGGACATCATGCCCCCTTGGTGGCGAGATAGGTCAGCCACAGCCCTGCGATCTGCTTGCGCGCGCCGGCCTGCACCGCGCCAAAAGCCGCCTTTGCACCGGCCACGTCACCGCCCAGCGCCTTGGCGATCCCAAGGCGCGTATTCACTTCATCGGCATCCACACCGCCCTTTTGCAGAGCGAGTGCGAACAGTTCGGACGCCTTGGCATAATTGCCATAGCCCATCTGGGCGTCGGCCGTGGCCGCAGCGATCTTGCCATTGGCGCCCTTGCGCGAGTCCGCTTCGGCAGCGCCCAGCGTGCTCTTGTCGCCGGCGATCCGGGCAACCGCCGGCTGGTAGAAATCACTACCCTGCGAGGCGTTGAGTACGCCCTTGCTCCGACCCGAATCGATAGCCGTCTTCACCTCGCCATAAATGCCCAGGCGCGACGCTGTCTCGGCATATTCGAGATAGTCCCCCGCAAGGACAAGTCCACCGGACGCGGCCATGAGCCGAAGCACGTCCAGATTTTCGCGCGTTGAAATATTCGGATTACCCTGCTGGAAAATGCGGATCAGCGTGCGCAGGTTTTCGCCGCTCGGTTCTGCCTGATAGGCGAGCCGTGCCCACTCGCCCATGTCCGGGCTCTTCGCGGCCGCCGCGCGGGAAACGCCGATCTTGTACCATTGGGCTGGAACGGCCTGGCCTGCAGCCTTGGATGATTCGATTGCGGCCTTGAGCGCGGCGAGCCCGTTGACGGTGTTGGTGCGGCCGGGTTCGACGTTCATGTTGCCGGTTCCAGCCTTGCCGAAATAGGCCTGGGCGATCGTGACATTGACCGCCTGAGGCATATAACCCGCCTTGAGCGCGGTCTGGGCACGCGCAAGCGCCGAGTCATAATTTTTCGCGGCAAGATCGGATTCGGCCACAATCCCGGAGAACTGTCCGACCTGACCAGCGGGCACGAGACCGGAGTCGAGCATCGCGCGCAGCGCGTCGCCCTGCAACGCCGGGTCTTTGGTGCTGATCGACAGGTTCAGCCTTACCGCATTTACCTGATAACGATCGTCGGGCGACTTGGCGAGCGCCTCGGCCTCTGCGATCGACGCCTTGGCGGTGGCGAAATCATTCTTCGCCATCGCCGCCTGCGCTGCCTGTAAGGGCTTGATGACCGCTGGCGAGACGTTGAGCTTGGGTGCGCTCTCGGCCTTTTCCTTCTTTGCCGCGAACGCGGGCGCGGCGACGACGCCGCTCGTAAGGGCCAAGGTCAAAGCAAGCGCGACAGGGGTAACGAAACGCATCATCCAGTCTCCTTTGTGCGCCTGTATGAAGGCGACCATGTTGAGCACCGGTTAGGGGCCGGTGCGTGAATAAGGTTTGAACAGCCTATATGCGCGGCTTTCGTAACTGTCAGCCCCTCCCCTTCGTTCCGGACTGCGCCATGCTGTCTGCCTCGCACGCGAGCGCGCGCGTGTAGGCGCGAGGGGTGACAGACATGTTTCGCTCCGCTAGTGCGAAAGTCAGAAACATTGCTTACCCGAAAAAGAGAATCGCATTGACCGACGAGACCGCCCTCGCCGACCCTTCGGATATCAGCCCCGTCAGCATCGTCGACGAGATGAAGACGAGCTATCTCGACTATGCGATGTCGGTGATCGTCTCGCGCGCGCTGCCCGACGTCCGCGACGGACTGAAGCCGGTTCACCGCCGCATTCTCTTCGGCGCGCACGAAGCGGGCTTTGTCTACAACCGTCCTTATCGCAAGTCCGCCCGCCTGGTCGGTGAGGTCATGGGTAAATATCACCCTCATGGCGACAGCTCGATCTACGACGCCCTGGCGCGCATGACCCAGGACTGGTCGATGAGCGTACCGCTGATCGACGGCCAGGGGAATTTCGGATCGATGGACCCCGATCCGCCGGCCGCTATGCGCTACACCGAGGCGCGCCTAGCCAAGGTCGCTAACGCGTTGCTCGACGATCTCGACAAGAATACGGTCGATTTCACGCCGAACTATGACGCGTCGGAAAGCGAGCCGCAGGTCCTGCCCGCGCGCTTCCCGAACCTGCTGGTAAACGGCGCTGGCGGCATCGCGGTCGGCATGGCGACCAATATTCCGCCGCATAATCTGGGCGAGGTGCTGCGCGCATGCCTTGCCTATATCGACAATCCCGGCATCACCATCGACGAGTTGATCGCGATCGTGCCCGGCCCCGATTTCCCGACCGCACCGCTGATTCTGGGCCAGTCGGGCGCGCGCAGCGCCTATCATACGGGTCGCGGATCGATCATGATGCGCTCGCGCCATGTGATCGAGGAAGGACGCGGGGATCGCCAGTCTATCGTGCTGACCGCCATCCCCTATCAGGTCGGCAAGAACGGCCTTGTCGAAAAGATCGCCGAGGCCGCCAAGGAAAAGCGGATCGAGGGCATCAGCGACATTCGCGACGAATCGAGCCGCGAAGGCGTGCGCATCGTCATGGACCTGAAGCGCGACGCCACGGCCGAAGTCGTGCTGAACCAGTTGTGGCGCAACACCCCCGCGCAATCGAGCTTTCCGGCAAACATGCTCGCCATTCGCGGCGGTCGGCCCGAACTGCTCAACCTGCGCGACATCATCGAAGCGTTCGTCAGGTTCCGCGAAGAGGTCATCACCCGCCGCACCAAGTTCGAGCTCGCCAAGGCGCGGGACCGAGCGCATATCTTGCTCGGCCTGGTCGTCGCGGTCACGAACCTCGACGAGATGGTGAAAATCATCCGGGGATCGTCGAGCCCGGCCGAGGCGCGCGAAAAGCTGTTGGCGCGCGAATGGCCGATCGGTGAGATCGCGCCTTACATCCGGCTGGTCGAGGCGATCGACACGGAGATTTCGGGCGACGTCTACAAGCTGTCCGATCTTCAGGTCCGGGCCATTCTGGATCTGCGCCTGCACCGCCTCACGGCGCTCGGTCGCGACGAGATCGGTAAGGAACTGGCCGAACTGGCCGAGGCCATCGCGGAATATCTCGCCATATTGGGCGACCGGGTGAAGCTCTACGCTGTCATGCGCGAGGAATTCGAGGCGATCGAGCGCGAATTCGCCAAGCCGCGCCGCTCGGAAATCACGGCCGCTGCCGACGGCATCGACGACGAGGATCTCATCGAGCGCGAGGAGATGGTCGTCACCGTCACGGTGCAGGGCTATATCAAGCGCACGCCGCTTGAAAGCTTCCGGGCGCAGGCGCGCGGCGGCAAGGGCCGGTCCGGCATGGCGACCAAGGATGAAGACGCGATCACCGAATTGTTCGTGACCTCGACTCATACGCCGGTGCTGTTCTTCTCGACCGCCGGCAAGGTCTATCGCATGAAAGTCTGGCGCCTGCCCGAAGGCGGCCCCGCGACGCGCGGGCGGCCGATGATCAACCTGTTGCCGCTGGGTCCGGGCGAAACCATCCGCACCGTTCTGCCGCTGCCCGAGGATGAGGATAGCTGGAAGGAGCTGCACGTCATGTTCGCGACCGCGAACGGTACGGTTCGCCGCAACAGCATGGACGCCTTCGCCAATGTGCCGAGCAACGGCAAGCTGGCGATGCGCTTCGACGAGGGCAGCGACGATCGTCTGATCGGGGTCGCGCTTCTGACCGAGGAAGATGATGTCCTGCTGGCGACGCGCCAGGGCAAGGCGATCCGTTTTGCCGCGACCGACGTGCGCGAATTCCAGAGCCGCACCTCGACCGGCGTACGCGGCATGACCCTGAAACCCGATGACGAGGTGATATCGCTGTCGATCCTCAAAGGTTTCGACGCCACCCCCGACGAGCGCGAGGCCTATCTGCGCGCCGCGCCGTGGAAGGAAAACGAGATCGCGCCGACGCTGGCTCCCGACCGCGTCAGCCAGTTTGCCGCGGCGGAGCAGTTCATCCTGACCGTCTGCGCCAATGGCTATGGCAAGCTGTCGTCGGCCTATGATTATCGCCGCACGGGACGTGGCGGTCAGGGTATTACCAACATCGACAATATAGCTCGCAATGGCCCTGTGGTCGGCAGTTTCCCGGTGGCGCATGAAGATCATCTGATGCTCGTCACCGATCAGGCGAAGCTGATCCGCATGGGCCTCGATTCGATGCGCGTCATCGGCCGCAACTCGGCCGGCGTCCGGCTGTTCAACGTGGCGGAAAACGAGCATGTGGTGAGCGCCGCCCGGATCGAGGATAATGAGACGGCCGAGGATGCACTGGACGCGGCGATCGAGGACGCCGCCGACCTGCCAGGCGCGTCGGGGCCGGCGGACGAATGACGGAGCTGTTCGCCTACAAGATCCTGACCGCCGAACAATTTGACCAGCTCAAGGCCGATGGCGTCTTTCGCGGCGCGCCGGTCGATCTGACCGATGGCTATATCCATCTGTCGACCCGAGATCAGGCGGCGGAAACGGCGGCGAAGCATTTCGCCGGGCAGGACCGGCTCGTCATGGTCATGGTCGATCTCGCTCCGTTCGGCGACTCGATTCGGTGGGAGACCTCACGGGGCGGTGCGCTGTTCCCCCATCTCTATGGCGATCTTCCGCTGAGCGCTGTCGCGGGCAAGGTGGTGCTGCGCATCGGGGATGACGGCTTACATCAGTTCCCGGCGGGGTTCTGATCCACTTTCGCCATCCGCACCACGCGCCCGCGCTGCAACCAATAGTCCCAACCACCCCAGCGGATATGCGACGACGTGATCGCCGCGATCTGCAATGCCAGATGGCACCATGTCACGACGAACGGCGCGGCGATATCCCACCACAGCGACCGGCGCGCTGCTCGCGCCTGCCCGCGATCGACCACGCCGGCGATGATCCTCGCCCGCACAAGCGCCCGTCCCCATGCCGCGCCATAGCCGATGGCAACGGCCGCCCATCCGCCCCAATTAAACGCCCAGACCCAGCCGGCCGACTGAACAGCGACGGCCAGCGTCGCCAGCATCCACATGGACGGACTGTTGGCGACGATATGCCGATATTGCCGCACGCCGAAGCCCAGCGCCGCTCGGCCGTCCCCGTCCAGCGGACTGGCCACCAGAAGATCGCGCACCGGTCGCAACCGCAGCTTGGCGCGCCAACCCGCCAGCCCGATCGCCATATCGTCGGACAGCCGGCCCGCCATCGCCGCCTCAAGACCGAGCCGCTCGGCCGTCTCCCGCGTCAGCGCCATCGCCCCGCCCCATGGCATGGTCGCACTGGCGAATCGCGGCAGGGTCGCGAGCTGCATTTCGACCGCTCCGATCAACGCATGCACTGGGGTTGCGCGTGGCAGCAGCAGGCGATAGCCCGTGACGACATCCGCCTTGTCACGAACCAGCGGGAACAACAGTCGACCCACCAGCCGCGCGGGTGGTTCGATGTCCGCATCGATAAAGACGATGTAGCGATCGTCGGGGCGAAGAGCGCGCAACGCGGCGCGCAGCTTGTGTACCTTCTGGCCCTCATCGTTCGCGACACCGGCATGAACGATCTGCACCCAGCCCCTCTCCCGCTCCGCCAGCGCTTCGGCGGCCGGGCATTGGCCCGATGTCGCGATACACAGTCGGAACGGCGCACTCTGGGCCTTCAGCCGTTCGATCAAGGCGGCACCGCCATCCCACTCGTCACGCACCGACAATAGTATGACGACGCCGTCGGGTGCTTCGATCTGCCTGTCTCTCGGCAAATGCCGCAGATAATTTGCGACGCCCAGCAAGGTCAGCCCTTGCAGCAACAGCCATATCACCAGCATCATCGTCACGCCCCATGTCACGGCTATTTACCGCCACCCGCTCTGCTGTATGACGCTCGGGCTATGCTCTCCAACCCCTTTCTCTTCGCTCTGCTGCGTATCCTTCCCGCCGCGATTGCCTCGTGGATCGGCGGCTGGCTCTCCGCCCATGTCGCCCGCCCCCGGATGAAGCTGCGCGACGCCCGCGCGCGGACGAACCTCTCGATTCTTCGGCCGGATCTTTCGCCAGCCGAGCGGGAGGATATGCTGACGCGGCGCTGGTTCAATATCGGTCGCACGATGGGCGAACTCGCCAATATCGACCGGCTGGTGAACGACCGCCATGTAAGGGTCGAGGATCGCGTCGGCTATCAGGCCGTGCTGGACGGGCCGGGGCCGATGATCAGCCTGACAGTGCACACCGGCAATTGGGACCTGCTCGCCGCGCATATCAAGGCGTCGACCGACCGGCCGGGCCTGGGCATCTATGAGCCGCCCGAAAATCCGGCACAGGCGGCGCTGCTTAAGCGCGCGCGGCAAAGTTATATGGGCGAGGCGATCGGCGGCGAAGGCGCGGCGCGCGGCGTGTTCAAACATCTGACCCAGAAGGAGCGCGCCACCCTCTATATTCTCGTAGACGAGCGGCGCGACGGGCAGGTGTGGTTCCCGACCTTCGGTCGCGATCTGGCGCCGTCGGGCAATCTGTCCGTCGCGCTGCGGCTCGCGCGCAAGGTCGGCGCGACATTCCTGCCCTTCTATCTCGCACGCACCAGCGGGCCGCATTTCACTCTGCGCTGGCACCCTCCGCTCGACCCGCAGGACCTGGACGATGCGGAAATCGTGCGCCAGCTCGACGCCTTTCTCGGACCGGCCTGCGTCGCTCATGCCGACCAGTGGCTGGCCCTGCATGATATGGACCTCACCCAGCCGGTTCCGGCGCGGCCCGTACCCGCGCAGATGTGACTTGAAGCGTTCGAGCGTCTAAAGCGCCTCCATGTCCCGAATCGCGATCAAGATCTGCGGTCTTTCGACCAGCGACACTGTGGGCGCGGCGGTGCGCGCGGGGGCAAGCCATGTCGGCTTCGTCCATTTCCGCAAAAGCCCGCGCCATGTCGACGTGGGGCAAATGCAGTCGCTCGCGGCAATCGCGCCTGCCCATGTCGAGCGCGTCGCCGTGGTCGTCGACCCGGACGACGACATGCTGGCGGCGCTGACGGCCGGCGGGATGCTCAGCGCGATCCAGTTGCACGGCAAGGAGTCGCCCGACCGCGTCGCCGCCATCCGTCGCCGTTTCGGCCTTTCGGTATGGAAAGCGATTTCGGTCAAGACCCGCGCCGACATCGCTGCGGCGGACGCATATGTCGGCATCGCCGACCGCCTGCTGTTTGACGCCAAGACGCCAGACGGCGCCGCGCTGCCCGGCGGCATGGGCCTGCGTTTCGACTGGACGCTGTTGCGCGGCCTGGCGCTTCCCATGCCGTGGGGACTTTCAGGCGGGCTGGGGATCGGTAATGCGGCAGACGCGATCCGCATCACCGATGCGCCGTTGGTCGACATTTCGTCCGGCGTGGAAAGCGCGCCGGGCATCAAGGATGTGGACAAGATCATGGCCTTCTGCAAAGCGGTTGCACAATGCTGACCATGACCGCCCTTACCGAGCCTAGCCGGACTCGATGGCGCTGAACGCTTGCCGAAGCGAACGCCCATGCCTGCCCGAAGGACCTGAACGATCATGACCGACCCACTCACTTTGCCCAACAGCCTGCGAAGCCAGCCCGACGCCAACGGCCATTTCGGCCAGTTCGGCGGTCGCTACGTCGCCGAAACGCTGATGCCGCTCATTCTGGAACTGGAGCGCGTCTATCGGGCGGCGAAGATCGACCCGGCGTTCGAGGAAGAGTTTGAGCAGCTCCTCAAACAATATGTCGGCAGGCCGAACCCGCTTTATTATGCCAGCCGCCTGACCGACGCCCTTCGCGCGGACGCGCCTGCCGGTAAGGGCGCGAAAATCTACCTCAAGCGCGAAGAGCTGAACCATACCGGCGCGCACAAGATCAACAACTGCATCGGCCAGGCGCTGCTCGCCCGCCGCATGGGCAAGAATAAGGTGATCGCCGAGACCGGCGCTGGCCAGCATGGCGTCGCCACCGCCACCGTCGCCGCGCTGTTCGGCATGGAATGCAAAATCTTCATGGGCGCTAAGGACGTCGAGCGACAAAAGCCCAATGTCTTTCGCATGAAACTGCTGGGGGCGGAGGTGATCCCGGTCACGTCGGGATCGCAAACGCTCAAGGATTCAATGAATGACGCGCTGCGTCATTGGGTATCGAACGTCCACGACACATTTTATATCATCGGCACCGCCGCCGGCCCGCATCCCTATCCCGAACTGGTCCGCGATTTTCAGTCGGTCATCGGCAAGGAAATCCGCGCCCAGATCATGGAGGCCGAAGGCCGCCTGCCCGACATGCTGATCGCGCCGGTCGGTGGCGGCTCCAACGCCATCGGCATGTTCCATCCCTTCCTCGACGACCCCGAAGTCGCAATGATCGGCGTCGAGGCGGCGGGAGAAGGATTACAAGGCAAGCACGCCGCCAGCCTCGCAGGTGGCGCGTCGGGCATCCTGCATGGCAACCGCACCTATCTGCTTCAGGACGAGGACGGACAGATCACCGAAGCGCACAGCATTTCGGCGGGTCTCGACTATCCCGGCATCGGCCCCGAACATAGCTGGCTGCACGAGATCGGCCGGGTGCAATATCTGCCGATCACCGATGATGAGGCGCTTGCGAGCTTCCAGACGCTTTCGGCGCTCGAAGGCATCATCCCCGCGCTCGAATCCGCGCATGCCGTCGCCGCCGCACAGAAGATCGCGCCGACACTAGACGCCGACAAGATCCTCGTCATCAATCTGTCGGGCCGGGGCGACAAGGACATTTTCACCGTCGCTAACGCCCTGGGAGTGGAAATGTGAGCGCCGCCCCGATGGATCGCCTCTTCGCCCGCTTCGACGCCTGCCGAGCGCAGGGCCGCGCCGCACTCATCACCTTCGTGACGGCTGGAGACCCGACGCCGGCGGATTCGCCCGCAATCCTCGACGCGCTTGTTGCGGGCGGGGCGGACATCATCGAACTGGGCATGCCCTTTACCGATCCGATGGCCGACGGGCAGGCGATCGAACTCGCCAATCTGCGCAGCCTGGGTTCAGGCACGAAGACGAAGGATATTTTCGCCATCGCTGCGGCCTTTCGCGTGCGGCATCCCGCCGTGCCGCTGGTGCTGATGGGCTATGCCAATCCGATGCTCGTGCGCGGGCCGGACTGGTTCGCCGACCAGTGCAGGGACGCCGGTGTCGATGGCGTGATCTGCGTCGACGTGCCGCCCGAAGAAGATCGCGAGATCGGCCCCGCTTTGCGCGCCGCCGGCGTGCACCTCATCCGCCTTGCGACGCCCACGACGGACGCGGCGCGCCTGCCCGCCGTGCTGGAAGGCGCAAGCGGCTTTCTCTATCATGTCTCGGTCGCGGGGGTGACTGGGCGGCAGCAGGCAGCGACCGCCTCGGTCGAACAGGCTGTGGCGAAGCTGAAGGCCGCGACCAGCCTGCCCGTGGCGGTAGGTTTCGGCGTCCGTTCGCCAGAACAGGCAGCCGCCATCGGCCGCAGTGCGGACGGTGTCGTCGTCGGGTCGGCCATCGTCGATATCATCGGCTCGCATGGCGACGCCGCCGCGCCGCTGGTGCAGGAATTCGTCGCTGCCCTGCGCGGGGCGCTCAACAATAACAGCCCTCATTTCCGGGAGACCGCCGCATGAGCTGGATCAACCGCGTCCGCAACGCCATCCCCTTCATCGCGAAGAAGGAAGGCACGGCCGAAACGCTCTGGCATAAATGCCCGTCCTGTCACGAGATGGTCTTCATCAAGGAATGGGAGGAGAATCTCTCCGTCTGCCCGCGTTGCGACCATCATGACCGGATCGGCCCGGCCGAGCGGTTCGAACAGATTCTCGACGCCGGTTTCATCCTGTTGCCGACGCCGCAGGTGCAGGAAGATCCGCTCAAATTCCGCGATTCCAAGAAATATCCCGATCGCATCAGGGCGGCGCGCCAGTCGACCGGCGATCAGGACGCGCTGATCAATGCGCGCGGCGCGATCGACGATGTGCCGCTGGTGCTGGGCGTCCAGAATTTCGCCTTCATGGGCGGGTCCATGGGCATGGGTGTGGGCGCGGCCTTCATCCAGGGGGTCAATGACGCGATCGCGCATGAATGCCCCTATGTGATCCTGACGGCGGCGGGCGGCGCTCGCATGCAGGAGGGCATATTGTCGCTTATGCAGATGCCGCGCGCGACCGTCGCCATCCGCAAGCTGCACGCGGCGGGCCTGCCCTATATCGTCGTGCTGACCGACCCGACGACGGGCGGTGTGACCGCCAGCTATGCGATGCTCGGCGATGTCCAGATTTCCGAACCCAATGCGCTCATCGGCTTCGCAGGCCAGCGGGTCATCGAAAGCACGATTCGCGAAAAACTGCCTGAAGGATTCCAGCGGGCCGAATATCTGCGGGATCATGGCATGATCGACATGGTCGTGCATCGGCGCGACCTGCGCGATACGCTAGCGCGGGTGATTGGCTACCTGATGCCCGCCACCGCGAATTGACCTTTCCATAATGGAGGCGCGCCTTGCCCGATCATGCCGTCTCCGATGATCCAGAGGTCCAGTCACAGCTTGACCGGCTTGCGATCCTCTCCCCCGGGGCGGACATATTGGGGCTGGAGCGGATCACCGCGCTGCTCGCGCGCCTTGGCGATCCGCACCTAGCGCTCCCCCCCGTTTTCCACGTCGCCGGCACCAACGGCAAAGGCTCCACATGCGCCTTTCTGCGCGCCGCGCTGGAGGCCGACGGCAAGACTGTCCACGTCTTCACCTCGCCCCATTTGGTGCGCTTCAACGAACGTGTGCGCGTTTCCGGCCAGTTGATCGAGGACGCAGCGCTCGCAACCTATCTCGAACGCGTGCTGGATGTCGCCGAAGGGATCGGCGCGAGCTTCTTCGAAGTGACGACCGCCGCCGCCTTCCTCGCCTTCGCAGAGCATCCCGCCGACGCGTCGATCATCGAGGTGGGGCTTGGCGGCCGGCTGGATGCGACCAATGTAATTCCCAACCCCGTCGTTTGCGGCATCGCCCAGCTTGGAATCGATCATCAGTCTTTTCTCGGAAACTCTCTTAAGGAGATCGCCACGGAAAAGGCCGGCATAGCCAAAGCCGGCGCACCGCTGGTCACGCAGCGCTACCCCGAATCGCTCCACGCCGTCATGATGCAGGCGGCGACCCATGCCGGCACACGATGGCTCGCAATGGGCCAGAGCTGGGACGCGGCAAGCTATCGCGACCGGCTGCACTATCGCGATGCGCAGGGCCGGATCGAAACACCCCTGCCCCGCCTGTCCGGCGCGCACCAGCTTCAGAATGCCGCGCTTGCCTTCGCCATGTTGCGGCATCAGCAGATTATTCCCGTGGCCGAAGCCGCGATCAAGGCCGCGCCGCTCTGGGCGCACTGGCCAGCGAGGCTTCAGCGGCTCGATCACGGTCCCTTGCTGGCGCCGCTCCCCGAACAAAGCGAGGTCTGGCTCGACGGCGGGCATAATGCGAGCGCAGGCGAGGCGATCAGCGCCTTTTTCGATGAAGACCGGCTGGCGGGTGAGCGGCTTCATCTGGTCATCGGCATGCTCGCCAACAAGGATGTGGACGCCTTCCTGTCACCCTTTGCTGGCGGGATCGCCCATATTCACGCCTTGTCGGTGCAGGGGCATGATCATCACCCGGCCGAGCGGTTCGCGGCGACCGCCGCCCGTTGGGGCATTGGCTGCACCGCCCACGCTTCGCCCGCCGATGCCATCGGGACGATCGCCGCCCAGTCCCGCGCCGCCCCTAAAATACTGATCGCAGGTTCGCTCTATCTCGCTGGCGAAATTTTGCGACTGAACGAGCAAATTCCAGACTGATTATACTTGCGAATGCCTCGCAATAGCGTAAATTGCTTTTATCGATCCCGATGAGAGGCGAGGAAGCATGATGAACGCAGCGAGCTTACCCCAGCAATTGTCCCGCGAAATGCCGCAGGGATATGGCAACCGCCTGTTCCTGTTCGTGATGCGGCGGATGGCGAGCGCGGGCGTGGACGACGCCCATGCCGCCAACGCGCTGCTCGGCGCGTTCGGGCGCAGCTACCGGCGGCCGTTGGTGTTGATGCGAGCGATGATGCTGGAATTTGCGCGCATGTCGAGCCGCAGGATATTGGTCGCGCCCTGTTGTTGCTCGCGCATGACCGCCGACGAAGCGCTGATAATGCGTGCCGCCGGGGAAGCGTTGCGCGACCCGCGTATCGCATATGATCATGTCAGCGCCCTGCTCGGCAACGATCATGCGCTGGGCGCGCTTACCTGTATGCAGGCGGTGGCGCAGGCCCATGCCGATCTTGGCCGTCCGCTCGATCTCTACGCGGGCTGATCGCCTGCTTCGCGCGCCGCCGTGCCGACGCTCGCGTCGATCAGGCCGGCGCGCATCATCAGCCAGAACAGCACTATGCCCGGCACGGCGAGCACGGTCGTCAGCAGATAGAATTGCACATAGCCGAATCGCTCGATCATGGTCCCGGCGGTCGTGCCGGTCAGGAACCGGCCGACGATGCTCGCCGCCGCAGAGATCAGCGCATATTGCGCCGCCGTGAAGCGCAGATCGCACAGCGCGGAGAAATAAGCGACGACAGTCACGCCGCCGATCCCGCTCGCGAAATTCTCGAACCCGATCGCGCCCGCCATGCCCCAATTGCTGTGACCTGCCGCCGCGAGCACCGCGAAGCTGAGGTTGGAAACGCCCATGAGAAACAGGCTGAACAGCACCGACCGCTTCATGCCCAGCCTGGCGTAGAGGATGCCGCCCACGAATATGCCGATCAGATAGGCCCAGAAGCCGATGCCGATATCGTAGATCGCGATCTCGTCATTGGTGAAACCCATATCGTCGAACAACAGCCGGAAAGTCAGATTGGCGAGCGTATCGCCGATCTTGTGCAGCAGTATGAACAGCAGGACGAGCAGCGCCCCGCGACGCTGGAAAAATTCGGCCAACGGGCCAGCGATCGACTGCCAGACCTCGCTCATCCCCCGCCGCCCGGCGGGCTCGCGCCGCCGTTCCGGCTCGCCGAGCACAAGCCCGGTCAGCATCGCGGGCAGCGCAAAAATCGCACACGCCATATAGGCCCCGGACCAGCCGATCCGCGCCGCCAGCACCAGTGCCAGTCCACCGGCCGCTACCGAACCGATGCGCCAGCCATATTGCGACATGCCCGATCCGACGCCGAGCTGCTCGGGCTTGAGCATCTCGATGCGATAGGCGTCGATCACGATGTCGAGCGTCGCTCCGGCCATGCCGACGAGGATGGCGGCATAGGCCGTCTGCAACAGGCCGGCGGTCGGATCGACCAGCGCCAGATTGACGACTGCCGCCATGACGAGCGCGCCGGCGAACACCAGCCAGGACACACGCTGGCCAAGCCGCCCGAGCAACGGGAGGCGAACCCCGTCTACTACCCAGGCCCACAGCCATTTGAGATTATAGACAAGGAATGCGAGCGTGAAGGCGGTGACCGCCTTTTTATCGATGCCATCCTGCGCCAGCCGGGTCGTCAGCGTGGCCCCGATCATCGCATAGGGAAAGCCCGACGAAATCCCCAAGAAAAAGGCCGCGAGCGGGGCCTTTTCGACATAGGGCTTCACGGCATCCAGCCAGCCGGTGCGGCCCGTTGCGGCGTCGGTCATTCAGCCCAATCCCCCGATGGCGATTCAAAGGGGCACCATATGAGCAAATCCGGCGCTGGCAACCCACCGCGAGGGTCAGCGAGGGTCCGCAAACAAATGGAATCCCGCCGGGGCGCGGGGCCGGGCGCTGCCGCGCAACACGGCATCGACCAGATTGATGGCTCCCACCAGGTCGCGGGGCGCATAGGGCTTGGCAAGGCAACCGACCGCAAGCTCGCGCGCATGCGCCGGACATGCGCCGGTCACGAACAGCACCGGCAGATCGCGTTCGCGGGCATGCCGCGCCAGATCCACGCCCGTCTTTTCGCCGTGAAGATTGACATCCGCGATGATCAGGTCGACGCCGCCCGCGTCGATTACGGCCACGGCATGATCATAATCCTCGACGGTCGCGGCGATCCGAAAGCCGGCCTGCTCCAGCGCATGCTCATTGTCGAAGGCGACCAGAGGCTCATCCTCCACCACCAAAATGTTGTGGATGGCTTTGCCGACCGCCCCTTTAACTCGCCCGAAAAACATTTGCCGATCCGCCCTCTTTGCGCCATGCAACCGCTAAACGCCGCGCCCCCGTTTCCGGTTGCCCGGCAAGCCAGGCGTTTCCCCTCGCGCAAGCGCCGGGATGGCACCATTAAGCCTATTACTGGCACCCGCCGATATGGGGAGAGCCAGTCCCCAAGAAAAGGAACTGCACCTTGGAACCGCCAAAAAAATCAGGACCGCCCCGCCGGGCTGGACCGGGCGGCCCGAAACGTCCCGGTGGCCCCGATGGCCCGGCCAAAGGCCCGGGGCAAAAAACCGGCGGCTCCAGACCGGGCAGCTTTTCGGCAAACAAGGCATCCCGCGCCAAAGCGGAAGCGGCACGATCGGAGAGCAGAGCCGCGCCGTCGCGTCCCGGTGCGCCTCGCCCGGCTAATGCGCGTCCGGATGCCGCGCGCGCCTATGCCAGCAAGCCCGCATTCGGGAAAAAGACCACAGCGTCCGCATCTCCCGCAAACCCGCATCCCGCACGAGCCGCCGCCAGCGCCGATGGCAAGGGCGAGCCGCAGCGGATCGCCAAGCTGCTCGCCCGCGCCGGGGTCGCTTCGCGCAGGGAAGTGGAGCGGATGATCGAGGAAGGGCGCGTCACGCTGGACGGCGTCGCCATCGAAACGCCGGCCACGCTGCTGACATCGCTATATGGCGTCGCGGTCGATGGCGTCGCTATCAACGCGCCTCCGCCCGCGCGGCTGTTCCTGTTTCACAAGCCGTCGGGCTATCTGACCGCCGAGCGCGATCCGCAAGGCCGCCCGACAATCTATGATCGGCTGCCAGACGATCTGCCGCGCGTCATTCCGATCGGCCGGCTCGACATGACGACCGAAGGCCTTTTGCTGCTAACCACCGATGGCGGCTTCAAGCGCCAGATGGAGCTGCCCTCGACGGGCGTACCTCGCACCTACCGCGCCCGCGCCTTTGGTGAGGTCAGCCAGCAGCAGCTTGAGGATCTGTTCGATGGCATCGAAATCGATGGCATCCGCTACGGTCCGATCGAGGCCAATCTTGAGCGGCGCACCGGCCGGAACCAGTGGATCGAAATGACCCTGACCGAAGGCAAGAACCGCGAGGTGCGCCGCGTGCTCGAACATATGGGGCTTCAGGTCAACCGCCTGATCCGCACCAGCTATGGTCCGTTTCTCCTCGCCGACCTGGCACCGGGCAAAGTCGAAGAGGTGCGCCAGCATGATCTCGTCCAGTTCCGCGCCAGCCTGAAGAACAAGGCATGAGGATCATCGCGGGTCAATGGCGCGGCCGCCCGTTGATCGCGCCGAAGGGCGACGCCACGCGTCCCACCGCCGATCGCACGCGTGAAACGTTATTTTCGATGCTCGTCAGCCGACTCGGTTCGTTCGAGGGGCTGGCGGTCGGTGATTTCTTCGCAGGGTCCGGGGCATTGGGTTTTGAGGCGCTATCGCGCGGCGCCGGCTCCTGCCTCTTCGTCGAGCAAGACAAGCCGGCGATCGACGCGATCCGCGCCAATGGCGACCGGCTCGGCATCCGCCCAGACATTCGCACCTCAAGCGTTCTTTCGCTGGGAAGCAGCCAGAGGCCGCTCGATCTGCTGTTCATGGACCCGCCCTATGGCACCGGAGCGGGGGCGGTGGCCCTCGACAAATTGTCCCGCCTCGGCTGGACCGGGCCCGCCAGCTGGATCAGCATCGAGACGGATCGTCGTGAGGATATATTGGTCAAGGGCTTTATCATCGATGCGGTGCGCGATGTCGGCAAGGCGCGGCTGACCCTGCTTCGTGCCGATGCCTGAAGCGGTCCGGGTCCCGCAAAGCACAGGCTTCACGAGACCCTGATCGATGATTAACGGTGGCGGCGCGCCTTACGCTGCCCTTCGCCGCGATTGATGCAGCTATCCTGCACCGTCTTGCTGCAAACCGGATAGTCCTTCGCTTCGGTCGGTGGCGGCGTGACGTTGCCCCCTACCGTGACCGGATTGGCGGACGTTCCAACCGGCGCTGTGGCATCCTTCGGCGCATCGGCCGGCGCTGG
Source organism: Sphingobium fluminis (assembly GCF_037723805.1). NCBI lineage: Bacteria > Pseudomonadati > Pseudomonadota > Alphaproteobacteria > Sphingomonadales > Sphingobiaceae > Sphingobium > Sphingobium fluminis. The sequence goes on from NZ_JBBJUK010000004.1 coordinate 111,349, forward strand.
CACCATACCGGTATCGGCCGGAACCGCGCCGGTCGGCTGGCCTGCGTTGGGATCGGCAGCCTGAGGCGAGGCCGCCGCAGGGCTATCGGTCTGGGTCGCATCGCCCATCGGCATGGACGAAGCGGGATCGGCGGCAGTCGGCTGAGCGGTTTGGGCAGGCGCGGTCTGTGCGACCGCCATGCCTGTCAGACCAGCGGAAAAAGTCAGCAGGGCGGCGCCTGCCAGCATGATGGATTTCATCGGGATCATCCTTCCTTATCTTGTCGGCCCGTTGCATCCGTCAGGATGCGGCACGCGAAGAACCAGCACCGGTAAGCGCCCGTTCCCCTCCCGACGACGAAGCGTGGCTTATGCGCCATGGACTGACCAAAAACGGGGGAATTCAACCCGACGGATAGCGATCGAATTTGGGCAGTTCGTGCGCATCGGCCATCCATGATGGTGCATCCGCCACCTGAATATGGGCCTGCGGCGGGAGAGCCGAAGGATCGTCCAGCGTGCCGGTCTGGATGTCGACCATGCCGGGAAAGGCGACCGGATTTCTGTAAAACAGCCCGGTTCCGCAAGTACCGCAAAACGCGCGACTGACATTGTCGGACGATTGGTACGTCACCGGCGCACCGCTGATTGTCACCCGTTCCTCGGCGAACAAAGCCCAGCCCACCATCGGCGCACCCGCGCTCCTGCGGCAGTCCGAACAATGGCAAAGCGAACTATGTACCGGGTCACCATCGGCCTTATACGCGATGGCGCCGCATTGGCATCGGCCCGTGACCATATCTTCCTCCTTGCGTGATTCTCTTTTTGTTCTCATAGAAAGCGCCTCACGGCAAGTGCGCCACCTTGCCCCTGCCGTTGCCTCTTCCTAGTTGTTCATCGATGACACCCGACCAAGCCCCTGCTGACGAACCGCCATATCTCCGGGGCCTTAACGCGCCCCAGCGCGAAGCCGTGCTGACGACGGAAGGCCCTTTGCTGGTCCTGGCCGGCGCGGGCACGGGCAAGACCGCCGCGCTGACGGCGCGGCTGGCGCATCTGGTCGCGACGCGCCGCGCCTATCCGTCCGAAATCCTCGCCGTCACCTTCACCAACAAGGCAGCGCGGGAAATGCGCGAGCGCGTTGGCCGGATGATCGGCCCGGCGGTCGAGGGCATGCCCTGGCTCGGCACCTTCCACGCCATCGCCGCCAAGATGCTGCGTCGCCATGCCGAACTGGTGGGTCTCCATTCCAACTTCACGATACTCGACACCGACGATCAGTTGCGCCTGATGAAGCAACTCATTCAGGCAGAGGGCATCGACGAAAAGCGCTGGCCCGCGCGGCAGCTGGGCGGCCTGATCGACCAGTGGAAGAATAAGGGCCTGACTCCGCAGGATGTAGGCGCGGGCGAGAGCGAAGGCTATGCCAATGGCAAGGGGCAGAAGCTCTATGCCGCCTATCAGGCGCGACTGGCGCAGGTGAACGCCTGCGATTTCGGTGACCTGCTCCTGCATGTGCTGACGATCCTCAAAACGCATCGGGACGTGCTCGAACAGTATCAGCAGCGGTTCCGCTATATCATGGTGGACGAATATCAGGACACCAACTCCAGCCAGTATCTCTGGCTTCGCCTGCTCGCCCAGACCCGCAAAAATCTCTGCTGCGTGGGCGATGATGACCAGTCGATCTACAGCTGGCGTGGCGCAGAGGTGGCGAACATCCTGCGCTTCGAAAAGGATTTTCCCGGCGCGACGATCGTGCGGCTGGAACAGAATTACCGGTCGACGCCCCACATATTGGGCGCGGCGTCGGGCGTGATTGCTGAAAATGGCGGGCGGCTCGGCAAATCGCTGTGGACCGAGATCGATGTCGGCGAAAAGGTGCGCGTGCTGGGCGTGTGGGACGGGCCGGAGGAAGCGCGACGGGTCAGCGAGGAGATCGAGGCGATCCAGCGCACGGGCGGATCGCTGGACGACATCGCCATTCTCGTGCGGGCGCAGCATCAGACCCGTGAATTCGAGGACCGCTTCATCCAGATCGGCCTGCCCTACCGCATCATCGGCGGCTTCCGCTTCTACGAGCGCGCCGAAATCCGCGACGCGCTGGCCTATCTTCGGCTGGTCAACCAGCCTGCGGACGATCTGGCGTTCGAACGCATCGTCAACATCCCCAAGCGCGGCCTTGGCGACAAGGCGGTGGAAAAGCTGCACCGGCTCGCGCGGGCGGAGGGCATTCCGCTGGCGCTGGCCGCCGCGCGCATCCTCGATACCGATGAACTGACGCCGCAGGCGCGCCGCGCGTTAGGGGCCTTCATCGGCGATCTCGCCCGCTGGCGCGACCGGTCCGGGCAGTTGCCCCATGCCGAACTCGCGCGCCAGATATTGGACGAGAGCGGCTATACCGCGATGCTCCAAGCCGATCGCACCGTCGAAAGCGCTGGTCGCCTGGAAAACCTGTCCGAACTGGCGCGCGCCATGGAGGAATATGACACGCTCGGCGCATTTCTTGAGCATGTCAGCCTCGTCATGGATAATGAAGCACAGCAGGATGAGAGCAAGATCACGATCATGACCATCCACGCGGCCAAGGGGCTGGAGTTCGGCACGGTCTTCCTCGCCGGCTGGGAAGAAGGCATCTTTCCCTCGCAGCGCGCGCTCGACGAAGGTGGTCTCAACAGTCTGGAAGAAGAGCGGCGGCTTGCCTATGTCGCGATCACCCGCGCCAGACGCACCTGCATCATCCTGCACGCCGCGAACCGGCGCATTTATGGCCAGTGGACCAGCTCGATCCCCTCGCGCTTCGTCGGGGAATTGCCGCCCGAACATGTCGAGGAGGAAAGCAGCATGACCGGCGGCGCATCGCTGTGGCGCGCCAACTGGTCCGAACGCGCCGACCCGTTCGCCGATGTCCAACGCGGCGGCGGCCGCGGCCCCGGATGGCAGCGCGCGCAGCAGTCGGGCCAGTTCAACCGCGAACCCGTCCGCATCGTCGAGGCGCGCGCGTCTGCGGTGTCGCTCGGCAATAAGGGCCGCGACGACATGAGCGTCGGTCTGCGCATCTTCCACCAGAAATTCGGCTATGGCCTGGTGGCGCAGATCGAAGGCAATAAGCTTGAAATCGACTTCGAAACCGCCGGCCGCAAGCGGGTCATGGATAGCTTTGTATCGGTGGCCTGAACCGCGCCAGTGTCTATTGGGCTTAGGGCAGGACGGTCGGCTTACCCGACAGGATTTCGCCGACGCGCTTTGCATGGACTTCCATCGCGGCAATCACCTCGCCGCCGCTGATCGATCGCCGGGCGGGATCGATCGCGCACAATGTCCCGTGGAAAGTCCCATCGGCTAGCACGATCGGAAAAGATGCATAGCTCTTGAAGCCGTAAAGCATGGGCGTGTGATGCGTCTGCCATTCGATGTCGGCGTCGACATTGTCATGACCCCGCGCTGCCCGCTCTGCCGGATATCCTCGCAGATCGTCGTCTTGATCTCCAGTTCGGCGCCCGGCTCCAGACCGAACTCGATCCGGTCGAGAAGCTGGCAGGCGATCCAGCGTTCTTCGGTGCCGCGAGCGACGGCGGCAAAGCCCATATGCGCGAGCGCGCAGACATCCATCAATATGGCCCGGATCGCATCATCATCGCCCTGTGCGGCAACCTCGCGCGCAAAATCATCCTTCATTACCGGATATCCTGCGTCGGCCATGTGCGTAAGGCGAACGGGACGCAAGCGGTGCGCATGGCAAACCCGCGCGACGTCGGAGGAAGGAGAATTTCGTAAAATGGTGGAGCCTAGCGGGATCGAACCGCTGACCTCCTGCATGCCATGCAGGCGCTCTCCCAGCTGAGCTAAGGCCCCATATTCCGCGACGCCGCTTGGGTCGGCGTCGGAGGCGCAGCCATTAGGTGGCGGCACCCCCCTTTGCAAGCGGAAAATTCACTCAGTTATCGTCGTCGCCATCGTCCCCGGCCGCCTCGACGCCCAGGTCGTCATCGCCGCCCAGATCGACGTCATTGTCCGGCGAATCATCGTCCTCGTCGACATCGATGTCGAGATCGTCGTCCGCCGCTTCCAGCGCGCCATCCGCGGTCTCGATCACCTTCTTGGGTGCTTCCTCATAAGGCAGCGGCTGCTTGGACTTGAGCACCGGCTCGGGCTCCCAGCTGCTGTTACAGCTGATGCAGACAACCGGGCTGTCATTGCCAAGATCGTAGAAGCGCGTGGCGCATTTCGGGCAAGTCCGCTTCGTGCCCCATTCAGCCTTGACCATGTCCGGGCTCGTCCTTTTCAACTCTAAACAGAAATCACGCGGCGCAACCTGTCGTCGCCCGCGAAGCGTCGCGCGCCTTGCCATAGGCAAACCGCGCTGTCAAAAGCCGGGCGCGATTTTTCGGTTCCTCATCGACCGATTCCTCCTGCCATTTGCGGATATGATCTTGAACGCTTCGTCCGACCCTGCCCTTCCCATGACCTTCACGCCCGCGCCCGCGCTTTCGGGAACGGTCGGCGTGCCGGGTGATAAAAGCATCTCCCACCGATCGCTGATGCTGTCGGCGCTGGCGGTGGGTGAAAGCCGGGTCGAAGGGCTGCTGGAGGGGGAGGACGTCCTCGCGACGGCAACCGCCATGCGGGCGATGGGCGCGACCATAGAGCGGGATGAAGCGGGAATCTGGCACATTCACGGCGTCGGCGTCGGCGGGCTGCTCCAGCCGGAAACCGCTTTGGACATGGGCAATAGCGGCACCTCCACCCGCCTGCTCATGGGCCTGATTGCGTCCCACGCTATCACCGCGACCTTCACCGGCGACGCTTCGCTCAGCAAGCGGCCGATGGCGCGGGTCACGCAGCCACTGTCGCTCATGGGCGCAAGCTTCACCGCCAGTCCGGGAGATCGGCTGCCGCTCACCATGCGCGGCACGTGCCCTGCGGTGCCGCTCGACTACCGGCTGCCGGTCGCGTCGGCGCAGGTCAAGTCGGCGATCCTGCTAGCGGGCCTCAACACGCCGGGCATCACCCGGATCGTCGAACCGATCCCCACCCGCGACCATAGCGAGCGGATGCTGCGCGGATTCGGCGCGGACCTCAACGTCGATATCGAACCGGACGGTACGCGGATCATCACTCTCACCGGCGAAGCGGAACTGCACCCGCAGCAGATCGTGGTGCCGGGCGACCCCTCGTCCGCCGCCTTTCCCATCGTCGCCGCGCTCATCACGCCGGGGTCGCACGTCACGGTTACCAATGTCGGCCTCAACCCGACCCGCGCGGGGCTTTTCGATGTGTTGCTATCGATGGGCGCAGACCTGAGCTTCTCCAACCGTCGCGAGGTGGGCGGAGAACCGGTCGCCGATATCACCGCGCGCTATGGCCCGCTGACCGGTATCGACGTGCCGCCTGATGTCGCCCCCAGCATGATCGATGAATTTCCGATCCTATTCGTGGCGGCCGCCTTCGCCAAAGGGCGGACCCGCACCAGCGGGCTCGACGAATTGCGGGTAAAGGAATCCGATCGGCTCACGCTGATGGCGACCGGACTCGCCCGGATCGGCGCGCGAGTCATCGAAACGGAGGATGGCCTCGTCATCGAGGGCACCGACGGCGCGCCCCTCCCCGGCGCAGATTCGCCGCCGCTGATCACGGCATCGCTCGATCACCGCATCGCCATGAGTTTCGCGGTAGCCGGGCTCGCCACCCGTGGCGGCCTGACCGTGGATGACATGCGCCCGGTCGCGACGAGCTTTCCCGGCTTTGTCGCCATGCTGCGATCGCTCGGCGCGCTGCCATGACCTTCGATCTTGCTAATATCATAGGGTTGGCGGGCAGCGCGCTCATGGTCGTCGCCTATGCCTATAGCAATGTCGCCAAACAGATGAATCTGACGGTCTTCAACCTGCTCAACCTCATCGGCTCGCTGCTGCTGATCGGATCGCTGACCGTCCATTTCAACCTGGCCTCGATGACGCTGGAAATCGTCTGGGCGCTGATCGCGATCCTTGGCCTGCTCAACACATTCAGGAAAAGAGCATCGCGATGATCATTGCCGTCGACGGACCCGCCGCGTCGGGCAAGGGTACCATCGCCAGAGCGCTCGGCCGCCATTATGCCCTGCCCTGCCTCGACACCGGCCTGCTGTACCGGGCGGTCGGCCTGTCGGTGCTCAAGGCGGGCGGCGATCCCGACCGGGAAAGCGACGCGCTGGCGGCCTGCACCTTCCAAGACTCGCTGCTGGACGAACCCGCCCTGCGCAGCGAAGCCGTCGGCAGTCTCGCATCGCGGGTGTCCATCCACCAAAGTGTCCGCGAGGCGCTTGTCGCCCGCCAGCGCGTCTTCGCCAGCCAGCCCGGCGGCGCAATCCTCGACGGCCGCGATATCGCCACCGTTATCGCGCCCGACGCCGACGCTAAGATCTTCGTGACCGCCAGCGTCCATATCCGCGCCCAGCGGCGCTTCAGCGACGGGATAGCACAGGGCGGCCATCCTGACATGGACAGCCTCATCGCCGACATTCAGGCGCGCGACACGCGCGATATGAGCCGCGATCATGCCCCGTTACGCATGGCGGAAGGCGCGGACTTGCTAGATACCAGCGACCTGACTATAGAGCAGGCCGTCCAGCGAGCGATCGCGCTTGTGGACGCCCAGCTGGAAGGTCGCCTCCGCCCCTGAAACGGGACAGGCTGACCCGTCAAGGTGCGCGGATTTCCGCGCGCCCTTTTCGCATTTCTCGGCCGAGCGTTCGTAATCGTCCGCTTTTTGGATGTCCGTGCCGCATGCGGCGTCGCGGGCGGTTTGGCCACAGCCCCGGTCGTTCGACAAGGACGGGAATCGGGGCTGCGTTTAAAGACCACCGGACACAACCGGTTGGCCAGCAACGACGAAAAAGGACTAGGCATGGCCTCAGTGGCATTCCCCTCGCGCGACGATTTCGCCGCGCTTCTCAATGATTCTCTCGGTGGCGAAGATGGCGGCTTTGAAGGCCGCGTCGTAAAGGGCACCGTTACCGCCATCGAAAACGACCTCGCCGTCATCGACGTAGGCCTCAAGAGCGAAGGCCGCGTGCCGTTGCGCGAATTTGCAGCGCCGGGCCAGAAGGCTGATCTCAAGGTCGGTGACGAAGTCGAAGTCTATGTCGACCGCGTCGAAAACGCCCATGGCGAAGCGATGCTGTCGCGCGACCGCGCCCGCCGCGAAGCCGCATGGGACAAGCTGGAAAGCGAATTTTCCGAAAGCGCCCGCGTCGAAGGCGTCATCTTCGGCCGCGTCAAGGGCGGCTTCACCGTCGATCTCGACGGCGCCGTGGCCTTCCTGCCCGGCAGCCAGGTCGACATCCGCCCCGTGCGCGACGTCACCCCGCTGATGGATATCCCACAGCCTTTCCAGATCCTCAAAATGGATCGCCGCCGCGGCAATATCGTCGTGTCGCGCCGCGCCATATTGGAAGAGACCCGCGCCGAACAGCGCAGCGGCCTTATCCTGACGCTGGCCGAAGGCCAGATCATCGAGGGCGTCGTCAAGAACATCACCGACTATGGTGCGTTCGTCGACCTGGGCGGCATTGATGGCCTGCTGCATGTCACCGACCTCAGCTACAAGCGCATCAACCACCCCAACGAGATGATCAACATCGGCGACACCGTCCGCGTGCAGATCATCCGCATCAACCGCGACACGCAGCGCATCTCGCTCGGCATGAAGCAGCTTGAGAGCGATCCGTGGGAAGGCGCATCGGCCAAATATCCGATCGGCGCCAAGCTGTCGGGCCGCGTCACGAACATCACCGAATATGGTGCGTTCGTCGAACTGGAGCCGGGCATCGAAGGCCTCGTCCATGTTTCGGAAATGTCCTGGACCAAGAAGAACGTCCACCCCGGCAAGATCGTTTCGACCAGCCAGGAAGTCGAAGTCATCGTGCTCGAGGTCGATCCCGAGAAGCGCCGCATCAGCCTTGGCCTCAAGCAGGCGATTTCCAATCCCTGGGACAGCTTCGCTGATCGTCATCCCGTCGGTTCGACCGTCGAGGGCGAAGTCAAGAACGCCACCGAATTCGGCCTGTTCATCGGTCTGGACGGCGACGTCGACGGCATGGTCCACATGTCCGACATTGCCTGGGGCATTTCGGGCGAAGACGCGCTGGCGCTGCACCGCAAGGGTGAGACCGTGCAGGCGGTCGTGCTCGACATCGACATCGAAAAGGAGCGCATCAGCCTCGGCATGAAGCAGCTTGAGCGCGGCGGCCCGGCGGCCGGCGGCACGGCGGCGGCTTCGGCTGGCCTCAACAAGAACGCGGTCGTCACCGTCACCGTTCTGGAAGTCCGCGATGGCGGTCTGGAAGTCCAGGCCGGCGACGATGGCGCGACCGGCTTCATCAAGCGTAGCGACCTTGGCCGCGACCGCGACGAGCAGCGGTCGGAGCGTTTCCAGATCGGCCAGAAGTTCGATGCGATGATCACCGGTTTCGACCGGGCGAAAAAGCCGACCTTCTCGATCAAGGCGATGCAGATCTCCGAAGAGAAGCAGGCCGTGGCGCAATATGGTTCGTCCGATAGCGGCGCGTCGCTGGGCGACATTCTCGGCGAAGCGCTCAAGGCCAAGAGCGAGGGTTGATCGGCCCTCTCTGACCTGAGCTGAAATCAGCCCGCCGGCCCACTTGGTCCGGCGGGCTTTTTCGTGGCCTGTCCCATGCGGGGCATGTCTCTATTGCCCGATTGTCAACGGCTTGCCGATTCTCTATGCAAGGATCAGCAATCTATGTTGCTTGGGAGGCACGATGATCCGCTCGGAACTGATCCTGAAACTCGCGGAGGAAAATCCGGGCTTGACCGGGCCGGAGGTCGAAAAGATCGTCGATCTTTTCTTCAAGGAAATCGTTGATCGCCTGTCATCGGGCGGACGCGTCGAGCTTCGGGGATTCGGGGCATTTACCACGCGCGCACGGGATGCCCGGACGGGGCGCAACCCCCGCACCGGGGAACAGGTCCCCGTCTCGGCCAAGCGCGTACCCTATTTCAAGCCGGGCAAGGAAATGCGCGAGCGGCTGAACGTCAAACCGGAAGCCTGATGTCGCCCTGTTCCGACGCTTGACCAACCGCGCGCCAGAGGTCAGGGAATGACGGCATGCGGACGTGGCGAAATCGGTAGACGCAGCGGACTTAAAATCCGCCTTCCCCTGGAAATGCGGGTTCAAGTCCCGCCGTCCGCACCAGTTGCCATGACATGGCGTAAATGACTGGCCATAACGTGCCACGCCCGCAATGATGGCATATGGCCGACGTGATCAATCCGCATAGCTTCAGCGATTCTCTCGTCATTCTAGGCGCGGCCGGGCTGGTCATTCCCGGATTCGCCCGCTTCCGCATCAGCCCGGTCATCGGTTTTATCCTTGTCGGGCTGGCTGTGGGGCCGGCCGGGCTCGGATCGCTCGTCGGCCAATATCCCTGGCTCTACCATATCACTATTTCGGATCGCGCCGCGATCCAGCCCTTTGCGGAACTTGGCGTCATATTATTACTGTTCTCGATCGGGCTCGAACTGAGCTTCCGGCGCCTATGGACCATGCGCACCCAGGTGTTCGGCGTTGGCGCGGCTGAATTGCTTGGCAGCAGCGCCCTGATCGGCTGCGGGCTCTATATTCTTGGCCAGTCAATGTCCGGCTCGATCGGACTGGGCCTTGCGCTGGCCCTTTCGTCGACCGCCGTGGTGCTACCGATGGTGGGTACGCAAAGCGCCGTCGGACGCGCGGCCTTTTCCATGCTGCTCTTCGAGGATCTGGCGCTTGTCCCCATCATCTTCCTGCTGGGTGCACTCGCTCCGTCGATCGCGGTCAGCCCCGATGGCGCGTGGGCCGATCTCGCCGGCACACTGATGAGGGGTGGCCTCACCATCATCGTCATGCTGGTACTCGGCCGCTTCTTCCTGCCTCATATCTTCAGCCAGGCCGCGCGCACGAAAAGCCCGGAGGTCTTCCTCGCCGCCAGTCTGCTGGTCGTCATCGTCTCCAGCCTCGCCACATCGATCGCCGGCTTGTCGCCGATCGTGGGCGCGCTGCTCGCCGGCATCCTGATCGCCGAAACCGACTATCATGGCGAGGTCGAGGTGATGACCGCGCCCTTCAAGGGGCTTGCGCTCGGCGTGTTCCTGATCACCGTGGGCATGAGCCTCGACATCCGCGTCATCCTCGCCAACTGGCCGGGCCTGTTGCTCGCCGTGCTCGGCGTCGTCCTCGTCAAGACGCTCGTGACGGCGGCGCTGCTTTACTTCTCGGGCGCGCGCAAGGGCGTGGCGCTGGAAGTCGGCGTGCTGATGTCCAGTCCGTCGGAAACCACTCTCATCGTCCTGACCGCCGCGACGGCCGCCAAGCTCATCCTGCCCTCGACCGCCGCTTTCTGGCAGATCGTGACCGCCATCGGCCTGACCATCACGCCCCTGCTCGCCCGTATCGGCCATGATATCGCCCGCCGCCTGGAAATGGCGCTGGGGGAGGAAGCGCCCGACCGCGAGGAGGAGGCGACCGAGGCCGCCGCCGTGGTGATCGGCTTCGGCCGCGTCGGGCGCATGGTGTGCGACCTGCTCAAGGTGCACGGCCAGCGGTTCATCATCGTCGAATCCGATCCCGACGTCGTCGCCGAGGCGCGGCGAGCCGGCTATCCGATCCGCTTCGGCGACGTCGCGCGCGTCGAGATGCTCGACAAGCTACGCCTGGGGCATGCCCGTGCCCTGATCCTGACCATGGACGATCCCGTGCTTTCGGTCCGCGTTACCGGCCGGGTGCGCGGCTGGGTGCCCGACCTGCCGATCATCGCCCGCGCCCGCGATGCCGATCATGCGGCGCAACTCTATCGCGCAGGGGCGAGCGACGCCGTGCCCGAGACGCTCGAAAGCTCACTGCAACTGGCGGAAACCGCGCTGGTCGACCTCGGTGTCGCGATGGGACCGGTGATCGCTTCGATCCACCAGACCCGCGAGGACCTGCGCCTCGGCATCAAGGACGCCGCGCAGATGGACGTCGCGCCCAAACTGCGCCGGCTGCGCCCCGACGAGGTCGCTTAAGCGTCACCTTCTGTCGGGCTGAACACCGACCAGCCCGTGCGGCGGGCGAGTTCCTCCAGCGCGCGTGTGCCAAGCTGGCTGTTACCATTGGCATTAAGGCCGGGCGACCAGGCAGCAATCGAAGCGCGCCCCGGCACGATCGCCAATATGCCGCCGCCGACGCCGGACTTCCCCGGAATACCGACGCGAAAGGCGAAGTCGCCCGACGCATCATAATGCCCACAGGTCAGCATCAGCGCATTGATACGCCGCGCGCGCGCCGGGGGGATCACCCTGCCCCCGGCTGGATGCATGCCATCCAGCATCAGATAGCGCCCCGCAAGCGCCAGTTGCCGACAACTCATCTCGATCGCGCACTGGTGGATATAGGTGCCCAGCACCAGATCAGCGGCGTGACGCACAGTGCCGAAAGCACGCATATAGTTGGCGAGCGCGATGTTGCGAAAGCCGGTCGCCGTTTCCGATGCCGCCACGGCTTCGTTGATGGCGATGCCATCATCCTCCGCCAGATAGCGGATGAAGCGCAGCATCTCGCCAATGGCGACGCGCGGCTGGTGGCCGCCCAGATTGACGTCGGCGACGACGATCGCGCCGGCATTGATGAAAGGGTTGCGAGGAACGCCCTTTTCCTGCTCCAGTTGGACGATCGAATTGAACGCGTTGCCCGATGGCTCACGCCCCACCCGCTCCCACAACTGATCGCCGACCTTGCCGAGCGCCAGCGTCAACGCGAAAACCTTGGATATCGACTGGATCGAAAATCCGGTATCGGCGTCGCCGCCCGCGATCATCCGGCCATCGGCCATGACGATCGCTATCCCGAATTGCGCAGGATCGATCCCGGCAAGCTCGGGGATATAGTTGGCGACCGTCCCCCGGTCGTCCGCGTCGCGCATGGCAGCGACGATCTCCTCGACGATCTGGCTCAGGTCCATCGATCTATCCCTCGCACGACGCTGAAGGACCGCGGCGCTTCAGGCGTCCACCGACGCCAGTGCAGTCTTCACCGCCTCGATCGCCGCCGCCGCCTTGTCGCCATCAGGCCCGCCGCCCTGCGCCATGTCCGGCCGCCCGCCGCCGCCCTTGCCGCCCAGCGCCTCGACACCCGCGCGCACGAGATCGACCGCGCTGATCGACGCCGTGAGATCGTCGGTCACGCCCACGGCAATCGTCGCCCGGCCGTCCACCAGCGCCAGCACCGCCGAAACGCCACTACCCAGCGTCTTCTTGTTGCCATCGACGATGCCGCGCAATTCCTTGGGGTCGAGCCCGTCGATCACCTGTGCGAGGAAGCTGATGCTGCCCACCTGCTCGGGACCGGCGACTGCTGCCCCGGACCCGCCGCCGCCCAGCGCCAGCGCCTTCTTCGCCTCGGCCAGTTCGCGTTCCAGCTTGCGGCTCTGCTCGACCAGCGCCGCGATGCGCGCCGGCACTTCGTCGGGCGTCGTCTTCAGCGCAGCCGCCGACTGGCGCAGCCGGTCCTCGCGATCAGACAGCCACAGCCGTGCGGCCTCGCCGGTCAGCGCCTCGATCCGGCGTACGCCCGAAGACACGGCGCTTTCCGCGACGATCTTGAACAGCGCAATATCGCCGGTCGCCCGGACATGGGTGCCGCCGCACAGTTCGACCGAATAGCTGTTCTCCGAACCGCGCCCCATCGAAAGCACGCGGACCTCGTCGCCATATTTTTCGCCGAACAGCGCCATCGCCCCCGCCCCGATCGCATCGTCGGGCGTCATCAGACGGGTCGTGACCTCTTCATTATGGCGAATCTGCGCATTCACATCGGCTTCGACCTGCGCGATCTGACTATGGGTCAGCGCCTCCGGGTGCGAGAAATCGAAACGCAGCCGTTCGGGCGCGACCATGCTGCCCTTTTGCGTGACATGCGGCCCCAGCAGGTTGCGCAGCGCCGCGTGCAGCAAATGGGTGGCGCTATGATTGGCGCGCAGCCGGTCGCGCCGCTCGACGTCCACGGTGAGCAGGACAGTATCGCCCACCTTGACGCTCCCGGCACCGATCGTCGCCTGATGCGCATGCAGCCGGCCCAGCGGCTTGGACGTGTCCGCCACATCGGCGACAAGGCCCCCAAGCGACGTGATGGTGCCGGCATCGCCATTCTGGCCACCGCTCTCGCCATAAAAGGGCGTCTGGTTGGTAATGATCGCCACCTTGTCGCCCACGGTGGCGCTGTCGACGCGGACGCCGTCCCTGACGATCGCCTGCACCTCGCCCTCGCCCACCGTGCCGCTATAGCCGGTGAACTCCGACGTGCCGAAAGTTTCGGCGATGTCGAACCAGATCTCGTCCGATGCCTTTTCGCCAGAGCCCTTCCACGCGGCGCGGGCGGCCGCCTTCTGTTCGGCCATCGCTGCGTCGAAACCCGCGCGGTCCACGCCAAGCCCCTGCGACCGCAGCGCGTCCTCGGTAAGATCATAGGGGAAGCCATAAGTGTCATACAGCTTGAACGCCGTTTCGCCCGGCAATGTACCGCCCTCGCCAAGATCGGCGGTCGCCTCGTCCAGCAGGCGCAGGCCGTTTTCCAGCGTGCGGCGGAAACGGGTTTCCTCGCGCAGCAGGGTTTCCTCGATCAGCGGCTGGGCCCGCACCAGTTCGGGATAGGCCGCGCCCATCTCCGACACGAGGCTGCCGACGAGCCGGTGCATCAGCGGGTCCTTCGCGCCGATGATATGCGCGTGCCGCATCGCCCGACGCATGATCCGGCGCAACACATAGCCGCGCCCTTCACTCGCCGGCAGCACCCCGTCGGCCATCAGGAAGCTGGTCGAACGAAGATGATCGGCGATGACGCGGTGGCTTGCCTGAAACTCGCCGCCGGTCGCCGTCTTCGTCAGCGCGCCCGACGCCTCGATCAGCGCCCGGAACGTATCGGTATCGTAATTATTATGGACGCCCTGCATGACTGCTGCAATGCGCTCCAGCCCCATGCCGGTGTCGATGCTCGGCCGGGGCAGTTCGCTCACGATCTCGTTGGCTTCCTGCTCATATTGCATGAAGACGAGGTTCCAGATTTCGACGAACCGGTCGCCATCCTCTTCCGGCGATCCGGGAGGACCACCCCAGATATGGTCGCCATGATCGTAGAAGATTTCCGAACAGGGACCGCACGGGCCACTATCGCCCATGGCCCAGAAATTATCCTTCGTCGGAATGCGGATGATGCGGCTCTCGGGTAGCCCAGCAATCTTGCGCCACAGGTCGAACGCCTCGTCGTCGGTATGATAGACGGTCGCCGTCAGCCTGTCCGGCGACAGACCCCATTCCTTGGTCAGGAGGGTCCAGGCGTGGGTGATCGCCTGTTCCTTGAAATAATCGCCGAAGCTGAAATTGCCCAGCATTTCAAAGAAGGTGTGGTGCCGCGCAGTGTAGCCGACATTGTCGAGATCATTATGCTTGCCGCCTGCTCGCACCGACTTCTGGCTCGATGTCGCGGTCTTGTAGGGACGCGTCTCAAGGCCGGTGAACACGTTCTTGAACGGCACCATGCCCGCATTGACGAACATCAGGGTCGGGTCGTTATGCGGCACCAGTGGCGCGGAAGGGACAATGGTGTGGCCGGCGGCTCCGAAATAGTCGAGGAACGAGCGGCGAATGTCGTTGGTCGAGGTCATGAGCGCGATGTAAGCGAGAGCGCTTCGGCGCACAAGCGGGGCTTTTCGGCGCTTGGGCCAGTGGGGTAATCAATCGGGGCGAGCGGCCAGGCCAGCTCGCCCCGATGCAGATCAGCCCGCCGACTTGGCGAGCGCCCGGTAACGATGCAGCAACGGCTCGGTATAGCCATTGGGCTGGACGCAGCCTTCGAACACGAGCGCACGCGCGGCTTGAAAAGCGAGGCTGCTCTCCTCCCGCCCGCTCATCGGCCGGTAAAGCGGATCGCCGGCATTCTGCGTGTCGACCTTGGCCGCCATGCGTCGCAACGCCGCATCGGCCTCCTGCGGCGTGCAGACGCCATGCAGCAGCCAGTTCGCCATATGCTGCGAGGAAATGCGCAGCGTCGCCCGGTCTTCCATCAGGCCGACATCATGAATGTCCGGCACCTTGGAACAGCCGATCCCCTGGTCGATCCAGCGCACGACATAGCCCAATATGCCTTGCGCATTATTGTCGAGTTCCTGCGCGATCTCGTCGGGCGACCAGTTGCGCCCGATGGCGACGGGAATGGTCAACAGCGACTCCAGCGGCGAGACCGGCTCGGCCATGCGCTCCGCCTGCCGCGTGAACACGTCGATCCGGTGATAATGGGTCGCATGCAGCGTAGCGGCGGTGGGCGACGGCACCCAGGCGGTATTCGCGCCGCTGTTCGGATGGCCCATCTTCTGGTCGAGCATGTCCGCCATGCGATCGGGCGCGGCCCACATGCCCTTGCCGATCTGCGCGTGACCCGACAGGCCGCAGGCGAGGCCGATCTGCACATTGCGATCCTCATAGGCGGTGATCCACGCGCTTGCCTTCATCTCGCCCTTGCGGATCATCGGCCCGGCGCGCATCGACGTGTGCATCTCGTCACCGGTGCGGTCGAGGAAGCCGGTGTTGATGAAGACGATGCGGTCGCGCACCGCATGGATGCAGGCGGCGAGATTCGCGGACGTCCGCCGCTCCTCGTCCATGACGCCGATCTTGATCGTGTGCCGGGCCAGCCCCAGCAGATCTTCGACAGCATCGAACAAGCGGTCGGAAAAGGCTGCCTCTTCCGGACCGTGCATCTTGGGCTTGACGATATAGATGCTGCCAGCCCGGCTGTTGCCGCCATCGCGCTTCAGATCATGCATCGCGATCAGGCTGGTAACGATGGCGTCGAGAATGCCCTCGGGCGCATCACCGCCATTGGCGAGCCGGATCGCGGGTGTCGTCATCAGATGGCCGACATTGCGCACGAACAACAGGCTACGGCCCGGCAGCGTGAAGCTGCTGCCATCCGGCGCGCTATATCGGCGATCGGGGTTGAGCGCGCGCGTCATCATCGCGCCGCCCTTTTCGAAGGTATCGCTCAAATCGCCGCGCATCAGGCCCAGCCAGTTGGCATAGGCCGCAACCTTGTCTTGCGCATCGACGGCCGCGATCGAATCCTCCAGATCGCAAATCGCGGTCAGCGCGGATTCGAGGATGACGTCGGCGATGCCGGCCGGATCGGTCGCGCCGATCGGATGGCCTGAATCGAACATCACCTCGATATGCAGGCCGTTGTGGCGGAACAGCCGGCCTTTCTCGCTCCGGCCACGATATTGCGACGGATCACGCAGGACGATCTCGTCGCTCGCCAGATCGGCCCAGCGTCCCTCGGCAAGCGGGATTGCGTCATCCAGAAACGCTTTCGCCCAGGCGATGACCTGCGCGCCGCGGTCGGCATCATAGCCCTTGCCAGCCGCTGCGCCGCTGATGGCATCGGTGCCGTACAGCGCATCATACAGACTGCCCCAGCGCGCATTGGCGGCATTGAGCAGGAATCGGGCATTGAGGATGGGCACCACGAGCTGCGGCCCGGCGAGCCGCGCGACTTCATCGTCGACATTTTCGCTGCCGATCGCGAAGGGCGCGGGTTCGGGCACCAGATAGCCGATCTCGCGCAGGAACGCCTGATAGGCTTCCATGTCCAGCGGCTGCCCGGCGCGCTCGCCATGCCAGGCGTCGATCCGCGCTTGAAAACCATCGCGCGTTTCCAGCAGCGCGGCATTATCGGGTGCGAAACGGGCGAAGATATCGGCGATGCCGGTCCAGAACGCGTCGGACGCAATGCCGGTGCCGGGCAGTGCCTGCGCCTCGATGAAATCCGCCAGCGGCTCCGCGACGTTCAGCCCTGCTCTGTCGATCATGATGGTCTCCTTTGGATGACGCCATAGACGCCCGCCATTCCTCGCGATAGACGGCATTATATCAATAGAGTATTTCCTGTGGTGCATGAATGATGGACCCCGATTATGAGCTGTTCGCGACCATCGTCGAGGAAGGCGGACTGGCAAGCGCCGGCCGGCGGCTGAACATTTCGCCCGCCATGGTCTCCAAACGGTTGATGCGGCTGGAGGCCCGACTTGGCGCGCGGCTGATCCATCGCACGACGCGTCGCCTGTCGCTCTCCCCCGCCGGCGAGCGGCTTCATGCCGATCTGCGACATATATTGGCGGCAATTGCGCAGGCCGAGCGGCGCGTATCAGGCGCATCGCCGGACATCAACGAACCGCTGCGCATTACCGCGCCCACCTCCTTCGGGCGCATGCACATCGTCCCCTACCTCGCCGGCTTTCTCGATCGCCACCCCGGCATCGCCCTGCACATCGACCTGTCCGACGATTTCACAGATCTGTTCGCGGCCCGTGTCGATCTCGCGATCCGCATTGCCACTGACCCCGGACCCGGCCTCGCCGCCCGCCGGATCGCCACCAACCGGCGCATTCTGTGCGCCGCGCCCAACTATCTGGACCGTTTCGGCACGCCCGAAACCATCGCCGATCTCGCCGGCCATCGCCTGCTCGCGGCTGACGGCCAGTTCCCCTGGCGGCTGACCGGCCCGACCGGACAGGAATCCATCGACGGCAAAAGCCATGTCCGCACCAACAGCAGCGAAGTGGTTCGCGAACTGGCGCGCAGCGGCGCGGGCATCGCGCTGCGCTCGCTCTGGGACGTCAGCGACGCGCTGGCGCTGGGGGCCTTGCACCAGATACTACCCGCCTATGAGGGGTCGCGCGACGTGGGCCTGTTCGCGGTCTACCCGTCGCAACCAAACCCTCCCCGCGCCGTCACGGCCTTCATCGACTATCTGACCGAGGTTTTCGTACCCGAGCCGCCTTGGGAGAGGGCAGCCATTGCCCCCGACGCGCCAGCCTTCTAAGGCCGGACCATGGACGATAACACGCGCAGAGCCGCCCTCGACTATCACCGCCTGCCCCATCCGGGAAAGCTGCGGATCGAACCGACCAAGCGCATGGTCAACCAGCGCGATCTGGCGCTTGCCTATTCGCCCGGCGTCGCCGCGCCCTGCCTGGAAATCGCTGCGGATCCCGACAAGGCGCTCGACTATACCGCCCGGGGCAATCTGGTCGCGGTCATCACCAACGGTACTGCCGTGCTGGGTCTCGGCCCGATCGGCGCGCTCGCCTCCAAGCCGGTGATGGAGGGCAAGGCGGTCCTGTTCAAGAAATTCGCCGGAATCGACGTGTTCGACATCGAAGTCGACACCATCGATCCAGAGAAATTCATCGAAGCGGTCGCCCTGCTGGAACCGACGTTCGGCGGCATCAACCTCGAAGACATCAAGGCGCCCGAATGTTTCGCGATCGAGGCGGAACTCAAAAAGCGGATGAAAATCCCCGTCTTCCATGACGATCAGCATGGTACGGCCATCGTCGTGGCGGCGGCGGTGCGCAACGCGCTGGTGTTGCAGGGCAAGACGCTGGCCGAAGCGCGGCTCGTGACGTCCGGCGCTGGCGCGGCGGCGCTGGCCTGCGTCGACCTGCTCGTGTCCATGGGCCTGCCGGTCGAGCATGTGACCATGACCGACAAGGATGGCGTCATCCATTCGGGACGACAGGGCATGCTGCCCAACATGGCCCGTTATGCCCGCACCACCAACGCCCGCACGCTGCCCGAGGTGCTGCCCGGCGCGAACATCTTCCTGGGCCTGTCCGCGCCAGGCGTGCTGAAGGCCGAATGGCTGCCGCTGCTGGCGGACAAGCCGCTGATCTTCGCGCTCGCCAATCCAGAGCCGGAAATCCTCCCCGATGTCGCCCGCGCCGCGCGCCCCGACGCGATCGTCGCCACGGGCCGGTCGGACTTCCCCAACCAGGTCAATAACGTCCTGTGCTTCCCCTATATCTTCCGCGGCGCGCTCGATGTCGGCGCGACCGAAATCAACGAGGCGATGAAGGTCGCCGCCGCCGAAGCCATCGCCGCGCTCGCCCGCCTGCCCGCGCATAGCAGCGTGGCGCAGGCCTATGGCGGCCGCAAACTCAGTTTCGGCCCGGACTATATCATCCCGACCCCGTTCGACCCCCGCCTGATCGTCGAGATCGCGCCCGCCGTCGCCAAGGCCGCGATGGACAGCGGCGTCGCTCGCCGCCCGATCGACCTGGACGCCTATGCGCGCACGCTTGCGCAGCAGAATAGCCGCTCGGGCCAGCTCATGATGCCGGTATTCGAGGCCGCGCGCGGCAGCGGCCAGCGAATCGTCTATGCCGAGGGCGAGGATGAGCGCGTGCTGCGCGCGATTCAGGATGCACTGGACGAAGGTATCGTGCGGCCGACCATCGTTGCGCGCCGGCGCATCCTCAAGGACCGCCTGCCGGGCCTTGGCCTTGGCTTCGAACTGGATCGGGACGTCACCGTCGTCGACCCGGAAACCGACCATGCGCTGATGGAATCGCTGGTTCAGGAATATCGCGCCGTCGCCGCGCGCAAGGGCGTGCCCGCCGCCGAAGTGATCCGCCACGTCTATCGCCGACCCACCGTCACCGCTGCCATGCTGCTCCGCACCGGCCGCGTCGACGCCGCCCTTGTCGGCGGTAATTCGGAATATTGGGGTCAGGTCGAACATGTGCTGCGCATCATCGATCGCGCACCGGGTGCCAGCCGCGTCTATGCGCTGGCGGGGCTGATCCTGGAGGCCGGCGCGCTGTTCATTACCGACACGCATATGGTGCCGGACCCGACACCGGAGCAGATCGCCGAAATGGCGGTGCTGGCGGCGACCGAAATCCGCCGATTCGGGCTGCAACCGCGCGTGGCCCTGCTCTCTCACTCCAATTTCGGCGCATCGCACTCGCCGAGCGCACGCAAGATGCGCACCGCGCTCAAACTGGTGCGCGAAGCCGCGCCCGACCTGCTGATCGATGGCGAAATGCACGCCGATGCCGCACTCAGCCAGGCGCTGCGCGAACGGCTCGTGCCTGATTCGCGGTTCGAGGGGCCCGCCAACCTGCTCGTCATGCCCAATCTGGACGCGGCCAACATCGCGCTCACGGCGCTGGCCGCTTCCTCCAGTTCGCCGACCGTGGGGCCGATGCTGATGGGTCTTGCCCAGCCGATCCATGTGCTGACGCCCGGCGTCACCTCGCGCGGCATCCTGAACCTGACCGCCATCGCCGCCGCCGAAGTCCAACGCGAAGGCTGACCTTAACCTTTTTGCGCCATGATCCCGGCATTCCAACCAAAGCGAGGGCGACGTGCCGCGATTTATTGCAGCCCTGATCAGGATGGCCGGTCCAAAGCTGGTGATCGCCGGCGGTCTGGCCGCCGTCGCCTTGCTGGTCACCGCCAATCTTGAAAGAGGCCGCGACCTCGCCCCCGCCGCGCCACCACCCGTCAAGCCCGCACCGCCTGCCGCCTCCCAGCCCGGACCGGCACCGGCAAAACCCGTCGAACGCACCAGCGCGCAGGGGATGGCGGTCGATCCCCACACGCTGATCGTCAGGCGCGTGCTCAAGATCGACGGGCCATTCCGCCATGGCGACTATAAGTGGGACGATGCCGGCGTCCCCGCAGGGCCTGTCGTCATCACCGTGGACCTGAGGGCGCAGACCCTGTCGATCTTCCGCGCCGGCTACGAGATCGGCGCTGCCGTGATCCTGTATGGTGCCACCGACAAGCCCAGCCCACTCGGCGCCTTTCCGATCACCGAAAAGGACGCCGACCATTTTTCGCGCACCTATAATAATGCGCCCATGCCCTTCGCCCAGCGGCTGACCAGCGACGGCGTCTATATTCACGGCAGCAACGTCAAATGGGGCAACGCGACCCATGGCTGCATCGGCGTGCCGACGCCCTTTGCAAAGAAACTGTTCGACGCGACCAAGGTCGGCGACATTGTCGTCATCACCGACGGCAAGATGCTCGACACCAGCCACGCCAAGGCAGAAGGCTGACACTCGATCGGTGCCGCTCGAACTGCGCGTTCGTCACTCGCTTCCGCAAATCACCTCGCCGTCTCGGTCCCGCGCTTTCAACGCAGCGCCCGCGTCTGCAGCGATCCGGGGGAAGCTGACCCCCTCCAACGATCCGCGCCCCTCGCATAAGTCCGCGCATTTCAGGTCCACGACGCCGGGCAAGGCGATCTGGTCCCCGTCATATTGCGCCACGATGATGCACCTGTCGCTGCGGGCAAAGCTCAGGATCAGCTTGTCGCCGGTCCGCCGCGCCGAACCATGGCCACGGCATCGCTCCTGCGCGCCAAAGATCGCCTCCGCGCCGAAGCGGAATTCCCCATTCTTGCCGGGCAGAACACACAACAGATCGCGGCCCGCCTCATGCCGCCGCTGATACAGGCCGACGGGCGAAACGCGCGAGACGTCGGCGACCACCCCTGCCGCAATAGCCGCGCGCTCCAACCCCGATCCTGATGGCGCGCCAGCGTCGGCCACGCCACCGCTCGGCGCTGCGTCCCGCTGGCATGCGGCCAGAAGCAGCAATGCGGCAAGGCTAGTCCGCCGGATCAATCCTGCTCAGCCCCTCGGGTCCTACCCGGCGATAAAAACAGGACCGCGCGCCGGTGTGGCATGTCGGGCCAGCGGGCGCGGCTTTCACCCAGACCGCGTCCTGATCGCAATCGATGCGAATGTCGCGAACCTCCAGCATATGCCCCGAAGACTCGCCCTTCTTCCATAGCGCCTGCCGACTGCGCGACCAGAAATGCGCCCAGCCGGTTTCGATCGTCAGCGCCAGCGCCTGTTGGTTCATATGGGCCACCATCAACACGTCGCCCGTCGCCACATCGGTGACTACGGCGGTGATCAGCCCGTTCGTATCGAATTTTGGATCGAGGGCCAGCCCCGTCTCGCGCGCATCCTGCATGCCTGCGCCTATAATTGGCAATCAGCGCGCTGCGAAGCCCTTATCGCGTAAGGCGCCCAATACAGGCGGCTTTATCAGGCCTGATCATAAAATGGGGCGATCGAGGGGTCTTGAACCCCCGACCTCCGGTACCACAAACCGGCGCTCTAACCAACTGAGCTACGATCGCCACAGGACCCTGAGGTCCAGAAGAGAAGCGGCACATATGCGTCGCGCCCCTGCCCGTCAAGCGACCAAATGCGCATCACTCCACGGAAAACAGAAAGGGGCGGGACCTGATGATCCCGCCCCTTTTGACTTCGGCATTCATGCGCGACGAGCCGTTATCCCCTCTTTCGCGCCACTCTCCTGAAGCCGGCGGCGTTGAGGCCCGCACCCGTCCAGGATGCAGCACCCTCCTCGATCACCGGGCCTTATTTTAGTTGACCGAATCTTTCAGGCCTTTGCCGGCCTTGAACTTGGGCTGCGTTGACGCCTTGATCGTCATAGTCTCGCCGGTGCGCGGATTACGGCCGGTAGACGCCTTGCGCTGCGAGACCGAGAAAGTCCCAAAGCCGACCAGCCGAACTTCGTCACCCTTCTTGAGCGCGCCCGAGATCGCCTCGAAAACCCCCTCCACAGCTTTGCTTGCGTCACTCTTGCTGAGCCCGCTCGTCTCGGCGACCGCACTGATCAAATCCTGTTTGTTCATGCCTCAAGAACCCCCTTTTTAGCTATTTGATGGTTTTTAGGAATCACGGCGTAGGCGGCGCAATAAGGCTTAGCTTTCATCACCTGTCAAAGGGAAAGCGACGAAGAAAGGAGCAAGCAGGAAATTTGGGCTAAGCGCGATAACCAATAAGACAAGCCGAATTAATGCCGCAGTGCAGCATCCCCATCGCGACCGGAGGCTGGGCTCGGTTGGGCGGCAAGGTCATCCTCTTCCGTCCAGGCGATCGCTTCGGGCACCGAAACCAGCGCCCGGGCCAACACCTCGTCCACATGGGCAACCGGCACGATCTCAAGGCCTTCGCGGATATTCGCCGGAATTTCCGCCAGGTCCTTTTCATTCTCTGCCGGGATCAAAACCGTCTTGATTCCGCCCCGCAAGGCAGCCAGCAGCTTCTCCTTCAGGCCGCCGATCGGCAGAACGCGACCGCGAAGAGTGACTTCGCCCGTCATCGCCACATCCTTAAGAACGGGAATGCCGGTCAGTGTCGACACGATCGACGTGACCATGCCGATGCCCGCCGACGGCCCGTCCTTGGGCACCGCGCCTTCCGGCAGATGGATATGGATATCCTTGCGATTGAAGATGCTCGGCTTGATGCCGTAACCCGGCGAGCGCGCCTTCACATAGGAGAAGGCGGCCTGGATCGATTCCGTCATCACATCGCCCAGCTTGCCGGTCGTGCGGATCGCGCCCTTGCCGGGCACGGTCACCGCCTCGATCGTCAGCAACTCACCGCCGACCTCGGTCCAGGCCAGTCCGGTGACGGCACCGATCTGATTCTCCTCTTCGCCCACGCCATGGCGGAATTTCCGCACCCCGGCATAGTCGGACAGGTTCTCAGGCGTGATCACCACCTTCTGATAGACGCCCTCAAGGATCTTGCGCAGCGCCTTGCGGGCGAGACGCGCAATCTCGCGCTCCAATGTGCGGACGCCGGCCTCCCGCGTATAATAGCGGATCAGGTCGCGCACCGCTTCCTCGGTCACGACGAACTCGTCGCCCTTGAGGCCATGGGCGTCGACCTGCTTGGCGACCAGATGGCGCTGTGCGATCTCGACCTTCTCGTCCTCGGTATAGCCTTCCAGCCGGATGATCTCCATCCGGTCGAGCAGCGGCTGGGGCAGGTTGAGCGAGTTCGCCGTCGTCACGAACATGATGTCGGACAGGTCGACATCGATCTCCAGATAATGATCCTGAAACTTGCTGTTCTGTTCGGGGTCGAGCACTTCGAGCAGGGCCGACGCCGGGTCGCCCCGGAAATCCTGGCCGAGCTTGTCGATCTCGTCGAGCAGGAACAGAGGGTTCATCGTGCCGGCCTTTTTCAGGTTCGTCACGATCTTACCCGGCAGGGATCCGATATAGGTGCGCCTGTGCCCCCGAATCTCCGCTTCGTCGCGCACGCCGCCCAGCGACTGGCGCACGAATTCGCGGCCCGTCGCCTTCGCGATCGAGCGGCCGAGCGACGTCTTGCCTACGCCCGGCGGCCCCACGAGGCACAGGATCGGCCCCTTGAGCTTGTTGGTGCGCGCCTGCACGGCAAGATATTCGATGATACGGTCCTTGACCTTGTCGAGCGCGAAATGATCCTCGTCCAGGACATCCTGCGCGCGCTTGAGGTCGTTCTTGACCTTGCCCTTCTTGCCCCAGGGCAGGCCCAGCAGCACGTCGAGATAATTGCGCACGACCGTCGCCTCGGCCGACATGGGTTGCATGCCCTTGAGCTTTTTCAGCTCGCCCGTAGCCTTGGCGCGCGCTTCCTTGCTGAGCTTGGTCTTGGCGATCTTCTCGGCCAGTTCGGCAAGCTCATCGCCCTCTTCGCCTTCGCCATTGCCCAGCTCGCGCTGGATCGCCTTCAACTGCTCGTTCAGATAATATTCGCGCTGGGTCTTTTCCATCTGGCGCTTCACGCGGCCACGGATCTTCTTTTCGACCTGGAGCACGCCCAGCTCGCCTTCCATGAAAGCGAACACCATTTCGAGCCGCTTGACCGGATCGGCCTCAACCAGCAACGACTGTTTGTCGGATACCTTGACGTTGATGTTCGCGGCCACCGCATCGGCCAGCCGGCCGGCATCCTCGATCTCGCGCAACTGCACCGGCGTTTCGGCCGGCAGCTTCTTGTTGAGCTTGGCGTAATTTTCGAACTGCTCGGCAACGGAGCGCATCAGCGCGGCGGCTTCGGGCCCCTCGGCCGGAACATCCTCGACATCGCTGACCTGCGCGACGAGATGATCGCCCTCGGCGTCGAGCGATTCAAGCTGCGCCCGATGCTTGCCTTCCACCAGCACGCGCACCGTGCCGTCGGGCAGCTTGAGCAGCTGGAGAACGACCGCGACCACGCCCGTGTCGTACAGCGAATCCCGGCCCGGATCGTCCTCGGCGGGGTCGAGTTGCGAGACCAGGAAGATTTCCTTGCTTCCCTCCATCGCCGATTCGAGCGCGGCGACGCTCTTGTCCCGCCCGACGAACAAGGGAACGATCATCTGCGGGAAGACGACGATGTCGCGCAGGGGCAAAAGCGGGTATTGCGTAGTCATTCACTCTCCGGGGCCGGAGGCGGCCCTGCATGCGGTTCATCGCCATTATGGGGATGACCGTCGCATCAATCAATCATCCGCGACTCTAAGCTGCAAGGATGAACCGGGGATTATCCGTTCAGAACGGCAGCTTGAAACCGGGGGGCAGCGGCAGCCCGGCGGTCATCTTGCCCATTTCCGCGTTGCTGACCTCGTCGGCCTTCTTGCGTGCATCGTTGAACGCGGCCGTGACGAGATCCTCCAATATCTGCTTTTCGGAAGGCGCGAGCAGCGTCTCGTCGATCGACACGCCCAGAATGCGTCCCTTGGCCGAAGCCCGGACCTTGACCAGCCCGCCACCCGCCGCGCCTTCGACCTCGATCTTGTCGAGATTTTCCTGCGCGCGCGTCAACTCCTCCTGAACACGGCTCGCCATGCCCAATATCTCGTTCAAATCCTTCATTGCTCAGCGCTCCATTGTTCCAGTTCATGGCCAAGTTCGGCGTCGGGGAAAGCCGCCATCGCCGCCTTGATCACCGGGGTCTCCAAAATCCGGGCGCGCTCGCGCGCCTTGCCCGCCTGCTCCTGCTCCATCAGCGTCGGTGCGGCGACGCCGTCTTGTGCGCTGACCTTCCAGGCGACACCCGTCACGTCCCGCAGCACAGGCGTGATCCGGGCGATGAAGTCGGCGGGCAAAGCCGGCGCGGGACGATAGTCCAACTCGGGCGGCGCATAACGGATCAGGCCGACGCAATCATGCAATTCCTGCGCGAGCTGTCCCTTGCCCCGCTGCCAGAGCGCCTCGATCAGCGCCTCGAAGGTCGCAGGCAACGCAGCGGAGATACCTTCGGTCGAGCCCGCCCCGGCGGTTCCGGCCGGCGTCGACGCCGCCACACCCTCGCGCAGCATCCGCGCGATCTCGCCCGGATCGGGCATGGTGGCCGCGTGCATCACGCGCAGCAGCGCCATCTCGCACGCCTCGATCGGCAGCACCGCGCTCGCCACCTCGTCATGCCCCTTGAGCAGCAATTGCCACAGCCGATGCAGCGGCCCGAAGCCAAGTTGCGCAGCCCATTCGCTCAGCGCCTCGCGCTCTTCGGTCGACTGCCCCGGGCTGGCGATATCGCGCCCTGCCTTGACCAATGTGACGGCGTGGATCAGTTCCAACAGCCCGCGCATCAGCGCCAGCGGCTCGACCCCCAGCGCATAATGATCGCGCACCGCCGCCAGCAGCGCGCTCGTCTCGCCTTCCAGCAGCAGGCCGAGCAATCGCCGGACCGACCCGCGATCCGACAGGCCCAGCATCTCGCGCACCTGAGCGGCGGCGACGACCGGCGCGCCATTTCCCTGGGAGTCGGGGGCCATCTCGGCATGGGCGATCGCCTGATCGAGGATCGACAGCCCGTCACGGGCCGATCCTTCCGACGCCTGCGCGATCAGCGCGAGGGCATCGGCTTCGGCGGCTACCCCTTCGGCCTCGACCACATGCGCGAAATGCGCCGCCAGCAACTCCGCCGGGATGCGGCGCAGGTCGAACCGCTGGCACCGCGACAGCACCGTCACCGGCACCTTGTTGACCTCGGTCGTCGCGAACAGGAATTTCACATGCGCCGGCGGCTCTTCGAGCGTCTTCAACAGCGCATTGAACGCGTTCTTCGACAGCATATGGACTTCATCGATGATGTAGACCTTATAGCGCGCCGACACCGCGGCATAGCGCACCGCCTCGATGATCTCGCGCACATCGTCGACGCCGGTATGGCTGGCGGCGTCCATTTCGATCACGTCGATATGTCGGCCCTCGGCAATGGCCACGCACGGTTCGCACACACCGCACGGTTCGATCGTCGGCCCACCCTGACCGTCTGCCCCAACGCAGTTCAGCGCCTTCGCGATCAGCCGCGCCGTCGATGTCTTGCCGACCCCGCGCACCCCGGTCATCAGAAAGGCGTGCGCCAGCCGCCCTCGCTTGATGGCATTGCCCAGCGTCTGGACCATGGCGTCCTGCCCGATCAATTCGCGAAAATTGCGCGGCCGGTATTTGCGCGCAAGGACGCGATAGGGCTGAGGGGAATCGGACATGCCTGTTTCCTAGAGCATTATCCGATTAGATTGAATCGGATCATGCTCTATTTTCTTGTATCGTCCGCATTCTGCGAGCCATCGGCTGTTCCAGCCGACTTCAGAATGCTCCAGCCGTTCACCGGGGGCTTGTCGAAGCCCGGGCGGGCCGCGTTGGTGCGTTCATGCTGTGCAAAAAGGTGGGAGCCGGAACGACCCGCGGCAAAATCGTTGTGGCTGCTTCCGTCAGGACCTGACCAGGTTGGCGACGACCACGTCCGCCCGACTCCCGGCGCGGCATATGACGAAAAGCGCGCGCGCTGGCAAGGGCGCGCCGTCAGTTCAGCCCGCTGCGCTGCGCCTTGCTCAAAAATTCGAGCGCGGCGGCGGCGACTTCGGCGATCGCCGCTTCCGCCTTCTTCCCGTCGACGGTGGGCCGGTCGAGATAGACGGCAAGCCAATATTCCTCACCCGCAGGCGATTTCACCAGCGCCACGTCATTATAAGCTGTGCCGCATGTCCCCGTCTTGCTGCCCGATGTCCATCCCTCGGGCAGTCCTGCCTTGATCCGTTTGTCGCCCATCGTGCTGGCGTTGAGCCAGCCGCGCAACCGGTCGGCGTCCGCTCGCTCCATGTCCCGGAACAGCAGGCGCTGCATCAATCCCGCCATCGCCGCCGGGCTCGTCGAATCGCGCGGATCGTCCGGCGCATTTTCGTTGAGCGTCGGCTCTGTCCGGTCGAGCCGGGTCACCGTGTCGCCGTGCGCCCGGAAAAACGCCGTCAGCCCGTCGGGCCCGCCGAGCATCGGCAACAGCAGATTGGCCGCGGCATTGTCGCTCACCTCGACCGCCGCCTCCGCCAGTTCCCCCATCGCCATGCGGCCGTTTTTCCGGTTTTTCTTCACCACAGGCGAATTATCGATGATGTCGTCCTTGTCGAAGGGGATCTGACCCTCCAGCCCGAACTTGCCACCCTGCGCACCGATCAGCACGGCGGCGGCGAGCGGGGCCTTGAACGTCGAACATATGGGAAATCGCTCGTCGCGGTTGAACCCAAGGATCAGCGCGCCCTTGTCATCGACCAGCGCGATGCCGAGCCGGCCGCCCGTCTCTTCCTCGATCGCCTTGGGATTGCGCACCGAAGCCATCACCGATTGCGGCACCAGGTAACGCGGCGCCGGCGGCAACACGGACGCGCGCGGCGCGGCCTCTTGCGTCTTCGCCTTCCTGGCTTTCTTTGGCGCACCCATAACGGGTCCACCCAGCAAGAGCGCGACCGAAACCAGGGCCGCTCCCAGGCGACTGACAGTACCCGGCATCACATGCCCTGCATATTATGGCATTCGCCGGGCACCCGCACGGTCAGGCTCGCCACCTTGTCATCCAGCACGATCTGGCAGGACAGGCGGCTGGTGCGCGTTGCCGCGGCGGCAAGATCGAGCATATCCTCCTCCGCTTCGCTCGCCTTGCCGAGCTTGGGAAAGTCGGCGGCGTCGATGATCACATGACAGGTGGAACAGGCCATCTGACCCTCGCACGTCCCTTCGAGCGGTTGCCCGGCCGCCTGCGCGATTTCCAGCAGGACGGCACCCGCAGCCGCCTGCACTTCCTGTCGGCGCTCGCCATCGGCACTGATGAAGGTTATGTGGGTCATGGCTGCGACGCCTCCTTGCCAATTTAGCTCATGAACGGCGCCGTCTGCGCGGCACTCGCATCGTTGATAATCCCTGCTGCATCCTCCAGTTCGGCCGACGTCGTATACCGGCCAAAGCCGATCCGGATCGATCCCCGCGCCTGCCTGTCCAAAAGACCCAGCGCGCGCAACACATGGCTAGGCCTGCCCGAGCCGCTCGCGCAAGCGCTTCCAAGCGAAAAAGCGACATTCCGGCACTCCGACAACAGCCGCGCGCCGTCGATCCCATCCCGTCGGAGGTTGAGATTACCATGATAACGCGCCTCCACACCACCATTGAGCGTCCAGCCGGCGAAAAGATCATGTGCCAGCGCCCAGAGCGACTCGACATGCGCGGCGTCCATCTCGGCCCGCTCGCGCATCAGCCGCGCCGCCGCACCGAACCCGGCGCACAGCGCGGGCGACAATGTGCCGGACCGCAAGCCGCCTTCCTGCCCGCCCCCATGGATCAGCGGCGCGATCGCCAGCCCGTCACGCAACCACAGCGCGCCGACGCCCTTTGGTCCGTAAATCTTGTGCGCGCTGATCGCGACCATGTCGCACTGCGCCGGGATCGGCACTCGACCATAGCCCTGCACCGCATCGCACAGGAACAGCGCACCCGCCCGATAGGCAAGGTCGGCGAGCGCCGCGACGGGCTGGATCGATCCGACCTCATTATTGACCAGCATCGCCGTGACGAGGGCCACACCCGGCACGATCGCTCGCGCCGCCGCATCCAGATCGACCAGCCCGTCGGCGTCCACCGGTAGCACGGTGACAGCGCGCCCCGTCCGGCCAAGCGCCAGCGCCGTATCCAGCACGGCCGCATGTTCGGTCGCGATGGTGACGATGCCTCCCGGCGGCGCCCCCTGGATCGCGATGTTCAGCGCCTCGGTCGCGCCGGAGGTGAACAGCAGCCGCCCGCCCTCGGGCAGCAACCGGCCGATCTCCTCACGCGCGACCTCGACATGTGCGGCGACCGCCCGTCCCGCCCTATGGGCGCTATGCGGATTGGCGAACTGGTCGCGCAACAGCGGGACCATCACGTCGAACGCTTCGGGCGCCAACGGCGTCGTGGCCTGATAATCGAGATAGATCATCGCGCCACACGCCCGACCATGGCCGTCCAGGCAAGCAGGAAGCGGTCGACATCCGCCTCGC
Source organism: Sphingobium fluminis (assembly GCF_037723805.1). Classification (NCBI taxonomy): domain Bacteria; kingdom Pseudomonadati; phylum Pseudomonadota; class Alphaproteobacteria; order Sphingomonadales; family Sphingobiaceae; genus Sphingobium; species Sphingobium fluminis. Next base: position 141,292 of record NZ_JBBJUK010000004.1, read on the forward strand.
TCGTTGTCGCGCCGAAGCTCACCCGGACGACTTCGCCCGCCGCCGCCTCGTCCCAACCCATAGCGCCAAGCACATGGCTGGTCTTGAGCGATCCCGACGAGCAGGCGCTGCCCGCCGACACGGAAATCCCGGCGAGATCGAACTGGATGAGTTGCGCCCGCGCCGAAAGCCCCGGCATCCGATAGCTGGCGATAGTGGCGAGGCGCGGCGCATCCCGCGCGACGATCACTCCGCCCGTCGCCTCGATCCCCGCGTCCAGCCGTGCCCGAAGCAGCGCCGCCGTCGCCACCCAGCCGAATCCCTGTTCCAGCGCCGCCGCCATGCCCATGATGGCGGGCACATTCTCGGTCCCCGCGCGATAGCCCTGCTCCTGCCCGCCACTCGGATGCAGCAGCGCCAGATCACGCACCAGCAGCGCACCGATACCCGGCGGCCCGCCGAATTTATGCGCGCTGATCGCAATCAGATCAGCATCGGGCAGTGGCAGCTTCCCCGCGCTCTGCGCGCAATCGGCAAACAGGATCGCACCGGCGCGCTCGATCCGGTCGAGCGGCTGAATCACCCCGGTCTCGTTATTTACATGCTGGATGGCGAGAAGGACCGCTCCGTCTCCCCCTTTGCACCACGCACTATCATCCCCTGCCCTCTCTTCGTCATCCCCGCGAAGGCGGGGATCCATCGGGCCTCCCACGCTTCCATCCGCTCCGACAGACAACATATCCCCAGACTCGCGAAGATGAACGGGCAAGTTCACGCCACCCAGCCCATCCACCCCGATCCGCGCCGCGCCCGGCGTCACCCGCAACACCGCATCATGCTCGACCGTCGATGTCACGACCCGCCCCGCCTTCGACCGGCCCAGCCCGATGGCGATCGCCTCGCTCGCGCCCGAGGTAAAAATCACATGCCCGCCCCAGCCAAGCGCCCCCGCGATCCTGCGCCGCGCATCTTCCAGCACCGCGCGCGCCGCACGGCCATCGGCATGGGGGCTCGACGGATTGGCCCAGTTGGCCATCGCATCGACCATCGCGGCCTGCGCGGCGGGCAGTATCGGCGTGGTCGCGGCATGGTCGAGATAGAGACGTTTGGCGGCGGCCAAGGACTATTTCACTCATTCGTTGCGGAAACGGCGTTGACTTCTATATAGGCGATCTGCCGCGTGGCGCCAGCTTTGCCTTGGACCCCGCTCCCGCATTCATTTGCTGTCAGTTCCCTGGCGAACCGGCAGCCAAGAAAAGATAATAGGTGCCATGCCCGACGTCATTTTCCCCGGTCCCGAAGGTCGCCTCGAAGGCCGCTTCAGCCCTCCGCCCCGCCCGCGCGCGCCAGTCGCGATGATCCTGCATCCCCATCCGCAGGGCGGCGGCACGATGAACGACCGCATCACCCAGGCGCTTTACAAGACCTTCGTGAAGCGCGGCTTCGCCGTCCTGCGCTTCAACTTTCGGGGCGTCGGCCGCAGCCAGGGCACGTTCGACAATGGCATCGGCGAACTGTCCGACGCCGCGTCCGCGCTCGACTGGGTGCAGAGCTTCCATCCCGAAGCGCAGACCACGTGGATCGCGGGCTTTTCCTTCGGCGCATGGATCGGCATGCAGCTTTTGATGCGCCGGCCCGAAATCCGCGGCTTCATCTCGGTCGCGCCGCCCGCCAACATGTATGATTTCTCCTTCCTCGCGCCCTGCCCGTCCTCCGGGATCATCGTGCAGGGCACGGGCGACGAAGTCGTGACCGCCAGCGCTGTGCAAAAGCTCGTCGACAAGCTGCGCACGCAAAAGGGCATCACCATCCATCATGACGAAATCCGTGGCGCAAACCACTTTTTCGAACATGAGCTCGACCAGCTGATGAAGTCGGTCGACAATTATCTCGACATGCGGCTCAGCCCGGATTCGCCGATCCGCTAACCGGTCGGCCATCGCCAAACGATAAGGGGCTGCCGAAAGGCGGCCCTTTTCATATCTGCCTCACCACAGCACGCCATTGCGGTCGGGCACGACCGGCTCGGGCGCATCCCTCCCGATCGCCTGAAGCAGGTCGATCTCGATCGTCCGGCACATCGCCGTCAGCGGCACGTCATGCACGCTGTCAGCGAACGGATCGACCAGATCGTCGCCGATCGCCAGCACGGCGAGGAACATCAGGCCCGCGATGGTCGACCCCAGCGGCGTCGCGAACCCCAGCGTCTCGACGAGGCCAAAAGGCAGCAATATGCAGAACAGATGCACGAACAAAGTCGGGAAGAAGCGGAAATGATTGGGTAGCGGCGTGTTCTTCAGCCGCTCCATCCCACCCTGCGCATTGGCGATATCGATGAGGACGCTCTCCATCCGCGACTGCTGGATCGTATCGATCCACCCGCTCCGCCGCGCCGTGTCGATCCTTCGCCCGGTCCCGTCCAATATGCCATTGGCGATATTGGTCCGTGCCAGCGCCAGATCGGCGTCCCCCTTGTTGAGGAAGCGCTTCACCTCGGCATCGGCCGACTGCCGCCGCAACTGGCATCGCAGCGCGTTCACATAGGCGATCTGGCGCATGACGATGATGCGCTTGAGTTCGCTGGCCTCCGGGTCCGGCATGAAATTGCGCACTGCACGCGCAAGGCTGCGGCTGGCGTTGATCATCAGCCCCCACAGGCCGCGCCCTTCCCACCAACGCTGATAGGCGGAGTTGGTGCGAAAGCCCAGGAACAGCGCCACCGCCGACCCGAACAGGGTCAGCGGCAGCTCCGGCGCCCTGAACGGCAGCAGATAATAGGTGGCGGTGACGATCACGTCCCACACGAACAACAGGGTCAGGGGCTTCCAGACCTCCCGAACGATATGCTTCATGCTGGGCGCGGCGGTGACGATCATAGAATAGCTTTATTCCGAAATGTTGCCATTGCGCGTGTCATGCCCATCCCCCTCGCTGCCGGCAACGCTATCCGACGCATGCGACATGCCGACCGCCGCGCCCGTCATCGGACGAAGGCGAAACCATTCGGGATGTTCGATCGATACGAGAAAGGCGAGAACAGCGATTCCAAAGGCGATCATCATCACCGCCGCACGCACCGATCCTGCGGTTGCGCTATCGTGATGCTTGAACTGACTCATAAACGACCTCCTTGTGATGGGAAGGACGATATGGGTCGGTTATTTTGCCTGTCCACGATCCGGCCGTTACATAATATTGCTGCGTCGCAGCATGCCCCGAAGCGTCGAGCGCGCGTGAATCAGCCGTAGGGAATGACAGCAATCGCGACATTGGCGAACATGACGAGACCGGCCGCGATCATCAACATCCCGCGCTTGCGCTCCCGCCGCCGGACCATCGTGAATATGCCGCCGCCGGTCAGCGCCAGCCCGGCCAGCATCAATATGGATAAAATCGTGCCCGTCATGATGAGGCCATAAGCGCCAAGCTGGACGGTGGCAATTGGGCCGCGCACATCCTAAGAGGCGCGGGAACGAATCACCCCATGGACATTCGCCCATGGACGCAGGGGCAGCCCCATGAAAATCGCCATCGCATCCGATCATGCCGCCGTAGACCTCAAGGCGGAACTCGCCCAGTGGCTGCGCGAGGAAGGGCATGAGGTGGTCGACCTTGGCCCCGAAACCGCCGACCGCGTCGACTATCCCGACTATGGCTACAACCTTGGCCAGGCGGTCGCAGCGGGCAGCGCGGATCGCGGCGTCGCACTGTGCGGCTCAGGCATCGGCATCTCGATCGCCGTCAACCGCAACCCGGCCTGCCGCGCCGCGCTCGTGTCCGAACCGCTGTCCGCCACGCTCGCGCGCGAACATAATGACGCCAATGTCATCGCCATGGGCGCGCGCCTCACCGGCGTGGACATGGCCAAGGCCTGTCTCACCGCTTTCCTCTCAACCGATTTCGGCGGTGGCCGCCATGCCGGCCGGGTCGAGAAATTGTCGAACCCCGCGCTCTGAAAGGACCGATCATGAGCACCACCACCCTTTCCCAGCCCGTCCGCCAGGCCGGTTTCTTCAGCGAGAATCTCGCCAGCGCCGATCCCGAAATTTTCGGCGCGATCGGCAATGAGCTCAAGCGCCAGCAGGACAAGATCGAGCTGATCGCGTCCGAAAACATCGTGTCGAAGGCCGTGCTGGAAGCCGCCGGCTCGATCTTCACCAACAAATATGCCGAAGGCTATCCGGGCAAGCGCTATTATGGCGGCTGCGAATATGCCGATGTGGTCGAAACGTTGGCGATCGAGCGCGCCAAGGCCCTGTTCGGGGCGCAATTCGCCAACGTCCAGCCCAACAGCGGCAGCCAGATGAACCAGGCCGTATTTCTCGCCCTGCTTGCACCGGGCGACACTTTCATGGGCCTCGACCTGTCGTCGGGCGGGCATTTGACTCACGGATCGCCGGTCAACATGTCGGGCAAATGGTTCAACCCCGTCCCCTATGGCGTTCGCGAGGACGACCACCGGATCGACATGGACGAGGTCGCCCGCATCGCGCGCGACTGTAAGCCAAAGCTCATCATCTGCGGCGGCACCGCCTATTCGCGCGTCTGGGACTTCAAGCGTTTCCGCGAGATCGCGGACGAGGTCGGCGCATATCTGCTCGCCGACATGTCGCATTTCTCCGGCCTGGTCGCCGGTGGCGCGCACCCCTCGCCGGTGCCGCACGCCCATGTCACGACGACCACGACCCACAAATCGCTGCGCGGGCCCCGCTCTGGCATCATCCTGACGAATGATGAAGCGATCGCCAAGAAGATCAACAGCGCGATCTTCCCGGGGCTTCAGGGTGGCCCGCTGATGCACATCATCGCCGCCAAGGCGGTGGCGTTCAAGGAAGCGATGACGCCCGAGTTCAAGGCCTACGCCCATCAGGTCGTCGCCAATGCCAAGGCGCTGGCCGCTACGCTGGCAGAAGCAGGATTGCAGATCGCGTCCGGCGGCACCGACAATCACCTGATGCTCGTCGACCTGCGTCCCAAGAACACCACCGGCAAGGCGGCGGAAAAGGCGCTCGATCGCGCCTACATCACCTGCAACAAGAATAATGTGCCGTTCGACACCGCCAAGCCCTTCGTCACCTCGGGCGTGCGCCTTGGCACCCCCGCCGGCACCACGCGCGGCTTTGGCGAGGCGGAATTCCGTGAGATCGGCGGATTGATCGCCGAGGTCGTCGAGGGCCTCAGGCGCAATGGCGACGAAGGCGATGGCCAGGTCGAGGCGCATGTGCGCGAAAAGGTGCTGGCGCTGACGGCGCGATTCCCGATCTACGAGGGGTAAAGTCGCGCCAGCCTTGCCTTTACCCGTTCGCCCTGAGTAGGGGCTGAGTTTATCGAAGACCCGTATCGAAGGGTCATGCGCCACCTGTCCTTCGATACGCCATTTCGACTTCGCTCAATGGCTACTCAGGACGAACGGAGTTATAATCTCTCATGCGCTGCCCCTTCTGCACCCATGAAGACAGCCAGGTGAAGGACAGCCGGCCGACGGAGGATGGCGCCGCGATCCGCCGCCGCCGCCAGTGCGAGGCGTGCGGCGCGCGCTTCACCACGTTCGAGCGGATCCAGTTGCGCGACATGTGGGTGGTCAAGAGCGAGGGCCGCAAGGAAGCGTTCGATCGCGACAAGCTGACCCGCTCGATCGACATCGCCTGCCGCAAGCGCCCGATCGCGCCGGATCGCCTCGAAAAGCTGATCTCGGGCATCCAGCGCCAGCTCGAAACCGGCGGCGACAGCGAAATCCCCGCCCGCGCGATCGGCGAGATGGTGATGCAGGGCCTCAAGGGCCTCGACAGCGTCGCCTATATCCGCTTCGCCAGCGTCTATAAGGATTTCACCGACGCCAGGGATTTCGAGGATTTTGCCGGGTCGGTGAAAGAGGTGGGCAGTGAGTGAGGTGACAGGACGCTCATCCCCGTTCGCCCCGAGCGAAGCGATGGCTTTACCTGTTCGTTCCAGACGGAGGAATTTCGTCCAACCCCACCAGCTGCTAAAAAAACAGGGTCACTCATCCCCGTTCGTCCTGAGTAGCCATTGAGCGAAGTCGAAATGGCGTATCGAAGGATCATGCAATGACGTTCCATGTCTATATGCTGCGCTGCGCCGATAGCAGCTATTATCTGGGCCACACGGATAATCTGGAACAGCGCCTGGCGCAGCATCATTCGGGCGAGCTTGCCGGTTATACACAAGGCCGTCGGCCGCTTACTCTCATGTGGCAGCAGGATTTCACGACTCGCGAGGAAGCTATCTCTGCCGAGCGGCAGATAAAGGGCTGGTCTCGCAAAAAGAAGGAAGCGTTGATCGCGGGCGACTGGGACATGGTCGGCCAGTTGGCGCGAAAATCCTTCGATACGGGTCTTCGACAGGCTCAGCCCCTACTCAGGACGAACGGGGAAGATGAACCCTCCCTTCCCCCCCTCATCATCCTCGTCCGCCCGCAACTGGGCGAAAATATCGGCAAGGCCGCGCGCGCCATGCTCAATTTCGGCCTCACGGAAATGCGCCTCGTGTCCCCCCGTGACGGCTGGCCCAATCCAGATGCCGGTCCCTCGGCCGCCGGTGCCGACATCGTGCTGGAACAGGCGCAGGTCTTTGATTCGCTCGCCGACGCCGTGGCCGACTGCGCCCATATCTATGCCACCACGGTGCGCAAGCGCGGCGTGACTAAACCAGTGGTAACGCCCGAACAGGCCGCACAGGAAATCCGCGTCGCAAAGGGACGCAGCGCCTTCGTCTTCGGCCCTGAGCGTTCGGGGCTGGAGACCGAGGATGTCGCGCTCGCCCGCAAGATCCTGACCGTGCCGATCAACCCGGAATTCGGCTCGCTCAACCTCGCGCAGGCGGTCGTCCTGTGCGCTTATGAATGGTCGAAACAGGCGACGCTCGAACAGCCGACGCTCACCGACCTTGGCGAACCCGCGCCGCAGGAGGAACTGGAAGGCATGATCGGCCAGTTCACCACGCTGCTTGAGAAAGTCGGCTATTTCTTCCCACCCGACCGCGCGACCGCGACCCGGCTGACGTTGCGCAACCTGTTGACGAAACCGGGCTGGAACCATTTCGAGGTACGCACCCTGCGCGGCGTGCTCTCGCACCTCAATCGGCCGCGCGAACGCTAAATAATGATGTGTTCCCCGGCGAAAGCCGGGGTCCAGGAGTCTTCAAACTGCACGTCGATATTCAGGCCTTCAGCCCTGACCGAAGTTTATTCCGAGCGGCGACCGCAAGCAGGCGGTCGAAGCGTAGCTGAGCTGCACATTAACCCCGCGTCCGATCAAACTCCGCCATTTCATAGGTGATCGACGCCTCGACCAGTTGCTCCCAGATGTCCGCGATCAGATCGCAAGGCACGCCCAGCTGCTCCGCCTCGGCACAGGCATTGGCGATCACTTCCGCCTTGCGCGCCTCGTCGCGTACCTGATCGCGATCGGTCTTGATCCGTGCGGCGGCGCGCATATGCGCGAAACGCTGCGCCAGCAGGCCGACGATCTGGCGGTCGAGATTGTCGACGCCGGCGCGCACCTGCGTCATCGTGGAATAGCTTTCAGGATTCATGGCTGTCCGACTAAGCCGCCGCCGCCGCCGTGTCGAGGGTTGACATAAAGCTCGACCTTCCTCATAGGCGCGCCTTCGCGATTGGTCCCGCATCCCGGTGAAGCGGTGGCCCTGCCCCTGAGCGCGTGACGCAATACGGACGTAGGCGATACCGGGATAACATTCACCCTCCCCGAAAAGTGGGAACCGGTTTTCGGATCAGGGGGGTGAACAAACGTTGTTAGCAATTGTAAGGACATATCATGACGAAGCGCACCAGCGCCAAGCATAAGCTCGACCGCCGTATGGGCGAGAATATCTGGGGTCGTCCCAAGAGCCCGGTCAACAAGCGTGAATATGGCCCCGGCCAGCACGGCCAGCGCCGCAAGGGCAAGGTTTCCGACTACGGCATTCAGCTGCGCGCCAAACAGAAGCTCAAGGGCTATTATGGCGACATCACCGAGAAGCAGTTCAAGAAGAACTATTTCGAGGCGAGCCGCATGAAGGGCGACACCGGCCAGAACCTGATCGGCCTGCTCGAGCGCCGTCTCGACGCGGTCATCTATCGCGCCAAGTTCGCGCCTACCATCTTTTCGGCCCGCCAGATCGTTTCGCACGGTCACATCTATGTGAACGGCGTCAAGTGCAACATCGCGTCGCGTCTGGTGAAGCCGGGCGACGAGATCACGCTCGGCAAGAAGGCGCAGGAAATGGCGCTGGTTCTCGAAGCGCAGAGCCTCGCCGAGCGCGACATCCCCGACTATGTGGCGCCCGATGGCGCGACCAAGGTCACCTATGTCCGCGTGCCCACGCTGGACGAAGTGCCTTATCCGGTGAAGATGGAACCCAATCTGGTCGTCGAATTCTATTCGCGCTAAACGGGTTTCGCCTCGGCGACACGAAAGAAGGGCGGCCTTGCGGGGCCGCCCTTTTTCGTTGCCGCAACGATCTTGCGGGCCGCGAGTTGAGTTGGCATCACAACGCCTTCTGTAGAAAAGGGGCTTACGATGCGCCGGTCATTCTCCCTCCTGTCGCTCGCTCTTGCCCTGTCGGCCTGCGCCACCGCGCTCGACTCCGGCTTCACCCCGGCAGCCCCCCCTTCGATCGACACGATGAAATCGGTCGTGCGGGAAATTTCCGCCGATTCCTATGAGGGCCGCGCACCCGGCTCTGCGGGCGAAGACAAGACGCTCGCTTATCTGGTACAGCGCTTTTCCGCCCTCGGCCTCCAGCCGGGCAACAAGGGCAGCTGGTTTCAGGACGTGCCCCTGGTCGAGATCGCTGCAAAGAATGTCTCGCTGCTGACCTTCACCGGCGGCAAGACACCGGTAGCCGCCGCCTATGGGCGCGAAATGGTGATCGGCACCTACCGCACGGCTCAGCCGCATATTGTAATAAAAGACAGCCCGGTCGTGTTCGTCGGCTATGGCATCAACGCGCCCGAAAAGGGCTGGAATGATTATGCCGGGCTCGACGTGAAGGACAAAACCGTCCTCATCCTGGTCAACGATCCCGACTATGAGACCGCATCGCTGACTGGCCCGTTCAATGGCCGGGCGATGACCTATTATGGCCGCTGGACCTATAAATATGAAGAAGCCGCGCGTCAGGGTGCGGCCGCTGCGATCATCGTCCATGACACCGTCCCTGCCGCCTATGGCTGGAACGTCGTGCAGTCGAGCTGGACCGGCGCGCAGCATGTCGCCGACAGCGCGAATGGCAATGCCGACAAGTCCGCAGCGATCGGCTGGATTCAGAAGGACAAGGCCGCCGCCCTCATGGCCAGCGCGGGCCTGAACCTCGATTCGCTGACCGCTGCCGCGAAGAAGCGGGGCTTCAGGGCCGTGCCGCTGCCCGGCATCAAGGCGGCGGTCTCGTTCGACAATATGATCCGCAAACATAGCTCGAAAAATGTCGTCGCCCTGCTCCCCGGCAAGACCCGGCCCGACGACTATATTCTCTACAGCGCCCATTGGGACCATCTGGGCCACTGTGAAAAGGCCCCGGACGGCGACGATATCTGCAACGGTGCGGTCGACAATGCCACGGGCGTCGCTGCGCTCGTCGCCATCGCAGAGGCCAATGTCCGCGCAGGACCGAGCGATCGCAGCCAGGTGTTTCTTGCAGTGACGGCCGAGGAATCGGGACTGCTGGGGTCGGCCTATTATGGCGACCATCCGCTGTTCCCGCTCAATCGCACGGTCGGCGGGGTCAATATCGACGCGATGCAGATCTGGGGGCCCGCGCATAACGTCATCGTGATCGGGCGCGGCAAGTCGGCCCTCGACGCCTATCTCGATCGCGCGCTGGCGACACAAGGCCGCGTCGCCAGCGACGAACCGACGCCCGAAAAGGGCTTCTACTACCGCTCTGATCATTTCAGCTTCGCCAAACATGGCGTGCCGATGCTCTATTTCGAAACCGGCCAGGACCTGGTGACCGGCGGGCAGGCGGCGGGCGCGGTCGCCTACAAGGATTATGAGGAGCATCGTTACCACGGCCCCAAGGATGAATATGATCCCAAATGGGACTGGAGCGGGGTGCAGGCGGACCTCAACCTCTATCATGATGTCGGCCGCGCGCTCGCCAACACGACCGACTGGCCCAACTGGACTCCGGCCGACGAATTTCGCGCAATCCGCGACAAGGACCGGGCGGGACTGTAAAACGGCCCTCCCCCTGGCGATGGCGCGCTGCTAGGGAGGCGGCTCCCAGACTGCCCGAGGATTCCCCATGACCTACCGCATGCCCGCCGAATGGGCGTCCCATGACTGGGTCTGGATCGGCTTCCCCACCAACCCCGCCGAATGGCCTGGCGCCTTTGACGGCGCGCGGCGGCAGATCGCCGACTTCGCGAGCGCGGTCCACGCCGATGGACGGGGCGAGGAGGTTCGCCTCGTCGTCGCCAACGAAGCCGACGCATTGGCGGCCCGCGCTCTGGTCGATCCTGGCGTGACCATCATCGTCCAGCCATTGGGCGACGTCTGGCTGCGCGACACCGCGCCGATCGCCGTCACCGGCCCGGACGGCCGTGCTCTGGTCGATTTCGGCTTCAACGGCTGGGGCGGGAAATATCGAATGCCGGGCGACGAGGATATCGGCGCGCGCCTCGCCGCGATGACAGGATTCCCCACCTCGACCCAGAACTGGATTTTCGAGGGCGGCGCGGTCGACACCGACGGCACCGGCCTGTTCGTCACCACCGAACAATGTCTGCTCAACCCCAATCGCAACCCGGATCTCGATCGCGGCAAGATCGAAACGCTGCTCGCCGGCAGCCTCGGCCTGTCCGACATGTTGTGGCTGGGCGACGGGTTGCTCGGCGACCATACCGACGGCCATGTTGACAATCTCGCCCGCTTCGTCGCGCCGGGCGTGCTGGCCATACCGCTCGCCACGACCGACGACGACCCCAACGCCGCGCTCTACGCCGACGCGCGTTCACGGGCAAAAGCGCATGGGGTAGCGGTGGCAGATATGCCCTCACCCGGTCTCGTGCTCGTCGATGGCGAAGCGATCCCCGCCAGCTACATGAATTTCTACATCGGCAACGCCGCCGTCATCGTCCCCGTCTATGGCCAGCCCAACGATCGGGCCGCACTCGACACGCTCCGCCCGTTTTTTCCCGGTCGCGACATTGTAGGACTGCCCAGCGACGCCATAGTATCCGGCGGCGGCAGCTTCCACTGTTGCAGCCAGCAAATGCCCTCCGTCTGAACTATCGGGACTGCCATGACCAAAGTCACCGTTGCCGCGCTCCAGCTCTCGTTCACCGACGATATGAGCGCGAATATCGCCAAGGTCGCCGACCATGTGAAAAAGGCCGCGATCCGTGGCGCGAAGATCATCCTGCCGCCCGAACTGTTCGAGGGCCCCTATTTCTGCCGCGTCGAGGACGAAGCCCTGTTCGCCACCGCGCAGCCAACCGACATGCACCCGGCGGTGCAGGAAATGCGCAAGCTGGCCAAGGACCTTGGCGTCTACATCCCGACCAGCTTCTTCGAACGCGACGGCCACCATCATTACAACTCGCTCGCGATGATCGACGATCAGGGCGAAATCATGGGCGTCTACCGCAAGAGCCACATTCCCGACGGCCCCGGCTATGAGGAAAAATATTATTTCCGTCCCGGCAATTCGGGCTTCAAGGTCTGGCCGACCCGCTATGGCACGATCGGCGTCGGCATCTGCTGGGACCAATGGTATCCCGAAACCGCGCGGGTGATGGCGCTGATGGGCGCGGAACTGCTATTCTATCCGACGGCGATCGGGTCCGAACCCTATGATGCCGATTTCGACACCAGCCGCATGTGGCGGCGCGCGATGCTCGGCCATGCGGTCAGCAACTGCATGCCCGTCATCGCCGCCAACCGCATCGGGGACGAGGACGGCCAGCTATTCTACGGCCACAGTTTCATCACCGACGAATGGGGCGATTTCGCCGCCGAAGCCGATGCGAAGGATCATGGCGCGCTGGTGGCGACGCTCGATCTGAAACGGGCGCGCAAGCATCGCGCGGGCATGGGCTTTTTCCGCGACCGCCGCCCCGATCTCTACGCCCGCATCGCGCAGGATATATGATCATGCCGCATCGGGCACACGCGCATGGATGAAGGCGTCGGCACCGAAGAGCAGTCCGACGCGCTCACCCGACCCCAGCGCCGGCTATTGCGGCGGATATTCCATAACCGGAATATCCCGATCGTCGTGGAAAAAACGGCCTTGCTGACCTATCGGGATGCGTCGCGCTTTCTCCTCTCGCTACCCCTTGATGCCCGCGACACAGCCTATGCGGCCGTGAAGCGTCTGGCGCAGGGTGAAACCCGCTAAATGGTCCAGCGGCCTGCCGTGTATGCGCTGGCACTCGGTTCAAATCGGGCGCTGTCCGCTTCTCTCACGCCCCGCAGGCTGATCGACGCCGCGGCGCTCGCCATTGCCGGGCTGGGCCGGGTCATCGCATGCTCGCCGACGCTGTCGACGCCGCCGCTCGGCCCCTCCGCGCGCCGGTTCGCCAATGCCGCGCTGCTGCTTGAATCGGCCCTCCCGCCCGATCGGCTGCTCGTCCGCCTCCAGCAGATCGAGCGCAGCCTCGGCCGCCGCCGCCATCGCCGCTGGGGCGCGCGCAGCATGGATATCGACATCATCCTGTGGTCGGGTGGCCGATGGCGCTCGCGCGCGCTCACCATCCCCCACCTCGTCTTTCGCCAGCGCGATTTCGTGCTCCGCCCGATCCTGACGATCGCCGCCGACTGGCGCGATCCCGCCACCGGCCTCACCATCCGCCAGCTTGAGTCGCGCCTCAAAAAAGCCCGGCCAAAGCCCCCCGCCAGAGGTTGACCCGCGCCCCTCCCCCCATTAGGGCGAGCGGACCTCGGCACGGGGGTCCATAGCTCAGTCGGTAGAGCAACTGACTTTTAATCAGTAGGTCGCTGGTTCGAACCCAGCTGGACTCACCATCATTTCGCCCACCGCCAGGGCGCTTTTCGCTAAAAGTCGAACTGTTCGCCGACCAGCTTTTCGCTGATCGCCCACAGCTTCGTCGCACGATCGGGATTGATCGCATAGGCACGCGGGCCGTGATTGGACACGATCGGCGAGTCATTGACCTCGGACACGCGACAATCCTGGCAATAGCGGCCTCCGACAGCATCGGCAGGCGCCACAAAAGCGCTCCATACGGTTGTCGCCGCGCCTTCCGGGATCGATTTGTTGCGATGATGGACATCGCGCTCGGAATTGACGAATGCTTGGAAATCATCCGGGCTCATATGGCGCGTCAGGGCGGTGTCGGTGACGACGCCGGGATGAACGGCGGTCGCACGCACGCCGCGTGCGCGCAGACGCTTGTCGAGTTCCACGACATACAGGACATTCGCGGTCTTGGCGCCGCCATAGGATGCCCATTCATCATAGGGTCGCCGCTCGAAATTGGGGTCGTCCAGATCGAGATCGGCCATGCGATGCGCCATGGACGACAGGATGATGACCCGCGAACCGGATCGCAGCAGCGGAACGAGGCGATTGACCAGCAGGAAATGTCCCAGATGATTGACACCGAACTGGCTTTCAAAGCCATCCTTGGTCGTCTCCCTCGGCGCCGCCATGATCCCGGCATTGCCTATGATGACATCGAACGGCTCGCCCTTCGCCCGCAGGGCGTCGGCACATTGGCGTACGCTCTCGAGCGACGCCAGGTCCAACTCGACAAGCTCGACGCCGCCGGGGGCGCTGCCTGCAAACGCCGCTATCGCCTCGCGACCTTTCGCCAGATCGCGCACGGTGCCGATCACATGCGCGCCGCGAGCCGCGATAGCCCGGCATGTCTCGAGCCCCAGACCCGCGCCCGCGCCTGTAATCAGCACGCGCTTGCCGCTAAGGTCCATGTCGCCCAGCACGTCCTCGGCCGTCCGATCCTTTTCAATATGATAATCCATGCTGTCCTCTCCCTCTCTCGTTTGTCATCACTTACCCAACGCCCGGTGCCTGAACATCATGGCTGGACAATCACGGCCTTGAGGCCGGGCTGCACGCGATACGCGCCCTTTGCCCCTGAATAAAAATTGCTCCGAAAGGTCAGGTCCGCCCCGGCGCGAACGTCCATTCCATGGTCGCCATTATCACCCCGGTGGTTCTTGCGCAGCATCATGCCGGATATCACGCCGAATCGGCATGACGCGTCCACCAGCACGCCAGATCCGTTATTGCCTCCCGCACTGCCGCCAGTGAAGGTGAAGTCCGACAGGCCCGATGTGGCGATATGGACTCCGTTGCCCCGGTTGCCGCTGAACTGCCCGTTGTGAATGTGAAGACCTTCGATCACGCCCGGGGGCCGGGGCGCGATCAGCATGCCATCCGATCCCGCCGAAAGCCCGCACCAGACATTCGTCATCACGGTCTCATACAGCCCGCCTCCGGGCCGCAGCCAGCAGCTTGGTGCATTAAAGGCCCCGCTGACCTTCCCGGCGCTGTCGAACAGGCTGTTTTGAACATGCAGGGCATATAGATTATTATGCGCCGGCACGGCGAGGTCCAGTGCGGCCCCATGCTGCGTGATGTTGACGTCGCTGACCGACGCCGTGTCGCCGTTCAGGAACTTCAGTCCAAAATCGGGCTGCTGCCCACCGCCCGGTCCGGAAACGGAAAGCGACGCGACCTGCGCATTGCCGAAATTGTGAAACACCGCAAACCCGGCGCCGCGCCCGATGGCCGGGTTGAAGGCGAGCACATTACGAAGCACCGGCGCGATCGCCCGCAGTTCCGCCTTTGCGCCGATCGCCCCGTAACAGATGAAATAGCGGGCGCAGACGATATTCTCGACCACGGTGCCGTTTGCCGCCGTCCGAACGAAATAGCCTCCCGTGCGGGGCACGGACGATGTCAGCTTGACGTTCCGGAGTACCGACCCGTCGCCCAGCGTGATGCCGTCCGCGACCGGGGAATTGGTCATCAACACCGTGGCGTTCCGGTTACCTCCATCTATCGTCACATTGTCCGGCACGATGATCGTCGAATAGACACAGGTCTTGCCGACGGGGAGCGTTATGACCTGTCCCGATTTCGTCATGGCCAGAAGCTTGCGCCACTGCGCTGTTTCGTCGCTCCCGTCGCATCGAATCTGCGACTGGCGCGACGCGCTGGCGCTGCTGGCCTGCACCCGCGCCATCGCGTCGGTGGAAAGGACCGTCAGCCCCCCCAATATGCAAGCGACGATGCCCCCGATGATCGGGTTGCATGCGCGAGGCAAGTCCCGGCTCACCATGTCTGCCGACCGCGGCGCATCCTAATCAACGAAAATCTTGCCGGGGTTCATCAGGCCCAGCGGATCGAGCGCATGCTTGATCGCCCGCATCGTCGCCACGCCCGGCGCGCCATGTTCGCTGACGAGATGCTTGCCCTTGACCATGCCGACGCCATGTTCGCCGGTACAGCTTCCCCCGACCGCGATCGCCCGCTCGATCATCGCGGCATAGACCGCTTCGGCGCGCGTCCGTTCGGCGGGGTCGGCGGGGTCGATCGCGAACAGCACATGGAAATTGCCGTCGCCGACATGGCCGACGATCGGCGCGGTCAGGCGGTTGCGATCGATATCGGCGCGCACCGCCAGCACCGCGTCCGCCAGATGCGACACCGGCACGCACACGTCGGACGACCACACCTGCGCGCCCGGCCTGAGTGCCACCGCCGCGAAATAGGCGTTATGCCGCGCCTTCCACAACCGGTTGCGATCCTCGGTGGCGGTGGCCCATTCAAAGCCGGAGCCGCCCTCGCCCGTCGCAATGGCGAGCGCCGTCTCGGCATCCTCCTGCGTCGCCAGTTTCGACCCGTGAAATTCGAAGAAAAGATGCGGTTTTTCCGGCAGGTTCAGCGCCGAATAGGCGTTGCAGGCGCGCACCTGCATCTCGTCGAGCAGTTCGACCCGCGCCACCGGCACGCCGATCTGGATCAATTGCGTGACCGTGTTGACCGCCCCGGCCAGATCCTCGAACGCGCAGGTCGCCGCCGCCATCGTCTCGGGAATGCCGTACAGCCGCAGCCGCACCTCGGTAATGATCCCCAGCGTCCCTTCCGACCCCACATAAAGCCGGGTCAGATCGTAACCCGCCGCCGACTTGCGCGCCCGCCCGCCGGTGTGAATCACGGTGCCATCGGGCTGCACCACGGTCAGGCCGAGCGCATTATGCGCCATCGTCCCGTATCGCACCGCATTGGTGCCCGACGCGCGGGTGGAGGCCATGCCGCCCAGCGTCGCATTCGCGCCCGGATCGATCGGAAAGAACAGCCCCGCCGCCCGCAACTCATGGTTGAGCTGCTCGCGCGTGACGCCCGCCTCCACGACGCAATCGAGGTCCGCCTCGTTCACCTCCAGGATGCGGTCCATCCGCGCCAGATTGATGCCAAGCCCACCCATGGGCGCGGTGATATTGCCCTCCAGCGATGTCGCGGCGCCGCTCGGCACCATCGGCACGCCATGCGCGAAGCAGATCGCCGCAATCGCGCTAACCTCCACGGTCGTCTGCGGAAAGGCGACCGCATCGGGCGGCAGCAGCGTGGGATAGGCCTCACCCCGGCCATATTGGTCCCTGATCGCGCGGACCGTCGTGAACCGGTCGCCCAGCAGCAAGGCGAGCGCTTGCGCGGCGGCGGGCGGGATCGCGCCACATCCGACCTCGATCTGTTCATCCGCTAAATGTATCGCCATGGCCTGCTCCGGTCGCGCGGCATCCGACGCCGCCTTGGCCCTTATAGCCCCCCGACACAGGCGATGCGCCTAAGTAATTTTCAAGTCGCCGCAGTTGGGCAACGGAAACGACCCCCCGAATGCCGCCTGTTCAGCGAATCCCGGCAGCGAGTGCCAGCGCCGCTTGCGCGACCCGCACCCGATCATCGAGCGATGTCATCAACGTGTCGACGTGCACCGACGCGATCCCCAGGTTCACCCGCGCGTCGCGCTCGTCGACCAGCATGCCGTCCAGGACATCGCCATAATGGGCGGCGACCGCCTGTGGGGTCACGACGCTGCCCAATTCCCGCATCAGCTTGGCGGTCGGCCCCTTAACGGCGTCCCCGCCGACGATGGGCGAGACCGCGACGACAGGCGCGCGCGCCGCTAGCAAGGCGTCGCGAATGCCCGGCACGGCAAATATGGGATCGACGCTCAGATAGGGATTGGACGGCGCGATCAGGATGGCGGTGGTATCGTCCGCCAATATGGCTTCGCACACGCCGGGCGCCGGCTTCGCCTGCGCCGCGCCTTCGAACATCACCTGCCGCACGACGGGCTGGCAGCGCCGCCCGACGAAATAGCGCTGGAACGGCAGCACGCCCTCGTCCGTGTCGAGATGAGTCGCGACCAGCTGGTCGCTCATCGGCAGCACGTCGATGGCGATCCCCCAGGACCGGGCGAAATCGGCGGTGATCGCCGACAGGCTTTCGCCGCGCGCAAGCCGCATCGATCGCAACACATGCAGCGCCAGATCGCCATCGCCCAGCATG
The DNA here is from genome assembly GCF_037723805.1 of Sphingobium fluminis. Taxonomy (NCBI): domain Bacteria; kingdom Pseudomonadati; phylum Pseudomonadota; class Alphaproteobacteria; order Sphingomonadales; family Sphingobiaceae; genus Sphingobium; species Sphingobium fluminis. The sequence goes on from NZ_JBBJUK010000004.1 coordinate 158,794, forward strand.
AACCAGTCCTCGCCGCCCAGTGACCGGAGCGCGTCGAGGAAATTCCAGCTTTCCCCCTCGCGTCCCCATCCCTGCGCGGCGTTGGACTTGCCGCTCAACGTATAGAGCAATGTGTCGATATCGGGCGACACATGCAGGCCCAGATGCGTGAAATCGTCGCCGGTATTGACGATAGCGGTCACGTTCGCCGGTTCCAGCAACTGCTGGAGGCCAAGCACCAGCTTGGCCCCGCCGACGCCGCCCGTCAGTACGACGACGCGTCCGCTCATTCCGGTTCGACCAGCGTCCCGGTGATCACGACGCCGGCCCCGTCGACCTTATAGGTCTTGTTGAGGAAGATGAGCACCGACGTCAGCGCCTCGGCCGCCGCCGAATTGGCGAGCGCGCCGCCGTGCAGACCACGAAGGCCGCAATCGCGTGCAAGACCGACCACGGTGGCGCGCGCCGCCTTGTCATCGCCGAACACCAGCACGTCGCAGGCGACCTCCTCGTCGGTGATCAGCTTGTGCGCGGCGACGCTGTGGAATGCGGACACGACCGTCACATCTTCGCCCAGCAGGCCCTGCGCCTTGACCGCGGCGCTGCCTTCGGCCGGCAATTGCACGCGCATCACGCGCGGCGGCACCAGCGGCACGGTGGTGTCGACCACAATCTTGCCTGCGACATGACCGGCGATGCTCTGGAGCGTGCCTTCCTGCGCGGCGAAAGGCACGGTGACGATCACGAGGTCGGCTGCTGCAGCCGCGTCAGGGTTTGCAAGGCCGGTCAGACCGAAGCCGAGGCGTTCGGCAGCGGCGACCGCGCCTTCAAGGCCCCGCGATCCGATGATGACCTTGCGGCCCGCCTTCGCCAGCCGCCGGGCGATCGCCGCGCCAAGATCGCCGGTGCCGCCGATCACCGCGATCGTCCCCTGATAGTCTTCGCTCACATTCTGCTCCTGCTCACTGATATCCCGCGCCTGAATCACGGCGTGAACCGGCGGCAGGCGATTGCGGCTCGTGTCACGCAGACGCCCATATTGTCAATCGAAACTGGGTAGCAAAATGAGACGGGATGACGTTCTGCTATTCCCTTGCTCAAGTTTTTTTTGTCGCCGCAGCCCATGACCTCGCCTACAAACCGCGCAAAGTCGACCCAAACGGAGCGCGTGTCCTGCCTCACTCTCATCCCATTGACCCGCTCCGCGCCACTTACGTTGTCGTCGCGCAATGAGCGCGAACCTGCTTTATTCGCTGGCGGGCTTTGGCGTCGGCACGCTGGTCGGGCTGACGGGCGTTGGCGGCGGATCGCTGATGACGCCGATCCTCGTGCTCGTGTTCAACTTCCATCCCGCCTCCGCCGTCGGCACCGACCTGCTCTACGCCTGCATCACGAAAAGCGTGGGCAGCTTCGTCCACAACTGGAAGCGGTCGGTCGACTGGTCGATCGTCGGCTGGCTGGCGCTTGGCAGCTTGCCGGCCGCGATCGTCGCCCTTGGGCTGCTCGCGGCGGCGGGGCCACCCTCGGCGGACATTGTCGATCCGATCAAGGTCACGCTTGGCGTCATGCTGCTGCTGACCGGCGTCGCCCTGCTGGCCAAGAACAGGATCCTGTCCTGGTCGCGCAGCCATGGCGATGATCGCAACCCGGTTACCACGCGCAACCTTACCGTTCTGCTCGGCGCGGTGGTCGGCGCGGCCGTATCCATCACGTCGGTCGGCGCGGGCGCGATCGGCGCGACCGCCCTGCTGGTCCTCTACCCGCGCAAGCCCATTGCGCGCATCGTCGGCAGCGATGTTGCCCATGCCGTCCCGCTGACCTTCGTCGCCGGTATTGGCCACTGGTGGCTGGGCACGGTCGATTTCGCGCTGCTCGGCGCGTTGCTGGTCGGATCGGTGCCCGGCATCGCGCTCGGCAGCATGCTTGCCTCCCATGTGCGCGAGTCGATCCTCCGCCCGATCCTCGCCTCCATCCTGATCATCGTGGCAATCAACCTCATCGCCTGAGGCATACGCTCAGTCCGCAACGCTCGCCCGCCGGGCCGCATGGGCGAGCAGTTCCGCCCAATGCGCCTGCCCTGCAGCATTACCGATCAGGTCCTGCCGCACCTCTATCTCGGCATAGGGTATGGCCCGCGCAAAGGCGTGGCGCGGCACGCTGTGATCGGTCGCATCCATCGCATAGGGCGCATTGTCGCCGATGGTCAGCCCGGATTCCTCGCGCAACGCCCGCAACAACCGCAGCGCGAAGATCACATCGCCCTGCCAGTGCAGCACCCCCGCATCCCAGGGCCGCCGCTCCCCGCCGAGCACCGGCGTAAAGCTGTGCAGCGCCAGCAATATCGTCGGCCGTCCCCGCGACGCGCGCGCCTCCAGCATGGCCGCGATCTCTCCATGATAGGGCGCATGAATCTCGGCGATCCGCGCCGCCCTGTCCGCGGCGCTCAGCGCTTCATTGCCCGGTATCCGCGTAGCATCGGAAACCCCCGGTATCGCCTCGTCCAACGCCGGATCGCGATTGCAGTCGATCACCAGCCGCGAATAGGGCTGATGGATGAAGGGCGCATCGAGCAGCCCCGACAGCGCCTCGCCCAGGCCGCGCACCCCGATATCGATCCCGATGTGACGCGACAGCTCGCCGCTCGCCACGCCCAGCCCGCCGAGCACCGCCGGCACCGCATTTCCCGCATGATCGCCGGTCAAAAGGAACGGTGCGGCCCCTTCAGCGTTATGCAGCGCAAATGGAGCCGGATCGTCCGGCCCCAGCAGCCGCCCCGGCGCGCGCCCGGCCATCAGGACCCGCCCCCATGCCGTTGCTGACGATCCGTCATGTTACCTGCTACCGCTACCGGCAACCCGTGTCGATTGGTGAGCATCGCATCATGATGCGCCCGCGCGAAGCCTTTGACCAGCGCCTCCTGTCCGCTCGCCTCGATATCACCCCCGAACCGCGCGAATTGCGCTGGCTGCACGACGTGTTCGGCAATTCGGTCGCCATCGCCCTGTTCGATCGCCGCGCCGACGAACTGGTCGTGTCCAGCGAAGCGACGCTCGAACATGCCCCGCTGGCCCAGGGCCAGGTCGATGTCGAACCCTATGCCCGCCGGTTTCCCTTCATCTATTCGTCGGAAGACATGCCCGACCTGCTGCGCTCGATCGAGCGGCAACATCATGATCCCGAACGGATCGTCGACAATTGGGCACGCAGCTTCGTCCGGGACGATGCCTCGACAGACACCGTCGCGATGCTCACCGACATGGCGACCAGCATCCGCCGCGATTTCACCTATGTGCCGCGCCATGAAAAGGGCACCCAGACGCCGATCGAGACGCTGAACCAGCGGCAGGGCACCTGCCGCGACTTCGCCGTGCTGATGATCGAGGCGGTTCGCGCCCTGGGGTTCGCCGCCCGGTTCGTATCGGGCTATGTCTACAACCCCTCGCGTTCCGAAGGCGTGCTCGGCGGCGGCAATACCCATGCCTGGGTCCGCATCTTCCTGCCGGGATCGGGCTGGGTCGAATTCGATCCGACCAACGGCATCATCGGCAATCGCGGCCTCATCCGCGTCGCCGTCGCCCGCGATCCCTATCAGGCGCTGCCGCTGTCGGGCACCTGGTTCGGGCCGCCCGCCAGTTTCCTCGGCATGGACGTCACCGTCGACGTCCATCGCGCCGACCCCAGCCAATTTGCCTTGACCGATCATGGCGCCATCAACAGCCGGCGTGCCGGCGCAACAGGGAAGTAAAGATCCATGCTGATTCGCTGCGGCTACGACATTCGCTTCGAAACCGACGAACCGACCGCGATGATGGCGCTGCTCAGCATCCATCCCTCGCGCCATCACGATCTTCAGACGCCACAACGGCTGATGGCCGATCCCGACGTGCCGCTCTATCAGTTCGAGGACGGGTTCGGCAATGTCGCGACCCGGCTCACCATCCCGCGCGGCGGCGTGACCCTGTCCTGCGATTTTACCATCGCCGATAGCGGCGAGCTGGACCGCCGCGCACCCGCCGGTCCGCAAATGCCCGTCGAAGATCTGCCCGATGCGGTCATGCCCTTTCTGCTCGGCAGCCGCTATTGCGAAACCGACCGGCTGATGGACGTCGCCTGGTCGAATTTCGGCTATATCAGCGACGCGCGCGAGCGGGTGGAGGCGATCGTCCACTTCGTTCACAATCATATCGAATTCGGCTATCATCACGCCCGCAGCGACAAGACGGCCTGGAACGCTTATCAGGAGCGGCGGGGCGTGTGCCGCGACTTCGCCCATCTCGCAGTGACGCTCTGCCGCTGCATGAATATTCCGGCGCGTTATTGCACCGGCTATCTCGGCGATATCGGCATCCCGCCGGTCGACGCGCCGATGGATTTCAGCGCCTGGTTCGACGTCTATGTCGCGGGCGACTGGTTCACCTATGACGCGCGCCACAATCAGCCGCGCATCGGCCGCATCCTGATGGCGCGAGGCCGCGACGCCACCGATGTCGCCTTGACCACCGCCTTTGGCCGGACGACATTGGCGCGGTTCGACGTTCACACCGACGAGGTAAACCAGATTGACTGACATCGCGGCCAACCCGCTGCTGGAATCCTGGGACGGGCCACTCGGCGCGCCGCCCTTCGCGCTGGTGCGGACAGGCGATATCATACCGGCGCTGAATATCGCGATCGGATGGCACCGCGATGAAATCGCCGCCATCGCCACCAACCCCGAACCTGCCACTTTCGACAATGTGATCGTCGCGCTGGAGCGCGCGGGTTCGGCGCTCGCGCGCGTCCGGCGGCTGTTCTGGACGCTGTCATCGGCGCAGGCGACACCGGATATTCGCGCGATCGAGGGCGACGTTTCGGCGCTGATGAGCGCGCATGCCACAGCGATCGGCCACGACGCCGCGCTCGCCGCGCGGGTCGCCTCCGTTCACGCCTCGCGGCACGATTGCGGCCTTGCGCCCGAACAGATCCGGCTGGTCGAAACCTCTCATGCCGGTTTCCTGCGCGGCGGATCGGCGCTCGACGCCGCCGCCAAGGCGCGCTTCGCCGCCATTGACGCGCGCTTGTCCGCGCTCTCGGTCGCGTTCGGCCATCATGTCATGGCCGCGACGGCGGACTGGGTGATGGACCTTGGCCCGGACGATCTAGACGGCCTGCCCCCCGCCATGCGGGACGCCGCCGCCGGGCGCGCCGCCGCCAAGGGCGCGGCGGGCCGGTTCCATGTCGGTCTCGACCGAACCGACTATGAAAATTTCCTCGCCTTTTCGCAACGCCGCGATCTGCGCGAGCGGCTCTGGCGCGCCTTCACCGCTCGCTGCGACGGCGGCACGCAGGACAATTGGCCGGTCATCGCCGAGATGCTGGCGCTGCGCCACGAGCGGGCGACCCTGCTCGGCTATCGCGATCACGCGCATTATGCGCTGGAAGACAGTATGGCGCATGTTCCCGAGGCCGCACAGGCGCTGCTCGAACAGCTTTGGGAACCGGGCAAGCGCCGCGCCGCGCAGGAGGCGGCGGAGCTTCAGGCGCTGATCGACGCGGACGGCGGCGGTTTTACGCTCGCGCCCTGGGACTGGCGTTTCTATGCGGAAAAGGTGCGGCGGGATCGCTATGCGCTCGACGGTGCGGCGGTCTCCCGGCACCTCCGTCTCGACGCCGTGCGACAGGCCGCGTTCGACACTGCGGGCCGCCTTTATGGCCTCCGCTTTACGCGCCGTGCCGACATTGCCGGCTATCATCCCGATGTCTGGGCATGGCAGGTCGACGATTCAGCCGGGGAACCGGTTGGCCTCCTCTTTACCGACTATCTCGCCCGCCCCGAAAAACATGGCGGCGCCTGGATGGGCAGCCTGCGCGTGCAGGAACGGCTCGACGGCGATGTTCTTCCGGTCGTTTATCTCGTCGCCAATTTCGCCGCCGCGCCGCCTCCCGATACCGCGGCGACCCGCCTGTCGATCGACGAGGCGCGCACGCTCTTCCACGAATTCGGCCATGCGCTTCACGGCCTGTTATCGCGGGTCACCTATCCGAGCCAGTCGGGCACCGCCGTGGCCCGCGACTTCGTCGAATTTCCGAGCAAATTCATGGAGAACTGGATCATCAGCCGGCAGGTTCTGTCCGGCTTCGGCGTACCCGACGACCTCATCGCCGCGATCCGCGCGGCCGACGGCTACGGGCAGGGCTTCGCCACCGTCGAACTTATCAGTTGCGCCCTGGTCGATCTCGCTTTGCATCGCGCGGGACAAGCCGCCGCTGCCGACCCCCGCGCCTTTGTCGAGGCGGAACTGGCGCGAATCGGCATGCCCGACGCCATTGGCCTGCGCCATCGCATGCCGTATTTCACGCATATTTTCGACGGCGGCTATGCCAGCGCCTATTACAGCTATGTCTGGTCCGAAGCGCTCGACGCCGATGCGTTCGAAGCCTTTACCGCGAAAGGCGACATCTTCGACCCCGCCCTCGCCCAGCGCTTTCGCGACGAGATATTGAGCGTCGGCGACAGCCGCGACCCGATGGACTCCTTCACCGCCTTCCTCGGCCGCGAACCCGACCCAGCCGCGCTCATGCGCGCCCGCCATCTGGTCGACGCCTAGAATTTAGGATTTAGGAAGAACCGTTCGTCCTGAGTAGCCATTGAGCTTGTCGAAATGGCGTATCGAAGGAAATAGACGCGGCTTCATAGGGCGGCCGATCAGCGGAGGAGCAACTTAGGTCGCCGCATCAGCAAGGCGCAGGTTCTGCTGTCCTACAACCCGCCGGATATGCGATAAGACGCCCTGCCGGCTCTTTCACATCGTTCACCCCTGCGCCGTCGACTTTCCGAAAATTTCAATGCCACGCAATAAATGGGCGAAATATGCGGGAAATATGTGAAGTTAAGCCCGGTGAGACGCTCAGATACCGCCCGCGACCACTGGCCATCCACCCGCTTCCAGACGCGCGCTCAGATCGGCGATGCACCGCTCCAGACCTTCGGCATCGGTCGACCGGATAACGAAGTTCGCGCCGGTCCTGCCCTCGCGGAAAAAGGGATAGCTGCCGATCTGGCATCCTTCATGATCCTTCTCGGTGCGCCCCAGCAGGTCCGAAATCTCGCTTTCCGCTACCCAGCATCCGATCTGCGCGGACAATAAAGGCAGCCCGCCCTCCAGCGTCCCCGTCAAACTGTCGAGCATCCCCGCCGTGATATGCGGTACGCCGGCCATGATGAAGACATTGCCATGCCGTATGCCCGGCGCGCCCGACATCCGGTTTTCGATCAGGCTGGACCCGGCGGGCACCCGCGCCATCCGCAACCGCGCCTCGGTCAGCCCGCCGCGCGTCGCATAATAGCCCTCGAGCACGGCCCGCGCCTCGCTATGCACCTCGACCTCGACTCCGAGCGCAGCCGCGATCGCGTCCACAGTGATATCGTCATGCGTCGGACCGATACCGCCCGTCGTGAACAAATAGTCGTTGCGCGCCCGCAACGCGTTTACAGCCTCGACGATCGCCGCCTCGACATCGGGTACGACCCGCACTTCGCGCAGGCGAATCCCCTGCACATTGAGCCAGCTCGCAATCTGCGCGATATTCTTGTCCTGCGTCCTCCCCGACAGGATTTCATCGCCGATGACGATCAGAGCTGCGGTCCAGATGCGGTTGAGATCGGCCATGCGCCGCCCATAGCCTGTGCCGGCGCATCTGCCTAGCCGCCCCCTCTCGCATTATCGCGGACAAGCCCCTATAATCGGGCACATGACCGAATATATGACGATGACGGCGGACGCGCCGGTTTCCCGCTCGACCGCGATCAAGCTCCACGACGCGGACGGATTCGAAGGCATGCGCCGCGCGGGCCGGCTGGCTGCCGAAATACTCGATGCGCTCGTCCCGCATGTCGTCCCAGGCGTCACCACCGGCGAGCTTGACGACATCGTGCGCCGCATGTCGCTGGATGGCGGCGGCGTCCCCGCGACGCTCGGTTATCGCGGCTACACGCATAGCTGCTGCATCTCGCTCAACAATGTCATCTGCCATGGCATTCCCGGCGAGCAGACGCTGCGCGACGGCGACATATTGAATATCGACGTGACTCCCCTTGTCGACGGCTGGCACGGCGATTCGAGCCGCATGTACATCGCGGGCGAGGCGCCCATCAAAGCGCGCCGCCTGGTCGAGGTTACCTATGAGTGCCTGATGCTGGGGATCGAGCAGGCCAGGCCCGGCAATCATCTGGGCGACATCGGCCACGCGATCCAGACCCATGCCGAAAAGCATCGCTACGGCGTCGTCCGCGATTTCTGCGGCCATGGTCTCGGTCGGGTGTTCCACGACAGCCCGGAGGTGGTCCATGTCGGACGCCCCGGCACCGGACCGGAATTGCGCCCCGGCATGTTCTTCACCATCGAACCGATGATCAACATCGGCAAGCCGGGCGTCAGGATGCTGGACGACGGCTGGACGGCCGTCACGCGCGACCGCACCCTGTCGGCCCAGTTCGAACACAGCATCGGCATCACCGAAACCGGATGTGAAATTTTCACCAAGAGTCCATCCGGTCTGGATGCGCCGCCCTACGGTGGCTGAAGCCTCGCCGCACACTGCTTAAAAAACGGGCAGCCGATGCGATTTTTGCCCGAATTCCGGGCAATATGGACAAATATTGCTGCATCGCCGAAAGCATGTTTGACGATTCGTCAGTTGGCACGGTAATTGTTTGTTAAGAGCCGTCGCAGTGCCTTGAAGGGCATTCGCGTTGTGGCTCGGGGAGACAAGGGGCGCGGGATTTCACCGCAAACCGCGGATGCTATTGGGTTGGGATTTAGTGATGAAGAAGATCGAAGCGATCATCAAACCTTTCAAGCTCGACGAAGTGAAGGAAGCGCTTCACGAGGTCGGCGTTTCGGGCATCACCGTGACGGAGGCCAAGGGTTTCGGCCGCCAGAAAGGCCATACCGAACTATATCGGGGCGCGGAATATGTGGTCGACTTCCTGCCCAAGGTTAAGCTGGAAGTCGTCGTCGACGATGCGCTGGCCGACCGGGTAGTCGAGGCGATCTCGGCAGCCGCCCAAACCGGCCGGATCGGCGATGGCAAGATCTTCATCTCCGCGATCGAGGGCGCCGTCCGCATCCGTACCGGCGAACGCGATAGCGACGCGATCTGACAAGAGGTTCACGCCGGCTACAGGGGGCAGGCGAACAAGACCATCCACCTTGCCCCTTCGGGGGGGTAATCAATGAGAAGGGCAAATGCACATGGCCAACACGCCTAAAGACATCCTGAAGATGATCGAAGAAAAGGAGATCGAGTGGGTCGATGTCCGTTTCACCGATACCAAGGGCGCCTGGCATCACCTCACCATGTGCGCCAGCGTCATCGGCGAGGATGAGCTGACGGATGGCCTGATGTTCGACGGCTCCTCGATCGAGGGCTGGAAGGAAATCAACGAGTCCGATATGATCCTCAAGCCGGATCTGGACGCGGTCTATGTCGACCCGTTCAGCGCGACGCCGATGCTGATCCTCGTATGCGATATTGTCGAACCCGAAGATGGCTCGCTCTATTCGCGCGATCCCCGTTCGACCGCCAAGCGCGCCGAAGCCTTCCTTAAGTCCACCGGCCTTGGCGACACCGTCTATATCGGCCCGGAACCTGAATTCTTCATGTTCGACGATGTGAAGTTCGATAACACCTACAACTCGTCCTATTACAAGCTGGACGATGTCGAACTGCCGACCAACACCGGCACCACCTATGAAGGCGGCAATATGGGCCACCGCCCGCGCGCCAAGGGCGGTTATTTCCCGGTTGGCCCGGTCGATGTCACCACCGACATTCGTGCCGAAATGGTAACGACGTTGCTTGAAATGGGCCTGCCCATGGACAAGCATCATCATGAAGTCGCCGGCTCCCAGCACGAACTGGGCCTGACCTTCGGCAAGCTCGTCGAAACCTGCGACCGCATCCAGATCTACAAATATGTCGTGAAAATGGTCGCCCAAGCCTATGGCAAGACCGCGACCTTCATGCCCAAGCCAATCAAGGCCGATAACGGGTCGGGCATGCATACCCACATCTCGATCTGGAACGAGGGCAAGAACACGTTCGCGGGCGACGGCTATGCCGGTCTCTCCGAAACCTGCCTCTACTTCATCGGCGGCGTCATCAAGCACGCCAAGGCGATCAACGCCTTCACCAACCCGACGACCAACAGCTACAAGCGCCTTGTGCCGGGCTTCGAAGCGCCCGTGCTGCTCGCCTATTCGGCACGCAACCGGTCGGCGTCGTGCCGCATCCCCTACGGCGCGGGGACCAAAGCGAAGCGCGTCGAGTTCCGCTTCCCCGATCCGCTCGCCAACTCCTATCTGGCTACTTCGGCGCTGCTGATGGCGGGCATCGACGGCATCGAGAACAAGATCCACCCTGGCGGTCCGATGGATAAGAATCTCTATGACCTGCCGCCGGCCGAGCTGGCGCAGGTGCCGACCGTCTGCGGTTCGCTCCGCGAGGCTCTCGACAGCCTGATCGCCGATCATGACTTCCTGCTGAAGGGCGGCGTGTTCACCAAGGACCAGATCGACGCCTATATCGAACTGAAATGGCCCGAAGTGTATCGTTGGGAAATGGCCCCGTCGCCGGTCGAATTCGACATGTATTATAGCGGCTGATTCTATTCAGACTGACATGAGCAAAGGCCCGGTTGCGAAAGCAGCCGGGCCTTTCGCGTCAAACGGGGTCAACGCATCGATCTATGCCCCGGGGATATCCGGCATGAGTGATGATGGATGACATGCTTCTGAAGCGCAGAAGACAAATCATATGTGCGATGGAATGGATAGGGCGCACCGCTATACTATGCGAGCAGCGGAAATGTTTCGCCCTCCTCGACACGGCAATAGCCGATCAAGGGTCAACCGGGAATCGACGCCCCGAATAGCAGCATGGGCTCGCCTGGTGCGGACAGTACGATCTCCCCGCCTCGCCCCGTCACGAGCGACCGCACCATCCAGGCGGCCGCCGTACGTGATGCCAGCCCCTCGGGCGGCAGGGCGCCTGCCAGCGCCGCGCGCAATTCCGGGTCGAGCACGAGCTTGGGACCCTCGGCCCGCACCACGATCTCTGTAACGCCGGGACGCTTTTCAGCGCCCACATCCAGTTGCCCACCGCGCACCAGCGCGTCACCGGCGATCAGCGAAAGATTAAGCAGCACCTTGACCGCCAGCTTGTTAAGCATGTCATCGCCGACCATCCACCCGACTTTGACCCGGCCCGTCTGCGCGAACATGCCCTCGATCGCCACCCGCGCTTCATGGGTAGGCACGGCATCGCCAAAGCCACCCGCCGACCCGAAAGCCAGGCGAAAAAATTTGAGCTTGTTGGCCGACGTCCGCGCGCTGTCCGCCAGCAGATCGAGGCAGCGTTGCCGCATATCCGGGTCCGTCTCATCGGCCATCAGCTCAAGGCCATTGTTCAGCGCACCCACCGGGCTGAGCAAGTCATGGCAGAGACGCGAACAGAGCAGGCTCGCAAATTCGGTGCTGTCGATCGGATGGGTCATGAAGCTCGCTGTCGTCGCTTTGATTTTGAGGAAACCTCCCCGGCTAATGCGCTGCCCCGGCGAGCGATGCAACCCCGCCATCGCGCCGGTCGCGATCATAGGATGGCAAGCTGCGCTTCTTCGAATGCAACGCCCCCGCTTCCCGCCCGCGCCACCCATAGCCGGGCGTCCCCACCTGCCACGATCAGCCAAAGGCTGCCGTCTGGCCGAGCACTGGCAGTGTCTACCGCCGATGGCATGGCGAGCCCGCCCGGATGGGAGTGGTAGTGGCCGATGATAACGGGACCGCCGAACCGTGCTGCCCGATGAGCGGCAATCAGTGCCGCCGGGTCGATTTCAAAGTGCCTCGCGGGGTTTGCCGCGACATTGGCAGTTGGTTGCTCCCCCGCGATCCTCGTGGACGCCCCGAATAAAAGGCCACAGATTTCGGCGCTGTCCTCCGCCGCCCGGCTTACTATCACTTCGAGCAACAACCTTGAAATTTCCACTCTCATGCCTACTTCGTAGCCAATGGGTCCGGGGGTTTCCATCATTGAAGCGACGATCGGCGAATCGCAGTCGGGTTTGAGGCTCGATCGCGCCCTGGCGGACCTGTTTCCCGATATATCGCGCGAACGGCTCAAAGCGCTTATTTTGAGCGGCCATGTCATACCAGGCAACACGGCTGCTGCGCTCAATCCGTCGATGAAAGTTGCCCTGGGCGAAACTTACGCCGTCGCCTTTCCCGCCCTCGCGGCTGCCGAAGCAACTCCGCAGGATATCCCCCTGAATATCGTGCATGAAGATGCGGACCTGATCGTCATCGACAAGCCGGCGGGTCTCGTGGTTCACCCGGCGGCCGGTAATCTGGACGGGACTCTGGTCAACGCGCTTTTGCACCATTGTCGCGGCCAATTGTCCGGGATCGGCGGCGTGGCGCGGCCTGGTATCGTTCATCGCATCGACAAGGATACTTCCGGGCTTTTGGTCGTTGCTAAATCCGACAAAGCGCATGAGGGCCTGGCCGTCCAATTTCGAGACCATTCGATCGATCGGCTCTATGCCGCTATCGCCTATGGCGTTCCGATGCCTGCGGCCGGCACGATCGAAACCTGGATGGGCAGGTCGGATGCCGATCGAAAGAAGATGGCCGTTCATAGAGAAGGGCGAGGCAAGCGTGCGATGACACATTACCGGTCGATCGAGCGGCTATATGGGACCACTTTGGTCGAATGTCGGCTGGAAACCGGGCGTACGCATCAGGTCCGCGTGCATATGGCGCATATCGGGCACCCCTTGATAGGCGACCAGGTTTACGGTAGGGATAGAAAAGGTTTCAAATCAATACTGGAAACTGTGGGTTTCAAAAGGCAGGCATTGCACGCCAAACGACTGGGGTTCATACACCCCATTAGCGGCGAAACACTGCGGTTCGAGAGCCCATTGCCAGCCGATATGCAGGAACTGTTAAGTCAGCTTCGTGTATGAATGAGTCAAGTTTGCTGCGGCGTTCTGGATGCCACTTCTGGGTCCCGCCGCACATGAAAAGGGAAGGAAAGTGACATGGCCAAGAGCAATGTCCCCGCGGTTCCGGCGCTGGGCGGTGAAGCCAGCCTCAACCGCTATCTTTCGGAAATCCGTAAATTTCCGCTATTGACGCCCGAGCAGGAATATATGCTCGCCAAGCGTTATTCCGAGCATCAGGACCCCGAAGCTGCGGCCCAATTGGTTACGTCGCATCTGCGTCTCGTCGCGAAAATCGCGATGGGGTATCGCGGTTATGGCCTACCGGTCAGCGAACTGATTTCGGAGGGCAATATCGGCCTGATGCAGGGTGTGAAGAAGTTCGAGCCCGATCGCGGATTCCGCCTCGCGACCTATGCCATGTGGTGGATTCGCGCCTCGATCCAGGAATTCATCCTGCGCAGCTGGAGCCTCGTTAAAATGGGCACCACCGCATCGCAGAAGAAGCTTTTTTTCAACCTGCGCCGGATGAAGAACAGCATCGACGCATTCGAGGATGGCGACCTCAAGCCTGCTGATGTCACGAAGATCGCTACCGATCTTGGCGTGTCAGAAGATGATGTCGTCTCGATGAATCGCCGGATGGCCATGGGTGGCGATACGTCGCTCAATGTCCCTATGCGCGAGGATGGCGACGGTCAGTGGCAGGACTGGTTGCAGGACAATGACCCCCTGCAGGACGAGCGCGTTGCGGACGAGCAGGAGAAGAGCCTGCGCCACGACATGCTGGTCGATGCGATGGGCGATCTCAACGATCGCGAAAAGCATATCCTCGCCGAGCGACGTTTGGCCGAAGAGCCCAAAACACTGGAAGAACTCAGCCAGGTCTATGGTGTCTCGCGTGAACGGGTTCGCCAGATCGAGGTGCGCGCCTTCGAAAAGCTGCAAAAGGCAATGATGCGGATTGCCGGCGACAAGATCAGCAAGATGGGCCGCTTCGCACTGGCTTGAGGCGTGACTAGCAGGAAAAGCCCCGGAGCGATCCGGGGCTTTTTTGTGGCTGGTCCATTCGACACTCGACGCTGGTTGTCCGACTAATCTGGTCCGGCATCAAGCGCACCACGTGCTGCTTCCAAAATCTCTTCCGACAGCGCCGGATCGCCGACCGCCCGCGCCAGCACCATCGCGCCGACCATTTGCGACAAATGCGCGAGCGCCCGCGAGCGATCGCCGGTCCGCTCGGTCAGAATGTCGGCCAGCCCCTCCATCCCGCCTCTAAATGCCGTGGCAAGCGCACCGCCCTTACGCGCGGAATCCGTCCCTACCGCCACCAGCGCACAGCCCGTTTCCGCGGCATCGCGATTGCGCGCGCTCAGATAATCCTGCGTCAGCGCCTTGACCTCGTCTCCCGGCGCGGCTGCATCGATGATGCCTCGCCAACGCTCGGCACCTCGCTCCAGCGCCCGCGCACAGGCTTCGGCAGCCAGCGCCTCCTTCGAGCCGAACTGTTTGTAGAAGCCGCCATGCGTGAGCCCACTTTCCTGCATGATCTCACCGATGCTGACGCCATCAACCCCATGGCTACGGAACAGGCGCGAAGCCGCCTCAACGACAGCATCGCGATTATGCGCTGCCCGTTCCCGACTGACTTTCATATCCACCTCTTCGCCGACCGGCCCTTGACGTCATATATGATAGTTATCATCTAAGGATCAAGTCCGAGTTTTCCGGGGGTCAGATGCTATCCAATCTGCTTGCCAGTCGCCTTGCTGCGCGCAACATCCACTATGGCTGGGCGGTCGCGGGAGCGACCTTTCTCACCATGCTGGCCGTGGCGGGGGCGGTCGGGGCGCCGGGCGTGTTCATCGTGCCCCTGGAAAAGGAATATGGCTGGAGTGCGGCCGATATTTCGGCAGCCTTGGCCATCCGTTTCGTGCTGTTCGGATGCATGGGGCCCTTCGCTGCCGCCTTTATGAACCGGTTCGGTGTCCGTCGCATGATGCTGATATCATTGACTATCGTTGCCGGCGGACTGCTGCTGTCTTTAGCCATGACGGAACTGTGGCAGCTCTTCCTGCTCTGGGGCGTGGTCATCGGACTTGGCACCGGGCTGACTGCCATGGTGCTCGGGGCGACCGTCGCAACGCGCTGGTTCTCGGACAGGCGCGGACTCGTCATGGGCTTGCTTTCGGCCAGCACCGCGACCGGCCAACTCGCCTTCCTTCCGCTGCTCGCCGGGATGACGGGCAGCTACGGCTGGCGGGCCGCCATGCTACTGGTCTGCGGCGCGATCGTCGTTGTTGCCGTCGTCGCTTTTGTTTTAATGCGCGACCGTCCCGCAGATCTCGGTTTGCCGCCTTACGGCGATCGCACCGTCCAGCCTACGCTGCTCCAGCCAGCGAGTTTTGCGGCACTGCTGATGACGCCCTTGACGATATTGCGCGAGGCTGCCGGCATTCCGACCTTCTGGATCCTTTTTTTCTCCTTCTTCATTTGCGGGGCCAGCACCAATGGCCTTGTCCAGACGCACTTCATTTCGATGTGTGGCGACTATGGGCTGGCGGCGGTCGGCGCGGCGTCCATGCTGGCGATGATGGGTCTGTTCGATTTCGCAGGAACGTTGGCGTCGGGCTGGCTGAGCGACCGGTTCGACAATCGCTGGCTGCTCTTTTTCTATTATGGGCTGCGCGGCCTGTCCCTCCTCTATCTGCCGTTCAGCGACTTTTCTTTCTACAGCCTCTCGATCTTCGCGGTCTTCTACGGCCTTGACTGGGTCGCGACGGTGCCGCCGACCGTCAAGCTGACGGCGCAGCGCTTTGGACCGGAAAAGGCCAACATCGTCTTGGGCTGGATATTCGCCGGGCATCAGCTGGGGGCCGCCAGCGCTGCCCTGGGCGGCGGCCTCTCGCGTAGCCTGTGGCACAGCTATATGCCGGCCTTCATCGGGGCGGGAATATTGTGCCTGATCGGCGCGGGCCTCGTGTTGCTGATCGGTCGCGCGCCATCGGAGAAACTGGCTGTCGCCTGACTTGCGCGATGGCGTGACCACGCTAGATTTGCGCCATGCCTGCCACCCACGCTACCGTACAACGCCATTCCCGATGGATCATCCTGCCGTTCAAAATCCTCGCTGGCTTCGTGCTGATATCGTTGGCGATGGTGACCATCTATCGTTTCGTTCCCGTCCCCGTTACGCTGACGATGTTGTTCGACCCCAATGGCATCACCAAAGATTGGACGAGCCTCGACGACATCGACCCCGACATGGCGCGCGCAGCCATCGCGGCGGAAGACAGTAAATTCTGCGCCCATCATGGCTTCGATGTGGACGCAATCGCGAAAGCGGCGATCCATAATGCCAGTGGCGGTCGCGTGCGGGGCGGCTCTACAATCAGCCAGCAAACAGCGAAGAACGTGTTCCTCTTTCAGAGTGGCGGGTTCGTGCGCAAGGGACTGGAGGCGTGGTTCACCCTGTTGATCGAGGCGATCTGGGGCAAGCAGCGGATCATGGAAGTGTATTTGAACGTCGCCGAAACCGGCATCGGCACCTACGGCGTTCAGGCGGGCGCGATCCGCTATTTCCATCACGGTGCCCGGTCTCTCAGCCGAATCGAAGCTGCTCGCCTCGCCGCCATTTTGCCACTACCTAAAAAGCGCGGCGCGGTGGCACCCAAGGGTTTTACAAGGCGCTACGGCAACAGCATTTCTGCGCGGATCGGCATCGTACAGCGCGACGGGCTGGACCGCTGCCTGCGCTGAAGCACTACGGCCGACACGACGATACCTCTGGTTCCCTGGCGACAGCTGGGTTCCAGAGTCATAAATACGGCGTCGAGACCTCTTGGCCCCGGCTTTCACCGCGGGACATGTGGAGTATCCGGCGATTAACGCAAATCTGTCAGCATTTCGAAGCGCGCACCGCCACGTGGCGCCTTATAGCCGAGTTCGTTGCGGGACAAAAAATCCCACCCGAATAACCGGATGGGATTTCGATCGGCAAAAATATGGAAAGGTCAGGCCGCGTCTTCGGCGCGCTTTTCCTTTTCGCTGAATACGCGAACCGGTTCCTTCTTGCCGCCGACGACATCCTTGTCGACCACCACTTCGCCAACGCCCTGCATCGACGGCAGGTCGAACATCGTGTCGAGCAGGATCGATTCCAGGATCGACCGCAGACCGCGCGCGCCGGTCTTGCGCTCGATCGCGCGCTTGGCGATGGCGGTCAATGCGTCGTCGGTGAAGCTCAACTCCACATTCTCCATGTCAAAGAGCTTGCCATATTGCTTGACCAGCGCGTTCTTGGGCTCGACGAGAATCTTCACCAGAGCAGACACGTCGAGGTCCTCCAGCGTCGCGATGACCGGCAGGCGACCGACGAACTCGGGGATCAGGCCGAACTTCAGCAGATCCTCGGGCTCGCTCGACCGCAGCAGTTCGCCTGTCTTGCGCTCTTCAGGTGCCGCGACATAGGCACCGAACCCGATCGACTTGGCTTCCAGGCGGTCACCGATGATCTTTTCCAGCCCCGCAAACGCCCCGCCGCATATAAACAGGATGTTGGTCGTATCGACCTGAAGGAATTCCTGCTGGGGATGTTTGCGCCCGCCCTGCGGCGGAACCGAAGCCGTCGTACCTTCCATCAGTTTGAGCAACGCCTGCTGCACGCCCTCACCCGACACGTCACGCGTAATCGAAGGATTTTCGGCCTTGCGGCTGATTTTGTCGATCTCGTCGATATAGACGATGCCGCGCTGCGCCTTTTCGACATTATAGTCCGACGCCTGAAGCAGCTTGAGGATGATATTCTCGACATCCTCGCCGACATAGCCGGCTTCGGTCAAAGTCGTCGCATCGGCCATGGTGAAGGGTACGTCGAACGTCTTGGCAAGCGTTTGCGCGAGCAGGGTCTTGCCGCAGCCGGTGGGGCCAACGAGCAGGATATTGGACTTGGCCAGCTCGACCTCGCCCGGCTTCGAACCGTGGTTCAGCCGCTTATAATGGTTATGCACCGCGACCGAAAGAACGCGCTTCGCCCGGTTCTGGCCGATCACATAATCGTCCAGCACATCGCAGATTTCCTGCGGGGTCGGAACGCCGCCATCCTTCTTGCCGACGAGACCGCCCTTGGTCTCTTCGCGGATGATGTCGTTGCACAGTTCCACGCACTCATCGCAGATGAATACCGTCGGCCCCGCGATCAGCTTGCGCACCTCATGCTGGGACTTGCCGCAGAAGGAGCAGTAAAGCGTGCTTTTGGAATCGGAGCCCGTAAGCTTAGTCATTCGCCATGTCTTTCCTCCCTGCCGTCGGCGACATGCCGGTTATGGCGAGGGATATTCTGGTCCAAAGATCATTCTAGACCGTGGCGCGCGTGTTTCACAAGGGGGGAAAGTCGCGCGCCCCGGCTAAGATCCTTCAGGCGTCGGATGCTTCCGGCAACGCTGGCCGGCGGTCGAACACTTCATCCACCAGGCCAAACGCCTTGGCCTCATCCGCCTCGAGGAAGGTGTCGCGGTCCATCGCCTTCTCGATTTCTTCCAGCGGCTTGCCTGTATAGGCAGAATATAGACCGTTCAACCGCTGCCGAATGCGCAGGATTTCCTTGGCCTGAATCTCGATGTCGCTCGCCATGCCCTGTGCGCCGCCCGACGGCTGATGCACCATGATCCGCGCGTTGCTCAGCGCGATCCGCTTGCCCGGCTCGCCAGCCGCCAGCAGAAAGCTGCCCATCGAGGCGGCCTGCCCGATGCAGACGGTGCCGACCTGCGGACGGATATATTTCATCGTGTCGTGGATCGCCATGCCCGCCGTTACCACGCCACCGGGTGAGTTGATGTACATCCAGATGTCTTTCTTCGGATTTTCCGACTCAAGAAACAACAGCTGCGCGACGATCAGCGAGGCCATGTGATCCTCGACCTGCCCGGTCAGGAAGATGATGCGCTCGCGCAGCAGGCGCGAGAAAATATCGAAACTGCGCTCGCCCCGGTTCGACTGTTCGATAACGATGGGAACCAGCGCGGACATTGGATCGAAGTGATTCTGCATGATGCTCTTTCAGGTAAGTGCTTTTGCCCGACCCTACATCGGAGCAAAGCCAGGCGGGTTCAAGGGGCTTGACCCCTCTCAGTATCGGGTTGACGCCCGCGTCAGCGATCCCTTGCGAAGTCGCTAGGGGCGGTAAAGGCAAGATAGGCGAGGCGCCGCACCTCGCGCCGTCCACGCACGACCGTGTCCAGAATGAGCCCGCACATGCCGCTGAGCGTAGACAGGATAATCAGTCCCGTAACGACGATTGCCGTCGGAAAGCGCGGGACCAGGCCGGTTTCAGCGTAGGTCAGGACAAGCGGCGCAGCGAGCGTAAGGCCGGCCAGCGCCAGGATGGCTGCGATGATACCGAAAAAAAGGATCGGCCGCTCGATGCGATACAGGGTGATGATGGTACGCAGGATTCGCCAGCCATCGCGGTAGGTCGACAGCTTGCTAACCGACCCTTCAGGCCGCGCGCCATAGGCGGTGACGACTTCCGCCACCGGCATGACCAGTTCCAGCGCATGGACGCTGATTTCTGTCTCTATCTCGAACCCGGCCGAAAGCACGGGAAAGCTTTTCACGAACCGTCGCGAAAATACGCGATAACCCGACAGGATGTCTGTAAAACTGCGACCGAACAGCTGCTTGAGCAGGCCCGTCAAAGCCGCGTTGCCGAGGCGATGGCCGCGACGATAGGCTTCCTCCACCTCGCTTCGGCGCGCGCCCACGACCATGTCGAGATTATCTTGCAGCATGGCCGCCACCATATTTGGCGCAGCCGCGGCCTCATAGGTCGCGTCGCCATCGGCCATGATATAGATGTCGGCGTCTACGTCGGCGAACATCCGGCGCACGACATGGCCCTTGCCCTGCTGGGTCACCCGCCGGACGATCGCCCCTGCCCCTGCGGCCAGTTCGCGGCTGCCGTCGGTGCTGTTATTATCGAACACATAGATGTCGGCATGGGGCAGCGCGCGGCGGAAGTCCGCCACGGTCTGGACGATCGCACCTGCTTCATTATAGCAGGGCAGGATGACGGCGATGCGCGGCTGCGCCAATGCGCCCTCTTGTTCCACGGCCGGAAATTCCTTCATTCGCCCCAGATCCCGCTATCTTTTCCAGCTTACGCCATGGCGCGGCAGGATTAATATTTCGTCTGCCATACCGGCTTCGAAATGAAAAGCGCCCGCGCTTCCTGACGGAAACCGGGCGCTTTCGGGCAACTGGCCAGCCGACTTATTCGGCCTTGGCAGCTGCCTTTTTCGGCGCGGCCTTCTTGGGCTTGGCGTCGGCCGATGCATCGACATCACCCTCGGCCACGGCCTTTTTTGCAGGCGCCTTTTTCGGCTTGGCAGGCGCCTCGGCGGCGTCCTCGGCCTTCACTTCTTCTGCCCCAGGCTCGCTAGCTGCCTTCTTGGCTGCCTTCTTCGCCTTAGGCTTTTCGTCATGGCTATGGTCATGCCCGCAATCGGGGCCGTGGACGTGCGGCTTGATGTCGCCATCTTCCGCTTCGATCGCCGCTTCGAGTTCTTCGCGAGCCACTTCGCGTTCGGTGATCTCGGCCTTGTCGAACAGGAAATCGACGACCTTGTCCTCATAAAGCGGTGCGCGCAGCTGTGCGGCGGCCATGGGGTCTTGACGCACATATTCGATGAAACGATCGCGATCCTGCGGACCATATTGCTGCGCCGCCTGCATGACGAGACGGTTCATTTCCTGATCGCTAACCACGACGCCATTGGCCTGACCAATTTCGGAAAGCAGCAGGCCCAGACGCACGCGACGAACCGCGATGGCGCGATAATCATCCTTTTCCGCTTCCATCTCGGCGAGCGCTGCCTCGGGGTCTTCCTCATGGGTCGCTTCATGCTGGAGCTGACTCCAGATCTGCTCGAATTCGGCGTCGACCATGCTGGGCGGCACGTCGAAATCATGGGCTTTTGCGAGCTGATCGAGCAGCTTGCGCTTCATATGGGTGCGGGTAAGACCGTTATGCTCCTGCTCGATCTGCCCCTTGAGCAGTTCCTTGAGCTGGTCGAGGCCTTCGAGGCCCAGCGACTTTGCGAACTCATCGTCCACCTTGGGCTTGTCGGCGTTGAGCACTGACTTGACCGTGATATCGAATGTCGCGGCCTTGCCGGCAAGGTGCGATGCGCCATAATCGGCCGGGAATGTCACGTCGATGACTTTCTCTTCCCCCTGCTTGACGCCGCCCAGCTGCTCTTCGAAGCCGGGGATGAACTGACCCGCACCGAGCTTCAGCTTAACGTCTTGCGCCGAACCGCCTTCAAACGCTTCGCCATCGACCTTACCGAGAAAGTCGATGACCAGCGTATCGCCGTCCACGGCGACATGGTCGGCGTCATATTCTTCCAGCGCGCCCTGCTGGCTGGCGATGCGGCCAGCCTGCTCATAGACTTGCTCTTCGCTGACCGGGATCGTCAGGCGTTCTAGCTTGAGACCCTCGATGCTCGGCGCCGCGATTTCAGGCAGCACCTCGAGCGCGACCTTGATCTCGGCGTCCTTGCCGAACTCGAAACCTTCATCAAGCTCGACCGAAGGCTGCATTGCGGGACGCAGCTTCTGGTCGGCGATCAATTGCTGGATGCTCTCCTGAATGGAGCTGTTGAGTGCGTCGCGCTGCAACGATTCGCCGTGCATCTTCTTGACGAGATTGGCGGGCACCTTGCCGGGACGGAAGCCGGGCATCCGCATCTGCGGCGCGATCGCCTTGACTTCCTTCTCCACGCGAGCGTCGATGTCCTTCGACGCGATGGTTACGGTGTAGGCGCGCTTGAGGCCCTCGTTCAACGTTTCGACAGTCTGCATCTCTTCTCTCAAACGCTTTCTTCAGCTGAATTTGGATGGCATCCGCGATATAGGGCCTGACGCCGACTGGTGCGGGCGAAGGGACTCGAACCCCCACATCTTGCGATACCAGAACCTAAATCTGGCGCGTCTACCAGTTTCGCCACGCCCGCATCGGTCGCCGGTCGGCGCGGCATAGAGAAAAGCTCTATGAGAGGCAAGGGATACCAGACATGGGCCGGAACCGTGCCATCCTCCGAAGCGTCTCTTCCGTCTGACACAGGAGAATGTTCATGGCGACCCGACCAGATTCCTCCCCCGACCAAGTGCCTTCGCCCGATATTATCGAGCCGCAATCCCCGTCCGAAGTTCCACCGCCGGCGACTCCGGACGAAACGCCCGCCGGTCAGCCACCCGAAATCGTGCCACAGGGCCCGGATTTCGACCAGCCCGACAGCGCCCCCGCCGAAATACCCTCCAACTGAACGGATATATTCGTTTCGTTGCCTGACGCGTCGGCCTTTCCGTAGCGTCGCCATTCCGCTGCACCGTGTCGATTAAATTATCGGTCGCGGCCGCTGGACACACCCGTGATTCCATGATTGAAATGTGACAAACAAAAGATGGACGCGGGAGAGGCACGACTGACATTAAGGGGGTCGACGTGCAAAGGGTTCGCGCCAAGTTAGAATGGTTCAAAACCGTTATCCTGCCTCAGGAAGCCGCCTTGCGCGGGCGCCTGCGACGGATACTTCCGTCGACCCATGAACTCGAAGATATGGTGGCCGAGGTTTTGACTCGGGCCTATGCAACCGAAAACTGGGAGAACGTCACAACCGGGCGCGCCTATTTGTTCACCATCGCCCGCAATCTGGTGATCGACACCGCCCGGCGCAACAAGATCGTCAGTTTTGAGACCATTGCCGATCTCGAACTTCTTCAGGGCGAAAGTAATCTGGAGACACAGTTACACGCGCGCGAAGCGCTGCGTCAGGTGCAGGCCATCGTCGATACCCTGCCCGTCCAATGCAAGCGCGTCTTCATTCTGCGCCGTATTCACGAAAAATCGATGTTTGAAATAGCGGAGGAGATGTCCCTGTCCGTTTCTACAGTTGAAAAACATCTGGCCAAAGCCGTCGCGATAGTTATGCGGGCCTGGGCAGAACGTGAGGAAACGGACTTCGAGCGTGCAGGCGGCGGAACCAGGTTCAAATTGCGGGGACAGGGACGCGATCGAAGCAGAAGCAGCGCGCCTGCTGGCCAGGCTTAACTGCGACCCGACGACCCAGGATGAACAGGATGCGTGCCGGTGGATTGAGGCCGATCCTCGCCACGCTGTCGCCTTCGCCCGCGCAGAAGCGGCATGGGAAGCGACCGACCGCCTGAAAAGCGGCGCAGCCAAAATCACTCTTCCGCCCCTTGCGGCGATCATCAGCGAAATCGACCAGCGCCGCCTGTCGCGCAACATCATGATTGCGGCGGCCATTTCGGTCTTGCTGTTCATAGTCGCGGCGATCGTCACGGTCCGCACGTTCACCGGGGTGGATCGCTACGAAACGCAAATCGGCGAAATTCGCGACATCGCGCTTGCCGACGGATCGACGATGCACCTCAACAGCGACAGCGAGGCGGAGGTGCGCTTCACCGACAATGGCCGCAGGGTGCGGATAATGAAGGGTGAAGCGAATTTTGAGGTCGCGCATGACAAGAGCCGCCCCTTTGACGTGGAGGCCCGCTCTGCGGTGATCCGCGCGGTCGGCACCGCATTCAATGTTCGCATGCGCCCCTCGCTCGTTGAGCTCACTGTAACCCAGGGCACAGTCTCCGTCCGATCGGGCGACATTGCCCAGCAAAAGGTCAGTGCCGGCAACGGCGCGGTGATCCGGCCACGCGCCGTGGCGCTTACGCGGCTCGGTCCCAGGCTGATCGATCAGCGCATCGCCTGGCGCGCACAGATGGTGGAACTGGACGGCGAAACGATCGCGCAGGCTGCCGACGAGTTCAACCGCTATCGCTCGACCCCGATTTTGATCGGGGACAACAGGGTGTCGTCGCTGCGCGTTGGAGGCCGCTTCCGGACCAGCGATAGCAAGGAATTTCTGACGGCCTTGCAACTGAGCCTGCCGGTTCGCGCCGTCATGGGCGAGGACGGGTCGGTCATGCTGCTCTATCGTGACGAAGAGCAATCGGCCGCCCGGTCAGTCGATGGCTTGCCGCCCCGTTAGTTCGCGCACCAATTCGGGAACCAGCAGACTAGCGGGACCAACCCTGCACTCCTGAAAATAAGAACGGCCCGCCGATCGATCGAGATTAAGCTCGAGCGTGCGCGCGCCCCTGGCTCGCGCGATCTGGACGAAACCGGCCGCCGGATAGACCACGCCCGACGTACCGATCGACACGAACAGATCTGCCTCATCCAGGGCGGCTTCGATCACGTCCATCTCATAGGGCATTTCGCCGAAAAATACGATGGCGGGGCGCAGTTTCGGCTGACCGCACCCTGCACATTTGCTTCCCGGAGGCAATGCGGCCTGCCAGGCGGCCGTGCTACCACAGGCAGCACACAGCGCCGATTTGAGTTCGCCATGCATGTGGATCAGCCGCTTCGATCCGGCCCGTTCATGCAGATCATCGACATTCTGAGTAACGACCAGCAACGCTCCGGGCCATGCGCGATCGAGCGCGGCCAATGCCGCATGCGCGGCATTCGGCTTCACGAGCGCCAGCTTTGCCCGCCGCTCGTCGTAGAAGCGGTGAACCATCATGGGATCGTGAACCAATGCTTCGGGCGTGCAGACATCCTCCACCCTGTGCCCTTCCCACAATCCATCAGGCCCGCGAAAGGTCGCAAGGCCGCTTTCGGCGGAGACGCCGGCGCCCGTCAGGATCACGATGTTGCGGATATCGGCCATATGTAGTGCGTAGCGGTAGGGCGCGAAAAGGGCCAGTGGGGATGACAATGACCGCCCATTCTGGCATCGGCCTGAAATCGCGAGTTGAGGGACGTTCCAACGACATGACCAGCATCGGCATTTTCGGAGCAGCGGGCCGCATGGGCCGCGCGATTGCTGAGGTTTCGATAGATGCCGGTCTGGCAATAGCGGGGGGCACCGACCGACAGGGCAGCGGCCACATCGCTCCCGGCGTCGCTATTTCGGCCGACCCGCTGGCGCTTGCTCAGGCCGCGGACATTCTTATCGACTTTTCGGTTCCCGGTGCCCTTTCCGGTCATCTCGACGCGTGCCTCGCCGCCCGCAAGCCGATCTTGATCGGCACCACCGGGCTCGAAGCCGCGCACCATGCGCTGATCGACGAGGCAGCGGCGTTTATCCCCATCCTTCAAACGGGCAACACCTCGCTTGGCATCAATCTGCTCGCGGCGCTGGTCGAGCAGGCGGCTGCGGGGCTCGGTGATGAATGGGACATCGAAATCGTCGAAATGCACCACCGGCACAAGGTCGATGCGCCTTCGGGCACCGCTCTTTTGTTGGGTGAGGCCGCAGCACGGGGGCGGGGTATCGCTCTTGATGAGCATAGCGAGCGCGGTCGGGACGGCATCACCGGTGCGAGGGCGCAAGGCGCAATCGGTTTTGCCGCACTGCGTGGCGGCTCCGTCCCGGGTGACCATCAGGTGATTTTCGCCTCCGACGGCGAGAGGATCGAAATCGGCCATCGGGCCGAGAACCGCTCGATTTTCGCACGCGGCGCAGTCAAAGGCGCGACCTGGCTGATCGGCCAGCCCGCCGGCCGCTACGATATGAAGGGCGTGCTCGGCCTTTGACACGATGAACAAGGCTCAGATATTCGATTTCTTCAGCCGCCTTGCCGAAGCCAATCCCGCGCCGCGCACGGAACTGGATTATGGCAATGATTACCAATTGCTCGTCGCGGTCGTGCTGTCGGCGCAAGCGACCGATGTGGGCGTCAACAAGGCAACCCGCACCCTTTTCCATGACGTCATGACGCCACAGCAGATGATCGACCTCGGCGAAGACGGCCTGAAACAGCATATCAGGACGATCGGCCTGTTCAACGGGAAGGCAAAGAACGTCATCGCCCTGTCCGAGATTCTGGTCCGTGATTTCGGCGGCGAGGTGCCGGAGGATCGTGACGTGCTGACAACTCTGCCCGGAGTCGGTCGCAAGACCGCCAATGTCGTCATGAACACGGCTTTCGGTCAGGAAACCTTCGCGGTGGATACCCATATTTTCCGGGTCGGCAACCGCACCGGCCTCGCGCCGGGCAAAACACCGCTGGCGGTCGAACTCAAACTCGAAAGGCGGGTCCCGGGCCCCTTTCGCCGCGATGCGCATCACTGGCTGATTCTGCACGGCCGCTATATCTGCAAAGCGCGCCGGCCTGAATGCTGGCGCTGCGCGGTCGCGGATCTGTGCCGCTACAAGCCCAAGACGCCGGCACCTGAAACGACCCCCTGATATCAACGATTCTTCTGCTATTCAGACAGGGCTACTGGCATGGAACGGATATCGC
This sequence comes from Sphingobium fluminis, assembly GCF_037723805.1. Classification (NCBI taxonomy): domain Bacteria; kingdom Pseudomonadati; phylum Pseudomonadota; class Alphaproteobacteria; order Sphingomonadales; family Sphingobiaceae; genus Sphingobium; species Sphingobium fluminis. Next base: position 185,084 of record NZ_JBBJUK010000004.1, read on the forward strand.
GCCCGCTCGTCGTCCTTTCACTGTAGAATAGGAGAGTAAAATGTCCGCCGCCCAGACCAGTCTTCGTCTCGCCATCCTGTCGACGCTTTGCTGCGCTGCCTCCCCCGCGCTCGCAAAAGCCGCGCCCGATCCTTATGTCCCCGCCGGCAAAGCGGTGAACTGCATCCAGACCAGCACTATTCGATCGACCAATGTCCGCGACGATAGAACCATAGACTTTGTCACCGGTGCGAGCCGGATCTATCGTAACACCCTTCCCAACAGCTGTCCCAGCCTAGGCTTTGAAAAGCGCTTCCTCTACAAAACCAGCATTTCACAGCTTTGTTCGGTGGATATCATAACCGTGCTTCAAGGCGGCCCCGGTCTCTCGCGTGGGGCTAGTTGCGGCCTTGGCAAATTCCAGCCGATGCAAAAAACGCCCAAATAAGAGCTGAGCCCGGCTCATTTGCGCTGGCGCCTGCGAACCGCCTTTGCTAAGCGGCCCTTCGCACTGGCGACATGCACCCATAGCTCAGCTGGATAGAGCGTTGCCCTCCGAAGGCAAAGGCCAGTGGTTCGAATCCACTTGGGTGCACCAGTTTTTCAATTTATCCTCAGAATGCGAATGCCGCCCTTGGTGACCGGCATTCGGCGGCCTTGCGCCCACGTATCCACTACCGGCCGGACACGGCCGCCCGATATCGCGCTCGTCCTAGGACCGCCACCAGCAGAGACGCGGCCGAACAAATCAGGCAGACGAGCGTTATGCTGTGCCCCAGCCCCATCGCGTCCCCCGCGAACAGCGTCGTCGAAAGCGCGCCGATGATGGTGGCTCCTGCGGACAGGGAAATGATGTTGTTCCACAGTATGAAGATCGCGGAATTCACGCCACGAAGCGCTGGCGGCGTGATCAGCTGGAGCGCCGCGACGAGATTACCGTAAAAGGACGCCAGAGCGAGAGACTGCAAAATCAACATGCAAAGCGACAGGTACAGATTGTCCACCGATCCATAGGGACTCATCACCAAAGCAATGCAGGAGAAAAGCGCTACGGCAATGAGCGGTGCATCGGTAAAGCCGCGCCGTTGCAGCTGCTCGGCCAGGGCCACGCCCAATATCGTTCCCGTGCTGCTGGAACAGAGATACAGAATACCTAGGAGATATCCTGCCTGGCTCGGGGAGAAATCAAATGCGCGGATGAGATGCGTCGCATACCAAACAAAGCCAGCATAATAGACGATGCCCAGCAATCCCGAGCAGAGGAAGACAGGCGCGAATGCGCCCGCACGGTGCCAGAGCAAAGCAAGTGCATCCCTAAGCCGCGCTGGGGCATCTGTGGCAACGCCAGCCCTGCGAGGCTCCTTGATCAACGGCAGCAGCATGGCGACGGCGAAACCCGGCAGGCTGATGATCCAGAAGGCCACTTGCCAGCGTTCATATCCTGCGATGATCGTTGGCAGATTGTTGACAAGATGGATGACCGCGCCGCCGGCCACAAAGGCAGCGCCTACCCCCAGGGTCGCCGCCATCGTAAAGATCGAAAGGGCGCGGACGACCCTTTCCTTAGGAAAAGCGTCGGTAATCATCGTATAGGCTGCGGGAGACAGGATCGCCTCGCCAAGCCCCACAATCACGCGCGCCGCGAACAGCATCTGAAAATTATTCGCCAGTCCGCACAATATCGTCCCGATGCTCCAAAATAGAATGCCACAGATCAGCACATTGCGTCGGTTGTACCTGCTAACGATGATTCCTGCCGGGATCGTCGCCAAGCAAAAGGCCAGCGAAAAGGCTGGCCCCTGCAATAGTCCGATCTCGAAATCACTGATCTGAAGCGTCGCCTTTATCGGCGCCACCAGCAAGGCGATGATCTGACGGTCCAGGAAGGCAATGATATAGGCGAGCACGAGCACGCCCAGCATCCGATAGGCAGTGCCCAGAGTGCGATCGTCCCGGCGTGCCGCTGTGTCGGTGTCCATTCAGTCCCTCCCCGCTTCGCGGACGGGCACAAGCCCGCAATTCCTTATGATCGCTATTGCCGATTATTGGATCATTGCACCAGCCAGATCGCCGCAACTCCGAAAAGATTACGGCCCTACCGCTCGTATTGACCGTTTCCTGACCAGATGATAGGCAAACTGGCACCAGCTAGGAAATTGATACTAAAATCAATAGGTCGGTTGGAACAAATAATCGTGAATATCAATCCTGGGAGGGGATAGCTTGACCAAAATGGTTCGCTTGATTTGGCTGACGTCGGCATGCAGTGCCACGATGATCACGGCTGCGGCGGCGGCGCAAGCGCCTTTGAGTGGGGGAAACGGCGCCGCAGCCGTTCAAGCCAGCGACGTGTCACCAGCGGATGAGGGCGCTGAAATCGTGGTCACCGCTAATCGAAGAGCGCAGGCGCTTACGGATGTCGGTCTGGCGATCAGCGTTCTCGACAATTCGCAGCTTGAAAACCGCCAGGTTTCCAGCGTTAACGATCTTGCCGCCCTGGTGCCTGGCCTGTCCATCGGCAACAGCGGCTACGCCACACCGATCTACAGCTTGCGCGGCGTCGGCGTGAACGAACCGACCGTCGGGGCCGGGTCGAGCGTAACCGTCTATGTTGACGAAGTCCCGCTGACCCTGCCCATTTTCACGCGTGGCGCGTCATTCGATCTGGATCGGGTCGAAGTCGTCAAAGGCCCCCAGGGCACACTGTACGGCCAGAACGCCACCGGCGGCGCGATCAACTATATCGCGGCCAAGCCGACGGACAGCTTCAAGGCCGGCATCAAGGGCAGCTATGGCCGGTTCAACACCGCATCGCTGGAAGGCTTCGTCAGCGGACCCCTGTCGGATTCGCTCAAGGGCCGCATCGCGGTGCGTGGCGAACGCGGCGACGGATGGCAAAAGAGCTTCACACGAGACGACAACCTCGGCAAGGTGCGTAAATTGGCCGGACGGGCGATGCTCGAATGGGAGCCCGGCGACAATTTCCGCGCGCTGTTGAACGTCAATGGCTGGAAGGATCGGTCGGACACGCAGGCGCCGCAGCTCATCAAGATCGTGGCTGGCAATCCTGCCGTACTTCCCTTTCCGTTCGTGACCTCGGCACCATTTGCCTCGGGGAACGACCGGTCGGCAGATTGGGATAGGGATACCGATTTCGACCAGAATGCCTGGTTCTATCAAAGCTCGCTCCGCCTGGAATATGATATCGCCGACGATGTGACGCTGACCTCGCTCACGGCCTATTCCAAATTCCACAACCGCTCCGCGCATGAGGCGGACGGCATCGGCTTTTCTCCCGCACTGGGTAGGGACATAATCGACGGGCGTTACGACCTTGCCTCGGCCGCCAACAGCTTCACGCAGGAAGTGCGCCTGTCGGCCCGATTTTCGAACATCAATTTCGTCCTGGGCGCCAATTACCAGCGCGACAATGTGGATGATTTTCAGCTGGGCCATTTCGATGACTTCTCAGTCATTTCGAACTTCTTCGGCGTGGATATCAACACAACCCGCAATATTAATCATCAACGGGTCCGCAGCTATGGCGTGTTCGCAAACCTCGAGGCCGATCTGACGGATTTTCTGACGGTGTCGGGCGGCTTGCGCATCAATAATGAGACGCGCGATTTCAAAGGATGCAGTGCCGACGCCGGCAACGGCAACGCCGCCGCCGGGTACAATAATTTCACCAACTTCCTGCGGGCCGGCAGAGGCCTGTCGCCTCTGCCTGCCTCGCAACGCATCGCCCCCGGCGGATGCTTGACATCCAACGCGGATCTCATTCCCGGTTTCAAGGTCGATCGTCTGGAACAGTCCAATACGCCCTGGAACATCAACATAAACCTCAAGCCCTTCAACCGCACCCTGTTCTATGCCCGTGTCAGCCGAGGCTTTAAGGCGGGCAATTATCCGTCATTGAGTGCGGGCAACAATGCTTCCTTCACCCCGGTGTCGCAAGAAGCGCTGCTGGCCTATGAGATGGGGTTCCGTTCCAACGCGATCGAAGGCCTGTCCATCGAAGGCGCGCTTTTCCGCTATGACTATACCGACAAGCAGCAGCGCGGACGCAAGGATACCGGCTTCCCGTTCGGACTGGTGGCGACCCAGGTGAACATTCCCAAATCCCGGATCGACGGCGCGGAATTGTCCGTCGGACTTCGCCCTGTCGAAGGCCTGACGCTGTCGGGATCGGCGGTCTATATCGACACGAAGATCAAGAGCTATACAGGATATAGCATCGAGGGGCCGTTGGTGAACATGGCGGGCCTGCCGCTCAATTTCTCGCCCAAATGGAGCGTTAATCTCGACGCCAACTATGCCACGCCAATCACGTCGAACCTCAAATTATTCGGAGGCGCGGGCCTGGCTTATCGCAGCAAGACGACGGCGCAGCTTGCCGCATCTTCGCTCTACGATATCGATGCCTATACGCTGGTCAACGCCCAGCTCGGCGTCGAGGACAGCGACGGACGGTGGAAAGCATGGGTCTTTGGCAACAATATCACCAATAAATATTATTGGACCAATGTCGTGAAGTTCGCCGACACCGTAACGCGCTTCACCGGCATGCCGGCCACGTTTGGTGTCAGCTTCGCCTACAAGTTCAATTGATATTCCTGCGTGGCGGCCAGTGATGACCGCCACGCATCGGAATGACGACGTTCCAGCGCCAGCAAATGCTGTTTGGCGCTCAGCCCGCCCGCAAAACCCGTCAGCGCGCCGTTAGCGCCAACGACGCGGTGGCATGGCGCGACGATCGAAATCGGGTTGCGGCCGTTGGCTGCGCCGACGGCACGACAGGCCATAGGTCGGCCGATAGCATGCGCGATCTGTGCATAGCTGCGGGTTTCGCCGAACGGGATCGCCAGCAGCGCGGACCAACCTGCCTCTGAAAATCCGTGCCGCGAAAATCGAGCGGCAGATCGAAGCTATGTCGCTCGCCAGCAAAATACTCAGTCAGTTGCAAGCGCGTCGACACCAGCACCGGATGATCGAGCGCCTCAATCCGTGTCCCGAGCAGAACCCGCCCCGGATCATCATCCTCCCAAAGTATCGCAACCAGCCCGGAATCGCTTGTCACCAGCGTCAGTTCGCCGACCGGTGACGCGAACATTCTGTATGCAAGGGTCATGAGCCGTTTCCTCCATTGTCGGGCGAGACTTAAGCGGGAATAGCAGCCACGACTTCCCGACCCTTGCGGCCAAAGCCCTGCCTCAGCGCAATCCGCCGCCCATCGCCCGATACAGTTCGACCATATTGGCAGCGCGCGTAAGACGCGTCGCCAACAGACTCTGCTCCGCGCTATAAAGCGTGCGCTGCGCGTCGAGCGTCGTCAGAAACGGATCGATCCCCGCCCTGAACCGTGCGTGCGCAAGGGTATAGGCAATGCGCGCTGACGCACGAAGCGACGTCTGCGCCTCAAGCTGATCCGTCATCGTGCCCCGGCGCGCCAGCGCGTCCGCGACTTCGCGAAAGCCGGTCTGAACGCTCTTTTCGTAAGTCGCGAGCATGGCGTCGTAACTCGCTCTGGCGAAACGCAGATTGCCCTTATTGCGCCCGAAATCAAAGATCGACACGCTTGCCGATGGCGCGACCGACCAGGTGCCGCTGCCGGAAGCGAACAGGTTGGAAAGGCCCTGACTCAATGTGCCCAAAGCAGCGGTGAGTGAAATCGTCGGAAAGAATGCGGCGCGAGCCGCGCCGATATTGGCATTGGCCGCGCGCAGATCATGTTCGGCTGCGGCGATATCGGGACGGCGCAGCAGCAGGTCCGAGGACAGGTCCGAGGGCAGGTTGGCGATCGTCACGTCGCTATCGGGCATCGCGCCCGGCAGGTCCGCCGCACCCACGGTCGTGCCGGCCAGCAGGTTGAGCGCATTCTGATCCTGCGCCACAAGCGTTGTTGCCTGTGCTATGTCGGAGCGGGCCTGATCATGGCTGGTCTGCGCCTGCCGGACTTCCAGTTCCGACGCGATGCCTCGCGTGAAGCGCGCCCGCGTGAGCTCCAGCGTCTTACTGAACGCACCCTCCAGATCCCGCGCGATGCGAAGCCGTTCCTGATCGGCGGCCATGGTCAGCCAGGTCGTAGCGACCTCGGCGATCAACGCTGTTTGGGCCGCATTGCGGTTGTCCACCGAAGCGAAATATTGCTCCTCCGCCGCTTTGGTAAGGTTTCGTACACGCCCGAACAGATCGATCTCCCAGGCGGAGACCCCGAGAGAAGCGGAGTAGATATCGGTCCGCCCGCTTCCGCCAGCCCCCGCCCCGCCGAAGGCCGCAAAGGGCGACTTCTGAAAGGTCGCCCCGCCATTCGCGGCGACGGTCGGCAACTGATCCGCGCGCTGCACGCGATATTGGGCCCGCGCGCGCTCGACATTGGCGACCGCCAGACGCAGGTCCCGATTGTTGGCGAGCGCCGTATCGATGACCCGAGCGAGCCGAACATCGACGAAGAAATCGCGCCAGGCCGTATCGGCCGAAACGATCGCTGCCCCGCCGCCTGATTCGAGATAGGACGGCCCCTGTGGACTGGACGACGGCACAGGAGGCATGGGACGCACATATTTGGGGGCCATGTCACAGGCCGCTAGCGTAAACGCCAGACCCAACGCAGCAGCAGATTTTACAAACAAACGCGGCATCTGGATTACCCTTCCTGCGCCTGCGGCGTTGCATGATGCCCTGCCGGATCGCTGCTCCGTCCATGCTGGCGGAACAGCCGCTTCACGACGGTGAAGAATACCGGCACGAAGAAGATCGCAAGAACGGTCGCCGACAGCATACCGCCCACGACGGCCCAGCCGATGGCATTCTGCCCGCCAGCACCCGCGCCAGTGGACGTCGCCAGCGGCAAAACGCCGAAGATGAAAGCGAAGGACGTCATGATGATCGGACGCAAACGCAACTTGCCCGCCTCCAGCGCGGCCTGTGGCGCAGACATGCCTTCGCGCATCCGTTCTTCGGCGAATTCCACGATCAGGATCGCATTTTTGGCGGATACACCGATAGTCGTGATCAGGCCGACCTGAAGATAGATGTCGTTGTTGAGCCCCGCCAGCGTCGCCGCGATCACCGCGCCGAGCACGCCCAGCGGCACGACAAGCATCACGGCAATCGGTACGGACCAGCTTTCATACAGGGCCGCGAGGCACAGGAAGACGATCAGCATCGACAGCGCATAGACATAGGGTGCCTGACCGCCGGACGTTCTTTCCTCATAGGAAATGCCGCTCCAGCTGAAGCCGACACCCGCTGGCAGCTTCGCCGCCAGTTCTTCCATCGCCAGCATCGCGGTGCCGCTGCTGACGCCCGGCGCGGGCGACCCCTGAATGTTCATGGACGGCACGCCGTTGAACCGCTCCAGTTTCGACGGGGCCTTGATCCACTCCGTAGTCGAAAAGGCCGACAGGGGCGCCATGACGCCGGTACTGCCCCGCACATGAAGCGCGCCGATCGACTCGGGGGACGTGCGAAACGCCTGGTCTGCCTGGACGAACACCTTTTTCACGCGATCGCGATCGATGAAATCATTGACATAGGCACTGCCCATCGCCGTGCTGATGGTATCGTTGACGTCCGTCTGGGCGATGCCCAGCGCGCCGGCGGCCGTTTGGTCGACATCCAGCTTGAGTTGCGCCGTGTCTTCAAGGCCATTGGGCCTGACCTGCGCCAGCCGCTTGTCGGCCGCTGCCATCCCCAGCAACTGGTTGCGCGCGGCGAGCAGCCTGTCATGACCCACACCGCCATTATCGAGCAGCTGGAAATCGAAGCCGGACGCGTTCCCCAGTTCCTGCACCGCCGGCGGCACCAGCGAAATCGCCATCCCCGCGGAGATTTTGCGATAGGCCTTGTTGACTCGCTGAGCGATCGCCGTGGCTGTATTCTCCTTCCCTTTGCGCTCTTTCCAGTCCTTCAGGCGCACGAACATGATGCCGACATTTTGACCCTGCCCCACGAAGCCGAAGCCCGAAATGGTGAACAGAACCGACACATTATCCTTTTCCTGGGTCATATAGATATTGCGCATTTTCTCCAGGCTGCGCTGTGTCTCTTCGATCGTGGAACCGGCGGGCAGCGACACCTGATTAAGAATGCGGCCCTGATCTTCCTCGGGAAGAAAACCCGACGGCAGACGCAGGAAGATGACAGCCATGCCGATCGCGAGCAGGCCATAGACGATCATGGTCCGGCCCCAGCTTCGCTCGATCTTCTCTACGCGCTCGCCATAACGCTCGACACCCTTGTCGAAGGTCCGGTTAAACCAGCCGAAAAAGCCCTTCCGATCCGCATGACCCTGATGCGATGGTTTCAGGATCGTAGCGCACAAGGCTGGCGTCAGGATGAGGGCAACGAGGACCGAAAGGATCATCGCCGACACGATGGTGATCGAAAACTGCCGGAATATCACCCCGGTCGATCCGCCGAAAAACGCCATGGGCAGGAACACAGCGGACAGGACCAGCCCGATGCCGATCAGGGCGCCGCTGATCTCGTCCATCGATTTTTTCGCTGCGTCCTTCGGGCTGAGGCCCTCGTCCTGGATCAGCCGTTCCACATTTTCCACGACGACGATCGCGTCGTCGACAAGCAAACCGATCGCCAGCACCATGCCGAATAGCGTCAGCGTATTGATGGTGAAGCCCGCGGCGTGGAGAATCGCGAGCGATCCCAAAAGCACCACCGGCACGGCGATCGTCGGGATCAACGTCGCGCGCCAATTTTGCAGAAACAGGAACATGACGACGAAGACGAGCAGAACGGCCTCTACCAGCGTATGGATCACCTGTTCGACGGACAGTTTTACGAATGTGGAGTTATCAACCGGGAAATCATATTTCGCCCAACTGGGGAAATTTTTCGACGATGCCTTCAGCTGATCCTTGACGCCCTTTACAGTGTCGAGCGCATTTGCGCCGGGCGCGAGTTTGATTCCGAAACCAGCCGCCGGATGGCCAACGAAGCGCGCCGAAAAACTGTAATTTTCCGATCCAAGTTCCACCCGGGCAACATCGGAAAGTTGCACCACCGAACCATCGCCGCCACTGCGCAAACGGATGGCGCGAAACTCTTCGGGCGTGCGCAACCGGGACTGTGCCGTGACCGTTGCGTTTAGCGCCTGCCCCTTGGGCGAGGGCGTACCTCCGATCTGACCGGCAGAAACCTGGGCATTCTGCGCCCGGATAGCGGCCTTCACATCGCCAGTCGTGACGCCGAGCGTCGCCATCTTGTACGGGTCGAGCCAGATGCGCATCGCATATTGCGCACCCAGCAATTGGGTGTCACCGACGCCCGGCACGCGGCTGAGGGGATCTGCGAGCGTCGATGCGATGAAATCGCCGGCGTCCTGCTGATCGTGGATGCCGTCATCGGCATAAACGGCTACCACCATCAGGAAGCTGGACGTCGATTTCGTGACGCGAAGGCCCTGCTGCTGCACTTCCTGCGGCAATAGCGGCGTCGCTTGCGCCAGCTTGTTCTGCACCTGTACCTGCGCGATATCGGCATTCGTTCCCTGTTCGAACGTCAGCGTGATCGTCAAGTTGCCGGCACTGTCGCTGCTCGAAGCGAAGTACCGGAGATTGTCGATGCCCTTGAGCTGCTGTTCGATAATCTGGGTCGTCGTGCTTTCCAGCGTTTGCGCATTCGCGCCTGGATAGCTGGTCGAAATGATGACCGAAGGCGGCGCGATTTCCGGAAATTGCGCGACCGGCAAGGATCGGATCGCCAGCAGGCCTGCGAGCATCATGACGATGGCGATGACCCATGCGAAGATGGGTCGGTCGATGAAATAGCGCGCCATAGTCTACTTCGCCCCGCCGGACGCGGTCGCCTCTTGTGTAGCGCCGGGCTCGGCTGTCACCTGCTGGGGCGGTCCCGGCCGTACGACTGCGCCGGGCTTGAGGTTCACCAGACCTTCGACGATCAGGCGATCGCCCGGCTTGAGGCCGCGGGTGACTATCCACTTGTCGCCGACCGCACGATCCGTAACGACCTGGCGAAGCTCGACCTTGTTCCGCGCATTGACCACCATGGCGGTCGCACGCCCGCGCGGGTCGCGCGTGATGCCCTGCTGTGGCGCGAGGATCGCCTGATTGCGCTGCCCCTCTATCAGTCGTGCCCGCACGAACATGCCAGGGAGCAATAATCCGTCAGGGTTCGCGAAGGTCGCACGCAGCGTGACCGCGCCTGAACTCGGGTCCACGGTCACTTCGGAAAATTGCAGCCGCCCTTCTACCGGGTATATGGTGCCATTTGGCAGCAGCAATTGCACCCGGGCACCAGACGCCTCGCTTACGCCGCCGCTGCGCATTGCCTGTTTGAGATCAAGGATTTGCGCGGCGGATTGGGTCACATCGACATAGACCATATCCGTCCGCTGGATAGTCGCCAGCGGATCGGGCTGTCCTGCTTGTACCAGCGCGCCGGGCGTGAACAGCGAACGGCCTATCCGGCCTGAAATCGGTGCGCGCACGCGGGTAAAACCCTGGCTGACCTGAGCCGCCTGGACCGCAGCACCTTGCGCTGCAACATCGGCGCGAGCCTGCTGCGCGGCGGCGGATGCATTGTCAGATTCCTGCCGGCTGACCGCGTTTATCGCCACGAGATCGCGATAACGCTGCGCCTGAAGACCAGTCGCCCGAATGGATGCCTGCGCCCGTGCAAGGGCGCCCCGTGCCTGTGCCAGCGCGGCCCGATAAGGCGCATCCTCGATCTCATAAAGCAGTTGGCCGGCGTGGACAAAACCACCCTCCGCGAACAGCCGGCGACGGATCACGCCGTTGATCTGAGGCCGGACTTCGGCCGTCTCGGAGGCGGTAATCCGGCCCGGCAGATCTATCGTCAACACCGCCGATTCATATTTTATCGGGACGACGCCAACGGCCGCAGGCGGGGGCGCTTCGGGGGCGCTCTTACCACATCCCGTCAGCATGCCGGTCGCAACATACAACAGCAGGCCGGCGGATTTCCCCTTATGCATCATCAAGTCCGCTTCTGAAAATCGACGCCATGCGCCAGGAATGACCATCTGGTCCCGTTCGCATGCAAGTAGTAATCTGCAACGGGTTGTTCAAGGCGACGTTGGTCGCAAGCGCGGCAAAATCGTTGCAGCGCAGCATACCCGGATTTCAGTTGGTTGAACAGGCTGGGTGCGGCTTGCGGGTCGCTTCCCCCCGGACCTGGCGATACAGGGCAGCAGTCTCCCGAGCGCATCGATCCCAACTATATCCTGCTGCTACGGACAGCCCTGCCTGCCGCGCCGTGGAGCGCCACGCCTCGTCGGTCAAGGCTTGCTCAAGCCGATATGTGAAGTCATCCACATCTTCGGGCGTAGTGAGCATCGCCGCTCCACCCGTGATTTCGGGCAGGCAGGAGGCATTTGCAACGACGACCGGAACGCCGCTCGCCATGGCTTCCACCGGCGGAAGGCCAAACCCTTCGTAAACAGACGGATAGACGAACAGGCTCGCCCCCGCATAAAGCAGGGACAAATCCTGTTCCGGCACGAAGCCGAGATACCGAACCCAGCCTTCCCGGGCACCCTTTGCCATCCGGTCGGTGACCGCGCCGCTCAGCCAGCCGCCCCCCCCGGTCACCATGAGCGGCCAGCGCCGGCGGATCGCGACCGGGAGCTTTTCCCACGCTTGCAACAATTCGGCGATCCGTTTGCGCGGTTCGACGGTCGACACGCAGAGGGCATAGCCTCGCGGGGTCAGGCCGTAGCGATCAAGGGCGGTTGCAAGCTCCGCATCGGGGCGCGGAAAATAGGATGGGCTCACACCCAGCGGTATTTTCGTGACCCGCGCCGGATCGACATTCAGGTCCGCGACAACCTCGGTCCGGATTTTTTCGCTGTCGGTGATGATATGCGAGGCGCGCGCAATCGACTGGGCGAGATGGCGCTCGAAATAGCGCAGTCGCTCGGCCGGATGGGTTTCGGGATAGCGGAATATCGACAGGTCATGGACCGTAATGACGCCACCCTCACCCTCTTCGGGCAGGAAATAATTGGGACCGTGGAAGATATGGCTCCGCCAGACGGGACGATCCCACCATTCGCGCAACCACTGAGGGGGCCGTGTCCTGCGCTGAAACCACCGGCTTGTCCTGCTCAACGGATGCATCGATAAGGGACGAAGAAGCGTCGCAGGGTCGGCAACCCAATGGCCGTTGCGATAAAAGCGCAGTGCGTCGACGCCCATGTCGCGTCCAAGTCGTGAAGCAAGCTCCCAGCTGTAACGGCCGATGCCCGATAGTTGCGGCTCCAGCGCTTCGACGGAAAGGATGACCTTCAGCGTCACCGACGGCTTCCCACGCAGGCTTGCCGTACCTGCCCGACTGCCAACCTCATTCGTCGTCATCCTCCATTCGCGGCCGGCTTTCACGCCGGTGCGACTGAAAGCGAATATCGGCCGGTGCTGGCGTAGGGGAAAAAAGCTGATAGGTCTTTAGAGTTTGTTGCGCGATTTGCCGGTCCTCTCCCCCTCGAAGCCGCCACCATATTCAATGGGAATTGTCATGCCCGACAGCATTGCCGATATCGAAACACCCTGGTGGCGTGGTGCCGTCATCTACCAGATTTACCCGCGCAGCTTTGGCGATGCCGATGGCGACGGCATCGGGGATCTGCCCGGTATTACAGCCAAGCTGGATCATGTCGCGCGCCTTGGCGTAGATGCGATCTGGCTATCACCCTTCTTCACCTCACCGATGGCGGATTTCGGCTATGACGTGGCCGATTATCGCGATGTCGACCCGATCTTCGGGACACTCGCCGATTTCGACGCGCTGGTGGCCCATGCCCATGCCCTCGGCCTCAAAGTCATCATCGATCAGGTCTACGCCCACACGTCGGACCAGCACGACTGGTTCAAACAAAGCCGTGCGAGCAGGAGCAATGCCTATGCCGACTGGTATGTCTGGGCGGACGCCAGATCAGAGGGATCACCGCCAAGCAACTGGCAATCGGTGTTCGGCGGCCCGGCATGGACATGGGATGCGCGACGCGGCCAATATTATCTGCACAATTTCCTGAAGGAACAGCCGCAACTCAATGTCCATAATCCCGCCGTGCAGGCGGAACTGCTCGACACCGCCCGCTTCTGGCTGGATCGGGGCGTCGACGGCTTCCGGCTGGACGCGCTCAATTTCGCGATGCACGATCCGGCGTTGCGCGACAATCCACCGGAAACAAAGCCCGGCCCGCGCACCCGCCCGTTCGATTTTCAGCGCCGGCTCTATAATCAGGGGCATGCCGATGTCGTGACATTCATCGAATCGCTGCAATCCACGATCGATGCCCATGGCGTGTATTTCACCGTGGCCGAAATCGGTGGCGAGGATGCGGATCGCGAAATGAAGCTTTTCACCATGCCGCCTCACCGGCTGAACAGCGCCTATGGTTTCACCTATCTTTATGCGCCCAAACTGACCGCCGACGTCGTTCGCGCGGCGATCCGCGAATGGGCGGGCAAACCGGGCGAAGGATGGCCCAGTTGGGCCTTTTCCAACCATGATGCCCCGCGCCATGTGACCCGCTGGGGGAAGGCGGGCAATCGCGACCGGCTCGCCCGCCTCACCATGTTATTGCTGGTCGCGTTGCGCGGCAACATCTTCCTGTATCAAGGCGAGGAACTGGGCTTGCCGCAGGCGCATGTTCCGTTCGAGCGATTGCTAGATCCGGAGGCGATCGCGAACTGGCCGCAAACGCTGGGGCGCGATGGCGCGCGCACGCCGATGCCATGGACAGCCGAAGTGCCTAACGGCGGATTTTCAACCGGCGACCCATGGCTGCCAATAGACCCAGCGCATCTGCCGCTTTCCGTCGCGGAGCAGAAGCACGACGCCGCGTCCATGCTGCATTGGACGCAAAACCTGCTGTCGATCCGGCGCGCGAGCAAGGCGCTGCGCCACGGCGCGATCAGCATTATCGACGGTCCTGCCGATCTGCTGATGTTCGAACGCAAAGCAGATGCCGAAACCCTGCTATGCGTGTTCAACCTGACCGACCGGCCTTTGCAAGCCGCCCGACCGAGGGATAAGGCATCCATGCTCGTCGCGCTGGACGATGCAGCGGATGGCGAGATATTACCCCCGCTGTCCGGCTACATAGTACGGTTATAACGCGCGACGTCGCCAACTGCCAGATGCGTCTGCGGCCGACGCTATTTGGCGTTCACCCCCTGCGGGAGCACGACCGCCGACCAGCTTTTGGCGGGAACCAGATATTTGGCGGCCAACGCCCGAATATCGGCAGGCGTCACGGTCAGCATGTCCTGCGCCATGGTCTGCATGGCCTTTACATAGCGCGCATCATGGGTCGCCCCTTCCATCTGGTTCATCCAGAACGCATTGCCTGTACTCGCACGCATCAGCATCTGGCGCATGGGAGCGACCGCGCGTTGCAGTTCATCCTCGCTGACCGGCGTTTTCGCGAGGTCGGCCGCGGTGTCCCTGACCACGTCGTAGAAGAAGCGGACCCGATCCGGCCGGACCTGGCTCGACACGAGCACATAGCCGCCACTGACATAGGAAAAAGGCCAGTTGTTCGACACGCTCGGCGAATAGGCCGCGCCTTCGGTCGATCGCAATTTGTCGAACAGCCGATCGTTGAAGATCTGCGTCAGTATTTCCAACTGACGCGCTTCCTTAAGCGCATCGAAACCCCCGGACGTGGGCCAGGCCATGACAGCCGCCGCCTGCTCCTTGTCGCCGTCATGGCGAAGGATCACGGGCGTTTCGACATGAGCGGGAAACCGCATGATGCGATTGGCCGCAGGCACCGGCTCATCGGCGCGCGGAGACAGAGCGCCGAACGTCGCCGCAACCGCCTGGATCGCATCGTCGGCTTTCACCTGTCCGAAGATCTGCACTTCGATCGGGCCGGAAGCCAGTATCGGCTCCCATGTCGCGCGGAAGGCCTGCGGCGTCAGCGCCTCGATCTCCGGCCGCGACGGCGTGCGGAAACGCACATCCTTGTCATGGAGCAGCCAGCCCAGATCACGCCCCAGCACCGAATCGGGCGATCGCGACATGGCGTCATAAGCGACCATCGCACCCGTTTTGACCCGCGCGATCGGTGCCGGGTCCCACCCCGGCGCAGCGAGTTTGGTCGCAAACAGGCGCAACTGGTCCTTATAATCGGCGGGTCGGGTCACCGCCTGCATTTCGAACGCATCGTCGTCGATGGAAAAATTCATGCCCATGCGGCGGCCATTGGTGAGGTCGTCCAACTCCCGCTGCCCGAGCTTGCCGATACCGCTCGCCACCAGAGCATAATCGGCTGCCCAGCTCGGCGCCGGTCTGGTCGGCGAAAAACTCTGCTGGCCATGCCCGAAACGCACGTTGATGCGGACCTTCTCCGTCTCGGCATCGTTCGCGAACAATGTGAGTTTCACGCCGTTGGCAAAGGTGACGGTCTCCATCCCCGGCAAACCCACCGGCGACCTCGACACGATTTTGCCGGGCGCGCCCAGCGCGGGAAGGCTGTCCATGGTCACGGTCCCGCTCGCGAGCCTGGCGTTGGCTGCGGCCCGCACCGGCGCGGCGACGGCCGATGCGAGCTTTTTGTCCTGCCCCGGCAGAGCCTTGCCCGTGACCAATAATGCGCGGAACACCCCGGCCGAAAACAGCCGCCGGGTCGAATCCATGATCTTCTGGGGCGTCATCGCTGGTTTGCCCGACCGGAAAATTTCGACGGCCGCTTGCGGGCTGACCGTGGTCTCGCGAATGTCGACGGCGCTCACCAGATCGCTCGCCTGCTTGGACCCTGGTTCGGTATCGGCATTTTCCATCTGGATCGCGAGCGCCGTATCGATCTGCGCATATTCGCGGTCGATTTCCTGCTGGCTGGGCGGGGTGCTCTTCGCGTCCTCGATGATCGCGCGCACATCCTGCAACGCCTTGTCCCAATTCTCGCCAGTCGGTACGATGGTCACGAACGTCCCGTCGGCGGAGCGGCTGACATCCTGCTGGTCTACGCTCGCCTGGAGGAAGCTCCCCCCGCCCCGCGCCGCCTGCTCCAGCCGCCGGCTGATGATCTGCAACGCCAGCATGTCCGTCAGCTTATCCTGATTATAGACGATCGTGTCGGCGTGCGGCTTCCACGGCCGCAGCCAGGCCATGGTCAGCCCGGTGGGAACGCCCGCTTCCACAGCGACCCGGGTCGCCGGCAATTTAGGGTCCGGCATGCCGAAGTCCGGCAATTGCGCGCCCTTGCCCGGCACCGTCCATGCGCCGAAATTATCTCTGATGAGTTGCTCAGCCGCAGCCGGATCGATATCGCCGGCGATCGCGATCACGGCGTTTTCCGGCCGGTACCAGCGGTCGTGAAACGCCTCCATTTTGGCGGCGGTCGCCGCGTTCAGCGTCGCTACAGTACCGATGGGGCTTCTATCCGCAAGCGGCTGACCAGCAAAAAAATGCAGGCGGCTGGCGTCGGATATCCGCATCTGCGGCCCGTCCCCTTCGCGTCGTTCGGCGAGCACCACGGCGCGCTCCGCCGCAACCGCGCCATCGACGATATTGGGCTCGGCCATCATGCCGGCCAGTATCTTGAGGCTCTCGCCCAGGCCCGCAGGCGTGGTCTGCGGCAAATCGAGGGCATAGGTCGTACCGGTCGGCGTCGTCTGCGCGTTGCTGTCGCTGCCAAAGGTCACGCCGAGCCGCTGCCATATCCGCTTGGACTCGCCGTCGGGCACATGGCGCGAACCCCGGAAGGTCAGATGCTCCATGAAATGCGCGTAGCCTAGTTCATCGGGCCGCTCCATCAACGATCCTGCATCCATGCGCAGGCGCACCGACACCTGCCCCGGCGGCACGCCGTTGCGACGGACCGCATAGCGCAGGCCATTGGGCAATGTCCCAAAACGCCAGGCGGCGTCGATCGGCACATCGCTATTTTCGTAAAGCCAGGGCCGGCCCTGCGTCTCGCTCGATGCAGGCGTGACGGACGCCGTCGCTGGCGCCGTCCTCGCCCATACTATGGTGGAGGAGCCGGCCAGCAGAAGCGCAAGGACAGGCAGCGAAGCGGCGGAGCGCCGAAATAAAAGGCTCATAGGCGATGCAGCCTAGCGCCCTTTTCCTGAATGGCCACTGACAATCGCGGCCACGAAAAAGGCCGGGCGCGCGTGCGGCCCGGCCTTATCCTCTGCGAAGCTATTCAGCCGCGCGGCGCGCCAGTGCGCTGGACCGCGCCCTTGTGCGCACCCACACTCCCGCTGCGCTTGCGGTGGAACGGCCGTTTCGCCGGCGCATCGCCATCGGGGCGGTGGGCGCGGTCGGGCGTACCGCGCTGCTGCTTTTGCCCATCCTGATAGCGACGCTGACCATCGGCGCGCTTCGCCTTTTGATCGGGCGACTGCTCCTTGGGCTTGCGCGGCGCGGCGGGCTTGGGAAGATTGCGTACCGCCTCCATGAAATTCTCAGGGAGCGGCGCAATGTCGAGCTTCACCCGCGTCGTCCGCTCGATCGCCTTAAGGAAGGGCCGCTCGTCATCCGCCACGAAGCTGATCGCGATGCCCTCTGCCCCGGCACGCGCCGTACGGCCGATACGATGGACATATTGTTCAGGCACATTGGGTAGTTCGAAATTGATGACATGGCTGACGCCCGACACGTCGATACCGCGCGCTGCGATATCGGTCGCAACGAGCAGCTTGACGCGGCCATCGCGGAATGCCTGCAACGCGGTGGTGCGCTGTCCCTGGCTCTTGTTGCCATGAATGGCGAACGCCTGAATGCCCGCGCCTTCGAGGAAACGCACGACCCTGTCGGCACCGTGCTTGGTCCGCGTGAAGATGAGTGCGCGGTTGATCGCCTCATCCTTGACCGTGATGGTCAACAGCGCCTGCTTTTCCACCTGATTGACGAAGATCGCCTGCTGACGGATGCGCTCGGCGGTGGTCGCCTGCGGCGCGACGCTGACCTTGACCGGATCGTTGAGGAACTGGGCGGCGAGCGCCTCGATTTCCTTTGGCATGGTGGCAGAGAAAAAGAGGTTCTGGCGCTGTGCCGGCAACATCTTCGCGACCCGCTTCAACGGCTGGATGAATCCCATGTCCATCATCTGGTCGGCTTCGTCCAAAACGAAGATTTCCGTGTCCTTGATGGTGAAAGCGCGCTGGTCGATCAGGTCGAGCAGCCGGCCCGGGGTTGCGACGACGATGTCGACGCCGCGGCTCAGCGCGCGGATCTGCTTGTTGATCGGCACGCCGCCGAATACGACTTCGACCGACAGCTTCATGAAGCGACCATAGTCGCGGAAGCTCTGGGCGATCTGCGCGGCGAGTTCGCGCGTCGGCGAGAGAACCAGCATCCGGCAGCCCTTGAGCGCCGGTTCCCTAGGATTGCGGGCGAAATAGTCGAGGCTGGGCAAGGCGAACGCCGCCGTCTTGCCCGTGCCGGTCTGAGCGATGCCGCACAGGTCGCGGCCCTTCATCAGTTCGGGGATCGCCTGCTGCTGAATGGGGGTAGGATCGACATATTTTTTGGCGATAAGGGCTTTGACGATAGGTTCGGCGAGGCCGAAGTCGGTAAACTGCATGAAAAACTCACATGTCTGGCCACGACGCCGGACAGCTGCAAGACGCAGTTCGGGCGCAAGGCGGGTTACGAAACGACCCGCGTGAATAGGGAAGCCTCAAAAGCTTGCGCAGGCTGTCATTGGCCGGTCCAGAACCCTTCGGAGGTCGGGACGATCACGCTGCCAATCGCTGAGGGGGACATGGGTCCGCTTGCTGCGCTGCGGCGCGTATGGCGCAGATGCACGCAAAAGGCAAGCGATCCGTACACCATGGCACGGATCGCTTGGGGGGAATCCGTATGAGGATTGCGTTAAAGCGATATTTCCGCGTGCTTGCCCTTCATTTCTTCGGTGACATCGCCGCCGAACAATTGTTTGAAAACCCCGGTCAGCGACATGTCCGCCCGCCAGATTTCGGCCGTCCCCAAATCGAAGCGCAGCATCAAAAGATTGGGATCATTGCGACCACCGGGGTACCAGGCTTCCACCTCCTTCGACCAGTAACGGTCGATCAGGGCCGGGTCGGTTTCCGTCACCAGCGTCCCAGCGATGCAAGCGAACAGATCATGATCCTTGGCAGCAAACTGGGCCATGGCCGGGCCGCCCGGCGCAAGACGGTTGTCGCGGCTGGTGTAGAACCAGAAAGCATGGTTGGCGTCAGGATCGAGCTGTGCCGTCATCGGCAGGCTGTGGCCGGACGCGCCGTTCAGGCCCACCATCAGAAAGGGGCTTTGCGACAATTGCGTCCAAAAGCGGTCACGGATGTCGGTTTCGGTGCTCATCGATGATCTCCTTCACTCTCCCGCCGTCAATCGCTGGAACAAGGGGAAGTTCCGCAAAAGGCGACGCGCGGCTTGATATCGGCCCCGCTTCACGCCACATAGCAGCCATGCTGATCGAGACCGAAAACACACCCAACCCGGCGACCGTAAAATTCCTGCCCGGCCGCATCGTGATGGACGCCGGCACGCGGGATTTCGCTTCTCCCGAGGAAGCCCAGGCCTCACCATTGGCCGAGGCCCTGTTCGACCTGGGCGACGTTACTGGCGTGTTTTTCGGTAGCGACTTCATTTCCGTGACGATTGCTCCCGGCGCGCAATGGACCGATGTAAAGCCCGACATATTGGCCCTGCTGCTCGAACATTTTTCCGCGAACATGCCCCTGTTCGCATCGGGATCGGCGGCCGGGATCAGCGTGCCCGCCGCTGAAGAGGAATTTGCCGATGACCCGCAGGATGCGGAAATCGTTGAGCAGATCCGTGATCTCATCGACACCCGCGTTCGGCCGGCCGTCGCCAATGACGGCGGCGACATCATCTATCGCGGTTTCGACAAGGGCACGGTCTATCTCAAGATGCAGGGCGCCTGCGCCGGATGCCCCTCCTCGACGGCCACGCTCAAGAACGGCATCGAGCAACTGCTCAAACATTATGTTCCGGAAGTGACCGAGGTTCGCGCGGTCTGAAGTGGCCTGGCGTCGGGCAAATCTCGCCGGCATTTCCCACATATCGCGTGACATTTGGCAATTCGCAGCGGATCGACTAACCGCCGCTGGAATCGCGCTTTGCGCGGGCGGCTGACGGGGGTCTGATTGCGTTTACTGGTTATCGACACGGCTACCCAGGCGCTGTCCGTGGCGCTGCTGGACGATGGCGTTCCGGTCGGCCGGTTCCATGAAATCGTAGGACGGGGTCATGCCGAAGCGCTGCTGCCCGCGATCGCTTCACTGCCGGACGGCGGTCGCGCCGACGCGATCGCGGTCGATGTCGGGCCTGGCAGCTTTACCGGCGTTCGCATCGGTGTCGCCGCCGCGCGGGGGCTCGCCCTCGCCTGGGCCATTCCCGTGAGCGGCTACAGTGCGCCAGCCATCATCGCCGCGGCGGCCGCGCGCAATCATGGCGAGGGACCGATCGCCGTTACCATCACCGGCGGCCATGGTGAACTTTTCTGGCAATGCTTCACCGCCGATGGCCGCGTCGCGACCACGCCGATCGCATCGACGCCGATCCCGTTGCTTGCGCTGCAGTTGGATGTCCCACTATTATATGGCACCGGGGCGGAAGCGTTTGTGACCGCGCGCGGCCATGGTTCCGCCATCAGCCTGTATCCCGATGCCGCCGATTATCCTTGGATCGCGGATCTCGACACCCTGCCCGCCACCCCCATCTACGGACGCGGGGCCGACGCGCGCCCGCTGCGACCCCAGGCGCAGCCATGATCCCGGGGCTGACGCTTGCCACTTATGACGATGGGGATCGCAACGCCCTGTCCGACGCGATGCAGGTCATGACCCGCGCCTTCGATCCCCTGTTCGGTGAAGCATGGACGCTGGGGCAATTGGGCGGCGTCATGCTGATGCCTGGCACATGGTTGACCGTCGCGCGGATCGACGCGGCCATATTGGGCTTCGCGCTGGTGCGGTCGGTACTGGACGAATGCGAGCTTCTGCTACTTGCGGTCGACCCCTTGTGGCGCGGCCGGGGGATCGGGCGGCAGTTACTGGATCACAGCCTGGCGGTGGCGCGACGCCGGGGCATTACTTCCATGAACCTGGAAGTGCGAGCGTCCAATGGTGCGGTCAAATTATACGAGGATGCCGGCTTTGAATATGTTCATCGGCGTCCCGGTTACTATCGCGGTAATGATGGTCAACTTCACGATGCCCTAAGTTTCCGACTGGATATGCTGTTATAACGGAATTAGGCGCTTGCTAATCTTGCATTACGGGTATAGCGGTTTCAAACCGCCTGTGAAATGACTTTCCTTGGGCGGGTCGCACTAAGATAAAGCCTTCGCAGGAAACAAGAAATATGGAAATTGAATCGGCGCAGAGCGAATTGCTCATCACTTTGACGTCTGACATTGTTGCAGCTCATGTCTCCAACAACAGCGTAGCGGTCTCCGACGTCTCGTCACTGATCCAAAATGTTCATGCCGCTCTTGCCGGTCTGAACGCACCGGCGGCCGCGCCAGAAGCAAAGCCGGAACCGGCAGTATCCGTCCGCTCATCGATCAAGCCGGACTATATCATCTGCTTGGAAGACGGCAAAAAACTCAAGATGCTCAAGCGGCATCTTATGACCCACTATCAGATGACGCCTGATGACTATCGCGCCAAATGGGCTCTGCCTGCGGATTACCCGATGGTCGCGCCGAACTACGCTGAACAGCGTCGCTCGCTGGCGAAAAAAATCGGCCTGGGCACCAAGCGCCGCCGCACGACGCGCGCCGCCAAATAGCCTGCCGAAAAAAATGAGACAGGGGCGCATCGCTGATGCGCCCCTTTCGCATGCGCGGAAAAGCGTCTAGTCTACCATCTTTATCCCGCCATCAGCGAGCACGTCTGCATGAACCGCAAGATCGATATTGAAGCCCTGTGTCATGAAAAGGGGCTGCGTATCACAGAACAGCGCAGGGTCATCGCTCAGGTGCTCAGCGACGCGTCGGACCATCCCGATGTCGAGGAACTGCACAGCCGGTCCGCCACGATCGATCCGGGCATCTCCATTGCCACGGTATACCGCACCGTTAGACTGTTCGAAGAAGCCGGCATTCTCGAACGGCATGATTTCGGCGACGGCCGCGCGCGTTACGAAGCGGCGCCCGAGGCGCATCACGATCATCTGATCGATGTCGAAACCGGCAACGTCATCGAATTCGTCGATCCCGAACTCGAACAGTTGCAGAAGCAGATCGCCGAAAAACTCGGCTTCCGGCTCGTAGACCATCGGATGGAACTATACGGCGTCTCGCTCGATCGGAAGGGCTGACCGGCTGGCTGCGATCCGCCAGTTGAGGCGCGTTTCCGCGCTCGCGCTGAGCCTTTTCCTGTGCCTCCCATTTCATCTTCTCTGGCGCCTTATGCGCCGCCCATCGCCCTGGCCGCACCATTTCCTCGGCCTCGCCGCGCGCTCGGTGGGGGCACGCGTTCGGATCGAGGGGCGGCCATCGCAAGGAGACATGTTCATCATTGCCAATCATGTCAGTTGGATAGACATATTGGCGCTGGGCGGCGCGACCGGAGCCGCTTTCGTCGCGCATGACGGCATCGCTCGCTGGCCCATCATAGGCTGGCTCGCTGCGCAGAATAATACGCTGTTCATCGCCCGTGACCGGCGCGGCGCACTTGGCGGTCAGATCGACGGCCTGCGTGCCGCCATGGCCGGGAATCAGCCGGTCGCGCTCTTCCCCGAAGGCACGACCAGTAACGGGCGCAGCCTCCTCCCCTTCAAGCCGACCCTGTTCTCGGTCCTGCTTCCCCCGCCCCGCGCGGTGATGGTCCAACCGGTTCATATTGATTATGGCGCGGCGACAGCGGAGATCGCCTGGCACGGCGACGAATCCGCCGGCGCGAACGCCGCCCGCATCTTCGCCCGCAAGGGCACGCTGCCCGTCACCCTGCGCTTCCTCGAACCGTTCGATCCCGCCCGCCACCCGGATCGCAAGGCGATTTCGGCCGAGGCGCGTGAAAAGATCGCGGCAAGCATAAGGGCGCAGCAGCCATCTTCCGCTGGCGGGCCGCCGTCTATATAGCTGGTCGGCATGAATCGAAAAGACGTCCCCAGCAAGACCCCCGAAACCTTCCACGTCAAATCTTTCGGATGCCAGATGAACGTCTATGATGGCGAGCGGATGGCGGAAATGCTGGCCGGTCAAGGCATGACCGCCTCGACGGACGGCGCGCAGGCCGATCTCGTTATCCTCAACACCTGTCACATCCGCGAAAAGGCGGTGGACAAGGTTTATTCCGACATCGGCCGCATGGTCCGCGACGACGGCACGCGACCCATGATCGCGGTCGCCGGCTGCGTCGCTCAGGCGGAAGGCGAGGAGATCAGCCGCCGCGCGAAAAGCGTCGACATCGTCGTCGGCCCGCAGGCCTATCATCGCTTGCCTGCCCTTATCAGCAAGGCCGTGCGGGGCGAGGAAGCAGTCGACACCGACATGCCCGCCTTCTCGAAATTCGACGCCCTGCCCGGCCGCACGAAGCAGGCGCGACCGACCGCTTTCCTCACCATCATGGAAGGGTGCGACAAATTCTGCACCTATTGCGTGGTGCCCTATACAAGGGGGGCGGAGATCAGCCGCAGTTGGTGCGCGATCATCGACGAGGCGAAGGCGCTGGTCGATGGCGGCGTCCGCGAAATCACCCTGCTGGGTCAGAACGTCAACGCCTGGACCGGCGAGGACGACAAGGGGCGTCTTCAGGGTATGGAGGGCCTCGTCCGTTCACTGGCCGCGATTCCCGACCTCAAACGTATTCGCTACACCACCAGCCATCCCAACGACATGAGCGAGGGGCTGATCGCCGCGCATGGCGATGTCGAAAAGCTGATGCCTTTCCTGCATCTGCCGGTACAGTCGGGCAATGACCGGATTCTCAAGGCCATGAACCGCAGCCATGACGTCGACAGCTATTTGCGCGTCATTGAGCGCGTTCGCGCCGTCCGCCCCGACATCGCCGTGTCGGGTGACTTCATCGTCGGCTTCCCTGGCGAAACGGACGCGGAGTTCGAAGACACGCTGAAGATCGTCGCGCAAGTTCGTTATTCGCAATGTTATTCCTTCAAATACAGCCCCCGCCCCGGCACGCCCGCCGCCGGCATGGACGGCCAGATCGACTCTGCCATCATGGATGAGCGGCTGGCTCGCCTGCAAACGCTCATCAACGCGCACCAGCAGGAGTTCAACGCGGCCACCGTCGGTCGGCAAACCGATATTCTGCTCGAACGCAAGGGTCGCCATGCGGGGCAATTGATCGGCAAGACGCCCTGGCTCCAGTCCGTCCATATTACCGCGCCGGAACTTTCGATCGGCGATATGGTCGATGTCGATATCGTCAGCGCCGGCCCGAACAGTCTCGCCGGACAGCCCAGCAGGAGGAAAGCCGCTTGAACCAACGCCTCGTCATTCCCGCATCGTCGGGAAGCCATCTCTGCCAATCCCCGCCGGACATAATTGGCAGGAAATGGACGGTGAGCGGGGGGAGTTGCTGAAAATGGGCAAGAAACCGCAATCCCGTATCGACACTGCCGAGCGCGCCCGGCTGGAAGTCACATTTGAAAAGCCCCATCTTCTGGGCGCGTTATTCGGACAATATGACCAGAATCTCGTCGCTATCGAAAATCGCCTGGGCGTCTATATCGCCGCGCGCGGCGGCAAGCTTCAGATTGAGGGCGAGGCTCACGCCGCCGCCCGTGCCCGGGACGTGCTGACCGGCCTCTACAACCGAATCGTCGCAGGCCAGGAAATCGACACCGGCGCGGTCGAGGCGGTCATCGCCATGTCGTCGGAGCCGATGCTCGACGGCATCATTCGTCACGACGTCGCCGAACCGCCCAAGGTGATGATCCGCACGCGCAAGAAGACGATCGTGCCGCGCTCCGCGACCCAGGTCACCTATATGGAAGCGCTGACCCGCAATGACATCATCTTTGCGCTTGGCCCGGCAGGCACCGGCAAAACCTATCTTGCCGTGGCACAGGCGGTCGCGCAGCTTATCACAGGAACGGTCGACAAGCTGATCCTGTCCCGCCCCGCAGTCGAGGCGGGTGAACGGCTCGGGTTCCTGCCTGGCGATATGAAGGAGAAGGTCGACCCCTATCTCCGCCCGATCTATGACGCGCTCTACGATACGTTGCCCGCCGAGCAGGTCGAACGCCGCATCGCCAGCGGCGAGATCGAGATCGCGCCGCTCGCCTTCATGCGCGGACGCACGCTGGCCAACGCCTTCATCGTGCTGGACGAGGCCCAGAATACGACCATCGCCCAGATGAAGATGTTCCTCACCCGCTTTGGCGAAGGCAGCCGCATGGTGATTTGCGGTGATCCCAAACAGGTCGATCTCCCCCAGCCGGGCGCATCGGGTCTGGCAGACGCCGTCGGGCGGCTGACCGGCGTGGAGGGCATCGCCATGGTGCCGTTCGGGATCGGGGACGTAGTTCGTCATCCGGTGGTTGGGCGGATTGTTCAGGCTTATGAAGGACCTGATGCGTGACACTATTAATCAGAACGAGCTGCAGCCGGATTGTCGGCGGTGATTGAGGTCGCTGTTCTGCATGATACGGGCTGGCCCGGGACAGACTGGCAGTCGCTCGCCGAGCGAGCGGTCGTGGCTGCGATCACGCACAGTCCCTATGTCGGCTTCACCACCGACCAGACCCTGTACGAAGTCGCGGTGAAACTGACGTCCGATGAGGAAGTGCACCAACTGAACCGTGCCTATCGCCAGAAGGACAAGCCCACCAACGTCCTGTCCTTCCCCATGGTCCAGCACGACTTGCTGGAAGCGACCGCCAATACTGACGATGGCGAGGTGTTGCTGGGTGATATCGTGCTGGCGGAAGGCGTCTGCGCGTCGGAAGCGGCGGAAAAAGGCATTTCCGTCGCCGATCATGCGGCGCATCTGATCGTGCATGGCACTTTTCATTTGCTCGGATATGATCATATGGACGACAATGAGGCCGAGGCCATGGAAGCGCTGGAAATTCGCGCGCTGGGCATGCTTGGCCTTCCCGATCCCTATGGGGATCGACGAACAGGGGAATAGGACGCGACATGGCTGAAGGCAGCCCGAAGGACAGTGCCGGTTCGAAAGAATCGGACAGTAGCGGCCACGAAGGCGGTTTATGGAGCGGCATCAAGGCGCTGCTCTTCGGCGAAGATGAGGGCCATAGTCTCCGCAAGGAGTTGGAAGAGGCGCTCGATGAATATGACGAGGACGCCGAAGAAGAGGGCGCCGCTGCACCGACCAAGGGCGACCTCTCAGCGATCGAGCGCCAGATGGTCCGCAATCTTCTGCATTTTTCCGAACATACCGTCGATGACGTGGCCGTACCGCGCGCCGACATCATTGCGATCGAGGAGAAGGCCAGCTTCGCGGAGCTCGCCGCGCTGTTTGCCGAAGCCGGACACAGCCGGATTCCCGTTTATCGCGACACGCTCGATACCATCATCGGCATGGTCCATATCCGCGATGCCTTCGCGATCCTCGCCGGCGCGGCCCCGGTGCCGGATTCGCTGGAGCCGCTGATCCGTCAGCCTTTGTTCGTGCCTGAAAGCATGGGCGCGCTCGACCTGCTCGCCGAAATGCGCGCCAAGCGCACCCATCTGGCGATCGTGCTGGACGAATATTCGGGCACCGAGGGGCTTCTGACGTTCGAGGATCTGGTCGAGGAAATCGTCGGCGAGGTCGAGGACGAACATGACGATGCGCCCGAAGCGATGCTGACGCTGCTGGAGGGTGGCATGTGGGAGGCCGATGCCCGCGCCGAACTGGACGATGTCGCCGAAGAAATCGACGAGAAGCTGGCCGATGTCGAGGAAGATGTCGACACGCTTGGTGGCCTCGCCTTCGTGCTGGCCGGCCGCGTACCGGAACCGGGCGAAATATTGGAACATCGGCAAAGCGGCTGGAAGCTGGAAATATTGGCAAGCGACGGGCGTCGAGTGTCCCGGCTGCGGCTGCATCCTCCTATGGCAAGATTTGAGGATGACGAAGAATAGGGTCTTACCGGACGCCTTGGATAAGAGGGCCTCGACTCGGGACGGCCCGCATGATTAAGGCGGCAACCATGTCTCGCCTCCCCGACCCGTCCCTGCCGCTTTCTCCCGAAGACGCCGCTCGCGCGTTCGATCTGCTGTTCGATGCCGATCTGCCCGAGGACGAGATCGCTGCATTTCTGGTCGCCATGGCAAAACGCGGCGAGAGTGCGGTCGAGATCGCCGCCGCCGCCCGCGCCATGCGCGCGCGCATGATCCCCATCGCCGCCCCACCGGGCGCGATCGACGTATGCGGCACGGGTGGCGATGGCCATCACACCCTCAATGTTTCCACCGCCGTCAGTCTGGTCGTGGCCGCAAGCGGCGTGCCGGTCGCCAAACATGGCAATCGCGCCGCCTCCTCAAAAGCGGGTGCGGCGGACACGCTCGAAGCGCTCGGTCTCGACCTCGATCGCGCCGCTACCACTGCGGAAGCAACGCTCGCCGACCTCGGCATCTGCTTTCTGTTCGCGCAGAACCATCACCCGGCGCTTAAAAGGCTCGGTCCCATCCGCAGGACGATTGGCCAGCGAACCATCTTCAACCTGATGGGCCCACTCGCAAACCCTGCCAATGTTCGGCGGCAACTGGTTGGAATTGCAAGACCTTCCTATGTTCCCATCTATGCTCAGGCGCTTTCCGACCTGAGCGTCGACCGGGCGATGATCGTATCGGGCGATGAAGGGCTGGACGAACTGTCGCTCGCCGGCGGCAATGATGTGGCTGAACTGAATGCCGACGGACTGGTGGCGATGCGGCGTATCACCGCCGCCGACGCCGGCCTCCCCGCGCATCCCATCGACGCGATTCGGGGTGGCAACCCGGCGCACAACGCCGCCGCCCTGCGCGCCCTGCTGCAAGGCAAGTCTGGCGCCTATCGCGACGCCGTGCTGCTGAACGCCGCCGCCGCCCTTTTCGTCGCCGGTAAGACGGCCGATCTGCGCGAAGGGGCAGGATTAGCCGCGGAAACCATCGACTACGGCCTTGCCAATGCGCTCCTAAACCGCTGGATTGCCTATACATGACCAATAAATTGACCGAGATTTTGGACGCCAAGCGCGAAGATGTAGCCCGGCGCAGGGCAGCGGCCACCATTTCATCGCTCCATGCCCGCGCCGCCGAACAGACGCCGCCGCGCGGTTTTCGTCAGGCGCTCGACGCCGCCGCCCGCTCCGGTTACGGCCTGATCGCCGAAATCAAGAAGGCGAGCCCCTCCAAAGGCCTGATCCGTGCCGATTTCGATCCCCCTGCCCATGCGCAGGCCTATGCCGCCGCCGGTGCCGCATGCCTGTCGGTGCTGACCGACAAGCCCTATTTTCAGGGACATGATGATTTTCTTATGGCGGCGCGTTCGGCCTGCGCACTGCCGGTGCTGCGCAAGGATTTCATGGTCGATCCCTGGCAGATACTGGAAAGCCGGGCGCTTGGCGCCGATGCCATACTGATCATCGTGGCCGCGCTCGATGATGCGCAGATGGTCGAGATCGAGGATGCGGCGATCGGCCTTGGGATGGATGTGCTGGTGGAGGTCCATGATGCCCATGAGCTGGAGCGCGCGCTTAATCTGCGCTCGCGACTTATCGGGGTAAATAATCGCGATCTCAGGGACTTCTCCGTCGATTTTGCTCGCACATATGAACTCGTGGGCAGCGCGCCCGCAGGCTGCACCTTCGTCGCCGAGAGCGGCCTTGGCTCCCATGCCGATCTCGTGGCGATGGCGGACCACGGCGTACGCTGCTTCCTGGTGGGGGAATCGCTAATGCGGCAGGCCGATGTCGAAGCGGCGACTCGCGCCCTGCTTACCGGCGCATGAGCGGCCTTACGCATCTGGACGAAGATGGCGCAGCGCGCATGGTCGATGTCTCGGCCAAGGCGACGACGGTACGGCAAGCGATCGCCGCCGGTCGCATCTCCATGGCGCAGGAGGCCGCCGCCGCGATCGGGCAAGGGCTGGTCAAAAAGGGCGACGTGCTCGCTGTCGCCCGCGTGGCAGGCATCATGGCCGCGAAACGCACCGCCGACCTCATTCCGCTCTGTCATCCGGTCGCGCTCAGCGCAGTCACGATCGATTTCACGCTCGACGTCGATGGAGTCGACGTCACCGCGACAGCGCGGAGCGCCGGTCGGACGGGCGTCGAGATGGAAGCGCTTACCGCAGCCAGCGTCGCGCTGCTCACCATTTACGATATGGCCAAAGCGTTGGATAAGGGCATGATCATCGGTAACGTCCGTCTGCTCGCCAAGTCTGGCGGCAAATCGGGTGACTGGCGCGCATCATGAGTCTGATCCCCGTGAACGAAGCGCAAGCGCGCCTGTTCGCACTCGCATCCTCACTGCCGGCTGAAGAACTGGCGGCCGTCGATTGCGCCGGGCGCTGGCTTGCGCGCGATCTCCACGCCTTACGCGATCAACCCTGGGTCGACCTGTCCGCCATGGACGGCTATGCCGTCCGCGCGTCGGAATGGCCCGGCCCCTGGACGGTCACGGCGACGAGCGCTGCTGGCGGGGGCGTGCCTGATCCGCTTGTTCAGGGCACCGCTTGCCGCATCTTCACCGGCGCGCCGATGCCTATTGGTGCCGACGCCATCCTCATTCAGGAAAATGCACGGGTTGAGGACGGCCGGTTGTCGGGCCTTGACGATGCGTTGACGCCAGGCCGTCACGTCCGGCCCGCCGGGTCGGATTTCAGGACAGGCGATTCGCTGCTCCCGGCCGGCTCGTGGCTCGGCCCCCCGCAAATCGCGCTGGCCGTTCTGGCCGGGCACGGCTGTCTCCCCGTGGGCGGAAGGCCGCGCGTCGCCCTGCTATCCACAGGTAACGAGTTGGTGCCGCCGGGCGCCCTTACCCCGCCCGGCAGGCTGCCCAGTTCGAACGCACCGATGCTTGCGGCGATGTTGTCCGCGCTGCCCTGCGATGTCATCGACCTAGGCATCGTTCCGGATGATCTTCCCGCCCAAACCGACGCTTTTGCTCGCGCCGCCGGGGCGGATATAATCGTCTCGACCGGCGGCGCATCGGTCGGCGACCATGATCTGGTGCGCCCCGCCTTTCTCGCAGCAGGGGGCACGCTCGATTTCTGGAAAATCCGCATGCGGCCAGGCAAGCCGTTAATGGCAGGCACCATCGGGCAGGCAATATTCCTCGGTTTGCCCGGCAATCCCGTTTCGGCTTTCGTTACGGCGACGCTCTTTCTGTTGCCGCTGGTCCGGAGCATGGCCGGCGCTGCTGCTCCGGGGCCGCCCACCATCCGTGCAAATCTGGGTTCCATCTTGCCAGCCACCGGCGAGCGCGACGAATATCTGCGGGCGTTTCGAAGCGATGCGGGCGTCGTATCGGTCACCTCGCAGGATAGTGCCGCCATGGTTTCGCTGGCGGCGGCCGACTGCCTGATCCTGCGCCCGGCCGGTTCGCCTGTCGGCCAACCGGGCGAGAGCGTAACGATCCTTCCGATTTAGCGAGTGATCCTGCCCACCGGGGATGTCGGTGCCGCTTGACTTGCCTCAATTCGTTTCCTAAGTGTTCTCCATCCGTTCCATGGAGGCAAGTGGCATGTTGACGCCCAAACAGCAGGAACTGCTGAACTTCATTCACAGCCGGCTCGAAGAGGGTGGTGTATCCCCCTCGTTCGAGGAAATGAAGGACGCGCTCGATCTGCGTTCGAAATCCGGCATTCACCGGTTGATCAACGCGCTCGAGGAACGGGGATTCATTCGACGACTGCCCAACCGCGCGCGGGCGCTCGAGGTTCTTAAATTTCCCGAGGCCGTTGGCCGAAGCGTCAAGCCGCCATTTGCCAAGCCCCAGCTTGCGCCGAGCTTGCCGGTCGCGGCGAATGACGTCATCGAAATTCCGCTGCACGGGCGGATTGCGGCCGGCGTACCGATCGAGGCAATGGAGGGGCAGACTATGCTATCCGTCCCCGCCGCGCTGCTTGGAACAGGCGACCATTATGCGCTTGAAGTATCCGGCGATTCGATGGTCGAGGCCGGTATTCTCGATGGCGACTTTGCCCTCATCCAGCGCACCGAGGTGGCACGCGACGGGCAAATCGTCGTGGCGTTGATCGACGAGCATGAAGCGACGCTCAAATATTTCCGTAGAGAGGGGCCAAAGGTCCGGCTCGACCCCGCCAATAGCGCCTATCAGCCGCAAATCTACGATACCGGGCAGGTGCGGATTCAAGGTAAGCTTGCGGGGCTGCTGCGCCGATATAATTGATACGGTGGCCGGCTGCGGGGTGGGACCGGAACCCAGGGATGCGCGTCGCCGGGGGACCGGACCGTCTGGATGGTGGCGCTCTCAAGGTTGATCGCAATCCCGCCGGTGCGGCGCAGCAAGGCACGGTCGGCTTTCAACCAGCGTGCCCGACACCAGTTAGGCAAGCGGCGGTTGCTCAGAACGATATCCGCCGCCGCGCAGTCGCGCTCCATGGCTGCCCTGTCGACCAGCATATCGGATCGAGTGACCAGAATGCGCCACGGGCGCCCACCCGCAACCATGCGCAACGCGCACATGTCGGCGGAACAACGGGCTTCGGGAAGCGCCGCAATAGCGGCCAGTGCGCCGTCGAAACCAGCGCTCTCCGATAGAGAGTCGCGCACATAATCGCCCGCTCGATCACGCAGGATCGCCATGCCGCCGCCAGCCGTCCGGACCGCAACATGGCCCCCGTCGCCAGTCACCAATATGTCGGGCGGAGAAGCAGTAAAAATCGCGATTAGCCCCGGCAGGATGGCGAGCAGACCCAGCCAGCGCAGGCTTGTACGCCACAACAGCACCCAAAGCCCGCCCATCACCATGATCCCGTAGAGCCAAGGCGAGGTGGCTGGCGCGAGCATTACCGCCATCGGGCTCGCTGCGACACTGTGGGCAATGAACAGCAGCAGCCGCAGTGCTTGGCCGGTCAGCCACCACACCGGCGCGCCCAGCCCTGCGATATCGAGCAGAAGCGCGAGCGCCTCCAGCGGCATCACGACGAACGTCGTCAGCGGGATGGCGATCAGGTTGGCAAAGGCGCCGAGCAATCCCGCTTTGTGGAAATGA
Organism: Sphingobium fluminis; assembly: GCF_037723805.1. Classification (NCBI taxonomy): domain Bacteria; kingdom Pseudomonadati; phylum Pseudomonadota; class Alphaproteobacteria; order Sphingomonadales; family Sphingobiaceae; genus Sphingobium; species Sphingobium fluminis. The sequence goes on from NZ_JBBJUK010000004.1 coordinate 217,167, forward strand.
AACAGGGCGATCGGCGCCAAGACCAGTTCGACCGCGAAGCCCGTCGCGAGCAGCGCCAACAGCGCCCTACCGATGCGGCGCGATACGCTTTCGTCGCGCGCGGCAACGAACGCCCGATAGCGGGGATGTTCGCCGAGCGCGACGATCGCGATTACCGCGGCGAAACTCATCTGGAAACTGGGGCCGACCAGCGCATCGGGCCACAACGCCAGCACCACCAAAGCGCCCGCCGCAACGAGGCGCAGCGTGATCGCGTCGCGCCCCAGCGCCAGCCCCGCCAGTACGAGCAGCGCCGCGACGCACGATCGTACCGTCGGCACCTCCGCCCCGGTCAGCAGCGTATAACCGATCCCGGCCAGTGCGCCGCCGGCCGCCGCGATCATCATCAACGGCAGGCCCAGTGTCGCTTGTCGGCTGATCGCCATCACGCGCAACAGCAGGAAGATGACTGCCCCGATGAGGGCTGTGACATGCAGGCCGCTGATCGACAGCAGATGGGCAAGGCCGCTTCGCCGCATGGCGTTTGCATCCGCTTGCGAAATCGATCCCTGATCCCCGGTTGCCAGGGCCATGGCGATACCTGCGGGCGGGCCATCGATCCGCTCGCGAATATGCGCCAGCAGTCGCGCGCGAAGCGATGGCCCGACCGTCGCCGCGCGCAGCACGACAACAGGTTTCAGCGCCTTGCCGGTCGCGCCGATCCCCAGAAAATAGGCGCGGCGCGCGAAATCATAGCCGCCCGGCACGTTTGCGGGAGCAGGCGGCATCAACCGTACCCGAAATCGGATCAGCGCGCCTTTGCCCAGGCCTTTGGGCACGTCTGCGGTCGCGATATTGACCCTGATCGTTGACGGCAAGGCCGGATCTCCCACCGGCCGAAGCAGCACACGGACTATCCCCTGCGCGGGTATTTCGCTTACCGACCGCACCTCTCCCGAAACCTGCGAGAATATGGCTCGTGCCAGGGGCGGTTCGCCGACCAGCATCGCCTTTCCCCAGACGAGCAGACACCCCATGCATGCGAGCAGTCCTCCGGCGACGATCATGTGCCTTAGCCGCATGCCAGCGGGCAGCATGACGCCGCAAAAAACCAGCGCCAGCGACCCGCAGGCGAATCCAAGCCAGGCATTGCGATCGGGCAGCATGAACCACGCCGCGATCCCGACGCCGAGCGCTACGGGCACCCACAGCGCGGCCTGTTCGCGCTCGATCTCCAGCCACTTCTCCACCCGTGCGGCGATGTCACGGACAAGCGTCTTTACCCCCGCCGGAACGTAGGTTTGTCGTGGCCGAAAAGCCATGCTAGGGGGCGTCGCATCCATGGTCGCAGCGACGAATGTCGGGGAATAACTGAGTGAGTGCAACGGGATTGAACAAGCAGGTCGTGACCCGTTTTGCGCCATCACCGACAGGCTATCTGCACATCGGTGGCGCGCGCACGGCTTTGTTCAACTGGCTGTTCGCGCGCCACCATGGTGGCAAGTTCTTGCTGCGCATCGAAGACACCGATCGCGCCCGTTCGACCGATGATGCCGTGGCCGCGATCTTCGACGGCCTGGACTGGCTCGGGCTTGGCGGCGATGAAGAGCCGGTTTTCCAGTTCGCCCGTACGCCGCGTCACGCCGAAGTCGCCAATCATTTGCTCACGGGCGGCCACGCCTATCGCTGCTATGCGACGACCGAGGAGCTTGCCGCTCTGCGCGAGGAACAGCGCGCCGCCAAGCAGCCGATGCGCTATGATGGCCGCTGGCGCGATCGCGATCCGGCGGAGGCGCCCGACGGCGCGCCATTCGTCATCCGGATCAAGGCGCCCCGCACCGGCGAAACGGTGATCGAGGATGCGGTGCAGGGCCGCGTCGTCGTTCAGAATGCCGAACTGGACGACATGATCCTGCTGCGTTCGGACGGCACGCCCACCTATATGCTCGCCGTCGTCGTTGACGATCATGACATGGGCGTCACCCACGTGATCAGGGGCGACGATCATCTGAACAACGCATTTCGCCAGTTGGCGATCATCAGGGCAATGGGTTGGGATGAGCCCGTTTACGCCCATATTCCGCTAATTCACGGATCGGACGGTGCCAAGCTTTCCAAGCGGCACGGGGCGCTCGGCGTCGACGCCTATCGCGACGAGATGGGAATGCTGCCCGAAGCGGTGATCAATTATCTGCTCCGCCTCGGCTGGGGCCATGGCGATGAGGAAATGATCAGCCGGGATCGCGCCGTCGAACTGTTCGACATTGGCGGGGTTGGCCGGTCGCCTTCGCGTTTCGACATCAGGAAACTGGAAAATCTGAACGGCCATTATCTGCGCGAAGCGGACGATGCCCGCCTTGCGGCGCTTGTCGCCCCGCGCGTGGCGGATCGCCTGAACGAGCCGCTGCCCGATAATGCCGATGCGTTGCTGACACTCGCTATGCCGTCGCTAAAACCGCGCGCGAAGACGCTTAACGAAATTGCCGAGGGTGCCGAATTTCTGTTCAAAAATTGCCCGTTGGATTTTGACGAGAAGGCATTGGCTCTGCTAGACGACTCCGCGCGCGCGCTGCTGGGAACGACAGCCGACGCTCTTGTCGCTGTCCAGTCCTGGACGGCCGAAGCGATCGAAGACGCAATACGTCGCGTGGCGGAGGATGCCAGTTTGGGACTGGGCAAGGTGGCGCAACCGTTGCGCGCGGCGCTCACGGGGCGAACAACCTCGCCAGGAATTTTCGATGTGCTTTTCCTTTTGGGGAAAGAGGAGAGCTTAAATCGGCTGACGATCGCCATGCGGCCTTCATTGGCCGAGGGCAGTAAGGGAGAACATGATGTCCGACACTAATGTCACCGTGACCGTGGGGGAAGAAACGAAAGATTATGCGGTGCTCAGCGGCACTGTCGGGCCTCAGGTCATCGATATTCGTAAGCTTTATGCGAATACTGGCATGTTCACCTATGATCCGGGCTTCACCTCGACCGCCAGTTGCGATTCCGGCCTCACCTATATCGACGGCGACGAAGGCGTACTGCTGCATCGCGGCTATCCCATCGGTCAGCTGGCCGAACAGTCTAGCTTCATGGAAGTCAGCTATTTGCTGCTGAACGGCGAACTGCCGTCCAAGGCGCAGCTGGACGACTTTACTTACACGATCACGCGCCACACCATGGTGAATGAGCAACTGACAGCCTTTTATCGCGGCTTCCGCCGGGACGCGCATCCCATGGCGATCATGTGCGGCGTGGTCGGTGCCTTGTCATCCTTCTATCACGATTCGACCGACATCAACGATCCCGATCAGCGCCGGATCGCCAGCCATCGCCTGATCGCGAAGATGCCGACGATCGCGGCCATGGCCTTTAAATATTCGGTCGGTCAGCCCTTCCTCTACCCGCGTAACGATTTGTCCTACACCGCCAATTTCCTGCGCATGACCTTTGGCGTGCCTGCCGAGGAATATGTGCCCGATCCGGTGATCGTGGACGCGATGGACAAGATCTTCATTCTCCACGCCGACCACGAACAGAATGCCTCGACGTCGACCGTACGTCTCGCCGGGTCTTCGGGCGCCAATCCGTTCGCGTGCATCGCGGCAGGCATCGCATGCCTGTGGGGGCCCGCGCATGGCGGGGCGAACGAGGCCGCGCTCAACATGCTGCGCGAGATCGGCACGGTCGATCGCATTCCGGAATATATCGCCCGCGCCAAGAACAAGGACGATCCGTTCCGCCTGATGGGCTTTGGTCATCGCGTCTATAAAAATTACGATCCGCGCGCGACCGTCATGCAGAAGACTGCCGAAGACGTGCTCAAGACCATGGGCGTCACCGATCCCGTGTTCGACGTGGCACGCGAGCTGGAACGGATCGCGCTCAGCGATCCCTACTTCATCGAAAAGAAGCTGTTCCCGAACGTCGATTTCTATTCGGGCGTCATCCTGTCGGCGATCGGCTTCCCGACCGAAATGTTCACCGTGCTGTTCGCGCTCGCTCGCACCGTCGGCTGGGTGGCACAATGGAACGAAATGATATCGGACCCCGCGCAAAAGATCGGTCGCCCGCGTCAGCTCTATACCGGCCCCAGCCAGCGCGACTATGTGCCGTTGACGCAGCGCTGAACGAATTGCGATGAACAGGAAGACGGCGCCCTCGGGCGCCGTTTTTCGTTTAGAGCACCGTGCGTAAAATGTGAGCCGTTCGCCCTGAGCGAAGTCGAAGCCTGTCCTGAGCGCCTGCTGCAAGCAGGCAGTCGAAGGGGGCCCTGCTGAGCGGACGCGATGCGCACTTCCCCCGGATCAAGTCCGGGGTCAGTGGAAGGCTTCGACTTCGCTCAGCCCGAACGGAGAAAAAGCGATCTCGATTTGAGGCGCGATGCTCTAGCGATACGATCCCCGGGTCGCAAACCATCCGATACAGTCCTTAGTCTGCGGCGTGATATCCCGGCAGATTTTCGACCGTGATCCATCCTTCGACATAATTGGCGTAATAAAGGCCAAAGAAGATGGTCGAAAGGATCGTCGCACGGATCATCACGCGGACAGGCTGGAAATTGCTGGGCGCACTGTCCGCCTGCCCCCGGAGCAACAGCTCGCCCGTCTCATCGGGCGTGCGAATGCCAAAGGGCAGGACGACGAACGCGCTGATCGTCCAGAACAGCACATAAATGGCGAAGATGGCGTACCAGTTCATAAGATGCCCCGTAAAGCGGATTGCCCGCCAATTGAAGCAAAACCCGTGTGCCCATGCCGAAACTTGCCGCGATCTAATCGGGCAGGTTCGGCGGCGCTTCCTTTCAGGCGCGAATCAGCAGAACGTCGACGATTGGCTTCTTGCCGGTCCAGCGGGTCGCCGTGCGACGCACAGCCAGCCGTACCCGCTCGCGCAATGCCTCATCCTCCAGCGATCCCTTGCCGACCACGCCAGCAGCATCGGTCGCCGCTTCCTTCAGAAAGGCGTCCTTATCCTCCTCGACCGGCACGCCCAGCGTGCGCAGCGTCGGTCGGCCGATCAGCTTGCCCTTGCCGTCGACCGCCAGCGCCACGCTGATCTGCCCGTGGAGTCCGACCTTGCGCCGCTCGTTCATCGTCGCCCCGTCCGCCGGCAGGATGACGTCGCCGTCCAGCACCAGCCGCCCCGATTCTTGATGACCGATGATCGCCGCCCGGCCGGGCGCGAGCCGTAGCAGATCACCGTTGGACTGAACCACCGCCTGGCCGATGCCGCTGGCAAGGCCAAGCCGCGCCTGTTCCGCCATATGCCGCCGCTCGCCATGCACGGGCAGCAATATCTCCGGCCGGATCCAGCCGTACATCGCCTGCAATTCGGGGCGACCAGGATGCCCCGATACATGGACTTCGGCCTGCCGGTCCGTGACCATCAGCACGCCTTTGGTTGCCAGCGCGTTCTGGATGTTGCCGATGGCGATCTCGTTGCCCGGTATCTGCTTGGATGAAAAGACGACGAGGTCGCCCTCGACGAGCTTTATCGGATGGGAGTTAAACGCGACACGCGCAAGCGCTGCCCGCGCCTCGCCCTGCCCACCGGTCGCGATGATCATCACTTCGTCGCGGGGCAGCGCCATGGCGTCGTCCCAGTCCACTGTAGGCGGAAAATCCTTAAGGTAGCCCGCCGCCTTCGCCGTCTTGATGATGCGATCGAGCGAGCGCCCTGCGACGCAGACCTGCCGTCCGCACGCTGCCGCGACCTCGCCCAATGTCTGCACCCTCGCGGCGTTGGAGGCGAAGGTGGTGACGAGCACGCGCCCCTTGGCCCCCGCAACCGTTTGCATCAACCCTTCGCGGACATCGCCTTCGGAGCCACTCGCCTGTTCGTTGAAGACGTTCGTACTATCGCACACCAGCGCCAGCACGCCCTCATCACCCAGCGCCGTCAACTGCGCCGGGGTCGATGGCACGCCCAGTAGCGGCCGGTCGTCCAGCTTCCAGTCGCCGGTATGAAAAATGCGGCCATAAGGCGTATCGATCAGCAGCGCATTGCCCTCGGGGATCGAATGCGCCAGCGGAAAATAGCGAAAGCCGAACGGGCCAAGCGCGAAACTGCCTTCATTCGGGATGACGTGCAGCTTGACGTCCTTGCTCAGTCCCTCTTCTTCCAGCTTCAACCGGATCAGTCCGGCGGTGAAGGGCGTCGCGTAAAGCGGCACGCCAAGGTCGGCGGCGAGGTACGGAATGGCGCCGATATGGTCCTCATGACCGTGGGTCAGGACGATGCCAAGCAGATCCTTGCGCCGCTCCTCGATGAACGAGAGGTCGGGCAGGATCAGGTCCACGCCGGGATAGGTCGGATCGGCAAAGGTCAGGCCAAGGTCGACCATGACCCATTTGCCCTGGCAACCGTACAGATTGACGTTCATGCCGATCTCGCCCGACCCGCCAAGGGCCAGGAAGAGCAACTCATTTCCGGGTGTCATTATATTTTCAAACTCCGTTCGTGCAGCAACGCGAGACCCTGGATCGTCAGGTCCGGCGCGATCGCATCGAAAATATCGCTGTTGTCGTTGAAGAGGACCGCGAGGCCCCCCGTCGAAATTACCTTGGTCGGACGGCCGATCTCGCTCCGCATCCGCGCGACCAGCCCCTCCATCATCGCCACATAGCCCCAGAATACGCCGATCAGCATCTGCGATTCGGTCGTCCGGCCGATGACCGAGCGGCTCTCGGGCGGAGCGATCGCGATCCGGGGAAGTTTCGCCGCTGCCGCCACAAGCGCATCGAGCGAGAGGTTGATACCCGGCGCAATAATGCCGCCTTTGTAAGCGCCGCGATAATCGACCACGTCGAAGGTCGTTGCCGTGCCGAAATCGATGACGATCAGATCGCCCTCGTAAAGATGGTGCGCGGCGATGACGTTTACAACCCGATCGGCGCCGACCGATGCCGGCTCCTGCACGTCCAGATCGATGCCCCATTCGACCGCACCCTGCCCCGCGACCTGCGGAACGACCTTGAAATATTTCTCGGACAAGACCTGAAGATTATGCAGCGCCTTGGGCACGACCGTGGCGATGATCACCGCATCGACCTGGGCCAGCGCATAGCCTTCCAGCATCAGCAGCTGGTTCAGCCACACCGCATATTCATCCGCCGTCCGGCGCGGATCGGTCGCGATGCGCCAACGCGCGCGGATGTCCCGCCCGTCGAGCAGCGCAAAAACGACATTGGTGTTGCCCGCGTCGATAGCGAGAAGCATGGCCGGCTCCCCCGGATTCAAATGAGAAGGATGTCGCCGGCATGAATGGCACGGCTGTCGCCATTCTCCAAGCGCAGGATCAGCATGCCCTGCCGGTCGAGCGTGTCGAATCGGCCCTCGACCGTAGCGCCATCGGGCAGGTTGACCCGCATCGGCGCGCCGGACGGGTGGGCGTTGGCCAGCCAGTGCATCCGCACCGGTTCCAGCCCCTGTGCCCGCCAGATCGACAGCCAATGGGCAAATAGACTGGCCAGCCGCTCCAATAGCCGGCCGGCCTCGGCGTCGTCCGCGCCTTGCGCATATAAGCTTGTCACGGGGCGATCGAGTCCCGTGGGATGCCCGGTCACGTTAACGCCCATGCCCACGACTACCGCGTCGCCCGTCCGCTCCAGCAATATGCCCGCGATCTTCGCGCCATCGACCAGTATGTCATTAGGCCATTTGATCCGCACCTGCCCCGCGCAGAGCGGCGCGACCAGCGCGTGAACCGCATTGGCGGCCACCAGCGCGAGACTGTGGGCCGGGGGATCGCCTGCGCGCAGCCGTACCAGCGTCGAACAATAGAGGTTGCCGGGCGGACTTTCCCAGTGCCGCCCCATCCGTCCCCGGCCGCCGGTCTGGTGGCCCGCTCGCAGCCAGCTTCCTTCAGCCGCCCCCTCCTCCGCCAGCGCCAGCATGTCGGCGTTGGTGGAGCCGGTCTCCTCGACGAACAGGAGATGAGTCAGAATAGCGACGCCGCCGCCGCCGCGCTGGCCCTGTCGAGCAGTGGATTGAGCAGATAGCCAAAGACCAGCACCACGGAACAGGCCGCCATGATGATATTCTCGACCGCACCGCCCTTCGCCTCATAGGGTTGCGCCGGCTCATCGAAATAGATCGTCTTGATGATCTTGAGATAATAATAGGCGCCGATCACCGACATCGCGATGCCGAAGGCAGCAAGCGCGGTTAGATTCGCCGCGACTGCCGCATCGAACACCAGGAATTTGGCCCAGAAGCCGAACAGCGGCGGAATGCCCGCCATCGAGAACATCGTGATCGCGAAGGCGGCTGCCAGCCCCTTGCGCGACTGCGACAAGCCGCCGAGGCTCGCGATCGTTTCGACCGGCTTGCCGTCGGAATCGCGCATCTGCAATATGCAGGCGAACCCGCCGATCGTCATCACGACGTATATGGCGAGGTAGCTGAGCGTCGCCGCGACGCCCGCCGGCGTGCCGCAGGCGAGACCGATCAGCGCGAAGCCGACATTGTTGATCGACGAATAGGCCATCAGCCGCTTGATATTGGTCTGGCCGATCGCGGCGACCGCGCCGAACAGGATCGAGGCGAGTGCGACGAAGATCACGATCTGCTGCCAGTCGAGGCCCGCGGGACCCAGTGCCTCGATCGCGACCCGGATGGTCAGGCCCATCGCCGCGACTTTGGGCGCGGAACCGAAGAAGGTCGTGACCGGCGTCGGCGCGCCTTCATACACGTCGGGCGTCCACATATGGAACGGCACGGCGCTCATCTTGAAGGCGAGGCCCGACAGCAGGAACACCATGCCGAACAATTCGCCCTTGCCGACCCCGTCGCCGAGTGCGACCGCAATCCCATCGAAGCTGGTCGTGCCGGTGAAGCCGTAGAGCAGCGACACGCCGTAGAGCAGAATGCCGCTCGCGAGCGAACCCAGCACGAAATATTTGAGGCCAGCCTCGGAGGAGCGCTCATCCTGCCGCATGAAGCTCGCCAGCACATAGGCGGCAAGGCTCTGCATCTCCAGCCCGACATAGAGTGTCAGCAGATCGCCGGCGGACACCATCATGCCCATGCCGATCGCCGAAAACAGGATCAGGATCGGATATTCAGGCCGCAGCGCGCCGTCACTCAGGAAATGGCGCGGCGCCAGCAGGATCGCCGCCGCCGCCGCGCCGTATATCAGCGCCTTGGCATAGACGGAAAAGGCGTCAGCCCGCACCAGCCCATCGAACGCGTCCGGCCCATGGGCGAGCGAGCAGGACAAGGCGAGTCCGGCGGCGACCAGCGTCAGCACCGACAGCCAGGTGACAAGGCGAGCGCTCGTGTCCCCGGCATAGGCGGCGACCAGCATCAGGATCAGCCCGCCTGCGGTCAATATAAGTTCGGGCAGTACCGCAAGGAGGGAAGCGGAATCGATCATCGGAATTATACCCCGTCATTCCAGCGAAAGCTGGAATCCCGCTTTCTTGAGTCGGTCGCATGATAGGAACGGAAATCTCGGCATCCGTCGGGATGATGATGGACAGAAATCAGCATCAATGCCCCTCCCCGTGCGCAGAAGCTTCGTGATGCGCCTCACTGGCGGGCTCACTGGCGAGACGGGGCGCGCCCATCCTGATATGCGAATCCCCTGCCGGAGCAGCGGATGCGAGCCGCGCTTCGAGCGCCCGGATATCGGGTCGCATCGGCGCAAGGAAGCTTTCGGGATAGACGCCCATCCACAGCACGGCGGCGGCGATCGGCGCCAACAGCCAAATTTCGCGCGCGTCCAGATCCGGCATGGCGGCGGCGTCGGCATTCTTCTGCTCGCCATAGCAAATACGGCGATAGAGATAGAGCATATAGGCTGCGCCCAAGATGATGCCGGTCGTCGCGACCAGCGCCACCCAGCTCGACGCCTGATAAATGCCCATCAGCGCCAGAAATTCGCCGACGAAGTTCGACGTGCCCGGCAGGCCGACCGACGCCATGGTGAACAGCAGGAACAATGTCGCATAACGCGGCATGTTGATGGCAAGGCCGCCATAGCGGCTTATCTCACGCGTATGCAGCCGGTCATAGATGACACCGACGCACAGGAACAGCGCGCCCGAGACAAGGCCATGGCCCAGCATGACCATCATCGCGCCTTCGATACCCGCCTGATTGAAAGCGAACAGACCCACCGTCACGATCGCCATATGCGCGACCGATGAATAGGCGATCAGCTTTTTCATGTCCGACTGCACCAGCGCGACGAGGCTGGTATAAACGACCGCCACCATCGACAGGCCCCAGACCAGCCAGGCGAGCTGCGCCGAGGCTTCCGGGAACATCGGCAGCGAGAAGCGGATGAAGCCATAGCCGCCCATCTTGAGCAGCACGCCCGCCAGGATCACGGAACCAGCGGTCGGCGCCTGGACGTGCGCATCCGGCAGCCAGGTATGGACCGGCCACATCGGCATCTTGACGGCAAAGCTGGCGAAGAAGGCAAGGAACAGCAGCGTCTGCGCCTTCGGATCGAAATTATACGCCATCAGCGTCGGAATATCGGTCGTGCCCGCCTCATGCACCATCCACATCATCGCGATCAGCATCAGCACCGATCCAAGCAACGTGTAGAGAAAGAATTTGTAAGAGGCGTAGATGCGGTCCGCCCCGCCCCAGATGCCGATGATGAGGTACATCGGGATCAGCCCGGCTTCGAACATCACATAGAAGAGGTAGAGATCCTGCGCCGTAAAGACGCCGATCATCAGCACCTCCATGAACAGGAACGCCGCCATATATTCGCCGACGCGCTTTTGAATCGCATTCCAGCTCGCGCCGATACAGATCGGCATCAGGAATACGGTCAGCACGATCAGCATCAGCGCGATGCCGTCGATCCCGACCGACCAGGCGAACCGCCCGAACAGCGGCGCAAATTCGTGGAACTGCCACTGCGCCGCGCCCGGCCCCTGATCGAAGCTGGCCCAGAGCAACGCGCCCAGCACCAGATCGGCCAGCGTCGCCAGCAGGGCTATCCAGCGCGCCTTGGGCGGATCGACGAACAGACAGGCGATGGCCCCCGCCATCGGCACTGCCATCATCAGCGAAAGGATGGGGAAGCCGTCCATTATCGTGTCATCGCCCAGGTTGCGGCCGCCGCGAGCCCGATCAGCATCACCAGCGCGTAAGTGTAAAGATAGCCGGATTGCAGCCGGCGCGTGACCTTGCCCCCCTGCACCACCAGCGCGGCGAGGCCATTGGGGCCGAAGCGGTCGATGAAGCCAATGTCACCGAACTTCCAGAAGAAGCGACCGATCGCGAAGGCGGGCTTGACGAAAATCACATTATACAATTCGTCGAAATACCATTTGTGCAGCAGGAAGTCGTAAAGGACACCGAACTGCCCGACGAAGCGTTGCGGCCAGTCGGTATGCCTGATGTAGCTGGCCCACGCGATCGCGAAGCCGGTCAGCATCACCGTGAACGGCGCGAACTTGACCCAGGTCGGGACCTCATGGCTCGCATGCATCAGATGGCTGTCGAACGCGAGCGCACCCTTCCAGAAGGCCTCGCCGCCTTCGGGACCGATAAACTGGTCGTGAAACAGGAAGCCGGCAAATACCGCCCCCAGGCTGAGAACGATCAGCGGCACCAGCATGGCCCAGGGGCTTTCATGTGGATGATAGCCGCCGGTGCCGGTGGGCAGATGGTGCGGATCGGCGCCATGCGCGTGTGGATCGTGCCCCGCATTTTCCTGCGCCGGGGCATTATCCCCCTCCGCGCCATGGCCGTGGGTCGCATGATCGTCATGCCCATGGCCGTGCGCGTCGTGCAGCGCATGCTGGATATGCTCCGATGCCGCCCAGCGCGGCTTGCCGAAGAAAGTCAGGAATACGAGCCGCCAGCTGTAGAAGCTGGTGAGCAGCGCCGCCAGCACGCCGACGATGAACGCGCCCGTGCCGGCCCCGCCAGCGGCGAAGGCGCTCTCCAGAATCGCGTCCTTCGAATAGAAGCCGGCAAAGCCATAGCCGACGAGCGGCAACCCGACGCCGGTGATAGCCAGCGTGCCCAGCGTCATCGTCCAGAAGGTGATCGGGATTTCCTTACGCAGCGCGCCATAATAGCGCATGTCCTGCTCATGGTGCATCGCGTGGATGACCGAGCCTGCGCCCAGGAACAGCAGCGCCTTGAAGAAGGCATGCGTGAACAGGTGGAACATCGCCGCCCCATAAGCGCCGACGCCCGCCGCGAAGAACATATAGCCAAGCTGTGAACAGGTCGAATAGGCGATGACACGCTTGATGTCGGTCTGTACCGTGCCGACGGTCGCCGCGAACAGACAGGTCGCCGCGCCGACGAAGGTCACGACATGCAACGCGGTCGGCGAGGTTTCGAACATCGGCGACAGGCGGCACACCATGAAAACACCGGCAGTGACCATCGTCGCCGCGTGGATCAGCGCCGACACAGGCGTCGGGCCCTCCATCGCGTCCGGCAGCCAGGTGTGCAGGCCAAGCTGCGCCGACTTGCCGCATGCGCCGATAAACAGCAGCAGGCACAGCACCGTCATCGTATCGAAGCGCGCGCCCAGGAAACCGATGGTCGATCCGGCCATGGACGGCGCGGCGGCCAGAATTTCGGGGATCGAGATGGTGTTGAACACCAGATAGGTGCCGAAAATACCAAGCATGAAGCCGAGATCGCCGACGCGGTTGACGACGAACGCCTTGATCGCGGCCGCATTGGCGGACGGCTTTCTGAACCAGAAGCCGATGAGCAGATAGGAGGCGAGACCCACCCCTTCCCAGCCGAAGAACATCTGGAGCAGATTGTTCGCTGTCACCAGCATCAGCATCGCGAAGGTGAAGAGCGAGAGATAGGCGAAGAAACGCGGCTGGTCCGGATCCTCGTCCATATAGCCCCAGCTATACAGGTGAACGAGGCTCGACACGCTGGTGACGACGACCAGCATGACCGCCGTCATCGCGTCGACCCGAAGCGCCCATTGCGCGTCGAAGCTGCCCGACTGGATCCAGGTGAACAGGGGGGCGACGGTCGCTTCATTATGACCGGTGAGAAAACCGATGAAAATCGGCCAACTGAGCGCGCAACTGACGAACAGGGCGCCGGTAGTCACGATCTTGGCGGGCAAACGCCCAAGCGCTTTATTGCCAAGCCCGGCAATGATCGCCGCAAGCAGCGGAAGAAGGACGATAAGCTGGATCACAGAGTCACACCCCCTTCGTCATCGCAGCGAACGCTGGGATCCCACTTTTCTTCTGCCACGGCAAAAGAAGGGAGATGCCAGCCTGCGCTGGCATGACGGATATTATTGGCTCGCATCAGCCCTTCATCCGGTTGACATCGTCAACGGCGATGGTGCCCCGACCACGGAAATAGATGACGAGGATGGCAAGGCCGATCGCCGCCTCCCCCGCCGCGACGGTCAGCACGAACATGCTGAACACCTGCCCGACAAGATCGCCTAGAAACGCGCTGAACGCGACCAGGTTGATGTTGACGCTCAGCAGGATCAGCTCGATCGCCATCAGGATGATGATGACATTCTTGCGGTTGATGAAGATGCCGAGCACCCCCATCACGAACAGGATCGCGCTGACGACCAGATAATGTTGCAGGCCGATCATGCGCTTGCCCCCGTAAAAATCATCTGTTCGCCATGAGCGAAGTCGAAGGGTTCGCCTGAACGAAGTGAAGGCACTTCACTCCGCTCAGTGGAAGGCTTTGACAGGCTCAGCCCGAACGGGGTTGGGTTTGTGGACTGCGTCACAGCTCCACCCCCTGCCCTGAGGGCTGATTGACGTTGCGCACGGCATCCTGCGGACGACGGCGGTTCTGCTTGGCGATATTCTGGCCCTTCACCCCGCCCCGAGCGCGGTGCGTCAGCACGATCGCGCCGATCATCGCGACCAGCAGGACGATACCCGCCGCTTCGAACAGGAAGATGTAGCGGGTGTAGAGCAACACCCCGATCGCCTGGATGTTCGACACGTCCGGCGCTGTCGGCGCGACGCGCTGGCCCAGTTCGATCGGCCCGACGCTCCAGATGCCGATACCCAGGATAATCTCCGCCAGCAGCACCAGCGACAGCAATATGCCGAACGGCAGATAGTCCACGAAGCCCGCGCGCAGCTCGGCGAAATCGATGTCGAGCATCATGACCACGAACAGGAACAGCACCGCGACCGCGCCGACATAGACGATGACCAGCAGCATCGCGATGAATTCCGCGCCGAGCAGGATCATCAGCCCCGCCGCGTTGAAGAAGGCGAGGATCAGCCACAGCACCGAATGCACCGGGTTGCGCGACAAGATAGTGAGCGCGCCGCTGCTCACCACGAGGATGGCGAACAGGTAAAAGGCTAGGACGTGGATCATTGGCCCTGAAGCCCCCCCATCATCCGTTCGCCCCGAGCGAAGTCGAGGGGCACTGCTGAGCGGAGGCGAAGCACTTCGCTACGCTCAGTAAAGGGCTTCGACAGGCTCGGCCCGAACGGGTTTGAATCAGACATCGCGCCCATTACCGATAGGGCGCATCGGCGGCAAGGTTCGCGGCGAGCGCGCGTTCCCATTTGTCGCCATTTTCAAGAAGCTTGGCCTTATCGTACACCAGCTCCTCGCGCGTTTCGGTCGCGAACTCGAAATTCGGGCCTTCGACGATCGCATCGACCGGGCAGGCTTCCTGACAGAAACCGCAATAGATGCACTTGGTCATGTCGATATCGTAGCGGGTGGTGCGGCGGCTGCCATCGTCACGCGGCTGCGCCTCGATGGTGATCGCCTGCGCCGGGCACACCGCCTCGCACAGCTTGCACGCGATGCAGCGTTCCTCGCCATTGGGATAGCGACGCAGCGCATGTTCACCCCGGAACCGCGGCGAAATCGGGTTCTTCTCATAGGGATAGTTGATCGTCGCCTTGGCCTTGAAGAAATATTTCAAGGTCAGCGCGTGCGCCTTCACGAACTCCCAGAGGGTGAAGCTCTTGATATAATAAGCAAGGCTCATTGTGCGCCTCCATAGCGCGTCAGCATGAGGAAGCCCGAGACCAGGAAGACGAAGAACAGCGAGGTCGGCAGGAAGATCTTCCAGCCCAGCCGCATCAGCTGGTCGTAACGGTAGCGGGGCACCGTCGCCTTCACCCAGGAGAAGACGAAGAAGAAGAACAGGATCTTGGCGAACAGCCAGAGGATGCCCGGCACCAAATAAAGCGGCGCCCAGTCGAAGGGGGGCAGATAGCCACCCCAGAACAAAATGGCGTTGAGCGCGCACATCAGGATGACGTTGGCATATTCGCCCAGCCAGTAGAGCGCGAACGCCATCGACGAATATTCGGTCTGGTAACCCGCGACCAGCTCGCTTTCCGCTTCGGTCAAATCGAAGGGCGCGCGCGCGGTTTCGGCCATGGACGAGATCAGGAACATGATCGACATCGGAAAGAGCAGCGGATTGAAGCCGTTACCGTTGACGAAGCCGTAATAGCCGCGCTGACTCTCGACGATCGCGGTCAGGTTGAAACTGCCCGCCCACAAAACAACGCAGATCAGTATAAAGCCGATCGAGACTTCATAGCTGATCATCTGCGCGCTGGCGCGAATCGCCGAATAGAAGGGATATTTGGAGTTGGACGCCCAGCCCGCCAGCACGATCCCATACACACCGAGTGACGACACGGCGAGGATATAGAGCAGGCCGACATTGATGTTGGCGAGCACCACGCCTGCCTGGAACGGCACCACCGCCCAGGCGATCAGCGCCACCGTGAAGGTGATGATCGGCGCGATCAAGAACAGCGCGCGGTTCGCCGCCGACGGGATAATCGTTTCCTGCAGGAAAACCTTGAGGCCATCCGCGAACGACTGGAGCAAGCCGAACGGCCCGACCACGTTCGGCCCCCGGCGTAGCGCCATCGCCGCCCAGATCTTGCGGTCCGCATAGATGATCATCGCCACCGCCAGCATGACCGGCAGCGCGATCACGAGGATGCCGATGATGGTCGAAAGGAACCATGCGAGGTCGTAGGACGCGCCAAGATGCGCCTGGAAGAAAGCGGTCATTTCGCTGCCCCGTTCAGCCAGCTGTTACAAGCAGCGCTATAAGCAACCCAGCCAGAATGATGATACCCAGCCAGACCCTCCAAGGCAGGCTTGAGAAAAGCGCATCGAATATCCAATCCAACATTGCACATCACTCCGCCGCCTCCGCGAAAGTCTCGCCGTGGATCAGTTCCGCCGAACATTGCTGCATCGTCGGGCTGGCGCGACAGATGGCGTTGGTGAGGTAGAAATCCTTGATCGGCGAACCCAGTTCACCGCTCGCACCGGTTGCGAGCGAAGGGACCGACCAGCCATATGTCGCCAGGCCCTCGACACCCAGTGCCGGCACCGCCTGCGCCATCTGCGCGCGCAACGCGTCAAAACTGTCGAACGGCAAAGTCGCGCCCATCACATCGGACAGCGCCCGCAGGATCGACCAGTCCTCGCGCGCATCCCCCGGCGCGAACACGGCCTTCTCGCCGCGCTGCACCCGGCCTTCCAGATTGACATAGGTGCCCGCCTTTTCGGCATAACTCGCGCCCGGCAGGATCACGTCCGCGCCATGCGCGCCCTTGTCGCCATGATGGCCGATATAGACCTTGAAGCTGCTCTCGAACGCAGAATAATCCATCTCGTCCGCGCCCAGCGCAAACAGCAGTTTCGGAGCAGCCGCCGCGATCGCCTTGATCCCGCCATCGGTCGCAAAGCCAAGCATCAGCCCGCCCATACGC
Source organism: Sphingobium fluminis (assembly GCF_037723805.1). Classification (NCBI taxonomy): domain Bacteria; kingdom Pseudomonadati; phylum Pseudomonadota; class Alphaproteobacteria; order Sphingomonadales; family Sphingobiaceae; genus Sphingobium; species Sphingobium fluminis. Next base: position 233,849 of record NZ_JBBJUK010000004.1, read on the forward strand.
GCCGCCGCGAAATGCAGCACATTATAGCCGTTCCACTGATCCTTGATCAGCCCGAGCGTCTCGACCAGCGCCAGCGAATCGCCATGCGCCCCGTCCTTGGCCAGCACGCCACCACCCACAATCATCGCGGGCCGCGCGGCCTTGCTAAACGCCTCGACCACCGCGTCAGGCAGCTTGCCCAGCAGCGACGCATCGTTGCCGAGCCACTCGACCTTATAGGTCAGGTCGAACTCCGGCCCCACGCCAAAGACTTTAGCGCCCTTCTTCACCGCCTTGCGGATGCGCGTGTTCACCAGCGGCGCTTCCCAACGCAAATTGGTCCCCACCAGCAGGATCACGTCCGCCGTCTCGATGCCGTTCAGCGTCGAATTGAAATTCACCGCCGACAGGCTCGACACATCATATTGCAGCCCGGTCTGACGCCCTTCGAGCATCGTCCCGCCCAGCTTTTCTACCAGCAGCTTGCCCGCAAACATCGTCTCGCAATCGAGCAGGTCGCCCGCGATCGCAGCGACCGACCCACCATGCTGGACCGCCGCGATCACCGCGAATGCCTCGTCCCACGTCGCGGACACCAGCTTGCCGTCGCGCCGCACATAGGGACGGTCCAGCCGCTTGCGCACCAGCCCGTCGACATGATGCCGCGTCTTGTCCGACGCCCATTCCTCGTTCACATCGTCGTTGATGCGCGGCAGCACGCGCAGCACCTGACGGCCCCGCGCATCGATGCGAATGTTGGTGCCGATCGCGTCCATCACGTCGATCGCCGAAATCTTCTTCAGTTCCCATGGTCGCGCCTCGAACGCATAGGGCTTGCTCGTCAGCGCACCAACTGGGCACAAATCGACCACATTGCCCGACAGCTCGCTCTTGGCGGCATGCTCGAGATAGGTCGTGATCTGCATATTCTCGCCACGCCCGATCGCGCCGATCTCCGGCACGCCCGCGACTTCCTCGGCGAAGCGCACGCAGCGGGTGCACTGAATGCAGCGGGTCATCACGGTCTTGACGATCGGACCCATATATTTTTCGGTGACGGCGCGCTTGTTCTCGTCAAAGCGGCTGCGACCCCGGCCATAGGCGACCGACTGGTCCTGCAAATCGCATTCGCCGCCCTGATCGCAGATCGGGCAATCGAGCGGATGGTTGATGAGCAGAAACTCCATCACCCCCTCACGCGCCTTCTTCACCATCGCGCTGTCGGTGCGGATCATCTGCCCGTCAGCGGCGGGCAGCGCGCAACTCGCCTGCGGCTTGGGCGGACCCGGCGCAACCTCGACCAGGCACATCCGACAATTGCCGGCGATGCTCAGCCGCTCATGATAGCAGAAGCGCGGAATTTCCTTGCCGGCAAGCTCGCACGCCTGGAGCACGGTCGCGCCCGCAGGAACTTCGAGTTCGATGCCGTCTACGGTGACTTTAAGCATGATTACTCCGCTGCCTCCATCATCGGCGCGCCGCGCTCGTTGATGCGCCGTTCGATCTCCGGCCGGAAATGCTTGATCAGGCCCTGGATCGGCCAGGCTGCCGCATCGCCCAGCGCGCAGATCGTGTGGCCTTCGACCTGCTTGGTGACTTCCTGCAACATGTCGATTTCGCCAATGTCAGCCTCGCCGGTGCGCAGCCGCTCCATCACGCGCCACATCCAGCCGGTGCCTTCGCGGCACGGCGTGCACTGGCCGCAGCTTTCATGCTTGTAGAAATAGGACAGGCGGCTGATCGCGCGGACGATATCGGTCGACTTGTCCATGACGATGACCGCCGCCGTGCCGAGGCCCGATCCCAGCGCCTTCAGCCCGTCGAAATCCATCGGCGCATCCATGATCTCGCGCGCGGGCACCAGCGGCACCGAAGATCCGCCGGGGATCACCGCGAGCAGATTGTCCCAGCCGCCACGGATGCCGCCGCAATGCCGGTCGATCAGTTCGCGGAACGGAATGCCCATCGCCTCTTCGACGACGCAGGGCTTGTTCACATGGCCCGAAATCTGGAACAGCTTGGTGCCGACATTACCGGGGCGGCCGATGGCCGAAAACCATTCCGGCCCACGCCGCAGGATCGTCGGCGATACCGCGATGCTCTCGACATTGTTGACCGTGGTCGGACAGCCATAGAGGCCCGCGCCCGCCGGGAACGGGGGTTTCAGGCGCGGCTGGCCCTTTTTGCCCTCGATGCTTTCGATCTGCGCGGTTTCCTCGCCGCAGATATAAGCGCCCGCGCCACGATGGACGAACACGTCGAAATCATAGCCAGACCCGCAGGCATTCTTGCCGATGAAACCCTTGGCATAAGCTTGCTCAACGGCGGCGAAAAGGACCTTCGCCTCATAGATGAACTCGCCGCGAATATAGATGTACGCCGCGCGCGCCCGCATCGCGAAGCCCGCGACCAGCGCGCCTTCGATCAGCTTGTGCGGATCATGGCGGATGATCTCGCGGTCCTTGCAAGACCCCGGCTCGGATTCATCGGCGTTGATGACGAGGAAGCTTGGACGGCCGTCCTTGCTTTCCTTGGGCATGAAGCTCCATTTGAGGCCGGTCGGGAACCCCGCGCCGCCGCGTCCGCGCAGGCCGCTCGCCTTCATCCGCTCGACGATCGCGTCCTGCCCGATCTCCAGCAGCGCCTTGGTATTGTCCCAGTCGCCGCGCTTCATCGCCGCGTCGATGCCCCAGTCCTGATAGCCATGGACGTTGGTGAAGATGCGGTCCTTGTCCGCCAGCGGCCCGACGAAGGGCGGCGGCGCGGGAGGAGCGGTCTCGTCGGCCATCAGCGGCCCTTTCCGATCAGTTTTTCTGCGACGAAATAAGCCACCAGCGCAAGGCCGAGGCCAATGACGAGCCCCAGCACCGCGCCGATGATCTTCAGCGCGACCACGAAGATGATGAGGCCAAGAATGATGGCAACGAGGGCGCTCATGCGGCGGCCCTCGCCAGGCCAAACCCGTTCGGGCTGAGCGAAGTCGAAGCCTTCCACTGAGCCAAAGGCGAAGTGCCTTCAACAAGCTCAGACCCACCCTTCGACAAGCTCAGGGCGAACGGGGCTTGGGTGGAGGTCAAAAACATGACCACGCCCCCCGATAATCATGATTCTCTGTAACCATCTCTTTGAGCGTCGTCGGCCCGCCCTCCGGCGCGCTGGTCTGGCGTTCGATCTGCGGCCCGATCCTGGGTTGCCCACCGGCGGCCAGAGTCTCCAGCACGGCGCTCATGCTGTCATAGGTCAGGTCTTCATAATTATCGTCGTTCACCTGCACCATCGGCGCGTTGGCGCACGCGCCTAAACACTCGACTTCGGTGAGCGTAAACAGGCCGTCGGGCGTGGTCGCACCCTTCACCAGCCCCTTGTTCTTGCAGGCCGCGAACACATCGTCGGAGCCGCGCAGCATGCAGGGCGTCGTGCCGCACACCTGCACATGATAGCGGCCGACCGGGGCGAGATTATACATCGTATAGAAGGTCGCGACCTCATAGACGCGCATATAGGGCATATCGAGCTGGTCGCCGATATATTCCATCACCGGCACGGGCAGCCACCCTTGGGTCTGCGTCTCTGCCCCAACCTGCCGCTGGGCGAGGTCGAGCAGCGGCATCACGGCGGACTGCTGGCGGCCGGCGGGATAGCGGGCGATGATCGTCTTGACCTGCTCGGCATTTTCCGCCGTCCACACAAAAGCGCCCCAGCGCGCGCGGGTCTCGGCTTCGTCGGGGATATGGGGTGCGTCAGCCATTTATAACACCGTCACCCCAGCGAAGGCTGGGGTCTCATTAAGTTGAGCGCAGCCGCCTGAGATCCCAGCCTTCGCTGGGATGACGACATCAAAGAAGATCGAGGTTTCCTTCACCGGTCACACTCCCCGAACACGATATCCATCGCGCCCAGGACGGCGGTCGTGTCGGCGAGCATGTGGCCTTTCAGCATGAAGTCCATCGCCTGCAAATGGCTGAACGCGGTCGGCCGGATCTTGCAGCGATAGGGCTTGTTGCTGCCGTCCGCGACGAGGAACACGCCGAATTCGCCCTTGGGGCTTTCGGTCGCGACATAGACCTCGCCCGCCGGAACGTGGAAGCCCTCGGTATAGAGCTTGAAGTGATGGATCAGCGCCTCCATCGACCGTTTCATCTCGCCGCGCTTGGGGGGCGAGACCTTGCGGTCGAAGCTCGACACCGGCCCTTCCGGCATGTCGTTGAGGCACTGTTTCATGATCCGCGCCGACTGGCGGACCTCCTCGACTCGCACCATGAAGCGATCGTAGCAGTCATAATTGGTGCCGACCGGAATATCGAATTCCATCCGCTCATAGACGTCATAAGGCTGGCTCTTGCGCAAGTCCCAGGCGATGCCCGACCCGCGCAGCATCGGCCCGGAAAAGCCCCATTTCAGCGCGTCTTCCTTGCTGACGATGGCGATATCGACATTGCGCTGTTTGAAGATTCGGTTGTCCGCCACCAACGAAATCGCATCTTCGAACAGGCGCGGCAATCGCGTGTCTAGCCAGTCGGCGATGTCGGCCAGCAGTTTGAGCGGCACATCCTGATGCACCCCGCCTGGCCGGAAATAGGCCGCATGCATGCGCGCGCCAGCCGCCCGCTCATAAAAGTTCATCAGATCTTCGCGCAGCTCGAACAGCCAAAGGTTCGGCGTCATCGCACCCACATCCATCACATGCGAACCAAGGTTGAGCATATGGTTCTTGATGCGGGTCAGTTCGGCGAAGAACACGCGCAGATATTGCGCGCGGATCGGCACTTCCAGGTTTAGCAGCTTCTCGATCGCCAGCACATAGCTATGCTCCATCCCCATGGGCGAGCAATAATCGAGCCGGTCGAAATAGGGCAGCGCCTGCAAATAGGTCTTGTGCTCGATCAGCTTTTCGGTGCCGCGATGGAGCAGACCGACATGCGGGTCGCACCGCTCGACCAGTTCGCCGTCCAGCTCCATGACGAGCCGCAGCACTCCATGCGCGGCCGGGTGCTGCGGACCGAAATTGATCGTGTAATTCTGAATCTGCGTATCGCCGAACGACGGGTCGTCCGCGTCGATCCTGTGATCGAGCTTTTCGAGATAATCAGCCATGATCGGCCTCCGGACCAGATACCAATGTCCGTTCGGGCTGAGCGAAGTCGAAGCCCTCGCCTGAGCGCGGCGAAGGCACCTCGCTTCGCTCCGCAAAGCCCTTCGACATGCTCAGGGCGAACGGGGACCGGGCGAGCATCAAGCTCATGCCTTATCCTCCGTCTTGCCCGCGCCATAATCCCTGCCGGCCTGGATCGCGCCTTCATTATGGCCAGGCTCTGCCTTGACGTCGCCGGACGATGTGGCCGCACCTTCCTGCACCGGCTTTTCCCCGGTCGCCTTGGCGGCTTCCTTGTTGGCGGGCTCGCCCGCGCCGGTATCTTCGGTCTTTTCCGTCACCTTGGGCGTCGCCCCGGCCTCGGCACCCTTCGGCGCGGCGGGCGGTGACGAAGCAGCGGGCGCAGGCGTCGGTGCGCCGGGCGCCTGCCCTGCCTTTTCGTCGCCGGGCAGCACATATTGCGCGCCTTCCCAGGGACTCATGAAATCGAAGCTGCGGAAATCCTGGGCCAGCTTGACCGGCCGATAGACGACGCGTTTGTCCTCCTCGCTATACCACATCTCGACATAGCCGGTCAGCGGGAAGTCCTTGCGGAACGGATGCCCCTTGAACCCATAGTCGGTCAGGATGCGGCGAAGGTCGGTATTCCCCTCGAAGATCACGCCATACATGTCGAACACTTCGCGTTCGAGCCAGCCGGCGACCGGCCAGATATGGGTGACGGTCGGCACCGGGATATTCTCGTCGGTCGACACTTTGACGCGCACGCGGTGATTCCGCGTGACCGACAGCAGATGATAGGCGACCTCGAACCGCTCGGGCCGCTCGGGATAGTCGACCCCAGCGATCTCCATCAGCTGCTGATACTGCGCCTCGTCGCGCAGCAGCCGCAGCGCGTCCGCGATGCGCTCGCGCGCGACGACGAAGCTCAGTTCGTCGGCATGCTCGATCGTCTCGATCAGCATCGAGCCGAGCAGGCCCGAAAGCTCCTGCGCGATACCGTCGATGGTCGCGATCCGGGGTGCGGAATGGCCCATCTTAGCGCTCGATCGTGCCGATGCGGCGGATCTTCCGCTGCAACTGCATCACGCCATATAGCAGCGCTTCGGCAGTCGGCGGGCAACCGGGCACATAGATGTCGACCGGCACGATCCGGTCGCACCCGCGCACGACGCTGTAGCTGTAATGATAATAGCCGCCACCATTGGCGCAGGACCCCATGGAGATCACATATTTGGGTTCCGACATCTGGTCGTAAACCTTGCGCAGCGCCGGGGCCATCTTGTTGCACAGCGTGCCCGCGACGATCATCACGTCGCTCTGGCGTGGACTGGCGCGCGGTGCGGCCCCGAAGCGCTCCATATCGTATCGCGGCATGTTGACATGGATCATCTCGACCGCGCAGCAGGCGAGGCCGAACGTCATCCACCACAGCGATCCGGTGCGCGCCCATTGAAACAGGTCTTCGGTCGAAGTGACAAGGAAGCCTTTGTCATTGACCTCGCCGTTCAGCGATTCAAAGAAACTCTGGTCGGGTTGCGTCCCCTGCGGCGGCAAAGTGCCGGGCGCGGGGCTCGTGAGTTCTACTCCCAATCGAGTGCTCCCTTCTTCCATGCATAGACGAGGCCGAGCACCAGCTCCGCTATGAAGATCATCATGGTCGACCAGCCGGCCCAGCCGATCTGGTCCAGGCTCACGGCCCACGGGAACAGGAACGCGGCTTCCAGGTCGAAGATGATGAACAGGATAGCGACGAGATAGAAGCGCACGTCGAACTGGCTGCGCGGCTCCTCGAACGCGGGAAAGCCGCATTCATATTCGCTGAGTTTTGCCGGATCGGGCTTGTGTGCGCCCGTCAGCCTGCCGACGAGCATCGGCAGGAAAACGAACGTCCCCGACAGGAGCAGGGCAACGCCCAGAAAGAGCAGAATCGGCAGATATTGAGCGAGATCGACCAATGGTATCCCCTGGGCGAAAAGGACTATGCGGGCGCTTTAGGCCCGCTGCATATGCGAAGCAAGGGGTGGCAGGACTGAGAATGATTCGCAAAAATCCAAGCCGCGCAAAGGCTTTGCTCCATGGTTTCTCAGCGTAGCGCGCCGGCGACCAGCTTGTGCAATTTACTGTGGATCGCATCATTGCCCGCGATCACTTCCTTACGCTCGATCGACTGGTCGCCACCGCGGAAATCGGTGACGAACCCCCCGGCCTCGCGCACCAGCAGGATGCCGGCCGCAATGTCCCACGGCTGGATGCCGCTTTCCCAATAGCCGTCATAGCGGCCCGACGCGACATGGGCGAGATCGAGCGACGCCGCGCCGAAACGGCGAAGACCGGCGACCGAAGGAGCAACCGCGCCGAAGATGCGCGTCCACTGCGCAAAATCGCCATGCCCCATGAACGGGATGCCGGTTGCGATCACGCAATCGGCCATATCCCGCCGCGCCGACACGCGCAGCCGTTGATCGTGCCGCCACGCGCCCCGGTTCTTTTCCGCCCAATAGCTTTCGTCGGTGACGGGCTGATAGACGAGGCCGGTGGTGATCTCCTTCTTGCCGCCATACATCGGCTCTTCCACCGCGATCGAGATCGCGAAATGCGGGATGCCGTGGAGGAAGTTGGTGGTGCCGTCGAGCGGATCGATGATCCAGCGCGGCTTGTTCGGATCGCCTTCGATCACGCCGCCTTCTTCCAGCAGAAATCCCCAGTCGGGCCGCGCCCTCTGCAGTTCTTCGACCAGCGTTTCCTCGCACTTCTTGTCGGCCATCGACACGAAGTCGGCCGGCCCCTTCCGGGACACCTGAAGTTGTTCGACCTCGCCGAAATCGCGGCGCAGCTTGCTGCCCGCCTTGCGAACGGCGCGCTCCATGACGGTGAGGAGGCCGGAATGCGATACCATGTAATTCTCCATCTTCCGGGGGGAAGAGTCTGTCGGGACAGTTATCTGGGCTTGGTTGCCGCGGCGGCTGGCGGGCGGTAGCCACAGACACCAGCGACGACGGTCAGGACATCGCTCGTGCTTGTGCGGTCGAGCTTGTTCGCCACGATCACCTTGTCCGCCTCGGCGTTGATCTGGCCCATCGCATTTTCATACAGACAGGCGAACAGGATATTTTTCAACGGCGTTTCGACCGATGGCGACTGTAGCGCGCTGATAATGACGCGCAGCTTGAAGGCGGCGGCATCCAGATCGGCTTTGGTCGGCGTGGCGAGCACTGGCGCGGCCGAAGCTGGCGCGGTTACAGGTTGCGCTGTCGGCGCAAGCAGGAGCGCCAGACCGCCAGCCACAAGTGCCCGCCGCACCTTCATCCCTCCGCGCGCTTCACATATTCGCGGGCATAGACGTCGACGACGATGCGCGTGCCGCTGACGATGTGCGGCGGCACCATGACGCGCACGCCATTGTCGAGGATCGCGGGCTTGTAGCTGGCCGAGGCCGTCTGCCCCTTGACCACCGCGTCGGCTTCGACCACCGTCGCCTCGATCGTGTCGGGCAGTTGCACCGAAATCGGCCGCTCCTCATACATTTCCAGCGTCACTTCCATGCCGTCCTGAAGGAAGTCGGCGGCGTCGCCCAGCAATTCCTGCGGCAGATTGATCTGCTCGTAGGTTTCCTGGTCCATGAAGACGAGCATGTCGCCTTCGGCATAGAGATATTGGAAATCCTTGGTGTCGAGCCGGATGCGCTCGACGCTTTCAGCGGAACGGAAGCGGACGTTGTTCTTGCGGCCGTCGATCAGGTTCTTCAGCTCAACCTGCATATAGGCGCCGCCCTTGCCGGGCTGGGTGTGCTGGATCTTGACGGCGCGCCACAGGCCGCCCTCATATTCGATATTGTTGCCGGGACGAATGTCTACGCCGCTGATCTTCATGGGAAGAGCCTGCCTATATGTCTGTGGTTGAAAAGAGCCGGCCTTTTCGGGCTGCCGGGGCCTCTACATGCCGACGCGCACGAGGGCAAGGGGGCGCACCCCCTACCCCGTTATCGCTGCAAAGGCCGCCACCCCCGCTTGCGGTCCGGCCTCATGGCCCCATACTGCACTGCTAACCGCCAGGAAATCCGCGCCTGCCGCCACCAAAGGTGCGGCATTGGCCGGCGTGATGCCGCCGATCGCCACGCAGGGCAGCTCGAACAGCGTCGTCCACCAGCCGAGGATCGACGGCTCGGGCCGATGATGCGTTTCCTTCGTCGTCGTCGGATAGAAAGCGCCGAACGCGACATAGTCCGCGCCTGCTTCGCCCGCTTCCATCGCCAGATGCCGGCTGTCGTGACAGGTCACGCCTATCTGCACCTTGGGACCTAGCGCTTTGCGCGCCTCGCGCGGATCGCCATCCTCCTGCCCCAGATGCAAGCCGTCCGCGCCCAGCCGCTTGGCGAGGCCGATGCTGTCATTGATGATGAACGCCACTTCCCGGTCCGCACACAGCCGTTGCAGCGGTTCGGCGGCCTTCGCGATCGCATGATCGTCGAGCCCCTTGAGCCGCAGCTGAAATGCGGCGACCTTGCCACCGTCGAACGCGCGGGCCACCCGGTCGACGAAAAGATCGTCGATCGTGGGGGGCGAAATCAGATAGAGCTGGCAGGCGGGGCGAAAGCCTCGGTCGAACTGGTCGGCGAAGTGCGGATCGAGCGCCAGCTCATCATCGGTGAAATCGGTCATGCGAAGCGCCCTACCGCAGTCGGGCGCCGGGCGAAAGGCCGTGAAGGGCCGGAGCGGTCATGCGCCCGGCCCTTCATCGATCGATCAGGCAGCCACCGGCGACTTGGCGGTCGACGCGGCGTGGATCTCGTCGATCGCGCCGCCCAGCGAGGCGTTGAACTCGTCATCGCTCATCTGAAAGCGCAGGTCGTTGAGCAGCGCCCGGCTGAAGCTGGCGATAATGCCGCGATTCTTGGCCAGTTCGACGCAGGCCTCGGGCCGCGCGAATCCGCCCGAAAGCGCCACGACGCGCAGCACGCGGGGATGATCGACCAGCGGGTCGAACAGGCCCGGCTGCACCGGCAGGGACAGCTTCAGCATCACCTTGTCATCGCCCGGCATCGCGTCGAGCGCCTTGAGCAGTTCTTCGAGCAGGATCTGGTCGGCCTGCGCGCGCTCGGCCGATTTGATGTTCACTTCCGGCTCGATGATGGGCACGAGACCGGCGGCAAGGATCTGCTGACCGACTTCGAACTGCTGCCTTACCACGGCGGCTATGCCTTCGCGATTGGCGAGGTGGATGACCGAGCGCTCCTTGGTGCCGAACACGCCCAGCGCCTTGGCGCGGTGCAACAGCGTATCGAGCGTGGGATTGGGCTTCATCAGCTGAACGCCGTTGGCCTCATCCTCAAGCCCCTTGTCGATCTTGATGAAAGGCACGACGCCGCGATCGAGCAGCGCCTTGACGGTCGATACCCCGCCAACCTGGCCGTCCATCGTCCGTTCGAACAGGATCGCGCCCAGCACTTTCTGGCCGGTAAAGACCGGCGACGAGATGATGCGGCTGCGCATGTCGTGGATCAGGCCGAACATCGCCTCTTCGCTATCCCATGCGCCCTCTTCTATGCCGTAGCCGGCCAGCGCCTTGGGCGTAGAACCGCCGCTCTGGTCCAGCGCTGCGATAAAGCCGTCGCCCTGCTCGATTTTCTTCGACATATCCTGAAATTGCATGAGATGAGGTCCCTGTTGCTGCACCGCGAAAGATTGCGGGGGCCAGTAACGGATTTGGGCAGGTTTCTCAACCGTGATAAGTAATGCCCGGGGACGGCGCGGGCGCAAGCAGGTCGGGGCATAATAAAGGGGGTTTTGTGGGAGGGGGACTATTCGCACGATGGGCCATTACTGCGGCAGCCTTTCTGCTGGCCGATATGGCGACAGCAGCGACCCCGCCCCGGATCGGCAGTGCAGCACCCGATTTTGAACTGACGCTGATGGACGGAAGCAAGGTTTCGCTCGCCTCGCTCAAAGGGCAGGTCGTGCTACTGAATTTTTGGGCGACATGGTGCGTACCGTGCCGCAAGGAATTGCCGACGCTGGACGGCTATTATGCGCTTCAGAAGCCGCATGGCCTCAGGGTCTTTGCGATCACGACCGAAGGGTCGGTTCCGCTCTTTCAGCTCAGGAAACTATTCGCGGCCATGGCGATTCCGTCCGCGCGCCGGATCAAGGGACCCTATGGACCGCTGACCGGCGTCCCCACCAATTTCGTCATCGATCGCGCCGGGGTGCTGCGGTACGCACAGTCCGGCGCGTTCGATCTGGATGGTCTCAATGCGGTGCTGGTGCCGCTCCTGCAGGCAAAGGCGCCGGGGTGACCGGCGCCCGGATCAACCCATCAGCGCCTTGACGCCCGGCAGATCCTTGCCTTCCATCCATTCGAGGAAGGCGCCGCCTGCGGTCGACACGAAGGTGAAATCATCCGCCACGCCCGCATGGTTGAGGGCCGCGACCGTATCGCCGCCGCCGGCCACCGACACGAGGCTGCCATCCTTCGTCAGCGCGGCTGCCGTCCTGGCCAACGCCACGGTCGCCGCATCGAAGGGCGCCATTTCGAACGCGCCGAGCGGCCCGTTCCACACCAGCGTCCGGCAATTTTTGAGCGCATCGCCCAACGCTTCCACGGCGGCCGGGCCGACATCGAGGATCATCTCGTCCGCGCCGACCTCGTGCACATTACACGTCCGCACCGATGGCGGATTGGCGGCGAATTCCTTCGCCACGACCACATCATAGGGCAGATGGATGATGCAGCCGGCCGCTTCCGCCGCGTCGAAGATCGCGTCGGCCGTGTCGCTCAGGTCCTTCTCGCACAGCGACTTGCCAACATCCACGCCGCGCGCATGCAGGAAGGTATTCGCCATGCCGCCGCCGATGATCAGATGATCGACCTTGGTGACGAGGTTGTTGAGCACATCGAGCTTGGTCGAAACCTTGGCACCCCCAACGACCGCCGCGACCGGATGCACCGGCTGCCCGAGCGCCGCCGTCAGCGCATCCAGCTCCTTTTCCATCGAGCGCCCGGCAAAGGCTGGCAGCTTGCGCGCCAGCCCTTCGGTCGAAGCGTGCGCGCGGTGCGCGGCTGAAAAAGCGTCGTTTACATAAAGGTCGCCGATCGCGGCGATGGCATCCGCCAGCGCCGGATCATTGGCTTCCTCGCCAGCGTGGAAACGCGTGTTTTCGAGGATCGCGATATCGCCGGGCCGCATCACGGCGATGCCGTCGATCGCCGCCTGTCCCTGACAATCGGGAATGAACTGCACTTCGCGGCCAAGAACGGCCGAAAGCGGACGCGTAATCTTGCTCAGTGAATATTCGGGGTTCTTCTGACCCTTGGGGCGACCGAAATGCGCGAGGATCAGCACTTTCGCGCCTCGATCCGCCAGTTCCAGCACCGTGGGCATCGCCGCCCGCAACCTCGTGTCGTCGCTGACCGAACCATCCTGCATCGGCACGTTCAGGTCTTCGCGCACCAGCACGGCCTTGCCGCTGATGTCACCCATGTCGTCGAGCGTCTTGAACGGCTTGGTCATGTGGATACCCCGGTTGAATATGTATCCGTTCGTCCTGAGTAGGGGCTGAGCGAAGTCGAAGACCCATATCGAAGGATCATGCGCAACCTCGATCCTTCGATACGCCACTTCGACAAGCTCAGTGGCTACTCAGGACGAACGGGTATTTGTAACTGCCTCCGGCGGATGCTTACAGAAACTTCGCCACCACGCCGCTCGTGTCGATCATGCGGTTGGAGAAGCCCCATTCATTGTCGTACCAGCTCAGCACACGCACCAGCTTGCCGTCGACGACCGCTGTTTCCAGGCTATCGACGGTCGAGCTGCGCGGATCGCCATTATAGTCGATCGACACCAGCGGCTCGTCCGAATAGCCAAGCACGCCCTTGAGCGGTCCGGATTCCGACGCGGCCTTCAGCAGGGCGTTGACCTCGTCCTTCGTGGTGGGGCGGCCCGGAATGAACTTGAGATCCACAACCGAGACGTTGGGCGTGGGCACGCGGATCGACGAACCGTCGAGCTTGCCTTTCAGCTCAGGCAGAACTTCGCCCACCGCACGGGCAGCCCCGGTGGAGGTCGGGATCTGGGAAAGCGCAGCGGCGCGGGCGCGGCGCATGTCGCTGTGCAGCTGGTCCAGCGTATTCTGGTCGTTGGTGTAGCTGTGGATCGTCGTCATGAAGCCGCTTTCGATGCCGATGGCGTCGTTCAGCACCTTGGCGAGCGGGGCCAGGCAGTTGGTGGTGCAGCTGGCGTTGGAAATGACGATGTCGTCGGCGGTCAGCGCGTCATGGTTGACGCCGAACACGACGGTGCGATCGACATTGGTACCGGGCGCGGAGATGATGACGCGCTTGGCGCCCGCGGTCAGATGCGCGCTCGCCTTGTCCTTGGTCGTGAAGATACCGGTGCATTCCAGCGCGATTGCTACGCCCTGCGCCGCATGCGGCAGCTTGGCGGGATCACGCTCGGCGGTCACGGCGATGCGCTTGCCGTCGATGACGAGAAAGCTTCCATCGACGCTGACGTCGCCCTTCCAGTTGCCGTGAACCGAATCGCGCTTGAACAGCAGGGCGTTGGCCTGCGCATCGCCCAGATCGTTGATGCTGACCAGCTCGAGGTCATGGTCCGTGCGCGACAGGATCGCGCGCGCCACCAGGCGGCCAATGCGTCCGAATCCGTTAATTGCTACCTTCGTTGCCACTGCGTAAGCCTCCCTGTAAGCCGTTGATATCGATCAGGCGTTGAGCGCCGCGATGATGCGCGGCGCGATCTTGGCGGCCGTCAGGCCGAAATGGTCGTAAAGCGCTTCGGCGGGGGCAGACGCGCCGAAGCTGTCGATGCCAAAACGCAGGCCGGCAATGCCGGTATAGCGTTCCCAGCCGAAGGTCGTGCCCGCCTCGATCGACGCGCGCAGCACATGATGGGGCAGCAGATCGTCCTTGTAGGATTGCGGCTGCGCTTCGAAATGCGCCCAGCTCGGCATGGACACGACATCCGCGCCGATGCCCTGCGCCTCGAGCAACTTGGCGGTATCCACCGCGATTTCGACTTCCGATCCAGTGGCGACCAGCACGACCTTGCGCTCGGCCGCAGCGGCACGCAGGCGATAGCCCCCCCTGGCGGACAGATTTTCGCTCTTTTCCGTGCGAAGCTGCGGCAAATTCTGGCGGGTCAGCGCCAGCACCGATGGGCCGGTCGCATCCCTGAGCGCCAGTTCCCAGCATTCCGCCGTCTCGACGATGTCCGCCGGACGATAGACGTCAAGATTGGGGATCATGCGCAACGACATGACATGCTCGATCGGCTGATGGGTCGGGCCATCTTCGCCAAGCCCGATGCTGTCATGCGTCAGCACATGGATGACGCGCTGCTGCTGCAACGCCGCCAGCCTGATGCCGCCCCGCATATAATCGGAAAAGACGAGGAACGTGCCGCCGTAGGGGATCACCCCGCCATGCAGCGCCATGCCATTCATCGCGCACGCCATGCCGAATTCGCGAATGCCATAATAGACGTAGCGACCGGCATAATCGTCGCGGGTCAGCGGCCCGGTCTGCTTCGTCTTGGTATTGTTGGAACCCGTCAGGTCCGCCGATCCGCCCAGCGTTTCGGGCAACAACGCGTTGATAGCGCCCAGCGTCAGTTCGCTCGCCTTGCGCGTCGCGACCTTCTGCGGGCTGGCGATCAGCGAGTCGATATAGGCGTCGAGCGAGAAGTCAGCGGGCAGCTCACCGGCCATGCGGCGGGCAAATTCCGCGCTATTACTGTCGCTTGCGCTACGTCCTTCCCAATCGGCACGAACCGACGCGCCCTTGCCGCCGATCGTCTTCCAGGCGGACGCGACATCCTCGGGAATGACAAACGGCTCGGCGCTCCAGCCCAGAAATTCGCGCGCGGCGGCAACTTCATCCGTACCGAGCGCGGAGCCATGGACGCCCGACGTGCCCGCCTTGTTCGGCGACCCATAACCGATCTTGGTCGCGCAGGCGATCAGCGACGGGCGCGGATCGGCCAGCGCCTCATCGATCGCGCGGCGCACATCGGCGACGTCATGACCGTCGCACGACACGACATGCCACCCGGTCGCGACATAGCGCGCGCGAACATCTTCGCTGCTCGACAGGTCGACCGCGCCGTCGATAGTGATCTTGTTGTCGTCCCACAGCACGATCAGGCGACCAAGGTTCAGATGCCCTGCAAGCCCGATCGCCTCGTGATTAATGCCTTCCATCAGGCAGCCGTCGCCGGCGATCACCCAGGTACGGTGATCCACCAGACCGTCGCCGAACTGTGCATTCAGATGCCGCTCGGCGATCGCCATGCCGACCGCAGTGGCCAGGCCCGACCCCAACGGCCCGGTTGTCGCTTCGACGCCAGCCAGCTCGAAATTCTCGGGGTGCCCGGCGCAGGGGCTGTGCAACTGGCGGAAGTTGCGAATGTCGTCCATCGTCGGCCGTGCATAGCCGGTCAGGTGCAACAGGCTGTAGATCAGCATCGAACCATGCCCCGCCGACAGGACGAAGCGGTCGCGATCGGCCCATTTGGGCTGCGACGGATCGAACTTCAGATAATCCTTGAACAGCACCGTCGCGACATCGGCCATGCCCATGGGCATTCCCGGATGGCCGCTATTGGCTGCCTGCACGGCGTCCATGGAAAGGGCGCGGATGGCGTTCGCAAGCGACTTTTCGGAAACAGTCATCAGGTCGGGCGTCTTTCCTGCAACAAGAGGCGTCGCAAGACCCCAGGGTCTTGCGAATCGCGATCGGGCCTCCTTTGTCGCCTCGCGTGCAAGGCGTCAACCACGCCGGGCCCACGCGTTCGCGAGAACAGGCGACAGATTGCTGTTGCGCGCTGCGAAGTTTCGCTATGCAGGTCGGATGGCAAGCGACCGCATGATGCAGGCAATCGGCGCTCTCGAACGCGCGATCAGCAAGCTCGAACGCAATATGGCGACTCTTGAGGAGGCGGTCACGGCCGCCGCGACGGCCCCGCCGCCGCCGCTCATGGATCGCGAGGCGGCGCGCGCCGCGCTTCGATCACTCGACGATCTCATCGCCGAACTCAGAAGCGCCGAACCGGGGGATGCGAATCGTGGCTGAAACGACTCTACACATAATCGGCCGCCAATATGTCGTGCGCTGCCGCGATGGCGAAGAAGCCCATCTTGCGCATCTTGCCAGCCTGATCGAGGAAAAGGCGCGGGCAGCGCAGCAGACCGCCCAGGGCCTCACCGAAACCCGAACCCTGTTGTTCGCGGCCCTGTTCCTCGCTGACGAGATCGCCGACCTCAAGCGTCAGGTGGCCGAGCATGTGCAGGCGCCGCCGCCGATCGAAAGCGATGACGGCCCGGCCGCCCAGGCGATCGAGGCCCTTGCGGCGCGCATAGAAAAGCTGAACCAAAGGCTTGTCGCGGAGCCCCCGACAGCCTAGATTGATGGCGACGGGCACTGCCTGGTACGAGCTTTAGCGAACATCCCTGAGGCGATAATCACATCCTAGGGGGCTGTCCCTGGGCGGGCTCCGGCCCGATCTATATGGTCCCCACCTGACGTTGAGGCGTCAGAGGATTTTCCAGCACACGGCCAAGGCGGTCCCGTCACCTCCTCCACCTTGCAGTCACCCGCCCCGCCGGGCAGGAGACGACCATGACCAACGACAGCACAGACGCCGACAAGACCCGGCTTCGCGCCATCGCGCGACAGCGCCGCCGCGATTTCGTCGCCACGCTCGATCCGCTTGCGCACAGGCTCGCCTTCAAGGCCCTGCCCTCGCCGCTCGCGCGCCGGATCGACTCCGCCCGCTCGGTTGCGCTTTATATGGGGCTGAACGATGAAGCACCGGCCCAACGACTGGCAGGCCAGTTGACGACGATGGGCAAGACGATCGCATTGCCCCGCACGATCGACCGGCTTGGCAGCATGGAATTTCTCGCCTGGCACCCCGAAGACAAGCTGCTGCCGGGCCTGTTTGGCACCAGCCATCCCGAACCGGGAGGCGGAGCGGTGGTCCCGGACGTCATCATCGCCCCGCTGCTCGCCTTCGACCGGTCGATGAACCGTCTGGGGCAAGGCGGCGGCTATTATGACCGCGCGTTCGCGCGCTACCCGCAGGCGCTCCGCATCGGCCTCGCCTGGTCGGTGCAGGAACTGGATGTGGTTCCTGCCGACCTGTGGGACCTGCCGCTGAACATCATTTTGACCGAGAGCGAACTGATCGAAGGACTGGACGCATGAGCATTGACCCCCGCCATATTTACGAACCGAGCTGGCGCAAGCCCGTGGGCATGTTCGTCATCCTGGGACTGATCCTCGGCTGGGCGGTGCTGGTCGGCAGCCTGTCGGCGTTTATCGGCGGCCTGCCCATGTGGGCACAGGTCCCGGCCTATCTGTTTCTGGGGCTGGTGTGGATCTGGATATTGCCGCTGCGGCGGCTGCTCGCCTGGATGGAAACAGGACGCTGGCGGCGCTGAACGATCGTCCAACGGGCTCAAATCATCTGATTGCCCCGCTCCTGCGGGCCACATCCGAACGCTTGCAAAATGGCCATTTCCCTTGCAGAAAATGGCGCGAGTGACGGGGCTCGAACCCGCGACCTCCGGCGTGACAGGCCGGCACTCTAACCAACTGAGCTACACCCGCGTTCGGTGTGGAGCGGCCAGATATGCTGGCGCGTCCGACCTGTCAACCGTCCGAACCGGCACTTTTATCTTTATCGTCATTTTCCTCGCGCATGGGCACGGTCAACGTGCCCCGCTCGAACAGGAAACCGGCGATGTCGGGCATTCCCGCCGCCGAGATGACCGTCTGGATGATGATCAGCAGCGGTACGCCCAGCAATGCGCCGGGCGTGCCCCACACCCACGCCCAAAAGGTCAGCGACACCAGGATCAGCAGCGGGTTCATCGTCAGTCGCCGGCCCAGCACGGTCGGCGTCACGACATTCGCTTCGACCAGATGGAAACCGATCTGGAGCGCGGCGGGCAACAACGCCTTCCACACATCGTCGAACACCATCAGCCCGCCCAGCCCCAGCAGCGCAGCAGCCAACAGCGGACCGAAATAGGGGATGAAGTTCAGCAGTGCGACGATGCCGCCCCACATCAGGGGCGACGGCATGCCGATCAGCCACAGTGCAAAGGCGACCGCGCCGCCCAGGCACAGATTGATCGTCGCAATAGTGATGACATAGGCGGACGTCGCATCGACCACATTCTGGATGACGCGGGCAACCGCCATGGCGCCGTCGAAACTGCCGCGACTGTTGATCGTGCGCCGTCGCAGCCTCGTCCATCCGGCAAGGAAAAAATAGATGATGAGCAGCGCGAACACCATCTGGATGATCGCCGACGGGGCGGACGTCGCCGCGAACTGCAACAGCGATCGCGGTGCATCCACCGCTGCGGTCTGCGCCGCCGCGACCGGACCACTGGCCAGCTTCTGCACGATGTCATCGACGAAGCGCTGAAGCTGCGAGTAGAAATCGATGACCGGAGCCAAATTCGTCTGAATCTGGGGCAGGCGTTGCGGCAGGATGCGAAACCAGTCGGTCGCCGGCACCACGATCAGCACCAGCGCCGTGTTCGCGACCACCAGGAACGCCACGACCGCCACCAGCGCGGCCGGCCCGGAAGGAACGCCACGCCGCTCCATCCATTCGAGAAAAGGCACCAGCGCGATAGCGATGACCAGTGCGGCGGTGAGCGGCAGGAAAAATTCCGCCCCCGCGCGCAAGGCAAAAGGCAGGGCGAGAAGCAGCCCGATGCCGCTCGTCAACGCGATCGACGCGAGCAGCCGGTCACGCCTGCGGTTGGTTTCCTGCTGTTCGTTCAATGACACGTCCGCGTCGATCCCCTTGCCCGCAACCATGCTCTGCACCCGCCCCGTCACCTCGTCAATTTGCAATCCGCGAGGCCGCAAACCGCCCGTCCACGCCACTTTAACCAAATTTTGGCGCGCCGCCCCTATGACCTGTTGCCGGTGACGAAACGGGGCGGTCAATGAAGCGATATTATCTGCCGGGCCTGTGCATGCTCGCTGGCATTGCTGCCGCGCCGGCGGCACTGGCAGAGCCGGGCATCAGGCTTGAACAACAGATTTTCGTCGAACGAATCACCACCGATATCAACGGCCGCGCCCGCCGCGTGCTTGCAAGTCCCGACAGGATCGCGCCGGGCGACCAGTTGATCTTCGTCATCCACTGGAGCAACCGGGGCCGCCACCCGGTCCGGGGTTTCGCCGTCACCAATATGGTCTCGCGGGGCATCGCTCCCGATCTGTCAGACCCTGCCATGCAGCTTTCGGTGGATGGTGGCGCGCACTGGGGACGGCTCGATCAGCTCTGGCTGCCGACCGCGCTTGGCGGCGTCCGCCGCGCCGTGCCGGCCGACATCACCCATGTCCGCTGGTCGGTGCCCGACGCGGTGCCGCCGGGTCAGGCGGGCCGTCTGACCTGGCGGGCAACCATGCGTTGACGACCGGCGGAACTTGAATCGATGGCGGCTTGTTCGTAGAGGCGATTGAAGGCCGCCGGAGACATGCGCATGCCCAAAGAGGGCGAACTGACCTATCTCGCGCAGTTGGGTGACCTTGGGCGAAGCCATTCCCTGCAAAAGCCGTTTTCCGACACGGATGCCGGCATGCAGCTTGCGTCGATCGGTTTCATCATGGCGCTTCTGCCACGCCCTCCGGCGCGGGTTCTCGATCTGGGATGCGGCGGCGGCTGGACGAGCACATTTCTGGCGCGTGCCGGCTATGATGTCGTTGGGCAGGATATCGCCCCCGATATGATCGACCTGGCGCGCGAAAATGCGGCGCTGAACGGCCTGGCCCCCCGGCTCAGCTTTCTATGCAGCGATTTTGAATCACTCATGATGGACGGCCAGTTCGATGCCGCGATCTTCTTCGATTCCCTGCATCATGCCGAAGATGAGGGCCTGGCCATCGCATCGGCATGGCGATCGCTCCGGCCCGGCGGCCTGCTCATCACCCATGAACCCGGCGAGGGCCATTCGATCGAACCCGCCTCGCTCGAAGCCATGGCCCGCTATGGCGTGACTGAACGCGACATGCCGCCACGCCTGATCGTCCAGCGCGGTCTGGATGCCGGCTTTCGCCATGCGCGCGTCCTGCCCATGCCGGTCCACCTGTTCAGTCTGTTCTACCGGGATCGCGGCCCGCCCCCGCCATTGTTCAGCAAGGCGCGCTACCTGCGAATCCGGCGGGCGTGGCGCATGTTCTTCAAACCCGACATGGCGCTTGGGTCGATCGTCGTCCTGACCAAATAATCCGCTCAGCTTTCGAATAGCAGCACGGGGGTTTCCAGCAGCGTCCTGACCGCGTGCACGAAGCTCGCCGCATCCCAGCCATCCACCACCCGGTGATCGCAGCTGATCGACAGGTTCATCAGTTTGGCCGGCACGACCTCCTTGCCCCTGAAGACGGGCCGCTCGACGATGCGGTTGGGCCCGATGATCGCGACTTCGGGCCGATTGATGACCGGCGTCGTCGCGATCCCGCCAAGCGCCCCGAGCGATGTGAGCGTCAAAGTGGAGCCGCTCAGTTCCTCCGACTTCGCCTTGCCAGAGCGCGCCGCGTCCGCAAGGCGACGGATTTCGCCCGCAAGCTGCCAGACATTGCGGTCCTGAGCGTCCCGGATCACGGGGACCATCAGGCCGGCCTCGGTTTGCGTCGCGATCCCCAGATGCACCGCGCCGAACCGCGTCACCACCCCCGCTTCATCGTCATAGCGCGCGTTCAGCATCGGAAAGTCGGGCAGCGCCTTGCACAAGGCCACGATCAGCAGCGGCAGCATGGTCAGCTTGGGCCGGTCTCCCCGATGATCGTTCAACTGCGCCCGCATCGCCTCCAGCGCGGTGACGTCGATTTCCTCGACATAGGAGAAATGCGGGATATGCCGTTTGGATGCGGCCATATTCTCGGCGATGCGGCGGCGCAGGCCGATCACCCTGACGGTCTCATCCGGCCGCGCGGCGGCGCGAGCAGCCGGTCGATAGCCCTGACCCTGACCATAAAGGAGGAAAGCATCGAGATCGGCATGACGGATATGGTCCCCCGCCGCCTTCACCTGCGCCAGATCGATGCCCAGTTCCTTCGCCCGGGCACGCACCGCCGGGGAAGCCAGAACATGCTGTTCCGTCAACTTGTGCCCCTGCGAAAGCAGGGGCCCAGGGTGGCCAGGCCCTACATCTGAACCCTGGGTTCCTGCTTTCGCAGGAACACTGGTCTTTTCAGCCTCCTCGATCGACTCTTCCTCCGAAGGCGCGGCAACTTCGCTCTCCCTCTCCACCTCGATCTCGACCAGCATCGCCCCGATCGCGATCATCGCGCCCGGCTCACCGGCGAGGCGCGCCACGATACCCGCGACTGGGCTTTCCATCTCGACGGTCGCCTTGTCGGTCATCATATCGGCGATCGGCTGGTCCTCCTCGACCCGGTCGCCGACCTTGACGTGCCAGCCGACGATCTCCGCTTCCGCGATGCCTTCTCCGATGTCGGGCAGCTTGAACGTGAAAAGAGCCATAACCCTTTAGTCCCTCATGATCTTGGCGATGGCTTCGCGGATGCGCACGGGGCCGGGGAAATAGGCCCATTCCAGACTGTGCGGATAAGGCGTGTCGAACCCCGTGACCCGCTCGATGGGCGCTTCGAGATGGTAGAAGCAACGCTCCTGCACCTGGCTGAGCAGCTCCGCGCCAAAGCCGCTGGTGCGAGTCGCCTCATGCACGATCAGGCAGCGGCCAGTCTTTTTCACCGATCGCTCGATCGCCTCGATATCGAGAGGCACCAGCGTACGCAGGTCGATGATCTCCGCATCGATATCGATCGCCCCCACCACATCGGCGACGACATGGACCATCGTGCCATAGCAAAGGATCGTCAGCGCCTCTCCGGCCCGCCGCACACGCGCCTCGCCAAGCGCGACCTTGTAATAACCCGTCGGCACCTGCGCGTCGGCATGCCCGCCCCAGCTTGTCGCGGGCGAATCATAATGACCGTCGAACGGCCCGTTATAGATGCGCTTGGGTTCGAAGAAGATCGTCGGATCATTATCCTCGATCGCCGCGATCAACAGCCCCTTTGCGTCATAGGGCGTAGAGGGGATCACCGTCTTGATCCCCGACACATGGGTGAAGATGCCTTCGGGCGACTGACTATGCGTCTGGCCGCCGAATATGCCGCCGCCAAAGGGGGAACGGACCGTCATCGGCGCGATGAACTCGCCCGCTGACCGGTAGCGCAGCCGCGCGGCCTCGGACACCAGCTGGTCGAGCGCGGGATAGATATAGTCGGCGAACTGGATTTCCGGCACCGGCCGCAACCCATAGGCCCCCATGCCGACGGCCACGCCGATGATGCCGCATTCGGTGATCGGCGTATCGAACACCCGGTTCTTGCCATATTTCTGCTGCAAGCCCGCCGTCGCGCGGAACACGCCACCGAAAAAGCCGACATCCTCGCCCATCACGATGACATCGGGATCGCGATCCATCATCACGTCCAGCGCGCTGTTGATCGCCTGGATCATGTTCATCTGAACGGGCTCGGCCGGTTGCTCAGACATGGTGCCACCTATGGAAACCGTTCGCCCTGAGCGAAGTCGAAGGGCTGAGCAGAGCCGCAGGCGAAGCCACTTCGCTCCGCTCGGTCGACGGCTTCGACAGGCTCAGCCCGAACGGAAAATTTGGGATAGACATCACAGCCCCGCCGCCTTCCATTCGTCCAGCATCTGCTGCTGCTGCTCGCGCAGATGCCAGGGCATCTCCTCGAACACATCCTCGAACAGCGATTCCATCGGATGGTGCAGGCCGTTGCCCAATATCCCGTTCTTCTCCGCCGCCCGTGCCGCGTCGCGCACCTCTTGCGACAGCGCCATGTCCATCGCCGCGTGCTGCTCCTCGTCCCATATGCCAAGGAGAATGCAGTGCTGCTTGAGCCGCGCGATCGGATCGCCCAGCGGCCACTGGCTGCTCTCCTCGGCGGAGCGATAGACGCCCGGATCATCCGACGTGCTGTGTCCCTCGACTCGATAGGTGAAATGCTCGATCAGCGTCGGCCCGGCATTCGCCCGCGCCCGGTCCGCCGCCCATTTCGTCGCGGCATAGACCGCCAGCGCGTCATTGCCGTCGACGCGCAACCCGGCAATGCCATAGCCGACCGCGCGCGCGGCGAACGTCGTCGCTTCGGCGCCTGCGAAACCCGAAAAGCTGCTGATCGCCCACTGATTGTTGACGACATTGAGGATCACGGGCGCGCGATAGACACTGGCAAAGGTGCAGGCGGAATGGAAATCCCCCTCCGCTGTCGATCCCTCCCCGCACCAGGTCGCCGCGATCCGCGTGTCGCCCCGCGCCGCGCTCGCCATCGCCCAGCCGACCGCCTGCGGATATTGAGTGGTGAGGTTGCCGGAGATGGAGAAAAAGCCCGCCTCCCGCGCCGAATACATGATCGGCAGTTGTCGCCCTTTCAGCCGGTCG
Organism: Sphingobium fluminis; assembly: GCF_037723805.1. Taxonomy (NCBI): domain Bacteria; kingdom Pseudomonadati; phylum Pseudomonadota; class Alphaproteobacteria; order Sphingomonadales; family Sphingobiaceae; genus Sphingobium; species Sphingobium fluminis. The sequence continues at coordinate 257,405 of NZ_JBBJUK010000004.1, forward strand.
CCCCGGTTCGAATAAATCTGGTTCATCATGTCGACGATCGGCCAGTCGCGCGCGATCAATATGCCCTGCTGACGATAGCTCGGGAAGCACATGTCGTCGCGCGCCAGTGCCGTCGCTGCGCCGATCGACACCGCCTCCTCGCCGGTGGACTTCATGTAGAAGCTGGTCTTGCCCTGCCGCTGCGCGCGAAACATGCGGGCGTCGAACGCGCGGGTCAGCGCCATAGCGCGCAGCATCTTGAGCATCGTCTCGGGCGACAGGCCGGGGTTCCACTGGCCGCCCGCCCGCCCGTCCTCGTCCAGCACCCGCACCAGCCCATAGGCAAGATCGCGCATGTCGGCGGGCGCGGCCGTTTCGTCGGGTCGCTGCGCCGCATCCACGGCGGGAATATCGAAATGGCTGAAGTCGGCATGCTCGCCGGGCCGGGCGGGCGGCTCGGGCACATGCAGCCGCAGCGGCGGAAGGTTGCGGCCTTCGCTGCTGCCCTGCTCGGCGTCCGATCGCGGCGATCCGGTCATCCTGGCTCCTCTTATGCGTCGTAATAATATTGCTCTGTACACATATTATATTTCAACGCTGCAAGTGGCAAGCCCTCCGTGTTTCTCCTCCCCGACGCCCTTTTCAGACGGCGACAGGGGCCGAAATCGCGGCCTGCGGCGTATAATCGACGACCTCGAAATCCTCGATCCTGTAGTCGAAAATGCTCGAAGGCCGCCGATTGATCCGCAGTTTCGGCGCACCCGATGGCGTTCGCCCGATTTGCGCCTCCACCAGCGGCGCGTGGTTGAGATACAGGTGCACGTCGCCGCCCTGCCAGACGATCTCGCCCGGCTCCAGATCGCATTGCTGCGCCAGCATCCGCGTGATCATCGCCAGGCCGAAAATATTGAAGGCAAAGCCAAGCCCCAGATCGCAACTGCGCTGGAACAACAGCCCGTTCAGCCGCCCGTCCGCCACTTGAAACTGATAAGTCATGTGGCATGGCGGCAGCGCCATCTGGGCGACCTCCGCCACGTTCCATCCGGTGAATAGCAGGCGGCGCGATCCCGGCATCGCGCGGATCGCCGCGACCAGATCGGCGATCTGGTTATGCCCCTTCTCCGCGCGGCGGAACAGCCCGTCGCCGGCCGGCTCATAGCGCGGCCAGTCCACCCATTGCGCGCCGTAAACCGGCCCGAGATCCCCCCAGCGTGCTGCGAACGCATCGTCGGCAACGATACGCGCCTCGAACGCGTTGCGATCGATCGCCTCGCCGGTCGCGCGGCGATAGGCGTCGAGCGGCCAGTCGGTCCAGATATGCACGCCCTGCCGCACCAGTTCGCGGATGTTGGTGTCGCCGGTCAGGAACCACAGCATCTCCCGCGCCGCGACCTTCCAGTAGACCCGCTTCGTCGTCAGCAACGGCACCGCATCATCGGCGAGCGAAAAGCGCATGGTCGCCCCCAGCAGCGATCGCGTGCCGACGCCCGTCCGGTCGATGCGCTCGTCCCCGTGCGTCCATATCCGCCGCATCAGATCGAGATATTGCTGCTCGTAATGAACGGCCGACGGGGCGAGGGGCTGGGTCAAGGCGGAGTTTTCCTGTGAAGCGACTCTGGCTGCGATCCCGCATGTAGCCCAGCGCCCCGCCAGCGCCAATCTGCCCTTCGATATGGATCAGACTTCCGTCCATCGCCCCCGGAATGGACCAAGTGGCGGCTGATGCGGCCACGTCTCTGAGGCACGATGTTGATCCATGTTGGATACGCATAACCTCGCTGTGGTGATACTCGATGCCGACTGGCACCCGGTCGAGCGGCTGGTGGGCCCTGCGGACTGGCGCTTGCTCATGCAGACGCTGCTCGGCCGTGACAGCCGCTGGCTGGTGCTGGATCAGGATCGCTCCGACCGCCCGTCTCCATTACCCGATGCGACGGACATCGTCCTCACGCGCAGCCTCGCCCGCCGCCTCCGGCCGATGGATATGACGCTTGCCGACCATGTCATCAGGGCGGCGGACGGCGATTTCAGTTTCCGCGCCGCCGGCCTCCTCTGATTGTCTTTTGCTTTCCGCATTGGGCCAGTTGCAAGCTGTCCAGCCGATGGCATCATGCTCTGGAAAAAAGCGACAGGCGGCGCTTGCCAGCCCGGAAACCCGCAACTATAGACCGCCGCCTGCCTTACGGGATCGCCCACCAGCGATTCCGGCATCGGTCGGGGAATAGCTCAGCCTGGTAGAGCACTGTCTTCGGGAGGCAGGGGCCGGAGGTTCGAATCCTCTTTCCCCGACCAAATATTTCATTGCATATATCCGCCCCTTCGCGGGGTCAGCGAAGGCTGCGACAGCGGCTCGCAAGCAATGCCGTCAAGATCGCCGCCGTTACCCCCCTCGATGATAATCATAGTCATGCGCGCGCGCATGCTGTTTGGTCAGGATCGCGCCCAGTATCGCACCCCCTGCGCTCCGCATCCGGTCGACCGCAACGCGCAAGCCGCCATGATGATTGCGCCCCCATTCGACGATTAGCACGGTCGCCTGCGCCTTCGCTGCCAGCAAGGGCGCATCCGACAGGCCAAGGATCGGCGGCGCATCGATCAGCACCGAATCATAGCGTCCCTGCAATTCCCCCAGCAACGCATCGAGTGCCGAGGCCGAAAGAAGTTCGGCGGGATTGGGCGGCATCGCCCCGCATGGCATCACGGACAGACCCGGCACGCCGCTGTCGGCGATCGCCTCGTCGGCCCTCGCTTGCCCCGTCATCACCTCGCTGATGCCCTTGCCCGGCGTCAGGCGAAACAGGCTATGCTGTTTTGGCCGGCGCATATCGCAATCGACGACCAGAACCCGCTTGCCCAGCCCGGCCAGCGCGAGCGCCAGCGCATGCAGCGTGGCGGACTTGCCTTCCCCCTCCTGCGCACTGGTGAACAGGATCGAGCGCGGCAATCCGTCAACCGATCCCAGCAACAGCGACGCGGCGATCGGTGCGATGATGTCGCCGGGCAGCGCGCCGTCGCCTGTAGCCGGAATCGACCCCAGCAGCGGCAGGTCGACTCGTTCGGCCAGCGTGTCCGCCGATGTTACCGCGTCGTCGAAAATATGCCGCGCCGCGACCAGCAGCAATCCGAACGCCAGCCCGCCGAGCGACGCCAGCAGCATCGTCACGCCGATATGCGGCGATGAGGGCCGCGTCGGCACCGCCGCTCGATCCAGCGGCTGAATATGCCCGGCCTGAAACCCCGCCTGCGACGCCATGTCGCGATAGCGCTGGAGAAGGCTGTCGTGCAGCAGCCGATAGGTGTCGACCTGCCGCTCCATGATGCCGATCTGCATGTCGCGGCCACGCTCGACCAGCGCGTCGCGTTCCAGCCCGGCGATCTCGCCTGCGATCGTTTTTTCGCTATGGACGGCGACCTCATATTGCTGGCGGATCGAGGCGCGGATATTGTTCGCCATCGCGTCCGCCTGCTCGTCGAGCGCGTTCAGCCGCGCTCGCGCCTCGCGCATTTCGGGGTGGGCATCCTTGCGGAACTGGCGCTCCTCCGCCACGTCCGCGCGCGCCTGGGCCCGCTGCGTCATCAGCTGCTGCATCGCGCCATTGCCCAATATTTCGGGCAGCGTATCAGTGTTCGAAGCCCGCGCGCTTTCCCAGCGTTTCTGCGCCGCGATCCGTTCTGCCGCCGCCTGCGCGCGGAAGCCGTTCAGCTGGTCCAGCCGCGAAGCGACCGACCCGCCCTTCGCGCCTGCGGGCGTCCCGGCCCCGCCGACAATCCCGGTCGCGCCGACCCGTGCGGCATAGCTCGCCAGATCGCGCTCAGCCCGCTCCAGGTCGCGCCGCGCGCCATCCAGCTCGCCCAGCAGGAATCGCCGCGCCTGCACCCCGGATTCGAAACCCCGCTTCAAGTCCGCCCGGATCAGGCTGTCGGCATAGCTGTTCGCCACGCGGGCCGACAGCACCGGATCGGCGCTGGTAAAGCCGATCCGCATCACCCGCGATTGGCCGGGCAGCTCGACGGTCAGCCCGTCGCGCAATAGCTTCACGACCTGTTCTGCTTCCACCTGCCGCTGGTTCAGCGTGCCTACGCCCTGTTCGGGGCGCTCGCTGTCCATGCTTTCGAAGAAGCGCTGACTTCCCACCAGCGCCAAGTCGCGCGCGACATCTTCGGCGATAGTGCGGCTGCGCAACACGTCCATCTGCGTCTGCATGATCACTTGGCCGTCGGCCGCCTCATCCGGCCGCGGCGCCACGCCCGCAGCGCCCGCCGGCACCTCGTCGACTTCTACCGAGGCGGTGGCCAGATAGTCGGGCGTCGACAGCAGGATGTAGATGACACCCGCCAAAACGCACAGCGCCATGGTGACGAACAGGATGATGCGGTTGCGCCGCACCACGATCCCCGCATTGCGCGAAACCTGCACCAGATGCGCCAGCCGCCCGCCAGCGACGCTGACCGCGCGGTCGGACCGGGGAATCGATGCCCGCTCGCCCATCAATGCTTTCCGTCCAGTGCGATGAACCCGGTCGCCAGCGCCGGCACCGCCAGCAACGCGCCGCCCAGAATGGCCTTGGCGCGGGATAATCCCACGATCACCACATCGCCGGGCAGGATTTCGGGGTCGGGCGCGGCGCCCTTGCGGATCGCCGCCAGGTCGAACATCGCGGCCTGCCGCCCCGCCTCGCCCTCGCGAACCACCACGATCTGACCAAGCCTAGCGAGCCGCGTCGGCCCTTTCGCCAGCGCCACCGCCTGCAACAGCCCGATCCGGCCCTCGATCGGAAACAGCCCCGGCTCGCGCACTTCGCCGTCAACCGTGATCCTGCGCGCGACCGCCGTCTTCACGAAGATCGTCACTTGCGGCGACACGAGATAGCGCTGTCCCAGCCGCCCGGCGATCACATCGGCCGCCTCGCCGGCGGACAAGCCGGCGACAGGGACGTCGCCGACCAGCGGCAGGCGAACTGTCCCCGCAGCGCTCACCCGCGCATCTTCCAGCGACAGGCCGGGCTCATGATATATCTGGATCCGCAAAATGTCGTCGGGGCCAATGCGATAGTCGGCGGCCACCGGCTGAGCCGGCGGAATCACCGCATAGGCGGCATCGCCTTTGGGCGCCTCGCCCACGGTCGAGCAGGCACCCAGTGCGACCAGCAGCGCAATGCCCGCTCCATGTCGTCCGACGCTGCCCGTCATGTCCGGCCCTTCCCCGCGCGGAGCGGATGACGGCCGACAAGGCCATCTTCAGTCGCGGGGCCTAGCGATGCCGCCAAAGCTTGGCAACCGCATGACGGGCAGGATGCGCGGGTGCGCAGCCGGTCAGAGAGCGGCCCGGCTCGGTTCCGGCGCCACGAGGCGGCGCGGCTGATCGGGCCAGATTCCCCGCGTATCATAGACCGCCTTGCCGGCGCGCTCGTCGACGGGAACCGATTTGAACATGTCATGATCGACAAGAATGACGAAAACGCCGCATTGTTCCAGTGCCGTATCGAGATCGATCAGTTCCGCGCCCGTGCCGGCAAACTCCATTGGCAGGGCCTGCGCATAGGGTTCGACGATCCTGATCCTGCGACCATAGCGCCGCGCGAGCCGCGCCGCGACCTTGACCGCCGGGCTCTCGCGGAAGTCGTCGATATTGGCCTTGAAGGCGAGGCCGAGGCAGGCGACATCCTCGCCCGCGAAACTGTCGATCATGTCCGACGCCTTGGCCACGACATAGTCCGTCTTGCCGTCATTCACCTCCCGCGCGGTGCGGATGATCCGGGCGTTTTCGGGGTCGCCATGGACGATGAACCAGGGGTCGACCGCAATGCAATGGCCGCCGACGCCGGGGCCGGGCGACAGGATATTGACGCGCGGATGGCGGTTGGCGAGCCGGATCACCTCCCACACGTCGATATCCATATTCTCCGCGATCACCGACAATTCATTGGCAAAGGCGATATTGACGTCGCGAAAGCTGTTCTCCACCAGCTTCACCATCTCCGCCGCACGCGCCGTTGTGGTGATGCACGCCCCGCGCACGAACTGGCGATAAAAGCCCAGCGCCTTGCGCGCGCATCGCGGCGTGATGCCGCCGATGCAGCGGTCATTGTCGATCAGCTCCACCAATATGCGCCCCGGCAACACGCGCTCGGGGCAATAGGCAATGGCGATGTCGCCCTGCACGCCCTTGCCCGGCATTTTGAGGTCGGCGCGCATCGCACCGATCACATCGCGCATCGCCTCGGTCGTGCCCACCGGAGAGGTCGACTCCAGGATCACCGTGTCGCCCGCCTTCAGCACCGGCGCAATGGTCCGCGCGGCCTTCAGCACATAATTGATATCCGGCGCACGATCCTCCGACACCGGGGTCGGCACGGCGATGATGAAGACATCGCTTTCCTCGACTTCCAGGCTGGCACGCAGCTTGCCGCGCGCGACCACACCCTGCACTAGCCCGTCGAGATCGACTTCCTCGATATGCACGCGGCCCGAATTGACGGTCTCGACCACATGCGCGCTGACATCGACGCCCACCACCTGCGCCCCGCCCCGCGCGATCAGCGCCGCAGTCGGCAGCCCGATATAGCCAAGGCCGATGACGGAAACCTTCTGATGGGTGTCGACGGGCATGAAGCGGCAGTCCTTTACGGCGATGGGTTATCCGCAGTCCTGCCCGGAAAGGCTGAATATTTCGGTAATGGTAGCGCCATTACCTGACCCCCATTCGTCATCCCCGCGAAGGCGGGGATCCATCTCCGACCCCTAAATTGGTCTCTGATGGCAAGATAGGCTCCTGCCTGCACGAGAATTTCGAAGCACCGGATCGAGCTATCCCGCCGCAATCACCGCCGCGATTCGCTCCGCCGCCTTGCCGTCACCGAACGGGTTATGTGCTCGCGCCATCGCGCCATAGGCGTCTTCGTCGTCCAGCAATGTCAGCACTTCGCGCACGATGACATTGCGGTCAGTGCCCACAAGTTTCGCCGTCCCCGCTTCCACGCCTTCGGGCCGCTCGGTCGTCTCGCGCATCACCAGCACCGGCTTGCCCAGCGACGGCGCTTCCTCCTGCACCCCGCCGCTGTCGGTCAGCACCAAATGGCTCATGTCGAGCAATCGCACGAAATGCGGATAGTCGAGTGGCTCGATCATCGCCACATTGGTCAGCCCGCCGAGCACCGTATCCATGACCGGACGGACATTGGGATTGGGATGCACAGGAAAGATCACCGCGACATCAGGCCGCGCCGCGATATCGGCGATGGACCGCGCAATCGCCTCCATTCCGCCGCCGAAATTTTCGCGCCGATGGCTGGTGACGGCAATGATCCGCTTGCCCGCGAACCGCGCCGCCAGTTCGTCCAGCCCGGTCGCCAGCGCCGGATTGGCCACAACCCGCTCGCGCGTCGCCAGCAGCGCGTCGATCACCGTGTTCCCCGTCACATATATGCCGGCCGCGTCGCGATTTTCTTTCAGCAGCGCGTCGGCCGCCGCCTGGGTCGGCGCGAAATTCATGTCGGCGATGCACGCCACCACGCGGCGGTTCACCTCTTCGGGCCAGGGATGATGGATATCGCCGCTGCGCAAGCCCGCCTCGACATGGGCGACCGGGATCTTGCGATAATAGGCCGCAAGGCTCGCCACCATCGTCGTCAGCGTATCGCCATGCACGACAACGCGATCCGGACGCTCCACGTCGAACGCCTTGCCCAGTTCGACGATCAGCGTCGCGGTCAGCCCGTCGAGCGTCTGGTTCGGCGTCATCACGTCCAGATCAATGTCGGGCGTCACCCCCGCAATCTCCAGCACCTGATCCAGCAATCCGCGATGCTGCGCCGTCACGATCACGCGCGTCTCGATATCGGCGCGGGCGCGCAGGGCATGGATCACCGGGAACAGCTTGATCGCCTCAGGCCGGGTTCCGAACACCAGCGCAACCTTCATCAATCACTCCTTCATGCACGCGATCGTCGGCCTTGACAGGCAATGGTATACAGCCGCTGAACAGCGATCAAATATCGATGTTGCAACGCAACGAATTGATATCCTGACGGGCTATGTTAGAGCCGGGCCGGAAACTGATGTGGCGGAGCCGGAATCCTCATGAAAATTGCGATGATCGGCACGGGTTATGTGGGCTTGGTGTCGGGGGCCTGTTTCGCCGATTTCGGTCATGATGTCGTTTGCGTGGACAAGGATGCGGGGAAGATCGCGGCGATCGAGGCGGGGCGCATGCCGATCTTCGAACCCGGCCTCGACACGCTGGTCGGCTCCAACGCGGCAGCCGGGCGGCTGACCTTCACTACCGACCTCGCCCAAGGCGTCAGGGGCGCGGATGCGATCTTCATCGCGGTCGGCACGCCGTCGCGCCGGGGCGATGGCCATGCCGACCTTTCCTATGTCTATGCCGCCGCGCGCGAGATCGTCGAGGCACTGGACGGCCCGGCGGTCATCGTCACCAAATCGACCGTGCCCGTCGGCACCGGCGACGAAGTCGAGCGGATCGCGCGCGACCTGCGCCCCGATCTCGCCATCGCGGTCGTCTCCAACCCCGAATTCCTGCGCGAAGGCGCGGCGATCGGCGACTTCAAGCGGCCCGACCGCGTCGTCGTGGGCACCACCGGCGACGAGCGCGCGATCGGCGTGATGAGCCAGATCTACCGCCCGCTCAGCCTCAACAAGGCGCCGCTGATGTTCACTGGCCGGCGCACCGCCGAACTCATCAAATATGCCGCCAACGCCTTCCTCGCGACCAAGATCACCTTCATCAACGAGATGGCGGACCTGTGCGAGGCGGTCGGCGCGGACGTGCAGGACGTGTCGCGCGGCATCGGCCTCGACAATCGCATCGGCAGCAAATTCCTGCATGCAGGGCCCGGCTATGGCGGCTCCTGCTTCCCCAAGGATACGCTGGCGCTGGTCAAGACCGGCCAGGATTACGACACGCCGATCCGCATCGTCGAGACGGTGGTGCAGGTCAACGACCTGCGCAAGCGGGCGATGGGCCGCAAGATCGTCAAGGCATTGGGCGGCGACGCGCGCGGCAAGACGGTCGCGCTGCTCGGCCTCACCTTCAAGCCCAACACCGACGACATGCGCGATGCGCCCAGCCTCGCCATCGTGCAGGCGCTCGAGGATGCCGGCGCACGCATCGTCGCCTATGATCCCGAAGGGATGGACGTTGCCGCGCCGATGATGCCGAACGTCACCATGGCGCGCGATGCCTATGCCGCCGCGCAAGGCGCCGACGCCGTCGTCCTCGTCACCGAATGGGACATCTTCCGCGCGCTCGATCTCCCGCGCCTCGCCGCCGCCGTCCGCTCGCCCGTTCTCGTCGACCTGCGCAACATCTATCCCGCCGCCGACGTCACCGACGCCGGCTTCGCCCTGACCCGCATCGGCGGATGAGGATCAGGCCCATTGAGGCGCAGCGGCGCTTCCCTCGCGTCCGTCATTGGGCGCTGGCCTTCGCTCTGCTGACGCTGCTGATGCTGATCGTGCCGGTCATCGCCGCGTTCGCCTGAACGGCGGCGCGCTCAGGCCTTGATCTTCCACCCCCTGCGCAATGCTACATAGCATGCCGCGCCGAGTAACAGATTCAGCGCGAGAATGACCACCGCTCCGGTCGGCACATTGCTGTCCGCGCGCGACAGGAAACCATAGCGGAACCCCGAAATGATGTAGAAAAACGGGTTGGCGTGGCTCAGCGTCCTGAACAAGGGCGATAGCCGGTCGATCGCATAGAATGTACCCGACAGCAGCGAAAGCGGCGCGATCACGAAATTGGAAATCGCCGCAGCATGATCGAACTTGTCCGCCCAGATCGCGGTGAGCAGGCCGACGAATGCGATCAGCATTGACCCGCCGATGCCGAACCAGGCGATTGCCCAAAGGTGGATCGGCGTCACATGAACACCCGGCCACAGCGCCATCGCGATCCATAGCGCGATGCCCACCGCGCAGGCCCGCGTTACCGATGACGCGACCAGCGCAAACAACATTTCGCCAGCGGAAATCGGCGGCATCAGATAGTCGATGATGGTCCCCTGCATCTTGCCGACAAGCAGCGAAAAGCTGCTGTTCTGGAAGGCGGCCTGCAACATGCCTGTGCCCACGATCAGGCCCGGTGCGATGAAATCGGCGAAGGGAACGCCGAGCACCGTCCGGCCCGCGCCGCCCAGCGCGATGGAGAAAATCACCAGGAACAGCAGCGTCTGGATCGCGGGCGCCCAGATCGTCTGAAGCTGCACCTTCATGAACCGGCGCACTTCCTTTTTGTACAACGCATAAGTGCCGGGCCAGTTGACGTTGCGGATCACCTTGACGCCCGGTTCGTGAAACGGCGCGGGGATCGCCAGGGACTCTGCAATTTTGGACTGGTTGTTCATGATGGGATCGACTATCGGCTGGCGTTAAGCGCCGCAAGGGCGTTGTGCGCGGCTTTGCAAGCGCGCCTTCGCTTCCCATATAGGAAGCGATCAAGAGATTTTGAGGAGTTTTTCATTGTCCTGGACCGACGAGCGAATCGACCAGCTCAAGGCGATGTGGGAAAAGGGCCTGACCGCCAGCCAGATCGCGGAAGAGCTTGGCGGCGTTAGCCGTAACGCGGTGATCGGCAAGGCGCATCGCCTTGGCCTGCAATCGCGTCCCTCGCCGGTGAAGGCGAACGAAGCACCAAAAAAGGCGGTGCCACCGCGCAAGCCGGCCGCTGTCGCCACGCCCGAGCCCGAAGCGCCGCGGCCGGCCGCGACGCCGGTTTCGGCACCGGAACCTGCGCCCGTCCGCGCGGCCGCGCCGGTCGATCCCGACGCGCCCGAACCAGCCGTCGATTCACCCCCGGTGCCAGCCGCGCCCCAGCCGCGAATCGTTTCGGTGGGCCCCGGTGGTTTCCTGCGTCAGGGCCCCGGTGACCAGCAGGCACCCATTCCGCCCGCCCCGCCGCGCCGGCTCGTCCCCGCCAAGCCAAGCGCCGAGATCGCCGGCAAAACCAGCCTGCTCGACCTGACGGAGCGGATTTGCAAATGGCCGCTCGGGCATCCGGGCGAACCCGACTTCCATTTCTGCGGGGAGCAGGTCAATCCCGGCTTCCCTTATTGCGTCGAACATTGCGGCCGCGCCTATCAGGCGCAATTGCCGCGCGGCACCCGCCGTCCGCCCCCGCCATTGCCATTCGGTGGCCCGCGGGTTCGCTGAGGGGCCGAAACGATCGCCATTGAAAAGGGCCGGCCTCCCATGGGAAGCCGGCCCTTTTTCTGTGCGTTGGCTCAGAAGCGGAAGCTGGCGGTCGCCATCACGCTCTGCGTATCGAACTTGTCGCCACGGCCGATCTCGGTGGTGCCCGACGGCGTGATGATGAAGGGATTGGTCGCCGTGGCCGTACCCCGCGAGACATTCACATTATAATCATTGGTCTTGTAGCGGGTCCAAAGATAGCGCGCACCGATCGAGAAATTGGGTGCGACCTTGGCTTCGACACCGCCACCCATGGTCCAGCCCCAGGCGTCTTCCTTGCGGTTGGATTCAGTGAAGGCGTTGCCCGTATTGGCGGCCGTATTGGTGGTCGAAAAGCTGTTCTTGACCTTGGCATAAGCGAGGCCGCCGGTGATATAGGGCATGACGCCGCCCGACGTGGTGTAGCCGACGCGCGCGCGCAGATTGCCGTTCCAGTCGATCCGGCGCGTCATCGTATAGCTATGCGGCGTGGTGGAAAACTCGGTCACGCTGTCGCTGATATAGGCTTTGCCGCCTTCGGCCACCACACCGGCGACCAAGCTGCCGAACTGCATGTCATAGCCGACATGTCCCATCCAGCTGATCGCGTCCTTGTCGCCATTACAGCCATCGCCAGGATTACGGCCACGCGCCGCGCCACCGCACGTCCCGCGTGAAAAGGCGTCCGCGCCCGACCCGCTCAGCCGCACAACATCGTTATAATTACCGTCGGCGTTGGTATCGAACCGAAGATGCTCGGCATTGTCCTTCTTCTGGAAGGTATAGCCGAACGATCCACCGACATAAGGGCCGGTCCAGTCGACGCCGCCGCTATCGCTCTGCGCCATGGCGGGCGTCGCCGCCAGAACGAGCGCAAGCGTGGCGCCAAGCGGCGCGATCCGAGTAAACTTCATGAAAATGTCTCCTGCCCAAGGGGTTGATATGCCCTGCCCGCCCTAACGACCTGCCCCTTCCTTAGTTTCCATGGCGCCTGTAACATTTTATTGCTGGGTGCCCGGGACGCGCTCCGCTTGCGCCCGCCACGCCCGCCCTTATACCTCGTCGCATGTCCGATGATCTGTTTGCCAAACAACCCACCTCCTCCCCCGGCTATGACGCCTCCTCGATCGAGGTGCTCGAAGGGCTGGAACCCGTCCGCCGCCGCCCCGGCATGTATATCGGCGGCACTGACGAGCGCGCCTTGCATCACCTCGCATCGGAAGTGCTCGACAACAGCATGGACGAGGCCGTCGCGGGCCACGCCACGCGGATAGAAATCACGCTGGAACCGGGCAATCGCCTGACCATCACCGATAATGGTCGTGGCATCCCGGTCGATCCGCATCCCAAATTTCCGGGCAAATCAGCGCTGGAGGTTATCATGACCACGCTCCATTCGGGCGGTAAATTCACCGACAAGGCCTATGCGACGTCCGGCGGTCTGCATGGCGTCGGCATCAGCGTCGTCAACGCGCTGTCGATCGTCACCGTCGTCGAGGTCGCCCGTAACAAGGAACTGTTTCGCCAGAGCTTTTCGCAGGGCCTGCCCACCAGCGGTCTGGAAAAGGTCGGCGCCGCGCCTAACCGGCGCGGCACGTCCGTCACCTTCATCCCCGACACGGAAATTTTCGGCGAACAGAAATTCAAGCCGGCGCGGCTCTACCGCCTTGCCCGCTCGAAAGCCTATTTGTTCGCGGGCGTCGAAATCCGCTGGAAATGCGCGCCCGAACTTCTGTCTGACGATACCCCGCCCGAAGCGGCGTTCCAGTTTCCCGGTGGCCTTGCCGATCATCTGAAGGAACAGGTTGGCGGCCGCGAATGCGCGACCAGCGCCTTTTTCTCGGGGAACCAGGATTTCCCCGGCACCGCCGGCCGCGTCGAATGGGCGGTGGCTTGGCCGCTCTGGTCCGACGGCAGCTATAGCTGGTATTGCAACACCATCCCGACGCCTGATGGCGGCACCCATGAAGCGGGCCTTCGCGCCGCGCTGGTCAAAGGCATCCGCGCCTTCGCCGAGCTTGTCGGCCAGAAAAAAGGCAAGGACATTACCGCCGACGACATCATGACGTCATCGGAAATCATGCTGTCGGTGTTCGTCCGCGATCCGCAATTCCAGAGCCAGACGAAGGACCGTCTAACCTCCCCCGACGCCGCGCGGCTAGTCGAAAATGCCGTGCGCGACCATTTCGACCATTATCTGACCGACCATATGGATCGCGGCAAGGCGCTGCTCGCCTATGTTGTCGACCGCATGGACGAGCGCCTCAAGCGCAAGGCGGAAAAGGAGGTCAAGCGCAAGACCGCGACCAGCGCGCGCAAGCTGCGCCTGCCCGGCAAGCTGACCGACTGCTCCACCGACGATCCCGAAGGCACCGAAATCTTTCTGGTCGAGGGCGATTCGGCCGGCGGTTCGGCCAAGCAGGCACGCGACCGCAAGACGCAGGCGATCCTGCCACTGCGCGGCAAGATCCTCAACGTCGCCTCAGCAAACAACGCCAAGATATTGGCAAATCAGGAAATTGCCGACATGATCCTCGCGCTCGGCTGCGGCACGCGCAAGGATTGCAACCCCGATCAGCTCCGCTACGAACGCATCGTCATCATGACCGACGCCGATGTCGACGGCGCGCATATCGCGACACTGCTGATGACCTTCTTCTTTCAGGAAATGCCCGAGTTGGTCCGGCGCGGCCATCTCTATCTCGCCCAGCCGCCGCTCTACCGCATCGTGTCGGGCGGCAAGAGCGTCTACGCCAAGGACGACGCCCATCGCGAGGCGCTGATGAAAAAGGAGTTTAAGGGCAAGAAAGTCGAGGTCAGCCGCTTCAAGGGGCTTGGCGAAATGAACCCGATGCAGTTGCGCGAAACCACCATGGACCCCAAAACCCGCAGCATGATCCGCATCACCCTGCCCGCCGATGTCGAGGAACGCGCCGGGGTGCGCGATCTGGTCGACCGGCTGATGGGCACCAACCCCGCCCACCGCTTCGCCTTCATCCAGGAAAACGCCGCCGCCGTGGACGAGGAAGCGATCGACGCATGAGGAGCGCGTGATCGCCATGTCCTCCCAGATAACCCCTCCGACCTGTTCTCCTGCGAAAGCAGGAGTCCAGGGTGCCAGATCACCCACCCGGCCCTGGCCACCTGCTTTCGCAGGAGCACTGCTCGCGATATGGCTCGCCCTCTTCTCCCTCCCCGCCTTCGCGCAACCCACCCCCGCCTATCACTCCCGCGCGCAGCAACTCGTCCGCATCCTGTCCGCGCCCGGTCAAGAGGCAGACTTCTTCTCCGACCTCTTCCTCAAGGCCGTACCCACCGAACAATGGCGCGCCGTCGCCGCCGATCTGCGCCAGCAGAATGGGAAGCCGCTCGCGCTGGGCGCGGTCAGGCAGGATGGCGCCACCGCCGGCCAGGTCGAAATCCGCTATGAACATGCAACCATCGGCTTCATACTGGTCGTAGCCCCCGCCGCGCCCAATCGCGTGATCGGCCTTCGCATCGTCGGCGTCGCCCGCGCCAATGACAGCATGGACAAGGTCATGGCGGAACTCGCCGCCCTCCCCGGCCACACCGCCTTCGCCGCCGCGAAGCTCACCGACGCCGGCCCGCAACTGCTCCACGCGCGCGCGCCAGACGCGCAGATGGCGACCGGCTCATCCTTCAAACTCTATATCCTCGCCGAAGCGGCCCGCGCCGTCGCGGCAGGGGACCGACACTGGTCCGATGTCCTCCCCCTCGCGCATAAGAGTTTCTCCGGCCGCCTGATGACCTACCCCGACAATGCGCCGATGACGCTGCACAGCCTCGCCGCCGCGATGATCGCGGAGAGCGACAACAGCGCTGCGGATTCGCTGCTGTGGGCGCTCGATCGCGACAAGGTGGATGCGGTGCTCGCCGAGACAGACCACGCCAGCCCGGACAAGGCGCTACCGCTGCTCACCACAGCGGAAGCCTTCGCCCTCAAAATGCCCGTCAATGCGCCCTTGCGTGCCCGCTATGCCGAAGCCTCGCCCGCCGCCCGCCGCGCCCTGCTGGGCGACAATGCAGCGCGCCTCGCCCCCTCCGCGATCGACATCGGCAGCATCGCCGAAACCCCCACCGCGATCGATCAGATCGAATGGTTCGCCTCGCCGATGGACGAGATCCGCCTGCTCGACCATCTGCGCCGACAGGACGGCGAGGCACTCGCGATCCTCGCCATCAACCCCGGCATCGCCCCCGCCGATGCGAAACGCTGGGCGTATCTTGGCTACAAGGGCGGCAGCGAACCCGGCGTCATCGCCATGAACGCCCTCGCCCGAGCGAAAGACGGCGGATATTATGCGGTCAGCGGCATCTGGAACGATCCGGCGGCGCGGGTCGACGACGCAAAGTTCGTCGCGCTGATGACGCGGGCACTCAACTTGCTGTCGGAGTGACGCGGGTATGCGGCTAACTTGGGTGGGTGGCGGACTGTCGGCTTTGGATGAAGTACGGTTCAATAGCAGCCTGACGGAAAACCCTGAACTTGGGTCGTCGCTCATATATCCAGTCTGACGGTGTTTCTCATCGAAAATAGGGCAATCGGACCGAAAATCAGGCCTTATAGAGGGTATGCCACGATCATGTAGTTCCCCTCAAGGCCAAAGATGTCGGTCATCGACAGAACATTTATTCCATCTAGCTTCGACTTTCATAGCGATGTGGAACGGAAATTAAGGAATTCTTATCCTCGTTTTTATAATATGCCATAGCTAACGCCAAAGGGGAATGGCATAATGGCGCATCAAAATCTTGCGATTGACCGGCCATGCCTGTGGATTTCCCTGCTGACTGTCCTCCTAATTGCCTTCGTTCCATTTAGTGTAATAGGGTTTAAACTCAGCCCTTTTATACTTATATGGAGCCTAAGCGTTCCCTCTGCTTGGTCCACAATTGCATTTTTGTTGAATCAATATTCCGATAAGCATAATTTGACAACAGCAGCGGAAGGTGTTGCGCAACTTTCTATCATAGGTCTTATAGGAATAATGACGGTCTATTCAGCCTCAGTATTTAATATGCCGCTGGTAGATAGGCAGCTATTAATAATAGATCAGTTTATTAATTATGATTGGAAATCATTTTCGGAATTTTGCTCGTCAAGGCCTTGGTTAATTAAAATTCTTAAATCTTCTTACAGCACCAACATATCTCAAGCCCCTATAATAGCGATTGCGCTATGTTTTTTCGAACGGCAGGATAAATTTCAAAGATTTGCGATAGCCATGCTGATCGGTTCATTATTAACATCCATAATTTTCTTATTATTTCCTGCTACTACGGCATGGACATATCTTAATCAAGAAAGATTAGCCAGATTTGTTAGCGACGAATTACCTCTTTCCAGTAGCGGTTGGATACACGATCTAAATGTCTTGCGAGATGGCGGAGGAAGACTAATCCTTGGAGCATCAGGCATTGTAGCTTTCCCGAGCCACCACTGTGTGACAGCGCTGCTCAATATTTGGGCCTGCTGGTCGTTCAAATATGCGCGCATTCCTGTTTTAATCTTGAATATATTTATGATCGTATCGGCATTGATATGTGGGGGGCACTATATGGTTGACCTCTTGGCGGGTGTAGCGGTTGCACTGGCATCAGTCGCGCTAAGTCAGCAGATTTACGGTTGGCTACTTAATATTCATCTGCCGCAACAGTGGTATCAGCTTGGCCCGCAACCACGGGCGCTGTAAGCTGATGCCAGTTTTTTCCAACTTACTGAAAATCAGGTGTTGTCCGTCAGGTCCGCTTCGGAGCGCGGCACAAAGTCGATCAAATGACAACTTTTGGTTGAAACCCGCCTCATACAACAGTGGCCAAATCATCAGGCCAGCGCCGAAAAATATCCTATTTCTCTCAACTTCCGCATTCGCCGCTGCCCTATCGGCTCACGGTCATGCCAGCATAGCAACGCTCCTTGAAAATGTCCGAATGACTCGCGCCCGCACTCACGCGCGCTGCGTGTCACTTGTGTCACCCAAATCCTATACAGATGCGCCATCGCGGCAAGCCGCCGCCCACAGGCGACGTCGTGGGAATTACGCCGTCAGCGCCTCGACCAGCGCTTTGACCTTCTTCTGCCGCCATTGCGGCATCGGCGCGATCAGCCAGTAGGACAAGGGGGAGGGCGACGCCTCGCCAACAACGCGCACCCGGCCCGAGGCGATATCCGCCTGCGCCAGCAGCGATGGCACGCTGGCCCGGCCAAAACCGTTCGCCGCCGCCTCGATCGCCAATCCCGCATCCGCGACCCGGATGGTCACCGGCTCGTCGCCATGAGGGCAGCCTGGCCATTCGATCCGGTGCGCGGGGCCACCGGCCGCCGCCTCCAGGGTCACGAACGCCGCCTCGCCGATCCGCACGCCCTCATGCTCGCCGGCCGAATCGGCCAGACGCAAGGCAAGGTCCAGATTGGCCTCGGTAAAATCGAGCGCCTCATCGGCCGCGATCAGCTGGAACCGCAGGTCGGGCTGTCCCGAAGCATAGGCGGCGAGCCGCGCCTGGAGCCATTTCGCCGTGATGTCACGCGGCGCGGCGATGGTCAGCGCCAAACTCGCTTGCCCCGCCTGCATCGCGCGCACGGCTTCCTCGAACTCCAGAAAACCGGCCCGCAGCGCGTCCAGCCCCGCCTCTGTTTCCGGCGTCAGTTCCAGCCCCTTGGGCGTCCGGCGGAACAGGACGACGCCCAGCATATCCTCCAGCGCGCGGATCTGCTGACCCACCGCCGCCGGTGTAACAGCCAGTTCGTCCGCCGCTCGCGTGAAGGACAGATGCCGCGCCGCCGCGTCCAGCACGCGCAGGCCGTTCAGCGGCAAATGCGTCCGCTTCATTCCGCCACCGCCGGTGCGATCAGCGCGAATCCCGGAATGGCGATATCGAACGTCGCCCCGTCCGCGCCCAGCATATGATAGCGGCCCTTCATCGACCCGGTCGGCGTGTTGAGCGGGCAACCGGACACATAATCATAGCTTTTGCCGGGCTGCACCACCGGCTGCTCGCCAACCACGCCGTCGCCATCCACCCGATGCTGCGCCCCGCGCCCGTCGGTGATGACCCAATGGCGGGTCAGCAACTGTACCGGCTGACGTCCGATATTCTCGATGCGGATATGATAGGCCCAGAACCAGCGTCCTCTGTCCGGCTCCGACTGTTCGGGCAGGAAGGTGACGGCGACATGCACCGTGATGTCATGCGTCGTCGCATGGAAAGGAAACAGGGCGTTCATGGACAACAGAGATGCGCCCGGCAGAGCCGATCCGTCAACGCCCTATCGACGCCAGCGCCTTGTCGAGATCGGCGATCACATCGTCCGGGTCTTCAAGGCCGACATTGAGCCGCAGCATGTCCTCGGTCACGCCGATCTCCAGCCGGGCCTCCTCCGCCATCCCATAATGGGTGGTCGATGCCGGATGCGTCATCAACGATCGCGAATCGCCGATATTATTGCTGATGTCGACCAGTTCCAGCCCGTTCAAAAGCCCATGCGCTTCCGCCCTGCCACCGCCGACATAGAGCGAGAATATCGGCCCGGCCATCGCCATCTGCGTCATGGCGAGGCCATGCTGGGGGTGGCTTTCAAGGCCGGGATACAGCACCTTGGCGACGCGACCTTCCAGAAACGCGGCGACCTTCAGTGCATTCTCGCTCTGCCGCCGGATGCGCAGGTCGAGCGTCTCCAGCCCCTTGAGCACCACCCAGGCGTTGAACGGCGCGAGCGTCGGCCCGGTATTGCGATGGAAAGGCAACAGCGTGCCAGTGATCCACTCTTCCGTCCCACAGACGGCCCCGGCCAGCACGCGCCCCTGCCCGTCCATCATCTTGGTGGCGCTATAGGCAACGACATCCGCGCCGAAATTCATGGGGCGCTGGAGAGAAGGCGTCGCGAACGCATTGTCTACCACACTGGTAATGCCATGGGCCCTGGCCAGACCGCACACCGCCGCCAGGTCGACGATATCCATGGTCGGGTTCGCCGGCGTTTCGAAGAAGAAGACTTTCGTATTCGGCCGGATCGCCGATTCCCAGGCACCGACATCGCGGCCGTCGACTGTCGTCGTTTCGATGCCGAATTTGGGTAGCAGCGAATCGGTCAGCCACCGGCATGAGCCGAACGCCGCCTTCGCCGCGACGACATGGTCGCCCGCCGACAACTGACACAGTAACGCCGCCGTCATCGCCGCCATGCCCGTGGCGGTGGCGCGGCAGGCTTCCGCGCCTTCCAGCAGGGCGATGCGTTGCTCCAGCATCTCGACCGTCGGATTTTGCAGGCGCGAATAGGTCATGCCCTGCTGCTCGCCAGCAAAGCGCGCTGCGGCATCTTCGGCCCGATCATAGCTGTAACCACTCGTCAGGAACAGCGCCTCCGACGTCTCCCCCCACTCGCTCCGTGCAGTGCCGCCCCGGATCGCCAGCGTCGCCGGCTTCCAGTTCTTCGTGATGTCGGGGTTCTGCCCGCTCTTGCGCTTCATCTTGCCCTCAAATCATTTGCCCGGTCAGGCTTCACCTATCAGAGTACCGCCAGCACAGCGTCGCCCATCTCGACCGTTGTCATGCTGCCGCCCAGATCGGCGCTGCGCGCACCGTTTGCGAGCGCCTTGCCCACAGCTGCTTCGATCCGGTCCGCCTGCGCCCCAAGGCCCAGCGAGTAGCGCAGCATCATCGCCGCCGACAGAACCGTTGCCAGCGGATTGGCCTTGCCTTGGCCCGCAATGTCGGGCGCGGACCCGTGAATGGGTTCGTACAGCCCCTGACCGCTGCCGTTGAGTGTGGCTGACGCCAGCATGCCGATCGAGCCGACGCACATGCTGGCCTGATCGGACAATATGTCGCCGAACATATTACCGGTGACGATCACGTCGAACTGGCCGGGATTGCGAACCATCTGCATCGCGGCATTGTCGACATACATGTGGCTGAGCGCGACATCGGGATATTCCGCAGACACCTCGATCACCACATCCCGCCAAAGCTGGCTGGTTTCGAGCACATTGGCCTTGTCGACCGAACATAGCTTTCCCCGCCGCGCCTGCGCCGCCTGAAAGCCGCTATGTGCGATCCGGCGGACTTCCGCCTCGTTGTAGGACATGACGTCATAGCCTTCGCGCAAGCCATCGACGGTGGTGCGAAAGCCCTTTTCGCCGAAATACACGTCACCATTGGTCTCGCGCACGATCAGCAGGTCGATCGCGCCCGCCACTTCAGGCTTCAGCGCGGACTCGCCCGCCAGTTCGGGGAAAACCTTCGCCGGGCGCAAATTGGAAAACAGGCCGAGTTCTTTGCGCAGACCCAGGATCGCCTGTTCCGGCCGCAAGTGCCGCTCCAGCGCGTCGCAGCTCGGATCGCCGACGGCGCCGAACAGGATCGCGTCCGCGCGCTTGGCCAGTTCCAGCGTTTCGGGCGGCAACGGATGCCCGGTGGCCTTGTAGGCCGCACCGCCGACCAGTCCGTCCTCATAAGTAAGGTCTTCGATCGCCAGCGCGTCGAGTACGCGCTTGGCCTGCGCGACGATCTCGGGACCGATACCGTCTCCGGGCAACAGGGCGATCAACATGCCAGCACTCCTAATATCCAGTCGCCGCGCCTTATGAAGCTGCCAGCCATCACGCAACCGCTCTTTTCAGCCGTTCGACCAGCCTCTCGCGCGCAGCGAGCACGTCCGCGCGCCCCTCCGTCAGGACGGAACGCTCCAGAAAGAAGCCGGTCAGCCTCAAGCCATCGATGATATCGTCCCAGTCGGCCGGCTCGCCCGTCAGCATGAAAGGTGGCAATCGAAGCAGTCGAGTTTCGTACCCCGTGGCGGCGGCAAGGCTCACGGCCGCGGCGCTACGCGGGCTGACGAAAGCAAGATCCGTCGTCGCCCCTGTCGCAACGCAACGCGCCAGATCGAGCCCAAATCCGAGCTCCGCGAGCAGGAGCAATTCGTAACGGACGAGCGCAACCGCCCACCCACGCGCCGCCGGCGCTGCCTCCACCGCAGATAGAAGCCCACCCAGCGCCTCGTACAGGGCCGGACAGGGCACCGATTCGGGCAGGGTCGCCGCCGTAAGCGCACAGGCCCAGTCGATCGCCGCCGCCGGCAAAGGTTCGGCCAGCAATGGCGCGCGGCTATGGCCGAGCTCGACCGTCAGGCTGGCCAGTTGCTCGTCCGAGCGCACTCGAAATTCCGCCTTGACCAGATTGCCAGGCAGTAGCACCGGCCTGAGCGCACGCGATCGCGCGCCTCGCACATAGCCGGCCATCAATCCTTTATCAGGCGTCAGCAACCGCGCGACGCCGCCATGTTCGCCATGATGGCGAAGGGCGCACATGATCGCGCAGGTGATGAGTGCAGCCATGCTTCGCTTTAGTCGCAGACAGCGCCCGCCGCTATGCGAAGCCGTTTCTCACCAGCCTATTTCGTCGAATATTGACCGGATTCGGCATTCCAATGCTGGCGAGCGAACGCCTTCGCCGCTGCCATCGTCGTGAACTTTTCATCCTGCAGGGTCGCGGTGACGATGGGATAGCCCTGCGAATTATAGCGGGTATCACGCACGGTCAGGCGATAGCCGCCTTCTTCATCCTTGCTGATCAGAAAGGGCTTCAGGATCTCACGGCTCATCGGGGCATCTTCCTTCGGGCTTGAAAATAAAGCGCCGGGCAGAGCTGATGCCCTGCCCGGCGTGGACATGTTTAGCCGAGCATGTCGGCGATGATCTGCTTCAACTCAGCGTTTGACAATGTGCCATCGGATGCCCCGTTCGCGGAGGAGCGCGACGCGCCGGCGCGTAACGCGCGGCCAAAGCTGGCGGAAAGAGTAGGTCGAGAAATAGAAGAATTTGAAATTTGCATGTAATCCTTGCGGCCAGTGCCGCGACTTTTGGTAAGACGCACCATCCGATGACGGCGCGACGCTGGTCAGTCTTGGAAGAGAGCCATGATCGACGGGAAGCTAGCGCTTCGCAGAAGGCTTCCGCCGGCGTAGTTTCGCCGCGAGGAAGCGTCATAGATCGTCATGAATGACGTCAGCATCGCTCTTATAGCTGCTCTTCGCTCATTTTGCAAATGCGAGGGACCGTCGCGCCCGCTGCGTCGCCCGCCGGGGGTTTCTAGGGCGCAATCAAGGCGCTGCCTTCTGCTGTAAAGTTCTTCAGAATGTTGGCCGAAAACCCGCCGTCTGGGCGCTCTGACAGGCGCACTATTCCTCCTCCGACAGCAAAACGCGCGCTGCCGTCAGCATCTCTCCTGATCGTGGTATAAAAGCCGTTGCCGTCTTGCTGACTGTTGGCCGATATAATCGTAGTCAGATCCACGGACGTCTTGTGCCATTTTCCGACACGATGTTCGACATGGAGCAGTGCAGGCAGTCCGGTGACCGGTCCCGGTTTCACAGACAGGCCCTCGCTTCCCGCGGCAGTGCTGGACAGAAAGCTCTGTACGGCCAGTCCGTTAGTGAACGCGGAATAGGTGACCTTCTGGCCGGGGGATGAACAGCTTGCCGCCCAGCCCCTCCTGCCTAAAATCGGCGCGCACCAGAATAACTTTGCGCCGTTTGCCGCGGCATCTCCAACGCTCATCGGAATTCCGTAGACGGCTTGGCCCGCCAGAAAGATTGGCGTTTTAAATTTCACCTTTCCGAACATCGCTGTCTGGTGGACGTCATTCTCGACCCGGCCCGTCCAGCCATAGCTGAAATCCTCCTCAATAATAACGGTGAAGGGAGGTCCCTCTGCCGCCTTCAGGCTTGGTCGATGGATAAAACGGAACGGGCTACCAGAGAGAGCGGGCACGCTGTTGGCCGACTGGGTCGATCCACCTGTGGCGTTGAGACCGGCTGCCACTGTAATCATGCCTGCCATCCACCGCTTCATCGCTGACCCTCATCCATTGAAATAATCAAACACCTGCTGCGCCACCGCCCTCGACACACCGGGCGCCCGCAGCAGGTCCTCCAGTGCGGCGCTCTTGACCGCCTTCGCCGTGCCGAAATGCATCAGCAGCGCCTTCTTGCGCGACGGGCCGATGCCGGGCACTTCGTCGAGCGAGCTGACCGTGATCGCTTTGCTGCGCTTGGCTCGGTGCGCGCCAATCGCAAAGCGATGCGCCTCGTCTCGCAATCGCTGCATATAGAACAACACGGGATGATTCAGCGGCAGAATAATCTCCCGCCCGTCCATCAGGTGAAAGACCTCTCGCCCCTCACGGCCATGATGCGGCCCTTTGGCGACGCCGATCATGCAGACATCCTCGATCCCAAGATCCTCCAGCATGGAACGCGCCGCGGAAAGCTGGCCCTTGCCGCCGTCGATCAGCACGAGGTCGGGCCATTCGCCGCCGTCGCGATCCGGGTCTTCTCGCGCAGCGCGCCCGAACCGCCGCTCGAACATCTCGCGCATCATCGCGAAATCGTCGTTCGATATTTCGGGATTTTTCATATTATATTTGCGGTAGGCGCTTTTGCGAAAGCCCTCGGGGCCAGCCACCACCATCGCACCCAATGCGTGAGCACCCTGGATATGGCTGTTGTCATAGATTTCGATCCGGTCCGGAACGCCCTCCAGCCCGAAAATCTCCACCATTTCATCCAGCACCTTCGCCTGCGTCGTCGTTTCCGCCAGCCTGCGGTCGAGCGCTTCCACCGCATTGCGTTGCGCCTGCTTTATCAGGCGAATGCGATCCCCTCGTTGGGGCACTTCGATCTTCACCCGGCTGCCGATACGCTCGGTCAGGGCCAGCGCCATCAGCTCGCATTCGGCCGGGTGGCGGTCGGTCAGCACGAGCTTGGGCGGCGGCACTTCTTCATAAAATTGCGCCATGAAACTGGCGAGCACTTCATCCTCAGCCACTTCGGCAGTGTGAACCGGGAAAAAGCTGCGATGGCCCCAATTTTGGCCGCCGCGGATGAAGAAAGCCTGGATGCACATCGCCCCGTTCTTCGTTGCCAGCGCGAAAATGTCGGCATCCCCCAGCCCTTCGGCGTTGATCGCCTGGCTGCCCTGAATGAAGGTCAGCGCCTTCAGCCGGTCGCGGACCACGGCGGCCTGCTCGAAATCCATCGCGTCCGACGCCGCCTGCATCGCCGCGCCCAGCTTTTGCTGAACTTTGGTGGATTTGCCGCCCAGAAAATCCTGCGCATCCTGCACCAGTTCGCGATAACCCACATCATCAATCCGGCCGACGCATGGCGCGGAGCAGCGCTTGATCTGGTACAGCAGGCAAGGCCGCGACCGGTTGGCGAAAAAGCTGTCGGTGCAACTGCGCAGCAGGAACAGCTTTTGAAGCGCGTTGATCGTCCGCGTCACCGAGCCGGCGCTGGCGAACGGGCCGTAATAGCGCCCCTTCGCCTTGCGCGCGCCGCGATGCTTCTGGACGCGGGGGAAATCATGATCCTCGCGCAGCAGGATAAAGGGAAAGCTCTTATCGTCGCGCAGCAGGACATTATAGGGCGGCCGGTATCGCTTGATCAATTGCGCTTCCAGCAGCAACGCCTCCGCCTCGCTGTTGGTAGTGACGATCGTCATCGACCGGGTTTGCGCGACCATGCGCTGCAACCGTCGCGGCAAGCGATCGACTTGCGTATAGTTAGCGACCCTGTTGCGCAGCGCGCGGGCCTTGCCGACATATAGCACGTCACCCCGCGCATCCTGCATGCGGTAGACGCCCGGTCGGGTCGGCAGGGTATTCAGCGTAGTCCGGATCGCGGCGACCCCGGCGTCGATATCCGGCACCCCCTGTCCACGGACGGTATAGCTGGCCTTGTCTTCGTTGAAGCGATCCGGGGACTGTGGGGAGGACATGGCCAACAGATAGCGGTGGCGGCTGCGATGGCAATGGGTGGCCGGCAGGGGAGCGATATTAGGCGCAATGGTTGATCCGGCCCGCCAGCATCCTATCTCCCAGTCGCGCCATGAATAAGGGCGGACACCTCCGCGCACGCCCTCGCGCGCTCATATCCGGAAAGGGTCACTCATGACTGTCAAAGCCTTCGGCGCCCATGCAGCCGAAAAGCCGCTCGAACTGATCGAAATCGAACGCCGCTCCGTTGGCGCGCACGATGTCCAGATCGCCATCGCCTATTGCGGTATTTGCCATTCGGATCTGCATCAGGTCCGGTCTGAATGGGACGGCACGCTCTACCCATGCGTACCCGGTCATGAAATCGTCGGCCATGTCACCGCCGTGGGACCGCAAGTGACCAATTTCGTTGTCGGAGACGCGGTGGGCGTCGGCTGTATGGTCGGCAGTTGTCAGAAGTGCCCATCGTGCGACGAAGGACTGGAGCAATATTGCACCGGCGGTGGCCTTGTTGGCACCTATAACGGGCCGACACCAGATGCACCGGGCCACACGCTTGGCGGCTACTCGCAAAGCATCGTCGTCGACGACAAATTCGTGCTCAAGATCGGTCATGGCGAGGACCAGCTTGCCGCGGTCGCGCCGCTGCTGTGCGCCGGCATCACGACCTGGTCCCCGTTGCGGCACTGGAATGTCGGACCGGGCAAAAAGGTGGGGATCGTCGGCATCGGCGGGCTTGGCCATATGGGCGTGAAGCTTGCCCACGCGCTGGGCGCTCATGTCGTCGCCTTCACGACTTCAGAGAGTAAGCGTCAGGACGCACTGGACCTTGGCGCGGACGAAGTCGTCGTATCGCGCGAACCCGATCAGATGACGGCACATGCGGGCAGCTTCGATTTTATCCTGAATACCGTCGCGGCAAGCCACGATCTCGATGCCTTTACCATATTGTTGAAACGCGAAGGCACGCTCTGCCTCGTCGGTGTGCCGGAGCATGCTCATCCGTCACCATCGGTTGCCTCTCTGATCTTCGGTCGTAAGGCGATTGCCGGCTCGCTCATCGGCGGTATCGCCGAAACGCAGGAAATGCTCGATTTCTGTGCCGAAAAGGGCATTGTTGCCGACATTGAGATAATCGCGGCCCAGGACATCGATCGGGCTTACGACCGGATGCAGAAAAGCGACGTCAAATATCGATTCGTGATCGACAACGCCACGCTTGCGGCCTGACCGGCAGGCGATCTCCAGTCGCCCGTTGCAATGTAACGGGCATAAAAAAAGGGCTGGCGCATCATCTAGCGCCAGCCCTTTTTTGTTTTTTCTCTCGGATTTTGCCGGATCAGGCGACGGGCCCAAGGCTCCGGATCGCGCCATCCACCAGTTCCCTGTCGGCTTGCGCGTCGTGGTTCTGGGCGATCAGCGTTGCGGCTGCGCCAGTTGCGGCGTTAACCGCCTTGGCGCGTATATCTGCGATCGCGGCTCGCTCGGCAGCGGCGATCTTGTCGACGGCCATCTTCTGGCGACGCTCGACCAGTGCGATCGTATTGGCCTTAGCATCTTCGAGCAGAGTTTCGGCCTCATGCTCGGCAGACTTGCGCATCGCTTCGGCCTCGCCGGCTGCGGTTGCCAGCTTGGCTTCATATTCGGCCTTCAGCGCTTGCGCCTCGGCATGCAATTTGGACGCTTCATCCAGCTGCGACTTGATTGCCGCAATGCGCCCGTCAAGCGCCCCGCCGATCAGCGTGGGCACCTTCTTGAGCACGAGGATCAGGATGAACAGCGCCATGGCCAGGCTGACCCAGGCGGTCGCATCCATGCCGACCGCCTTGGGATCGGTATGGGGAACGACGCCTTCATGGGCTACCGTGCCGACCGGCTCCATGCCTTCGGCATGAATCGCGTCTCTCAGCGGGGGAGCGCCATCATGATGTGTTACTGCTGCCTCAGCCATGGGCGAGTGCCGCCTTTACTGCGTTACGGGCCGCATCTTCCGACGCTTGCAAACCGGAAATACGAGCCACCATGTCACGCGCGGCGTCTACCGCGACGGTTTCAATCTCTGCCAGCGCTGAAGTGCTGGCTGCCTTTATCCGGGCTTCGGCTTCGCCGATGGTCCCGGCTATTGTCGCATCAGCATCCGCCAGCGTCACTTCGGACGCCTTGGCCGCCTTGGCTTTGGCCTCGGCCAGGGCCGCTTGTACGGCTACCCGGCTTTCGGCATCGCGCGCGCGATATTCGGCTTCCGCCTCGTCCGCGCGGGCAAAAGCCGCCTTGGCCGCATCAAGATCACCGGTGATCTTCGCGTCGCGGCCTTCCATGGTCGCCTGCACCTTGGGCACCATGCCCAAACCGATGACGAAGAAGACGAAGCCGAACGTCACCAGCAGCCAGAATATCTGAGAGGCATAGGTTTCGGCGATTTGCGCGATTTGAGGCATTTTGGTCCGTTCGATCAGGGCGCGGTCGTCAGGGATCGGCAGGACAGCGGATACCGCCCTGCCCGATCCCCAAGCGGATGTCAGGCCACGAACACCAGGATCATGGCGATAACGAACGCCAGCAGACCCAGAAGTTCGGCGGCGGCGAAGCCGATGAACAGACGGCCCTGCTGGCCGTCGGCTGCACCCGGATTGCGCAGCGCGCCTTCCAGGAACGCGCTGAAGACATTGCCCACACCCAGGGCGGCGATGCCCGCACCGATCGCGGCCAGGCCAGCACCGAGCAGCTTTGCGGCTTCTGCGTCCATAGTCGTAACTCCTTTTTCTAAACCATTATAAACGTGAGAGAATATCGAAAATCAGTGCAGGTTCTCGGCGTCGTTGATGTAGACCGAGGTCAACAGCGCGAACACATATGCCTGAATGACGGCAACCAGCACTTCCAGCGCGCTGATACCGATCATCAGCACGAAGCTGGCCGCACCCACGGTGAAACCGAACAGGGGGCTGGCATTGGCGCTGTTGATGACGAAGCCGGCCAGAACCTTGAGCAGCACGTGCCCGGCGGTCATTGCGACGAAGAGTCGCAGGCCAAGGCTGAACGGCCGCACCATGAAAGAGATCAGCTCGATCGGGAAAATGACCGGGATCATCGGCAAGGGCGTACCGTGCGGCACGAACAACGAAAAGAAGTGCAGACCATGCTTCCAGAAGCCGACGATCAGCACGATCGAAAAGCTCATGATCGCGAGCACGCCGGTCGCGGTAAAGTGGCTGGTGAAGGTAAAGGGATGCAGGCCGAAAAGCCCCAATGGCAGCAGCCCGAGCAGATTTGCCAGCAGGATGAACATGAACAGCGAGAAGACATAAGGTATGTACTTCTTGCCGCCCTCGCCCACATTGGCGATCAGCAGGCTGCGGATAAACCCGGTGAAATATTCGACCGACATCTGCCAGCGGCCTGGCACCATCTGGCGCTTCATCCCGCCCGCGACGAAAATCCACAGGACGATTGCGGCAGCGACCATGTAAAGGGCGCTGTTGGTGAAGGCGATGTTGAACCCGCCGATCGACAGGTGATCCGTACCGAACAGGGGTTCGATCGCAAACTGGTGCATCGGATCGATTTTGCCGGATTGTGCCACGTTGACCCCTGTAACGTCTTGCATTCGGACTAGGATCGACGCGTCGCCCTTACGGATCGGATCGCTTCGTCGTCGTCAATCTGATGATGTTCCTGAACGCCGCCGCGATCCCGAGACCGAGGAAGACGAGCAGGAGCCATGGGGAAGTGCCCAGCAACCGGTCGAGAACCCAGCCGATCAGCGCACCACCGACAAGACCCCCGATCAGTTCGGCGAGAACCCTGTTGCCCAGGCGCGATCCATCGTCGCCCTGCTGCTCAGTAGTCCCCCGTCTGACCTTTTCGACATGTTCGGCTCGTGCGATTCGCTCCTCCAAGGATGCGATCCGCGCGTCTTCCCCTGCCGGGTCCTGCCCGGGTCCATCCACAGCCATCCCAACCTACTCCGTTCAGGCATTAACCCATTACGGCGATTGGCATGGCGCTTGCGGCTGGACCCGTCAAGGCGCGGCCCGTTTAGAAAGGCGTTTCGGGATAGTCAACCGTACAAGGGCAGGAGAATGCCGCCTTTAACGAAGGACGGACAAAAGTCCGCGGCCAGAAGCGGTTATTGCCCCGCCGTGGCGCAATAGGGGGGCAGCGCGATCGGACCTGCGCCCTTGGTCTGCCATCCGCCAGCGCCGATGCGATAGGCCTGCCCCGGTTTCACCCGGCTGCTAAGAGTCTGGCACCCGGTCGCGGCGGCCACATCCTGCACGGTCACGCCCCGCTTGCCGGCAAGATCGGTATAGGCGGCGCGGCGCTTGATGTTGATCGATTCGACCTCCGACCGCACGTCCGCGCCGACGGAGCCTGCGATCCCCAGATAGCCGTCCGCCTGCTCGCCCACCGCGCCGGACGCGACGGCCCCGGCGACAGCGCCGGACTGCGCGCTCGCGGGAGTCAGCGAAACGAGACCGGATGCCAGAGCGGCGGCGATCATCAGTGATGTGCGTGTCATTGCGGGAACAACTCCGGGTTATTCTGAATAAGATCCTGCGCATCGCGTTGCAGCCGGACGACGACCTCCTGCTGCACCTTGACGTTGAGGTTGATCTCGATCGGCTTGTCGGGCGCCTTCACCTGAATGCAAGCTCCCAGGGACATCCCCGCCAAACCGGCGAAACCCGCTATCATGATCGTTCGTCTTTTCATTACCGTTCCCCATTTGGCATAGTGTCGCTTTCCGCAGGCTGAACCGCAAGCCCTTGCCGAAGCTTTGCCTGATATTGATCGCCCAATGTGTTGCGGATGAGTGCGCTTGGATCGATGAAGGATTGGGCCGTGCCCAGCAACCCCCGGAAGGGCGCCGCAATCCGCACGTTGAAGAGGAAGGGCAGCCCGACAAAATTACGTGCGAGGCCGGCCGGGGCATTGCCGATCTGACCGCGATTGACGCCGTTGAACACGACGTTCGTCACCATCTCGCCGTCAAGCGCGCCGTCCATCAGGATGGTGAGGCATTTATATTGGAGGTTCTTGAGCGCATCGAAGGCCATCTTGCCCATCACCCCCAATTGCTCGTTCGATACCGGCCCGACGTAGGACAGTATTCCCGATTGGCGGCCGGGATCGCAGGGGATAGTCGGCAGCACCCCTTCGGGCATGATCAGCGGCGGCATGCCCTGCTGGCGCGCCACCAGAACGCCGCCCGCGATTCGTCCGCCCTGCGCGCTGAATATCAGTGGCATGATGCCGTCGAACGTCCCCGTCGCCGATATATTCTTTAGGTCCATCGCCTGAATAAAGGCCCCCGCTTCCAGGCCGATCACGCGAAAGGTCATATAGCGGTCAACATCAGCGCTGAAATCCAGGGTCGTAGGCAGCAGCACGAGCCGGCCGCCCGAAAATGGCCATTCGCCGCCCTCGATATGCACATGCTGACCCGCCTCCAACCGGTAACGGACGACGCCGTCGCGTACCTCCACGCCCGGATTCACAAGCTTGATCCGTACCTCCTGCCCCGGCGCGCTGACCAGGCCCAGCAGATCGGTAAAACGTAACGCCCCCGATAGCCCGTCGACGGGTCCAAAGGCAGCAGCGAGCTTTGCATCGTCCGTGCGGAACACCCCATCGCTCGTCACGCCAGTCCTGTTCCAGGCGATATGTCCCTCGCCGGTCACGGTTGCGGCGACATTGGCGACCACGCCCAGCGCGAGCCGCGTAACGTCCTCGGGCTGAAGCGAGGCATCGAAGACGAGCTTCGGCACCACAAGATCGGCACGGCCGCGCCCGCTATTGAGATCATGCGCGATATCGGCGGTTACGACGGCCGCGCCATTGCGTCGCGCGCGTAGCGTCCCGCTTGCCGCGATCTGGCCGTTCTTGAGCGTCAACACAAAATCGGGGACATTTAGCGGATTGAAACGCGCCTTAGCCTCGGCATCCCGCACGGTGAGGCCGGCCGCGAATTTAAGCGCGCCGCTGGCAAAGCCCCATCCGCCCTGCGCACTTTCGACGATCAGCGGAACCACGCCGATCCGGCCTCCCCCGCCGGCCAATGTGCCGCCAAACCCGGCGGCGGCGGCTTGGCCGCTCACGCTGGCCGCCGTCAGCCGCACGGGCGCTTCGGACGGACCGACCGCGAACATCATGTTCGACAGCGAGAAGCCGGTGTGCCCGAGCGTGAACCGCGCTGCATCGGCGGTGAGGCGCATCGGACTGTCACCACTGCGCCCGGTCAGATCCACCTTAC
The DNA here is from genome assembly GCF_037723805.1 of Sphingobium fluminis. NCBI lineage: Bacteria > Pseudomonadati > Pseudomonadota > Alphaproteobacteria > Sphingomonadales > Sphingobiaceae > Sphingobium > Sphingobium fluminis. The sequence goes on from NZ_JBBJUK010000004.1 coordinate 288,621, forward strand.
GCAGTTCCGCGCCACCCCGAACACCCGCACGACCTATCGCCAGCAGTGGACCGTTCGACAATGGACAGAGGGTCTGGCGCGTATTGTGTAAGGCGAACGAGCCGTAACGTGCCTCGTGGACGGATATGGCTGTGCAGCGCGGATTGATCCCGATCGCGCCGTCGCCGGCAATGACCCCGTCGAGCGGAACCGTCACACCGCGCAGGTGCCCTCCGGGCAGCGGACCATCAAGACGCAAAATCGTGCTGAAACGGGTCTCGCCCTTCGCGCTAGCGGCAAAGCGAACCGGGTCCAGCGCCAGCCGGGCGTTGCCGGATGCATAGGGGTCCATGAACAGTTGCCCGCCAAACCCGCCGCCCGGCCGCCGGGCCAGCCTGAGCGCGACGCGGGGCAACCCCCCACCCTCGCTAGTCACCGCCCCGTCGAGCGCCCAGGCGATCGGTGCGCCACCCGGCCCCGGCCAGCTCAATACTGCCCGTCCTCCAGGATCGAGGGCCAGCGTCGCGCCGCTTCGAGCGGCGAAGCGAGTCCCGGACAAAACGACGCTGCCCGATCCGCCGCGCTGAACGACCGTCATCTCCGATTGGATCATATTGTCGGCGCTCGCGTTTCGAACAGCGCCAAGGAGGCGTGAGACCAAAGGTTCGACCGGCGTCCCGCGCGCCGATCCGCGCAACGATGCCAGCGGATCGCGGCCGGACAGGCGAAGCTGATGACCAGATAGCCTGCCCTGGAAGCGCGCCTCGGCGCTGCCGAAATTCCAGCTCCCCTTGACTTCCGCGCGCTGAGCCACGATCGCAGCGGCGGAAACGGCGCGCGCTTGCATGCGCACGCGGCCCGATGTCGCCGAACGCGTCCCGTCAAAGTCGATTCGTCCGGCCGGGTTCGCCAGCACCACACCGCCCGACCGTAGCCCTGTTCCGGTCAGGCTTACGCGGCCCGTCCACCGATCGAGCGCTTTACCAAGCGTCAGATCGAGCTTTGCGACCGGTTGCGCGATGGTGGTCCCGGCGGCTTTGCAAGCGAGCGCCGATGCGCGGACCGGGCCAGTGAGATGCGGGCGGCTATTCTGCATCGCAATGCCGAGCACCGCCCTGACGCCGGCGACCCGGCACCCGGCCAGAGCGGCATTCGGCATCACCCCGGCCAGTTTACCGCGAAAGCCGGAGCGCAAATTGCCCGAACCATCTATCCGCAGACCCGCCGTTCCCGCGTCGGTCTCCATGCGCAGCCGTGCATCGCTCAGTTCCAGCGCGATATCAGGCAAGCTGAACGGCGCGGTCGAGTCGGGATCGCGGAATTTGTCCAGTTCGCCCAGCCGCAACAGTCCGTCACGATAGCTGGCGCGCATCCGCACGCCGCCCGCCCGGACGTTAGCAACATGCGGGGTAACACCGGCTAAAGCCAGGTCGATTTCCACCCATTGCGCCGTAAGATCGGGACGCGCCGGATCGCCCAGAACGATGTTCTCGATGCGCTGGGTCCGCAAGCCTACCCTGGTCAGTTCATAAGTCGCCTGAACGCCGCGCAGATTGAGCTCTCTGGACACGAAATTTTCTGCGATCGGCGATCGCTGAGTCCACAGCGCAATGAGCGCCAGCACCACCATTGCCGCACCCACGCCGAGCCAGCGGAGCCAGCCCCGGCGAACATAATCTTCGCCGTCCCTCTCATCCATGCGTGTAGCCACCCCGGCGTTCGACTGCGTTTACGATCCGTAACGCATTCACAACGTCCATCTTCACCTAAATATCCTTGCCGGGCAAATCGCCGTCGCATAGCGTCGTCTGCGCCCAGCCGGAGACGCATTATATTGGCCGACAGCGACGAAAAAATGGCCCAGCATGACGGCGTAGGCCATCGCGCCCGGCTGCGCCATCGCCTCGCCATAAATGGCGGCGAAGGTCTGCTCGACCATGAACTGATCGAATATCTGCTGGCTATGGCCATTCCCCGGCGTGACACCAAGCCTCTCGCTAAAGCGCTGCTAAGGACCTTCGGTGGCATCGGCGGACTGATGGCAGCCGATTGGGAGGCCATAGCGCGCGTGCCCGGCATGGGCGATACCAGCGTAGCCGCAATCAAGATCGTGCAGGCGACCATGCTGCGCGTTCTTAGAGGGGCGGTTGAGGAGAAGCCTGTGCTCGCCAGCTGGCAGGCGCTGCTCGATTATCTGCGCGCCGACATGGCGTTTCTGGGGATCGAGCGGGTTCGCGTGCTGCACCTCAATACCCGCAACATGCTGATCCGGGACGACCATATGGGCGACGGGTCGATTGATCAAGCCGCGATCTATACGCGCGAGGTGATCCGGCGCGCGATCGACCTGGGTTCAGCCTCGCTGATTCTGGTGCATAATCATCCCAGCGGCTTGCCCGAACCCAGCCGACAGGATATCGATGTTACGCGGCAAATCGTCGAGGCCGGAAAGCGCCTCAACATCGCCGTGCATGATCATATCATTATCGCGGGGCAAGGCCATAGCAGCATGCGGGCGATGGGCCTGCTCTAGCTGCGCCTGCCAGCGATCAGTTCCCGAAACCGACCGAAAGAAAATCGGGCATCGGGCCGTTCCAGCCATCGTCTGGCTGGTCGTCGACGGGGTCCTGCCGTCGCGAACGTGGGGCCGGCCCGGGACGCGGCGTCGACTGCTCGACCGGACGGCGATCCTCCGGCTGAGAACTAACTTCGCGTGCTGGTTGCTCTTCGCGTGAAGGACGCTCTTCACGCGCCGGACGGGCTTCGCGCGAGCGTGTCCTGGCCCGCGGTCCCTCAGGCTTGCGCTCTTCCTTCGCCTGCTCCTGCGGCGGCGCGCCCTCAGGGGGCCCGACGATCTCGATCTTGGTGCCGATCAGCTTCTGGATATTGTCGATCGCTTCGGCATCTTCGGCCGTGACGAAAGTGTATGCAACGCCACTCGCCCCTGCCCGGCCCGTGCGGCCGATGCGATGGACATAATCGTCGGGATGCCACGGCGCGTCGAAATTGAAGACATGGCTGACGCCCTTGATGTCCAGTCCGCGCGCGGCGACGTCCGAAGCGACGAGGATGTTGACCGTTCCGGCCCGGAATCGCTCGAGTTCGGCGATCCGCGAACCCTGGTCGATGTCGCCGTGGATCTCGCCCGACTTGAAACCATGGCGTTGCAGGCTCTTGTTCAGATCCCGCACCGTCGTCTTGCGATTGCAGAAGATGACCGCGCTGGTCACCTCCTCCGCTTCCAGCATGGCGCAGAGCAGGTCGCGCTTCTTGCGCGAATCGACCTTCACCAGCCGCTGGGTGATGTTGATGCCGGCCGACGCCGGCCGGGCCACCTCGATCGACTTCGGATTGGAGAGAAATTTGTCCGCCAGCTTCTTGATCGGTGCCGGCATGGTCGCCGAAAAAAGCAGCGTCTGGCGCTGGGCCGGCAACTTGGTGCAGATTTCCTCGATGTCGGGGATGAACCCCATGTCGAGCATCCGGTCCGCCTCATCGATAACGAGCAGCGAGCAGCCGTTCAGCATGATCTTGCCGCGGCCGAACAGGTCCATGAGCCGTCCGGGTGTCGCGATCAACACATCAACGCCCTTTTCCAGCGCCGCCACCTGATCGCCCATGTTCACGCCGCCAATGAGCAAAGCCATCGAAAGCTTGTGATATTTGCCGTATTTCTCGAAATTCTCCGCCACTTGCGCGGCGAGTTCGCGGGTCGGCTCCAGGATGAGGCTGCGCGGCATTCGCGCGCGACTGCGGCCGTGGGCAAGGATGTCGATCATCGGCAGCACGAAGCTCGCCGTCTTGCCCGTGCCGGTCTGGGCGATGCCGATAATGTCTTTCATCATCAGCACGGGCGGGATCGCCTGCGCCTGAATCGGCGTGGGCGTGTCATACCCTGCCTCGGTTACGGCCCTGAGTAATTCATCGGAAAGGCCGAGATCGGCAAAAGTCATTCAGTTGTCCGGGACAGGAGGTCGCCCGCCATGCATCAAACTGCGGCGGAAACGGCCGCGCCTTGCGAAAATATCGCCTTCTTGTCAAGGAAATCGCGCAGTACGCCTGTCATGGTTCGCAGTTCATTCGTCTGGCTCGGCTTCCACCAGGCGTCGAAAGCTGTCGATCGCGCAGCTCGGGCCGCTTCGCGCCTGCAATTCATCGCGGCCCGAACAGAGCGAACCGTCATCATCGGGCTCGACATAGAAGCCGGAATAAAAGCCGGCGGACCGGCAGCCGCGTTCCAGCCGGGCGCGATAGCGGTGATTGTCGGCGAGTATGAGGTCGACACCCTCCGCCACCACGATCGCCGCGCCGCGAATCGATTTAAGCGCGATGCAACGCGGCCCTTTTTTCTCGCGCCAGTCATCGCGCGCCTGCGGCACCACACGGGCCGGCGCTTTTCCCTTCTTCATCATCGGCACGCGAATGATGACGCGCTGCTCGATCGAGAGTTGCGCCCATTGCACGGCCTCAGCGGCCGGCGCAGCAAGCAGCAACAGAACGGAATGAAACAATCTGAACCCCTTTGCCACGGACGCTATCGGGCAACTGTTGAACCGTCGATGAATTCCGGGCCATAGTCTGTCCCATGATTGGACAGGACATCATCGCACGGTTTCAGGATCTGCTAGGCCCAAAGGGCGTCATTACCGACCCTGACGACATCGCACCATGGCTGACTGACTGGCGCGGTCGCTTCCACGGCGCAGCCGTGGCGATGCTTGCGCCGGCCGACACGACGCAGGTGTCGGCCGTGGTCGCGCTGGCAGCGCAGCTGGGCGTGCCGCTGGTGCCGCAGGGTGGCAACACTTCCATGGTGGGCGGCGCGACACCGCCGCCCGACGGCAGCGCGCTCATCCTCTCGTTGCGCCGCCTGAACAGAATCCGTGCCATTTCGGCGGACGATAATCTCGCTCTGTGCGAGGCCGGGGTGATCCTTTCGACCCTGCATGATGCCGCTGCAACCGTGGGACGGCGCTTTCCGCTGAGCTTGGGCGCCAAAGGGTCCGCGACTATCGGTGGGCTCGTCTCGACCAATGCCGGCGGCACCCAAGTGTTGCGCCATGGCACGATGCGGACGCTGGTGGAAGGGATCGAGGCGGTGCTGCCCGACGGCAGCATCTTCGACGGGCTGGACGCGCTCAAGAAAGACAATCGCGGCTATGACATCAAGCAGTTGCTGATCGGGGCGGAAGGGACGTTGGGCGTCATCACCGCCGCCGCCCTGCGCCTCGTTCCGGCGATCGCGATGCGAGCCGTAGGCTGGGCGGGTGTCCCCTCTCCGGCCGCCGCGCTCGACCTCCTCCGACTCGCACAATCCCGGATCGGCGTCGGGGTGGAGGGTTTCGAAATCATCGCGAACGACGGCCTCGCCCATGTCCTGTCCCACATTCCCGGCACGCGGCGACCGATCGATACGCCTGCGCCCTGGCATGTGCTGATCGAGGTGGATCAGGCCGGGGCCGACGAGCAGGGTCCGGTGCTTCTGCTGGAGGATGTGCTGGCGCAAGCGCTGGATAGCGGCCTCGCGCTCGACGCGACCTTCGCCGCGAACGAAGTACAGGCCGAGGCTTTCTGGCGGATCCGCGAATCGCTGTCGGAAGCGGAACGGGCGCAGGGACCCGCGCTGCAATTCGATGTGAGCGTGCCGGTCGCCCGCATGCCCTGCTTCATGGTCGAGACCGCCGACGCCGCCGAGCGCACCTTCGCGGGCACCAGCGCCTCCTCATTCGGTCATCTGGGCGATGGCAACGTGCATTTCCATGTACGAGCGCCGAAGGGCACGCCGGACGGCCCGGCCTGGGTCGCTGCTCAGGGTGGAACGATCAGCGCCTTCGTGCACGACGCGGTGGTCGCGGCGGGCGGATCGATTTCCGCCGAACACGGCATCGGCCAGATGAAGCGGGCGGAACTCGGTCGCCTGGCTAGCCCGGCCCGCCTTAGCGCGCTGCGGGCGATCAAGGCCGCGTTCGATCCCCAGGGCATTATGAATCCGGATAAGCTGATCCCACGAGCCGACGAGGGCTGAGACCGCGACTCGACAAAGCGATTGCCTCACGGCCGCAAGCCCATTATCGCCCTCGCCCGATATCACAGGCCAGCGGCGGGGATGACGCGCTGCTTCATTCGACAGAACGGACATTCCATCATGGTCAGCGCGCCCGCGAACAACCTCCCCGTTTTCTACAACGACCTGATCCCGCTGAGCAGCGTCGATCACGCGGATTTTCGCAGCCGTTCGGTCGATGCGGCGCCGTTTCTGGTGAGCCAGCACGCCGTGCCTCTGACGGTGGACGAGTTCGTCGCGGCCCAGCGATTCGTGCCGATCATCTTTTCAGCGGGAGACGAATCCGTGCCGCTGGCGCTGATGGGTCTCAACGAAGGGGTCAACACCTTCCTGGACGATGAAGGCAAGTTGCGCGGCCCGGCCTATGTTCCCGCCTATGTCCGTCGCTATCCCTGGATGTTGGCGAAGCTGCGGCCGGACTCGGACGAACTGTCGCTTTGTTTCGATCCGACAAGCGAAGCGATCGGTCAGTTCGACGACGGCCAGCCCCTGTTCGAGGATGCCAAACCTACCGAGCTGACTCAGGGCGTTTTGAAATTCTGCGAGGATTTCGAGCAGGCCGCCGCCCGGACCGGCCAGTTCATGCGCGAACTGGCGGAGCTGGACCTCATCATGGACGGCGAAGTCGCGATCCAAATCCCCGGTAACGACCAGCCCTTCGTCTACCGCGGCTTCCGCATGGTGAATGAGGAAAAGCTGCGCGACATGCGGGGCGACCAGCTGCGCAAGATCAATCAGAGCGGCATGTTGCCACTGATCCATGCACATCTCTTTTCCCTTCAGCTGATGCGCGAGCTGTTCGAAGCGCAGGTGCAGCAAGGCAAGGGCCCGATCGGCGCGCCAGTACCGCCGCAGCCCGTCGAAGCGTGAGGACGACAGGCTTTTCAATGCAAAGTTGATCGAGATTGCATCGGCAAGCATCCGGCCCTTGAAAGCTGCGAGCGCTTGGCCTATCTGCATTGATGCGACGCACCTGCCCCCCTTTCGGGTGTGTCGTATGGGCGCCTCCCCTTTGGAGGCGTCTCCTCCCTGAACCTTGGCCACCCCGTGCGAATAGCATGGGGTGGTTTTTTATGTGGCGCAGCAGCCCGCAGTTTCACTTGACGCCATGCGGCCTCGCTCTTAAAGGCCGGCCCCTGCCGATCGCCGGAACGATCACAGGCCCCTTCGTCTAGCGGTTAGGACGCGGCCCTCTCACGGCTGAAACACGGGTTCGATTCCCGTAGGGGTCACCAGTCAAGCGATTTATCGCTATGATTTTGCGTGATAAATCGAGCTAGAGCCTAGCTCGACACCACATCTGTTCCCACATTTTGGCGTGGACTTGGCCGGTCGCGCTCGGACAGCCCCGGTCATCGCAGCGGCTTCCCGCCGAATCATCTCGCCAAACCTAGCTTGCCTGAGCGCGTAGATTACGAAGGACCAGCGCACCGGCCGCCTGTCGGCCTTCAGCTTTCCTGGTCCAGCGCGGACAACGCCGCTTCAAGCGATGCGAAATTCTCGGGAGCTGCGTTCCCCAGTCTAAAGCGCACCAGAGACCAACCGGCATCCCCGATCGAATTGAAACTAGGACTTAAATGCCCGCGCGTCAGTAGCGCGATGCGCAGTGGTGCTGGCACGGTAAGCATCTTCGTCCGAATCTTTTCATTCAGAATGAATTTACCGGTTGGATCGATCGCCCACACAGTCGATTTCACCCACCAAAGAAAATCAGGATAAAACGTCGACGAGGACCCGCTCTTAACAGGGAGAGGAATTCCGTAATCAAGGCGATCCTTGTTGCGAACCCATACCGTGCCCGCAAACTTATCCAGTCCTTTAGCCACTTCGAGTTCGTCGCCACGGAATGCGCTCGCATCGTAATATGGATGACCAGCATTCGTAAAATGCTTCTCCACGCCGCCGGTTGGTTGGTACGGACCAACGGAATAAAACTCCTCCTCCGGGTCTGCTAGCGTGCTCAGCCTGACGTGATTTTCATACTCCTGGACCACGCTGTGGGCGACATCCCTGTAGTGCTCAAGAGCCTTTGAGTTGTAGCAAGCGGTCTTGTCGAGCTGCGGATTAGAGAACGAGGAAGGATGAATAGCGCTAACACAATTTTTTGATAGCGCCCGGATATTCTGATAAAGGAATGCGCCGCATTGGACCCGCATATCTTCGAGCAAGTTTCGTTTTTCTTGAGAAACATCGCCGGTTTTGACCGAGACAATATTGACAAGAGCCTTACCCCTCGCCGATCGGTCATCATCACTGAAATCAAATGTTTTCTTTTTGATGAGGGCATCTAGGCTGTCTCCGGCCGGCATTTCCGGCTGGAGGTTTGGAACGGTTAATTTGCCTTGCCACTCAGATTTCAGAGGGATCTTCGAAACCGGCCTCCGGTCATATTTGAACTCGAATGGTTCAAAACCCGGCTCATCCTCGCTCTTGTATATCCTAAGCTCGTCTTTCAGATCATCGATAATTTTCTCAAGTAAAGCAGTTGGACAATTAAAAAAGAAGTACGCCGTATTGAGAACCTCGTCGCTGAAATGCGTGATGCCCGGCTGACGAACCGCACGACCAAGAACCTGCTGGATGCGCGTAGCCGACTGCGTACTCCCATCGAAATAACAAATGTATACGCTGGGATCATCCCAGCCTTCCTGTAGTTTCTTGTTAAAAATAATGTGGGTGAACTGATCTGAAAGTTGATTAATATTTGCCACACGGATTGCATCCCGAGGTAAATCCTTGGTGTTGGTGCAAACGGCGATATTTTCGGGTGATACATTATACAAGTTCACCAACGCGCGCCAGATCGTGCCCGGTCGAGAATCCCCGAAATCCTTGTTGCGAGCGTTGCTTGCCTCCACGACGTAAATCGCTTTCGGCACTACGGACGAGCGGAGACCAAGGAGCCCTGCATGGAGCTCCTCGCGACGTTTTACGACGTCCGCAATCATCTCCTCGGGGGCGCTGTCGTAGTCAGCCAGGGATATAGTCGATTTTAGCAACTGGGCGTCAACGACATCCCGAGTCTTGATCGGGACAATACGCTTATCACGTATGTTGTCCGGTAGGCTTGTTAAGTAGAATTGCAGCCGCCCTTTAATTTGACTGGCACTTGCAACAAAAAATCCCGCAGGATTCAGATCATCGAGCAATTCAACCTGCTCGGTGGTCGTGTTATGGGCTTCATCGTAAACGACCCAAAGCGGGCGCTGCCGGTCAAACTTCAGACGGTCCCAGCGGGTGCGATCGCCCCAATCTGGACATGGCCGGTGCACGTTGAGGCGTTCGTCCTTTTCGGACGAATTCCATCCTGCAACGGTAGATACAATGATCGTGAGGCCATCCTTCCGCTCGATGAGATATTCCCACTGGGATGGGCTGGTGATCTCAGCGAAGTCCACGACCTCGACATTCCCCGATCCAAGTAGGTGACGATACTTTCCGCGCAAATTGGTGACGGTTTGATCAACGACCGCGCCAAACTTTGTCGTCCAGAGGATGATCGCGGGCTTTAAGCGGCTGACCACATTAGCGAGGATTGGCGTCTTGCCCGCCCCCGTGACCGCCTTGAGCTGCCCAACAAAGGGGACGGGGCGACCTCCAAAAGTATCCTGACCAGCGGCAAAATATGAAACAGCGGCATCGACGAGCTTATCTGCTGCGTCCTGCTGAAAGCCAAGAAGTTCGATTCGCGCCATTATTCAGCCTCAGGAAAATCTTCGGAAATGTGCATCTGCGCGAGGATCTCATCAGGAATCTGACAAAACTTCCAGCTATTCGTGTCCCCAACCCTGGAGAATGTTCCATATATTCGAAACGGTCTTTTCAACCCCGCCTTTGTTACCTCAGTAGCAGCTTCCTTTAGAATGTCGGATGTAACCTCACTGTTGTCAGCGCCATCCCACACGAGGCAAATTGCCTCCGATCTATGGTTCTTCCCTATGATATACTTATATCCCGACAGGCACGCGATACCTCGACCCCGGCCGGTCTCGTCAGACTGGCAGATAAGGTTCGCCAATCCATCCCGTTCGAGATTTACAATCGCATGGCGGTCGAGCTTTTTCCCTGTCTGGAAAAACTGAAATCCCTCGGAATAACCGTGCACCTCGATTGCCCGACGCAGCCGCTTCGCTGTCATCGTTCGGCAGTATTTATCGGAACCTTCGCCTTCTTCGATTAGGATAAAGCGGCGACTCCCATTATCGGTCTTGTTGAGCTTCATGACGGCTTCACCGGTAGTTCCGCTCCCGGCGAAAACATCGAGTATCAGGCTATCTTTTTGTGTAGTGTACCCCAACAATGTCTGAATAAGATCGACTGGCTTCGGATTTTTGAAAACGTCACGAGCCCCAAATAGTGCGTTGAGGTCGTTGGATCCTTTCCGTGAATCCATCGCGATCACGCTACGAAGCGGGAATACCACATCCTCAAGATAGACCTTTAGCTCCGGAATTTTCGTCTCGGTCGCGCCGAAAATTATGCGGTCCTGCTTGATCAGCTCTTTCATTCTCTCGGGAGTGAAGCGCCAACCCCAAGAAGGCATCTTACATGCTTTCTTTGTCTTAGGATGAATGACATCGTACTGATGACCGGGCTTTCCGGGGTTATCCATGTTACGACGAGCAGCGTAGGGACCGTGGTTATCGACCCGCCGGTATCTATAAAGATCGCCTATGAGTGGCTTGTTTTCTTCACAGAAGGCCTGGAACTCGGCTTGCAGCGAAGCTTGGGACTTCGTTTTCGATTTTAGATCTGAAAATGCCTCAAGCATCAATTGCTTGGCTTCACTTTCTGGATTAGTCCACCGTGATGAAAGTCTATCTTTGGATTTCGCATAGCATAGAATATACTCATGCTCCATGGCGATGCGTGTAGGATTGTTGTCAGTATTACCCTTCCAGACAATTGTACCTACGTGATTGCGCTCGCCAAATATCTCGTTTAGCAACATTCCAAGGCGGAATAGCTCTACGTCATTGATGCTGACGAATATTACGCCCCGATCATCGTTGAGTAGTTGCCACAGCATGTATAGGCGCGGCGCGATGAAGTTTAGCCACTTTGTATGGCGGCCACCGTCCTCATTCGTTACATAGGATGCGTCTGCCGCGTCCGCGTCCGGGTCGTGAAACCGCTTGTCGCTGTAACGGAAATCATCCTTTCCCAAGTTATAGGGGGGATCGATATACACAACATCCACCTGGCCGGCGTAGCGTGACTTTAGAGAGGCTAGAACCTGTAGATTGTCCCCCTCGATGAGCATGCTTTGCCGATCGACGCCAAATGAGTACTTTTCGACGGGTTCCAGCAGGCGGGGCGTAGGAACGAGTTGGCGATAAACTCGCTTGCCCTCCCATTGTAGGTAGAGCCCGCGTGAGCTTGGACCTTGGTCAGTGGCGATTGGGAATTCTGGCGGATTCGACGACATTAATGGCTACTCGTAACGGGCAAACGGATGGCAGCCGCTTGGCTAGTGGGGCTCCACGCGTCCTAGGAGAAGCGCCGGTTACGCGCTAGCGCGATATGCGCCGAATCTGCCAAGAGCGATGGCGGCAACCCAGAGCCACTTTCGAAAAATCGTGCCATTCTAACTTCGAAGATGGACTCGGGGGGGCTCTGCAGTCTGCGCACGCTGCGCTCTTGACGCGACAACCTCTGTGGCCAGCGCTAGGAGCTTGCAGAGGGGATTTGGACGGGGATGATACTTGGCGATTCCAGATTATCAGGCACTCATGTTGCCGGTATTGCAAGCGGCGGAAGCCGGGGAGACCCGAGTTCCCGACGTAGCGAAACAAGTGGCGGATGTGCTCGGCCTAAGCGACGCCGAACGCGAGGAGATGCTGCCTAGCGGACGGCAGCGCCTACTCCACAACCGCATCCACTGGGCGAAATTTTACATGGGGAAAGCGGGCCTAATCGACAGTCCGAGGCGAGGGCTCTTCGTCATCAGTGACGTCGGGCGCGCGTTGCTCGCCCCACGTCCCGCCGCGATCGACGTGAACCTGCTCAAGACCTATG
>NZ_JBBJUK010000005.1:0-295283 GCF_037723805.1 Sphingobium fluminis
GCGGTGGTCGTCAGGCCATTATGCTGGTCGGTGCCGCCGACCATACCGAACTTGAACGGATTGACGCCCAGTTTCTGCGCGAACTGCAACCCCGCTTTGAGCGCCGGGCGGGCATATTCAAAGGGCAGCATCCAGGGCTGCTTGACACTTTGCTGGAAGTTGCCGAGATCCCAGATTTCGAAGTCGGCGAATTCGTCTGTCGGGGAGAGGGTGGAATGCGCCTCGCTCGTCCCCTTCATCTGGGTGACCTCGACCACCGGCTCCCACCGCGCGCGTTCGCGGGCATAGGCCGCTGTCAGCGGCTGGCCGGTAAAGGTCTCGGGCGCGAACATGCGGCCATTGCTGATATTGCCATTATGGGGGATCGCCAGCACCTGGCCACCGGTTTTAACCTCATAGGCCCTCAGATACGCCCAGAGCTTTTCCGGATCCGTGCTGTCGATCCCGGAAAAAGGCACGACCTGCGTGGCCCTGGCCGCGCCGTCGCGAAAGATCACGTTGCGATGCAGATTGTCGCCATTGGGCGTCGACGACCATTCATAGCCGATAAAGGCCGTGAAGTGGCCGGGATTGTTGAAGCGATCGGCGGTCCTTGCAACATCCTGCCATATAGACTGGGTGAATTGGGCAGGAACATTGACCCTTTCATGAAATTGCGTGTAAATCGCCGCCAGCTTCTTGGGATCGCCCGACTGCAGGAATTCGCTCCACTGCCTGCCCGGCTGCCAGTCGACCTTCGCGCTATCGGCCTTGGCGAGTTTGGGCAGTACGCCCAGATATTCGCCATGATCGGACACGACCAGAAAATCGAGGGGGTGGCGGAGCTTGGCGGGCACGCCGCTCGCGGCCACGATCTGCTCACCCATCGCAAATCGAAAAGCTTCCTCCGGCGTGGTCGTCGCCCCGCCCAAGCTGATGGCGTCCATGGAATTGTTGGTGTGAAGATGCGTATTGCCCCAGTAAAGATTCATATCCTCATTGGCGAAGCGTACGGGCGGCGAATAAGGTTGCGACAGTGGTTCGGAGGCGACGGCTGCCGAAACAGCGGCGCCTCCCTTTCCTGTCTCTGCCGTCAGGGCATCTCGTCCACCAAGCAGCAGCCAGCCCGATATAGCGGCGCATGTTGCCCAGGCACCATATCTCACCACCAATTTGCGCGCTGTCATCAGTCTTCGTCCCCTCGGGTCATGTGAGGCATCTATCGCCGGATTAATGGTTGAGTGATTTATAGATCAACCATCTGTTCATCAACGCAGGTCCATGACTTTCCCGCACGAACAAACGTTCATACCATGAACCGGCCGGATGCACGGACTTCAGAGCGGGCCAACTTCGAACCTTTAACCTCCAATTTATTTTATGCGCATCCAGATCTTCGACGCCGGTCAGCCTTGAACAACCCGCGTCACGGCATCAGCCGATAGCCGAGCTTGCTCGCGCTAAACGAGCCGACCCAGAGAGTCTTCCCGACAGGAACGGCAACGGAGACGCCCGAAAATTGCGGATCGGCAGGAGCTCGGTCCAGGAAGGTCACGGCCAGTGTCTCGGGATCCACCGTCTCGACGTGATAGCCATTCATGCAAGGGAAGCCGTTCGCCTTTACGGGGCAGGTATCGGTCCTCGCTCCGGCGGCGACCAGGCGCCCATTCACCCAGTGGATATTATCGGGAAGACCGCCCTTGATCTCGACGCTTCTCAGCTTTTTCGCGGGGTTGGTGGTGGTAAAGGACGTGATGGTGCCGTCTCCGATGACAGTCGCACTCTTGCTGTTGACATAAATCCTCTTGCCGTCGGCCGATACTTCGATGCCGTTATTGCCGACGAGGTCGGTTCCCGCCATGCGTTCGAACGCGGGGCTGCCGATGGTCCATTTGTAAACCGCTCCGGTCAGCTTGGGCACGCCTGTCCACCAATCTTTTATGGTATAGCCCGGATGGTTCATCACCGTCGCGTAAACGGTCCCGTCGGATGCTGCTACAACGGCATTGGCCTCCAGCTTGCCGGCCCAGGGGAGGCACCCGGCCCAGCTCAAAGATGGCTTGCCGCGCGTCGTGTCGATATCGAAGACTTCGATTCTTTCTCCGACGCCTGGGTGGGCTCCGCCGTGATTGACCGCATAAAGAGTCGCGCGTCCGCGTCCACGCTGGTGAAGCGCGATGCCGTGAATTGCCAAATCATCAGGCGCTGGCTGAACCTTGCATTGGTCAAAAGGTGCTCGAGGCCTGGCACCCGCCGGTGCGATCCACCGCGCCCATTTTTTCGTCGTCCCGTCGATAAGGTGAAGCCCGCTTCCAAGACTCATCCCACTTGCGATAATCCAGCGTCCGCCCGGTAGAACCGCGAGATCTTCCGGGCTTTGTATCCCGCATAAGAACTTGAGATTGCCTGAGGAGGGACATGTATCCCCGGTCGGCTTGGCGGCAATGCCGGGCCAAGCCACGCCCATGAGACCGACAAATAATCCGCCCATCAACACCTGAACTTTGTTCATGCAACTCTCCCGTCGATCGCCCGCTTCCGGGGCGCGAATGACTTTCCGTAAAATTGTAGAACAATGCTGCCATAGCCGGGCGGAAGGTCATATCAATCGTGCCGTCACTGGTCGTGTCAAACTAACCGGAACCTGGTTCATCGGACACGAGGCTCCCACCATGATCCGACGGCGTCGACCTCACCATTAATCCCGTTCAGTAGCGGGGTTTCATTCACAGCCAGCATGAGACGCAGTGCTTCCGCGGTCTAGCGAATTAATTGAACGTCGTTTAACCGATTTCCCTTTACTAAAGGAGACGCTGACACCGCCCCATATCTGGACTAGTATTAAGGCATCGGGCCGCCACGGGCTCGCGACAATTGTCATTCACAGGTGGAGCCTCGCGCACCTTAATCGCCAACACGTCATCCGATGCTTACGCCGTGCCGAACCGCGGACGCGAAATCATGCTTCGCGTCACCGTCGCCTTCGGGCAGAAATAAGCGGCTAGCGTCACGCTTCTATGGATCGTGCCATGATCTGATCGGGAAATTGATCGCCGGGAGAATAGAATGCCGTATGTGAAATTGAATGGCGTCTCATTTTATTACAACGATGATAATTTCACTGATCCATGGCGCGATCCAGAGGTGGTTTTCATCCAGCACGGATGGGGTAAAAGCTCGAATTTCTTTTACCATTTTGTGCCGCCGCTGGTCGGGAAGTATCGCGTCCTGCGCCGCGACATGCGTGGCCACGGGCTGTCCGATGATCCGTTGCCGGGATTCGAATGGTCGGTCGATCGGCTGGTCGAAGACATGGCTGAATTTCTCGACGAACTGGGGGTCGACCGGGTCCATTATATCGGCGAGTCCGCCGGGGGCGTCCTGGGCGTGGCCTTCGCCGCTCGATATCCGGACAGAGTAGGCTCCCTTACATTGATCTCGGCGCCGCTATCAGACCCGACCCGTAATTCGGAACGTTATGGCTATAGCGATCTCGCTGGAATGATCGCGACGACACCGATGAACGAGTTCCTTGACATGAACATCAAGGGAAGGGGTGTGGTCCCCACCGGGCCCGCACATGAAAAGTGGTTGCGAGGCGAATGGGGCAAGAACCGCGCCGAGAGCCTGGCCGCGTTCGCGCGGCTGTTCCCCAGTATAGATTTGACACCGATGGTTTCGACCCTCAAAATGCCCACTCTCATTCTCGCCCCGGCAAACAGCAATACCGCGCCGCTTGGCGACCAGCAGAAAATGAACGATCTGATCCCTGATTCCCGCATCAAGGTGATCGAAGGGACCGGCCATGAAATATATTATGAGAAGTTCGACGAATGTATCGCTGCCGTTACGTCCTTTCTGGGATCGGTCGAAAATAGTTCACCTGCCGACGTCTGAGCCTATATCCGGGAGGTAGAGAGCCCTATGTTTCGTCATCGCTGGTACATGGTCGGCCTGCTCGCGACGCTGTATGTCCTGTCCTATATCGATCGGGTCACCATCTCTTTGATGGTGGAGCCCCTCAAATCCGATTTCCACCTGAGTGATACGCAAATGGGGCTGCTCATGGGGCCGTCCTTTGCATTTATCTTTGCGCTGGCGGCGCTGCCCGTGGCGTGGTTGGTCGATCGCGGAAACCGCAAGAGATATCTCGTACTGGGGGTGGCCCTGTGGAGCATCTGCACCACGCTCTCCGGTTTCGCCACCTCGTTTCCCATGCTCTTTGGTTTGCGCATGGGACTCGCAGTCGGAGAAGCCGTGCTGTCGCCCGTGGCGCTGTCGATGATCGGCGATCTGTTCAAGCCAAACGAACGTGCGACACCCAGTGCCGTTTTTCTATCGTCGGCCCCCGTTGGTATCGTACTGGCCTATGTCATAGGCGGCGCAGTCATCCAACTGGCGAGTCAGACTTGGCTGGCCGGCGCGTTAGGGCTGGCGCCGCTGGCTTCCTGGCGCCTTTCGCTGGTGCTGGTGGGTCTTCCCGGCCTGCTTCTCGCGACAATCATCGTTTTCACGACGCGCGAGCCGCCGCGCACCCACGCATCGCCTGCTCCCGATAAAGCGTTGCAGGACCCGGAACGCTTCGGCATTTTCGCTTCACTGCGTGAATCCTTCCATTTTTACGTTCCTGCAGTGTCCGGCCCTGCCCTGCTATATGCTGTCTCGAACGGCGCAGTGGCGTGGTATCCTACCCATCTGATCCGTACCCAAGGGGTCAGCGCGTCCGCCGCAGGCTATATCTTCTCCACCGCACTTGTGATGACAGCGGTCCTGATACTTTCGGTTCCCGTCTTGGCCGAGCGGATTGCCCGTGTCGGGCGCAGGGATTTGTTGCTGTTTATTCCATTGGTGCTGATCCCGATAGGACTGGGCTGTTTCATTCTGGCGCTGTTACAATCCTCCATTCTTTTTGCATCGATCTTCATGGCAGTGGGTTTCAGCATCATTTCTTCGGTTGGCGCATTTCCTCAAGTCGCGTTACCCGTGATCGCACCACCGGCCTTTCGAGGAAGGCTGATGGCCGTTATGGCGTTCGCTAACAATGTCATTGGTCTTGGCTTGGGTGTCTTTCTGGTAGGCTTTCTCGCCGACACAGTCTTCAGCGGACCGGGATCTCTTGGAAGTTCCTTGCTGGCCATCGTCTGTGCGGTAGGACCAGTCGCGTGGCTGCTGTTCTTCCTCGCATGGAAACCATATCACGCCGCTACATCCCGTCAGACGAGCACTGCTGCCACCTGAACGGCATCAGAACGGCTCAACGGTGAAATTAAAATATCGATCACTACAGGCGCAGCCAGAGCGCAGCAGTCGGCTCTTATCGAGTATCCCCTTTGGTTGCCGCTTCAGGCAGAGGGGCGCTCCTCATTGAATGGCCTTTCGATATCGTTGACCATTGCGGGAATTATGAGCGTCAGTCTCGGACCATCATCCGCATCTGGCGCCGCGATGAAGGCTTGTAACAGATTATATGAATAGACCCGTTTGGCCGGTGGGATATCCCTCTCTCGTTCAAAAATCGGCACGCGCCGGGCGGCTGCGGAGCGTCATCATTCGCTCTCTCGGATTTGCCGCAAGATCTCCCATGTCTGGATGGGTCGGGCTGACTAATGATGATTTCTCGAAATTCCGAAGCGCAAACTGCGAAGCGTGCAGGCCCGTCCCGTCACCGCGCATAGGGAGGATGCGCAGTCAGTCCTCCGGCGCGATCGTCACGATCAGCCCGTCGAGCGCATGGCTGAAAGGTATCTGGCAGGACAGACGCGACTGCGCATGGCGGTGATCGCTACTGTCGAGCAGATCATTCTCGTCGTCGGACATGGCCGGCAGGCGGTCCGCATAGGCGGCGTCGACATAGACGTGGCAGGTCGCGCAGGCGCAGCAGCCGCCGCACAGCGCCAGCAGCTCGTCGAAACCATTGTCGCGGATCAACTCCATGACCGACAGGCCATGGTCGCCGATAATCGATTTGCCGACGCCCGAGCGATCGACGATTGTCAGTCTGGCCATTCTCTTCCTCTCATTTGTGGGGGGCGGGTAGCGTGCTCATGTCGATGACGAAGCGATATTTGACATCGCTGCGGTGCAGCCGGTCATAGGCCGCATGGATATCCGCCATGGAGATCAGCTCGATGTCGGCCAAGATATTATGCAGCCCGCAGAAATCGAGCATCTCCTGCGTTTCGGCCATGCCGCCGATCGGTGAGCCGCTGACGCTCTTGCGCCCGCCGATCAGTGAAAAGGCGTTGACGGCGAGCGGTTCTGCCGGCGCGCCGACGAGGCAGAGCGTGCCTTCCCGCCGCAGCAGGGCGAGATAGGCGTCGAGATCATGTTTCGCCGAAATCGTATCCAGGATGAAGTCGAGCCGGCCCGCCTGGGCCGTCATCTGCACCGCGTCGGTCGACAGCACGACGTGATGCGCGCCCAGCGCCAGCGCGTCGTCGACCTTGCCGGGCGAGGTGGTGAAGACCGTGACCTCGGCCCCCATGGCGCGAGCCAGTTTGATCGCGACATGGCCAAGGCCCCCCAGCCCGGTAATGCCGACCTTGGTCCCCTCCCCGACCTTCCAGTGCCGCAACGGCGAATAGGTGGTGATCCCCGCGCATAATAAAGGCGCCGCGCCCGCAGGGTTCAGATTGCCGGGCACGCGCATCATATAATCTTCGTCGCAGACATAATTATTGGAATAGCCGCCGAAGGTCGGCGTCTCGCCATCCCGCTCGAAGCCCGAATAGGTCGGTGTCGGATGCTCCACGCACATATTTTCTAGATCCTGGGTACATGGCTCGCATTGGCGGCAACTGTCGACGATGCAGCCGATCGCGCCGATATCGCCCGGGCGGAATTTGGTGACGGCAGAGCCTACCGACGTCACTTGGCCGACGATCTCATGCCCCGGCACCATGGGATAGACGCTGAAGCCCCAATCATTGTCGACGAAAAACAGGTCCGAATGGCAAATGCCGCAATAGAGAATGTCCATGACGACATCCCTTGGCCCCGGCTCGCGTCGCTCGAAAGTAAAGGGGGTCAGCCGGGCCTTGGCCTCCAGCGCCGCGAAACCATAGGATTGCGTCATGTCATGCTCCTTTCCAAATCAGATCAACTTATAGCCCGCCCGTTTCGCTTTTTGCGCCGAACCGCGCGAAGCTCGCCTGCGCCGTATCGGTGGCGCAAGCGGCCATGAACAGCGCATTGGCGGCCTGATCGGCTGCCGCGCCGATCCGGTGCGCCGCGAAATAGTCTTTCACGGCGGCCACCTGCGCACGGGGCAGCGCCGCCAGTCGCCGCGCCAGCGCGGTGGCTTCCCCCGCCACATCCTGCGCCACCTGATCGGCAAGGCCCATCGCCGCCGCCGCCTGACCGTCCAGCGAGTCGATGCCCCAGCTCAGGCGGCGCGCGGCCGGGCGGCCCACGCGCTGCTCCACCGCGTCCAGCCCCCAGGCCGGAAACAGGCCGATCGGCACTTCGGGCAGGCTCCAGCGGGCATCCGGCGCGGTGATGACGATGTCGCAGGCCGCCGCCAGCGTCAGTCCGCCACCGATCGCAAAGCCATGCACGGCGGCGATCACCGGCCGCGGGAAAGCCGGGATCATCCGCGCCAGACGGCCCGACGCTTCCTCGAAGGCGGATCGCTCCATATCGTCCATGGCGGCAAGACCCGCCAGATCGCTGCCGGCGCAGAAACCCTTGCCCGCCCCGGACAGGATGACCGCGCCGATCGATGGATCATGCCGGGCGGCCTCGAACCAGTCGATGCAATCCTGCACCAGCCGCGCTGACATGGCGTTGCGCGCCGAGGGGCGGTTCAGGCGAAGGTGGCGAATGGCGGGCGCGACCGGATCGGACTCGATGAGAATGTCCGGCCTGTCGCTTTCCTCCATACCGCCCATGCCGATTCTCCGCCTTGTCTTATTCGTTAGCCAATATATCATATGCCATAGTACCAAAAGGAGAGATTTTCATGGGCGCGTCGATCGAAGCCATAAGAGCCGCTTTCGAAGCCGAAACCGATCATGACCGGCCAGTGTTCGCCGCGGATGACGTGCCGACATCCTATAAGGCGATTACGCGCGAATGGCTGGCCGCGGTACTGTGCGGCAATGCGCCCGGCGCGGCGGTCACGGACTTCCGTTTCGATGAGCGCGATGACGGATCGTCCAACCGCCGCCGCATCTTCCTCCATTATAATGAGGCCGGACAAGCGGCGGGCCTGCCCGCGACGGTATTCTGCAAGGCGGCGGAGACGCTCGAAAACCGTATCGTGCTCGGCGTGTCGGATACGGCGCAAGCGGAGGCGGACTTCTACAATCTGGTGCGCCCCCGGCTCGATTTCGAAGCGCTTCGCCCGTTTCGATCCCAACAATTATGCCTATTTCATCATGATGGATGATATGGCGGGGCAGGTGCATTTCCCCGACGAGCGCACCACGCTGACCCGCGTTCAGGCGGAGTCGCTGGTGACGACGCTGTCGGATCTCCATTCGCGCTTCTATGACAGCCCGGAACTCGGGACGGCAGCGCTGCCGTTCAAGCACTGGCCCGACTGGTGGCGCGACATGATGCGCGGCGCGCCCGATTTTCCGGCCTTTTGCGACAAGGGCGTGGCGGCGTCGTCATCGGTGCTGCCCGATCGGCTGGTCCGCCGGCGCACCGAGATATGGGACGCGACCGAAAAATCCGTCGCCCGCCATCTGGACCTGCCCCGCACGCTGATCCACAGCGATGTGCACCTCAAAAACTGGTATATAACCGCCGACGATCGCATGGGGCTGGCCGACTGGCAGTTGACGACGATCGGCCACTGGAGCCGCGATTTCATTTTCTCGACGCTGACCGCGCTTACCGTCGAGCAGCGGCGCGACTGGCTGGAGGATCTCTTGCGCCTCTATCTCGACCTGATGGCGGCAAAGGGCGCGCCGAAGATCGATTTTAACGACGCCTTGCGCAATGTGCGGCAACAGATGTTCACCGCTTTCGCCTTCTGGACCATCACCATGCGCCCGACCGCAGACATGCCCGCGATGCAGCCCGAACATACGACGCTGGAATTCCTGCGTCGCATGGGATCGGCCATCGACGATTATGATTCGCTGGATGCCTTTTAGAGCCGACGTCCTCTCATACCGTCCAGGATCGCGACCGGCGCATTGTCGATGCCGGTCCGGGCGACGCCTGCTCCTGCGCCATGGCGCTTCGCTCCCATGCGTAATTTGCTGGACGTAAGAGGTATGCATGATTACCATATGCTTGCAAGAAAAGCCCGGCAGTTATGGGCACCCGGAATCAGAGGATGGAAATATGGCGACGGAAGTCATCCTGCCAAAGCTTGGATTTTCGATGAACGAAGGCAATCTGGCCGAATGGATGGTGGCCGATGGCGGCCCGGTGAAGGAAGGCGAACCGCTGTTCGCGCTGGAAAGCGACAAGTCGACTCAAGAGGTCGAAGCGCCTGCATCGGGGACGCTGAAAATCCTCAAACCCGCCGGCGAAACCTATGAGGTCGGGACCATCCTAGCAGAGATCGTCTGACGCCAGCAGCCACCCAACAAGGCGCATATCGCCCATATCGACGAACAGGAGGGGCGTGACAGGCGCCGGAACACTATGAAGCGTACTGACAAGGTCATCATCACCTGCGCCATCACCGGGTCGATCCACACACCCACCATGTCGCCGCATCTGCCGATCACGGCGGACCAGATCGCAACGAACGCCATCGAGGCGGCGGAAGCCGGCGCGGCCATGCTGCACCTGCATGCGCGCAATCCAGAAACGGGGCAGCCATCGCAGGACCCAGAACTGTTCCGCGCCTTTTTGCCGCGCATCAAACAGTCGACCGACGCCATTCTCAACATCACGACCGGCGGCGGGCTTGGCATGAGCCTGGACGACCGGCTGGCCCCTGCCAAAATGTTCAAACCCGAAGTCTGTTCGATGAACATGGGGTCGGTTAATTTCAACATCTCGGGCGCGGGCGCCAAGATCACGCAATGGCAGCATGACTGGGAAAAACCCTATCTGGACATGACGAAGGATTTCATCCTGTCCAATACCTTCGCCCAGATCGAAGAAGCGATGACGCAATTGTCGGACCAGGGTACGCGGTTCGAATTTGAATGCTATGACATGGCCCATCTCTATAATCTCGCCCATTTCGTCGACCGCAAGCTGGTCGAGCCGCCCTTCTTCATTCAGGGCGTGTTCGGCATATTGGGCGGCATCGGACCCGATCCTGAAAATGTGATGCACATGAAGACCACCGCCGACCGGCTGTTCGGCGAGGATTTCATTTTTTCGCTGCTCGCGGCGGGCAGGCATCAGATGCGGCTGACGACCTTGTCGGCGCTGCTCGGCGGGTCGGTTCGCGTCGGGCTGGAGGACAGCCTCTATGCGGGCAAGGGGCAGATGGCGACCTCCAACGCGGTTCAGGTCGCCAAGATCCGGCGCATCCTGGAGGAACTGAGTCTGACCGTCGCCACGCCCGAAGATGCGCGGGCGATGATGCAGACCAAGGGCGGCGATAATGTCGCCTTCTGAAACCGGCGCTTCGTCGGCGGTGGCCGAAGGCTTGGCCCTCGCCCGGGGGCTGCCGCTCGACGATAGCGGCCTCATACTGCCGTCTGAATATGCCAATGTCTTTGCCGCGCAGTCGCCCGACAAGATCGCGCTCGTCTTCGGGGCGCACCGCTGGACCTATGCGCAGCTCGATCGCGGCTGCAACGCCGTCGTCACCCTGCTGCGCGACCATGGCATCGGCGTCGGCGGGCGCTTTGCCTATATCGGCAAGAATAGCGATCTATACTTCCTCATGCTGCTTGGCGGCATGCGCGCCGGCGCGGTGATGGTGCCGGTCAACTGGCGCAACACCGCGCCCGAAACAGCCTATGTGCTGGAGGACGGCGATGTCTCGCTGATCGTCGCCGATGCCGAATTTACCGGCCTGCTCGACGAAGCCGATTGCCGGAACCTGCCGCGTCTGGTGGTGGACGATGACGGGCCGCAAGGGCTGCGCCCCCGGATCGCCGCCGCACCCCCGGCCCCGCGCGAACCGCTCGATCCGCATGCACCCTGCCTGCAACTCTACACCAGCGGCACGACCGGCCGGCCCAAGGGCGTCGTCACATCGCAATATAATTTCGGCATTCACCGCCATATCGAAATCATGTCGGGCCATTTCGACGACTGGGGCGATGACGAGATTTTGCTCTCGCCGCTGCCATCCTTTCATATCGGCGGCATGTCGTGGGTCTGCACCGCGCTGGTCCGGGGCGGCACCGCGCATGTGATCGCGGACACCAACCCCGCCGTCATTCTCGACAATTGCCTGGACCATGGCATCACCCGCACCTTCATCGTGCCCACGCTGGTGCGCGCGCTGATCGGCGAGATGGATGCGCGCGGCGTGCGTGCCCCCAGCCTGCGCGGCATCCATTATGGCGCAGCGTCGATGGACCCGGCGCTGCTGGAGCGATCGGTCGACCGGCTCGGCTGCCGCTTCCTGCAATATTATGGCATGACCGAGATTTCGGGCACGATGACCATATTGGGGCCGCACCAGCATGATGCGAGCCATCCCGCGCTGCTGCGTTCGGTCGGGAGCCCCCTGCCCGGCTTCGAGATCGCGATCCGCGATTCACAAGGGGAATTGCTGCCGGTCGATACCCCCGGCGAAATCTGGGTGAAGGGTCCCAGCCTGCTGATCGAATATTGGAAAAAGCCCCAGGCCACCGCCGAGGCGCTGATCGACGGCTGGTATCGGTCGGGCGATGGCGGGCGGCTGAACGCGGAAGGCTATCTGTTCCTGACCGACCGCATCAAGGACATGATCGTTTCGGGCGGCGAGAATGTCTACCCCGCCGAGGTGGAGGCGGTGCTGCGCGATCATCCCGCCATCCTCGATTGCGCCGTGTTCGGCCTGCCCCATCCCAAATGGGGCGAAGGCGTCACCGCCGCGCTGGAAATCCGGCCCGGCCACAGCGTCGACCCGGACGATGTCATCGCCTTCGCGCGCAAATCGCTGGCGGCGTACAAGATTCCCCGGCGGATCGAAACCGGCGTCCCCCTGCCCCGCACCGCATCCGGCAAGGTGCAGCGCGCGCTGATCCGCAAGCATTTCGTGGAACGGGACCAGGGCTGACTCATCGGCCCCGGGCCTTCGTCACCACAGGAGACGACCCCATGTATCTGATCGCCCGACTCGAACTATCCTATGCCGGCGTCCTGGATTTCCTCGCGATCGCGCCCAAGGTCCGGCAAAAGATGGAGGCGCGCGGCTGCACGATGCTGCACGCGATGATCAGCGAGATCGACCGGCTGAACACCGTCACCCACATATGGGAGGTGCCCGACGCCAACAGCTATTTCGCGGCGGTCGAAGCGCTCAAGGCCGACCCCGATTTCCCGGAGATCGTCGCGGCGCTGGCAAGGTCCGTCGTCAACGAAACCCTCTCCTTCGCTTCGGACGCGCCCTATGCGCCGGCGCGTGGCTGACCCGATAACGACGCTATAGGAGGATGCCGATGGGCAGGCTGAACGACAAGGTCGCGATCGTGACCGGCGGATCGCGCGGACTGGGTGGCGGAGCCGCCGATGCGCTGTGCGCGGAGGGCGCGAGCGTCGTCATCGCCGATGTGCTGGACGATGCGGGTCAGGCGCGGGCAAGCGATTTACGGGCGGCCGGACATCGGGCGCGCTATGTCCATCTGGACGTGCGCGAGGCGCAATCCTGGGCCGCGCTGGTCGATGGCGTCATGGCGACCGAGGGCCGGATCGACGGCCTCGTCAACAATGCCGGCATCAACATCCCGATCGATATCGAGGAAGCGACCGTCGAACAGTTCCAGGCGATCCTCGACGTCAATCTGATCGGTCCATTTCTGGGCATCAAGGCCGTGCTGCCCGCCATGCG
The DNA here is from genome assembly GCF_037723805.1 of Sphingobium fluminis. Taxonomy (NCBI): domain Bacteria; kingdom Pseudomonadati; phylum Pseudomonadota; class Alphaproteobacteria; order Sphingomonadales; family Sphingobiaceae; genus Sphingobium; species Sphingobium fluminis. Next base: position 12,887 of record NZ_JBBJUK010000005.1, read on the forward strand.
GAAGGGCGGCGGCGGTTCGATCATCAACGTCGCGTCCAATTCGACCAAGATGGCGCTGCCGACGACCTCGCTCTACGGCGCGAGCAAGGCGGGCATCGCAAACCTCACCAAGACGACGGCGGTGCATTGCGCGCTCAGGGGCGATAATATCCGCGTCAATTCGATCCATCCCGGCGCGCATCTCACCGAAATGCTGGAAAATCCGCAGGTGCAGGCCATGCCGCAAGTGCGCGCGCTGGTCGACGCGATCCCGATGGGGCGGATGGGGCTGCCCGCCGAATTCGGCAAGGTCGTGGTCTTCCTCGCGTCGGAAGATTCCAGCTATATGACCGCGGCGGAGCTGTTCACCGATGGCGGGCTGACCGTCGTGTCCTTCGCCCATCCCGCGCGCGGGTGAGCGGGAAAATGGCGCTTTAGGGCATCGCGCGTCAAATCAGGATCACATATCCTCCGTTCGGGCTGAGCGAAGTCGAAGCCTTCCACTGACCCCGGACTTGATCCGGGGGAAGTGAGCTTCGCCTCCGCTTAGCAGGGCCCCCTTCGACTGCCTGCTTGCAGCAGCCGCTCAGGACAGGCTTCGACTCCGCTCAGGGCGAACGGCTCACATTTGACGCGCGGTGCTTATACCAGCAGTCGCTCGCGAATGCGCCCAAGGGCCGCCTCATCCAGCCCCAGCTCGTCGCGCAGAAATCCCTCGCCCGATCCGTGGCGGGTTTCGATCGTGTCGAACATGATCTCCAGATAGGCGGGGTCGGCGCGCATCATCGGTTCCCAGACCTTGGGGTCGACGCCCGCGAAGCGATCGCCGATCGGGTCTTTCGCCACCAGCTCGCATCCCCGCGAAAAAAACTGATCGGTCAGCGCATAATCGTCGATCACTCGTTCACGCGGCACGCCCAGCAGGTCGAGCAACAGCGCGGCGGCGATGCCGGTACGATCCTTGCCCGCCGCGCAATGAAATACCAGCGGCAGCGGCCCGTGGGCAAGGCGCAGGAACAGTTCGCGATAGGAGGGCGCCTGTTCATAGGCGAGCGTGCGATAGGCCTCGATCACATGGTCGCGCAACTGCTGCGCCGTCGCACCAGGCCGCTGCATGACCTCGACCAGATCGCCCGCGCTCATCTCATAATCGCGCGACCAGATTTCGAACGTCGCCGCTTGCGAAAAGCGCGACGGCCGCCGATCCCGTTCATTATTCGCCCGCAGGTCACAGATGACCTGCAAGCCGATCGCGTCGAGCAGCGCATGATCGCTGTCGTTGAGTTCCGACATGGTGCCCGACCGGAACACCAGCCCGGTGGCGACCCGCCGGCCATCCCGCGTCGGATAGCCACCGATATCGCGGAAATTATGACCGCCCTCCATCGGGACGACCCGCTGGAAATCATGATTCACGTCCGTCATGCTCGATACCCCTGCTATGCTATGCGCCCGTCCTTAGCCGCTAGGCCACGGTAGCGGAACAGCGGTCGAGCACGACCTCGCCACGCTCGACGGCGATCGCGCGGAACCGCATCCTGCCCTCGCCTTCCTCGAAAAATTCGACGCGTATGGTCTCGCCGGGCATGACGGGCTTGCTGAAGCGCACGAACATCGATTTGAAGCGCGCCACGTCATTGTCGCAATAGGCCGACAAGATCGCGCGGTTGGCGATGCCCTTGGTGCATAGCCCGTGCAGGATCGGCTTGGCGAACCCCGCCCGCGTCGCGATCGCCGGTTCGGCGTGCAGCGGGTTCCAGTCGCCGCTCAGCCGATAGATCAGCGCCTGGCGCGGCAGGGTCGCGATCTCGACCACCTTGTCCGGCGTCCGCTCCTCGATCGGCTGCGCGGGCGTCATGGGATCGCCAAAGCCGCCCTCGCCGCCATTGCCGCGCATGAACAGGGTCGAGCGCACGGTGGCGAGATGATCGCCGGTCGCATCGTCGAACAGGTCCTTTTCCTGATGGAGCAGCGCGCCGCGCCCTTCACCCTTGTCCTCGATCGCCGCCACGCGATATTCGCCGCGTACGGTTCCCGTCGCCGGCAGCGGCCGGTGCATCGTCAGATATTGTTCGGCGTGCAATATCTTGACCCAGTCGATGCCATATTGCGGGTCCTGCGCCCAGAAGCCGGGATGGCACAGGATATTGGCGAAGGCCGGCACGCAGCGCAGGTCCTTTTCATAGACGAACGGCAGTTCCGCTTCGTCCAGCGGATCGGCCCCATAGCCAAGCCCCAGCGCGTGAAGGATCGTATCGCGCTTGTCATAGGCCTGGATGATCGGCGCGATCGCCATATTACGGATTTTGTCGATATCCATTGCCTGTCATTTCCCCCGCCGGCGCATCGTCGATTAATAGTTAGATATCACATGATACGCTAGCAATCTTCCTTTATGCAAGCCCGACGGCAATACTATGCTAGCATACGATATTGACTCGGGGGGCGAGTGCTTTATGATCCGTCGCAGCAAAGATGCCCCGCAATGACGGGGCAGGCGATCCGAGGAGAAGGACGATGGGAACGGAACTGAAAATCGCGCCCGCATATCGCGACAGCCATCTGCCGCTCTATCAGGAAGTAATCGCTGGCGACCCCGTTCCGGCACCGGCCCTGCTGCGCGAATATTCCGAGATCGACGTGCCCGTCGCCCGCGTGTCGCGCGACGAATATCGCAGCCCCGCCTTTGCTGCGCTCGAAGAGGAGCGGATGTGGCCGCGCGTCTGGCAATTCGCCTGCCGCGAGGAACAGATTCCCGAGGTTGGCGACTGCGTCGTATACGAAAGCCCCGGCGCATCCTTCATCATCATGCGCAGCGCGGAAGACGATATACGCGCTTATTATAATAGCTGCCTGCATCGCGGCATGAAATTATGCGCCGGCGATACCAGCGTGACCAAATTATCCTGTCCTTTCCATGGCTTTACCTGGAATCTCGACGGGACGCTGGCCCATGTGCCCTCACGCTGGGATTTCCCCGGCCTCAAGGATGCGGACATGAACCTGCCGCAAGCCCGTGTGGGACGCTGGCAGGGTTTCGTCTTCATCAACCGCGACCATGACGCGCCGCCACTGGAAGACTATCTCGGCCATTTGCCGGGCCATTTCGCCGACTGGTCCTATGCGGATAAATATCTGGCCACGGTCATCAAAAAGACGGTCGATGCGAACTGGAAAACCGCGGTCGAGGCGTTCCTCGAATCCTATCATCTGGCCGGCATCCATGCGCAGGCGCTGCCCTTCGGCGGCGACGCCAGCACCCAATATGATGTCTGGGCGGACGATCCGCATGTCACCCGCTTCCTCGAACCGACAGGGGTGATGAGCGACCAGTTGCCGCGCGCCCTGTCGGAACAGGAGATACTGAACGCGGCGCTGTCGGTGGTATTCGCGGGCACGGAACCGCCACAGCTCGAAGACGGCATGAAGGCGCGGCACTATATGGCGGCGGGCATGCGCGCGGCGATGAGCGATGCGGACGGCGTCGATTATTCGGCCATGTCCGACGCGGAAGCCGCCGATGCGGTGCAATATTCGGTCTTTCCCAATATGATCATCTTCCGGTCGCTCGGCTATCCCTATGTCTACCGGTTCCTGCCGGTGCGCGGCGACGTCAATCGCGCGACGTTCGAATTTCTGATCTTCAAGCCCAAGCCGAAGGATGGCGGGATGGTGCCCGAGGTGAACGTCGTAGACCTTGGTGAAGATGACACATTCGCCAGTGCCGGGGTACTGCCGCCATGGCATGGCGAAATCTACGATCAGGACGTTTACGGCCTGCGCCAGTGCCAGGCCGGCATGCGCGACGGGGGCGACAGGGACATCCTCTATTCCGCCTATCAGGAAGTGCGCATCCGCCATCTGCACCAGACGCTCGCCCGCTATCTGAGCGACGATCCTGCTGATACTCCGGGGCGAGCGCAGGCATGACCGAAAGCCGCATCCACACCCGTCCGAACCTGTTCATTTCGCGCTGGACGATCGATCCCGTGCATCGCGGCCGGTTTCTGGAAATTTGGGATGGCCTGTGGCGGGCGCATGTCGACGCGATCGAGGTGATGACGCATTTCGTCTATTATGGCTGGGCGCGCGACCCGAACCAGTTCGTCGCGATCGAATCCTATCGCGACGAAGCCGTCGTGGCGCAGTTGCGCAAGGATGAGGGCTTCCGCAGCGCCGTCCGCGCCATGCTCGACTGTTCCAGCGCGCCGATGACGATGGAATTGCTGAGCGGACTGGAAGGCGAACGGTCGATCTTCGATATCTATCCCGCGGGCGCGTCCAGGGTCCATCCCGCAGACGCGCGCGAACGGGCCGTGTTTCTTTGAGGATTGACGCCGGACCGAAGCCTGCCTAGCATTTGGTAATATAGCATACTAACTGGAAGCGGCGTCATGACACATTTTATCCCTCCTTTTGCTTCTCCCTCAACCAATCGCCAGATCGTCCTGGCCCGCCGCCCCGCCGGGACTCCCGGCCGCGACGATTTCGCGTCCCAGAACGCCCCCGTCCCCTCGCCCGGCGACGGGACATTCCTCGTTCGCAATCTCTATCTGTCCGCCGATCCGGTGCAGCGCGGCTGGGCCGCCAACCCCGCGCTTACCCCGATCGGCGCGCCGATGCGGGCGCTCGCGGTAGGCGTCGTGGTCGACAGCAAAGACCCCTCGATCAGGGCTGGCGAAGTCGTCTACGGCTTTTTCGGGTGGCAGGATTATGCGGTCGCCACGCGCGCCGACCTGCTCTCGCTCATCCCGAACCCCCGTGCGCCGCTGTCCACCTATGCGGGCGTGCTCGGCATGCCGGGCGTCACCGCCTGGCTCGCGCTCCACGACATCGCGCCGCCGTCCGCCGGGCAATCCGTGCTGGTGTCGACCGCCGCCGGAACCGTCGGCAGCGTCGTCGGCCAGATCGCGCGGCAGGCGGGCGCACATGTCGTCGGGCTGACCGGCAGCGACCAGAAGGTCGCCGCCTGTATCGATCGCTTCGGTTATCATGAAGCTTATAATTACAAGACGGGCGACCTCGCCGAAACACTCGCCAGGGCGCGGCCTGAGGGCTTCAATACCTATTTCGACAATACCGGCGGATGGATATTGGACACCGCCATCCGCGCCATGGCGCGCCACGGGCGGATCATCCAGTGCGGAACCGCCGCCACGCCGAGCTGGACACCGCCGCCCACCGGCCTGCGCAACGAACGCGAAGTGTTGATGCGCGTGTTGAGCTGGACCGGCTTCTTCATTTTCGACCATGCGCATCGCTTCGGTGAAGCGGTCGACAGGCTGACCGACATGCTGGTCGCGGGCCAGCTCGACCGCGACGAAACGGTCGAGGCCGGACTGCCCCATGTCGTGGGCGCGCTGGAGGCGCTGTTCACCGGAGCGAACAGCGGCAAGACGCTGACCTATATCGGCGAGGATTGAAGCGCCCGGACAGGCTGGGAGATCAGTCCCGGCGCCACACGCCGATTGCAGGCCGCACCGGCTGAACCTGAAAGTCGCCGGAAAACACGTCTTCGGTCATGAACGGATCGGCGGCGAGCAGCGCTCGGACTGTCGCTTCATCTTGGGCCTCGATCAGGAAAGAACTGCCGACGGGCGTGGCGTCCGCGCTATCGTCGCTGAGCATCGCGCCCGCGACCTTGACCGCATCCCCCTGTCCCACCCAATAATCGACATGCCGCTGGCGATGGTCCAGCCGCCGGTCGAGCATGCCGGGCTTGTCGGGAGCGAGGACCAGAAAAAACATACGTAACTGCCTTTATCAGGTGGGGACGGAAAATGTGCGGTCAGGCCAGCGGATCGTCAACCGGATTATGATGTGTCGCACGCTCGGCCAATATAGTCTTGAGCTGCCTTTTGGCGCGGCCCAGAACCCGCTCGCACGCTTCGATCTCCTCGGCGGTGCAATCGGACAGGATGCGCTGGTTCACCTCCGCCGACACCTCGATCATCAGGCGGATCACCTCATAACCCTGATCGGTGATGAAGACGCGTTTGGCCCGCCGGTCGGTGGCGTCCGCCCGCCGCTCGACCTGGCCCGACGCTTCGAGGCGATCGACGAGCCCGCCGACCGTCACCTTGCCCACTTCCATCAGGCGCGCGAGGTCGACCTGGGTCATGCCGTTATTGCCGCCGCGCGACAATGCGCTGAGCACCGACCATTGCGATCGGGTGATGCCATAGGGCCGCATGATCAGATCCATGACGGTGCGGCGGATGCGCGATACGTCGTGGACGATATAGCCGAAGGTGAATTTCTGTGCGGACGGCAGGTCCGGGGCTAAATCGGGCGGGGGCGACGGAGCAGCGATGTCGGTCATGATCGGTCCCTTTCATCCATTTTCATGAAGCTGAGATAGGGTAGATGAACATTTGGCACCCGAATCGACATTGAATCAAGAATATACGCCAATATATGATATATAAGCTTACTAAGCGCCCGATCGGCGAAGTTGGCGGAAACAGGTCCTGATTTCGTCGACGAACAGCGCAGGCTGCTCGAACGCCGCGAAGTGCCCGCCCTTGTCGAGGCTGTTCCAGTGGATGATGTTGCTGAAAACGACTTCCGCCCATTTGCGCGGCGGTGCCATGATTTCGGCCGGAAACTGGCTGTAGCCCAGCGGCAGGTCGATCCTGTGCGGGCGAAAGCTGCCCATGCTTTCCCAATAAAGCCGCGCCGACGACGCGCCGCTGTTGGTCAGCCAGTAGAGCATGATAGTGTCGAGCATCTCGTCGTCGGTGAAGATCGTTTCCACCTCGCCGTCGCAATCGGACCATGTCCGCAGCTTTTCATAGATCCAGCCGGCCTGTCCCACGGGCGAGTCCGCGAGCAGATAGCCGATCGTCTGCGGGCGCGTCGCCTGAAGCCGGGCATAGGCGGATTCCACATCGGCGAAATGCTTCGCCTTGGCGACAGCGGCCTGTTCCGCCGCGTCGAGGTCGCTGCCCAGATCGGGCGGCATCACGGTCATCATGTTGAGATGGACACCGGCAAGGCCGGGCGGGGCCTGCACGCCGAGCGACACCGTGACCGCCGAGCCCCAGTCGCCGCCCTGCGCGACATAGCGGTCATAGCCGAGCCGTTGCATGAGGGTCGCCCACATCCGCGCGATGGTCTCGACGCCGATGTCGCTATGCGCGGGCTTGCCCGAAAAACCAAAGCCCGGCAACGACGGCACGACGAGGTGAAAGGCGTCCGCCGCATCGCCGCCATGCGCCACCGGATCGCTTAAGGGACCGATGACCTTGTGAAATTCGATGACCGACCCCGGCCAGCCATGCGTCAGCAACAGCGGCATGGCGTTGGCATGAGGCGATCGGATATGCAGGAAATGCACGTCGATTTCGTCGATCAGCGTCTTATACTGGCCAAAGCCGTTCAGCATCGCCTCGCATCGCCGCCAGTCATAGCCGTTGCGCCAATAATCCACGAGGCGACGCAGCCGGTCGGTCGGCACGCCCTGTTCCCAGCCGTCGACCGTCTCGCGCTCGGGCCAGCGCGTCCGGTCGATCCGCCGGTTAAGGTCGTCCAGCTCGGCCTGGTCGATCGTCAGGGTGAAGGGCCGGATGTCAGTCATGCCGCGTCCTTCAGGATCGAATCGAGTATGACCGCGATGCGATGCATCAGGCGCTGGCTGAAATGCGCGCCCGCGCTCGCCACCAGCACATCGTCGCTCAGCCCGCCTTCAAAGGAATCGCGCCCGCCGGTCAACACCAGACCCATGAGGCGCAGACCCGCCCGCAGCGCGAAAAACTGGATCTGCCGCTGCGTCACATCCGCGCCGCCCGCAGCGCGATAGGCATCCATGAACCTGTTCCAGTCGGTGACCGCGATCACGACGGGGAAGCAATAGCCCAAATCCTCGCCGGGATGGCCGATCGCGCTCTGCTCCCAGTCGAGCACCGCGGTGATGCGATCATCCTGCGCCAATATATTGTGAAATATCATATCGTTGTGGACGATAGTTCGGCGATCGTCGATACATTCGACATTGTCGCGAAGCCAGGCGATGGCGGCGGAAATGTTGATCGAGGGCCAGTGGGCGCGGTCGTGCCAGGCCGCGGCGAACCCCTCGATCTCGTCGCGCCAGCTTTGCGTGTCGTAGCGCTCGCGCGCCTGCGGCAGGCTTCGACCTACCGTTTCCACCGGCTGGGCGTGCAACAGCGCCATCTGCCGGGCAAGGTCGAGCACGACCGGTTCGCTGGTCGCGGGCAACCAGTAATCGGGCTGCACCGGCGATCCGGGGGCCTGCTCCACCAGCATGAAGGCAGCGTCGAGCCACTGCGCGTCCCGTTCGACCAATATCGGTCGCGGCACCTGCATGCCGACCGCGAATAATTGTTCGAGCAGGTCGAACTGCCTGACCTCGTCTAGAAAGACCGACGCGACGACCTGTCCCGGAATGCCGCGCTGGATGACCATGTCGGCCGGCAGATCCTGCCCGCCCGTTATGGAAAAGAGCGCGGTCTGGCGCGACCGGCCGCCGACGATCAGGCGAAAGGCGGTGACTTCGACATCGGCGCATCCGGGGCGCTGGCGCAGATAAGCCTGCAATCGCAGCGGATCGATATTGCTGCCGCCCGACCCCTCCTCGACCGGCCCGGCGCGTTCGGCCGCATCGATCCGGGCGATCGCCTGGTCGAGCAACGACTTTTCCCAGCGCACGGCGTCGAGCAGCGCGCAAGGTCTGGCGCCCTGGTCCAGCTCGCCCGCAAGACGGGCGATGGCCGCGCCGGTCGAGCGCCAGGCGGCGACATTTTCCGGTGGCCCGCCGAGCCGGTCGGTATCGGCGACCGCCCCGTCGGTCGCGAAAGCCGTGGGCACGTCGGGGCCTTGCTCCAGTGCGTTCGCCATGGTGGTCAGCACGCGAATGCCATTGTCGAGCGCATCGCGCGCCGCATTATCGGTCACATGGGGACGGACGCGGCTGCGCATCGCGGTCGCGACGCTCCATATATAGCGGGCATTCGACACGATGACTCACCTCTCCATTTAATTACGCATGCTTATCGTCATATTGCGCTCCAAACCATCTCTGTGAAGCGCGCGCTCTATCCGGCGGTGGGATCGAACAACCTGCTTTTCCCATCCCATGCCGCGCCCGCCGCCTTGATCGCCGCGAACAGCCCCAGCACTTCGGGCTTGAGCGCCGCGACTTCGAGGATGATGCTCTCGTCGCCCGCCATGTCGTAATAAGCAAGTTCCGAACCGTCGCCAAAGCGGGCGCCCTGCAACCGGGCGCCGCCCTTCGATAAGATCCATGCCTCGGTTGTCGCCAGATCTTCGGTGAAGGTGCACAGATGGTGGACGCCCTTGCGTCCGTCGGCCAGAAACTCCTGAAAGATGGAGGGCCCGCGCGGTTCGATCAGTTCGACCATGATCTCGCCCGAATAGGCGATCGCCGCGCCGAACTGCGCGACATGGGCCTGGCCCCGATAATCGCCCGCCGCCACGTCGAAGGCGGGAAAGACGAAGAAGGGGCCGACGCCCATTACCTGCGTCCACCAGTCGATCGCCTCGTCCAGATCGGGCACCATATAGGCGACCTGATTAAATGCTCCATAGGGGGCCTTGGCCATGTTTCCGCTCCTGCTTTTCACGCTTGCCGCGCACTGGTTATGATCACAACCATATGCTAGCATCCTATCTATGCAACCAGAATCGCGCGGGCGATCGATATTGGCAGGAGAGAATATGGCGATTCGCAGGACCAACAGTCCCGACCTTGGCGGCAAGGTCGCGTTGATCACCGGCGGTGCGCGCGGCCTGGGGGCAGCGGCGGCGTGGGCGATATGCGAAGCCGGCGGCGCGGCGATGCTGGCCGACATATTGGTCGACCGGGGCGAACAGACGGCGGCCGAATTACGCGAGGCCGGGCATGCGGCGCGGTTCGTGCGGCTCGACGTGCGCGACGAAGGGGATTGGGCGGCAGCCGTCGCCGCGACGGTCGATGCATTCGGATCGCTCACCATCCTCGTCAACAATGCCGGCATCGCGACCGCAGCCACGATCGAAAGCCTGACCGTCGCGGATTTTCAGGCGATCCTCGACATCAACCTGCTGGGTCCCTTTCGGGGCATGCAGGCGGCCATCCCGGCGATGAAGGCGGCCGGCGGCGGCGCGATCGTCAATATCGCGTCCAATTCGACCCGGCGGGTCAGCGCCATCACCGCCAGCTATGCCGCGACCAAGGCGGCGCTGGCGAACATCACCAAATCCGCCGCCATTCATCTGGCCCAGACCGGCGCCAACATCCGCGTCAATTCCGTTCATCCCGGTCCCCATGCGACCGAAATGCTGCTCGGCGACGATGGAAAGGCCGATCTGCCCGAAGTGAAGGCGCTTTGCGACCTCATCCCGATGGGCCGGATGGGCCATGCGGAGGAAGTGGGGGCGGTCGTCGCCTTCCTCGCTTCCGACGCGGCATCCTATGTCACGGGCGCGGAAATGTTCGTGGACGGCGGCGTGACCCCGCATTGATGCCGCGTCAGCTTTTCCCGTCGCGGCCTTGACTAAAAAAACTTAGCATATAGTAAGAATGCGTACCAAGATTGCCGGCGTTCAGGCGCGATCATGCATGACCCAAGCGGAGGTCCCATGGACATCAAATTTACCGAAGAGCAGGAAGCCATTCGCGAGGGCGTTAAGCGGGTGTGCGACCAGTTTACCGACGAATATTGGTCGAAACTGGATCAGGAAAAAAGCTTTCCGTTCGAATTTCACAAGGCCATGGCCGACGCCGGATGGCTGGGCATCACCATGCCCGAAGAACTGGGCGGCGCCAATCTGGGCGTGACCGAAGCCGCGATCATGATGCATGAAGTGTCGTGCAGCGCGGGCGGCTATTCCGCCGCGTCCACGCTTCACCTCAACATTTTCGGCCCGCACGCCGTCGTCGTGAACGGTACGCCAGAGCAGAAGGAGCGGATGTTAAAGCCCCTGATCGCCGGCACCGATCGCGCCTGTTTCGGCGTGACCGAACCCGATGCGGGCCTCGACACCACCAGCATCACGACTTTCGCGACGAAGGTGGACGGCGGATACCGGGTCACCGGCCGCAAGATCTGGACCTCTTCGGGGCAGGTCGCCAACAAGATCCTGCTGCTGACCCGCACCACGCCCAAGGATCAGTGCAAGAAGCCGACCGACGGCATGACGCTGTTCTACACCGATCTCGACAAATCGCAGATCGAGGTGCGCCGTATCAACAAGATGGGCCGCAACGCGGTGGATTCCAACGCCACCTTCATCGACGATTATTTCGTACCCGAGGAGGACCGGATCGGCGAGGAAGGCAAGGGATTCCACTATATCCTGCACAGCCTGAACCCCGAACGCATTCTCGTCGGCATCGAGGCGGTCGGGCTTGGCCGTGGCGCATTGGCGCGCGCGTCGCAATATGCGCGCGAACGCAAGGTGTTCGGCCGCTTCATCGGCGAGAATCAGGGCATCCAGCATCCGCTCGCGGAAAACTGGGCCTATCTGGAAAGCGCCTTCTGGATGATCATGCGCGCCGCCAACCTGTATGACAGCGGCCTGCCCTGCGGCGCGGAGGCCAATGCCGGCAAGTTCCTGGGCGGACGCGCCGCATTCGACGCCTGTACCCGCGCGGTCATGACGCATGGCGGCATGGGCTATTCGACCGAATATCAGGTCGAGCGCCTGTTCCGCGAATCCATCCTTCTGCGCATCGCGCCGATCACCGAGCAGCTCATCCTGAGCTTCATCGCCGAAAAGGTGCTCGACCTCCCCAAATCATACTGATCCCCCTTCGAAGGAGGCACTTGTGTCCAATTATCCCAAGCCAGATGCGGCGACGCTTCTGGCCATGTACAAGAGTGCCGCGCTCATTCGGCTGAACGACGAGCGCGTCATCAAGGAAATGACCGCCGGGCGGCTGATGATGCCCTTTTATTCCACGCAGGGTCAGGAAATCATTCCCTCGGCGGTCGCAGCGAACCTGACCGACGAGGATTATATCTGCACCATCTATCGCGGCACCCACGACATGCTGGCCAAGGGGTTTCCGCTGGAAGCCCTGTGGGGCGAACTCGCGGGGCGCGTGAACGGATCGTGCAAGGGCAAGGGCGGCCCGATGCATCTGACCTACCCGCAAAAGGGGATGATGGTCACGACGGGCATCGTCGGATCGTCCATGCCGATCGCGGTGGGCCTTGGCTGGGGGGCGAAGCTCAAGGGCAAGGGGCAGGTGTCGGTCGCCAATTTCGGGGACGGCGCGGCCAATATCGGCGCGTTCCATGAATCGCTGAACCTGGCCGCGCTTTGGGACCTGCCGGTGATCTTCCTGTGCCAGAATAACCGCTACGCCGAACATACCAGCTTCGCCAATTCGACCAGGGTCAAGAACATCTCCATGCGCGCCGCCGGCTATGGCATGGAAGGCGTGACGGTGAACGGCAACGATCCCGACGAAATCTATGGCGCGGTCAGGATCGCGGTCGAGCGCGCCCGCGCCGGCGACGGCCCGACCCTGATCGAGGCGATGACTTTCCGTTTCAACGGCCATCTGGTCGGCGATGCGGCGGGCTATATCCCACGCGACGAACTGGCCGATTGCAGGGAAAAGGACCCGGTGCCCGCCCTGCGCACGCGCCTGATCGCCGACGGCATCGCCAATGAGGCCGACCTGGCCGGGATCGAGGCGGAGATCAAGGCCGCGATCGAAACGGCGGTGGCCGCCGGCTATGCCGGTGCCCTGCCCGATATCGCCGAACTGAAACGCGACGTTTTCGCGTATGAACTCGCCTGAGGCCCGCCATGACGAACCCCAAGAAAATGAACATGATCGAGGCCGTCAACGCGGCGCTGCATGCCGCGTGCGAGGCCGATGCCAATGTGCTGGTGCTGGGCGAAGATGTCGCGGATCGTGAAGAAGGCGGCGTCGTCGGCGTCACCCGCGGCCTGTCGACCAAATTCGGCGACGACCGCGTCAAATCGACCCCGATTTCCGAACAGGCGATCATGGGCGCGGCGATCGGCGCGTCGCTGATCGGCTTTCGCCCGGTCGCCGAAATCATGCTGATGAACTTCGTCACCGTCGCGATGGACATGATCACCAACCATGCCGCCAAGCTGCGCTTCATGTCCGGCGGGCAGACGAGCGTTCCGATCGTCATCCGCACGATGACCGGCAGCGGCTTTTCGCAAGGCGGGCAGCATAGCGACTTTCTGGAGGCCTGGTTCGCCCATACGCCGGGGATCAAGGTGGTGATGCCATCCAACCCGTCCGACGCCTATGGCTTGCTGTTGTCGGCGATCCGGGATGACGACCCGGTGATGTTCGTCGAGCCGATGGCGCTCTACTGGACGCCGGGCGAGGTCGACTTTCAGCCGGTGCCGCTCGGCAAGGCGCGCATCGTGCAGGAAGGCGCGGATGTCACGATCATCTCCTATTCGATCGGCGCGGTGCACAGTGCCGCCGCCGCAGTGGAACTGGCCAAGGAGGGCATCGCCGCCGAGGTCATCGACCTGCGCACGGTTTCCCCCTGGGATCGCGAAACGGTTCTGGCCTCGGTGAAGAAGACGGGCCGCGCGGTCGTCGTCCACGAAGCGGTGAAGGAATATGGCGTCGGCGCGGAAATCTCGTCGGTGATCCACGAACAATTATGGAGCGACCTCAAGGGCCCGGTGCAGCGCGTCGGCGGCGCCTATTCCCCGGTGCCTTTCGCTAAGCCGCTGGAACAGGCGTTCGCGCCCAATGCGGCGTCGATCGTCGCTGCCGTCAGGGCCGCTCTCGCCTGAACCGGATGAGGACATACACATGATCGAATCGGCCGAAGACGGCAGCTATCTGGTCGAATTGGCCGATGGCGTGCTGCGCCTGTCCTTCAACCGCCCGCAATTTGGCAATGCCATCCCCAAGACGGCGGTGCCGGGCCTGACCGACCTGTTCCGGGTCGCGCAGGCGACGCCACAGGTGCGCTGCCTGCTGGTGCGTGGCGAGGGCAAGATATTTTCGGCCGGTGGCGACGTCGCCAGCTTTTCCGAATCGATCAAGCAGGATGTCGCAACGCGGCAGGCCGATTTCGCGCGCCGCCTGCCGCTCGCACGGGGCCTGATCGAAGCGATCGCCGCGTTCGACCGGCCGATCGTCGCATCGGTGCGCGGCGCGGCGGCGGGGGCCGGCCTCTTCTATCCGCTGGCGGCCGACTATGCGATCGGCGACGAGACGGCGGCTTTCATATTCGCGCACCAGCGGGTCGGCCTGACCCCCGATGGCGGCGTGACGGCGGTGCTGCCGCAGGTGGTCGGGGTCCGCATGGCGCGCATGTTGCTGATGACGGCGGCCAGGGTCGATGCGAGCGAAGCCTTGCGCCTTGGCATATTGCACCGCATCGTCGCGGCCGACGCGCTGGAGGATGAGGCGCTGAAGATGGCCAAGCGGCTCGCCCGCGCGCCGCAGACCGCGATCCGCCGGGCCAAGATGATGGTCAACGCCTCGCCCGCCCTCACCTTGAGCGAAATTCTCGACAGCGAGACGGACGGCATCGTCGCCTGTGTCGGTGACGATGATTTTGCCGAGGGCGTCACCGCTTTCATGGAAAAGCGCGCGCCCGACTTTCCCTCGACGCGCTGATCGGGCCGGCGAAGAGCGCTTCAGCCTTCGAGCAGATAGGTGGTCGTGCGCGCGCCTGCCTGCCGCGCCTTCGCATAAGGCGCATATTCGGGGCTGGCCAGGAACTGCCGCACGATGTCGGCGGACGGGAATTCGAGTATGGCCAGCGTGTCGGGGCCCTCGCCCTCGCCCTCCAGCCGCTCGGGCGAAAGCGACTTCGCCAGATAGCGCCCGCCCCAGGCGGTTATCATCGCGGGCACGTCGCGGCGATAGGCCTGCGTCCAGCCCTTATCGTCATAGCGGACGTCGACGACCAGATAAGCGGGCACGATATCTCAACCCCTGACCGGTTCGAGGCGGACGACCGGAATGCGCCGCTCGGCACGCTTCTGATATTTGGCATAAACGATATCCTCGGCGACGACTTTGGCCCACGCACCGGCATAGTCGTCGCCATCGAGGATGCGGGCGAACGCCCGTACCGGCGGCGCGCCCACACGAATTTCGCAGTCGGGGTCCTCAATCAGGTTCAGGAACCAGACCGGATGTTCGGCATGGCCACCCTTGGACGCGATCACCAGATAGCCGTCGCCATCGTCCAGATAGCGCAACGGCACATGACGCGGCTCGCCGCTCTTGCGGCCGATGGTCGTCAGCAGCAGCGTGGGAACGAGCCTGGGCGTGCCGACCGGTGTCGCGTCCCACATATGGGCCGCCGCCGGATCGGTCAGGTGCAATTTGATATGCGCGGCGATGATCCGGTTGATGTCGGTCGGAATGTCGTTGAATGTGGGTACGGACATGGGTCTGGCTGATCCTGTTGCTAGAAGTTATCGGGCTGGAGCGGGCCGCGCGGGAAGCGCGAGCAGCGCGAAGGTCAGGACGATCGGTGCAAAGCCCAATGTGAGGCCCATCGTGGGGATCGGGGCGAAACCCGTCGCCCTGATCGTCCATATGGTCCATATCGCTACCGCCAGTGCGGCGAGGGCCGCCAGCATCCGCAGCGGTGCGGCGATCGTCACCGGCGGCAGGCTGCCTGCATGCCGGCCGAGGAAGAAGCGGTGCCAGTCGCCACCCGACTGCCCTGTACCCGCCTGCCCTGCTCCAGCCTGCCAGGCGGCGCGCAGCACATAGACGCCGACGATGATATTTCCCCACCACATCACCATCCACACCCAGGCGATGGTGTCGATCACCCGTCCGCCCCGTTCGCGCAGGATGATCCACCCGCACATGAAAAGCAGGCCGGTGACGAGGTCATTGTTGATGAACAACTGCCACGGGTTCGAGGCCCCGGCGGCGAACGTGTCAAAGCCGACGCCATGATCCATGCCGTCATGGATAAGGATATTGGCCATCAGCACGCTCATGATCGCGATCACGAGCCAGCCCAATAGACGCGGTGCCGTCATGTCTCACCCCCTTCCGATACTGTGCGCGCCTATTTGCGGGCTTGTCCCATCCGCCAGACATAGTCGTTCCAATGGACTTCCTGGCTTTCGCCAAAGCCGGCCCGGCCATTCCAGTCCCATTTCACAAGGCCCAGGTGACAGCTGGTGTTCGACCAGCCGCCCCATTCCGTCTGTGCGATCAGTTCGCCGGTGATACGATAGGCGTCGCCCCTGTCGTCCTCGAACCTATAGTCGTGGGTGACCGGGCTGTTCCGTTCGCCGCGCCGGGTCGTGAGCTTCGACGATTTGACCACGCGCCGCTGCTCGCCGTTCACCACGACCCAGCCATCGTTGAAGATGCGCGCCGGGACCGGCATCATGTCGATCCAGTCGGGGTTGCGATCGGGGTCGTCATGCGACCCGACGTTGAACGCGAAATCTTCCCCGAACGTGCCGGTGACCCAGGTATAGGGGGGCGCGGGATTATGATTTTCCGGGCGCGGTTCGGCCCAGCTGCGGTCGCGGACGGGCAGGCTGTCGACCTTGTAGCTCTTGCCGCGCAGGGTCAGTTCGCCGGTGGCGTGCATCACCTGTTCGAAATGCTTGTTGTTCGCGCGCATGATCGGCACGCCGACCGCGCGCAGATCGACATGCACGCTGGTTTCGCGCTGCGGATCGTCGAAGGTCAGGCGGACATGATTGAGCGGGTCGATGGCCTGTGCGCGGAAACCGTTGGGCAACCGGATGTCGCTGCCATCGCCGACGACGCCCATCGACATATAGTCGCGATATTCGAACAGCTCGCATTCCAGATGGCTGGCCTTGAGCCCCTGATAGATGAACAGCCCCGACGACACGACCTTGAGCGTCGGGTGGACCCAGCAATAGGCGAAGCAGTTGATCGCGGCCTCGGCGACGTGGAAGTTCCAGAACCAGGTTTCGGTGAGCGAATCGACCGGCTCGCCGGTGCCGTGGAAAAACTCGTCGCCCGGCTGGTGCTGGCCAAAACCCAAGCCCAGATTGCTGTTCCAGTCGGTATCCGACATCCGCTTCTCCATCCTGCATATCGTATTTTTCTGGATGCGATTATAGGATGCTCGCACATGATATGCTAGCAGATTGTGATGATAGCCACCGTCCGTCCGATCGGCACGACACAGTTTTCGGACTGGCCCTTCTCAAACTGACCCTCTTGAAACCGCCAGCCGACAGGCGTAACGTATCCTAGCATACGAATAGGCGTCGAGGAGAGCATCATGGCAACCGGATCGCGGGACAGATTGCGCGGATATGGCAGCGCTGAGCGGCCGCTGCTGAGCGAATTATGGGAACGCGATTCGGTCGGCGCCAACACCGCGATGGGCGAGCGTGGCGATTATGAGCCCGACAACCGGCAGATCGACTATAGCCGCTATCATGATCCTGCTTTCTTCAAGCTGGAGCTGGACAAGATCTGGTCGAAACAATGGCTGTTCGCCTGCCGCGAGGAGGATATTCCGCAGGTCGGCGATCGCGTGCCGCTTCAGGTCGGGCCGCACGGCTATTTCATCGTGCGGTCCGCGCCGGACGCGTTTCGCGCTTTCCATAACAGCTGCCTGCATCGCGGCACGATGCTGTGCGCGAAGAAGGAGTCGGCCGAAACGATCCGCTGTCCCTATCATGCATGGGAATGGAATATCGACGGGCGCCTGAAGCGCATCCCGAGCCATTGGGACTTTCCCGACATTACGCGCCTGAACGGATCGCTGCCGGAGGTGAAGCTGGAGTGCTGGGGCGGGTTCATCTTCATCAATGCGGACAAAGACGCGCGCCCGCTGGCTGACGCGCTTGGCCCGATGCCGGAGCATTTCAAGGCGTTCGCGCCCGAGCAGCGCTATACCAAGGCGCGGTTCCGCAAGCTGGTGCACGCCAACTGGAAAACGACGCAGGAGGCCTTTCAGGAATCCTACCATCTTTACGCCACCCATCCCGAAGGCGTGCCGTTCACCGGCGACAGCCAGTCGCAATATGATATTTTCACGACGCCGATGGGCGCGGTGGGCCGCGAGGCGGTGCCATCCGCGGTGCCGAGCATGCATGCGGATGCCTCCGCCACTGCGGTCGCCGCCGGCCTCGCCTTCGCGCAGGTGCAACAGATGTGGCATTATCCCGACGCCACATTGCCGCAGATCGATCCCCAAGGCGATGTCCGGGCACAGGCGGGCCAGTGGGCGCGCGATGTTTATGAAAACACCTATGGCCGGCCCACCCGCCAGCCCGATGCGGTGATGGTCGACAGCTCGCTCTACTTCCTCTATCCGCACTTCACCCTGTGGTTGTCGGAAGCGGTGCCGTTCGTCTACCAGTTCCTGCCGCACGAGACGGACCCCGATTATTGCTATTTCGACGTTCGCCTGCTGATGCCCTATGCCGAAGGGCAGCCCCGGCCCCCGGCGGCCGAAGCGATCGAGATCGGCGAGCATGAAAGCATCGCGCAGATGGCGCCCGCTTATAGTTTCCTGGGGATGATCTTCGATCAGGATATGAGCAACCTGCCGCTGGTGCAGCGCGGCCTGAAGGCCGCCGACCCGGCAGCGCCGCATTCACGGCTCGGCGCCTATCAGGAAGGGCTGATCCAGACCTGGCATGAACTGATCGATCGCGACATCGCGCGCTGATCGCGCGGGTACGAGCAAATGGGGCGCGGGATATCCTCCCGCGCCCCTTTCTGTGTCAGCGCATGATGCGGCGGGCGAAATCCTCGACATATTTTTTCTTGTCGTCGAAGGACGAGCGCAGCACGCCCAGCGCGTGATCGATCGGCCCGACATGATGCTGCGTCACGCCAAGATCAGCGGCGCGCCGGTAATCGTCGAGCGAGGGTAGCGAGCCGTCCTCGTTGCGCGCGAGGCCGACCATATAGTCGAACGGCATGGCCTGGCGCCCCGCTTCGGCCCGTCCTTCGTCGATGAGCGCGATCTGGCCGGGCAGGTCGGCGAGCTTCGACGTCATGCCCATCCAGCCGTCAGCGATCTCACCCGTGCGCCGCAGCGCCGCCGGGGCGACCGACCCCATATAGACCGGGATCGGTTTTGCGGGCCGCGGCTCGGCAAAGGTGGCGGGGAAGTCGAAGAAGCGGCCATGATAGTCGACCGGCCCCGGCCCCCAGAGCTTGCGCAATATATCGATCATCTCGACGGTGCGCGGGACCCGCGTTTCCCATGGCACGCCCGCCATGTCATATTCATCGCGCATCCAGCCGCTGCCCACCCCCATGACGAAGCGGTCGCCGCTGATCCGCGCCAGCGTGCCCGCCGCTTTCGCGACCAGAAAGGGGTTGGTGCGGTTGGCGAGGACCATGATGCAGCTGCCAAAGCGCAACCGGCCGGTGCGCGCCAGCACCGCGCCGCCGAATGCGAAGAGATCCGGGAAGACATAGTCCATCGGTAGCGGCGCGCGCTCATTGGGGTCCTGATGGCCCGAACCCGCCGGCATGAACCAGTGGTCGTCGCCCAACACGCCCTCGAACCCGAGCCGTTCGGCCATGACGGCCAGTTCCAGCCCCTGTTCGGGCGGCGTATTATGAATGTGCAGCCAATAGTTCATGCCCGTCTTTCCATAAAAAAGGGGGCGGCCAGCAACTGACCGCCCCCATCGCGTTTCATACGGATTTGAGCTTTCAGAATTTGAAGACCAGTTCGCCGCCATAGGTGCGAGGCGCGCCCGGAGCGGAGGAGAAGGCCGAACCCGAAGCCTGGGCATAATAGTTGAGGTTATATTTGCGGTTCGTCAGGTTCTTGACCCAGGCGCGCAGCGTCACATGCTCAAGCGAGGCAGGCGTGAAGCCGATCGCGCCGTCGACGAGAATACGGACCGGTTCCTTGATCAGATTGTCGGCATCCCAGTTGAATTTGCTCGAATAGTTGACGGACGCGTCGAAATCGAAGGTTCCCGTGCCGTCGACCTCATGCGTATAGTTGACCGCAGCGGTGCCTTTCCACTTCGATGCGTAAGGCATGCGGTTGCCCGAGCAGTTGGTGACGAGCTGGTCGAGATTGCCCGGCGCGGTCGTGGAATAGGCATAGGTCGGGCATCCCTGGAAATCGCGGAAGCGCGCGTCGAGATAGCTGCCCGCGAGCCGAAGGGTCAGGCCCTGCGCCGGTGCCACGGTCAGGTCGAATTCCGCGCCCCTCGTCCGTGCCGAACCCGCGTTCGTCAGGAAGACGAGGCCGTTGCGTTGCGCCTGCACCTGAGGGTTGGAAATATCGTTCCAGAACAGGGCGACGTTCAGGCGAACGAGGCGATCGAACAGTTCCGACTTGATGCCGACTTCATAGGCATCGATGACTTCGGGCTGAAGCGCCGCATTGTCCAGCGGCAGCGTGTTGAACGTACCCGCCTTGTAACCACGGCTGATGTTCGCATAGACCATCGCGTCTTCGCCGAGCTTCTGGTCGATGGTGCCCTTGAAGGTGAATTTCTTGAACTTCTTCTCATGGTCGGGATTGACGCCGTTGACGATGGTCAGGCCCCGCGCTCCGCCAAAATCATTGGTCGCATCGAACTTCTGGGTGTTCAGCGTAACCGCGCCGGGACCGAATACCCCCGGCAGGAAGGTGACGTTGGTCTGGCCATCGCCCCGCACCTTGTCGATCGTATAGCGCGCGCCAAGGGTGATGTTGGTCGTTTCGGTCACGGGATAAGTCAACTGACCGAAGGCGGCGTGCGAAATGACCTTCTGCTTGCCGATGATGTCGATCTGCCGAATGCCGAGGCCCTCGACGGCCGGTCCGTAGATCGTCGTCGGGTTGAAGCCGCCATCGGCATTCAGATAATAGAGACCGGCAATCCAGTTCACCTTGGAACTGGCCTTCGATTTCAGCTGGAACTCCTGCGAGATCTGCTTGTCGATGACGTTCAGGTCGTAGCGCGCCCAATTATAGGGCGAATAATTGCCGGCGGATGCATAAAGCTCGTCGGCTTTGCGATAGGCCGTGATGCTGACGATGTCGGCGAAGCCCATTTCATAATCGACGCGACCCGAGAAGCCATAGCCTTCCGAAGCGTCATACATTTTCTGCGTATCGCCCAGCGGGACGTCGTAAAAGCCGAGCGGCGGCAGAACCTGCGACGGGATCGGGAAGACGCCGGGCAGATTGGCGAAACCATTATGCGCGCCATCGGGCGTGCCGCCGACGGTGCCGGGGAAGGGCCGGCTGTAGATGCCGATCTCGCTATGGCTCTTTTCATAATAGCCTATCAGCTTGAGCGACAGCGTGTCGGTCGGCTCCCACAGGATCTTGCCACGCGTGCTGAAGCTGCGGCCTTTCCAATAATCCTCGCCCCCCGGCTTATAGCCCTTCGACGTGTCGAGTGGGTCGACGAGGCGCTTGTTGCGGCCCCATCCCTGATCCTGGTTATGATAGCTGACCGATATATTGGCGGCCAATGTGTCGCTGATCGGCAGGTTGCCATAGAATTTGCCATCCATGGTCTGGAAATTGCCGTAGCCGAGGCGCGCTTCCATCGCGGGCGTGAATTCGGGATCCCTGGTGTAGATCGAAATAACGCCGCCGCTCGCGTTACGGCCGAACAGCGTGCCTTGCGGGCCTTTGAGAACCTCGACGCGCGAAATGCTTGCCAGATCGAAGAAAGGGAAAGCCGCGCGGACGAAATAGACGTCGTCGATATAGACGGGAACGCTGGCTTCGTTGCCTGCGGTGGTCACCGGGTTGCCGATGCCCCGGATGAAGGTCGTGACCGTGCCGGTCGACTGACCGATCTGAAGCGCGGGATCGACGCGGTTGAGCTCTTGAACCGTCCCGATGCCCTGGGCCGCCAGTTTCTCGCCGGAGATGGCGGTCACGCTGAGCGGGGTATCCTGAACATTTTCAGCGCGCTTCTGCGCAGTGACGACGATGTCTTCGAGGCCGACATTCTGGGCGAGCGCCGGGGCGACGCTGGTCACGCCCGCCAGCGCGGCGCATGACAAAAGAGCTGCGCGGAATCCGCGACGATGCTGAAGCTGGAACATATGAGACATTTTTCCTCCCCTGTGATCGGGTAAACAGGACACGCACTTGAGGGCGCTTTTATTATCGGGCGAATAAGGCCGGGCCGGTGACCGGACTGGCCGCGTTCGCCTGTCGTGACGACAGAAACTATGCCTACCATATGCATGAATATAGGCGTGCACGTTACCGTATGCATGCACACTTATATCCGATGGTTTAGTCGGTCAATGGTGTCATCGGAATCATAGCTGAAATGAGATAAAATTTCGGTAGAGTGGCTGAAATGCCGCACATGATGGCGGCGTCACGCCCTGCCCAATATGTCCAGCCACCAGCCGGGCAGATCCGGCAGGTCCCTGCTGATCGAGTCGGGGAAGTCGGGCGCGCGCTTTTCGAGGAAACTGCTGACCCCTTCGCCCATGTCCGCCGCGCGGCTGCGCGTGTAAATGCCCCGGCTTTCGACGCGATGCGCGTCCACAGGATGCGCCATGCCAAGCCCGCGCCAGAGCATCTGGCGCGTCATCGCCACGGACACGGGCGCCGTATTGAGGGCGATCCCGCGCACCAGTTCATGCGCGGCGGGCAACAGGTCATCGGGTGCGTGCAGGCTGCGCACCAGCCCCGCCTCCAGCGCCTCCTGCGCGGACACGGTCGCGCCGGTGATCGTCCATTCGAGCGCACGGGCGATGCCGACGAGGCGCGGTAGGAACCAGCTCGACGCCGATTCGGGGACGATGCCGCGCCGCGTGAACGGCAGGACGAATTTCGCGGCGGTCGAGGCCAGCCGGAAATCCGCCGCCAGCGCCATGGTGACCCCCATCCCCGCCGCCGGGCCGTTGAACGCGACGATCACCGGCTTGCGGCTTTCGAACAGGCGCAAGGTGATCAGCCCGCCGAAGTCGCGCGTCTGCGGGTCGGACCAGTCGACCGGGCCTTCCTCCGCACCGCGTGGTGCGCCGCCCGACAGAGACGATTGTCCCGGCGACAGATCCGCACCGGCGCAGAAAGCGCGCCCGGCCCCCGTCAGGATGATCGCCCGCACGGCGTCATCCGGGTCCGCCGCATCGAGCAAAGCGACGAGATCGGCCGCCATGGGACGCGAAAAGGCGTTCAGCCTGTCGGGACGGTCGAAGGTGATGACCGCGGCCGCGCCATCGATCTCATAGCGAAAGCCGTCGGCTGCGTCGGTCATGTTTCAGGCGTCCAGCAGCTTGCCGATCTCGACATTGGCGAGGCCCTCCTCGCCCGTCTCCTCGCAGCGCACATGGCACATATTTTCGACATTGAGATAGGTTTGCGCGCCGGGCTTTTGCGATTGCAACGGCAGGCGGGCAAAGGCGTTGCCGACATCGGCGACCAGCGTGAAACGCTCGTTGCTGAAGGTCGTGGTGCGGAAGATGACCTTGTCGGGCATGCCCTCCGGCCCCTCCCCGACATTTTCGATCTCCAGCGTGCGAATCGCCTCATTACCCTCGGGCAGCGCGATATAGCCTTCCGCCGTCATGCTGCCGGGCCGTAATATATTGCGCACGCGGAACAGGTGAAAGCCCTTGGTCGGGAAGTTGAAGAAGGACCAATTATGGTCCAGCGTCATATGATCGTTGCGCATGCCCCAACTATGGTCGCGATAACCCGAACCGTCGACATCGATGGATGTGCCGGCCCAGTCGCCGGACTTGAAGCTGACATTGCCGGTCGCGTTCATGCACTGGCCCTGATGACGAAAGCTGTTGCGTTCGAACGCGGTGTTTTCCGACACCGAAAACCAGTCGGGATTGACGTCGGCGCATGCCTGAAAGTCGAACAAATGCATACGGCGGCTGAAGTTGAGCACCGCCGAGACATGCTCATCCTCATATTCGATGCGGAATTCCGCCTGGGGTTTGAGGAAGTTGAGCGTCAGGCCGCCATAGTTCAGAACCTTTTGATGTTCGAACGGCGATGGCAGCGGCACTTCCTTGCCCGCGATCAGTTTTTGCCCCTTGTGCAGCACGACGAACGACATGAACGCGCGGTCGTAGGTCGGCTCGGCGGTGCAATGGGCGAGGCAGCAGATATCCCGATCCGGGTCCATGAAAACCCAGAAATAATTTTCCTTCCAGCGCAGCCAGGCGCGCGTCGGGACGGTATGGGGATAATCCTCGTGCAGCAGCATTGGCTTGCTCTCCTGACCTGTCGTCGTTATAGCATTTAGGTATACTAGCATACGATGCGAATGCAACCTTCATGGCGGCTTGCCGTCCAGTATCGAAATCCCTTAAGATGCGCCAAAATGGTAGGAACGAACATGGCGCGCAAGAAGAGTGAAGATAGTGACGAGCAGGTAAACCGGCCGGTCGTGAAGCCTTTTCGCTTTGGATTTCTGGTCCATGACGTATCGAGAATGCGGCGAACCCTGTTCGATGAAGTGATGAAATCGCGCGGCGTCACGCGGTCGCAATGGTCCGTGCTGGCGAACCTGACGCGCGCCGAACGTAATGACGGCATGATGCAGGTCGACCTGTCCCGCATCATGGATGTCGGCAAGGTGACGATCGGCGGCCTGATCGACCGGCTCGAAAGCGCCGGCCTGGTGGAAAGGCGACTCGACGCCAATGATCGCCGCGCGCGCCGCGTGTTCATCACCGACAAGGGGTATGAGGTGATCGCCGAAATGCAGAAGGCAGGGACCAAGCTCAACAAGTCGATCCTCAAGGGCGTGTCGGCCGAACATATGCGCATCACCGAAAATGCATTGGCGACGGTCAAGGCCAATATCCGGCAGTTGTTGCTGGAGGAATAAACCGGCGCTGGCCGCGCCGATCGAAAGGAAATCCGTGCCTCAAGGCCGATATTACCGATTGGACATCGATCGCGGCGTCGCAACGGTGATCATCGATCGCCCCGACCGGATGAACGCGCTTCATCCGGCCGCGCATCATGCATTATCGGACCTGTTCGACGATCTGCCGACCCGGGCGGATGTGCGGGTGGTCATCGTCACCGGCAGCGGCCACCGCGCCTTTTGCGCCGGCTATGACCTCAAGGACAATCTGGAAACCGGCGTGATGGAGATCGCGCTCACGGGGTTTGCCGGGTTCAATGCGCGAACCGCATACCCGCTTCCCGTTATCGCGGCGGTGAACGGCATGGCGCTGGGCGGCGGCTTCGAACTGGCGCTCGCCTGCGACTTCATCATCGCGGCCGACACGGCGACGTTCGCGCTGCCCGAACCCAGGGTCGGCTGGGCGGCGCTGGGCGGCGGCATCCAGCGCCTGCCGCGCGCGGTGGGCATGAAGCGGGCGATGGACATCATCCTGACCGGACGGACGGTGCCGGCCAGCGAAGCCCTGGCGATCGGGCTGGTGAGCGAGGTCGTCCCCGGCGCGGAGCTGATGGCGGTCGCAAGGCGCTGGGCGGACGAGATCGTCGCCTGCGCGCCGATCGCGATCCGCGCGTCCAAGCAAGTGGCCTATGCCGCCTTCGACCTACCCGACCTCGCGTCCGCGCTCGACATGGACAATTTTCCCGTTTCCCGGACGGTCATGGAGAGCAGCGACGCCGTGGAAGGCAAGCGCGCCTTCGTCGAACGGCGCGCGCCCCGCTGGACCGGAACATAAGAGCAGGAGAGCCTCAGATGCCCACGAATATCGATACCGTCCGCGACTTTATCGCGCTGTGGAATGCGCGCGATCTGGAGGCGATACTGGCGGCGATGGCGCCCGATTGCGTCTATCATAACATGCCCTGGGAGCCGCTGGTCGGCCATGACGCGATCCGGCAGGGGCTGGCGATGTTCGTCGGCGACGCGGCCGAGATCGACTGGCGGGTCTACCATATTGCGCAAGGGGGCGATGGCGCGGTCATGACCGAACGGCTGGACCGGTTCCTGATCAAGGGCCAGTGGATGGAATTCCCCGTCATGGGCATTTTCGAACTGAAAGACGGACTGATCACCCACTGGCGCGATTATTTCGATTCGGCGCAGGTTCAGACGGCGATGGCGGCGGTCGCATAAGCGCGTAAGGCGCGCCGTCGCCCGGCGCGCGCACTTCAGAGCGGCGTTGGCAGCGTCGCAATGGCATCAGGAGCATTGCGGAACATCGACAAAGATTATAGTACGCTTACGGATCAAACGATAGCGGACTAATCGGAGTCGAATGAATGACGACAGGGGTAGGCATTATCGGCGTCGCGCCGGGACGTAGCTGGGCGGCGATAGCACATATCCCGGCCCTGCGCGCCTTGCCCGCCTATGACATCGTCGCGCTCAGCACGACCCGGCAGGAAAGCGCGACCGCGGCAGCAGCCGAGTTCGGCGTTCCTGCGGCCTATGACAATCATCAGGCGCTGGTGAACGATCCGGCCGTCGATCTGGTGGTGGTGACGGTAAAGGTTCCCCATCATCTCGAACTCGTCACCGCGGCGCTGAACGCCGGCAAGCATGTCTATTGCGAATGGCCGCTGGGCAATAACCTCGCGCAGGCCGAGCAGATGGCGGCGCTGGCGAAGGACAAGGGCGTGATCGGCGCGGTCGGCATGCAGGCGGGGGCCGCACCCGCCTTCAACTATGTCCGTGATCTGATCGCCGATGGCTATGTCGGCGAGGTTCTTTCGACCACGCTGGTCGGGTCGGGCATGAACTGGGGCGCGGTCATCGACCAGCCCAATGCCTACACCGCCGACAATGCCAATGGCGCAACCTTGCTGACCATCCCGTTCGGCCACACCATCGACGCGGTGGTGGCGTGCCTGGGCGAATTCACCAGCCTGAACGCGCTGCTCGCCAACCGCCGCACCAGCTTCACCCTGATCCCGGACGGCATCGAAAAACCGATGACCGCGCATGATCAGCTGGCGGTGACCGGTTTGCTGGAGGGTGGCGCGGTCGCCACCGTCCATTATCGCGGCGGCGTGTCGCGCGGCACCAATTTCCGCTGGGAAATCAACGGGACGCAGGGCGACATCGTCGCCACCGCCGATGGCGGCCATGGCCAGATCTATCCCCTGACGCTGACCGGTGCGCGCGGCGAAGAACAGGCGCTCGCCCCCCTGCCCGTTCCCGATTCCTATCATTGGGTCCCGGACGTGTCGCCACCGGCCGAAAATGTCGCGCAGGCCTATGCCTGGCTCGCCGACGATCTGCGCGACGGCACCCATAAATGCCGCAACTTCGACGACGCGGTTCGCCGCCACCGCCTGATCGACGCGATCGAGCGGTCGGCGGCGACCGGCCAACGCGTGACGTTTTGACGCGTCCAAACCCTTTACCCATCCGCAATAGCAAGGAAGAAACATATGAGTCTGCTTGAAGGCAAGGTGG
Organism: Sphingobium fluminis; assembly: GCF_037723805.1. Classification (NCBI taxonomy): domain Bacteria; kingdom Pseudomonadati; phylum Pseudomonadota; class Alphaproteobacteria; order Sphingomonadales; family Sphingobiaceae; genus Sphingobium; species Sphingobium fluminis. Next base: position 40,130 of record NZ_JBBJUK010000005.1, read on the forward strand.
CGATCGTGACCGGCAGCGGTCGCGGCGTCGGCCGTACCTACGCCCTGAAGCTCGCCGAATATGGCGCCAAGGTCGTCGTGAACGATCTGGGCGGCGATACGGCAGGCGGCGGCACCGACCTGACGCCCGCGCAGGAAGTGGTCAACGAGATCAAGTCCAGGGGCGGCGAAGCCATCGTCAACGGCGGCGACGTGTCCGACTGGAACAGCGCAAAGGAGATGGTGCAACAGGCGATCGATACGTTCGGCGGCCTCGACATATTGATCAACAATGCGGGCATCCTGCGCGACCGCATGCTGGTCAACATGACCGAGGACGAATGGGACATCGTCATCAAGGTCCATTTGAAGGGCACGTTCGCGCCGACGCATCACGCCGCCAATTTCTGGCGCATGGAAAGCAAGGCCGGTCGCCAGCCCGACGCGCGGGTCATCAACACGACCTCGCATTCGGCGCTCTACGCCAATATCGGCCAGGCCAATTATGCCGCCGCCAAGGGCGGCATCGCCAGCTTCAGCCAGGTGGCGGCGCGCGAACTCCAGCGCATCGGGGTCACCGTGAACGCCATCGCTCCCCGCGCCGAAACCCGCATGACCGCTGGCCTTCGCGAATGGACGCCCGAACAGCTCGAACGCCGCGATCCCGAATGGATCGCCGGATTCGTCGCCTGGCTGGCAAGCCCGGAAGCCAAGGACGTCAGCGGCCGCGTGTTCGAAGTATGGGGCTATGGCATCACCGTTTCCGAAAGCTGGCAGCATGGGCCGACATGCGAAGCATCCAAGGACCCGACCGAACTGGGCGAACGCGTCAGGAAGATCCTGAAGTTCGCGCGCAGCAATGCCGGCATCAATCCGGGCGAATGGCTCGATCCATGATCGGCACCCAGCGCCGATAATCTGTTGAAGGGGCGCGGCCAATGCGAAGGCTGTGGGTTTCGAAGGCGGGGAAATCCATGGCGCGAACGGCTATATCATCGACCAGTTCCTGCAATCGAAGACCAACCGCCGGCAGGATGGCTATGGCGAGCATAAGGGCTATACCGATTATCCCGCCTATGGCGGGCGAGCGATCCTTTCAGTCCGTCACGCCCTCCGGGAAGCCCGCATAAACCCTGTCGCCCAGCGCCACACGCGCCTGCGCCTCGACCAAGCGCCCCTCGCGCATGGGATGCACGACTTCCCGCGCGGTGAGGCGCGCCATCAGCGGGCTGTAACAGGCGACCCGCACGACCTGCCCGCCGGGGCAGCAAGGCGCTCAGCCCCAGCCAGCTAAAGATGCGGCACGATCCTGCGTCCGATACAGGCCGACAAAGACGCTGTCGGCATGCGGCTCCAGCATCTGATGCGCCGCAACCGAGGCGAATGTGCCGGCCGTGACGCCCGGCAACGCCATCAGCGCCGGCATGCGTTCGCGATCATACCATGCGACGAAGTCCGGTCCGGCCGAACGATCGATGCGTTCGAGGATATAGTCGCCGTCATGGCGCGCGACTCCATGTGTCTGACGGTGGACATGGGGGCTATAATAGGCCTCGCGCATGGTGAAGTCGAAACTGTCGCTGATCAGCATCATCGGCGTGAACACCGCGCCATGTCCTGCGCTGACGCGTTCGATGTCGTGGCATTCATAAACGGCGAGATAGGCGAACTGCCGGTCGGGCGCGAGCCGCAGCCGCTGCACCGCCGAGGACCCCGGCAGGCGCATCACGTCGCGAATATGGACATGGCTGTACCAGTCGTTGAAATCTTCATGCCGCCCGTCGCGCGGATTGGACAGGACCAGCAACAGATCGTCCATCATGCCCTCTCCGTCCGTATCGGGCAGGCGCTTATTTGCCGAACAGGTCGCGCCCGATAATCTGTTTCATCACTTCCGCCGCGCCGCCCGCGATCCGCACGATGCGCGCGTCGATATAGGCGCGGGCGATCGGATATTCGGTCATATAGCCATAGCCGCCGAAAAATTGCAGGCACTCGTTGACCGTCTTCACATGCAGGTCGGTGACGAGCAGCTTGACCTTGGCCGCTTCGACCCCGGTCAGTTCCCCCGCCATGAACCGCTTGATGCACCAGTCGGTGAAGACGCGCGCCGACAGGACTTCGGCGGACAGGCCGGCCAGCACGAACTGGGTATTCTGGAAATCGGCGAGCGTGCCGCCGAACATCTTGCGTTCGGCCGTGTAATCGACGGTCCACTGGATCGCGGCCTCCGCCACGCAGATCGAGCGGACGGCCTGGGTCAGCCGTTCCTGCGCCAGCTTGCCCATCATAATGCCAAAGCCCCCGCCTTCACGCCCGAGCAGGTGATGGGCGGGCGCGCGCACGTCCTCCAGAAAGATTTCGGATGTGTCCTGCGCCTTGAGGCCGATCTTTTCCAGATTGCGACCGCGCTTGAACCCCGCCTGATGGGTGTCGACCGCGATCAGGCTGACGCCCTTCGCCCCCGCATTGGGATCGGTCTTGCAGGCCGTGACCATCACATCGGCAAGCTGGCCGTTGGAGATATAGACTTTCTGGCCGTTCAGCACATAATCGTCGCCGTCCTTCACCGCGCGGGTGCGGATTTCCTTGACGTCCGATCCCGCGCCCGGCTCAGTCAGCCCCAGCGCGCCGATGGCCTCGCCCGACACCATCTTGGGCAGGATGTCCCGCTTGAGGTCCTCGGTGCCCGCCTGAAGAATATAGGGCGCGACCATCTCGGAATGGACGGTGAAGCCGGGGCCGGTGATGCCCTTCTTCGCCAGTTCCTCGATCACGACGACATTATACAGCCAGTCCGCGCCGAAGCCGCCATAGGCCTCCGGCACATTCGGGCATAATATGCCGACCTCGCCCGCGCGCTTCCAGATGGCGCGGGGGACGACCTCGTCCTTTTCCCACTGATGATGGTGGGGGACCAGTTCATCGTCGACGAAACGCGCGACGCTGTCCCGAAACTGTTCATGCTCGGCGGAGAATATGCCCCGCCCGCCATCGTTTCGCAGATAGGCGTCAGCCATTGCGCGCCTCATGCATGGCGAGCGTCTTTTGCGCCTGCTTGAGATGGGGGATGTCGAGCATCTTGCCGTCGAGGCCCAATGTGCCCGAATCCGGGTTGGCGGCGAACAGCGCCACCACGCGCCGGGCGAAGGCGACTTCGTCTTCCGAGGGCGAAAAGCTCTCGTTGATGATGTCGACCTGCGCGGGGTGGATCGCGACGCGGCCTGAAAAACCTTCCGCGCGCGCGGCCTTGCACGATGCCCGCAAGCCCTCGGGATCGCGGAAGTCCACGAACAGCGTATCGACCGCTTCGCCGCCGGCGGCATGCGCGCCGAGCAGGCAGAGCGAACGCACCATCTTGTAGGTGTGCGTCCATTCTCCCGAGGCATCGGTGTTGCCGCTCGCGCCGATCGCGCTGCTCAGATCCTCCGCGCCCCAGGTGAGGCCATAGAGGCGATCGAGGCCAGCGCCGGCATAATCGCCCAGGCGAAAGGGGGAGACTGCGGTTTCGGTCGCCACGGGCAGGATCCTGATCGACCCGCGCTCGATGCCCGATGCGGTTTCCAGCGCGTCCAGATAATGGCTTACCTGCGCTACATCCTGCGGCCCGTTCACCTTGGGCAGCATGATGCCGTCGGGCGCGGCGGGCACGATCGCGGCCAGATCCTCCAGCGTCCAGGGCGTGTCGAGCGGATTGACCCGCACCCACAGCTGCGACTTGCGGGTCCCGCGCGGGCGATCCTTGATGAAGGCGGGCACCATCTGCCGCGCTACCGGCTTGCGCGCGGGCGCGACGGCATCCTCCAGGTCGAAGATGAAGGCGTCGGCATCGACGCCGTCCACCTTGCCCAGCTTCTTTTCGCTGTCGCCCGGAATGAACAGGAAGGAGCGCAGCGGCAGGCTCATGCCGCTGGCTTTCGCAGCTGGAGGCCCGAGCGCTTGCAGGACGCGACAAGCTCATCCTTCTGATTATAGGCCGTATGCAGGAAGGTGACGATGCCCGCTTCCGGCCGCGATTTCGATTCACGCAGTTCGATCACTTCGGTCACGACATGGATCGTGTCGCCCGCGAACAGGGGATTGGGGAAGCGCACCTCGTCCCAGCCCAGATTGGCGACCGCCGTGCCGAGCGTCGTGTCGCCGACCGAAATGCCGACCATCAGGCCCAGCGTGAAGGCCGAATTCATGAGCGGACGGCCAAAGGGCGTGCCCTTCATATATTCCGCGTCGAGGTGAAGCTGCGCCGGATTATGCGTCAGCGTCGACATCAGCAGATTGTCGGTTTCCGTGAGAGTCCGGCGGATCGGGTGGTTGAACACCTGCCCGACCTCAAGTTCGTCAAACCAAAGTCCAGCCATTATACAAGCCCCAGGATAGAGATGGCCGCGACCCCCTGATAGGGCACGCCGCCAAGATTGTGCGTCAGGCCAATGGAAGGGCTGGGCAACTGACGCTCCCCGGCTCGGCCCAGCAACTGGCTGTAGACTTCATATGCCATGCGCAGGCCCGACGCGCCGATAGGATGGCCGAAACATTTGAGGCCGCCGTCGATCTGGCAGGGCATCGCGCCATCGCGGTCGTACCGCCCGTCGAGCACGTCGAACACGGCGCGGCCATCTTCGGAAAAGCCCAGATCCTCCATCGTCACCAGTTCGGTGATCGAAAAACAGTCATGGACTTCGGACAGGTTCACCTGTGTCCTGGGATCGGTGATGCCCGCTTCCTTATACGCCCGCGCCGCCGCGTTCCGCGTGGTCGCGACATAGCTGCCGTCCCAATCGTTCATCTGCGTTTCGCGCCCCGAACTGGTGGACAGCTGCAACGCCTTGACGGTGACCAGATCGGTCTTGCCCAGCGCGCGGGCGATGTCCGGCGTGGCGACGATGGCGCAGGCGGACCCGTCGGACACGCCCGAACAGTCGAACAGGCCGAGCGGATCCGAGATCATCGGCGCATTCATGATCGTTTCCATCGAAACGGCCTTCTGGAAATGCGCCTTCGGGCTGTGGACGCCATTTTGATGGCTCTTCCACGACACATGGCTGATCGCGCGCTTCAGATCCTCTTTGGTCGTGCCATATTTGGCGCGATAATAAGGCGCGAGCTGCGCGAAGCCGGCCGGGGCGGACCCCATCGGCATCCACATATCGTTGAACGTGCCCTTGAAGGGCGGCGGCAGCCCGCCAAAGCCCGTATCCTTGAGCTTTTCCGAACCGATCGCGAGCGCGATATCGACCGCGCCCGACGCGACGGCATAGACCGCGCTGCGCAGCGCCTCGGTGCCGGTCGCGCACATATTTTCGACGCGGCTGACGGGGATTCCCTCCAGGCGCAGCGCCATCGCCGCCGGGATGGAGGAATTGCCGACATTGATGCTGTCGCCCCAGCAGCCGAACCATGCCGCCTCGATCCGTTCGCGCTCGATGCCCGCGTCGGCCAGCGCCTCCTCGAACGATTCCTTCATCAATTCGGGCGAGCCGGCGTCCCACCGCTCCCCGAATTTGGAACAGCCCATGCCGATGATGGCGACCTTATCCTTGATGCCCGATGCCATGGTGCAGACTCCTCAAGCCGGGCTAAGCGGCGTTGCTTTCCAGAAATAGCGATTATAGCCGCGCTGCCGGTCTTTTTCCTTGATGCGGTAGACCATGCGCAGCTTCGCGCCGGTATCGACGCCGTCCTTGCCGATATCGACCATCTCCATCAGCACGCGGGCGCCCGAATCGAACCGGACGAAGCCGACCCACAGCGGCGGCGCGGGATAATAGGACAGCCAGTCGGCGGTGGAGGTCAGGACCTGCGCCTGCTCGTCGCGCAGCGGCAAATCCTCGAACGCGTCGCTCGATGCCTGGCAGTTCACGCAATATTGCAGCTGGGGGAACTGCACGGTGCCGCACTGGCTGCACTTGCCGGCATTGAAACCTTCGAGCTGCGCGGCGGAGCGATATTGTTCGGTGAGCGCGGTCTTGGCGCTCTTTTCCGATCGCATGCCCCATTCGGCGTCGAACCTGTTGTAGAAGGACAGCATGCGCAGATAATTATTGGTCGGCACGGCGTCGGCGATCGACCCGGCGACACCGCGCGCCGGCCGGGCGGCGGCGATCGCGTCGGTCACCTGAAGGACGAGCACGTCCGCACCCTGGCCAAAGCCGATGAGCAGGATGCGCTCGCCCGGCTGCGCCTGTTCCAGCGTCGCCGCCAGCATCAACAGCGCATGGGCAGCGCCGGCATAGCCGACGCCGTCCTCCAGCCCGCTCGCGACCGCGCCTGCGAATTTGAGTTTCCTGGCCACCGCATCCGCAGCGCCCTTGAGGTAGGAGGGCATGACGAAATGCGCGATATCGCCGATGGCGAGCTGCGCATCCGCCAGCGCCGCATTGACGGCGGCGGGTACGATCTTGGCATAGCCCTCGTCGCGGACCCAGCGTTCTTCCCAGACATAGTCGCTGGCGGCATCGGCGGACCGGAAGTGATCGACGAACACGTTGGAAACGCTGGCCGATCCGACCAGCCGGGCCACGACATCCTCGCTCGACACGACAAACGCCGCCGCGCCCGCGCCAAAGCCCATTTCCTGCGCGCTGGCGGGCTTGGCGAATGGATTGTCGGAGGCGATCACGAGGCTGGCCTCATTGCCCCTGAGTGCCTGAAGCAGGGCCGAGGTGCCGGCGCGCTGGGACCCCGCAGCATCTGACGTGGCCACATCGCCACCGGCCCCGACGGCGCGCGCGACGATCGCCGCATTCTGAAGATCGGCATAGGGCAGGTTGGTCGAGGCGAGGCGCACCGAGCGGATGTTGCCGGCGGACCCGCCAAGGGCATCGCGCGCCGCCTCCACCGCCATGGTGATCGCGTCCTCGTCCCAGCTGGTGAAGGCGCGACTGCCCTTGGCCTGACCGCGAAGCGCTGGCGCCATCCACTCATGCGCGGCGGCGATGACCGATCGGTCCAGTCGCAGCCGGGGAACATAGGCGCCAAAGCGCGAAATACCGAGATCCGTCATGTACGTCACCTGATGGAGGCTGGAAAACCAGCAATATCGCGAAACTTCATCGTTCTGAACGCGTGGGAGCATGCTGGACCCGCCCCGCCACGCCACGCCGGGCGCGTCCACGCCCTGCGACCGATATAGTGCGCTATAGTATCTTATGCAAGATACTTATCGTGCGTTCAGTCGTCGCCTCGGGCACGCACGTGTGTCGACACCGCGCGACCATCGCCAGCGGTCGCGCCTGTTCCTGAAAACCGATAGCTTTAGAGCATCGTGCGTGAAATGTGAGCCGTTCGCCCTGAGCGGGGTCGAAGCCTGTCCTGAGCGCCTGCCGCAGGCTGGCAGTCGAAGGGGGCCCTCCTGAGCGGAGGCGAAGCGCACTTCCCCCGGATCAAGTCCGGGGTCAGTGGAAGGCTTCGACTTCGCTCAGCCCGAACGGAGGATATGTGATCTCGATTTTACGCACGATGCGCTGATGAAATCGCCGTTCGCGGAAGCGGAGGACCCGACTCGCCGAACGCAGTTTGCCTATCCCAACATCTTGATGATGGCGGAGAAGTCGCGGCTCCCCTGCCCCGAACTGGCGAACGCCTGATACAGGGCCTCGGCGGCGTTCCCCATCGGCACGCTGGCGTCGACGGATTGCGCCGCCTGTGTCGCAAGCTTGAGATCCTTGAGCATCAGTGCGACCGCGAAGCCGCCCTGATAATCATTGTCGGCGGGCGTGGCCGGGCCGACGCCGGGCAGCGGACAGTAGCTCGTCATCGACCAGCTCTGCCCCGAAGAGACACTGGAAATGTCATAGAAGGTCTGCGGATCGAGGCCGAGCTTCTGCGCCATGGCAAAGGCTTCGCACGTCGCGATCATCGTCGCGCCGAGCAGCATATTGTTGCAGATTTTCGCGCCCTGCCCGGTGCCCGCGCCGCCGGCATGGATCACCGCCTTGCCCATGGCCGACAGGATGGGCCTCGCGCGTTCGAAGGCGGCGTCGCTGCCGCCCACCATGAAGGTGAGCGTGCCGCCCGCCGCCGCCGCGATGCCGCCCGATACCGGCGCATCGACCATGTCGAAGCCCTGCGCGGTGGCGGCCTCGCTGACGCGGCGCGCCGTCGCGACATCGATGGTCGAACAGTCGAGGAACAGGGTGCCCGCCGCCGCCGCGGCAAAGACTTCGTCCGTATAGACCGCCTCGACATGCTTGCCCGCCGGCAGCATCGTTACGACCGCGTGCGCCCCGCTCACCGCCGCCGCCGCGCTGGCGGCTCGCGTACAGCCTGCTGCCTCCGCCCTGGCCAGCGCCTCGTCCGACAAGTCGAAGGCGCGCACCGCATACCCATTTTTAACGAGGTTGGCGGCCATGCCGCCGCCCATATTGCCCAATCCGATGATGGCGACTGATCCGGTCATGGTCTCTCTCCTAATGCGGGCAGTGGGGTCCATTCCTGCTCGGGCGGCAGGGGCGCGAACAGCGACTGGACCAGATCGTCCGTCACCGCTTCCGCCGTGGCTGGGCTCCATTGCGGCGCATTGTCCTTGTCGAAGATCACCGCGCGAACGCCTTCGACGAAATCGGGCCGGCGGATGACGTGATGGGCGATGCGATATTCGTTGCGCATATTGTCGGCGAAATCGGTGAAGATCGCGCCCTCGGCGAGCTGGCGCAGGGCGACCTTCAGCGTCTGCGGCGATTTGGTGGCGAGCAGATCGAGCTGCTTTTGCGCCCAGTCCGAGCCGTCCGCCCGCAGCGCCGCCAAAATATCCTCATAGCGATCGGATGCGAACAACCGGTCGATGTCCCCGCGCAGCGCATCCAGCTTGGCTGGCGGCGGTTGTGTAGACGCGGGGTCGAGGATCGCCGGAAGACGGACCGGGTCAGCGATGATCTGCGCCTTGACGCCTTCCAGCCGCTCGCTTTCGATATAATGCGACGCCATGCCGATAGACAGCGCATCCGCCCCGTCGATCCGCGCGCCCGTCACCGCGAGCCATGCGCCCACGCGCCCCGGAAGCCTCGGCAGGAACCAGCCGCCGCCCACATCGGGGAACAGGCCGATGCCGGTTTCGGGCATGGCGAACATCGTCCGTTCAGTCGCGACGCGGTAGCGCGAGGGCGCGGCGATCCCCACACCGCCGCCCATCGTGATGCCGTCCATGAAGGCGACGATCGGTTTGTCGTAAACGAACAGCAGATGGTTCATCCGATATTCGTGGAAGAAAAACCGCTCGGCCTCGACGCAATCCGCCTTCGCGCTGTTGGCGATCAGCGCGATGTCGCCGCCCGCGCAAAAGCCGCGCGACAGTTTCGGGTCGCCATCCGGCGCCGGCGCATGGTCGATCATCACCGCGAGGACCGCATCGTCGCTGCGCCACGCCAGCAAAGCCTGCGTGATGATCTCCACCATGGCGGGGGTCAGGGCATGGATCGCCCTGGGCCGGTTCAGCCTGATCCGTCCGACCCCGCCTTCGACGGAGATCAGGACGTGCGAGGCCTCCATGTCGCTCATTGCCGCACCAGTTCGCGACCGATGATCATCCGCATCACCTGATTGGTGCCCTCCAGTATCGAATGGACGCGCAGGTCGCGCCAGAAGCGTTCGATCGGATAGTCCATCAGATAGCCGTAGCCGCCATGCAATTGCAGCGCCCGGTCGACCACCGACGATCCGGTGTCGGTCGCCAGCCGCTTGGCCATGGCGGCGAAGCGGGTCTTGTCGGGCGCGTTTTCGGTGACCTTGACGGCGGCGGCATAGAGCAGCGTCCGCGCCGCCTGAAGCTCGGTTTCCATATCGGCCAGCGTGAACTGCGTATTCTGAAAATCGGCAATGGCCTGACCGAATTGCTTGCGGTCTTTGGTATAGCCGATCGCCTCGTCGAGGCAGCGCTGCGCCCCGCCCAGCGAGCAGGCCCCGATATTGAGCCGCCCGCCGTCCAGTCCCATCATCGCGATCCGAAAGCCCTCGCCCTCGCCGCCGACCAGATTTTCGACCGGCACGCGGACGCCATCGAAATTGACCTGCGCGGTCGGCTGCGCATGCCATCCCAGCTTGCGCTCGGGCGCGCCGAAGCTGACGCCCGCCATATCCTTTTCGATCACCAGACAGGAAATGCCCTTGGGGCCTTCCTCGCCGGTGCGGACCATCACGACATAGATGTCATTCTCGCCGCCGCCGGAGATGAACTGCTTCGATCCGGTCACGACATAATGGTCGCCGTCCCGCACCGCTTTGGTCTTGAGCGCGGCCGCATCCGAGCCCGATCCCGCTTCGGTAAGACAATAGCTGCCAAGCCTGTCCATCGCGATCATCGAGGGCAGATATGTGTCCTTCACCACCTGCCCGCCGAAACGGTCGATCATCCAGGCGGCCATATTGTGGATCGAGATGAACGCGCTGGTGGCGGGGCAGCCATAGGCCATGGCTTCCATGATCAGCGCCGATTCCAGCCGTCCAAGGCCGATACCGCCCGATTCTTCGGACACATAGATCGACCCGAAACCCAGTTCTGCCGCCGCTTTGATCGTGTCGCGCGGGAAGATATGCTTTTCGTCCCATTCCGCCGCATGCGGCGTGATCGCGTCGGCCGTAAAGCGTCGCGCAAGGTCCTGGATTTCGCGCTGGTCGTCATTAAGGTCGAACTGGCCGTTCATCTATGCTTTTCCGTTCCGAGTTGAGGTGGCAGGATAATAGTGACCTATCACCCCATGGTCGGAATGACGAAGGCATTACTGCCATCGGCGCTGCCGTCGGGCCAGCGCTGCGTAACGGTCTTGACCTTGGTCCAGAATTTGACGCCTTCCATGCCGTGCTGGTTGGTGTCGCCAAAGGCGGACCGTTTCCAGCCGCCGAACGTATGATAGGCGACCGGCACCGGGATCGGCACGTTGATGCCGACCATGCCGACATCGACGCGCGAGGCGAATTCGCGCGCGGCATGGCCGTTGCGCGTGAAGATTGCGACGCCATTGCCATATTGATGCTGACTGGGCAGCGCGAGCGCCTCTTCAAAACTGTCGGCGCGGACGATTTGGAGCACCGGGCCGAAAATCTCCTCTTTATAGGCTTCCATTGTCGGCTTCACATGATCGAACAGGGTCGGGCCGACGAAAAAGCCCTCCTCATGCCCCTGGAGCGTGAAGCCGCGCCCGTCGATCACCAGTTCCGCGCCTTCCTCGACGCCCTTGCTGATCCATGCCTCGACCTTCGCCTTGTGCGCGGCGGTCACGACCGGGCCATAATGCGCCTCGCTGTCGGTCGAAATGCCGACGCGCAGCGCGTTGATCGCCGGGATCAATTTTTCGCGCAGCGCGATCGCGGTCTTTTCGCCCACCGGCGTCACGACGGGCAGCGCCATGCAGCGTTCGCCGGCAGAGCCGAAGGCCGCGCCGGACAGGTCGTTCACCACCTGATCGAGATCGGCGTCGGGCAGGACGATGCCGTGATTCTTGGCCCCGCCCATCGCCTGCACGCGCTTGCCGGCATCGACGCCACGCCTGTAGACATAATGGGCGATGTCGGAGGAGCCGACGAAGCTGACCGCCTTGATATCGGGATGGTCGAGGATCGCGTCGACCATTTCCTTGTCGCCCTGCACCACCTGCAAAATGCCGTCGGGCAGGCCCGCTTCGCTGAACAGTTCAGCCAGGCGCACCGGCACCGAAGGATCGCGCTCCGACGGCTTGAGGATGAAGGCGTTGCCGGTCGCGATCGCCACGCCCGACATCCACAGCGGAATCATGCCGGGGAAGTTGAACGGCGTGATGCCAGCGCCGATGCCGAGCGGCTGACGAAAGGAATAGACGTCGATGCCCGGCCCTGCGCCCTGCGTATATTCGCCCTTGAGCACATGGGGAATGCCGCAGCAGAATTCGATGACTTCCAGACCGCGCTGAATGTCGCCCCTGGCGTCGGCGATGACCTTGCCATGTTCGGAACTGAGCAGATGCGCCAGTTCGTCCATATGCTTTTCGACCAGCGCCTTGAAGTTGAACATGACGCGGGCGCGGCGCTGGGGGTTGGTGGCGGCCCAGGCGGGCTGCGCCTTCTTGGCGGCGGCGACGGCCAGATCGAGCAAAGCGGCATCGCCCAGCCCGACGCGCGCCTGAACACCGCCATTGTTGGGATCGAACACGTCGCTGAAGCGGCGGGCGGCGGCGGCCGTCACGCCGGTGGCGAGCTTATGACCAATGTCGCGCATGGACCTGCATCCTCTTCCTAAAATAGTCTTGCCGCCCTAGTGATATATTGTGATTGCGCAGGCAATCGGACAAAAATGCAGACCGATGCTGCATTTTTGCAGGATAAGGACGGCTAATGTTCGACTGGGACGACCTTCGCACCTTTCTTGCCGTGGCGCGGGCGGGCAGAATCGCGCCTGCCGCGCGCGCGCTCGGGATCGACGCCACCACGATCGGGCGGCGGCTGGCGCGGCTCAGCCAGTCGCTGGATTCCACCCTGTTCGAAATCGCGGGCGGCGAACGCCGGCTGACCGAGCGCGGACAGAGCCTGCTCCAGCATGCCGAAGCCATCGAAAGCGCGGCGCTGGCGGCGATGGACGATGGCGGCGGCAGCCCCGGCGGCCCGACCGGGCAGGTGAGGCTGTCGGTCGCGGAGGGCTTTGGCACCTGGGTGCTGGCCCCTGCCGTCGCGGAATTCAACATGCAATATCCGGGTATCCAGCTCGATCTGGTCACCGCCTCGGGCTTCCTCAACCCCTCGAAGCGGGAGGCGGACATGGCGGTCATGCTGGCCCGGCCCCAGCGCGGGCGGCTGGTGGTCAAGCGGCTCGGCAATTATCGGCTGCGGCTCTATGCGGCGAAGACCTATCTCGATCGCGCCGGTCGCCCGCGCCATCCCGGCGAACTGCGGAATCATATATTGGTCGGCTATGTGCCCGAGTTCATATTCTCGCCCGAGCTGGATTATCTGGGCGAAGTCGAAGCCGGCCTCAAGGCGCATCTGCGCAGCACCAGCATCAATGTACAGCACCGGATGCTGAGCGAGGGCGCGGGCATCGGCGTGCTGCCCGATTTCATCGGGACCAACGACCCAAGGCTGGTCCCGCTGATGCCCGACGAGGTGGCGATCACGCGCAGCTTCTGGCTCGTCACCCATGCCGACCTCCGCTCGCTTGCCCGCATCGAGGCGCTGGCGGGCTGGCTCGCCGCGAAAGTCGCGTCACTGGGCTATGCCGACCGGGGTTAGCCTTCGCGCAACCGGCTCACATCGCGATTGCCGGCCTCGCGCAGCACCTCCAGCCGGAAGCGATCGATCAGCCAGCCGTCGCCGGTGCGGATCAGGCCATAAGCGATCCGGCCCCATGTTTCGAACAGCGGCGGGTCGAACCCATCGCACAGGTTCCAGCCATAGCGGTTGGCGGTGAATTGCGCCCGATCCCCCGTGACGTGCACCAGCGGGTTGAGGAAACTGTGGCACGCGATCTTCCGGGGCGGGTTGAAGGCCGCGACCTCGGCGACGAAGGCGTCGGCGTCCATCATGCTCGCGCCGTCGCCAGCGACGATGCCGACCTCCACTGCCAGCCGGTCGACGAAAAAGGATCGGAGCGTGGGCCAGTCCTTCCGGTCGACCGACTGGTCCAGCTCGGTCGCCAGTCGAAGGATCGGGGCCTCGTCCGTCTCAGGCAAGGACCGGCGCTCCCGTGCCCCAGCGGATCGCACGGCGCAGCAGTTCGCGATAGGTCGGATTGGCCCAGGGCCCCGGATGAGCGGGCAGTTCGTCGATGAAGGGCCGCAGATCATAGGGTCCGATGCAGTGGCCCGGCGCGAGGAACAACGCCTCGCCCTTGCCCTGCCGATGCAGCAGCGCTTGCGGGCGGGGCAGATCCTCCAGCCACGGCCCTTTGACATAGCCGGGCGCTTCGCCGGTGTAGCGGGAGGATAAAAGCACTTCGCAATCGCCCCGGATTTCCAGGATATAGGGCTCGTCGACCACCGCGAAGGGTTCAAGCCCGCGCACGATCTCATGGTCCGAAACGCTTTCGACGACGATTTCCTGCGGCGCGAGATGCGAGACGAAGCGGCAGCCGAGCAGGTCCATATAGTCGGGCTGCCTGTCGGGCGTGTCTGTCAGCCCCGGCAGCTTGATGCCGCCAATCTCGACCTGTGGCCCCTTGAATTCGATATAGGCCGAGGCCCCATGGATCGCGAGCCAGCGCCCGCCCCGGTCGAGAAAGCGCCGCAACGCCGCCAGCCCGTCCGCATCGGGAAAGATGTTGGTCGTGTAGGCGATGACCATGTCCGCCTGCTCCAGCGCGGCGATGTCGCGCCAGTCGTTGGTGCAGGTCGTGCGGATACGCGGATTTTCGCGCAGCAGCGTCAGCAGTTCCAGCCGCACCAGATCGAAGTCGTGAAAGCCGCCGCCGACGATCAGCAGCACATGGATGACGCGGTTGTCAGCCATCGTCAGGCCTCCGCCAGCTGGTCGACAAAGGCGGTCACAACCACCGGCACACCGTTGAGGATCGTCGTCGCGGACGGCATGTCGAGATCGCTTTCATCGATGATGGAATTGGCATTGACCCCGATCGTCCGGTTCGCGACCCGTTGCCGCGTATCGCCCATGCTATGCCCCCAACCATGCGGCAGGCTGACGACGCCCGGCATGATCTCGTCGCTGACGACTACGGGGGCGATGACTTCGCCGATATGCGTGGCGACCCGCGCCTGCGCGCCGGTAGCGAGCCCCAGCCGCTGGGCGTCGTCGGGATGGACCAGCAGGGTGCAACGGTTCTTGCCCTTCGCCAGCAATTCCACATTATGCATCCACGCATTTTTGGAACGAATGTCCCGCCGCCCGATCATCAACATCCTGTCGGGCTGTTCCATTTCCATGAGGAAGGCTTCGAGCCGGGGCAGGTCGGCGAGCAGCTGCGACGGTGCGAGATCGATCTTCGCGTCGGGCGTCCGCAGCACGGCGGGCACCATGCCGGCGTCGAGCGGTCCGAAGTCCAGCCCGTGCGGATGGGCGCGGACCTTGTCGAGGGTAAGGCCATCGGGCACCCGGCCAAAGGCGTCGCCCATCGGCCCGCCGCGGATCAATATGTCGAACAGCCGGTCCTGCCCCGGCTGGTCACCAATGATCGCGCGCGCTTCGTCGATCGACACGTCCCGGCATTCGGGCCGCCCTCGGGCGATCGCGGTAGCCAGCGTCTCGCGAACATATTCCTCCTCTATGTCGGCGAGGCTGATGCCACGGACGCGCGCGGCGATGCCGCCGAATATCTGCCAGTCATGCGGCGTATCGCCCTCCGGCGCGAAGACGGGCGGCGCCCATTTGATGAATTTATGGATCGTCTCATAGGCGGTGACTGCCGCAAAATCGCTATGTTCGACATAGGAGGGACCGGGAATGATGATGTCGGCATGGCGCGTCGTCTCGTTCACATAAATGTCGAGCGAGAGCATGAAGTCCAGCCCGTCGAACGCGCGTTGCAGCTTGGCCGCATTGGGATTGGACAGGATGATATTGCCCGCCTGCGTTACCAGCCCGCGCACCTGCCCGTCGCCCGGCTCGAGCATCTCGTCGGCGAGCGCGGCGCAGGGCAGCATGCCGATCGCTTCGGGCAGCCGGTTGACGCGCGAATGCCAGCGTCCCACCGGGAACACGCCTTCGGGCGTGCAATCATCCTCCCACAATGTCCCCATGGGGATGCCGCCGCCCGAAAAGAGATTGCCCCCTTCCCGGTCGATATTGCCGGTGATGGCATTGAGTGCATCGATCAGCCACGAGGTCAGGGTGCCGAACCGCTGCGTGCAGGTGCCGGTGCGGCCATAGATCGCCGCGCCATCGGCCGCCGCGAACGCGCGCGCGATGCGGCGGATGGTTTGCGCGGGGACGCCGGTGATCTTCGCCACCCGCTCGGCCGGATAATGGCTCGCCGCCTCGACCAGCGCATCGAGATTTTTGACATGGGGGGCGAGATGACGAAGCGCGATCAGGCCTTCCTTTGCCAATATATCGACCATCGCGAACAACAGATAGGCGTCGGTGCCGGGGCGCACCGCGACATAGTCGTCGGCGATCTGCGCCGTTTCGGTGCGGCGCGGGTCGATGACGACCACCCGCCCGCCGCGCTTGCGGATATCCTCCAGCCGCCGCTTCATGCCCGGCGCGACCATCATGCTGCCCTGGCTGACGACCGGGTTGTTACCGATCACGATCAGATAGTCGACGCGGTCGAGGTCGGCGAGCGGCTGGATTGTCGGCCCGCCGAACATATAGGATGCGCTGACATATTTGGGAATCTGGTCGAGCGTTCCGGGCGTATAGAATTGGTTGGTCTGGAGCGCGCGGATCAGCAACGGGCCATAGAGCAGGAAGGGCGGCTTGTGACCCGACGGATTGCCCAGATAATAGGCGATGCTGTTTGGTCCATGTTTTTTCAGCAGCCCCCGCAGACGGTCGGCGGACTCGTCCATCGCTTCGTCCCAGCCGATTTCCTCCCAGTCCGCGCCGCGACGGCGTACCGGACGACGCAGCCGGTCCGGGTCGGCGTGCAGTTGCGTCAGACCATAGGATTTGGGGCAGATGAAGCCCCGGCTGAACGGATCGTCCGGGTCGCCGCGCACGTCCAGGATCGTTCTGCTGCCATGATCCGCCGTCACGCGGATACCGCAGGCCGCCTCGCAAAAGGGACAGGATCTGTGATGCAGGCGGACATCGTCCCCGATCATGGCGCTCTGTGTCATCTCATCCTCCCCAAGCCTACAGCCCCAGCAATCCGTAACTGTCATGATCGAGCGCCGCCGTCGCCGCGCGAACGGCATTGGCGGTGTTGATCGCCTCCGGCTGCCACACGCCGCTATTGTTGAGCCATGTCACGACCGGGTAGAAAGCGGCGCAGCGATAGAAGAACCAGGCCTCCTCGAACGACGGCACATCGGCGGCGCCATAGGCTTTGAGGCGGGTGAGATAGTGCGACAACAGGGCCCGCTCCCACGTCCGCCGGTCGGCGATATCGAGCGCACAGAGCATGAAATAGGCAATGCCGATCGGCCAGTGCTCGGGCCGCGCGACCCAGTCGATAAGGCCCGGCTGGCCCGAAGCCGTGACATAGAGATTGCCCAGATGCTCGTCGCCGTGGATCACCGTCATCGCCGTTTGCGGCAACAGCGCCCACAGGCGGCCCCAGGCGTCCCGCGCCTTGTCCAGATTCTGGAAGCGCGCAGGCATCGCCCGGCCACGGGGCAGTTCGACATAGCTTTGCCAATGGTCGGGCGCGAAAAATGTCGGAAAATAGACATCGTTCACCAGCCGCCGGTTTTCATGCGCCAGCGACCCCGGCCCCATCGCGCCGCCTTCGCCGAACATCGCATGGTTCCACGCGCTGGCATGCATGCGGGCAAAGGCGTTCATGAACGCCATCGCCTGTCCCAGCGACAGCGTATGAAAGGCATGGAAGAAGGTCGCGCCCAGCGGCGTCAGATCCTCCATCAGGATCGCCGAAGCATCCTGCGTGATGTCGATATGGTGCCATTGCGGCCCGGCGGGCGCGGCGACCAGCGGGGCGACGTCGCGGAACGATCGCAGCTCGTTCGCCATCGCCCAGGCGGAGCCGGTCGACGGATCATTCTCCCCCGGAAAATTGCCCTTGACGATGAAGCTGCCCGGCTTGTCCTCGCCACCCGCCGCATAATCCACGGTGATGCGGAATTTATTCTGCTTGTAGCCGAACACAGGGCCGCGCTCGACCCGCGACACGGCCACGTCCGGCCAGCGGTTGCGCAGCGCCGCCGTCACCCAGCCCGCATCGACATCGGCATAGTGCAGGGGCACGGTCGTCGCGTCGGGCATTACTCTCTCCTTGTCGCGTCTATAGCGCAGTCGCTATTTGTATGGCAGCATATGATACGCAAACAAAGGGCTTTGGAAAATGAGAACAGCGATTTTCGTCGCGGCCGGACAACCCCTCGTCATCGAGGATCGACCGGTGCCCGTCCCCGGCCCCCACCGCGCACTGATCCGGGTACATCGGTGCGGCATTTGCGGGTCGGACCTGCACATGACCAGCGGCAGCGCGTTCGATGTCGCCTGCGGCACCGCGCTCGGCCATGAATATGCGGGCGAAGTGGTGGAGGTCGGCCCCGGCGTCGACACGATCGCGGTCGGCGACCGGGTGACGGCGCTGCCCATGGCGGGATGCGGCCAATGCGCCGCCTGTATCGCGGACATGCCGCTCCATTGCGTCGCGCTCGAATCGATGGCGGGCGGCTATGGCGAATATACGCTGATCGACGCGCGGCGCGCGATCCGCCTGCCGCAGGCGCTGACATTCGAGGACGGCGCGCTGGTCGAGCCGCTCGCATCGGCGCTGCGGGGGGTGCGACGGCTGCAAGGTCTGGGGCCGCAAATGCGCATCGCGGTGCTGGGGGCCGGCGCGATCGGGGCGTCGGCAGCCTGGTGGGCGCGGCGGCTGAACGCCGGGCCGATCGCGATGATCGCACGGACGGCGCGCAATCAGGACCTCGCCGCCGCGATGGGTGCGGACGCGTTCCTGACGGTAGGCGACGATCTGCCCGAGCAACTGGACAAGGCGCTGGGCGGGGCCCCCGACGTGGTGATCGAGGCGGCGGGATCGGCCGGGGCGATCCAGCAGTCGATCAATCTCGTCCGCAATGGCGGCACCGTGTTGACGCTCGGCGGCTGCATCCGCCCCGACTCGATCATGCCCGCCATCGCGATGTACAAGGACATCACGCTGCAATTCAGCGTCGCCTATGGCCTCGCCGATTTCATGCAGTGCGTCGCGACGCTCGATTCGGGCGCGGTCGAACCGCGCGCGCTGGTGGGCGAGACGATCCCCCTCGCCGCGCTGCCCGACACGTTCGAGGCGCTGCGCCAGGGGTCGCATGCGGCCAAGATCATGGTCGACCCCTGGGCCGATTAGGACGGATCGCTACCGGCCGCCATCATGTCCCGGATGGGCTTTAAAAACCCCGCCATCATCGAGTGGCCGACATGGCCGAGCTTCAATTCGTCCAGCCGCCCGGTTTCGAACTTGTTGGTGGTCAGCTGGCTTGCCGTCAGGTTGCGCACATGGCCCCATATCTGGAAGAAGCGCACCCGCTCTTCCGACAGGTCCGGGCCGCCCGCCGCGCGATAGGCCGTCATGAAATCGCCCCAGTCGAGCGATCCGCCCACCGTGTTGCGGACATAGCCGACATCGTCGGCGGGATCGCCGATATGGGCGAACTCCCAGTCCACGACGGCGCTCAGCCGTCCCTCGTCCACGATGAAATTATGAAAGCCGATGTCGCCATGCAGCAGCACGGCGCGGCCGGGCGCGTCGGGCACATGATCCAGCAGCCAGCCATAAAGCGCCAGAACCGCGGGCGAGGGCATCACCATTTCCGCCAGATAGAGGTCGCGGATCGACGCGATGTAGCGGCGGCTGACTTCCTGCAAGGGCAGGTCCCAAAGTTCCGTCGATATGCCGTTGGTCAGGTCGCCCAGCTCGCGCATCGCCGGCAACTGGTGCAGCCGGGCGACGCTGCCAGCCAGCAGGTCGATCAAAGCGCCGTCCACCGCGCCCGACGCGCCATGGACATTGCCGCCCGATTCGCCCGGTGCCCGCGCCATGATCAGGAAGTCGCCGCCCGGCAGCAGCTTATGGTCGGTATCGACCCACAAGGCTTCAGGTGCGGGAAAGCCCTTGTCCCATGCGGCGCGGATCACCGGAAATTCGGCGCTCACCCGATGACAGTCATTGTCCATCGTCGGTTCGTCGCGATCACGCCGCATGACGAATGCGCCGGCGAGCGCCTGCCCCTCGACCTCGAACAATGTCGTTTCCTTGCCATAGCCGCCGGGCAACGGGCGAAAGGCGGTGACGCGGATGCTGTCGTCGGCGAAGCGGTCGACCAGATAGCGCTCCAGCCGTGGGCCAGTGACGGAGATGTCGACCGCGTCGCCCTTCGGCAGCAGGCCGCCGCACAGCTCGGCGATGCGGGTCAGTTCGGCATCGGCGGTATCGAACACGATCCGCGTGCGCTCGGCCGCCGGGATGCGGGGATCGGCGGCGAGTGTCTGGACCAGCAGGGACCAGTCGCGCATCGCGCGTTGCTGGAACAGCTCGGCATCCTCGCTGTCGGCGGGCGCCTCCGCCAAGGTGGCGCGCAGGGTCTCGATCGCCGCGAACAGGTCGGGTGCGACGCCCCTGAGCGCCAGTCGTTCCATCAGATCCGACAATTGGGCCGCAAGCCGGTCGCGCCATCCGGTAAAAAGGCGGTCGGCATAAACGTCCCGTGATTCCAAAATTTTGAGCGATGCCTGAATGGCTTCCTCATCGGAGGCATAGGTGGGGGTTTCGCCGTAGAGGGTTGTCGCCGTCCGGTTGAGCGAACGCAGCAGACGGGCGGAAATGGACATTGCACTATTCTCCGAATTTCTCATCACCATTCGGCCGGCACGGACTTTCGTTCGCGCGAGCGACCGACTGGCTATCAGCGCATTTTGCGAAAAACACGAACCGGCAGGTCGCTGAGCGCGTGGAAGGCGAAGACAGGATCATAGCGGATATCCTCGACCGGCACCGCCAGTTCCACCCGCTCCAGATCCTGCGTCCATCGGCGCACCGCAGCAGTCAGTTCGGCGCGCGCCAGGAAGCTGCCGACGCAATGGTGGATGCCCATGCCGAAGGTGATGTGGCCGCGCTTGTTCTTGCGATCCATGTCGAACGCCATCGGGTCCTCGAACGTCGCTTCATCCTGCCCGGCCGACGCCCACATGACGAACAGGCTCGATCCCCTGGGCAGATCGACGCCATGCATCTGCGTATCCTTCATCACCGTGCGCGGCGTCGTGACGGCGGGCGCGTGGACGCGCAGCACCTCCTCGACGAAATCCGGGATTCGCTCGGGGTCGGCCGCGATCACCGCCCAGATATCGGGCCGGGTGGCGAGCACGAACATGGCGGACGACAGCGCGTTACGGGTCGTCTCATTGCCCGCGATGATAAGGACATGGACCATCGACAGGCGCTCTTCCATCGTCAGCGGCCTGCCGTCGATTTCCGCATTGGCGATCGCGCTCGTCAGATTATCTTCCGGCGCGCGTTGCAGCCGCTCGATCATCTGCGCGAAATATTTATAGCCCTTGACGATGGTTTTCGTCGCCTCCAGCGCGCGAGGCAGCGGATGCACCGGGTCCACCAGATGGGTGAACTCGTCGGAATAGAATTTTAGGAAGGCCGCATCCTCATAAGGCATGCCCAGAATCAGGCAGATCACCTCCAGCGGCAGCGGCACGGAAAAGGCATCGACGAAATTGACCCGCTCGCCATCGGGCAGCGCCGTCATCAGCCGGTCGATGATGGCACCGATCTCCGGCTCCATTGCGATCACTTTTTTGCGGTTTAGCGACTGCTCGACGATGCCGCGATAGGCGAGCGATACCGGCGGGTCGGTCGCCTGCAGGGTCTGCACGACCTTATGACCCGCCTCCTTGAAGATGTCGGCGATCTCCGGGTCGAACTCGCCCCAGCGCCATACCGACGGCACCGGATGGCTGGAAAAGGTCTCGGTGTCGCGGGCGATCGCCTCGATATCCTTTTTGCGGGTGGCGATGAACACGGGCGAAGGGCCCGGCAGGGCCAGGCGAAAGATCGGTGCTTCCCGACGCATCAGCGCATAGCCTTCCGCCGGCGCGGACAGATGATCCGGCTCGAACGGGTTGAAACTGCTTTTATCGTCGATTCGCATCGCACTCTCCGCATGTCGCGCCGTTTTAGGCTGCATACATACGATATGCCTAATCACGATATGGGGCAAGCCGTGGCTTGCATCTCGGCAGAAAACAACGGTGAAACGAATGAAGCCGGTTCGATGCCCGACCCTCAGCCCTTTTTGTCGTCGAGATACAGGTCGAGTTCGGCGAGGAAGTGCTGGATGCGCCGTTCCTGTTCGGAATAGACGATGGTGCCGTTGAGACCGCGCGAATGCATGCCGCGTTGCAGGGTGATCATGTTGGCGATGTCCTGCTCGACGACTTCGCCGCCCTGCGGGTCGTCATGCGTGGTGTGGCGACGCGGCGGCCGCACCTTGCCCGACACGTCGACATGGTCCTCCACCCCCATATAGGCGGGCGGGCGGCGGCCCGGCGCCAGTTTGGCGGACAGCACGAACACGTCGTGATAGCCTTTTTCGGGGTCGGTCGGATGCGGCCGGAATCGTTGCAGCAATATCCCCTCGGGATGCATGTTGAGCGTCACATTGGGGAACAGCGAGGGGTTCCAGTCGTCGGTCAGCTGATTGTCGGTGAAGCCCGAAAAATCCATGCCATAGACATTGTCGGCCTTTCGCTTGGCCTGCTGGATCGCGCGGCGGACATGGCGGGCGTCGCCCTTGAACCCGACCGCCTTGAGGCCTGCTTCCTGCATGAAAAAGGCAAGGCCCGCATTGATGAACCGCCCGTCGGGCCAGCGCGGGCTGACCTGCGCGACCGGGAACAGGTTGCGGTTATGCCCGTGCCGGTAGAAATCATATTGAATGAAATAATCGTCGACATAGGGTTTGATCTGCGGATGCGTGGCATGCGCATGGTAATTTTCGTTGAAGACCGAATACATCGTCTTCCAGTTCGCCGGCACCTCGATCGTCAGGTCCTTGACGAGGAACATCTCGTCCATCCGGTACGAACCCAGCATATCGAGCACGTCGGCGAAATAGTCCTCGAACGGGATCGGGTCGGCATCCATATTGACGAACACCAGCCCGCCCCAGACCTTCACATGGACCGGGGTCAGGTTCAGATTCTGGCACAGCGCCTCTTCGCGAAAGGTTTCGCGATCGGTGACGCGGACATTTTTGCCCTTCAGATCATAGCGCCAGCTATGCATGATGCAGGTGAAGGAAGTCGCGCCATGGCCGAATTCTTCCTGCACCAATTCGTTGCCGCGATGCTTGCACGCATTATAATAAGCGTGGACTTCATCCTCCTTCGCGCGGGCGACGATGATCGATTGCGGGCCGATATCGAATTTGAACCAGTCGCCGACCTGGGCGACGTCGCTGGCGATGCCCGCAACCAGCCATACCTTGCTCCACATCTTCTCCTCTTCCGCGAGCTTGGCGGCGGGATCGAAGAAGCGCCGGGTCGATACGGCGCGATAGTTGGCGATATCGGGATGGAGCTCGTCCAGCCGATAGGGCGACTTGGCCTCGAAATCCGCGGTGACCTCGCCCGGCTCCAGCAGCAGGGATTCAGGGTCCGCCATCGGTTGCTTGATCGGCCGGTCGTTGAACCGGATTTCCGCATATCGCGCCGTCGTCGCCATATCGCTGCCTTTCAGAACTGGACGCGCTTGGTGAAGCCGCCGTCGATCACCAGATTGGTCCCGGTGATATAGGATGCCGCAGGGCTGGCGAGGAACACGACCGCCTTGGCCACTTCCTCGGGCGATCCCATGCGGCCCGCCGGGATTTGCCCGACGATGCCCGCATAGAGATCGGGCGCCAGCGCCTTGGCCCCTTCCCAGTTGCCGCCGGGATAGGTGATCGGACCCGGCGAAACCATGTTGACGCGAATCTTCTTGGCCGCCCAGGCCTGGCTCAGCTGCTTGCCATAGGTGATGACCGCCGCCTTGATGGCGTTGAAGGCCTGGGGCACGAGGAAGGTCTCGAACGCCGCCGTGCTCGACATCAGGATGACGGACCCGTCGCCCGATTTTTCCAGATAGGGTTCGAGCGTCTCGGTGCCGTCGACCGCGCCCAGCATGTCGAGCTGATAGCTCGCATCCCAGTCGCCCGACCCCTGCGCGCCCGACGAGCTGATCGAGTGGATGAAGATATCGCAGCCGCCCAGTTGGTCGGCCAGGCCCGAAAGCATGGCCTTATAGCCTTCGCGGTCTTCCCAGACGAACTCGCGGGTAACCACCTTGTCGCCCAGTTCTTCCTTCATATCGTCGAGCGCATCGCCGTTGCGCGAGAACAGCCCGAGCTGAGCGCCTTCATCGGCAAACAGCTTCGCCGTGGCGCGACTGATGCCGCGCGTCGCGCCGCCGATGATGACCTTCTTGCCAGCGAGTTCCAGATCCATTTTACTCTCCTGTTATGATGGGGGCGAACCGACCGTCAGGCGGCATGCCAATAGACCGCATCCATGCTCTCGCCCGCGTCGAAGCGCGCCTGAATCGCCTTCATGCTCGCGACGCTGTCGGGGTTGGCGAACAGCGACTGGCTGATCGCCTGGTCGTTGGCGATGCCGTCGGTCTGGTTCAGATCCTCATCCTCGCCCAGCATCTTCTTCATGCCCGCCACCGAATGCGGCGGCAGCGTCGCGATATGCCGGGCGATGTCGAGCGCCTGCGCGACCGCCTCGCCCTTGCCCACCAGCCGGTTGACGCCGCCCAGCTCGTAGAGCCGCCTGGCGGTGAGCGGCAGGCCGGTCAGCACGACCTCGGCCGTGACGGTGCGGCCGATCAGGCGCATCAGACGCGATGTGCCGCCGATGCCGGTGCCCGCGCCGATAATGACTTCGGGCTGGCTGAAACGCGCCTGCTCCTCCGCCACGCGCAGGTCGCACGCCCAGCCCAGTTCGCAGCCGCCGCCCGATGTGTCGCCGTTGATCGCCGCGATCGTGACCGCCGACCCGCGATTGAGCGTCTGGAGACTGCGGAACCAGCCCGCCGGATCGCCCGACGCCGCCTGCCCGGACACCAGCTGCACGATATCGTCGAGATAGGCATGTTCGAGCCAGTGGCCTTCCACCGAGGATGCCAGCACGATCGCGCGCGCGCCGCCGCCGATCGCCTCGTCCAGCATATCGGCCAGGAACGAGACCGTGGCGGCCGTCACGGTGTGATTGGACGCCCCGCCGTCGCCGACCGTGATCAGCGCGACGCCTTCGCGGTCCCATTGCAGCGAAACATTGCCGGCCATCCATCGCTCTCCTTTTTTTTACCGAGGACTCGGCGGTCCAGGGGCGTTTGTATATTCGCCCACCCCTAGCAAAAGTCAATGTCGTATGGTAGCACATTATATGCTCGCGCATCGGCGTGGCGGTGTGGCACCAAATTCGGAGAGAGTAGCGGCATGATTCCCGAACAGACCGAAAGATCCCGCGCGATGACGGCGCGCGTGCAGGCTTTCATGGACGCCCACATCTATCCGAACGAAGCGCTGTATGAGCAGCAGCTCCATGCCGGGCCCGACCAGTTCCGCGTACCCGAGATCATGGTCGAACTGAAGGCCAGAGCGAAAGCGGAAGGTCTGTGGAACCTGTTTCTGCCCCATTCGGACAATGGCGCTGGGCTGACCAATCTGGACTATGCGCCGCTGTCCGAAATCATGGGCCGGGTCCATTTCGCGTCGGAAGTGTTCAACTGTTCCGCCCCCGATACCGGCAATATGGAAGTGCTCGACCGCTACGGGACGGCGGCGCAGAAGGAACAATGGCTCGAACCCCTGCTCGCCGGTGATATCCGCTCATCCTATTGCATGACCGAACCGGCGGTCGCGTCATCCGATGCCACCAACATCGAAACGCGGATCGAGCGCGACGGCGATCATTATGTCATCAACGGCCGCAAATGGTGGATCACCAACGCCTATCACCCCAACACCCGCATCTTCATCCTGATGGGCAAGACCGACGTCACCGCGCCGCGCCATCTGCAACAGTCGCAAATATTGATCCCCACCGAAACGCCGGGGATCACATGGGTGCGTCCGCTCCCTGTGATGGGCTTTTACGACGAACCAAAGGGGCAGGCGGAACTGTTGTTCGAAAATGTCCGCGTGCCGGTCGCGAATATCATCTTGGGCGAAGGGCGCGGGTTCGAGATTTCGCAGGGGCGGCTGGGACCGGGCCGCATCCATCATTGCATGCGGATATTGGGCCAGTGCGAGCGCTTGCTGGAAATGACCTGTCGCCGCCTGCTGTCGCGCGTGGCGTTCGGCAAGACGCTGGCCAGCCAGTCGGTCTGGCGGGAACGGATCGCCGAAGCGCGGATCAACATCAACATGGCGCGCCTGCTGACCCAGCGCGCGGCGCATCTGATGGATACGGTCGGCAACAAGGAAGCCCGCAGCGAAATCTCGCAGATCAAGGTCGCCGCCACGCGCATCGGCCGGGCGGTGGCGGAGATCGCGGTCCAGGCGCATGGCGCGGCCGGGCTGAGCGACGATTTCGGCCTCGGCTATTCTTTCACCCGGATGCAGATGCTGCGCATGGGCGACGGACCGGACGAAGTGCATAACAGCGTCATTTCGCGCATCGAACTGGATAAATATCGCCCCGCCCGCCCGCAGGGACCCGCCTGAAACGCAGGCCGCGCCACCGGCGTGAGGGGTCGGGCGACCGTTAGGCCATCAAATTTCGCTCCACCGGCTATCCATTTTTGTCATAGCGGCACTATGTATGCTAACGCACTATATTCCACGGAAAGACGATATGATCAGCTTTGCCGAGCCCGCCATCCAGCAATGCCCCTTCGGCGCTTATGAAAAGCTGCGCCGCGAATCGCCGGTCTACCATGATCCGGTTACCGGCAATTTCGTGCTGACGCGCTATGAGGATGTCCGAAAGACGCTGCTGAACACGCGCATATTTTCGAGCCGCAACGGGCTCGGCGGAACGCGCTCCATTCCGGAGACGGACGCGATCTTCGACAGCCGGGGCTGGCGGCCGATGGACACGCTCATTTCCAACGATCCGCCCGAACATCGCCATTATCGCACGCTGGTCGACAAGGCGTTCGCGCCGGCGCGCGTGAAGAATATGGAAGGCGCGATCGCCGCCATGGTCGAAAATCTGATCGACGATTTCATCGACCGGTCGGAAGTCGAATTCGTCGCCGAATTCGCGATCAAGCTGCCGATGATCATCATCGCTGCGCAGCTGAGCGTCGCCGCGTCGGACATGGACAGGTTCAAACTCTGGTCCGACATTTCGGTCGAGAGCATGGACCCGGCGATGAGCAAGGAACGGCAGATCGAGGTCGTGACCGAACTCACCAACATGCAGCAATATATGGCCGCCGCGATCGAGCGGCTGACGGCGCAGCCCGACGACAGTCTGCTCAGCCACCTCATCCAGGCGGAGGTCGACGGCGAGCGGCTGGGCATGGGCGCGTTGCAGAATATCGTGCAGCAGCTGCTGGTCGCGGGCAACGAGACGACCACCATGGCGCTCGCCGCCGGCATCAAGATGATGATCGACCGGCCAGAGCTGGTGGAAGAGATGCGCGCCGATCCGGGCCTCATTCCCCGCTTCGTCGAAGAGGTGCTGCGGATCATGGCGCCCGTTCAGACGCTGTTTCGCAAGGTGACCGAAGATACGGAGATTGGCGGTGTCGCGATTCCCGCCGGATCGATGGTCGAGGTCCGTTTCGGGGCGGCCAATCTCGATCCCGCCATCTATGAACGGCCCGACGAACTCGACCTCCACCGCACCGGCCGCAGCGCGCATATGAGCTTTGGCGCGGGGCCGCATCTGTGCATCGGCAACCAGCTGGCGCGTGGCGAGCTGCGGATCGCCTTCGAGGCGATCATGCGGCGGATGGACAATCTGCGCCCTTCGCGCGGCGAGGAAAGCTTCGCCTACACGCCGCTCTATATCTCGCACGGCCTGACCCGGCTGTGGCTGGCGTTCGACAAGCGGTAACCGGCAGGCGGGCAGGGACGAGACATCGCCCCTGCCCCACCCTTCAGGCGCCCGGCGCGCCCGGCAGAAACGGCGTATAGACGCCCATCGTCATGCCGCCGTCGACGGCGATTTCCGCGCCGCAGACATAGGATGCATCGTCGCTCGCCAGGAACAGGCTGGTACGCGCCACTTCTTCCGGCTCGCCGATCCGGGCGATCGGCTGGCCGACATAATATTTGTTCAGCTCCGATGCGTCCTCATTGGTGACATTGCCCATGGCGGTGTTGATGCCGCCGGGGAAGACCGCGTTCACCCGCACGCCCTTGGGTCCGAATTCCATCGCCGCCGTCTTGGTGATGCCGCGCAGCGCCCATTTGCTGGCGGAATAGGCGGTCAGGCCATTCATGCCCCACAGCCCGGAGGACGACACGATATTGACGATCGACCCCTTGCCTTTGGCGATCATGCCCGCGCCCAATATCTTCATGCCGAGCCACGCGCCGATCAGGTTGATACGCAGCACCCGCTCGAAATCGTCCCTGGCAAGGTCGAGCATCGCGGCGGGATGAACGACGCCGGCATTATTGACCAATATGTCCGCCGACGCATCCCAGCGATCGGTGATCGTCCTGTCGAGCGCCAGCCATTGCTGCTCGTCCGACACGTCCAGCTTCACGAACAGGGCGTTCTCGCCGATGCTGGCGGCGACCGCCTGCCCTTCGCTTTCCAGCATGTCGGCCACCACGATCCGCGCGCCTTCGGCCGCGAAAATCCTGGCGGTCGCCTCACCCTGTCCGCGCGCGCCGCCCGTTATGACCGCGATGCGGCCGTCCAGTCTTCCTGCCATATGATACTCTCCCTTGACTATCCTTACCGTGGCGCACCTATAATAGGATGGCAGCGGACTGTATATATGCTAACTACAAGCCGCACGACAAGCATGGGAGCAGGATATGAGGCTGGCTGGCAAGGTGGCGCTGGTTTTCGGCGCGGCAGGCAAGGACAATATGGCGCAGATCATCGCGCGCCGCCTGAACGCAGAGGGCGCGAAGGTGGTCGTTGTAGGACGCCATGAAGATGCATTGAGCGATTTCGCCGCCGAACTGGGCGGCGCCTATGCGATCGCCGATATCAGCGACAAGGCCCAGGTGGACGCCGCCGCCGACGTCGCGGTCGAGCGATTCGGCAAGCTCGACATCGGCATCAACGCCACCGGCTGGGGCCTGCTCAAGCCGACCGAGGAAACGACCGAGGCCGATCTCGACAAGATGCTGGCGATCCAGTTCAAGGGGCCGTTCTTCTTCATCCAGGCGATGCTGCGCACCATGGGCGCGGGCGGGTCGATCATCCAGATTTCGTCGGCGACCGCGACCATCATGCTCGACAATCACGCCGCCTATATGGGCACCAAGGCGGGCATCGATCATGTCATTCGCACCGTCGCCAACGAATATGGCGTTCGCGGCATTCGCGCCAATTCGATCTCGCCGGGTCTTACGGAGACGCCGATGGCGGGCGGAACCTTCCAGATTCCCGAATTGCTCGAAGCATTTGAGCGCGAATATCCGTTGGGCAGGGTCGGCACGAAAGAGGACATCGCCGCCGCCGCCATCTGGCTGGCGTCGGACGAATGTTTCATGACCGGCCAGAATTTGCAGGTCAATGGCGGCCTGACGCTGCGTCGCAACCCCAGCCTCACCGAACTTGGCGAAATCGCGGCCAAAGCGACCGCTCATCTGCACAGCTGATCGTTGCAAGGCCTTGGCATTTCCATGATTATCTGGTTACGCATTGGCGACGGTCAGCGATGCACAATTGGGGGATTTAAGAGTGGGCGCACCACGTTCTAAAAGTCGCAAGGATGATCCGCGCCCGGTGGACGCCGACACCACCTTCCCCCAGTTCAAGGAAAGCCTCGCCTATCAGGCGCAATTGCTCGCTCGCCTGACCCAGAATGATTATATGGCGCGGATCAGCGGTTCGGGCATCGCGCCGGCACAAGCCTATGTGCTGGGCGAGCTGTGGTTCAACGAGCCGCTGTCCCAGGTCGATCTGGCGCGGCGGCTGGAGATCGGCAAGGCGACGGTCGGCCAGACGCTGGCGCGGCTTGAGCGGGCGGGCGTCGTCGAACGCCGCCGCACCCAGGCCGATCGCCGCGTGGTCATGGTCCACCTGACCGAAAAGGGCCGGCAATTGCGCCGGCCGCTGGCGGACGCGACGACCGATCAGATCGCGTTGCTGGAAACCCGCCTTGGCAAGAAGCGTGCCGATGAACTGACCGCATTGCTCGTCTATGCCAACCAGCAATTGGGTAACGCCTATCCCAGCGCGGTCGATATCGACGAGGATTGAGGGTGCCGATGTGGCTCAGTTGACCGCGAAATAGCGGATCGGGTCGCTGCCGTCGAAATCCTGCGCCGCGGACCGGACGAGATCGTAAACCGCCAGCAATGGCGGGGTCGGTTCATATAATTCGACGAAATGGCCAAGCGATTCGACGCAGTCCATCATCGCGAATCCGACGCCCGGCGCGACCTCGGCATATAGGCCGGTGGCATGACCGGCCGCCTCGTAACGCTGCATCGCCGCCTTCATATCGTCGACGATCAGCGCGACATGGTGCATGCCCTGCCCGCCGTCCGGATACATGTCGCGGAACACCGAGGGTCCCTCATTATTCTGCTGGACGAATTCCACCATCACATCGCCCCACTGGCCATAGGCGGACGAATGGTCGAGTTCGGCCGGCTGCCCGCGATAGAGGCTGAGCGTCAGCGGAATATGTTCAGCGACGTAGAAGGGGCCTGATCCGAACGTCGCCATATGCGCCCGCGCCGCCACGACGACATCGGGTACGAAATAGGCGATCTGACGGACGGGCGTGTTTTCAGCGGGCATATCGATCTCTCTCCGGTCGCGCATGACAGTTGCATAGCCTATCATATGCATACATACTGTCTGTCGGCGCGGGCCGTCAATGCCGGGCCGCACATATCGGGAGGATGGACATGAAGGCAGCGCCTTTCGCCGGCTGGCAAATGGTCGGCATCTGTTTCCTCATCATGAATTGCGCGCTGGGGGTCAATTTCGCCGCCTATGGCGCGATGATGGAAACGATCGAGCGGGACTTCGGCACGAGCCGCGCCGTGGCGTCGATGGGCCTGAGCATGGTGACGCTTACGCTGGGCATCCTCGCGCCGCTGGTCGGCGGCCTGTTGCGCCGCATATCGGCAAGGGCGCTGATCCTGACCGGGCTGGCGCTCAATGCCGGGGGCTACTTCCTGCTCGGCCAGGTGCATGACATCCGGCTCTTTCTTGGCATCTATGCGCTGATGATCGGTCCGGGCTTCACACTCGCGGGGGTCGTCCCTTGCACGGCGATCGTGTCGAACTGGTTCGTCACCGGGCGCGGCAAGGCGCTTGGCATCATCAACATGCCGCTCGGCAATGCATTGATGCCGCTGCTCGCGGCCGCGTTGCTGATCCGGTTCGGCCTCGCCGGAACGCTGGTCGGCAACGGCCTCATCCTCGCCGCGCTGATCCCGCTCGCCTGGCTGCTGGTCGACGATCCGGCGCGGATCGGGCAACAGCCCATGGGCGGCATGGCGCAGGCGGGCGCGGAATCGGAAGCCCCGTTGTCGGCCGCCCGGATCCTGCGCCAGCCCCGCTTCATCATCCTCAGCCTCGGGGTCGCGCTGCTCAGCGCCGCCGGCCTTGCCATCATGACCCATATGGTCGCGCTCGCCACCGGGCGTGGGGTGCCGCTCACCTCGGCGTCGCTGATGCTGTCGATCTTCGGGCTGGCGGGGCTGGTCGGCGCGCCGCTGTTCGGCTGGCTGGCCGACAGGATCGGCGGCGGGCCGAGCTTTGCCGTGCTGGCTCTGGCGCAATGCCTGCCCTGGCTCGGGCTGATCGTCGCCGGCGCGCAATTGCCGATATTGCTCGGATTGGCCTTTACCATCGGCCTGTGCTGCAACGGCATATTGACTTTGTTCGGCGTGACGATGGGCGAATGGCTGGCGCAGGCGAATATCGGCCTCGGCATGGGGCTTTGCTATCTGATCCAGTTGCCGTTCCTGTTCGCGGCGGCCCCGCTGGCGGGCGCGATGTTCGACCGGTTCGGCAGCTATACGCCCACCATCCTGCTGCATGTCGGCAGCTTCGTGGCGATCGGGCTCGTTTTCCTGCTCTATCGCCCGAACCGGTCGATCGGATCGCTTACGTCATCTGGACCATCAGCCGCGTGATCTTCAGCGACGCGATGCGCCATCGGCCATCGGCCCGGCTATAGCGTTCATGATAATGGCCATGGCCCCGGAACAGGGTGAAAGGCCCGCCCGCCGGCAGCCGCAATATGTCCTCGAACGCCCAGATGCCGGTCGCTTCGTCGTCCGACAATATGTCGATTTCGGGCATGTGGCCATAATGCGCGCTGGTGATCGGCGCGATGCCGGTACTGACATAATCGACGATCGCCGCGCGGCCGATCACGGGCGGCTGCGCGGCGGCGGGGTCGGGATTTTCCTCCAGCGCGTCAAGCACGTCGAAAATCGCATCTTCAGTGAAGATTTCCGCAAAGCCGCTCCAGTCCTTCATGTCCATCAGCCGGAAATAGCGCGCCTTGAGCCGCCTGATCTCCTCGATGGCCGATAATGTCTCCAACGTTCCGGTCATGGCGCTCTCCTCCCGCATTGATATTTACGCTAGCGTATTATATGGTAGCTTCCTTCTTGGATAAGCAGTGTTCGGATGAGGCGCAATGACGAAGCAGGATAATATCGGCAGCCTGGCATCGGCGGATGTCCAGATGTGTCCCTTTCCCTTTCTCGATCGCCTGCTGGCCGAATCCCCGGTCTACAAGGACCCGCTGACGGGCATGTATATCGTCACCCGCTATGACGATATCGGCCATGTCTCGGCCCATCCCGAACTCTATTCCAACAAGACCACGGTGGTCGTCGGCCGGCATGATTCGCCCGTCGCACAAGAGGTCGCCCGCCGCTATGCCGAGCGCGGCTTCCCCGAAATGCACACGCTCGTCACCAACGACCCGCCGGACCATACATCCTATCGCGCGCTGGTCGAAAAGGCGTTCACGCCGAGCTACGTCAAGTCGCTGGAACCCTATATCGAGGCGCTGGTCGACGAACTGATCGACGGCATCCTGCCCGCCGGCAAGGCGAACCTGCTGCCCGAATTCGCCATCAAGGTGCCGATGTACATCATCGCCGACCAGCTGGGCGTCGATCGCGCCGATTATGACCGGTTCAAACTCTGGTCGGACGTCACGGTCGAGCGCAACAATCCCCTGCTCGATCCCGATCGCGAACTGGAGATTACCGACCATCTCATCGACATGCAGAATTACCTCCACGCGCGCGCGGTCGATTATCGCGCCAACCCGACCGAAAACCTCCTGAGCCGGCTCGTTCATGCCGAAATCGACGGCGAAAAGCTGAGCGACCCGGCGCTGATCGCGATCGCACACCAGTTGCTCGTCGCCGGCAACGAGACCACCACCACCGGCATCGTCACCGCGCTGTGGCTGCTGCTGACCAAGCCGGACCTGCGCAGCGCGCTGGAGGCCGATCCCAGCCGCATCCCCAGCTTCGTCGAGGAAGTGCTGCGCTCGCACTCGCCCGTACCGCATATGTGGCGCGTCGCCACGCAGGACAGCCGGATCGGCGATACCGATATTCCCGAAGGCGCGGTGCTGATGCTCAGCTATCTGGCGGGCAATCGCGATCCCGCGCAGTGGGCCTGCCCGCAGGAGGTCCAGATCGGACGGCCCGGCGTGCGCAATCACCTCGCCTTCGGGCGCGGCATCCATTTCTGCATCGGCAACCAGCTCGGCCGGGGCGAGATGCGCATCGCCATTCGTCGCATCCTGGAGCGGCTGCCCGGCCTGCGCCTGTCGCCCGACCATCCCGAGCCGCATTTCATTCCGCATTTCGCGATCCACGCGCTCGATCATCTGAACGTGGTGTTCTAAAGCAAGTAAAAGACGATAGTCGCCGGGGAGAGCGCATGAACTTCGATCATTACAAGCTGCTGGATTTCACCCGCGACGGCCGCGTGCTGACCATCACGATGAACCGGCCCGAGCTGTTGAACGCGGTCAATCACGAGCTGCATCAGGAAATGGCGAAGGCTTTTTTCGATGCGGCGGACGATATGGACAGCGACATCATCGTCCTGACCGGCGCGGGCCGCGCCTTTTCCGCCGGCGGCGATTTCGAATGGCTCGGCAAGCAGGTCAGGGGCGATCGCACCCCCTTCGTCCATGAAGCCAAGACCATGCGCCGCATCGTCATGGGCCTGCTCGACTGCCCCAAGCCGATCATCGCCAAGGTCAATGGCGACGCGATGGGCTTTGGCGCGTCGGTCGCGCTGCTGTGCGATATCGTGATCGCGGCCGACCACGCCAATTTCGCCGACCCTCATGTCCGGCTGGGGCTGGTCGCGGGCGATGGCGGCGCACTGATCTGGCCGCAGCTTATCGGCTTTGCCAAGGCCAAACATTATCTGCTGACCGGCGACGCGATCAATGCGGTCGACGCGGAACGCATGAACCTGATCAGCTTCGTCGTCCCGGCGGGCGAACTGGACGCGTTCGTCGAAAAATATGCGCAAAAACTGGCGCGCGGCGCGCAATCGGCGATCCGCTACACCAAGTCGGTGACCAATATCGCGCTGCGCCAGCTGTTCAGTTCGGTGTTCGAAGCCGGCGTCGCCTATGAAGGGCTGACCCTCGCCACCTCCGATTTCAACGAAGCCGTGAACGCCGTCATGGAAAAGCGCCGACCGCAATTTACGGGGGAATAAGCGCGGCGGCGCATTGACTAGCCGGTCGACCCCCGCCATTATGGTATGCAGACTTATCATAGGGACGTGAACCTTTGGAGTCGTGGGAGAGGACCGGATGGACAGTGATTTGGAAGCGCGGCTGCGCCTTGCGCTCGACCGGCAGGACATCGAGCATGTTCTCAAGCTCTACTGCCGCGCGATCGACCGCTGCGACATCGACCTGCTCAAAAGCATCTATCACCCGGACGGCACCGACGATCACGGCTCCTTTTCCGGCAATGCGATGGAATTTGCCGACTTCATCATCCCTGCCCTGCGCGAAGGGATATTGGACGGCAT
The DNA here is from genome assembly GCF_037723805.1 of Sphingobium fluminis. Taxonomy (NCBI): domain Bacteria; kingdom Pseudomonadati; phylum Pseudomonadota; class Alphaproteobacteria; order Sphingomonadales; family Sphingobiaceae; genus Sphingobium; species Sphingobium fluminis. The sequence goes on from NZ_JBBJUK010000005.1 coordinate 74,842, forward strand.
GCACACGGTCACCCATTGCACGATCGAGGTCGACGGCGATTTCGCGACGTCGGAATCCTATTATTGGGCCTATCAGCGCGCCCATGGCGGCGAAGAGGCGGTGACCGCCTTTTTCGGGCCCGATTACGCCGCCCGGTGCAAGGCGGACGGATCGATCGACCAGTATCACGACTATTATTGCGGCGGCCGCTATATCGATCTGTTCCAGCGGCGCGAGGGCCAGTGGAAAGTGCTGCGACGCAAGATCACCAACGAATGGAACGATATTCGTCCCAGCACCCGCATCAGCGATCAGGGCAGCGTCGCCCTGTTCAACCTGCCCGGCGCGCGCGATCGATCGGACCCGGTCTACCAGAACCGCATCCCCGTCCCCGCCTGACATTTATTTACAGGAGCAACACCCATGGCCTTTGATTATGATGTCATCGTGATCGGATCAGGCGCGGCGGGCATGTCCGCCGCGATCGAAGCCAGGCTCGCCGGCGCCAGCGTCATGGTGCTGGAGGCCGACGATCATCTGGGCGGCGCGACGCGCAACAGCACCGGCGTCGTCTATGCCTGCAACAGCAGCACCCAGAAGGAAAAGGGCATCGAGGACAGCGCCGACGCCGTCTACGACTATATCATGACGCTGAACCAGCATGCGGTGCGGCCCGACCTCATCCGCTATTATGCCGATCAGTCGGGCGGCATGCTGGACTGGCTCAAGGAAAAGGGCGTCGAATTCCCCGCCAACATGCTGGTCCATTCGGATGTGACCGACGTGCAGCGCGGCCACACCTCCAGCACCTTTGGCCTTGGCATCGCCGATGCGCTCATCAACCGCGCAGGCGCGCTCGGCGTGGAAACGGCGCTCGGCACGCGGGTCGAATCGCTGATCGTCGAGGATGGCCGGGTCACCGGCATCCGGGCGCTCGGCATGGAATTGCGCGCGCCGAGCGTGGTGATCGCCAGCGGCGGCTTTGGCAACAGCCCCGAAATGCTGGCCAAATGGTATCCCACCGCCGCCTTCCATAGCGACCGCACCTGGGCCGTCCATCGCGATGCGCCCTTCATCCTGGGCGACGGCATCACGCTCGGCCAGGCGGTCGGCGCGGAGATCACGGGCTATGATACGGGCCTGCTCAACCCCAGCCCCTGTTTCGACAGCCGTTATGTCGAGGCCTTCCTGCCGCCCTGGCTCATCGCCGTGAACAAGCATGGCAAGCGCTTCATGGCCGAATGGAACAGCTACGCCGTCGCCGGCTATCTGATGAACGAGCAGCCCGATCAGGTCTGCTGGGCGATTTTCGATCATCAGGCGATGCTCGATAATGGCGACGACCTGTCCTATGCCGATCCCTATAATAGCGGCCTCGCCACATCGAGCTGGGAAGAGATCACCATCACGCGCGAGGTGGAAAAGGGCGTCGCCTTCCGCGCCGACAGCATCGCGGAGGTCGCACAGCTTGCGGGCCTGGACCCGCAAGCTGTAGAAGAGACCGTCCGCCGCTATAATGCAAGCGTGGAGATTGACGGCACCGATCGCGATTTCCACAAGGACGGCAACGGCCACGCCCTGCCCGCGATCAAAAACGGTCCCTTCTATGCCGTCGAGGTGCGCGCCGCGATCATCGGCTTCACCGCCGCCGGTCTCGACATCAGCGCCGATTGCGAGGTGCGCGATACGCGCGGCCGCGTGATCGAGGGGCTGTATGCCGCGGGCGAAGTGGTCGGCTGCTTCCATGGCAAGCGCTATGCGGGCGGCGGCACCAGCATCGGCAGTTCGGTCGTATTCGGCCGCCATGCGGGCACGGTCGCGGCGCGGCACGCGCTGACCGCGCCTGTCCCGGCCTGAGGGGGTACAAGCCATGTCGGATCGCAACGCCGCCCTCAACGCACTGCTCGACAGGGAGGCGCTTCGCGATCTCGCGATGCGCTATGCCCGCGCCATCGACCGGCGCGATCAGGATCTGCTCCGCTCGGTCTATCATGACGATGCGATCGACGATCATGGCCTCGTCTTTTGCGACAGGGCGGCGCTGTTCGTGGCGCAATTGCCGCAACTCATGGCGCCCTTCGCCATCACCGCGCATCACCTGACCAACCAGTCCTACAGGATCGAAGGCGACCGCGCCGATGGCGAACTGTATTTCATCGCCTATCACCGCACCGACGGGCCGGACGAAAAGCATCTCATCGCGCTGGGCCGCTATCTCGACAATTATGAGCGGCGCGGCGGCGACTGGAAGATCGCCCATCGCCGCCTGGTGTGGGACAGCTTCATCACGCTCGATGCCGGAGCGGACGACATGGCGCAACTGGCGGCGCTGGGCGTCATGGGCAGCGCAGCGGGCGACCGCTCCTATGAAGCCCTGCCGCTGATGGGGCCGGGTCAATAGTCTTAATCGCCCTCGTCCACCGGATATTGCAACGCTTCCTGCGCCAATGATGCCACCAGTTCGCCTGCGCGATTATAGACGAGGCCGCGCGCCATATTGACGCCGTTCTGCGCATTGGGGCCTTCGGTTTCGAACAGCAGCCAGTCGTCGCACCGCATATCGCGATGAAACCAGATGCAATGATCGAGGCTCGCGACGAACAGATGCGGGCCGGGCAGCGCGACCGTGTGCCGGGCGAGCGGCGCGCCAGCGAACATGAAATCCGACATGAATGCGAAAATCTGGCGATGCGTCGCCGGATCGTCCACCCGTTCGGCTCCCGGCGCGCGCAACCAGTAATGGCGTTTGGCGTCGGCTACGGTCTCGACATAGCCGGCCGGGCCCGGCATGCGCACCTCGATCGGATAATGGCCCTTGAACAAGGCCGCATAGCGCTGATTTTCCGCACCGATGATGGCCTCGAACGCGCTTTCGTCCAGCGCATGTTCGGGTTCGAACGGCACCGACATCGCCTGCTGATGGCTGAAGCCCGCGATCGGCGTTCGATAGGAACATTCCATCGTGAAGATGACCTGCCCCTCCTGCCGCGCGACGACCCGGCGGGTCGAGAACCGCCCTCCGTCACGAGTCCGCTCGACCGCATAGTCGATCAGCGACGCGGCGCTGCCCGCGCGCAGGAAATAGCAATGGAGCGAATGCACCGTCCGCCCCGGCGTCGTGCGATCGGCCGCTTGCAGCGCCTGCGCGACGATCTGGCCACCGAACAGAGCGCGATAGGCATTGGGCTGGTTATGGCGATTGCGGAACAGGTCCGGCGCGACCTCGTCCATTTCGAGCAACGCGACACTGTCGAGCGACCATTTCCGGTTGAACATATCCTTGTCGAAACTGCGCATCGATCCCCCCGGGCCCTTCCATACTCTCTTCCCTATAGGCAATATCATTATGATATGCTAGCGAACTACGAACCATCGCAGTCGAGAGAGATGATGCAGCCAGCCTATAGCGAGCAGGACCGGGCCTTTCGCCAGGAAATAAAGGACTTCGTGGCGAAAATGCTGCCTGCGGATCTGGCCCGTCGCGGCCGCTATGACTATCATCCCCGACGCGACGACCAGGCACGCTGGGCGCGCATCCTGGCCGACAAGGGCTGGTCGGTCCCGCACTGGCCGCAAGCCTATGGCGGCCCGGGCTGGACCGGCGTTCAGCGCTTCATCTTCGAAGAGGAAATGCGCCTCGCCTATGCGCCGACGATGGATCGCATCGGCCCCGAGCTGGTCGCACCGGTGCTCTACACCTATGGATCGGAGGAGCAGCGGCAGCTTTATCTGCCCGCCATCCGCACGGGCGAGACATTCTGGGCGCAGGGTTTTTCCGAACCGGGCGCCGGCTCCGACCTGTCGTCGCTGCGAACCCGTGCGGATCGCGACGGCGATCATTATATCGTCAACGGGCAAAAGACCTGGACGACCGAGGGCCAGCATGCCGACCTCATGTTCATCCTCGTCCGCACCGATGCGGCGGTCAAGCCGCAGGCCGGCATCTCCGCGCTGATCGTCGACCTGCAATCGCCCGGCATCACCCGCCGCCCGATCTGGACCATCGACGAGGGGCTGAGCGTCAATGAATTTTTCTTCGACGATGTGCGCGTGCCGGTCGGCAATCTGGTGGGGGAAGAAGGCGCCGGCTGGACCTACGCCAAATTCCTGCTCGCTAACGAGCGGACCACCAGCGCCGAAGTCCCGCACACCAAGCGCGACATCGCCCAGCTGCGTGAGATTGCCCGCGTCGAGACGAAGAATGGCCGCCCGCTGATCGAGGATGCCCGTTTCCGTAGCAGCCTCGCCCGGATCGAGATCGATACGCTCGCGCTGGAAACCGCCGTGCTGCGCGCCCTGACCGCTGGCGGCCATGGCGGCGGCGCGGTCGCCTCGCTGGTCAAGGTGCGGGGGTCCGAACTGCGCCAGCGGATCGCCGATCTGGCGGTGGATGCGCTGGGCGATCACGGCGTCGCCGTCCGCCTCGATCCCGAAGGCGAACATCGGATGTTCGCGGATGGCCTGACCCCGCCCGTGCCCGACCATGGCGTGGGTCTGTCCGCCAAGGCGCTGTTCCGCCGCGCCACCACCATCTACGGCGGCGCCAACGAGATTCAGCGAACCCTGATCGCGAAGACGGTATTGGAGCTGTGACCGCGATGGATTTCGACATGTCGTCCGAACAGGATGCGCTGCGCGACAGCGTCCGTCGCTTCATCGATCGCGAATATGACTGGGAAAAGCGGTTCGCGGTCATTCGCTCGCACGAGGGCGTCGATCCCGCCCATTGGGCGACTTTCGCGGAACTGGGGTGGCTGGGGGCGGGCCTTTCCGAAGAGGCCGGCGGCTTTGGCGGCGGCGCGATCGAAAATGCGCTGATCGCGCAGGAGCTTGGCCGTGGCCTCGTCACCGAACCCTTCGTTGCGCATGTGCTGGCGACGCAGACGCTGGCGGCGATTGGCGGAGAAACGGCCGGCCCGCTGATCGGCGCCATGGTGACGGGCGAAACGCGCGTCGTTCCCGCTTTTCAGGAGGAGGCCGGGCGCGGCGACTGGCGCGTCGTCGGCGCATCTTCAACCGGAGAGGGCAAAGGCGCGACCGTCAGCGGCACCAAGACGCTGGTGGAAGGCGCGAGCAGTGCCGAACGGTTGATCGTCTCGGCCCGGTCCGCTGAGGGCGTCGGGCTTTACCTCGTCGATGCGAAAGGCGCGGGCGTAGTCCAGTCGCTCTATCGCACCGTCGACAACCGGCGCGTCGCCGACATCGCGCTGACGGATGCCCCGGCCATCACGCTTGCCAGTGGCCCGGCTGCGCAAGCCGCGATCGAACAGGGCATCGACCATGCGCTGGTCACGCTGTGCGGCGAAGCGCTGGGGCTGATGGACGCGGCGCTATGGGCGACGCGCGATTATCTGAAAGTCCGCAAGCAGTTCGGCACCGCCATCGGCACTTTTCAGGCCCTTCAGCATCGCATGGCCGACATGCTGATCGAAACGGAAATGGCGCGATCGATCCTGTACCATGCGCTGGGCGCGATGGCGGGTGACGACCGGGCCGCGCAAAGCACCGCCGCATCTGCCGCCAAACAGGTCTTTTCGACCGCCGGCCTGTTCGTGGGCGGGCAGGCGATACAGCTGCATGGCGGCATCGGCGTGACCGAGGAACTCGACATCAGCCACTATTACCGGCGACTGTTCGTCATCGCCCGCCAGTTCGGCGATGCGGACCTGCATGGCGACCGCTTCGCCCACGGAGTCGACCATGGCGCGCTGGCAGCCTGAGTCCCGACGGCGGGAAAGCGGATCAGATCCGCGTGATCGTCAGCCCGCCATCGACGATCAGCGTTTGCCCGGTGACATGACGGGCCGCTTGCGACGCCATGAACGCGACGACCCCGGCAATGTCCTCGGGCTCGGCAATCCGCCGCAAAGCCGATCCGCCGGTGGCCTTTTCACGAAAGCCGGGCTTGTCGAGCAAGGCCCGGATCATGTCGGTGGCCGTAGTGCCGGGCGCCACCGCATTGACCCGCACGCCGCGATCGCCCCATTCGACCGCGAGCTGCCGCACCATCTGCTCCAGCGCCGCCTTCGACACACCATAGACGCCGCTGCCGGCGAAGGCGACATGGGCATTGACCGACGAAATGCACACCATCGCCCCGCCGCCCCGCGCCGCCACATGGGGCAGGCCGAGGCGCGCGAGCCGCAGCGGGCCGCCGACATTCATGTCCATGACCTTGGCCCAGCTCGCCTCCGTCAGCTCGGTGAGCGGATCGAACACCGGGTTCGTCGCCGCATTGGCGACCAATATGTCGATCCCGCCAAAGGCCGCGAGCGCGCCGTCGATCAGCCGCGCCAGATCGTCCTGCGACGCCGCGTGACCCGGGATGGCGACACAATCGAACCCCTCCTCGCGCATCTGCCGCTCCACCGCCGCGCAGGCCTCCGCCTTGCGGGATGACAAGGCCACGCTCGCGCCCTGCCGCGCCAGAAGGCGCGCGGTGGCGAGGCCGATGCCGCGCGTGCCGCCGGTGATGACGGCGACCTTGCCTACAAATGGCAGGGCGGTCTCGGTGGCGGTCGGCATGATGACATCTCCCCTTTTACGCGCCCCGGATCAGCGGTGGCGGTGACTTTCGATGTTTGAACCCATAGAGCGAGAAACCGGAATGGACACGGCCAAAGTCGACCAGATCAAGGCATGCTATGCGCGCGACCAGCGGGAAGACCCCCAGGCCGTCAATCCCGGCGACATCCCCTGGCGCTATGAAGCGATCACGCCGCAATGGATGACGCATATCCTTTGCAAGGACCATCCGGGGGCGGAGGTCGTCGCCGTGCGGCTGGACGTGCCGGATTCGGGCACCTCCAACCGCCGCCGCATCTTCATCGACTATAATGAAGCGGGCCATACGGCCGGCCTGCCCCGGTCGGTGTTCTGCAAGGCGACGGTCGACCTGCTCAACCGGCTGCTGCTGTCGACCTCGGCCCTGTTGAGCGAGACGACATTCTACAACCAAATCCGCCCCCAGCTCGCCATCGAAGCGCCAAAAGCGCTGCTGGCGGTCTATGATCCCCTGTCCTTCGCCTCGATCGTGATGCTGGAGGATCTGGGCGACAGCGTGACCTTCTGCAATCACCATACGCAGATGACGCGCGAGCGCGTGCAGGACCAATTGGCCACGCTGGCGACGCTGCACGGCCATTTCTACCGTTCGCCGCAGCTCGATGCGGAATTGGGGCATATGTTCCGCTATGACGATCGCTTCGCCGCGCTCGACCGCGATCACGACTTCAAATCCATGTGCGATGCCGGCCTGCTGGCGGCGGCGGAGGTCGTTCCCGCCCGGCTTATGGCGCGCGCGGGGGAGGTGTGGCCGGCGACGCTCCGCGCGTCGGCGCGCCACGGCGAGCTGCCGCTCACCATCACCCATGGCGATGTGCATCTCAAAAACTGGTACGTCACGCGCGACGGCCGGATGGGGCTGAGCGACTGGCAGGTGACCTCGAAAGGCCATTGGTCGCGCGATGTCGCCTACACGATCTCCACCGCGCTGACCGTCGATCAGCGGCGGGCGTGGGAAAAGGACCTGCTTGCCTATTATCTCGACGCCTTCGCGGCCGCCGGCGGCGAAGCCGTGCCCTTCGAGGAGGCGTGGCTCAATTACCGTCAGCAGCTGCTCACGACGCTCGCCTGGTGGACGATGACGCTGACGCCGGGCGACGACCTGCCCGACATGCAGCCGCGCGATATCACGCTCGATTTCATCGGCCGCATCGCGACGGCCATCGACGATCTCGACGCGCTCGACAGCCTGCGCTGAGTTGGCGGGTCCATGCCCCTATGGTATGGTACTACACTATAAACGCGAATGAGGGCCGGACACGGTCGCGAATCGGAGGGAATGACATGGCGACTGCCGCTAAAGTGAGAGGCTATGGTTCCGCGGAGCGTCCGCTCGCGACCGAAATGTGGCAGCGCGAGGCGCATGGGCCAAACCATCCCGCGCTGGTCGAGCATGGCAATTTCGAGCCGGACAATCATCATGTCGATCATGCCCGCTATTTCGATCCCGCCCGCGCGCAGGATGAATATGACCATGTCTGGACCGACAACTGGCTGCTCGCCTGTCGGGAGGAGGATATCCCGCAGGTCGGCGACCGCGTGCCGCTGACGGTCGGGCCGCACAGCTATTTCATCGTGCGCTCCGCCCCCGATGCGTTCAAGGCGTTCCACAATAGCTGCCTGCATCGCGGCACGATGCTGTGCGCCAAGAGCGAGTCCGCCGCGACGATCCGCTGTCCCTATCATGCGTGGGAATGGAATATCGACGGACGGTTGAAGGCGATCCCCAGCCACTGGGACTTCCCCGATATCACCCGCCTCAACGGCTCGCTCCCTGAAATCCAGCTGGAACGCTGGGGCGGCTTCCTCTTCGTCAACGCCAATAAGGACGCCGCGCCGCTGATCGACGCGCTTGGCCCCATCCCCGCGCATTTCGAGCAGTTCGCGCCGGACAAACGCTTCACCGGCGCGCGTTTCCGCAAGCTCGTCCGCGCCAACTGGAAGATCACGCAGGAAGCGTTTCAGGAAGCCTATCATCTCTATTCCACCCATCCCGAAGCCGTGCCCTTCACCGGCGACAGCCAGGGCGCCTATGAAATCTGGCGGAACGAAGCCGGTCATGTCGGTCGCAACCTCACCTGCGCGGCCGTCCCCAGCATGTTCGCGCCCAGCGAGGATACGTCGCTCAAGGCGGGCGTGATGCTGGCGCAGGGGATGATCGGCTGGCATTATCCGGACGAACCCGAACCCGTGCTGGACGAGCATGGCGACATCCGCGCGCAGCTTGGCGCCTGGCATCGCGACGTCGCCTCGCGCGTCTACGACCGGCGGATCGACCTGCCCGACGCGCTGATGCTCGATAGCCCGCTCTATTTCTTCTATCCCCACAGCTGTTTCTGGCTGAGCGAGGGCGTGCCCTTCGTCTACCAGTTCCTGCCGCATGAAACCGACCCGGAAATGAGCTATTTCGACGTGCGCCTGCTGTTGCCCTGCCCCGACGAAGGCCCCGCGCCGCCCGCAGCACCCACGATCGAGCTGGACGCGGATCAGGGCGTGTTCGCCCATTGTCCGGGCTTCGGGTTCCTGGGCTATATCTTCGATCAGGACATGTCGAACATGCCGCTGATCCAGAAGGGCGCGCATTCGGCCAACCCGGAAAAACCCTTTACGCGCCTCAGCGCCTATCAGGAAATGATCATCCAGCACTGGAACGCGGTGATGGACGAACAGATCGCGCGGGGCAAAGCCGCTCGTTCATAACCGCATGAACATGAAAAAGGGTGGCTGCCGATGCCCTACAGCGCCGGCAGCCACCTCCCTTCGCCCGCTCTTAGAGCATTGCGCGTCAAATCAGGATCACATATCCTCCGTTCGGGCTGAGCGAAGTCGAAGCCTTCCACTGAGCGCAGCGAAGTGCGCTTCGCCTCGGCTCAGCAGGGGCCCCCTTCGACTGCCTGCTTGCAGCAGGCGCTCAGGACAGGCTTCGACTTGGCTCAGGGCGAACGGCTCACATTTTACGCATGCACCCTAAATCAGTGCGAGCGTTCGACTTCCTTCTTGGTGAGCCTGGTGGTCACCACTCCGCCCTCGACCGACAACTGGTCGGCGCTCAGCGTCACCAGTCGGCTGCCCATGATGATCCGGATAGCGCTCACATTCTGGTCAGCGCCCGTCAATACGCGATTGACCAGGCCGATATCCTGCCCGTCGGACGAAACCACCTTGGCATTACGCGCGATGCTCAAGGGCTCGGCCTGCGCCGATACCGTGGCTGTCAATGCGCCGGTCGCCAAAAACCCGGCCGCCAACACCCATGTCCGCATCTTCATTCCATCACTCCAAAACAGGACTCCCGAGGCGCTGGAGATGAGAAGCTTCATTTAAGCGTCTCATGGCTCCATGCTCCTTCGACTGCCGATCGCCATTTGATATGGTGCCGTATGGTATTGCAGCAGACTATCGTCAAGACTAAGTTGGCGTGAGAGGCGCGGTTCATCGCGACCAGCCTGACGAATATAGGAGAGAGACGATGGCGCAAAGCTACGACTATATCATCATCGGCGCGGGATCGGCCGGCTGCGTCCTCGCCAACCGCCTGTCGCAAAACCCCGCGCACCGCGTCCTTTTGCTGGAAGCGGGTGGCGAGAATAAGACCTTCCTCGTCAACATGCCCAAGGGCATCGGCAAGCTCGTCACCGATCCCAATCACGCCTGGTCCTACCCGGTCGGCCCCGCCTGCGCCCCGTCGGAGACATGGCAGCGCGGGCGCGGTCTTGGCGGATCGTCCGCCATCAACGGCATGATCTATGTGCGCGGCCAGCCGCAGGATTTCGACATATGGGAACGCGAAGCCGGGTCCGACTGGTCCTGGGCACAGATGAAGCAGGCCTATCGCTCGATCGAGGATCATGAGCTGGGTGATGACGGGGTGCGCGGCGTCGGCGGCCCCGTCCACATCACGACCAATAAATTCCGTTATCCGCTGGCCGAACATGCGATCGAAGCCGGCGTGCAGATGGGCCTGCCGCGCCATTATGAGGACCTCAACCGCGAGGATCAGGAGGGCGTCGGCTATTATTGCTACAATATCAAGAAGGGCGTGCGGCAAAGCGCCGCCCTCGCCTTTCTGGAGCCGGCGCGCAACAGGGCCAATCTGGATGTCGTGACCAATGTCTATGCCGACCGCATCCGCTTCGACGGCAAGCGCGCGGCCGGCGTCGATTGCCGGGTCGGCGGACGGCCGGCACGCTATGCCTGCCATGGCGAGATCATCATCAGCGCCGGGACGATCGCCTCGCCCAAACTGCTGCAACTGTCCGGCATCGGCCCGGCGGCGCTGTTGCAAAAACATGGCATCGACGTCGTCCATGACAGCCCCGATGTCGGCGGCCGCATCCTCGAACATCTCGGCATGATGATTACCTATCGGCTCAAGGGCGGCGAAAAGGGCGTCAACCACCGGCTGCGGGGCCTGGGCCTCGCCGCCAGCGTCGCGCAATATCTGATCGCGAAATCCGGCCCGCTCGCCAATGGCGCGATGGAAGTGGGCGCGTTCATCAAGACCAATCCGAATGAACCGCGCCCCAATGCGCAGCTTTATATCAGCGGCTGGACGCTCGACATCCCCGAGGAGCGGGACAAGGACACCGTCGCCCCGATGCAGTCGGTCCAGCGCGAACCGGGAATGAGCTTCACCGCGCAGCTTCTGGGCCTCGACAGCGAAAGCCGGGTGGAAATCACCGCGGCTGACCCCGACGCACCGCTTTCGATCATGCCAGACTGGCTGGCAAGCGCGCATGACCAGCGCGCCGCCATCGAAATAGTGCGTTATATTCGCGCCTATGTCGGCCAGCCGGCGCTGGCCCCCTTCATCGGACCGGAAATCGCGCCCGGCGCGCAGCACGCCACCGATGAGGAGATATTGGCGATCGTGCGCAAGATCGCGCTGTGCGGCACCCATGCGGTGCGCAGTTGCCGGATGGGGCATGACGCGGGGTCGGTGGTCGACGAGCGCGCCCGCGTGCGTGGCGTCTATGGCCTGCGCGTCGTCGACTGTTCGATCATGCCGGGTCTCATTTCGGGCAATACCAACGGCCCGGCGATGGCGACCGGCTGGCGCGCGGCCGACCTGATCCTGGAGGACGCGCAGCTCCGCAACGCCGCGTGAAATGGCTGCGCCAGCCCGATCGCAGCGTCTTAACGGTTCCCCGGCGAAAGCCGGGGAACACCCTCGCTCAAAGCCCCTCGATCGCCGCGCCGATATCCTTGCGCCGCCATTCGGACAGGAACAGCCGCATCAGCTGCAACTGGCAGCGCGGCAGAAACAGATCGCGCAGGCGCGGGTCGGTGCGGTCGGTCAGGTCAGGATAATCCGGCAGTTCGGCTTCCAGCAGCGCGGGCGCATCGAGCATCCACGCCGTCCCCAGCACCGCGATGGACAGCTTCACGTCGCGGTCGAAGTCGGCAGCTGCGATGCGCGGCCCGCCTGCCTTTGCATATTCGTCCAGCAACAATGCCTGAAGATGCGCGTCATGCCGGGCGAGGAAATCCGCTTCGCCCGCGCACAACATACCATAATAGGCTTGGGCGAGGTTGGACTGGGCGACGCCGCCCCAGTCGAGCTGACCCGATTGCATCACACCGCGCTCGTCGCGCCAGAACCAGCCATTGTCCGGGTTCATGTTCCAGTGCACCAGCGCGATGGCGTCGCTGGATGCATAGAGGCGTTCCCAGATCGCCCGCTCCTTGTCCAGCACCAGCGCCGCGCCCCGCGCGAAGTCGGCGAGGAATGCGGGGTCGGCAAGGCCATCGGGCAAGAGCTGCGGCGCGCGCGCGGCGAACGCCCTGAGCGTGTCCAGCTTGGCGGCAAGGCCCCCGGCGTCATAAGGAATGACCTTGAGCAGCGCCTCATTGGTCGGATCGAACGGAAATGCCTGTTCGATCTCGTCGCCGAAATGGCCGGCGCGGTGATAGGCCGCCAGCGCCGCTATCGCCCGCGTCTGCGCCTCATAATAGGGCAGCGGATCGGGGATCTCATAATCGACGCATTTCTCCAGCGCCGGTTCGATGCCCTCGGCCCCATAGGGAATCCGCTCGGTGATGAGCAGGCCGGTCTTGGTGGCCGCGCTATAATCGCCGAACAGGCAGCGCGGCACCGTGACCGGGAAGCCGGGGCGGCGCGACAATAGCGCAAAGCGCACTTCGGGGTCCATCACCGGCGAAAACAGCTCGCGCAGGGGATCGCCGAATTCGCGGGTGAACTTGGCGAACAGCCGCGTCGGCAGCCCTTCTTCCTTCGCATAGGCGACATCGATCGCGACTTTGCGGCCCATGCCGCCGCCGAAAAATTCCTTCCAGTGGAGAATGTCGGTCACTTCATTGTCGGCACCGATCGCGCCGATCTCCCGGAACAGACGCGTCAGCGCCGCAGCGCCCCCCTCCTCCAGCACCGCATAGCTGACCGGAAAGGCGATGCCGCTATGATCGCCGGTCACATGCGTCGGATGGTTCACCGCTCTCTCCTGAATTATCTGGCAATATATGGTTGCTTAGCATATCATATATCTACAAACCTTTATGAGAGCAAAGAGGATTCCGGTTTGGCCCGCATTCCCCTGTCCGATGTTCCCGAAACGGGATCGCGCATCGTCGAGATCGACGGAAAGCGCGTGTTGCTGTGCCGTGGCCCCGGCGGCATTCGCGCGATGGACGAGATATGTCCCCATCAACTCCTGTCGCTCGATGGCGGCCGGGTGCGTGGTAATTTCATCATGTGCCCGCATCATGGCGCGCGCTTCAGCCTGGAGGACGGCAAGTCGCTGTCTCCCCTGACCGCCAACGCGCTCACATTTTTCGAGTCGCGGGTCGAAGGGGACGAACTGGTCGTCGACCTTTGAATTTTCATGATGGTTTTGATGATAATGGATGAGAGGAACTGACGCGTGCCCACGCCCCCCGTTGACGACTATCCCTGGAAGGGAGCATTTCCCGAAACCCCTAACTGGAGCGAGAATTTCCTGCTGGCGGGTGACGATCCCAAGGCAGGCGTCGGTTTCTGGCTGCATCTTGGCCGCTGGCGCAAAGACCTGACCATGTTCCGCGAAACGACCAACGTCCGCCTGCCCGACGGCACGGTGGTGGGCAATCGCGCGATCGGCAATGCGCGCTCGGCCGTGGAAGGACCCGGCGGGCCGCATTATGCGATCCGCGTGATCGAACCGGGTCGCAAGCTGACCTACAGCTATGCCGGCGGCGTGCGGCGGGTGCCGGCCCAGTCGATGCGCGACGGGCTGGTGCTCGAAGGATCGCGGACGCCGATGACGTTCGAGCTGACCTTCGAATCCGATGCCGGCATTTGGGATATGCACAAGGTCGGCGGGCTTCAGGACTTCCTGCCGGCGGGCCATATCGAACAGATCGGCCAGGTCACCGGCTGGCTTCAGGTCGGCAAGGACAGGTTCGACATCGACACGATCGCCAACCGCGACCACAGCCTTGGCCCGCGCGACAATAAGGACCTGCTCAACCATCAATGGCATCAGGGCTATTTCGAAAACGGCATCCGCTTCCTGCTGTTCGACGCGATGACGCGCGGCGACGGCAAGGTCGTGTTTTCCGAAGCGGTGGTCTATGAGGGCGACAGGCTGTTCGAGGCCAGACTGGAAATGGGCTGGCGCTGCGATGACGCGACCCGCGACGAAGAACCGATCGCCTTCAGCATCATCTATGAAAATGGCCGGCTCGATATCGAAACTCTGGCCTATACCAGCAATTCCTACTCCTCGCTGACCTCACCCAACGACCAATATGTCGGCGTATACCCCTCCGATACGGACGAGCCGACGCTGGTGCTGCTGGAACAGTCGGTGAAGCTGCGTCTCAACGGATCGGTCGACGGCTATGGCTGTTACGAGCGGACCGTGAACGGGCGGATCACCCCGGAGGCATGAGGCAGGCCGGGGACCCGTAGCGCGGCGGGTCCCCCTTCCCGCTCAGCGATCGCCGAGCGGCTTGCCCGATCCGAACGCCTCCGCGCCGCCCGGCAATTCATCCAGTCGCGGCATGCGCGTCAGCTGGTTGCCGCCATTCACCTGCAAGTTGAGGCCGGTGACGTAGGACGGCCCGGCCAGCCACAGCACGGCGTTGGAAAAATCCGACGGCAGGCCGACGCGGCCAAGAGGGATCTCCCGCTCGAATATCGCGGCGTAGGTCGGATCGGCGAAGGCTTCCTTGGCCATGTCGGAATAGATCGCACCCGGCAGGATGGAGTTCACCCGGATGTTGCGGCCCGCATATTCGATCCCCGCATAGCGCACGATGCAATCGGCCGCCGATTTGGCCGCGGCATAGGCAATGTGCGGAAAAACCGGATGGGTAGTCGACATGGACGAGATGAAGATGATCGACCCGTCCTGCCCGATCGCCTCCGCCATATATTTGATGAAGAAGGTCGCGCCGTAGAAATTCACGCGGGCGGCGGTTTCGAGATGTTCGATGGTCATGTCGGAAATCATGCTCATCACCGGCAGGCCCGCCGAATTGACCGCTATGTCGAGTCGCCCGTAAGTATCGATCACCGCCTTTGCGAGCGCCTTGATATCGGCTTCCTCCCCCGCGTCGCAGCGGACCGCCGTGCCGCCGATCTTCGTCGCCAGCCGTTCGAGCGCCGGCAGGGTGCGCGCCGCGACCACGACCTTTGCGCCATTGGCGGCCAGCGTTTCGGCAATGTCCCAGCCGGTGCCGCCTTCGGCCGATGCGCCGAGCACGACCGCGACCTGTCCGCTCAGGTCGATCTTCATCTGCGGCGATAGGGGGACTTTCGTCATTTAGACCTCTCCATTTTTTGCATGCGGACCATGTGCTAGCGCACTATTATAGCGCGGGTCCAGTCTCCATCCTCTCTGCTTGGCACCGACCGTCATTTTATGATGTGGCGGGAGTCGTCGGCGATGGCGAAGCGGCGCAGGACGTACCAGCGCTCGCGCTCCTGATCACGCCTATCGTGCTGGGGCCAAAGCCCGGACACAGCGATGAAGGGAGACTGTGGGATGCGCCGAATGAGGATCTGGCTCGCGGCGCTTGCCGCTTCTACCGTGAAGACAGCGTCCATTGCCGCGTCTTCCGGCGCCAAATATGGCGGGGGCGAAATAATGTGGGACAGTTTCGGTGTCCCGCACATCTACGCCAAGACCCAAGAGGGCGGCTTTTACGGCTATGCGCAGGCGCAAAGCCACGGCAATCTGCTGTTGCGCATATAGGCTGGCAGTCGAACGGCTCAGCCCGAACGGACGATATCTGATCCCGATTTGGGGCGCGATGCTTCAGCTCGTGATACGGGCGCTCACCACCCCTGTCCAAAGGGCGCGAACGCCGACGCCGTGCAGCGCAGGCTCCTGATCTTCCACCCATCCGGCGTGCGGACGAATTCATCCTCATAGAAGGCCGTGGTCCACATCGACCCGACATCGCGCCGGTTCAACAGGACCGCTACGTGCCACCGGCCTTTGCCGCTGTCGCCGTCTACCTCGATATGCGGGTTGCCGAGCAGATGATAGGAATAGGGGTAGAGCGAGTCGTCGTCGAACCGCTCGGCAATCGCGGCCGACCCGATCAGCGGCGGCGCGCCGGTGGGTACGATGTGAAATATCGCATCCTCGGTGAAAAGCCCGCCCATTTCCGCGCCGCTATGCGGCTTTTCGGCGCTGCTGTCGGCCAGTTCGGTGTACCGTGTCTTCAGGCGCGTGATGGCCTCGATGTCCTCGAGCTGTTGGATCCGGTCTTCGAGCGTCATATTTCTCTCCGTGTCGCGGGCGCGCGATCGTTCGGCCGAATCAAAAGCACCGGCGCAGGAAGTCGAGGCACCCGTCGTTGAACGCGTCATTGCTGTCGCCCACGACCATGTGGCCGACACCGGCGACGTCCATGATTTCAAGCTGTGGCAGCGCTTCGATCATCATGTCGACGCTGCTGTCGTCGACGATATCGCTCTGCCCCCCGCGCAGCAGCATGAGGGGCAGCGAAACCCGATGGCTCAGCAGCGGCAGTTCCTCCAGCCATCCCTCGCCGGTCGCTTCCAATACGCGCGGGTCCCAGTGCCAGTAGAACCGCCCGTCGTCCCTTTTGCGCAGGTTGCGCGCAAGCCCGGCCGGATTGGCGCGCCGCGCGGGATTGGGCTTGAAGACCGCGACCGCTTCGGCCGCCTCCTCCAGACTCGCAAAACCGTCGAGATGGGCGGTCATGAACCGGTTGATCTTCTCGACCCCCTCGGCGGCGGGTTGCAACGTGATGTCGACCATGATCAGCGCCTGCGCGACAGGCCCGGACTCGGTCCCGACCGTATGAAAGGCCGTCAGCCCGCCCATCGACGCGCCGATCAGCGCCGCTGGCTGGTCCAGCGCCGCCAATATGGTGAGCAGGTCGTTGGAAAGGGTCGGGATAGAATAGTCGCCGGTGGGCGACCAGTCGCTGTCGCCATGGCCGCGCGCGTCGTAAGCCAGCACGCGATAGCCGTTGTCCACCAGAACCTTTACGGTCTTGGCCCAGGAATGACGGGTCTGGCCACCGCCGTGGAGCAGCACGACCTGCCGGCCCTGCGCCGGTCCGGCGACGATCCCCCGCAGGGTCAGGCCGTCGCTCGTCTTGATCTCATAGGGCGTGGAAGCTGGCACGACATCTCCTGGGGATGACGCAGCCTGATAAGCAGCGCCGCCATTATCGCAAGAGCGCAGTGGAGCGGTCACGACCATCCCGGCCCTGACGAGCGATGACCCGCGCGCCGGGCGGGATAAAGTCTCAGGGCCCGGACAGGGCGAGGCCGCCGCTGCGCATTGCGGCGTCGTCGCGCGGAGCGCCGGACAAGCGATCGGCGCGATCGGGCGGCGCATGGTCGTTGCCGATCCCATGCCCCCGTCGCGCCGATAAGGATGCCCGTTCTTAGTGACGATTTTCCAGCTTCGTTCAGCCGAGCAGGTTGGTCAGCTTTTCCAGCCCGTCCCAGTCCGCGTTGACATCGCGCTCGCCACCGACCGGCTCGCCTTGCGCCGCGCGGATCGGATTGATGATGACGCGCGAAGCGCCGGCCGCCGCATATTCATCGACCCGCGCCTTGATCGTTTCAGGCGAACCCCAGGCGACGATCGCGTCGATCAGCCTGTCGCTGCCGCCATTTTCGAAGTCTTCAGGGCCAAAACCGATTTTCGTATAGGCGGCCTGATAATAGGGAATGGGAATGTAGAAGGTCAGCATGGCGCGGGCGATCCGGCGCGCTTCGGCGGGGTCCTCGTTCAGGATGACCGGGAAATTGGCGGTCACCTCGAAGTCGGGGCCGACATGAGCGCGCGCCTGACGGACATTTTCCACCGGCAGGATCCAGGTGAAGATGCCCTGGCCATGTTTGAGCGCCAGATTCTGAAGACCCGGCGCATGCGCGGCCAGATGAATCGGCGCGAGTTCCGCGGGTTTGGGGTGGGACAGCTGCACCGCTTCCATCGCTTCGAGATAGGCGGTCATCTTGGGCACCGGCGGCATCCACTGCCCGCCACGCATCTGGACGATGAATTCGTTCGACGCGCCGAGCCCCATGATGAAGCGGCCGGGATAATATTCGGACAGGGTTTCGCGCGCCTGCGTCGCCGCCATGGCGTCGCGGCTGAATACGGTGGCTACGCCGGTGCCCACTTTCAGGGTCGTCGTGTTGCCCAGGATGAAGGACGCGGCGAGAAACGGATCGCGGCTGAAGGAATCCAGGAGCCACACGCTTTCGAACCCAAGTCCTTCGACCTTGGTCGCCAGCGCCGCAAGCGCCTTTCCGTCCAGATCATAGGCGTGCTGGCTGAGGAGAACTCCGATACGTGGCATGGCTTGCTCCGATAGATGAGAAAAAAATTCGGTTGGTATCGAACGATGATCCATGCGGTCGATGGGATCGCGAGGCGACCGCCATCTGTCCGCCGGCGACCGCAACTTGATCGAGTTATGTCGCGCGGATGGAAAAATCAACGGGGCGATGAATACAGTAACTTACCTGTATCGACCGCCCCGTTTTCATTAGAAGCGGTACTCGGCGCGAACGCCGTAGGTACGTGGCTTGGCCGCATTGAAATTCACGCCATAGGGCGCGCCGGTCGTGCGGTTGGTGGCATATTGTTTGTCGAACGCATTATCCAGATAGAAGCCCAGACGGATCTGTTCGCCCGGAGGGCTGACGAATCCGGAGAAGTTGGCGATGACATAGCCCTTTTCCTGGTCATATCCCAGCGGCCCGCCGGCGCCCGGCCAGAACAGGAAGCGCGAGCGATATTGGGCCACGCCCGCCAGGTTCGCGCTCCAGCTGCCGATGTCGAACGTGTAGCTGCCGTTGAGCGACGCCATCAGGCGTGGCGCATGCGGCACCCGCGTACCCGACAGATCGATCGAGCAGGGATACAGCGTCGCGCCCGGCGTATTCACGTTGGACGTGCCGGTCGGATCGAAGCAGATCTGCGACGCGCCCTTATAGCTATCATATTTGGCATGCAGATAGGCGAACGACGCGCCCATGACGAGGCCGGGCATCGGATCGCCATTGATCTCGAGTTCCGCGCCATAGCCTTCGGCCGCGCCGACATTCTCCGTCCTGGTGCCGGCGCCGGTCGCATCGATGATCTGCTGCTGCAGGCCCTTGTTCTTGTAATAGAATAGCGCCAGGCTGCTGCGCAGCTTGCCGCCGAGGGCCGAGTTCTTGATGCCGACTTCGTGGTTGAACACCTTTTCCGGGTTGATCGAATTGCCGGGGAAAGGCGCCGGGGTAGAAAAGCCGCCCGCCTTGAAGCCGCGCGTGAAGCTGTAATACAGGTTCATCGGGCCATTATCCCACGCCAGCACGAAACGCGGCGTGAAGGCGCGGAACGAAGCCGAGTCGGTAAATGCCGCAGGCGCGCCGAACAGCTGGAATCCCGTGCTGTTGGTCACCGACAGATCGCGCTCGTCATAGGTATAGCGACCGCCAAGAGTGACCTTGACCTGGTCCGTCACCTTGTAGGTGCCCTCGACGAATGCCGAGACGGACTGCGTCGTGACGTTGGCATTGTTGCGAGGGTAGGAACCTGCGAACGTCTGCGCGAAGTCATAGTCGCTTCCCGTCAGCGATATGTCGAGGAAGCTCTTGTCGAAGAAATAGTTGACGCCGAACAGATAATTGAACGGGCCTTCCAGGTTAGATGTGGCCTGGAATTCCTGCGAATAGGATTTGCCGCCGTTACGCGGCACCGCGAAAATGAACCTGTTCGACGACACGAAATCATTGTCGGCGAACTGTTCGCTGTAGTTGGTGAAATAGGTGGTCGTGCTGCTCAGGTCGAAATCGCCCAGTTCCAGGCTGGCGCGCAGGTCGGCCCGGAACATCCGGTTATAATAAGGGCCGGTGTCGGTCTGGATCGCCTTGTAGAAGCCCGGAGGGGTTTCGCCGGTCGACTGGCACACGAAACAGGTCGGCGCGCCAAACTGGAGCGCGTCATTATAGTTGCGCGCCTTGCTGCGCTGCCACTCTACGCCACCCGTCAGGCTGAATACATCGCTCGGGTCCCATTTGAAACGGCCACGCACGGTGTAATTATTCTGCGCGGCCAGCTTCGTGCCGTCGACATTGGTGACGTAGCCGTCTTCCTTCTTGTAACGCCCGGCCACGCGGACGGCCAGCGTGTCAGAAACCGGCACGTTCAGCATGCCGTCGAACTGCTTATGGTCGAAACGGCCATATTCGGCCAGCACGCGGCCTTCCAGCTTGTTCGTGGGGGCTGCGCTGTTGATGCGCACGACGCCGCCGGTGGCGTTGCGGCCGTACAGCGTGCCCTGGGGACCGCGCAGCACTTCGATCGTGCCGGGATCGACCAGATCGAGCAGCGAGTTCACGCCGCCCGCGCGCGGGATATAGGCGCCGTCGAGATAGATCGCGACCGGCGATTCAAGACCGGGGGTCGAATATTGAATGCCGATGCCGCGGATGAACAGCGACAGGAAGCCGCTGGCGGCGGTGAAATCGGTGCCGGGCATGGCGAGCTGGATATCGCGCATGTTGCGCAGGCCAAGCTGGGTCGCGGCTTCGGGCGAAACGGCGGTGATCGCGAGCGGGACGTCCTGAAGACGCTCGGAACGGCGCTGCGCGGTGACGATGATGTCGCCGGTGACTGGTGCGGCATCGGCTGCCGGCGCGTCCTGTGCGTAAGCGGGCGCTGCCGAATAGAGCAGCCCGGATACGCCGCACCACAATGCGGTCTTGAATTTCATGTCAATGACGTCCCTTTTACGTGGTTCTTGTCCCGACGCCGCGCACGGCGCCGACCTGTCCTCTCCACCGAGGCTGCCTCCCTTGCACGGGACGATCTCGCCTGTCTCGGTTCTGGCAGGGGCCACTGGCGCGGCCCCTATAGTCGCCAGCATCTTGTGGCGATTTCCCATCAGACGGACTCATCTGATGGCGCGGCGCCGAAAGCCGGCGCAGCCCAATCGCGTAAAAACAAAAATCCGGAGCGGCGATCCGATGCAGTCGGATCGCAACCGCCCTCAATCCTATCCGTTGAGGCCCGGTCCGAAAAATTCATCCGCGACCCCCTCGACCGTGGCCGCACGGTCGCAGAAACGCTCTTCATCTTCCGTGATGATCCGCAGAAACTCCGGGTCCTGACCGATACGGATCAGCTCTTCCAGCGCCTGTTCGTCGCGGATCGTGTAGATAGCGACGGCGTCATAATGCGTTCCCGTTTCACGTCCGGCATCCGCATCGGCCCGGCCATGATAGAGATTGTTGAGATTCTGCGGATAATAGCGGCGGAAATCCTTTATCAGGTGCGCGATGCGCTCCCCGACCAGCGGGACATGGACATTTTCATAATGGTCCCGGAAGTCCTCGAAGGACATGCCTTCCTTCTTTTTGATGAACAGCATCATTTTCTTCATGATGATTTCCTTATATTCGAATGCAGGCGGCGAGCAGCGGGCTGGCCGCTCAGCCGGAAAGCGATCCCACGGCCGCGCCCTCTTCGGCGTCATGCGACCAGTCCTGCTTGGCTGCCCATTCGCGCAGCGTGATCAGGGGAACGGGGATTTCCGCGAGCAAGGCCTTGGCGTCGACCTCGAACGGGCGCAGGGGCGATTCGTTGTTGAACGTGTAGAAGCTGCCCATCGCGTCGGCATAGACGTCGCGCGGCATCAGCGCTTCCAGCCCGACTTCCCCATGGACCCGCGCGCCCCATGCATAGGGATCTTCATATTGATAGGTGATCGGACGCCCGATCGCCTCGGACAGGATCTCGACCACTTCCTCGACCGGCAGGGTTTCGGGACCGCCGACCGCGATGCGCCGGCCGATCAGGTCGTCGCGGGTCAGCACCGCCATCACGAATTTCGCGACATCGTCCATGGCGATCCAGTTGGCCAGCATGCCCGGACGCTGGCAATATTTGTAGAGGCCATGGTTGACGAGATTGGGCTTGGCGAACCGCGTCAGCATATTGTCCATGAACAGCACAGGGCGGATGATCGTAACGTCGAGGCCCGAGCCCGCGACAATGTTTTCGAGCGCCAGAATGCCGTCATAATAATATTCGCCGCACGGTTCGTCGGGCGCCCACATCATCGAATTATGCACGATCCGGCGCACGCCCGCCTTCTTTGCGGCATCGACCAGATTCTGCGCATATTGCCCGGACTTGTCGCCCGCCAGCGACGGAATGG
Source organism: Sphingobium fluminis (assembly GCF_037723805.1). Lineage (NCBI taxonomy): Bacteria > Pseudomonadati > Pseudomonadota > Alphaproteobacteria > Sphingomonadales > Sphingobiaceae > Sphingobium > Sphingobium fluminis. The sequence continues at coordinate 97,034 of NZ_JBBJUK010000005.1, forward strand.
CGCTGAAAACCGCATCTACACCGGCAAAGGCCGCCGCGAGCGCATCGACATCGGCGAAGTCCGCGCCCACCACGGTGGTGCCCTTGAACTCGTCCTGCTTGAAGATATCGCCGCTGCGCGTGATCGCGCGCGGCGCATGCCCCTTGGCGAGCAGTTCGCGCACCTGCGCCTGGCCCATGCGGCTGCTGGCACACAGAACGGCTACTGTCTTTTGATCGGTCATTATCGTTCCTCCTGATTGGTCAGACTGCGGCGCCGGCGAGATGTCCCTCGCGAATTGCGTTTTGGAGATAGCGCGGCGAATTGGCGTCGCCGACGATGTGAAGATCGGCCACCCGATCGCGCAGGCCGTCGAAGACATCGCGGATCTGGCGATTGTTCGACACCAGCACCACCGTGTCGGCTGCCAGCACGGTCGAATCTGCAAGCGTCCCCTGAAGATGGGCGGGGCCGACGACGACCTGCCCTTCCTCGATGGCAATGCCCCTCGTGCGGTCCATATAGCGAAACGGCTTGCCCTGCATCCGCTGCAGGAACGGGTCGAGCATGAGCGTCGGCCAGATGTGGGGCGCGAGTTCGCGCTTGGGCGTCACAAAGGTGACGTCCAGCCCCTGATTGATCAGGAACTCCGCGCAGCCCAGCCCTTCATAATGACCGACATCGTCGATGATCACGGCGGTGCGTCCCAGATTGGCCGGGGTCATCAGTAATAATTCCGTCGCCGATATCACACCGCGCCGGTCCGTGCCGCTGATCGGCTCGCCGGGGTGCGAAATCTGGACACCGTCCATCCGCTCCATCGATCCGGTCGCCACGATCACCGCATCGGCGCCGGTGGCCAGCACGTCGTCGGCGTCGACATAGGTGCTCAGCTGGACATCGACACCCAGGCGGTACACTTCTTCTTCCAGCCAGGTGACGATATCGATCAGCTGGTGCCGCGTAGGCGGCTTGGCCGCCGCGCGCATCGCTCCGCCGAGATGGGAATTGGCTTCCATCAGCGTCACCTGATGACCGCGCAACGCCGCGACGCGGGCCGCTTCCAGCCCCGCCGGACCGCCGCCGATGACGACGACCTTGCGCGGTTGGGCGACGGCCTGCAGCCAATGGTCGCCACGCTCCAGTTCATGCCCTGCGCCCGAATTGACCGCGCATTCGATCGGAATGCCGAACATCTGGTTGGCGGTGCAGGCCTGATTGCACGCGATGCAGGGGCGAACGCGATCGGCCTGACCCGCGAGGCTCTTGGCCACCAGTTCGGGATCGGCGATCGTCGCCCGGACCAGACCGACCATGTCGGCGTCGCCCGCGCGGATGACCTGATCGCATTCCTCCAGCGTCCTGAACCGACCCGTGACCAGAGTCGGCAGACTGACATGATGGGTGATCGGAACGCTGGTCGGCAGTTCATAACCGGCGGGCTCGTTCATGCCGCCGATCATCTTGTCGTTGCGATTATAACTGCCCACCGACAGGTTCACATAATCGATCAGCTTCTCGGCCTCGAGCATGTGCGTGAGCTTCAGATAATCGTCGATGCTCAGACCATTCTCGATCAGATCGGTGCCGACGCGGATGCCGACGACGAAGTTTTTCGACACGGCCCCCCGGATCGCGCGCATCAGTTCCATGATGAAGCGGGCGCGGTTCTCGAAGCTGCCGCCATAGTCATCGTCGCGCTTGTTGCTGTTGGGCGAGAAAAACTGGGCCGGCAAATAGCCATGCGCGCCATGGATATCGACGCCGTCCAGCCCATATTGCTCCATGCGGATCGCGCATTCGGTATAGCCGCCGATAATCTCGTCGATCATGCCCTTGGTCATCGGTGTGGGAACCACGCCGTTCGCGACATTGGGGATGTCCGACGCGCTCCAGGGCGGCGAACCGTCCTGCGGATTGAAGGCCGCCCCCGCATGCCACAATTGCTGGAACAGCCGCGTCCCATGGCTTTTGACGCGACTTGCGAATTCGCGCATCCCGTCCTCGATCTCGGGCTTGAAGATATCGAGGTTGAACGCCGTCGTCGGGTGGACCGACCCGATCTCGTTGATGATGAGGCCGATGCCGCCGCGCGCCCGTTCTTCATGATAGGCGATCAGCGCCTCGGTCATCATGCCCCGGCCGATGCCGGTGCCATGCGCTGGCCGGAACGTCCGGTTCTTGACCTCAATATTGCCAAGCCGGATCGGCTTGTCGACATGGGTATAAGCCACCCTTAACTCCGTCATTCTTTGTGTTTGTCCGGCCCCCCGGGCGCGGAGCATCTAGGCTGAAAAGCCACCGTCGATCGTCAATGTCGCGCCTGTGATATAGGCGGCTTCCGGGCTGACGAGGAACGTGACCAGACCGCTTATCTCGCTCATCTCCCCATATCGCCCGAGTGGAATGCCCGCCTTGATCCGGGCCTGAGCCTCCGGCGCCATGGCGAGCGCCATGTCCGAACTCATCATGCCCGATTCGATGATATTGGCGGTGATCCTGCGCGGGGCGAGATCATGCGCCGCGCCGCGCGTATAGCCCGCCAGCGCCGCCTTGGAACCGCAATAGTCCGCCGAACCGGGCGCGCTGGATTTGCTTCCGCTGACCGATCCGATGGTGATGATGCGGCCGTCGTCCGCCAGGACGTGCGCTGCTGCCCGGATGGTGGCGACCACGCCCATCGTATTGACGGCCCAGACCTGATCGAGCGGCGCATAATCATGGCCTTCGCCCAGGCGTCCCAAATTCGCGATGCCGGCATTGTTGACCAGGATGTCGAGCCGTCCGAAGGCTTCGATGACGGCGTCAATCAGCCGTTGCGCTGCGGCCGGGTCCCCTTGATCCGAACGGATGGCCTTGCCGCGCACGCCCAGCTGCTCCAGCTCCGCGACGATCGCATCGGCCTGCGTCTGCGAGGAATGATAGCTGAACGCCACATCGGCGCCCTTGGCGGCCAATGCGAATACGATGGCCTTGCCGATGCCCCGCGTTCCGCCGGTCACCAGCGCGCACTTCCCGTTCAACTCGCTCATAACCTCTCCACCGCAATGCCCAACTGGCCGGCCGTCCAACGGCTTCTGTCCGATTCATTTAAGGCATTTGCCCTAAGGCGATTTAGGGCGAGGCAAGACATGAGTCAACGTGCAAAAAAGGCGCGCTCTGCTACCCCAGCAGCATCAGATGCGCGGACGCCGCCAGCGCATCCTCGAACATCTTGGTCGCCAGGACGGGGTCGGGGCCGGTGGCGGGCGGATTATCGTCCTGATCGGTGATCGCTCCGTAACAGATTTCGTTGGCCAGCCGCAGCCGCGCCTCGACCAGATCCTGCGGCATGTGACTGACCTTCTGCCTCAGTATATTGAACGCCGCAGACGCAAGCGGCGCGAGCTGCTGAATCCCGGTCCTGCCGTCCCATTGCGCAAAGCGGTTGATCGCACGCAGAAAGGCAGCGAAACTGTGCCGACCATGACGGTCGACTTCCTCGAACACCGGCAGGAACGCGATCCGCAGGAGAGTTATGGGATCATCCAGTTTGCCCTCCGCCTCGGCTGCGGCGAGAAGGGGCCGACGACGGTCTTCCAGCGCAGGAATGCGCGCCTCGAAAATCGCGCGGATAAGGCCTTGCTTGTCGCCGAAATGATAGCCGATCGACGATTTGTTGGCGGAACCGGCAGCGATGCTGATCTCCCGCAGGGACGCCCCCTCGATGCCATGCGCGCCCCACAGCCGCTCGGCCGCCTCGATGATCGCCTCGATCGTCGCCGTGGCGCGGTTGGGCGCGGTCTGCGCCTCGACGCTTTTCCGGCGTCGGGTCTCCTTTGCTTGGCTCATGCTATCCGCCGATTTCAGAAAGACGGCACCGGCGCGGCGCCGGAATAGTCGTAAAAGCCCTTGCCGCTCTTGCGGCCAAGCCAGCCAGCCTCGACCATTTTGAGCAGGATGGGCGCGGGGCGATATTTGGGATCGCCGAAATCGCTCTGGAACACGCGCAATATCTCGACCACGGTGTCGAGCCCGATGAGATCGGCCAGCGTCAGCGGTCCCATGGGATGCCCCAGACCCAGCTTGATGCCGGTGTCGATATCCTGGATCGAGGCGAGCCGTTCGCTCACCGCGAAACAGGCTTCGTTCAGCAGCGGCAGCAGTATGCGGTTGACGACGAAGCCGGGGCTGTCGGCCGCGACGATGATCTGCTTGCCAATGCGCTCGCCAAAGGCCCGCGCGGTCGCCACGGCGGAGTCACAGGTCGCAAGGCCGCGGATCAGTTCGAGCAGCGGCATCAGCGGCACGGGATTGAAGAAATGCATGCCGATGAAGCGCGTGGGTTCGGCCACCGACTGCGCGAGACGGGTGATGGCGATGGACGATGTGTTGGTGGCCAGCACCACGTCCTTGCCGACCGCTTCGCTCAGCTGCGCGAAGATCTTGCGCTTGACCGGTTCTTGCTCGGTCGCGGCCTCGATGACGATCTGCGCCGATGCCATGGCGGACAGGTCGGCAACCGGCTCGATCAGGCCGATGGCCGCGTCGCGCTGCGCTGCGTCCAGCTTGCCGCGCCCGACCTGCTTGTCGAGGATGGCGGCAATACCGGCCTTGCCCCTTTCCGCCGCCTCGATCGAGATGTCGGACAGGCTGACCCTAAGCCCCGCCAGCGCCGCGACCTGCGCGATGCCCGCGCCCATCTGTCCGGCGCCGATCACGCCCACATGCTCCATCTTTGCCCCCGTTCCCGTTGCCGGACCTTGTTGATTCCAGTCCGGTAGCAGGTCCGACGCCTCACTGCATCAGGGATTGGCACCCGGTTGGCGATCAGGATGCGCCGCGGCGACAGCGGGCAGGCGCTCGGCCGCCTCCCCCGCCTCGACCAGATGAGGATAGGGCGACAGATCGAGGCCGGAGCGGCGGGCATTGTATAATTGCGGCACGAGGTAGCAGTCGGCGAGGGTCACCCCGTCGCCAAAGGCATGAGTCCCCCCATGGGCCTCGATCATCGAGTCGAGCGCGGCGAACCCTTCGCCGATCCAGCGATGGGTCCAAGCCTCGATCTGTTCGCCGGTCGCGTGCAGATCATGCTTCAACGCCTTGAGCACGCGCAGATTGTTGATCGGATGGATATCGCAGGCGATCAGCGCTGCCATCGCCCGGACGGTCGCCGCCGCCAGCGGATCGGCCGGAAGCAGGGAGGGTGCCGGCCAGCGCTGGTCGATCCATTCGAGGATGGCGGGGCTTTCGATCAGGACAGCGCCGTCCACCTCCAGCGCAGGCACCAACCCGTGAGGCGCAATGGCGCGGTAGGCCGGATCTCGCTGTTCGCCGGCCAGCAGATCATGCGCGACCTGGTCGAAGGCGACTGCTTTGAGGCCAAGCGCAATCCGCACGCGATAAACAGCGGAGGAGCGCCAATAGCCGTGAAGAACGGGCACGCTCATAATGCGGGCATAATGCAGGCGCTGTATTCGCCAAACCCGATCGACGGGAAGCCTGTCGCGCTGACGCGTGCGCGCCGGATCAGTCCGTCGCCATCGTCCCGAGGGGCCCAGACCGCCTGGATTGAGATCGCCGCCATTGGGAGCATGATGCACGACCATCTGGTTGATCGTCCAGTAATATACGTGACGGGGCTTAATTCAAGCAAGAGGGCGCGCTCTGCGGCGAATGGCGCCCGACCGAGAGCGTCCGCCATCGCTTCGCCGCATGACTGCGCAATCGCCATATCTACCCGTCCGTCCTGACGACGCCGCGCCTGATCTGATCGAGCTCGATACTTTCGAACAGGGCCTGAAAATTGCCGATGCCAAAGCCGTCATTGCCCTTACGCTGGATGATTTCGAAAAAGATCGGGCCGAACATCGTTTCGGTAAAGATCTGGAGCAATATGCCCTCGCCGGATTGCACGCTGCCATCGATCAGAATGCGGTTGCGCTTCAGCCGCTCGACATCCTCGCCATGGCCGGGCACGCGGGCGTCGACCAGTTCATAATAGGTGTCGATCGTATCCTGCAGCCGCACGCCCCGCGCGCGCAGCTTTTCGACCGTCGCGTAAATATCGGCGGTGGTGAGCGCGAGATGCTGGATGCCCTCGCCATGATATTGGCGGATGAATTCCTCGATCTGGCTCTGGTCGTCCTGGCTCTCGTTGAGCGGGATACGGATCGCCCGGTCGGGCGCGATCATCGCCTGGCTGAACAGGCCGGTCGCCTGGCCCTTGATATCGAAATATCTCTGCTCCTCGAACCCGAAAAGCGTCCGGTAAAATTCGCTCCACACCCGCATCTGGCCGCGCCGGACATTATGGGTCAGATGGTCGAGCAGATCGAGACCGACAGTGTTCGCCGCCTCCGCCTCGCGCCAGCCGGGGAAGGCCGCCCAGTCGGCATAGAGGTCCACGCCATCCTGCACGAAATAGAGATAGGAGCCGCCGATCCCCTGAATGACGGTATCGTCCTCGTCGGTCGGCTTCGCGCCATGCGCCAGCGCCCAGGCCATGGCGGCGTGCGGATCGGCGACGCGAAAAGCCATGGCGCTCGCAGACGGGCCATGGTCGCCGCGAAAGGCGGCGACGCGCCCGGCATCGTCGCGATTGAGCATCAGGTTGATGCGACCCTGCTTATAGCGGGTGATGTTCTTGGCCGGATGCCGGTGCGTCGCCACAAAGCCGAGCTGCTCCAGCTGCGCCGCCATCGCATCCGGTTCGGGCGAGGTGAATTCGACGAATTCGAAACCGTTGAGGCCCAGCGGATTGGAACTGTCGATCATTTGCTTTCAACTCCTGAAACATGGTCCTGCGTGCCGCGCGAATAGACCCGATCCTCCGGCAGCACCGCATCAGGCTCCAGATCCTCCTGCCCGTCGAGCGCGCGATAAAGCGGCGCGAAGTCGGTCTCGACCGTCGCGCGCAACAGATCCTCGAAACTGCCGATGACGAAATAGCTCTGTTGATAATCGTCGATCCGGTAGCGGGTGCGCATCAGCCGATTAAGGTCAAAGCCGATGCGGTTGGGGGACGGATCGTCCAGCGCGAACACGGACTCGCCATAGGAGGACAGGATACCCGCGCCATAGAGCTTCATGTCCCCGCCCCGCCGGATCAGACCGAACTCCACCGTATACCAGTAAAGCCGCGCGAGCCGGTCGATCGCCCCCAGGCCGTCGGCGCGCAGGCCCCCCTCGCCATAGGCCTGCATATAGTCGGCGAACAACGGGTCGGCGAGCAGCGGCACATGGCCGAACACGTCATGAAAGACATCGGGTTCGGCCAGATAGTCGCTCTGGTCGGGCGACCGGATGAAGCGGCCGGCGACAAAGCGGCGATTGGCCAGATGCTCGAAAAAGACGCGGTCGGGGACGAGGCCGGGCACGGCGACCACCTGCCAGCCCGTGCGCTGCATCAGCCGCTCGGAAAGTTCGGCGAAATCGGGGATGCCGGGCTTCGTCAGGCGCAGCATGTCGAGGCCATCGAGAAATTCGGGCGCGGCGCGATCCCGCAGCATCTTTGTCTGGCGCTCGAACAGCCGGTCCCAGGTCGCATGATCCTGCGCCGAATAGGATGCCCAGTCCTGCGCGACGCTCCAGTCGGCGGCCGCGTGGTCGGGTCGGGGTGATGTCAGGCTGGCCATAAGTCAGTATCGCACGACACGCGCGAAATTCCGTTTCAATATGTGCAGTTATCGGGCTATAAACGAAACAGTCTGATCGCTACTGGAAACCATATGAAACAGGATCGACAGATTGACGATCTCGACCGCCGCATCATCTCGATGCTGCAATTGGATGCGGGCATCAGCCATCAGGACCTCGCCGAAAAGGTAGGCGCATCGGCCGCATCCTGCTGGCGGCGGATCAGGGCGCTGGAAACGGCCGGCATCCTCGGCGGCACCGTGCGGCTGGTGGATGCCGCCGCGCTCGGCAAGGGTGTCAATGTCCTGTGCAACATCCGCATGCGCAGCCATGCGCGTGACGCCCGCAGCGCCTTCGAGCAATTTGTCGACGGCCAGCCCGAGATCGTCGAATGTTTCTCCATGTCCGGCGAGTGGGATTATCTGCTCCGCGTGATGGTAGCGGACGTCGCCGACTATAACCGCTTTCTCATGAACCGGCTGCTTGGCCATCCATCGGTAGCCGGCGCGGCCTCGCACTTCGCGCTGTCGATGACGAAATATACCACCGCCATTCCGATCTGACTCGTCTTTCCTTCGGCGAGACCGCCGCCTATGGCGCTGTGATCAGTGCAAGGCGCGAACGGGAGAGTTTTATGGCCTACGAAACCATCATCGTCGAACAGCGCGACGCCGTGACGCTCATCACGCTCAACCGGCCACAGGCGCTCAATGCGCTCAACAGCCAGGTGCTGGACGATCTGGCCGACGCCTTCGCCCGCTACGATGCCGACCCGTCGCAGCGTTGCGCCGTGCTGACCGGCAGCGAAAAGGCGTTCGCCGCCGGTGCCGATATCAAGCAGATGGCCGACAAGCAGGCCGCCGACTTCTTTCTGGAGGATTTCTTTTCCGGCTGGCAGTCGAAAGTCGTGGCGACCCGCAAGCCGTGGATCGCCGCGGTGGCGGGCTTTGCGCTTGGCGGGGGGTGCGAATTGGCGATGATGGCCGATTTCATCCTCGCCGCCGACACCGCCAAGTTCGGCCAGCCCGAAATCAAGCTCGGCGTCGCCCCCGGCATGGGCGGGTCTCAACGCCTGACCCGCGCCGTCGGCAAGGCCAAGGCGATGGAAATGTGCCTGACCGGCCGCATGATGGGCGCGGACGAAGCGGAGCGCGCCAGCCTCGTGTCGCGCGTCATCCCGGCTGCCGAATTGCTCGACGAGGCGCTCAAGACCGCAGCCCAGATCGCGGCGATGCCCCCCATGGCCGCGATGGTGAACAAGGAAGCGGTGAACCTCGCCTTCGAAACAAACCTGTCGCAATCGATCCTGATCGAACGGCGCTTGTTCCAGATCCTGACCGCCACCGAAGATCGGGGTGAAGGCATGGCCGCCTTCGTCGACAAGCGTCCGGGCGTCTGGAAGGGCCGCTGACGTCCCGCCTCGATCGTAGTTAAAGCGCCAGTTCGCCCTGGCGCGAGGGCGGCGAGGCTCTGGTGGAAGGCTCCGCCGGCTCGGCCTGAACCAACGATCGTGCCAGGCCGGTCAGCACATAGACGGCCTGCCGCTGCGCACCGCGATTGTGATGATCGACACGATAGCCCTGATAGTGGCGACGCAGGAGGCCGGCGGCGACCAGTTCGGATACGGCGCGGCTCAGATTGGCCTTGCCCGAAGCGCGCACCCGAAGCCGCACCTCGTCCTCGACCAGCGCAGCCGCCTGCGCGTCCTCATCCGGCAGCCTGGCCTGCGCCGCCAGCTCGTCGCGCACCCGCTGCGCCAGCGCCCGCCGGCGCGGGTCGCGATGGCCCATCGGCGTCAGCGCGTCGCTCAGCCAGTCGCGCAACGGCAGCAACGCACGACCGCGCCTGATGAGCGGCCCGGCGCTGCCGTCCGGCCCCGCCACCTCTGCGATCAGGTTGAGCAGCATGAACGCATAGCGCGGCCTGGTGCTGCATCGCGCCAGCCGGTCGAGCAGCGCGGAGACCATCGCATGGGGCGGAACACGGGGCGAAGCGGCGTGAAACATAACGAGGTAGAATCAAGCACAAGGCGCGCACAAATGGAATCCCCTTTCCTCGCAACCATGCATTTTTGTCGCCAGTGACAGTCTGCCGGTAACGGCATCATTGCCCCGCGCGCCCGAGAAGACGATATTCAGATCGAGGCGTCGAGCCGTTTCATGATCTCGCGACGGCGGCGGAACGCTTCGAAGCGGGCGCGCTCCGGGTCACTGTCCAATATCGCCGAAATGATGGCGCGTTTATCGCGCTTCCAGCGCTGCTTGCCGTCTGCGCCGCCATAGACCGGCGCGCGCGGATATTCCGCATAATGGTGGACGGCGGCGCGCGACAGCAGCTCCATCAAGGGCCGCTCGACCATCAAATAGAGGATGTCGAGCATGTCCTGGTCGAATTCGGCACGCGAACGGGCGGTATTGCGATCGTCGATGGACTGGGCAAGCAGTGTCAGCTTCGCGCGCAATGCCTTGTCCTTCACCCGTGCGGCCGCCGCCATCAGTTCGCAGTCGAGCAGGGTGATGATGTCCATCGCCTCGGGATGGGCCGAATGATGGAGCGCCAGATAGCCCGATATCGCGCGGCTCAGTCCTTCGGCCTCCGGGCGCGTGCCATAATAGCCGCCGCCGGGGCCGCGGCGCACCTGTAACAACCCCTCATGCTCCAGCACGCGCGCGGCCTGCTGCACGGTGACGATGCCGACACCCAATATCTTGGCGAGGTCCGGCAGGGACCCGATCTGCGTGTCGGGCGGTTGCGCGACGATCATGTCGCGCAGCTGCGAGACGGCCGCTTTTACGAGACCTTCACGGGATTTTGGCTTGCGGACGGTCATCATACTCCTCGATCGATCCTCGAAAACGGCCATAACCTTTTTTCCACCTGGAAGGGCACTGTTTCAGCGCGGCCCCCTATTACACGCACATTATTTCTCATAATCGTCCAAAATAGGCTTTACTACTCCTTGCATCCTCGGATAACAGACCTATTAAGGGCCAGCTAGAAAAGCAGAATCTGTCATTGCCGCAGCGCGGCAGGACGACCCGCATGCAATAGAGGGGAGATGCAGTGAAAATCGGCATTTTGCAGGAAAGGGCACCGGGCGAACATCGCGTGGCGACGACGCCCGTGAACGTGTCACGCTTCGTAAAACTTGGCCTGTCGATTCTAGTCGAATCGGACGCCGGCCGTGGCGCGGGCTTTTCGGACGCCGCCTATGAGGGCGCTGGTGCGTCTGTCGTGGCGCGTGCCGACATATTGTCGAGCGCCGACATCATCCTGGCGGTGCGGCCGCCAGCCCCCGGCGATCTTGCCGGAATCCGCCCTGGCACGAAGCTGATCGGCGGGCTTTCGCCCTATGCCGATCCGGCGCGGCTGGACGCTTATGCGGCGATCGGCGTCGAGGCGATGGCGCTTGAACTGCTGCCCCGCACGACGCGCGCGCAGTCGATGGACATATTGTCCAGCCAGGCGAATCTCGCCGGCTATCATGCGGTGGTGCGCGCGGCGACCGAACTCAACCGCTGCCTGCCGATGATGACCACGGCGGCGGGTTCGATCCCGGCAGCCAAGGCGTTCGTCATGGGCGTAGGCGTCGCCGGTTTGCAGGCGATCGCGACCGCGCGCCGGCTCGGGGCGATCGTGTCGGCCACCGACGTGCGGCCCGAAGTGCGCGAACAGATCCAGTCGCTTGGCGCCAAGCCGATCTTCGAGGAAATTGGCGAAGGCGACGAAGTGACCAAGGCGGCCGGCGGCTATGCCGGCGAGATGAGCGAAGCCTATCGCACGCGGCAGGCCGCTCTCGTTTCCAGCCATATCACCAATCAGGATATCGTCGTCACGACCGCGCTGATTCCCGGCCGCCCTGCTCCGCGCCTCGTCAGCGACGCCCAGATCGCGACGATGCGGCCGGGCAGCGTGATCGTCGATCTCGCGTCGGAAAATGGCGGCAACGTCGAAGGCGTGGTCGCAGGCGACATGGTGGAACGCCATGGCGTGCTGATCATCGGCCTGACCAACGGCGCGGCGCGCCTCGCGGTCGACGCGTCGAACCTGTTCGCGCGCAACTGCTATAATTTCATCGAAGCCTATTGGAACAAGGCGGACAAGGCGCTCGCCATGCCCGCCGACGACATGCTGGTCGAAGCGGTGACGCTGACGCGAGGCGGACAGATCGTCCATTCGCGTTTTGCGCAGAACCAAACGGCCTGAAGGGGGAAAAATCGTGAGCGCTCTCAATCCGGACTATCTGTTCGTCTTCATCCTTGCCGCCTTCCTCGGCTTCCAGCTGATCAAGAAGGTTTCCCCTCTGCTCCATTCACCACTGATGTCGCTGACCAACGCGATCGCGGCCGTGGTGGTCGTGGGCGCCATCGCCATCACCGGCGAAGAGGGCGCGACCCCGCTCGCCAAGACGCTGGGTTTCATCGCCGTGTTCTGCGCGACCGTGAACCTCGTTTCGGGCTTCATGATCACCGACCGCATGCTCAAAATGTTCAAGCGGAAGGAGGGCTGATCCTATGAACGCTTTCGTTCCCTTCGCGGCGATCGCCGCCTCCGCTTTGTTCATCCTGTCGCTGATGTGGATGAGCCACCCAACCACCGCCCGGCGCGGTGTGCGCGCGGGCGAGGCCGGTATGGTCATCGCCATCATCGGCGCGCTCGTCAGCCATGAGGTCGTCAGCTACGACCTCATCATCATCGCCATGGTCGCCGGTGCGGCCGCCGGTATTCCGATGGCGCTGCTGATGCCGATGACGGCCATCCCTCAGCGTACCGCCATCTCCCACGCCTTCGGCGCGCTCGCCGTCGGCCTGATCGGCGCGGCCGAATATTATAAGCACGCCCATGCCGAATATGCCGGCGGCTTCGTGCTGTGGGCGCTGATGTTCGAAATGCTGCTGGGCTTCCTGACCTGCACCGCTTCGGTGGTCGCGTTCGGCAAGCTTCAGGAAATCATGCCGACCAAGGCGATCGTATTCCCCGGTCAGCGCATCGTGAACGGCCTGATCGCGCTCGCGACCGTCGCCCTCGGCGCGAGCCTCGCGCTCGACCCGACCCAAACCGCGTTATTCCCGGTGTTCGTCGCCCTCGCCCTGCTCTTCGGCGTGCTGCTGGTGATCCCGATCGGCGGCGCGGACATGCCCACCGTCATCGCGCTGCTCAACAGCTATGCGGGCCTTGCCGCTTCGGCCATGGGTTTCGCGCTCGGCAACAAGCTGCTGATCGTCGCCGGCGCGCTCGACGGCGCATCGGGCTTCATCCTCGCGCTCATCATGTGCAAGGCGATGAACCGCAGCTTCGCCAACGTCATGTTCGGTGGCTTTGGCGCCAGCGTCGCCAGTGCGGCGGGCGGCAAGGATGATCGCGTGGTCCGTTCGGCTTCGGCCGAGGAAGCCGCGCTGCAACTGGAAAATGCCGCCAGCGTCGTCATCATCCCTGGCTATGGCATGGCCGTGGCGCAGGCGCAGCACAAGGTGTCCGAACTCTACCAGGCACTCACCAAGAAGGGCGTCGACGTGAAGTTCGCGATCCATCCGGTGGCGGGCCGCATGCCCGGCCATATGAACGTGCTGCTGGCCGAGGCCAATGTGCCCTATGAGCAGCTGGTCGAGCTGGACGACATCAACCCCGAACTGCCGCAGACCGACGTCGCGCTCATCATCGGCGCGAACGACACGATCAACCCGTCGGCGCGCGATGATCCCAACAGCGCGATCGCGGGCATGCCGATCATCGAGGCCGACCGCGCCAGATCGGTGTTCGTCATCAAGCGGTCGATGAACGCAGGGTTCGCGGGCATCGACAACCCGATCTACTATAACGCCAACACCCAGATGCTGTTCGGCGACGCCAAGGAGATGGTCGGCGCCATCGCCAAGGAACTGGCGGGCGGCGGCGGCGGGTTCCACTAAGCCCTTCTCCATCGCTATATATTCAAGGCCCGCCTATATGGCGGGCCTTATCGTTTTCGGATGAGCCGATGCGCCTCCCCGCTTCGTCAAAGCACATAGACCGCATGATGCACGGGCCGCGCTGTCACCGGCCGATGCGGACGAGGCACCTCCCCTGCCCCGCCGGCGTGCAACAGCCATGTCCCCTCGTCCCAGCGGTGATTGGGAGTGTCCTTGTCACATCCCGTCGTTCGGGCAGATGATCGAAGCTGATCGCCGCCATTAACGTGCAATCAGATCAGGTTGGATCACTTGGTTCTCCGGCGAATCCCGAAGCCAAAACCTCTAGGCGTAGGTCTTTGGCACTCCCAGACCCCGGCGTGGGCCAGGGAACGGTAACGATCGTCTCGATCAAGCAGTGGGCGTCAGGAGGATATTTCCTTGATGGCCGCAACTGTGCCCGGTTCTTCGCGCAATTCCAGTAGGAAGGCCAGTTCCGATCGGCTCCAGACCGCCAATGCCTCGTCCTCCGCGGAATCTGTCACGGGTGACAGTTTGCCCGGGGGTAAAGTGTCACCCGTGACAAAGGGAGCGACGGTGCAGCTACGGAACCGGTCGCATCCTGTTCCATGTCGACCAACGCAGCCTTGATCGATTCTCGCATTTTCTCTGATCAAGGCAGTTCGTTTCCAAAGTGGACCGACCGGGCCTATTCCCGGCTGATAACCCCGGAGTGGAGTGACTGATCATGGATGGAAAAACGAACGGCAGCCCCTTGAGCGACCCGGCCAAGGAACCCGCCGCACTACGGTCCTTGCTTGGCCGCACCAACCGGGACTGGTGGCCCAACCAGTTGTCGCTCGATATTCTCAGGCAGCATGGCACTACCGGCAGCCCGCTAGGCGACGATTTCGATTATGCCGCCGCGTTTCGCTCGCTCGATCTTGCCGCCGTCAAGGCGGACCTGACCGTGCTGATGACCGATAGCCAGCCTTGGTGGCCGGCCGATTATGGCCATTATGGCCCCTTCTTCATCCGCATGGCCTGGCACAGCGCCGGCACCTATCGCACCGGCGACGGGCGCGGCGGCGCATCGTCCGGCTCGCAGCGCTTCGCCCCGCTCAACAGCTGGCCGGACAATGGCAATCTCGACAAGGCACGCCGGCTGCTGTGGCCGATCAAGCAGAAATATGGCCGCAAGCTGAGCTGGGCGGACCTCATGATCCTGGCCGGCAATGTCGCGATCGAATCGATGGGCGGGCCGGTGTTCGGCTTCGGCGGCGGGCGAGAGGACGTGTTCGAGCCGGCGAAGGACATTTACTGGGGCACGGAAGAGGAATGGCTCGGCCAGACGCGGATCGAGGAAGAGTCCGGCCGCGCGCTCGAAAACCCCCTCGCCGCCATCCAGATGGGGCTTATCTACGTCAATCCCGAAGGGCCGGGCGGTTGCCCCAATCCGCTGGGATCGGGGCGCGACATGCGCGAGACGTTCGCCCGCATGGGCATGAACGATGAGGAGACGGTGGCACTGACCGCCGGCGGGCATACGTTCGGCAAGGCGCACGGCGCGGGCGACGCATCGCTGGTCGGCGTCGAACCGGAGGGCGCGGATATCGCCGCGCAGGGCCTGGGCTGGGCCTCGACCCATGAAAGTGGCATGGGCGATCATACGATCACCAGCGGTATCGAAGGGTCATGGACCCCTACCCCGACGAGTTGGGACATGAGCTTTTTCGCCATGCTGCTCGACCATGAGTATGAACTGGTCAAGAGTCCGGCTGGCGCGCATCAGTGGCAGCCAGTCGGCAACCCGGAAGAAACGCTTGCACCCGGAGCGCACAGCCCGCACCGCAAGGTGCCGACGATGATGACCACCGCTGACATGGCGCTGAAGATGGACCCGGCCTATCGCGCGGTGATGGAGACGTTCCGCGCCGATCCGGCCCGTTTCGCCGACGCCTTCGCCCGTGCCTGGTTTAAACTGACGCACCGCGATATGGGGCCAAAGCCCCGCTATCTCGGACCCGACGTGCCGGCCGAAGATCTGATCTGGCAGGACCCGATCTCCGCCGGGCAGCCCCTGACCGATGCCGACGTCGCGACGCTTCGGGCGAAAATCGCGGCTTCAGGCCTTTCGGTGAGCCAGCTCGTCAAAACCGCCTGGGCGTCCGCGTCCACCTTCCGGGGCTCCGACAAGCGCGGTGGCGCAAATGGCGCGCGCATCCGCCTTGCCCCGCAAAAGGACTGGGCCGTCAACGAACCGGAGGAACTGGCCGGAGTGCTCGCCATCTATGAGGGCATCAAAGCCGGTTTCGCGGGAAGCGTCAGCATCGCCGACCTGATCGTGCTGGGCGGCGCCGTGGGCGTCGAGCAGGCGGCAAGGGCCGCGGGCCATGAGGTGACGGTGCCCTTCACCTCGGGCCGGGCCGACGCATCCCCGGAGCAAACCGATGCGGAAGGCTTCGCTCCGCTCGAACCCAAGGCCGATGGCTTCCGCAACTATCTCTCGGTGCGCTTCAGCGTGCCGACCGAAGAGTTGCTGATCGACCGGGCGCAGCTATTGGGCCTGAGCGGGCCGGAAATGGCGGTGCTGGTCGGCGGGCTCCGGGTGATCGGTGCGAACCATGGCGGTTCGTCGCACGGCGTGCTGACGGACCGGCCGGGCCAGCTCACGAACGACTATTTCGTGAATCTGCTCGACATGGGAACCGCATGGAAGGAAGTCGACGGTCACGGCGATGAGGTGTTCGTCGGCACCTGCCGCAGCACGGGTGAGGAGAAATGGACCGCCACCCGCACCGATCTGGTGTTCGGCGCCAACTCGCAACTGCGCGCCTTGTCGGAAGTCTATGCCGCCGCCGACGCCGGCACAGCGTTCGTCATGGACTTTGTTGCCGCATGGACGAAGGTGATGGACGCAGACCGCTTCGATCTGGCAGCTTGAGCCGAGACGTTAAGGGCGGGGCGGTCGTCTGGCCGTCCCGCCCCATGATCAGGCGAGGCGCTGTTCCAGCGCCTTTTGCTCTTCCCAGATCGCAGGCGGCAAGTTGCCGAGTTTTTCCAGATCGCGGGCATTGCCCTGTGCTTCCTGCCGCCAGATCGCCGGATCTACGTTCAGCAGTTCGGCGATTGCCGCGTCGCCCAGTGACAATCCGTCGAGATCGAGCGCCTCCCGGGTGGGAATGCGGCCGATCGGCGAATCCACGGCTTCCGCCGTACCCTCGCACCGTTCAACGATCCATTTGAGCACGCGGGCATTGTCGCCAAAGCCAGGCCACAGGAATTTGCCGTTCGCATCCTTGCGGAACCAGTTGACGAGATAGAGGCGCGGCAATTGTGCGGCATCGCTGTCCGCCGATGCGCCGATGCGCACCCAATGCCCGATATAGTCGGCCATGTTATAGCCGCAGAAGGGCAGCATCGCGAACGGATCGCGGCGCAGCGCCCCGACCGCATTTTCCGCCGCCGCCGTGCCTTCCGACGCGATATTCGCGGCAAGGTAAACGCCATGGTTCCAGCTATTGGCTTCCGTCACGAGCGGCACCGCCGTGGCGCGCCGTCCACCGAACAGGATGGCGGAAATCGGCACGCCCTCGGGCGAATCCCATTCCGGCGCAATGGATGGGCATTGCTCCGCCGGCACGGCAAAGCGCGCATTGGGATGCGCGGCGGGCTTGCCGCTCGCCGGGTCATAGGGCTGTCCCTGCCAGTCGATCAAATCGGCGGGGGGCAATTTGGTCAGCCCTTCCCACCAAATATCGCCATCGCTGGTCAGGGCGGTGTTGGTGTAGATGGCGTTGGAATGCAGCGTTTCGATCGCGTTGCGGTTGGTCGATGGGCTGGTGCCCGGTGCGACGCCGAAAAAGCCCGACTCAGGATTGACCGCATAGAGCCGCCCATCCTTGCCAAAGCGCATCCAGGCGATGTCATCGCCCACAGTCTCCGCCTTCCATCCTGGGATGGTCGGTTCGAGCATAGCCATATTGGTCTTGCCGCAGGCGGACGGGAAGGCCGCCGCGATATAATGGGTGCTGCCCGCGGGCGAAGTCAGCTTGAGGATCAGCATATGTTCGGCCAGCCAGCCCTCGTCGCGCGCCATGACGCTGGCGATCCGCAGGGCGAAGCATTTCTTGCCGAGCAGCGCATTGCCGCCATAGCCCGAACCATAGGACCAGATTTCGCGCGTTTCGGGATAATGGACGATCCATTTGTCGTCATTACAGGGCCACGACACATCGGCCTCGCCGGGGGCAAGTGGCGCACCGACCGAATGGACGCAGCGGACGAAGAACCCGTCCTCGCCCAGCGCTTCGAGCGCGGGCGTGCCCATGCGCGTCATGACCCGCATGGACAGGACGACATAGGCGCTGTCGGTGATCTCGACCCCGATCGCGCTATTGTCCGATCCGATCGGCCCCATGCAGAAGGGAATGACATACATGGTCCGGCCGCGCATGCAGCCGTCGAACAGGCCCGCCATCGTGTCGCGCGTATCCTTTGGATCACGCCAGTTATTGGTCGGGCCGGCATCGCTTTCGCGCTCCGAACAGATGAAGGTGCGGCTTTCAACCCGCGCGACGTCGCGCGGATCGGATCGTGCATAGAAGCTGTTCGGGCGCTTGGCGGGGTCCAGCGGGGTCAACGTGCCCGAATCGACCAGCGCGCCGGTCAGTTCCTGCCATTCCGCGTCCGATCCGTCGCACCACTGGATCGCATCCGGCTTCGTCAGTGCGGCGATCTCCGCCACCCAGGCCGTCAGCGCCTCGTGCGTTGTGGGCGCGGCGGCGCCCTCCTGCACGGTCGCCTCAGCCGTCATTCCCCTTAAGTCACTCATCCAACTTCTTTCCTATATGCCGCCGCCTGGCCCCCCGAGTCCCGGAAAGCGGCCGCGTATCGTAGAATGGCATTCCAGCTTCCAATAGCCATTCTTTCACAATCCGCCACGCGTTTTTGTCACTCCGATCACTCGCCAGCATGTTGAAGCGAGCGCGAGAATATTAAAAAGGAATGTTACGCGCCAGTTCAGAATAACCCCGCGCCCGGTTCTGGCGTAGATCTTTCTCGGAATAGTTGCGGCGCCGAGCGATAGTCGCTGGGGTATGGTGTGCGTTAACGCGCGCGGCTATGCGTGCGATGCGACATAGCGTCGCGCACGCTGCACCGTCTTTTGGTCCCAAATTGGCCTTTGGTCGCAAAACAGGAGAAATCGGCATGTCTGCCACAGGCAACTGGAAGATCACCCTCGCAACCCCGCTGGGGCCGCAAGAGGCTACGGCTCGGCTGCTGGAAAAAGATGGCGTGCTGACCGGGGTGGTCGAAAGTCCGATGGGATCGGAAGAGGTCCGCGGGACGGTAAGCGGCAATAAGCTGCATTGGATTACCCGGGTTTCAAAACCCATGCCGCTCGACTTGAAGTTCGACATAATTGTCGAAGGAGATGAGCTGACCGGTACGGTGGAACTTGGCATGTTCGGCAGTGGTTCTTTGTCCGGTGAGCGGGTCTGACGAGGGCTCAAGGGAGGCGATAGTGGCTTCCTGGGGCGTGAATCGCATAATATTGCGTCCGTCGCGGTGCAGGCCTTGCTTCCGGCCCGGTGTCTAGGGGTGGGCGAACAACCATTTCTGAGTTATGGCATACTCCTCGACATCCCGAGTGGTATCGGTAGCCGATGACCTGTCGGGTCGGTACTTGGTGCCTGTGTCCCGACGAGTCTGCGTCAGCCATGATCGGTCCGCTTTCTACATGACGGCGATTCTCTGGGCCGGCGTACCCCACGACACGGAATGAGCGGCGCTCATGAACATCGTTAGAATTATTCGATTGAGTTCGATTCGCCCATATTGTCAGGAGGGTCCGCGCCACTGTTCCGGAGGGACTTGGGAATGTTCTCAACCTTAACCACGCAGGATTGCTCGGCATCCCTCGCTTGGGCGACATTGGAAAAGCTGCTGCTGCTGCGGACGTGCTTAGGGGTTGGAAAATGACAGTTTCCGGAGGAACAGCCACGGGAGATTACGGCGCAGCACAACCAAGAAGCCCGCGTCTCCTCCTGGAATTTTCTAGCCTATCTCTGGACTCACAAAGGGTTGCTTAGCGAATATCCACTGCCAGTTCGCTCGCGCCGACGGCGACCTTCGGCATGACGGCGCGGATACCCGCACTGCTGGAGCGACAGTTCGGCCTTGCCCCAACCCCGCGAGAGTGCCCCAACCCCGCGAGAGGACTACATAAATGAACGGAAATGAGGCGTTTGATCCACGGTCTATACTGGACTCGACGGTTTGCGATCCTTGCATTCTGGACCCTGATTTTCCGCCCGAACAATTTGTCACCCATTTCATCAGCCACGGTTCCGTCGTCCATGCCACGGTCTGGATCGCGCAAGGGCGCGATCAAAGAGGAACCGTCATTCTCAGCCCACAAATGTTCGGCGGCGATCGTCTGGAAAGCGTCATCATTCCGCTGATGACGGCCGGGATCAATGTGATGACCTTTCATCCGCGCGGCATGTGGGACAATGAGCACGTCTACACCCTGACCGGTTCGATCGACGATCTGCTCGCGGCCGCGGCCTATGTCCGGTCGACCGCGAGCGGCGACATCCGGACGCCACTGGGCCATGCCTGGCGAACCGATACGGCCCGGATCGCGGTGATGGGATTGAGCGGCGGCGGCGGCAACGTCAGCATCGCCGCCTGCGCCGAAGATCCGCTTATCCAGTCGGTCATCGCGGTGGCACCCGCGAACAGGTCCGCTCCGCTGCTCCCTGAATTCATAGCCAGCCTTGAGCCAGTGAAGGCCCGGACGGCCGGCCGGGTCGACGTTGCCGCCACTATGAATGCCATGACGCCGGCTGAAAACGACCGCATGAGTCCTGTGTTTCAGGCGCCCCGCCTGGTCGAGAAAAATATGCTCCTCGTCGGCGCGATGCGGGACGCTGTTTCACCGCTTGAAGAGGCCCACAGGCCGATCGCGAAGGCGATGCGCGATGCAGGTGTCCGCGGGTTCGACGAAGTCATACTCGACAGCGACCACAGCATTCTCACCAAGCGTATCGCACTTGCTCGACTGATGATCAAATGGCTAAGGACAAAATCAGGATTTTAATTGATAAGTAAAGTCCATGTCTCGATATTATAATGAGTAATTATTTTTTTAGTGAGACGTATTTACGTCTTTTAGTATTCTGTTTGCGCGATTAAAAGTAAAAATATCGACGATATGAATTTTCTCATAATATAGTACAAATATTCATTGACTGTCAGGCTTCCGTCCGCTTATCTTACAGAATATATAAAAGGAGGGGATCGCTATGACTAATTCTGCCATGAGGACGGCTCTGTTCGCCACATCCGCGCTCGCTGCCCTGGCGCCGAGCGTTGCCGAGGCTCAGGACCGCACCAATGCGCGCGCTGCTGCGTCTACCGATGATATCATCGTCACAGCGCGCAGGCGGGACGAAACGTCGATCGCGGTTCCCGTCGTGCTGACGGCAGTCAGCGGAGCGGAACTGACGCGGCGCGGGATCAGCAGCGCCGACGCGGTTGCCCAGCTGGTTCCCGGTCTGACGATATTGGGCTCCGGCGGAGCCTCCCAGGGCGGCACCATCGCGCTGCGCGGCGTGTCCGGCCCCGACACCAACCCGCTGGGCGATCAGGCGGTGTCGTTCAACATCGACGGTGTCCAAGTGGCGAAGTCGAGCGTGCGCCGACTGGCTTTCATGGATCTTCAGCAGATCGAGGTGCTCAAGGGACCCCAGTCGCTGTTCTTTGGCAAAAACAGCCCCGCCGGCATCATTTCGATCCGCACCGCCGACCCGACGCCGAATTTCCAGGCCAAGGCTTCGGTCGGTTATGAGTTCAACGCACAGGAGTGGCGCGGCGAAGGCTTTGTTTCCGGCCCGCTGACCGACACGCTCGGCGCGCGGCTCGCCATCTATGGTTCGGATCTGCGCGGCTGGGTGAAGAACGACGTGCCTGCCAACAGCATCAGCCCGCCCTTCCATCGTTATGGTCCGCGCAATCGTGAAATCGCCTTGCGTGGAACTTTGAAGTTCGAGCCGACCGACGCCTTCACCGCTCGTCTCAAAGTTTCCTATGGCAAGGCCAAGGGTGCCGGTCCTGCCGAAAATGCGCAGATCGTCAACTGCCCTTTTGGATCCACGCAGTTTCCGGGGATCGTCAGCGACTGCAAAGCCAACAACCGAAACGAACGCACCGATAATATCAGCACCGTTTTCACGCCCTATGAACCGAAATTCGGCGACGGTCATACTCGGGCGGCGCAAGAACAGATCCTTGCAGGGCTGGAACTGAACTACAAGCTCAGCGATTCGATCGACCTGACTTCGGTGACGGGCTTCTACAAGAGCAAATTTGCGACGGCTGAGCATTTTTCGCGCTATCCCGTCGTGCCATTCCTGCAATTCGGCTTCAGCTTCGGTCTGCCGGCGCTCGCGTCTTACTATTTTTACAACAACAGAGAGATTTCGCAGGAACTTCGTGCAAACAGCCACTTTGACGGGCCACTGAACTTCACTGTCGGCGGGATATACTCGGACACGCGGTCATCGGTTGGCCAGCACGCCTTTATTAACCAAAGCAATCCGGCCGAAATATCGCAATTTTTCGTTGTTCAGGACGGTGTCGCCTATTCAGGGTTTGCCCAGGCCCGCTTCGACGTGACCCCGCAGCTCGAACTGTCGGCAGGCGGACGCTATTCGCACGAAAAGAAGAGCCTTCCGGCATTCATGGTGGATCTGTCCGGTTCGCGCACCAATCCGATGGTGCCATTCGCAACACCGGTGAAACAGGCTTCGTTCAACGATTTCTCACCGGAACTTACCGCCACCTACCGGCCCACGGAGCAGTTGACCCTGTTCGGATCGTACAAGCGCGGCTTTCTGTCGGGCGGTTTCAATGGCAGCGGCGGAATCCCAGGCCTCCCGCTCAATTATGACCCGCAGAAGATCAAGGGATTTGAAGGCGGTGTGAAAGCATTGTTGCTTGATGGAGCGTTGCGCACCAATCTGTCGCTCTTCAATTATAAGGTTACCGGACTCCAGATTACGGCCTTCAATGGCGCCGGCGTAGGCTCGATCCGGAACGCCGGCGGCGTGCGGACCAAAGGCGTCGAGTTCGACCTGAACTATCGCAGCCCGATCGAAGGACTGACGCTCAGGGGCGCGCTAAGCTATAACAAGGCGAATTATCTTAGCTATTATGGACCATGCTGGCGGGGTCAATCGCAGGCGCAGGGCTGCAATTTCCGGGCGGTGGGTAACGGCATTTCCCGCCCGATTCTGCCTGGTGAGATTGGCAACAATCAGGATCTGGCGGGGCGGCAACTCATTAATGCGCCTGAATGGTCGGGGAATGCGGGCGCAAGCTATGAAACCCCGCTTGGCGCGGCCCTCAAGCTCGGCCTTTCCGCCGACATCACGTTCGCCGGCGGTTCGCCGACCGACGCTTCGCTGACTCCCGCGCTGTTCTCACCCAAGCGCGCCCTGATCGACGCCACGGCGCGGATTGCCGAAGCCAAGGATTCCTGGGAGGTCGCGCTGATCGGTCGCAATTTGACCAATAAATTCTATTGGGCCGGCGGACAGCAACTGGGCTTTACAGGGGGTGCCTCCGGCACCGTCGCCGGCGGGCCGGCGGCAGACGGCTACGCCGTTCTCAATCGGGGACGGGAAATCATGCTTCGCGTCACCGTCGCCTTCGGACAATAGCCCGAGCATCGTACGGAGCCTGCTACCCCGATCGGGGTAGCAAGCTCTGCGGCGTCGGATTTGTACCGATCACGAACCGCCTTGGCCCCGATAGTGGCGGGCTTTTGGTTGATTTCCAGCTATCCCGTCATCGGAAGATCAGGCGGCGCATGTTGTAGGCGACATTGGCGAGGCTGATCCTGGCTTCGGCGCGTTTGGTGCCGATGATGCGGATGAAAAGCCCCATCTGGTCTCTCTGCCGGGCGAACACATATTCGACGCGGGCACGGACCTTCGATTTGGCAGCGTTATAGCCGCGCTCCTTGAGCTGCCGACCAAAGTCGGCGAACACCGCGTCGAGCGCGCCCGCTTCGGTCAGCTTCTTGCAAAACAGTCGGAACGTATTGGCATCGGTGCGCCAAAATCGAAGCCGAGGAATCACAACCAGCTCAGCGGGTCACCAATCAGATGCTCCATCCGAACATCGGCAGCGTTGTTCTGTGCAGCCAGGACCAGCACCTTGAATCGCCACAGGGTCGTAGGGCGGGCAGCCCACCTTGGCCCCCGTCACCATAGGCCAGCGCTGAAACAGAACCGGGTGGAATGTCTCGAAGCCGATAACGCGGCCTGGTTCCTCCAGCGGGTTGCCATGCGCCGAAAGCGGCTTCAGATGATCCGAACATTACAGGCTGCCGCATCGCTGCGTCCTGTCAAGCACAATGAATCAGATCAGGCGACCAAATGCGAGAGTTTTGGAGGTGCCCACATCTTTCAGAAGGTCCTCCGCTGGCGACCCCAGCACGGCATTGAGCCTCATTCCCTGTGGATACCCAAAGGGCTCAGATATCCACAGGGTGGTAGGGCCGACTTTATAGCCCAAGCGAGGTCTTTAGAATGAATACTCCATCCGCAGACCATATGTACGCGGCATGCCGGCATTGTAGGAGGTGCCAAAAGGCACAAGCGTTTGCCGGCGAGTGACATATTTCTTGTCGAACAGATTATTCACATAGAAGCCGATGCGCAGGTCCATACCGGGAGGGCTGATATAGCCCGACGCATTGGCGAGGAACCGCTTCCCGTCCCGATCATACCGCAAATCACCGCCAGCGCCGGGCTGGAAGTTGATCGAGGAGCGGTACGTCGCGAGACCCGAAAGCGAGGCCGCCCATGCGCCGACAGCGAATTCATAATTGGCGCTGAACGATCCCGACCATGACGGGGCCTGCGGCGGCGCCGTGCCGGTAAGGTTTGTTACCGGATCGTAATTGGGATTGGGCGAACCATCGGGATTGGTGCGATTGGGATCACAGTTGGCCATTCCAAACCCGCTGACGCATGCCAGCCCGATGACGCCGTCGAACGGCTTGTACCGCGGATGTTGCCAGGCGCCGGTAATGCCGAAGGTCAGACCATCCGTCGGAAGAATCTGTGCCTCAACCTCGATACCGTAATTTTCGAGATTCGCACTCTGGGTGACAGAACCACCCTGCGTGACGTCACGGAGCGTCTGCGCTTGCAGCCCCTTGTTCTTGAAGTAGAAGGCCGCCGCGTTCAGGTGAACCCGGTTATCCAGCATCGATTGCTTGATGCCGATCTCGTGACTGCTGATCTTTTCCGGCTGGACCGGGGGAGTGGGTACAAGCTGCGAATCGTTAAAGCCGCCCGCCTTGAAGCCCCGCGTGAAGCTGTAATAGATGTTGGTCGGCCCATTATCCCACGCCAGCACGAAACGCGGCGTGAACGCACGCTGCGTAGTCCGCAGATCCACGCCCCATGGGAAGCCATAGGCCGACCCTTTCATGCCGCGCTCGTCATAGGTATAGCGTCCGCCAACCGTCACCTTGATTTCGTCGGTAAGCTTATAATAGGCCTCCAGGAAGGCGGCGTAGGAATTTGTGCTCCCCTCGTTCAGGAAGCCATCCGTGGTGCTGTCCGACAGGGCGGGGAGCGATGTAGAGGTAATAAAAGCCGCCCGGAAATGACGCTTGTCGTTCAGATAGCTCACGCCGAACAAATATTGAAACCGGCCGTCCAGCTTCGAGGCAACCTGAAAATCCTGCGAGAATGTTTTGCCGCCGACGTCCGCGCCGACATATTCGAACAACAGCAGGGGCGTCATATCCGTATCGCCGCCATTGTGGCGGGTCGATTGATGGCGGTAAGTCGTCGTGCTCGTCAGGTCGAAGTTGCCGAAATCAAAATTCATCTTGAGGTTGGCGCCGTAGAATTTGGTACGAGCATGCGGCGCATAGGATTGATTTTGCTGCTCGTAGAAACCGAGCGTAGTATCGATAGCAGCAGGCGCGATAACGCAGCCCAGACACGTTGAGTCCTTAAGGCCCAAAGTACCCGTACGCGTCACGGTGCTGCTAAGATCGTAATATTCGCCACCGAGTATGATGTCGACATTTTCAGGATTCCAGCGCAGCTTGGCCCTTACATGATAATTTTTTTCCCAACCATTGTCGCTGTTCGTCGTCACATTATGGATAAAGCCGCCATTATGCTTGTAGCCGGCGCTGGCGCGCAGCGCGAGATCCTGGCCCAGTGGCAGGTTGATCACGGCGTCCAACTGCTGGTGATCGATATTGCCGATCTCGCCGCGCACGCGTCCCTCGAACTTGTCGGTGGGATCAGCGCTGTTGATGATGATGACACCGGCGGACGAATTGCGGCCATATAGTGTGCCCTGCGGACCGCGGAGCACCTGGATGCTGCTGATGTCGAAATTGTCGAGAAGTTCGTTCACGCCGACGGTGTTCGTCAGATAAGCGCCATCTTCATAAACCGCAACCGGGCTTTCCAAGCCTGCGGCCGTGAACGCCACGCCAAGTCCGCGAATATTGGGTGAGAAGAAGCCTGCGCTGACGGTGAAATTCGCGCCCGGCGTCACTGTCGCAATATCGGAGATCTTGGCCAGGCCAAGCTTCTGGACGGTGTCAGCCGTCACTGCGGTCACCGCGATCGGGGTGTCCTGCAACTTTTCCGACCTGCGCTGCGCGGTGACGACGATATCAGCGGCGCCGCTTGTCGCCTCGCTCCCTTGGGCGGGCGTCGTGGTCGGGGTCTGGGCGTAACTCGTCGAAGCCAGCAATCCCCCAAGCACCACTGCAATTGGTCCCATTTTTTTCATGATATTCCTCCCTTTAGATCTAGTTTTCATTTTAATCTCATCATGGACATGGCGGTCGGCAGCGACCGGAGATGAGATCCCCCTTACTAAATGACGCTCGTTCAGCGGGCACGCACCAGCGTTCTGCTCAACTTCATCGTCTTTATCAGCCAGCTATCACCCTTTTTTTCATAGGTTTCATGATAGTGGCCCATGCCATTCATATATCTCATTGGCTGGCCTTCCGAGAAGTAAACCTCATCCTCGAAAGGCCAGATCGCCTTCGCCGTCGATTCCGTCAGTATCTCGATCGTCGGGTTGAAAAGTTTGTGCACAAGGACATTATGTTCGGCCATATTCCTGGCGCACTCTGCGATATTCTTGGCCCCGATGACCGGCCAGGCAATCCCGTTTTCGACCGACTGGAGCAGTTCCAGACTGAATTCGCTACCCGTACGAACCCACTCGCCAGTCCTGGGGTGGCGCGCGGTCATAGCGTCGGTTTCGTCGAACGCGGCATCGTCGGTGAACAGCGCGCTAAAGCCGTCCCAATCCTTGGTGTCCACGCAATAGGCATATTTGGCCTTGCATTGCTTGACCCCTTCGATGGCCAGCAGGCGATCCAACGCGTCCATTCAGCTCTCTCTCCCAGATGGACAGCTATTCACTGCCATTCGTCATACGGGGACTTGGATTTTTGGCGAATGAGCCGCCTATCTAGCGAGGCAATCTTGCGCATCGCCATAAACGCAGAAATGATCTGCACCTTTTCCAGCAGCCATGCTCACTCCCCATTCCCCGGCTTATTCGGCCGCTTCGCCACGGCGCCTTTGCATTTCACCATCCACGTGACAGCGCCATCTGTCAATAGAACGGCCGTCCTTTTTTTCTGGATTCCAGAACCCGTTGCTAAAGATCATAAAGCAAACTGGGCTGGCTGGCTACCAGGACGGACCCGATGCTTTGCCTAGAAACCTGTGCGATGACGCATCACTCGGGTGCATATTCCATGGCTATCGGATGAAGCGATGTCCTGCATCTCTGATAAACGAGATTATTCACCCTGCAAAAACGTCGGCAACATGCGCGGTATCCATATATTCGCGCACCTTGGTGATCTTGCCGGCCTGATCGAACTCGAACAGGAAATGATAGTCATTCTGGTAAGTCTTGCCATCCGCCGTGGTGCCGTGGCTGACCGCCTCCACGGCAACCCGCTGAAGCTCTGCGGTTATGCCCGTCACGCTCATCCGCAGGCCGTCCGGGAAGCATTGGGCAAAGTCGGGCATGGCCGCCGTCAGCTCAGTCATAGAGCGGGATCCAGACATCGAGGTGCTTCCCGCAACCCAATAGTCGAACTTGTCCGATGCCAGAGCTTGGACGGCGTTGACATCCCCTTTGCTCATCGCTTCCAGAAAGGCTTTCGCTCCGGAAACATTCATTTGCGTGATCGACATCGGCTTCTCCCTATTCCGACAAGAGGATGAGTTCTCCAAGGTGCGTGCGGACGCGATCGGCCTTGGCAGGCAAGATCGAGACTATTACCGAGCCGCTTCGGCTGCATAGAGCGCCTTCAGCAAGGCGGCAACCCGCGGGTCGATCCAGTCAGGGCCGGGATTGCGCATCGTGTTGGTCACATAGGCGACCCCGATCCGGAGCGCCGGATCGGCAAAAGCCACGCTGCCGCCAAAGCCCGGATGGCCGAACGACGCCGGATTTGGCCCCGCCGCGCCGTCATTGAGACGGAAACCGGCGGCATAACGCCCAGGGCCACCCATGGCCTGATCGACGCCGGCAATGCGCTCGCGGATCGCCTGTTCCAGCACCCCCTTGCTCAGCAGCCTTGGCTGGTCCTGCCGGTCGTCACCGACCAGATTCGCATAGAGCTTTGCCAGGCCGCGCGCGCTCGCAGTCGCGGCTGCCGAAGAATGCCCCGCCGCGCGCCAATAGCGTTGATTGGGGAAGTCCCAGACGATTATCGGATTGGCCAGCGCAGCCGCCATGGCTTCGGGATTCGGTACATCCAAATCGGCGGCGGGGGCGTCCTGCTGACCGAACATCTCCGCATAGCGATCATCTTCCTCGATCGGCAGCCCCAGAAAGACGTCGATGCCGATTTTCGAAGCAATCTCTTCCTTATAGAAGTCGGCCATGGTCCGGCCATCGACGCGGCGGACGAGCTCGTCGGTCAGGGTGCCGATGGTCAGCGCATGATAGCCCCATAGTCCCGGACGGAAGAAGGGCTCCTGCGCGGCGAGCAGGGCGGCGACGCCGTCATGGGTGATATAATCGTCCAGCGTCACCGGCTCGCGCGCTCCGACCAGACCAGCCTGGTGCGACATCATTTCACCAACCGTAACAGCCGACTTGCCATGCGCCGCGAATTCCGGCCAATAGGTCGAGACAGGGGTTTCATAATCCAGCTTGCCTTGGTCGACCAGCATTGCGATACAGATCGACGCTACGCCCTTGCTCGTCGAATTGACGCCGAAAACAGTGCGATCCGTAATGCTGACGGATCGATCTTCCACACGCGTTCCGCCCCACAGATCGACCAATGCGGCGCCGTCTCTATAAACGGCGAATGCTGCTCCGATGTCCTGCCCCGAGGCCAAATTATCCTCGAAAGCTGCGCGGACGCTCTCATAGCCGGAGGCCACGGTCCCCTGAACGTCTACGGCCCTTATTTCCACACTCATCGCTGCTCCTGACTTTTTAGCACGCGCCCGAAATCGGCCCGCATACCCGACCTTCGCGAACATTGTTCATGGGTCCGGCTCCCGATCACGTCCAATACGGATTAGTACGAAAACCGTCCTAGTCGAACTGTCATGCTGGCGATCGGGCCGAACAGATATCGCCATTCTCCGTACCGGCCCCGGGCAAATCCCTTGACCATGTTCGATGTCGCGTCAACGCTTGGTCTGGCCCGCCTGTAGGGTCGTGCGATATTTCGTACGGATCGAACGATGCGATCGTTTTCATCCCGGAGCATGCCACCATCGCCGCTCCGGGCGCGCGCCTTGCCCGCCGCCAGCCGAAAGCAAAAGCCGCCGCTTGGCAGCTGGCGCAGGCGCGCTGCAATATCCAGCGCCCTGATCGCCATGCCTTGTTCATCGGACCGCTGACTGCTCGCGCCCGGGAGATCTGCGATGGTTCGTTTCGACGCAACAGACTGCCAATTCCGAGATAGCCCTATGCGAGCCCGGCCTCGTCGCGTCGCGTCGACCAACGTCATCCGCCTGTCATGTTCAAGACGAGTTTGCCTCGATTATGTCCATTCCGCAGCCGCTCTATCGCGGACTGAAGATCGGCGAGTTCCACCACCTCGACCGGCGGGATACGAATAGCCTGCTGCTCCAGAATGTTGGAAAACGGCGTCTTGTCGATCCGTTCGGGCCAATGGGCAAAACACCGTACATGCTTAAATCCAAGCGCCTGCGACGCAAGCATCTGCTCGTCCAGATTGCTGGTGTCGAGCCCGGTCGATATGCTGACCAGCGTTCCGCCCGGCTTCAACGCGTCGAGCGCATTGGGCAGCGTATTTTGCCGCACCGCATCGAACACGATGTCGACGCCTTCTGGCGCCCATTCGCGCGTCTGGGCGACGATGCTCTTGTCCGGGTCGGTATAGTCGATGGCGTGGTCCGCCCCCATCCCGATCATATAGTCCTTGTTGACCGCCCTGCCCGTCGCGGCCACGAACAGCCCGCCATATTTGGCAAGCTGAATGGCAAAGCTGCCCACGCCCCCCGAGCCGCCATGGATCAATATCTTCTGGCCCGGCTTCCCATTGCCCAGATCATCGGCGAACAGCGAGATGTAGGATGTCAGGAAACAGATCGGCGTGGCGCCTGCATCTTCCATCGACATCCAGTCCGGGACCCGGCGCGCCAGATTGGCGGGGAACGCGACATAATCCGCGAACGTCCCCGTATCCCCGGTCGCCCGGCTTCGCGCGAACATCACACGGTCACCTGCACGAAAAGTCGTGACGTCGGGCGCGACACGCTCGACCACGCCCGACCCCTCAAAGCCCAGGATGTTGAGATTGCCCTCGGCCATGGTCGTCACCATCCCTTGCGCATATTGCCAGTCCGCGGCGTTCATCCCGCCATAGGACATGCGCACCAGAAGCTCCCCGTCCGCTATGGTAGGCTGGTCCACTTCCGAAATACGGGGGGAACCGGCTTTGTTGACGAAATCAGCGGTCACTGCGCGCACTGGCAACACTCCCTATCTATTATATTTGTTGGCCGACGCCGTCAGGCGGCAGGTGCAAGCATTTCGATGATGCGCATATCCGCGCCGCCGCCCGCTGGCGCCAGCGGCTTTATGCAGACCTGCGTCGCGCCGGCACTCAGATGCTCGTCGATGCGCTTGCGCAGCGCAGCCTCGTCTCCCCAGCCGACGAGCGAATCGACGAAATGATCGGAACCGCCGTTGGCGAGATCCTCAACGGTAAAGCCGAGCGCCTTCCACGAATTGCAATAGTTCGGCAGGGTGAGATAAAATGCGACCTCGCCGCGCGCGATCTCCCGCGCCTTCACAGGGTCGGTTTCGAGGACCATCGGCTGCTCCACGCAGAGCAGCTTGTCGGGACCCAGGATCGCGCGGGCCTGCGCGGTATGCTCCGGGGGCACGAGATAGCTGTGCGCGCCGTCCGCCTGCTCGCCGCTCAGCTCGATCATCTTCTCGCGCAGACCGGCCAGAACGATCGTGGTCGGTTCAGCTGGCGGGACAGCATAATATGGCGCCTTGGCGATCGCCTCAAGATAGGAGCGCATCGCGGGGATCGGCTTTTCGTAATGATGCCCGCGCATGCCTTCGACGGTCTCGCGATGGGAAACACCCAGACCCAGGATGAAGCGCCCGCCCCATTGCTCGTTCAGCGCATCGGCACCCGCGCGCATGGCGATCGGATCGCGCGAATAGATGCTGATGATACCCGTCGCCACCTTGAGCGTGGTGGTGTTGGCCAGCAGCCAGGCAGACGCAATCAGCGGATCGCGGCCAAAGGCGTCGGGCATCCAGATCGAATCATAGCCAAGCTCCTCAACCCGGCGGGCGAACCGGGCAAGGCGCTCAGCCGTCGCCGGACCCAGTTCGCCGGATTTCTCGTCTTCGAAAAACCCGATGGGCCCATTGACGCTGGTCCAGATCGAAAGCTTGCCGAGATTCATTCCTGTACTCCTGTATGACCGCGCTTCATCATTTGAACGCCGGCAGCACCTTGTCCGCGAACAGCTGCGCGTAGGGCTTGAATTTTTCGGCAGTGAGGCCGGCCGGCATCATCATGCATACATGGTCGAGCGGCATCCGCTCCTGCAAGCCCTTATATTTTGCGACTGCGGCGTCGGGGGTCAATATCTGCAACTTGCCCGACGTCTTGAAATCTTCGAGGCTCATCCAATCCATCGCCTCGCCCCCCCATTCGGCATACATATTGTTGACGTGGAGGAAATGGGGCGCCAGCTCTTCAATCGCCTGTTCCGGGTCTTCGGCAACGAGAGTGTAGAAATCGCCGAGCCGCACCTTGCCTTCGCTCGCATCCTTGCCCTGCGCGCGAAGCTTTTCGACATAGAGTTCGGCACCAGCCGTGGACCCGACATAGCCGTCGCCATAAGCGAGCACCCGGTCCATAGCCTTTGGAGCGAAGGCGCCGATGTAAAGTGGAATACGGCCGCGCGGGGCTGGCGGCATCAACCGAACGTCATCAAGCTGATAATGCTGCCCGGCATAATTCACTGCGTCGCCCGCCCATAATTTGGTGACGATCTCCAACCACTCGTCGAACAGGCGACCACGCTTGGTGAAATCGACGCCCATCGCCGCATATTCCGTCGGCCGGTATCCGATGCCGAGACCGATATCGAGCCGCCCCTCGCAGATGATGTCGAGCACCGCACAATCGGAAGCGAAGCGCGTCGGGTGATACAGGGGCGCGAGCGCAATCCATGTCCCAAGCCGGATAGTCTTGGTGCGCGTCGCCATCGCCGAAATCACGGCGAGCGGCGAGGGCAGGTAACCGTCGCTCGAAAGATGATGTTCGGGCACCCAGGCGCCCCCGAAGCCGATCTGCTCGCTCCAGACCGCGACATCGATGGCCTCCTTATACACCTGCTCCCAGGGTCTGTGCCACTGCTGCGGATTGCGGAAGTCATAGAGGTAACCGAAAGTCAATTTGCCCGGCATCAATTTGCCTCCCCGATGGATAATGGTCTGGCGTCGACAGATGCGCGCGCAGTCACGCCGTTAGATATGATTGTTACACCGACCATTTTGGCGGGCCATTATAGCCCCGCTGCGGCATTTCACGGCCGCGATTGATGGTCATATTCTTGATCCGCCAGCCTTCGCCGGTGCGCTCGAATTGAAGTTTGTAGATCGCCAGCGACCAGTGTCCGTCATTATCTTCGACCGGCCTGCCGTTTGGCCATTTCGACAGCGCGATCAGATGCCAGTGTCCCCGCGCGGTATCGCCGTCCACATCGATCAGCGGGTTCATGACATTGTGCGACACATAGGGGGTGGCCCGCAGCGTATTGAACAGCGCGCGAACCGCCTCGCGCCCCTTTGCCTGGCCGATCGTGCCGCAGTCGTCCCAGATGCCATCTTCCGTGAACAGGTCAGCGGACGGACCCATATGGCTTGGCCCCTGACCTTCCCACCCGCCGTCATTATAGTGGGTGTAGAGCGACATCAGCCGCGCAATATCTTCATGATCCTCAATCAGTTGCACCCGCTCCTCGAGCGTAGCCGGCCGCTTGCGATTGGGGCCGAAGGATGTTTCCGCGAACGGGTCTGAGGCACTGGCCATAATAATTCTCTCCGTATAAACTTATTAATCTAGCGACGGGTCGAAGGCCATTTCAGCCCTGTCCAACCTTCGCGGCCATCATTGCGCCGTCAACCCGCCATCTACCAAAAGCGAGGTGCCGTTGCAGAAAGACGCATCGTCCGACGCGAGGAAGGCGATCGCCGCCGCCATTTCCGACGGGTCACCCAGTCGCCCGGCGGGTATGATCGCCTTGATCTGCGCGGTCTGGGCTTCAGGATCGTCCAGCGAATCTCCGAGCATCGCAGTCTTCGTCCAGCCGGGATGCACCGAATTGACGCGAATGCCATGTTTCGCGTTTTCGATCGCCACCACCTTGGTCAGCATCAGGACGGCGCCCTTGCTGGCGCAATAGGCGCCGCCATATTCGCCGGCGACGAGCGATGCGGTGGACGCCACATTGACGATCGCGCCGGTCCGACCCGATGACTGCCACTCGCGCGTCGCGATCCGGCAGCCCAGAAAGGCCGTAGTGCCATTGACATCAAGCTGGCGACGCCAGTCGGACAGTTCCATGTCGACGACATGGGCCTGAATGGCGATGGCGGCGTTGTTGACCAATATGTCCAGCGGGCCAAGTTCATCGCGGGTCGTCTGGAGAACAGTCTCCCAAGACGCTTCGTCGACGGCATCATGCGCGATCCCGATCGCGCGATAGCCCGCTTGCCGAAGTTCGGCGGCCCTTTCCTCGACACCGGCATGATTGAGGTCGGTCAGCGCGACCAGTGCACCCTCTTCCGCCAGGCGCTTCGCCGTCGCAAAGCCGATCCCGATCGGTGAGGCCGCGCCCGTCACGATCGCTACCTTGTCCCGCAATCCTCTCATACCCGCTCCACTCCTGAAATTTATTTCCGTTAAACCGTCTCGCTGGACGGCCTGGTGAACTGCCGCGGACCGTAAAGCACAACCTTGTGGGTCTTGAACAACCATTTTCCATCGACCCGGGCGTAGGTGTCATCCAGATAGCCATGGACTTTCACGATGCGCCCGTCCTGCAATCCGCCCTCGAAGAAACAGCTGAAGAAACCTTTCGCCTCATCGTCGCCTTGTTCGGTGATGACATGACCGGTTGCATAATGGGCTAGGAAGGTCATGGCACCATCAATCTGTTCCTTGAAAAAGGCCCTGATCTGCTCCCTGCCCGTCGATATCGGGCCATCAACCGCCGTTTCATCGAACACGCCGTCTTCCGTGAAGCATTCGGCCGCCTCGTCCCACATCCGCCGGTCTTCATAGGCCGAAAACCGGTTCACCAGATCGCGGATTTCCTCGCGATCGATCAGCCGCCGCAATTTTTCATCCATGTTCAAATCATCTCTCCCATGCTGCGGGTCGGACAAGCAGCAGACCAGATCATGAGACGTCATTGCCTAGTGGCGTGAAATGTCGCGCCTGGCGACCGGTCCATGCGGCGACGAACACGCTGCGTAAAACGGTCACCGGGCGGACGTCCGACACCTCGGAGTATTGTCACTGATTCTTGCGCTGTTCATCCAGGGGTTTGTCGCCCAGAGCGCTATGCAACCTTCGGTGGAAGTGGTGAATGGCGCTCTCGTTGCGGCCGAAGGTGAAATATTCCTGCGCGCCCGAATGAACCGTCTCCTGGATACTGTTCACCACCGGGCAGTCTTCGTCCATGACGACCTGATGGGTAAGGCTGGCCCAGTCACGAACCTCCTTCTCCATCGGCGTGCCCTCGAATTCGCCGCTTACCACCGTTCGCGATATCGTCACCGACTCCCCGGGATTATTGCCCGGCAGGATCTGGTTCATGAACATGCGTTCGAGCGGAGGCCCCTCGCGCTCTTCCTCACCGGCAAAGGCGTTGGTGCTGGCACAGGTGTAGAAGGTGGACGGAAAAAGCGTGAAGCCGCGCTGCACAAAGCGCTTGAGATCGTCGATCGACGATGGATCGCATTCCTCCTGAATACCCAAAACCGGTGAAATAATTTCACCATGGATACCCTTGTCCTCGATCTTGATCACGCCGGGAATGACGAAACTGCCAAAACTCTGCGCATGGAGGCTGGGGAAATGGTAGGTTTCGACATAGCCTTCATAAGCGAGTTTCCAGTTCGCGGCTGGCACTTCCTTCAAATTCACCACCTTGAAGCGTTCAAGGCCGAACTTGGGCAACAAGGCCGACATTTCGGGTCCGAGAAACGCATCGAGATCAAGCGGCAGATCCGGGGTCAGGATCGCCCAGATCAGGCCATGGCGCTCTTCGAGCGCCAGTTCGGTCAGGCCGTAATCGGCCTTGTCGACGTTTCCGAAGATAGCATTTTCAGGCAGCGCCAGCAGCCGTCCGTCCTGCCCATAGGTCCAGGCATGATAGACGCAGGTGAAGCGCGGCTTATTGCCCTGCCCTTCCTCGACCACCTTGGCACCGCGGTGACGGCAGGCGTTGATGAACAGCCGAGCCTCGCCGGTTTTCTGACGCACCAGAAGCAGCGGCACGCCAAGCCGCGTCAGCGACCAGTAGCTGCCAGGCTCGGGCAGTTCGCTCGACAATGCCAGCACCATCGGCGTCGTCCGCAGCAGCTGAACCTCCCGCTCCCAACGATCGCGATCGGTATATTCGCTCACCGGAACCTTGCAGATATCGGGCGCGAGCGTCGGCCTCTTTTCCGCGACCAGCTCGATGAGCTCGTCGTAAAGACCACGCATTTCGGAATGCTCGAAGCCTATCATCCCAACACCGCTCCTATGAAACCTTATGTCCCAAACGATCCCCGCATGACCACGCGCGAGTCGATCTCCCATTATCCAACACAACCTCGCACAACCCCAGGACCCAAGTCAAACGAAATGAGAACGATCGCCCTTTTTTCTCGAAATTTTTGCGTCTCGAGGCTGGTGATCGACAATTGCCTTGCCGTTCCGAGCGACCATCTTTTCCGATTTTTAAAGCCCTATGGCCGCCCCGATTACCACCCGAGCATGGCGGTCATTATTTCTGGAAGTATCGGCGGTTATATTCCGCGAAGGCCGCGTCGACCTTCTCGGGTGTCAAGCCATATTGCTCCAGGCTATAGCTATAGCTGCCAAATTCGCCATGGGAGTCATTCTCCTCCCACAGACGCATCGCTTCTTCGCGGCGCGGCGTCAGATCACGGCCCATCATTGTATAGACGTCGCGCACCACGCCGAACGTGTCTTTCCGGAGACGGTCATACTGGACATCGATGAGATCGATCTGCGAACCCAGAGCGTCGAGCTGCCGCAAATGGCGGTCCATTTCTTCCGACCACAGCCGAAGCACATAGTCACCAACCGCGTGCATATCGACCACATCCATGCACGTCCGGAACAGCATTTCAATCAGGCGGCACGTCGATGCAATGACTTCGTGGATATCCCGGTGCATGAAGACATATTTGGCATTGGGAAACAGATCCGCCAACAGATCCATATTCCCGATATGCGGCGGCGTCTTCAATATCCAGCGCCTGTCGCCATTCTCGCTTTGGCGCCCGCCTTGCTGCCACTGCAGATATTGCAGCATCTGCTTGAGGAATACATAGGATTCGTGCAGCGATTCAGATCTTACCCAATCATAATAATTGGGAACGGGCACCACCCAGCAGTGGCCTACCGTCTTGAAGGTCGGCAATTGCACGAAAATATCTTCCTCGGCATCGTCGATCTTCACCGAATGGGACTGCATCAGGCCGAGATTATTCTTGATCATGGCCTCGACTATCTCACGATCGATACCGATGCGGGGATCTTCTTCACCCGCTACCGCATTCGGGATGCGAGAAGGATTCATCGATTCCCAATGCCGGATGCTCAACGTGTCCGGGTCGGCTGCGAGCAGACGCTGCAACTTCGTCGAGCCGACGCGCGTCATGCCCAAAATGAAGAGCGGATCATCGACTTGTTCGTCGAGAATTTCCGGGTGCTTCTTAAGGTCGTGGGCGAAACGCAGCCCGTTGACCAGCCAACGGTTCATGATCCCGGATATGCTTGCCCGACCGGCCTCGTTCAACAGGACGTTATCGTTAATATCCTGAACAAATCGGGCCAATCCTTCGCGGGGATCGAAGTCGCCGAAATCGTTCAGCCCGGTCTCGGCATAGGCCGCGGCGAGCAGTTTGTCCGTAGACAGTTTTGTTGTCGACTCAACCGTGTCCATTAAAGGCTCCTCTAACCTTGATACTTGCCGCGTACGACTAAGGGCGATGCGAAAATTATGCGGGAATGGGTAATCTGTTCCAGCGAGAGATCATGCCGATGCCGGGACTGCTCTATCTGGCCGATCTGGACGTTCCGGCTTCGACGGCGAACCGAAGCCTGAACGTCTGCCGGTTGTCCTCAGCCTTCGATGAACCTGCAATCCACGCCGCAGCGCGACTCATAGTCCGCTTGTCGGCCTGCCAGTTCGGTCGCTCGCTCCGCCGGCCCTACAGAGGGGAAATCGGCGGGCAGCGCGGACCGGACGGCATCGAGCTTGACGACCCTGACCCCTGATATAGCGTCATTGGGATCTGCCGCCGGTGCATGCATGCCTTCCCAGCGCATAGCTATGCAGCCCTCCAGCAGGCCGTCGGTATCCATCCAGTTCGCCACGCCCGGATCACGGTGGCTCAAGACGTAGGTGTAAGTGCCATCGGCATTCTGATGCGACTGGCAACCCGTCCGGCTGCCCGACTTGCTGACGGCATTGCGAGAGATCAGCCAGGGAGACGTTACGCTCAAACTCATATATTCCGCGGCCTGCGGAAGGAAGTTCATAATCAGCGCCTCGTCATCCGCAAGATGATACCGGCCTTGCGTAATCATCGATGGTTTCGTTGAATGGCCGCGCTGGAGCGGAGCCCCGAAATCATTGAGCGGGATCGATGCGTGTAAACCCTCGAACTGAGCGATCGTTTGCGCTCCGAACATCATATAGCGTGCGGCTATGGCGACACGGTCGTCGAAGGTCAGCGCAAGGGTTTGTGGGCCGGCGACCTTGCGGAAGGACATGGCGCGGGGCCGCTGCGTATGCCAGTCGTTCAACGCCTCCCGAACGATGACGAAAGTTCCCCCCTTCGACTTCAGGTGAAGGCTACCGTCCCTGGGGTCTTCGGGTCCGATCGTGATGCGGGACGCGCCTTCGCTATCCACGATCATGCGTTCCTCATCCGCTGCATCGGCGGTTCGCTCCCACGCCTCCCAGCTTTCCACCTCAGCCCCCGTCAACGCGACATAGATGGCCACGCTGAATCTGCCCGTAGGCCCTGCAGGTCTGGAATCCAGAACATAGGTAGATGCATCGTCAATAAAGGCGTAACGATAGATATTGTCGGGATTATCGAAACAGAAACGTGACCCGGTTACCGCATGCCCCAGCCATTCTTTTCGAGGAGTCTGGAGCCAGACCAGGCCGGGGTTCTGGGGATCCCTGTTCGCGGCGGAAAGAAGAGCATAGCCGGCACATTCAGAAACCACTTGTTCAAAAGTCTGTTGGGCAGTCTCCGAACGGGCCCATGACAATTTACTCAGCAGCTGGCGCGCTTCC
The DNA here is from genome assembly GCF_037723805.1 of Sphingobium fluminis. Classification (NCBI taxonomy): domain Bacteria; kingdom Pseudomonadati; phylum Pseudomonadota; class Alphaproteobacteria; order Sphingomonadales; family Sphingobiaceae; genus Sphingobium; species Sphingobium fluminis. Next base: position 135,687 of record NZ_JBBJUK010000005.1, read on the forward strand.
TCCATCGCCTTTTGCATTTCGCTTGTCTTGAGAATTGCCATCGCCGTCGCTTCAAGTTCATACTGTTGCGCAGTCGCCAAAGCGTGAACGGATTCTGCGGCCGAAGGCGTATTTTGAGCCTTTTGGTCTACGCCGCGCACATCGTCGATCTCGTTCATACGATATTCTCCAGTAGTTTTTGAACAGACACCACCAAATCGCGTGAGCGATCAAGTAAGAAGTCGAACTGAATGTATCCCGATCACCAAACTTTAGTTTCGCGCCTCGCTAGAGGCAGATTACCGCCCCGCATGTCGAAGCGATAGTGCCACATTCTGGCGAAAGCCTTCCGGCTTCCACTATGGTCGGCGCCGCTGCGGAAGGACTGCGACATGTCGCGAAAGCACCCCATCTCCCCCTGTGTGGACCATCGACGCCTGTCCACTATGCCGCCTGTTACTCGGCCTTCACCGCGCCGCCCAAGGGTTCGGACGAATAAGGCGTCACAGCCGGCCAGCAGGACCCTGGAGCGAGGAAAGGGCTGAACGACGTCAATCGTCTTGCCTTCGATATGTCCCGCACCGGTCAGGAACTACCGTTTCGACGCCTTCTACATGAAGGGCCTAGACGCCCGTTAATCCAGAAATGGCCGGCCTGCCTTGGGCGTACCCCGATCCCTGCCAGCCATGATCGATTATTTTTGAGACGAAGCGTCGGCGTTCGCGGCCATGACATCGTAAGGTAATTCTTCCGGCTGCACGTTACGACGCAGATGATTGCCGTTATCGACGTTCAGGGTATCGCCGGTCACCGCTGCATCAGGATGGCACAGCCACAAGCAGGCCGCGCCAACCTGCCTCGCCTTCACCGGCCGACCGAGCGGGATTTCCTTCAAAAGAACCTTTCTCGCCACTTCATGCTCTAACAAAATCGCCGACATGGGCGTGTCGATGAGCCCCGCTTCCACCGCATTTATCCGGATGTTTCGCGGCGCATATTCGAGAGCGGCATGTTCGACCAGCACCTGGGCTGCGGCCTTGGCGCAACCATAGCTGCTATAGCCCGGGACCGGCATCGAAGCCGCAGTCGACGTGATCACCACCATCGCGCCGCCGTCGCGCATGCGCCGCGCCATATGCTTGATAAAGAAGAATGGACCAAAATAGTTGATGTCGAATGCCCTTCGCACCTCCTCCGGGTCGATGGCGTCGATCATGCCGACGAAGGGCACCCCTGCGGCTATAATGGCGATGTCGATAGGACCATAGGCAGCGAAAGCCGCCTCGGCCATCGCCTCCACCTCCGCCTCGATCGCGGCATCGCAGCGCACTGGAAGGGCACCGGTAAGATCGGCGAGCTCCTGGAGACCGGCCATGTTCCGCGCGCCGACCGTTATGCGGGCACCCTCCTCCGCGAGCAGCTTGGCGGTTTCCCAACCCGTGCCGCCACGTGCGGAGGCACCAAGAACAACCGTATTCTTATCCTTGAATGATAGCATAATGCGCCCTTCCCATCCATCTTTATAACTATCGGCCGGTTTGACGCGCCGAAGAAATTCGCGTTCACATTTCGCACGCTGCGTTCATCCGATGCCGCGCGTGGATCATTTCATCATTCATCAGGTCTATACCCGCTTCTCGCCTGCATGAAGTACCGACCGGCAACTTCGGACAAGATTAGCCTTTGCCAGTTCGCGCGAAATGAGCATTTCATTCGGGTTGTTGGATATATGGCAAAAGCATGAACGCTCCCTCCACTTCTCAGCAGGGGGATTGGACACGCGACCCAACACGCGGAGAATATATTCAATTTTTTCTGCAGCTCTGAAAGCTATACTCACTCTCCAGTCCATTGACTTCTTGAGCCGCTTCCTCGCTGGCTTCTTTGCGCCGCACTATCCACAGGAAGGCGGAAGCTGTCAATAGAACGATCGTCCTTTTTTTAATGCCGGTCGGGTGATGCTGACTTACGATATGGGTATCCAAAACGGTGAAATTCCAAATCCAAGACAGCCTGTTTGAGGACATGGCGATGCCGCAAGCCGACACGAACGGCCAGTCCAGGCCGTATTAATCCAGACTTTGCGGGTGCATTATGCGCGTCAGCCCAAGGGTCGCTCTGTTAAATTCAGAGCCTTCCTCGAACGGATGGCCTCAACTTCTCCGAACGTTCCGGCTTCGTAATGAAGACAAGGGGGGCTTTAGTTCTACCGGCATGGCGTAACTATTCCGCTCTGCCAGGTTTCATAGGGTCGCCGGTGCGCGACAAGCGCACCGCTTCGCTCACTTCCGGCGCAGACCCATCGGCGGGGACTGAGGCAGATCCGCCGGCAAAGCCGGTCAACACGCCCCCGCCCGCCTGGCAGCGACAGACCTGTTGGACAGCCTGCGTATTGTCACTGATTCTTGCGCTGTTCATCCAGGGGTTTGTCGCCCAGAGCGCTATGCAACCTTCGGTGGAAGTGGTGAATGGCGCTCTCGTTGCGGCCGAAGGTGAAATATTCCTGCGCGCCCGAATGAACCGTCTCCTGGATACTGTTCACCACCGGGCAGTCTTCGTCCATGACGACCTGATGGGTAAGGCTGGCCCAGTCACGAACCTCCTTCTCCATCGGCGTGCCCTCGAATTCGCCGCTTACCACCGTTCGCGATATCGTCACCGACTCCCCGGGATTATTGCCCGGCAGGATCTGGTTCATGAACATGCGTTCGAGCGGAGGCCCCTCGCGCTCTTCCTCACCGGCAAAGGCGTTGGTGCTGGCACAGGTGTAGAAGGTGGACGGAAAAAGCGTGAAGCCGCGCTGCACAAAGCGCTTGAGATCGTCGATCGACGATGGATCGCATTCCTCCTGAATACCCAAAACCGGTGAAATAATTTCACCATGGATACCCTTGTCCTCGATCTTGATCACGCCGGGAATGACGAAACTGCCAAAACTCTGCGCATGGAGGCTGGGGAAATGGTAGGTTTCGACATAGCCTTCATAAGCGAGTTTCCAGTTCGCGGCTGGCACTTCCTTCAAATTCACCACCTTGAAGCGTTCAAGGCCGAACTTGGGCAACAAGGCCGACATTTCGGGTCCGAGAAACGCATCGAGATCAAGCGGCAGATCCGGGGTCAGGATCGCCCAGATCAGGCCATGGCGCTCTTCGAGCGCCAGTTCGGTCAGGCCGTAATCGGCCTTGTCGACGTTTCCGAAGATAGCATTTTCAGGCAGCGCCAGCAGCCGTCCGTCCTGCCCATAGGTCCAGGCATGATAGACGCAGGTGAAGCGCGGCTTATTGCCCTGCCCTTCCTCGACCACCTTGGCACCGCGGTGACGGCAGGCGTTGATGAACAGCCGAGCCTCGCCGGTTTTCTGACGCACCAGAAGCAGCGGCACGCCAAGCCGCGTCAGCGACCAGTAGCTGCCAGGCTCGGGCAGTTCGCTCGACAATGCCAGCACCATCGGCGTCGTCCGCAGCAGCTGAACCTCCCGCTCCCAACGATCGCGATCGGTATATTCGCTCACCGGAACCTTGCAGATATCGGGCGCGAGCGTCGGCCTCTTTTCCGCGACCAGCTCGATGAGCTCGTCGTAAAGACCACGCATTTCGGAATGCTCGAAGCCTATCATCCCAACACCGCTCCTATGAAACCTTATGTCCCAAACGATCCCCGCATGACCACGCGCGAGTCGATCTCCCATTATCCAACACAACCTCGCATGACCCCAGGACCCAAGTCAACATTTTCTAGAACGATCGGCCATTATTTTATATTGTTGCCTTTGCTGGGATGCAATCCTGACCCAGGAATAATGTCCTGATCGGCTTGGACGGGCACGGCATTTGGCTCGATAAAAACTATGTTAGCGGTTTTCCGACTTGGCGTTATAAACATCGGATCAGGCAGGGGCTGTCGCCGCGGGCGGCACAAAGGAGGTGGATGACTAAGACGGCAGCAGCGATCTCGAGACGAGACGAACGCATTAAGCAGCGGCAAACTCAAATTCGCGACGCGGCCCGGGCATGCGTTCGCGATGAGGGCTTTCACGCCGCGACCATCAGTCGCATCGCTGCCGCTGCAGCGATGAGCAAAGGCCACATCTATAAATATTATGAGAATAAAGAGGCGATCATGATCGCGCTTATAGAGCATGACATGCACGAGTTCATGTTGCTCATAAGCCAATTGGGCCAGTCGGACAGCCGGAGCGTCGACGCCCTTGTCGATTCATTTGTGAGCGAGCTTCCTGCGATTCTTGATAGCGATCGCACCGCCCTCTGGCTAGAAGTTCAGGCCGAAGCGGCGCGTAATCCGATAGTCAAGGAGATGGCTGTGAAGGCCGCCAGCTATTTCCGCGACACAATTCGCAAGGTCATAGAGCCCGTGCTGAAAGGGTTTGATCGGGAAGAAGTCGACATGCGTGTTGAAATGCTTCTGATATCAATGCATGGCCTTGGCCTTAAGGCAACCGTGCATTCGGACGCCGGCAACGGAAGCCTCGCAACTGCGGTTGAGTTCGTCTTCCGTACCGTGTTGTCGGCGGATTCACAATCTGAAGTCGCGCGCAAAATCAGGGCCGTATAGCCGCAACGGGACTCAAGGCTCGGGCGGCCTTTGACGGGCACTCGCGAGTTTGAGTCCCGTCCCGTCGCCAGCTCTCAGGCGAACGCCTGCGCCACCTTGTGCAGGCTTTCCAGCGTCCGCCACTGGTCGTCGGCAGCCACTGAGGGAAGCTGCAGGAGCACACGATTGAAGCCCAGCGCGTGCAGTTCCTCGACTCTCTTTTTGAGGCGATCGGGATTGCCTTCGAACATGCCCAGATGATGGGTGATGACCGTATGGTCCAACTCTTCGAAGGACCGGCCCTTGCTTTCCATATAGGCGCGCAGATCGGCCACGGCGGCCGGCATGGCGTCATTCTGGTCGACCGGGATCCACCCGTCGCCATATTCGGCAATGCGGGGGAAGGCGAATTTGGTGTAGGCGCCGATCAGCACCGGCAGCTTGCCACCCTTCACCGGCTTGGGCCCGCACCACATCGGCGGGAACTTGACCATGTCGCCGGCGAATTCGGCGATCTCATTGCCCCAGATCTGGCGCATCGCCAGAACGCATTCGCGCACCCACTTCCAGCGGTCTTCGAACGCAATGCCATAGTCGGCCATTTCTTCCGCGCTCCAGCCGGCGCCCGCGCCGAGAATGAAGCGACCGCCCGAAAAATGATCGAGCGTTGCGATCCTGGTCGCCAGACTGATCGGGTGATGCTCGGTGATGATCGAGATCGAGGTGCCCAGCTTCAGTGTCTTCGTGACCGCCGCCACGGCCATGTGCGAAAGCAGCGGATCGTACATCTCCTTGAAGCTTTCCGGCACCTCCTTGTAGGTGCGACGCTCGGATTTCAGTCCGACGGGAATGTGGGAATGTTCGCCGAACCAGAGCGACTCAAAGCCGTTGGCTTCGGCCCACTGGCCCAGAGCCGATGGCGCGATGGTATCCTTGGTACAGGCGGTGGCAATGCCGAAATCGGGACCGTTACTGCTCATATATATCTCCGTTAAATCCTAGGGGTGCTTTGCCGCCGGGTCAGGACAAGCCCATTTCGCGGCGCAGGCGGAAAACGATATCATCCTGGTCCCGGCGCGGCTTGACGAGGGTCGGGGACTCCAGGTCGTCGCCTTCGGGCACTTCGAAGGCGATGTGCTGGTCGGGCACCGCCGTGCGCGAGGCGATTTTCCAGACGCCGTCGCGCCGCTCGAATATATCGACATAGCGCCCGAACGACAGCACATCGACCGGCCGGCCGTCCACGATCGCGATACCGGCCGCCTTGGCGAACGCCGCCGCCCCCGCCGCCGAATAGCGAATGCAGACCGTCACCCGCGATTCCACCAGCGCGCGGTCCGCCCCGGCGAACTCGATCAGGATATTGCTGACATTGTGGGCAGCGTTCAGGATGTTGCGATGCCGCTCGCGCATCCATTCGACCAGCCCCGCCACATCACCTTCGTAAAAGACATGATTGTCCACCGCCCCGTCGTGAAACAGCGACGGGATGGCGTTCAGGTCGCTGCGATCGGCGGCGCGGCAGAATTTATGCACGATATCGCTAATCGCGAAGCGCGCTTCGACTTCCGCCAGCCGCTGTTCGATGTCACGCATGGAGCCTTCTCTCACGCGAGCAGTGGAGCGAAACGGTCGACATAGTCGGCGAACCGCACCCGGATCGCCTCATCGGTCGTGCCGAATTTTTCGGCTGAATAGGAATGGCCCCCATGTTTGTTGCGTGGGTTGCGCTCCGACCATTCGCGCATGCCTTGCAGACTTTTCTCCGTCAGCGGCAGGCCGAACGCGTCGTAGATACGACGTACGACCTCGCCATCGTTCGAGGTGATGTCGGAAAAGCCGATGTCGAGGATTTGCAGGCCCGGATCATTGTCGCGCCATGCCAGATGATCGTCGGCGGACTGGCCGAAATAGGTGATCATCGCCTCGCCCCCGTTGAGGTCGGGCTCGACATCGGCGTAGAGCATATACCAGTTGTGATTGACGCCGGCGATCGACGGAATGCATTTGGTGGGATCGCGATGGGTGACGATGAAGCGGGGATTGTCGAAGATTCGGTTCAGTTGTGCTTCCACTCCGAAATGGATCGGCGTCTTGAGCAACCAGGGTTTCTTGCGATCGTCCGGATTCTGCCATTGCAGATATTGCAACTGCATTTTCAGATAGTCGTAAGCCGGCGCGAGGTCGGCACCCAACAGCCACATGAAATGTGAGGGAGAGCCGAAAACCGCGAATCCCGCCGTTCGGAAAGCATATTCGAAAAGCTGCATTTCCTCCTCCGCCTCGTCGGTGAATACGGGATGCCCGGTGATCATGTCCGGCGACACCTCATACAGCCATTTTTCATAGGCGCGCGTCTCGGCGATCCGCTGCTCGCGGCCGCCGTCCGGCGCCCCGGGGATGCGGGCGAACATATGGCCCTTCCAATATTCGAGGAGCTGGAAGTCGCCCGAGGCGGCCAGCAACCGCTGCAATTTCGTGCTGCCGGTGCGGGGCAGCGACGTGATGATGATCGGCCCGTCGATGACTTCTTCGAGAATCTCGGGATGGTCGGTCAGGTCTTTTTGAAACCAGAGGCGATTGACGAGCAGGCGCAGGATATTTTCGCGCAGATGCACCACGCGGTCGGGGCGAACGTCCACATCGGCGTTGATGCCCTTTACGAGCATGTCGAGACCCTCGCGGAAATCATCGGGTCCAAAGTCGGACAGGCCCGTTCGATCCTGAGCCACTTGCAAGAGTTCCCGTGCGTCGAGCACCTTCATCACCATTCTCTCCTTGATGCCCGCAGTATAGGTCCGCAAAGGGCGTGCTGATAACGATATCTGTTTAATCGGATGTTGGTCGGCCTCATCAGAGCTTCGAGATAACCTCGTCCCCGAACCGCTTGATTTCATCCAGCTTCTTTTGCAGCGGGACATCCGGCGTCGGGAACAGGACGATGCAATAATCGGTTACGCCGACCTCCTCGAACTTTCGGTAGGAACCGAGGTCGGGACGCTCTTGTTCGGCGGTCCGCATATTATATTGCCTGGCGTGGATCTGAAAATCCCGGTCGTCGGTGCCATAGGACCGTCGAAGCTCGTTCAGTTCGGCGATCATGGCTTTCATCGGATCATAGTCCATGTTGACCACGGTCCAGCCGTCACCCACCTTCGCGGCCCGGCGCAGGGCAGGTTTGGAATGACCGCCAATGACGATCGGCACGGGCTGGGTCGGCACCGGATTGATCTTGATCGGCCCGAACTTGTTGTGCTTGCCATCATAGGCAAAGAGATCGCCCGTCATCAGCCCCTTGAGAATGTCGATGGATTCGTCCAGCAGCTCGCCGCGCTTGCTCCAGTCCAGACCGTTATAGGAGAAGTCCTCCTCCCAGGGGCCGATGCCGGCGCCGTAGATGAAGCGATTGTTCGATATGACCGCAAGCGAGCAGATCTGTTTGGCCAGCAGTATCGGTGCGCGCGACGCCGACTTCATTACATTGGGGAAAAACCGCAATTTGCTGGTCCTCGCCGCCATCCAGGCAAACGCGACCATCGGCTCGATAAAGGCCGTATTTTCTATATATTTCCGGATCGCATCGGTTTCATTATACGGATAGATCGAATCTGTTTTCTCAGGGTAGAAGACGCTGTCCGGCGTGGAAAAGCCGTCAAAGCCTGCTTCCTCGGCGGCGACAGCCATCTCCAGCCAGTCCTGATACTGGCCCATCGTCTCTGATAGGCTAAAACGCAATTTCCGATCCTCTTAAGACTTGTGTTATATTGTTGCGGTCCGAATGATATTTAATAGTCTACTTAGTTCAACTACTTGCAGACCTGCTCCTTCCGCTGATCGACGGCCCCGATAAATGGAGTGCGCCGTTCCGCATAGCGAGTCTTGAATTGGATGATGTTTTGAATGTCTACATTGACGCAAGAGGGTTTGCGGATCGATTGAGCTTGATGAAATCCTCATGTGTGGGGCTGTGATCGAGGCTTCCATATTGGGTGAGGAGGTGGTCCCGCGTTTTTGGTGCCTCTCCGATCCGGGCCTGGGTGAGCGCCTTGCGCATGGTGTCGGCATCGTAATCGCAGCAATAGGCCGGGGTGGCGGGCTGCTGGCGCCACGATTCGGCAAGCGTGCCGGCATCGACCGGCTCAAAGCCGATGGAATCGACGATGTCGCTGACGAGCGCCTTATGTGCTGGCTCGTCGCCTGCCACGGCAATGGCCAGCCGCCCCGGCGTGCCCCTTGCCTGGCCGAGTTCCGCGAGGGAATAAGCCAGGATGTTGTTGAACGCCTTGATCACTGGCCTTCCGATCTGTCGGGAGACCCAGAGGCTTTCGACCTCGCCCGCATCGATTTCGGCGATCTGCGGATCGCGCATGCCCGGATAATAGTTGCCGGTGTCGATCACAGGAACATTCTGCGGTACGGCGTCGAAAAGATCCTCAGGCAGATCGGACACGGCGGGTAGCGGGATGGACAGGATGATCAAGTCGGCTCCGGCGACGGCGTCCTTCGCATCGGCCGCGGTCGCGCCGATCTCGTCGGCGAAGGCTTGCACGCTTTTTGCGTCTTTGGAATTGGCAATGGCAACACTGTGCCCCGCCGCCGAAAGTTTGCGTGCCAGGGTGCCGCCGATACTACCGATTCCGACGATTCCGATTTTCATTCGCTATCCTCAACCCGATCATCATTGCCTTACACCGGAGTTTAGGCTTAAGTGCATTCACCGGCAATAGCCTACCAAAAAGTATGAAGCGCACCAAAAGGTAAGTATGAATGGACCGGGAATGGGATTGCACCGACCCTAAACGGCAACTCGTCTGGGCAGCTGCTACAAGGGATGCCATGCGGCTGCTGGAGGGGAAGTGGAAGATCGTTATCATTTGCCAGCTATTCGGTGCCAAAGCGCCAATCCGGTTTTCTGAGTTGGAGCGGCGGATCGAAGGCGTGAATCAGAAGATGCTCATTCAGCAGCTCAAGCAGCTTGAAAAGGATGGCATCATTGCTCGAACGGTATATCCTCAAGTGCCGCCAAAGGTGGAATATTCGCTGACCGAGATGGGTAAAGCCCTTGGCCCATCCATGGCCGAGCTTACGGAGTGGGCTTTCAAATTGCGCGAGGCGGTGGGTTCGTTCGATCACGTTGCATGATCGGCATCAGGGTTCGCGCAGGCGACCCTGAAAGAATGGTGCGTGGCTGGCTCGGCGGTACAACCGGATCGTAATCATCCGCCTCATTCATGAGATCTTCGGAAATGGCCGGGATCACTGGATAAGTTCAGTTCGCCGAAAACCGCGCCGATCCCGCAGTCCTGAATGACGATGGCCAAACCTCATGGAGTCGTGGTTCACGCCTGCTCGTTGGCCGAAGTTCCCACCGATGCGAGGAACGATCGAAAGGCTGTAAAACATTCGTCGAACCGCTCGAAATAAAGCTCGTGCCCACTCCCGTCGATGATTTCCATCTTCGAACCAGGGATCAGCTGGTGCATCTGCTTCTGATGCTCCAGCGGCGCGGTATGGCTGTTGCCGGGCGCCAGGATCAGGGTTGGCGCGGCGATCGTGGGAACGACCGGCTCTAAGTCTATATCCGGGAAGAGCCGCGCAAGCGCGGCGAGGCTCGCAGGACGGTTCTTGCGCCACTCACTGGCCATCCATTGTCCGTGTTCTGGACTCACCGGCACCAGGCCACGGCCCTTGACCAGCATCTCCACGAACTCGTCGATCGGCGTGCTTTCGATCTTCCCCGCGAGGTCGTCATAGCCATATTTGTCCGACCCGCGCGTGGGGTCCGAAAGCGGCGTCGACATCAATGTAAGCGATCGAACCCGTTCGGGATATTTGACGGCGAATGCGGCGCCGAGCACGCCTCCGGCGGACTCGCCGATATAATGGACTTTCGCGACGCCCAGTTCATCGAGAAATCCTCTTATATCCTCGATCAGATTGTCGACCGTCCAGTCGGACGCCGGCGTGTCATCGGACTGGCCGTGGCCGCGCATGTCCCGGCGCAGCACGCGATAGTCGCGGGCAAGGCCAGGGACCCAATGATAGAAAAATTTGGAACTCCTGCCCCATCCATGCTGGATGAAAACGACTTCCGGTTCCTGCCATGGGTCCGTGAAATCATCGTCGCAGTAATAGAAATTGAGCTTGTTAACAGTTATATAAGGCATGATCTGTCTTTCATCTCGCTTACTATTACAACCAGCATGAATGGGGTTGAGAACTCAGGCTAATTCGACCTTAGAACCTGACGGTCGCCTCGCCGCCGAAGGTCCGCCAGGCGCCCCATGTGGTTTCCCGCTGGAACGTAAATCCATCGAAGAAGCCGGACGTCCGGTAATTGGTGTTGCCGATATTCTTGATGAACGCGCGCAGGACGAACTTCTCATTGCCTGGCGTGAAAGTCAGATAGGCATTCTGGATATTATAGGCCTTCTGGGTCAGGATAGGATCGTTGAACTCCGAAAAGCGGAGCTTGCCGCTCCAATAGGATTCGCCGCGCAACAGCAGTTCGCCGCCTGCAACGTCCATGCGATATTCAAGACCAATGCTGACGCTGTATGGCGGCGCCCGGTTCAGCCAGTTGCCGGTCAGATCCTGGTTGCGCGTAGGATCAGTCTGCGGACGCGGGTCAAAGGGAGCGAGGGGGTTGTTGGGATTGCGGGGGGTGCAGGATCCCAGAAAGTCGCCCGGGTTACAGTTGGTATAGTCGGTATATTTGGCGCTTTCGACCATTGCCGACCCGTCCAGCTTCAGACGGTCGGTGATCGACGCATCGAAACTGGCCTCTATCCCCTTGATCTTGGCCGCTGCAGCATTTTGCACCGCGAAGCCGCCCGCCGTTCCCAGCGTCTTTTGCACCTGGATATTCTTATAGTCATACCAGAAGCCGGCGAGGTTGAGGTGGATACGGTTGTCGGCCAGACTCGTCTTGACGCCAGCCTCGCCACCCTCGATCGTTTCGGGCTTGAACGTATCGCCGCATGTCCCCGAACCGATGCCGCCGGACTTGAAGCCCTTCTGATAGGTCGCATAGGCCTTGACCTGATCGGAGAAGTCGAATTGCACGCCGGCGCGTGGCGTCCACGCCTCGAATTTGAGATCCCTCTCGACGTTGGCGCATTGACCTCGGACGGTCAGGTTGCCCTTCTTCTTGTCACTGTTGAAACGGATGCCGGCCAGCAGGCGGAATCTGTCGGTCACGGAAAAAGTATGGTCGGTGAAGAACGCCAGCGACGTGGCCTTTTGCGAAAAATTCGCCTGATACACGTCGACATTGCTGCCGCCGAACAGGCTGCTGCGAACATTTGTCTGCTGCGTGTACCGGTCGTTGAAGTAGAACATGCCGAATATGGATTTCAGGCGCCCATCGATCATATCCGTGTTGAGGTTGAATTCCTGCGAATAGGTGCGGGAATGACCTGCGCTCGGGATATGGTTCGCCGTGGCACCGCTCGCGTCATAGTCGACGGACATGAAGTTTCGATATTTTTGATATCCGGAAATGGATTTCAGCTGGACGTCATCGCTGACATCCAAGGTGATTGTTCCGGTTGCGCTATATTGAGTCGTATTGTTTGCGGCATCCAGGTCGGAATAGACTTTGTGAGGGCGATAGGTCTGCGGCACCAGAAAGGCTTTGCGCGCCGGATTGATCGATGGCGCAAGCGCCGTCGGCGCATAGGAGGCGCGAGTACGGGCATAGGTGCCCTCGACGTCGATCTTCAGTGTATCGGTGGGCTTGAAGGCCAGCACGCCGCGAAGGGCCGCGACCTTACGCCCGCCGAAATTCTTGTCGGGCGCGCCGGCGAGCAGGTTCTTGACGTCGCCGTCACTATTGTCCCACAGGCCGGTGATCCGGAAGCCGACCTTGTCGTTGATCGGCCCGGAAATGAAGCCGCGGACGCCGTAGGCGTTGCGATTGCCTACATTGCCGGTGAATTCGGCCTCCATCTTGTCCGACGGACCCCTCATGACATAATTGACGACGCCGCCCGTAGCGTTGCGGCCATAAAGCGTGCCCTGCGGGCCTGACAGAACCTCGATCCGCTCCAAATCCATCTGCGCCAGGTCTAGGCTGCGCGCGCGTGCCTGATACACGCCGTTGACGTGCACGGCGACCGACGCATCCTCGAAGCCACTGGTCAGACCCGTGCTGATGCCGCGCAGCGTGATCTGGTTGCTGCCGAACTGATAGCCCATGACCAGCGAAGGAACGCGCGTGGTCAAATCGTTGAGGCCGCGAATCTGCCTTGTTTGCAAACTTTCCTCCGAGAAGGCCGCGATCGTCGCCGGCACGTCCTGAAGCCTTTGTTCCCGCTTCTGAGCGGTTACGATAATATCGCCGAAATCAGTCTTTGCGCTATTATCCGCAGATTGCGCGTAGGCAGTTTCCGCAACAAGCCCAGCTGTCATCGCCAGGCAAATCGAAATCAACGAGGATGACCTCAAATCTCTCACCTTTATCATAGCACTCTCCCTTTATTATTCTTTAAACATTAGAAAGTCAGAACTTTAGTTTTTCTATGACATCCTCTCCTTTAATTTGCTTCCGCTAATCAAATATGCGGATCGACTAAACCGAACCAGCCTTGGCAACGGACTATGGAATCAGTTTTTTACATTGGATAAACGAGCCGGCTGCGTTTTTTCGGCGCGTCGGCCTAATTGGCGCGAGTCAGGGCATCGTGCATGCGTTGGCAACAGCGTCTCTCGCATCGACCGATGTCGCGCCGATCCCGTTAGCGAAAATCTGCACCTGCTGGGCGCTAGTGGAATTTGCGACGCTCACCCGGCGCACGTTCGCATAAAAGGGGGCTGCCCCGTTCTTCATTCCATGCCTCTCCCCAAGCTGTTTCGTTACACCGGAGTTTAGGCTTAAGTGTATTCATCGGCAATAGCCTACCAAAAAGTATGAAGCCGTCTAAAAGGTAAGTGTAAATGGCACGGGACTGGGCGTGCGACGATCCCAAAAGACAACTTGTCTCGGCCGCCGCCACGAAGGATGCGCTGCGCTTGCTGGAGGGCAAGTGAAAAATCGTCATCATCTGCCAGCTGTTCGTCGCCAAGGCGTCGATCCGGTTTGCCGAGCTCGAACGGCGGATCGAGGGCGTGAATCAGAAGATGCTGATCCAGCAGCTTGAAAAGGACGGCATCGTCGCCCGCAAGGTCTATCCCCAGGGAAGCAGATCGTTATCCGGTGCAACGCTCAGCACTTTACCGCGCCGTAACCATACCAGATTTGCAGGCCGCCGAATAAACTCGCGCGGACTTCTGAAAGTGAATCCGCGTGGTTCGTTTCATTCTGACGTTGCAGTAAATATACAGACCTGTATGTTCTGCGCGCGAATGGATGGCGAGCAGAGCGATTTCCCATCAGATGTCATCGCCAGATGACGGGAAGCCGCACAATATAAAAGCCAAGAGCAAAATATAGGATTAGGAGTGCGCTGTGCTTGAGATTATGGATCTGGAAAGTCAGCCGCTAAGCGGTCTTGCCCCTCGCGAGCGTATCGTCAAAACCGCGTCGGACCTGTTTTATCGGTTCAGCGTCCACACAGTGGGTATCGACCGCATCATCGCCGAGAGCGGCGTGGCGAAGATGACATTCTACAAGCATTTTCCGTCCAAGGCCAATCTTGTTGCTACCTATTTGCGTCACAAGAATATCTTGTGGTTGCAGATGCTCGGAACCGCCACAGGAAAAGCCGGTCTGTCGCCGCTGGAGCGCGTCCTCGCCATTTTCGACGCGCTGGACGCATCGTTTCAGGCACCTTCCTTCCGGGGCTGTCCGTTCGTGAAAGGCATGGCCGAATTCGGTCCGGAGGGAAATTCCCCCGAAGTACAGATGACTATAGCGGCGCATTTCGAGGGCCTGCGCGCCTTCGTAGCATCGCTCATCGCGCCCTTGGCATTAAATGAACCCAAAAAAGCGGTAGTGCAGATTCTGTCGCTTATCCAGGGCTCCATCGTGCTGGCGCAATCGATGCGCGATCCCATCATAGCCGGGGCGAACCGCGATGCGGCCAAGCTGCTGCTTCAGGCCGGACTCAATCCAGCATTCAGCCTAGAATCACCAGAATAGCAGGACAACGGCCCGTCGACATCGAAACGCTTGCTGGCTGCAACAGGATCGTTCCGGCCGTTCCGATGAGGTGAAGAAAGCCTGGGCCAGAGCAGGACTCGACCGGCACGCAGCCCGCAAAAACTCGTGTCCTGGCACAGCGCGCGGGCGATCCTCCCAGTGAAGCATGATGCTCCCTGGACCCTTGAATAGCGGGACCAAGCTTCGTACCTGACCGCCACGCAGGGATGGGTTCCATAAGAGCACCTGTGCTGTCCAACAGGGTCGCATCACCGGCCGGCGGAGCGAACATGACTGACAGACAGATGATGATCGGAATGCATTTCGGAAACGGCTATGGATCGCAGCCGGGCGCATGGCGGATGCCCGGCGTTTCCCCCACGGCCTACAGCAGCGTGGATGCAATGGTGCGCCATGCACAGGCGGCCGAACGAGGCAAGTTCCAGTTCCTGTTCGTGCCCGATTTCCCGGCGTTGATGGGCGATGTCGAGACCGAAGCCCCTATGATCACTATCGATCCGATGATGGTGCTCGCCGCGGTCGCCCGCGAAACCAAGCGGATCGGCATGGTCGCCACCGGTTCCACGACGTTCAATGAACCCTATAATCTGGCCCGCCAGTTCAAAGCTCTCGATATTATGAGCCACGGTCGCGCGGGATGGAATGCCGTGCCTACCAGCGATCCTGCCGCGGCCGCCAACTATGGCCGCGAGGTTCCGCCCCGGGCCGAGAGGTATGAACGACTGCACGAATTCATCCAGATCGTGCAGGCTTTGTGGGGAAGTTGGGGGCAGGACGCCTGGATACATGATCAGGCGTCCGGGCGGTTCGCGGATTCAGCGAAGATCCGGCCCATCAACCTGCGGGGCCGGCACGTCGGGTCCAGCGGCCCCTTGCCGCTTCCACCATCGCCACAGGGCCAGCCGGTGATTTTTCAGGCCGGGGGAGGTGGCAACGGGCTGGAGGTAGCCGGGCGCTACGCCAGCGGCGTCATTGGCGCGACATACACAATCGACGATGCCCGCGCGCAGCGCATGGCCCTCCGGGACGCCGCCCGGCGCGTCGGCCGCGATCCCGACGAGATAAAATTCTTCCCCGGCCTGATAACGACGATCACCGCCGACCGGCGCGCTGGCCTCGATCGCCGGACCGCCCTGAACGCGCGTCTCTTTCCGCAGCGAATCGCTTATCTCGGCCAGATGCTCGGCCTCCGTCTCGATCCGGGCCAGCTGGATACACCCCTTTCGGCGGAGCAACTGGCGTCCGCACGACCGTCGCCGGGCGACCCGCGCTCGGCGCACGCCCTCACGATCGCGCGCCAGGGCTGGTCGTTGAGCGACGTGCTCGCGCATGGCGTGATCGACTATCATCCCGTCATCGCAGGGCCTGCCGTCGAAGCCGCCGATCATATGCAGGCTTGGTTCGAGGCCGGCGCGGCCGATGGCTTCTGGATATCGCCGGACGTATATGATGACGGGATCGACGCTTTCGTCGATGGCGTCGTGCCGATCCTCCAGGATCGCGGACTGTTCCACAGGGACTATGCGGGCGTCACTTTGCGGGACCATCTCGGTTCGCCGCCACAATATGGTATCGATGCGCGACTCATGCGCTGAAAGGCCGCCGGCAAGGTCGCAACGCGCAATCATGCGACGTCGCCACTCCGGCGCGGCGTGGCAGGCGCGGTCAATTTTCAATCGAACAGAACAACTTCATGAAGATAGCAATCCTGGGCATCGGCAATATCGGAAAGACGCTCGTCCGCGAACTGACCAGGGCCGGTCATGAAATCACAATCGCTAACTCGCGTGGCCCAGACACGATCGATCCGTCGATACTTGCCTCGGGCGCCAGCGCAACCACGGCCCAGGATGCAGTGACAGATGTGGACGTCATCATCCTTTCAATCCCGTTCGAACGCCTGTCGACGGTCAAACCGATTCTCGCCGGGGTGCCCGACGAGACGGTCGTGATCGACACCGCCAACTATTATCCGGCGCGGGATGGCGCCATCGATGCCATCGAAGCGGGTCAGGTGGAAAGCCTTTGGGTAATCGGACAATTGGGCCGGCCAGTCGCCAAGGCGTGGAATGCGATCGGCGCGCGTTCCTTTGCCGAATATGGCAAGGCGCGGGCAGCCCTGGCCGTATCGCCATTCCGGTTGCCGCCGATCGCGCCGTCGATCGAGACGTGGCAATGCGACTGGTCGATGAAACCGGCTTCGACCCGTTCGACGCGGGCTCAATCGCGGGCTCCTGGCGTCAGCAGCCCGGATCGCCCGTCTATTGCACCGACCTCGAAAAGGAAGCGCTGGCAGCAGCGCACGACACAGCCGACAAAGCGCGCCTTCCCGTCCGTCGGATCGGTCAGTCTCCGCGCGGAGCCGACGCGGACCCCGGTAACGTAACCGCTCAGGGAGGGCGTCGAGGATCGGGCGCTGTCGACGCGGGCGCGGGAATTTTAGGCACCTTGCTCAGTGGATGGATAATAGATCGCATCGGCCCTCCTTCCGCGCTGCGCTCACAACTTTATGCCACGCGCTGCTCTGGTGGGCGGCGCGGATATGCCGACCGTCATTGCGCGAGTTCAATAGCTACGCCAGGCTTGCTGCAGTCGCCCAGCGGAGGAGCTAGGATAGGGGAGCGAGGCCGGATAAAATGAGGCGGACCAGGTCAGCCTGGCTCGATGCGCCTGTCTTGGCATATATCCGCTTGGAATAGCTGCGCGACGTTTGTGGCGTAAGGCGCAGATGCCTGCCCGCCTCAAGGATCGTTTCTCCTAGCGAAAGCTGATGCGCCAGCGATGCTTCGTTTCTCGACAAACCATAAATCATCGCCATGGCCTGACGTGCCTTTGCCGCGTCCTCGCGCTTGTAAGTCCGCAGGACCCCGACAGCTACCGGCACAGCACAGGGCTGCTCCAGATCCAGGTCGGCCTTGCGCAACAACAGCCATAATCCACCATGCGCATCTAACGGCAAGGGTACGCTATCGGCCCGCCCCGATGCGATGGCCGCGCATGTATTCTCCAGCGCCTGCGATATGGCAGGCATGAGCGCCAACCGGCGTCCGGGAACAGGTTCGGGTTCGGGAACGAATGACAGTAGGGCACCTGCATGCGCATCGGCCGCCATGACTCGCCCGGTCTCATCGAACGCCATCTGGCCAATGCCCAACCGCTGGAGCGCGGATTGAGCAAGAGCGACCTGCAGCCTCAGCTCTATCAACCTGGCGAGAGTCTTCAGTCCGGCGGTCAGATGCGGTGCGATCGCCGACAAGGTCACTACGGCCGCTGCGGAAAAATCGTCCCGTTCGCGCACGAGCACGATCCACGCGTCCGCCGCGCCGCCCGCCGAAACGCGCAGGAACCGGGCGTAGTGAACACCCATTTCTTGCAGCGCCGCGCGCTGGCTCTCCAATCGATCGGGATGATCATAGTCGAGCATTTCGTCCAGCGCATATACCCGCAGCGGTCGAAGTGGCCCGTAAGGATGAAGATTAAGGGCAGCGATCTTTCGATAGTCGAGCGGCGGGTCCATCGCTGCGCGAGGCGCTGCCACATGGACGGCCGAGGGGTCCTGATCCTTGCCCGCATTGGCGAGTCTAATGATGAGATAGGCCCGGCGCGCATAGGTTCTGGCGACAAGTTGCCGCAAGAGACCGCCCCAGGGCGGGCTTTCATGGATCCCCTCCAGGAGCGGCAGGATAAGCTCGCGTTGATAGGATGCGGGACTCGACATATATTTTGCTCCCATATGGGGGCTTCGTGGTCAAGCGCAGGAGGCGATTGAAGCTGCATATCCGACAAGGGAGAGGGAAATAATGCCTGAACTAGATTCGCGATCGGCGCTGACGCATCTTGAGCGGCTGGAAGCCGAGAGCATCCACATCCTGCGGGAGGTCGTGGCCGAGGCGGAAAAGCCGGTGATGATGTATTCGGTCGGCAAGGACAGCGCAGTGATGCTGCATCTCGCCCGCAAGGCCTTTTACCCGTCGCCCCCGCCCTTCCCGCTGCTCCATGTCGACACGACCTGGAAGTTTCAGGAAATGTACAAGCTGCGCGATCGCATGGCGCGCGATAGCGGCATGGAACTGATCGTCTATCAGAATCAGGAAGCCAAGGACCGGGGCATCAACCCGTTCGACCATGGCGCGCTGCACACCGACATGTGGAAGACCGAAGGCTTGAAGCAGGCGCTCGACCTATATGGTTTCGACGTGGCCTTCGGCGGCGCCCGCCGCGACGAGGAAAAGAGCCGCGCCAAGGAGCGCATCTTCTCGTTCCGCACCGCGTCGCACGGCTGGGACCCCAAGAACCAGCGCCCGGAACTGTGGAATCTCTACAACGCCAAGAAGAGCAAGGGCGAGGGCATCCGCGTCTTCCCGATCAGCAACTGGACCGAGCTGGACATCTGGCAGTATATTCATTTGAACGACGTGCCGATCGTGCCGCTATACTTCGCGAACAAGCGCCCCACCGTAGAGCGCGACGGCATGCTGCTCATGGTCGATGACGACCGCTTCCCGCTGCGGCCCGGCGAAGTGCCGGTCGAACGCTCGATCCGCTTCCGCACGCTGGGCTGCTATCCGCTGACCGGTGCGGTCGAGAGCGAAGCCAAGACGCTGCCTCAGGTGATCCAGGAAACGCTGCTGACGACGACGTCGGAACGGCAGGGTCGCGCCATCGACAAGGATGCCGGCGGCGCGGGCATGGAAAAGAAGAAGCAGGAAGGGTATTTTTGACGCGTCACGGAAGCCACGGCTTAAG
This sequence comes from Sphingobium fluminis, assembly GCF_037723805.1. NCBI lineage: Bacteria > Pseudomonadati > Pseudomonadota > Alphaproteobacteria > Sphingomonadales > Sphingobiaceae > Sphingobium > Sphingobium fluminis. Next base: position 155,065 of record NZ_JBBJUK010000005.1, read on the forward strand.
CCGTGGCTTCCGAAGCGTCAGCCCTAGCGAAGGCTGGGGTCTCGGGCGTCCCAAGTGGATGTTTTTGCAGACCCGGCCTTTATCCCAGAAGAGCATATTCCCGGTTGTGCCGGGATGACGAGGTAAGCGACATGACCGACACCCTCTCTCAATCCGAAGATCCCATCTACCAGACCGATACCCTCATCGCCGAGGATATCGACAAATATCTGGAGGTCCATCAGCACAAGACCATGCTGCGCTTCATCACCTGCGGGTCGGTGGACGATGGCAAGTCCACGCTGATCGGCCGCCTTCTCTATGACAGCAAGATGATCTTCGAAGATCAGCTCGAGGCGCTTCAGGCGGACTCGAAAAAGGTCGGCACGCAGGGGCAGGAGATCGATTTCGCCCTTCTGGTCGACGGCCTCGCCGCCGAGCGCGAGCAGGGCATCACCATCGACGTCGCCTACCGCTTCTTCGGCACGGAAAAGCGTAAGTTCATCGTCGCCGACACGCCGGGCCACGAACAATATACGCGCAACATGGTCACCGGCGCATCGACTGCCGACCTCGCCGTCATCCTGGTCGATGCGCGCAAGGGCGTGCTCGTCCAGACGCGCCGTCACAGCTACCTGGCGCATCTGATCGGCATCAAGAATATCGTGCTCGCCATCAACAAGATGGACCTCGTCGATTATGACCAGGCGGTCTATGACGGCATCCTCAAGGATTATACCGAATTCGCTACCTCGATCGGCATCGATCATTTCGTACCGATCCCGATTTCGGGATTCAGGGGCGACAATATCACGACCCCGAGCGAAAACACGCCCTGGTACAAGGGGCCGACCCTTATGGAGCATCTGGAGACGGTCGAGGTCAACAGTGCCGCCGACGCCGACAAGCCGTTCCGCATGCCGGTGCAGTGGGTCAACCGCCCGAACCTCGATTTCCGTGGCTTTTCCGGTCTGATCGCCACCGGCACGGTTAAGCCCGGCGACGCCGTACGGGTGCTGCCATCGGGCAAGACCAGCACGATCAGCCGGATCGTCACGCTGGAAGGCGATCTCGATCAGGCGGTAGCGGGCCAGTCCGTGACGCTCTGCTTCGCCGACGAAATCGACTGTTCGCGCGGCGACGTCATCGCTCTTGCCGACAATCCGCCCCAGGCCGCCGACCAGTTCGAAGCGACCATCGTGTGGATGGCGGATGAAGAAATGCTGCCCGGTCGCTCCTATTGGCTCAAGATCGGCACCCAGACGGTCACCGCCACGGTTCAGCAGCCCAAATATCAGGTCAACGTCAATACGATGGAGCATCTGGCGGCCAAGACGCTGGACCTCAACGCCATCGGCGTCGCCAACCTGTCGACCGACCGTCAGATCGTGTTTGAACCCTATGCGCAAAACCGCACGCTCGGCGGCTTCATCCTGGTCGACAAGATCACCAACGCCACTGTGGCGGCCGGGATGCTGCAATTCTCGTTGCGCCGCGCGCAGAATGTCCACTGGCAGGCGACGGACGTCAGCCGTGACTTCCACGCGGGCCTCAAGAACCAGAAGCCTGCGGTCCTGTGGTTCACCGGGCTTTCGGGCGCGGGCAAATCGACCATCGCCAACCTTGTCGAAAAGAAGCTGGCGCGGATGAACCGTCACACCTTCCTGCTCGACGGCGACAATGTGCGTCACGGCCTCAACAAGGATCTGGGCTTTACCGATGCCGACCGGGTGGAAAATATCCGCCGCGTGGGCGAGGTCGCCAGGCTCATGACCGATGCCGGCCTTATCGTCATCACCGCCTTCATCTCGCCCTTCCGGTCGGAACGCGACATGGTGCGGTCGATGATGCAGCCGGGCGAGTTCATCGAGGTGCATATCGACACCTCGCTTGCCGAAGCGGAGGCGCGCGACGTCAAGGGGCTCTACAAGCAGGCGCGGTCCGGCACGCTCAAGAACTTCACCGGGATCGACAGCCCCTATGAAGCGCCCCAGGATCCGGAAATCCACATCGATACTGCTGGAATGACTGCCGAGGAAGCAGCCGATGCGATCGTCGCGAGGCTCATCCCATGAGCGCCGCTATCGACGCCCGCGCCATGAGCGACGCCGAACTGGCGGCGCATCTGGCGGAGGCTGCGGGCCGCATCCTGCTCGAAGTGCGCGCATCGGGCGTGTTCGGGGAAAAGGCGCTGGGTAAGGCGGGGGACCAGACCGCCAACCAGTTCCTCGTCCATGCCCTGCGCGAGGCGCGCCCCGACGACGGACTATTGTCCGAGGAAGAAAAGGATAATCCGGAACGGCTCGCTCAATCGCGCGTCTGGATCATCGATCCGGTCGACGGCACGCGCGAATATGGCGAAGCGCGCGCTGACTGGGCGGTCCATGTCGGCCTTGCCATCGATGGCGAGCCCCGCATCGGGGCGGTCGCTCTGCCCGGTCTCGACGGCGGGATCGTGTTGCGCACAGACCAACTAGCGCCGGTGCCGCCTGCACCCCAGCGGCTCCGCATGGTGGTCTCTCGCACCCGCCCCGCTAAGGAAGCGGTCGCGGTCGCGGAAGCGCTGGACGCCGAACTCATCCCCATGGGTTCGGCCGGCGCCAAGGCGATGGCGATCGTCCTTGGACAGGCAGACATCTACCTTCATTCGGGCGGCCAGTATGAATGGGACAGCTGCGCCCCGGTTGCCGTGGCACTGGCCCACGGGCTCCACTGCTCGCGCATCGACGGAACCCCGCTCGTCTATAATCAGGCGGATGTCTATCTTCCCGACCTCCTCATTTGCCGCAAGGAGCATGCCGCCACAGTGCTCGGTCAACAAAAATTGGTCGCCTAGAGGCGACAAGGCCGCGAAGGATGCGACGTCGTCAGGCACAAAATGGCGTAGCGGGTCCGCGTCTCGGGAATAGCCGATAAGGACGGCTATTCTCAAAATGAGGGTCGGACCCTTCATCCATTTTGGTCTCGCATGACCAGGCCATCGCGTCCGCCAACGGCGGTTAGCCCGCCATCTTTGTCATGAGGTTCTGGTTTATCGCCAGAACCTTTATCGGTGTGCCCTTCTTAGGATGGGCACAATTGATAGGACGCTTTTCCTGCCCTGCGCACGGCGTCGGAAGCGCGCAGTCCTCAGGCTATTCTGTGACGGCGACCGGAACGCCGCCAGCTACTTCCCACGAACATCGACGCGCGACGCACTGCTCTCTATGCGGCCTTGACATTATTTGACACCACAGGGTGCAAGCTCGCCGAAAGCACAGTCTGGAAGACGAACCGGATTGCAGTCGCGAGGTGCTCTGCGCCACCTGAAAGTACGCTCGCCTGTATACCAAGCCCATGCATGCATATGAGCAGCATTTCAGCGCGCTCGTCGAGTTCTTGCTCGGTATCTCCATCAAGGACAGATTTTATGATTTTGCGGATCGTCTCCAGGAACCGGCGAGCTGACCGGGTAGCCATTTCTTTAACTTTTGGATTGCGCCCGGCCTCAGCCTGAATCTCCAGCCAGAGCGCCGTACGATCGCCTTCGAGAATGGAAGGAAGCTTGGCCACAAACGACTCGACAAGGGAGTCGATGCTTCGATTTTCCGATTGGTCCACCTGGGTGATGAGTAGCGTAAACTCATCCATATGGTGCTCTATCAGCGCCGTGATAATCGCTTCTTTATTCTCGAAATATTTATAGATGTGACCGGCACTCATTGCTGCCGTCGCAGCGATGCGACTGATGCTCGCGGCGTGGAACCCATCATCACGAACGCAAATTCGAGCCGCGTCGATGATCTGATTTCGCCGCCGCTGGATGCGTTCTTCTCGTCGCAATATAGCTATTGCCGTCTTAGTCATCCAAATCCTTGGTAGCGCGTTCGGCGACAATCTTGTCTGCCCAATTCCATGCGTATAATATAAAGTCCAGAAAAAAGCGAGCTTCAGGTCTTGCGCCTATTTGACTCGGTCTCGACGAATTTTGCCGCCTTTGCGCTGAAAGACGCGACCCAATTGGTCCGAGTATATCAAATACGGCGCGCCGAGAGGCCCGCTTCCGATAGAGCCCGTCTGTACCGCACGCACGCGATCTCAAACGCGAATCTGTTCCTGCCTTGCTCCCATTTCCCTTAGAAGCCTGCGCCTGCGACAAACAGGCAGCGCGCTTCATCTAAGACGCGCGCTAGCTCGTATCGATAACCGCGGCTACCGACGTCTGAAAGACCATGACCGATCACCATTCGGGCCTTGGCTGGATCAGGGCATGACGCGCATCCGGGTGCAGGCCTAGAGATGCATCCCGCCACTCGCCTGAATCGTCTGCCCGGTTATCCAGCCGCCCTCCGGTGAAGCGAGGAAGAACGCCACCGCGGCGATCTCGTCGGGATGGGCCATTCGACCCATCGCGGTCATGCCTTCGATCCATGACGCCATTGCCGGATCTGCCATGATCGGCGCCATCAGTGCTGTATCGGTGGCGCCGGGCGCGATGGCGTTGACGCTGATGTGGCGCGGGCCAAGTTCGGCCGCCAGCGACCGGGTAAAAGCGTTCACGGCCGCCTTCGCCAGAGAATAAACGATGCCCTGCGGCGTGGCCGCAACCGAAACCATCGAAGAGAGGCTGATGATCCGTCCCCCTGCTGGTATCCGCGGCAAGGCCGCCTTGGTGACAAAAAACGCGCTCTTCATATTGGACGCGACGATGTGATCGAAGAGAGCTTCGTCAATGTCCGCGATCGACGCGCCATTGCCTTGGCCTGCGTTGTTGACGAGAATGTCGAGGCCCGACAACCCACGGTCGGCTAACCGGTTATCGAGCTGGCCGAATAACGCCTCGATAGAGGCCACGCTCGTCAAATCCGCTTGCAGGACGAACGCCCCGCCCCCGGCATTTTCGATCAGATCTACCGTTTCGCGTGCACGATCTTCACCACTGTTGAAATGGACGGCCACGGTGGCGCCGGCGGCCCCCAGACGCAGGGCGATCGCGCGCCCGATACCCCCGGACGCGCCGGTAACAAGGGCTGTCTTACTTTCAAGCGAACGGGTCATCCTATTCCTCTATCCATGGTCGATCTCCGCCCTTCTAGTCTATAACGCCCGTTTCAGTCGACAAAAAGCGCGCCAACGCAGGTCCGGGTACGGATCGAAGCCTGACTACCGGACCTCGAATGACCCCCGCTGGCGCGCAGATGTTACTGCCCGAAGGCGACAGTCAGACGGATCATGATCTGCCGCGCCCGATTGGGAACGGCGTAAATGTCTGGCCGTGCGCCGCCAGCGACCGTGCCGGCGGCCGCTCCGGTGAATTGCTGTGGTTGTGAATTGGTCCAGTAGAACTTGTTGGTCAGATTCTGGCCGATCAGCGCCACCTCCCAGGCGTCCTTGGCGTCGGCAATCCGCACGGTCGCGTCGACAAGCGCGTGCTTGGGCGCGTACGCATCGCGGTTTAGGGTGGCATCGGTGGGCACGCTGCTGCCGAAGGTGACGCCCCCTGAAAGGCCGAGTTTCAGCGCCGAGCCGAGCGACGTTTCGTAGCTTGCACTCGCATTCCCCGACCATTCGGGCGCGTTGATGACTTGCCGCCCGGCCAGATTCTGGTTGTTACCGTTCTCGCCCGGCAGGATCGGGCGGGCGTTGCCGTTGCCGGTCGAACGGAAATTGCAGCCCTGCGCTTGCGATTGCCCCGCCCAGCACGGCCCGAAATAGCTAAGATAGCGCGCGTCATCGTAGCTAAGGGCGCCCCTCAAGGTTAGCCCTTCGATCGGGGTGCGGTAGTTCATGTCGAAGTCGATGCCCTTGGTCCGCGCCCCACCGGCGTTCCGGATTGTGTTTATGCCAGTGTCACGATCGAAAGCGGTAATCTGAAGGCCGGGCACCTTGTAGGTGTAGGCCGACAGATTGACGCGCAGCGCGCCGTCGAACAACAGTGCTTTCACACCGCCTTCGAACCCGCTGATCTTCTGCGGACCATAATTGAGTTCCGTGGTTGAATTCCCCACGCTGCCATTGAAACCGCCCGACAGAAAGCCGCGCTTGTACGAACCGAAAACGGTCAGCTCGTCCGTCGGCCGATAGGTAGCGGTGAGTTCGGGCGAGAAATCGTTCCACGAATCATGGTCCACCGCCGGTTCATAGGGAGCCATCGGAGTGGTGCGCGAACGGGTGAAATCAGCAAGCGTGACGGGTAGCGTCTTCTTTTCATGCGAATAGCGCCCGCCCGCCGACAGCTCCAGTTGCGGAGTCAAGGCGAAGCGGGCCTGGCCGAAGGCCGAATAGGCGATGCCGTGCTGTTCCGTGTACGTGTGAAGAAACTCGGTTGGATTGCTGTAGTTGAGAATGGTATGGGTAAAGATCGATGATCGCGTGTCCGAATAGATTCCACCGAACGTGAAATTCAACGGCCCGTCAAAGTGGCTGTTCACACGCAGTTCCTGCGAAATTTCCCGGTTCTTGAGTCGGGCAAAGACCGCGACGTTGGGCAGGCCGAAGGCGACGCCGAACTGCGAAAGAGGAACGACAGGATAGGCCCCGTAAACGTCGGCGTGCCTAAACGTGCTCTGGTAGAAGCCCGTCACCGAGGTCAGGTCAATCGTATCGCTCAGCTTGTAGTTCATCTCCAGCCCGGCGAGCGTCTGCTCCTGAATCGCATAAGTCTGGCCGTCGCGGAAATTTGGCTCATATTGCGTATAAAGGGTGCCGATATTGTCGGTTCGAGCGATCCGCCCGTCCGCCTTGCAATCGCTGATCACTCCAACCAGCTGCGTGGTACCATATGGGCAATGGACCATCTGGCCATTGGTGTTGGTAGCCGCGCCCTTCACCTTGCCGTAGGCAACCTTGAGGCGCGCGCTGAACGCATCTGTCGGATCGAACTTCAACGTGCCACGCACGCCGAATTCGCGACTGCGCGGACCGTAACGATCGATCGGAGGGAGGATGCTGTTCGCCGGCACGATGTTCTTCACCCATCCGCGCATGTCCGCACCATAAAAGGCGAGGCGCGCGCCTAGCGTGTCGGTCAGCGGGCCGGAAATATATCCGTCACCACGCCATTCATGCGCGTTGATCTCATAGCCAAGCGATGCCTTGGCCGCGAAGTGCGACGTCGGGTCGGCGCTGCGCATCGAAATAATACCGCCCGGGCTGTTCTTGCCGAAAAACAGCGCCTGCGGGCCCTTGAGAACCTCGACCTGCTGGAGGTCCATGACGGCCAGGCGGCGGACGCTCGACTTTGCCACCTGGACACCATCGACGTTGAACGACACCGCCTGATCACCTAGCGGGTTGGTATCGGGACCGGCGACGCCACGCATCGCGATCGTGCCGCCCTGCCTGCTTCCGCCCGATTCCAAAAGTATCAGGCCGGGAACCATCTGGGCAACCGCGTCGAGACTGTTGATACCGCGCCGCTGAAGTTCCGCACCCGTCACCGCCGTCAGCACCACGGGAACCGCGATCGAGGTCTCGTCCCGCCTGCGCGCTGTGACGATGATATCTTCGGAAGATACCGACGCACGCGCACTGGTTCCTCCCTGCGCCATGGCGACGCCAGGTACGCCCGCGACGAGCGCACATGTGACGAGAAGAGCCGACCGTCTGGTAGATATAGTCATGAAAATTCTCCCCTATGTTTTTAGGCCCATTATTGGGCTCTATTAAGGTTACTCAGGCAAACCCAGAGTTACCTCCATGTTCTAGTCATTTATATCCTATAGAAATAATAAATTACATCAATTATTATTCGGCCATTTGCTGAATGACTGCGGTTGGAAGGCGGTCATTGTCTTGGGTATTGCGCTGCGTATCACTGATGGCAAAACCGGCTCCTCCTTCGATGACCTCGGGCTGGAAAGTTTCCGTCACACCCCAACGCGCCATGCGCCGCAGCAATTCGATGGCGTCATGGGGGTTCGCCATGCCCTCGGCCACCGCGCAACCAAGATCGGTGATGCGCTGCGCGCCATGTAGCAGGCAGCGATCCCTGATCTGGTTCTTCAGCGACGCCGGGTACACGCCGAGCGTCTGGGTGTGGACGGTGACATGGTGGAGCGCCTCGTCGACATGGTCGAGCGGCACCAGATTGACGACGCGGCAGGCGAGATGGTCGCGAAAATCCACCGGATCGTTGGATTGCGAGACGATGACGCCCCCTTCATTGGCCTTGCAACCAAAGACACGATAGGAATCGCTGTAGCGAATACCATCGATCTCGTCCTTGAGATGAGCATCGAAGGCCGGGTGGGGAGTGCTCAGATTGGAGGGCAGCGCCTGGAGCGCGGCTTGCACCTTCTTCCCGAATTTATTGAGCCGGTCGATATCATCGTCCTGCGTGCCACTGGCGATATAGGCCACGCGCGAACTGACGCAGCCTTCCTGATTATAGAAGCCGACATCCATCGCAAGCCGTCTTGCGGCCTCGTCCATCGATGCTTCCGAAGCCAGCGCTTCGGGGCCGAGAATCGAGGCGCTGATCTTGGGGTCGAGCGCGATCAGGTCGAGGCCGGGTCCGATATAGCCGCGAATGCTCTGCATCGAGGCCATCCCGCCCCAGGCGACGATCTTGTCTATCGCACCGCCGCCATAGAGGCGCTTTTCGAATTCCACATCCCCGCCCTTCCAATAGCCGACAGTGAAATGCCGGGTAATGGGATGGTCGGGCGCCATTTCGATCATGGTCTTTACGATGGCGAACATGGTGAACGGGTCGTTCGACGGGCTTTTAATGATGTTATCGCAGCGCAGGATGGAGCCGTTGATGACAGCGAAAAGCGTGAGCAACGGGGAATTGCCTGCATTGAGATGTACAATGCGACTGCCAAAGGCGCGCACCGACACCTCACGGTCATGGAGCGTGTAGCTGTCCCATCCTTCCAGATAGCGCGATCCGATATTCTGCTCGATAATATCGCGCAGGAAGGTGCGGTTGAGGCTGGAACTCAGCGCCGCATAGGCACCATAAAGCTGCTCCCGCTTCAGGCCGGCCGTCTGCACCGCAATGTCCAGCGACTGCGCGATATAGGGGTTGGTGTCCGGCGAAAGGCGCGGACCCAGCTCGACCAGATAATCGACGATCTCATCGAGCGACACATCGTAGAGATCGCCAATCTTCGACGGGTCTTTCAGAACGATCTCGTCGATATACTGATTGACGTCCGGCGTCTGGAACGCGACCACGCCACGGCGTGCTTCGAACCGCAACAGATTATCTTCGATGATCCGGCCGCGGATGATGAGCGGGATGGTATATTCAAGCATCACAAATTCCTTGTCATGGCGGATCAGGCCGTGAGATATTCTTCAAGTCGATCGAAGGCCTGCGGCGTCTTGGCGCAGGTGATCTTGTCATCCCCACCGCGCGTGTCGGCGAGGCGCTTGATCGAATTGAGAAAGTAAGGGCCCTTGCGTCCGCAGTCGCATCCGCCATCCCAGTTGATCGTCACGTCGTCACCCGTCGCGGTGCCCGACCAATAGGTGCTCGGCAGCAGGTCCATGACCAGCATGCGACCCCGCTGGACGCCTTCGCGGGGCAATGCCAGTCCGGTTTCGGGGTCGGAGACATGCTGAATCCCCCACGGCAGCGGATGGAGATGCCCCTCATCGCAACGCAACGATACAGCGTTCGTCTCCGTCATCGAATAGACTTCGCGGATCTGGCTTGGATATTTGAACGGGAACACGCTTTGTACCGTATCCATCCAGTCGTCAGGGAAGGTGTAGCCCTTGGTGCCACCACCCGCGACCAGAACCGAGTCCTGCGCCCATTCGACCTTGATGCCGCGCTTGATGCATTCCAGCGCGATCTGGTAGAGTTGCACCCAGAAGCCGTTGTAAATCACGGTTTTGCCCTTTTGCGCGACAACCGCGCGGTCGATGAAGTCGTCCCAGCGCTTGGCACTTTCCTTCGCCTTGGCGGCGATCTCCCTGCCCAGGGCCTGCTCGCGCGGCGTCAATTCAAGCTTCTCGCCAAGCGCTTCGGCACGGCGAAGCTTGCCGGCCAGCCACAACTCGTTGGCGCCGGCGAAACCGTCGCTGAGCGTGATGATCATTTCCTCGCGGTCGCCGTAGATATGCTTTCGCATCAGATCGAGCATGATCGCGGTGCCTTGCCGACCGCTTCGACCGGGATAGCCGCAGATGAAAGGATAATTCCCACTTTCCAACATTTCGCGATGGGGACCGTACATGCGCAGCACATGCTCGAGGAAAAACGGCACTTCGACCGTGCTGCGAGGGAATAGCGAAATCTTCCCGCTGGTGCCCGATGAGGCGGCGGGGCGGAGCGGGGTCTGCGCCTCGATCGCGTCCAGCCAGTCGTCGAGCGTTTCCACGCCTTCCAGATTGACGGCGGAAAGATCGTGCGTGGTCAACCCTTGCAACCAACGCGTCATACGATCATAGCGACCATTGTCCACATCGCCGGTGGCGTAGGACTTGTACATCGTGTGAGGAAAGCCGAGGCTGGCAAGATCATCGAAGCTGGTAACGGATTCTATACCGACGTCATCGGCCAATCGATCCAGTGCTTTAAGTTCTGACCGCAACTTCTCAAATCGCTTTTGGAAATGATGAAGCTGAAGTTTAGCGACTTCATCATAATCCAGCGCGTAAAGTTCATCGCTAGTCAGGCGAACGAAGTTTTCCGGATCTTCATACAAGTCGTCGATTGTCACTGTCACGGCTTTATCCTGATTTTGTTAATGCTTCCGCTAGTCGACACGGATCCATCGCCGCACCTGACTTATCGAATGGCAATATGCGCCGTCGTTCGGGCAGTGCATAGCGAATTAATTGAACCGCCATTTTAACATACGCCAGCCCAAAGGGTCGGCCTCCACGCGCGCAAAATTGTTCGGCATCCGCACCTTTGAGAGCCGGGAACAAAGTTCATGCCCTCATTTGCGAAACGCCCGGATGTGAATAGGGGCGCGCAGGGGCGTCAGACGCGAAAGCATCCCTTCTACCGGCGCTGTTCCCTATAATGCATATAAATATCGCGTTGTGCCGGCCTGCGATTTCTAATCAGATCGCGCAGCTAAATTGCGTAAAAACAATAATTTTGAGCGTCATTCACCATCGATCTTGAGCACTAACTTGCCCCGGTTATGCCCGCCCTTCAGCCGCTCAATCGCGGATTGGAGATCGGCGAGTTCCACCACCTCGACCGGCGGGATACGAATAGCCTGCCGCTTCAGAATGTTGACCAATGGCACTTTTGCAATCCGTTCGGGCCAATGGGCGAAGCATCGCACGTGCCGGAATCCGAGCGCCTGCGACGCGCGCATCTGTTCGTCCAGATCGCTCATGTCGAGCCCGGTCGATATGCTGACCAGCGTTCCGCCCGGCTTCAACGCGTCGAGCCCATTGGGCAGCGTATTTTGCCGCACCGCATCGAACACGATGTCGACGCCCTCTGGCGCCCATTCGCGCGTCTGGGCGACGATGCTCTTGTCCGGGTCGGTATAGTCGATGGCGATGTCCGCCCCCATCCCGATCATATAGTCCTTGTTGACCGTCCTGCCCGTCGCCGCCACGAACAGCCCGCCATATTTAGCCAGCTGAATGGCAAAGCTGCCCACGCCCCCCGAACCGCCATGGATCAGCACCTTCTGGCCGGGTTTGGCATTGCCCAGATCATCGGCGAACAGGGCGATATAGGAGGTCATGAAGCAGATCGGCGTGGCGGCGGCATCGGTCATCGGCACCCCGTCGGGAACCGGGCATGCGAGACTGGCGGGGACGGAGACATATTCGGCAAAAGTCCCCGCCTCCCCGGTCGTGCGGCTTCGCGCGAACATGACACGATCACCTTCACGGAAGGTGGTGACGCTACGTCCCACGCTCGCGACCACGCCTGCCGCCTCGAACCCCATAATATTGAGATTGCTGGCGGGGATGTGTCGCGACAAGCCCTGCGAATATTGCCAGTCAGCCGCGTTCATTCCGCCATAGGCAATTTTTACCAGAACCTCGTCGTCCAACATGGTCGGTTTGTCGACGTTGGAAACGCGCGGTGACTCCGACTTATTGAAGAAATCCGCGGTAACTGCGCGCACAGGCCTCACTCCTCATTCAATATAAGCCGACTTGCCGACGGAAATTACGCTCGGGGCGCGAGCAGCTCCAAGAGGCGCATGTCCGTGCTGCCATCTGGCGCCACCGCCTTTATGCAAACCTGGCTGGCGCCCGCGCTCAGATGTTCGTCGATGCGTTTGCGCAGCGCAGCCTCGCCTCCCCAGCCGACGATCGAATCCACGAAGTGATCGGAACCGCCATGGGCAAGGTCTTCGTCGCTGAATCCCTGGGCCTTCCAGGAGTTTTGATAGTTCGGCTTCGAAAGATAATATTCGATTTCGCTCCGAGCGATGGCCCGTGCCTTTACAGGGTCGCTTTCGAGGACCATCGGCTGTTCGACGCAGAGCAGCTTGTCGGGACCCAGAATGGCGCGGGCCATTGCGGTATGGTCCGGGTTGACCAGATAGCTGTGCGCGCCCTGTGCCCGTTCGCCCGACAGCCCGATCATCTTCTCGCGCAGACCAGCCAGAATGATCGTGGTCGGCTCGGCGGGAGCCGCAGCCATATAGGGAGCCTGAGCCATAGCGTCGAGATAGGCACGCATCGTAGGGATGGGCTTGCCATATTCATGCCCCCGCCTGTCTTCCACGGTCTCCCGATGGGACACGCCCAGGCCCAGGATGAAGCGCCCGCCCGATTGCTCGTTAAGCGCGTCGGCCGCGCCTCGCATGGCGATCGGATCACGCGTGTAGATGCTCACGATGCCCGTCGCCACCTTCAGCCTGCTCGTATTGGCGAGCAGCCAGGACGAGGTGATCAGCGGATCGCGCCCGAAGCCGCCCGGTGTCCAGATCGAGTCATAGCCAAGTTCCTCGACCCGGCGGGCGAAGCTGGCAAGGCGTTCGGCGGAAGCCGGCCCCATTTCGCCGGAATTCTCATTCTCGAAATAGCTGATCGGTCCATCGATATAGGCCCAGACCGCAATTTTGCCGAGCTTCATTCCTGTTCTCCTGTACGACGCGTACGTCTGGACCCGCATGGTCAAATTCGAAATGGCAAAGGCTAGGCGAGGCCTGGCGTTTGCCGGTGCAAGCGGAGTGCGAAATCGGCCACTGCCGACGTCACGATCCGCGATTGCCTTGCTGCGATGTGCAGGCCGCAGCCCCACCTCTTGCCGATCCGGATGACGGGGAGCGGCTGCGCGTTCGATCAGCGAAAGGCCGGCAATACCTCATCCGCGAACAGCTGCGCATAGGGAATGAATTGCTCGGCCGAGATGCCGGGCGGCATGATCATCGACACATGCTCCAACGGCATGCGTTGCTGCATCGCCTTGTACTTGGCGATTGCGCCCTCGGGCGTCATGACCTGCATCTTGCCCGACTTCTTGAACTCTTCGAGGCTCATGGCCTCCATCCCCTCGCCACCCAGTTCGGCGTAGACTTGCAGGACATGGTAATAATAGGGTGCCAGTTCCTCCATCGCCTTTTCCGGGTCGCGCGCGACCACGGCAAAGAGATCGCCGATCCGCACCTTGCCCTGGCTGACGTGCTTTCCGGTCGCTCGCAGTTGTTCGACATAGATGTCTGCCCCGTCCGGCGTGCCGACATAGCCGTCGCCATAGGTCAGGGCGCGTTCGATCGCCTTGGGGGCAAAGCCGCCGATGTAAAGCGGGACCCGGCCGCGCGGAGCCGGCGGCATCATGCGGACGCCGTTCAATTGATAATGCTGACCCGCATAATCGAGCGTTTCGCCCGCCCAAAGCCGGGTGACGATCTCCAGCCACTCGTCGAACAGGCGGCCCCGTTTGGTGAAATCGACGCCCATCGCCGCATATTCTTGGGGCAGATAGCCGATGCCCAGACCCAGTTCCAGTCGCCCTTTGGCGATAATGTCGAGTACCGCGCAATCGGAGGCGAAGCGCGTGGGGTGGTACAGCGGGGCGAGCGCCACCCATGAGCCGATCTTGATGGTCTTGGTGCGCGCGGCGATCGCCGCAAGCGCCACGAGCGGCGAGGGCATATAGCCGTCACTGAACATATGATGCTCGGGCACCCAAGCGAACTCGAAACCGGCCTGCTCGCTCCAGACGGCGACGTCGATCGTCTCTTCGTACACATGCTCCCAGGGCTTGTACCACTGCTGCGGATTGCGGAAGTCGTAATGGTAACCAAAGGTTACTTTGTCTGGCATCGATCCGCATCCCTCATATGCTGTTTACCGACTGGCGCCGCCGGCCCACCAGTCGCTGACCTATCGATGCGCCTTGCAGGGCGCCACCGGTCCATTCCTGTTCTTGATAGCATGAGCGCCCCCATTCGAAGGCTTCACCCGACGGTGATATGTGGTTCCGTGCGGACAGGGTCTAGCAGATTAATTGAACCGCCGTTTAACCGCGCTCGGCTCTACCGACTGGCCCATGGATCACCTGAAATGATTCACGCGATCCGAGCGCCAACCACCGGGAACCCTGCAATGGCTTCGCGCTCGAAGTCGGCGCGAATCCACCATAGCAGCACCAGACCAGAGGCACTGAGCGCCCCGCAGACGGTCGCCAGTCCCCCGGTCAGGCCATTGACCATGTCGCCGACCATCGGCACCGCGACCGGCACCACGCCTGCGCCCAACAGCGTCAGCCCCATGTACAGCAACGCCACAAATGTACCCCGCATCCGGGCCGGCGCGACCTCCTGCATCGACACGACGATATTGGTGACGCCGCCCAGCCCCGCGGCCGAACCCAGCCCGATAAATATCAGTCGAACCACGGGGTCGGGCAGCAGCAGGCCGATGGACAACGACAGAAAGCCTATGGCCATACACGCCATGGTGACCAGGATGACGGCATCCATACGGCCTTTGGCTTTCACACGGGACGTGATCCAGGGCACACCCATCACCCCCACCACGCTCCCCACGAAGACCACCGGGCCATAAGCCGATCCGGCCTCCACAGCAGACCAGCCGAAATCCCGCTTGAGCGATTCGACCGTCCAGTAATTGAGCGCGTAGCTAAATCCTCCCGCGGAGGCGGCGGTTAAAAAAAGCCCCGCATACATTTTCTTGTGAGCCGCGATCTGGCGCACGACATCGCGCTTGGTAACCGCTTGCACCTGTCCGTGCTCGCTCGTCCGCCGCGGCTCGCGTGCCGTCATCAGAAACAATATGGACAGGGCCAGGGACGGCAGGCCCACCGCCAGAAGCACGAGTTTCCAGATCTGCATATCGATCTGCATGCCGCCCACCTTTGCTCCTTCGATGCCCGAGATGATGGCGGCGCCGCCCGAAAACGCGAGTGGCGGGCCGATAAGACCAGCCGTCGTGTAAAGGCTGGCGGCCAGACTGCGCTTTTCACGCGGGAAAAGATCGCCGATCATCGAATGCGCTGCTGGCGTCAGCACCGCTTCACCGGCGGCGAGACCCAGCCGGAGCAAGACCAATATGACGTAGCTTGCGGCGAAGGCCGATCCGATCGTGCACAGGCACCAGATGACCGCCCCTGCGGAGATCAGCAATTTGCGGTTGCCCTGATCGGCTATGCGGCCCGCCGGCACACCCAGAAACGCATAGGCAATCGCAAAGGCTGTACCGACCAAAAGACCGATCTGTACATCATTGAGCTGAAACTGTGCCTTTATCGGCCCGATCAGCAGGATAAGGATATTCCGGTCGATCAGCGAAAAGGTATAGAGCGCCGCCAACATCGCGAGAACAAGCCAGGAGCTAGCGCCAGCCCAAGACTTGGACGCTTCAGCGCCGGTCGATGCGTACATATCTTCTCTCCTTGCTGCATTCGCAGTCTTATGACGACCATCTGATTATCTGCCGAAGCATAGCGACGCATCGCGCGCCAGACATTCGGCCGAATGCCCGCAGCCGGGCCGATCAGCCGCACGATGGACATAGGCGCCCAGGAATCACGTGCCGGACCGGATATGAAAAAACACGGAGAACGGGAATCCGTCGTCGCAGAGTTTGATCCTTCGTTGCATCGGCCTCCCGCCGGCTCCCTCAATTCCGCCAAGAGGCCTGGCCCGGTAACAATGTGGGACATGGCGCTCACAGCCTAACGGTTTAATTGAACCGCCGTTTAAATGGGGTCCTATCGCTTGCTTAATCGCATCGGTTCCGCGCACGCTTATTGTCACGATGGCGACCCGCCAGGCGCAGTTCGAATGGACTACGCCAAAAATCGCGACACATCGCGCTGCCACAATCGGCCGAAAGGTTCACAGCCGCAGGCGCCCTGCGCCATGGACACCCGGCCTGTTCCCATAGTATGAAAGCTTGGTAGAAATTAGGGGAAGCGCAGATTCGGTGCTGGGGTGGCTCACCCATGATAAAAATGGCAAATTTGCCTGAGAAAATGTGCCGAGCCTGAAGATCGCGCCGACCCGAATTGAAAATGCCCCGGCAAACGGAGGATATATGAGAGGACGCCCTCACAGTTGTGCCGAACGGAATTTATCCGATTCCCTCCTCATGGCTGCCGAAAATCAGCTGCGTGACAAGAGCCATCTCGATCTGACCTCCCGCGAAATAGCGGAGGCAGCGGGAACCCACGCCGGAATGGTGAACTATTATTTTCAGGGCAAGGACGGCTTGCTTATGGCGTTGCTTAAAAACGCCGCGAAGGACGTCGACAGGCATCTGGATGCCATGGAAGCCGCTATAGAAAGCGGGGACGACGATCCTACCGAACGCATCGTGCGCGGACTCATTGCCGCTTATCAGCAGAAGGCGGCCGTCATCTCGATATTTTACATCGAGTTATTTCGGGTGGGCTCGCCGGTTAATGTCTTTTATTCGGAGCACCGCGAGTATAATTCCGTTCGTATCGAGAAGATGATACGTAAACTCGTCGCCAAAGGGGTCTACCGGCAGGACCTTGACCCCGTGGCGGTGACATGGATATTGTTAAGTCTGGTGATCGGCCCGTCAATGCCGATGTGCCCGGTACAAATCGCCGGTGCAATCGGCTCGGTGCCGACCGAAGTGTGGATCGATAATATAGTGCGTATGTTGCGCAAGGATCTTCTTGCGGATGTCAACGAACGCTGAGAAGGGTCGTTCAATCTCCTATTTACGAGCATCGATTGCATCTGCTCGGGATTAACCGGCGCTTATAGCGCATGAATTATCTCGATATACGCGGGTGCTATTTGTCGGTGGTTTCATCTGCCATCATCCCAGCTGCGCGCAGCGAAACTGGAGTTCCAAAACATGGAAGTAGATCTTCACGTCCCGCGGTTCGACTGGGCGGGCGGTCCTGAAACCATGGGGTCCGGGATAGCCGATCTTGCAAGACGCGCGGAGGCGCTGGATATTCGCGCGCTCTCGTTCATGGATCATTATTTCCAGATGGACAATATGGCGCCTGCCCAGGACCCCATGCTGGAAGGCTATACCACCCTGGCCTTTGTCGCCGCCCTCACCCGCCGCCTGCGCCTTCGCCTGCTGGTTACCGGTGTCACTTACCGCTATCCCGGAGCGCTCGCGAAGATCGTGACGACGCTTGACGTGCTGTCAGGCGGGCGTGGCGAACTCGGCATCGGCGCCGCCTGGTACGAACGCGAGCATAAGGGTCTGGGAATAGCTTTCCCGCCGGTCGCCGTTCGCTTCGAACAGCTTGAAGAAACCCTGCAAATCTGCCTTCAGATGTGGAGCGACAATGATGGGCGCTTCGATGGCAAGCATTTCCAGCTTGCCGAAACCCTGTGCTATCCCGCTCCTGTTTCCCAGCCGCGTCCCCGCATACTGATCGGCGGCGTTGGGGAGCGCAAGACGCTGCGGCTGGTCGCCCAATATGCCGACGCCTGCAATTTTTTCGGCAGCCCGGCGGACGTGGCGCACAAGCTTGGCGTGCTGCGGCAGCATTGCGACGCAGTGGGGCGGAATATCAGCACCATCGACGTGACGACGCTGGTCAAAGCCGAGGACGATTGGACAAGTGCGGATGTGCTGCGTGCCGCCCAGGATTATGGCGCGGTCGGCGTGAACGCGATCACAGTCATGCCGCTGGGCAACGATCCGGCTGGAAAGCTTGAAGCGATGTTCGGCCCGATAATGGATACTATTCGGGCAATCGAACCGGCCCCGATATGATATCGAGGGCCGCGGGAGCGCGCCGCCCGATCATGCCGAACCGGCGCCTTGCGCGATAAGTCTGGGCGGTCGATCCGTCCGCACCCACAGGATCGGGCCGCCATCGAGAAGCGTGAAAACCTCGCTCAGCGCTGCAAGAATATTTTCCCGTCCGCGTCGCGCGAAACGCGCACATCATAGACCTGGCTCAACAGCCGAACGAAACCTTCGCGATTGCCAAGCTGGAACGTCCCGCCGATCGGCATCGCGGCGAGCCGATCGCCCTTCACCACTATGGGACGGCGCGTATAGCGATTAAGCTCCGCCACGGCCTGACCGAGCGTCTTGCCATCCAGCACCAGCACGCCGTCGCGCCAGCGCAGACTCTGATTGAGCTTGTCCAGCGGCTCACGCATCACGATAGTCGCCATGCCGATCGCCACCGCTGTCGATCCGCTCGGCAATACCGTCGATCCTAGTGCGGAACTGCGCCCCACGCCCTTGAGCTGGACCGCCCCCTGAAGAACGGCGACGCGCAACAACTCGCCCTCGCGACGGACTGAGAATTTGGTGCCGAGCACCGTAACATCATGCGCGCCGGCATGGATGACGAAGGGCCGGCTCGGATCATGCGCGATCTGGAAATAGGCCTCGCCCCCGCTGACCCACGCAACGCGGCGCTCCTGTTCAAATGACAGGCGCAATTTGGTATTCGTATTGAGTTCGATCATACTCCCGTCAGCCAGATGCGCGGTGCGCCGTTCCCCGATATGTGTTTCGAGGTCGACTATCTCCGCAGGCTGCGGGCTTGGCCACATGGCAAATCCCACAAGCGCCAGAACGAGCGAAGCCGCTAGCGCAAATGGCGCGAATGAGCGCCATTTGCGCCGGGCAGGTTGCAACATTACGACCGGATCATAGAGCGCCCGCAGGCGATCGGTCAGGCGCCACCCTTCCTCCAGCCGCCAATATGCCGCCTTGTGCGCGAGCGATTCAGCCAGCCATGCATCGAGCTCCGCCTGATCGGCCGGCGACCAGTCGCCCTCGTCCCGACGCAGGAGAAATCGGGCGGCCCGGATCTCGGCTGTCTCGGTCGGCATCATGCACCCTCACCGGGTTTGACGACCGGCATCGTATCGGAACCGGCTTCGGGTGGCGACGCGTCAAGCATGTGGGCGGCGAGCAGGCGGATGCCGCGCGTAATCTGCTGCTCAACCGCTTCGATGCCGATGCCAAGATGGTCGGCGATCTCGCGTATCTTCATCCCCTGGATCCTGCGAAGCCGCATTACCTCACCGCAGCGGGGCGGCAGGCGATCCAATCCCGCCCGCGCGCGCGCCAGCTCCTGGCTGGCGCTCACATAACGCTCGGGCGTCAGCCAATCGGCGTGCACGGGCAATTCTTCGAGGTCGGCCAGAAAATCGAAGCGGACGACGCGCGCACGCTGGGCGCGGGTGATAAGCAGATTGCGCGCTATCGTGAAAACATAGGCTGCCGTTCGATCCGGCAAAGCCCGCCCGGCGCCGCGAAGCGCCTTTTCATACACCTCCTGCCGCAGGTCGGCGATCTCCTCCCTTTGAGAACAATGCCGGCGCAGAAAGGCGGTCAGCGAGGGCTCCAGGATGAGCACCTCCCGACGAAACCATTTGTTCAACTCATCATCGCTGAACATATTCCTCCGCCCTCAAATGGGCCCATCAGTCATGACTCATGGAAATCGAAATACCCTATCCCTGGCCCGTGCCCAGATAGGATTTATGCGCGCCCAACTCCTCCATAGGGTACAGGATCGCGAGCCGGTCACTCTCGTCCTCCGGCACCGGGGAGCGCCTTTCCACCCCCGAGCGGGCAAAGGTCCGCCCTGCAACATTTATCGACGACCTTTGATCGATTGCCCCGAAAGCGCTGCCTGGTTGCGGGTCGGCATTCTCAACATTCATCAAATATACCGCGTGACGAAGGCCTCCGGCGAGTCGCGCTGGGTCACGAGCCGGTTCACCGGCGCTTGCGGGTCGGCATAGCCCAGCGCCATGCCAGATATGATGACATGATGATCCGTGATCGGCAGCACGCGACGGACTGCCGCCCCATATTCGCACCAGGCCTGCTGCGGGCAGGTTTGCAGGCCGAAGGCAGGCGCAAGCGTCATAACGTTGGTCATGAAATTGCCCATGTCGATCCACGCGCCATAGCCCCAGTCACGTTCCATGACAAAGAACAGGCCGACCGGCGCGTCGAAAAAGTCGAAATTGCGCAGTAGCGCCCGCTTGCGACCGGCCACGTCGTTCCGCTCGATCCCATAGATGTCGAACAGGTCGAAGCCCACCTTCCTGCGGCGTGAGCGATACGGCTCCTTTATTTCCCGGGGGAAATACTCATATTCATCGCTGCGCTCGTCGGCGGAGGCCGCCGCCTTCACTTCGTCACACAGCCGTGCACGCGTATCCCCGGTTACATAATGGACCATCCACGGCTGCATGTTCTGACCCGACGGCGCGCGGGACGCCGTCTCCAGGATCTTGTAGACGACACTTTCGGGAACCTCTTGGCCCAGGAACTGGCGGATCGAGCTGCGGCCAGCGACCGAATCGAAAGCCGATATCTTCCGGTCCGGTGCGACCAACGAAGGGCCATCCGGGATCCAGCCGATCGGCGGGCCGGCCTGGGAAGAAATGAGGACAGCATCGTCAGACATATTCGGCTTTCAAATTGCAGGGGCGATGATCATGCGCCGAGCCCGTGCAAGACGGCAAGATCGGAGACGCGATCCGAAATTCGATTATCATGACGGATGCCCAACTTCTAGCGTCCCTCAGTCTAACGTGCCGCATCCGCGATTTCCTGGCTGCGCAGCACGAAGCGCTGCACCTTTCCGCTCGGCGTCTTGGGCAAATCGTCGACGAATACGATCTCGTGCGGATAGGCGTGCGCGGACAAGCGCGCCTTGACCTGACGCAGCAACTGCTCGGCCAGCGCGTCATCCCCGCGATGGCCCGGTTTGAGCACCACGAACGCTTTGATGATCTCGGTTCGCTCGGCATCAGGCTTGCCGATCACCGCCGCTTCGAGCACGGCATCATGCTCGATCATCGCGCTTTCCACGTCGAAGGGCCCGACGCGATAGCCCGATGTGGTGATGACGTCATCGGCCCTGCCGACGAACGAGATGCTGCCGTCCTCGTTCAGTTCCACCGTGTCGCCGCTGCGTAAATAGCCGGTTTCGAAAGCCGCCGTCTGCTGTCCCTCATAGCCCTTGAACCAATCCCCAGTTCGGTCTGGCCGTAATGATCCTGAATCGGTGCATCCAGGTGCCGGGCGAACCAGCGAATGGTCTCCGGGTTGAGCGGCTCGCCCGCGCTGCTGACCACGCGCAGCTGGCCCCTGACCCGCTTCGCCTTTTCCGGCCCGTCCCCCGCCAGCAGGCGGTAGGCCGTCGGTGATCCGGCAAGGTTAGTGATGCCGAGGCGGGCGATCGTGTCATAGGTCGAATCGACGTTGAAGCCGCCCTCGTGGAAGACGGTCGCCATGCCCAGGGCAAGCGGCCCGACGAGCGCATATAGAGGCCATAGGCCCATCCGGGATCGGCCAGATTCCAGAAGTGATCGCTCTCCCGCAGGTCGACCGCATCGCGCATATAGCCAGCGAAAGCGGCAATCGCCCGGTTTGGAACGCGCAATGGCTTAGGCAGGCCGGTGGTCCCGGAGGTGAACATCATCCTGGAGCTTGAAACCGGTTGGTCGCCGGTTCTGCTCGGCCGCCTGGAAGCCGGCGAGACCGACCTGTCCTTCATGATGGGCGATATCGATCCTGCGCGTTTCGACAGCATCATGCTGCGACGCTATGGGCTGGCGCTCATCGTTCATCGCGAACATGTGTGGGCCGACTCCCCGTACATCCTTCCCGAAGCCATGATGCGCTAGACAGTGCAGGTGTTCACGCGCAGTCTCAATCCCCATCTCTGGGACCTGCTTTATGCGCCCCTCATCAAAGCCGGAGCCAAATTCGTGGAGGTGGCGGACATGGCCGAGGGCGCGCCACGACGCATCAGGTCGCCGGACATGATCGCGGCCTTCTTCGATTTCGGCGCCGACGATCCGGGCTCTACAGGGTGTCCCGGATACCGGTGGACGCACCTGCGGCAGTCCCCTTCCAATTGCTTCGTCCCATCGCGCAGCGGCACTCTGGTCCGGGCGAGGCGTTCTGGAACCTTGCGCAGGACCGGGCCACGAGCCTTTAAGCGCGGATGATCATCCTCGGTGCATGATCCACCGCGACGGCCGTTTGCAACGTCTGATCACGCGGCCGCTTCCTTGACGGTCTGCATCGCCATGAAGGTAGAGGTGCTGGCAACATGGGGGAGGCCCGATATCTTTTCCCCCAACACGATCCGGTAACGGCGAACATCTGCCGTGCGTATTTTCAGCAGATAATCAAAGTTGCCCGCGATCATATGGCATTCCTCAACCTCCGCAATATGCTGAACGGCGTCGTTGAAGGCCCGAAGCGCCGGTTCACGGGTGTCGGACAGTTTCACCTCGGCAAAGGCCACATTGTCCAGTCCGACCTTCGCCGGGTCCACGACCGCCCGAAAGCCAAGAATGACGCCGCTGTCGATCAGCCTCCGCATCCTCATTTGACATGGCGTTTTCGACAAGCCGACACGTTGCGCGAGATCGGTCACGGTGATCCTGCCATTTTCCAGCAGCAATGCGAGGATTTTCCGATCCCAGCTATCCAGTTCGACCGGGATTTGTACAATTTCCATGAAAATAGCCCATCATAACTAATAATTATAAGACGATATAGCATTGTATAAGTCAAACATAGGGAAGATCGCCCTCGTATAAGCCGTTACGAATGACACATGGAACCTCCCTCTCCCTTTGTCGATTTCGTCCCCGTTCGCGCAGCGTCGACGTTACGCCGGTCGATCACTGCGGCCTATCGGCGTGAAGAAGCCGAAGCGCTCGGCCCGTTGCTGACCGCTGCGACGTTCGACGATGCGACCCGAGGGGAAATCGCGGCGACGGCCCGAACGCTGGTGACAATGTTGCAGGCCAGCCCGCGCAGTTCCGGCATCGAAGGCCTCATCCACGAATATTCGCTGTCCAGTCAGGAAGGCGTTGCACTGATGTGCCTGGCCGAAGCCTTGCTGCGTATTCCCGACAATGCGACGCGCGACGCGCTGATCCGTGACAAACTGGCCGATGGCGACTGGAACGCGCATCTCGGCAGGGGCAAGTCCTTGTTCGTCAACGGCGCGACCTGGGGACTGGTGGTCACCGGCAAGCTGGTCGACCGGGTCGACGATCGCTCGCTCGGCGCGTCGCTTACCCGGTTGATCGCGCGCGTGGGCGAGCCGGTGATCCGCGGGGCCATGGACCTGGCCATGCGCATGATGGGCGAACAGTTCGTGACTGGCGAAACCATCGACAAGGCGCTGTCGCGCGCCAAAGTGATGGAGGCGAAGGGCTTTCGCTACAGCTACGACATGCTGGGCGAGGCCGCTACGACGGCGCAGGATGCGGCCCGGTATCTGTCCGAATATCGCAATGCCATTCACGCGATCGGCAAGGCGTCGGCCGGGCGCGGCGTCTATGAAGCACCCGGCATATCGATCAAATTGTCGGCGCTCCATCCCCGCTATGTCCGGTCGCAGGCCGATCGCGTGATGGGCGAGCTACTGCCGCGACTGAGGGGGCTGGCCTTGCTCGCGAAAAGCTATGACATCGGCCTGAATATCGACGCGGAGGAGGCCGACCGCCTCGAACTGTCTATCGACCTGCTCGAAAGCCTGGCGATGGACCCTGACCTTGCCGGATGGAACGGGCTGGGCTTCGTCGTTCAGGCCTATGGCAAGCGCTGCGCGCCGGTGATCGACTGGATCATCGACCTTGCCAATCGGGCCGGCCGGCGGATCATGGTCCGGCTGGTCAAGGGCGCCTATTGGGACGCGGAGATCAAGCGCGCGCAGGTCGACGGCCTGGCCGACTTCCCGGTCTACACCCGCAAGGTCCATACCGACATCGCCTATATCGCGTGCGCCCGGAAGCTGCTGGCCGCGCGCGACGTGCTGTTCCCTCAGTTCGCTACCCATAACGCCCAGACGCTGGCCACCATCCACACGCTGGCCGGACCCGATTTCACCCTGGGCGATTATGAATATCAATGTCTGCACGGCATGGGCGAGCCCTTATATGAACAGGTGGTCGCAGCGGACGGCATGGCGCGCCCGTGCCGCATCTATGCGCCGGTCGGCGGCCATGAAACGCTGCTCGCCTATCTCGTCCGGCGCCTTCTGGAAAACGGCGCGAACGCATCGTTCGTCAACCGGATCACCGATCCCGCTATAACGATCGAGGAGCTGATCGCCGATCCTGCAAGTGCGGTAAGGGCGATGACGCATGTCGGCGCGCAGCATGATGCGATCGCAGCCCCGGCGGACCTGTATCCCGATCGTCGCAATTCCCAGGGGATCGACCTCAGCGACGAGGCAGCGCTGGCGGTACTGGGTGATGCACTGGTCGGAAGTGCGCATATGCCATGGTCCGCTGAGCCCATGGAGAATGAGGCCGGCACGCAGCCGGTGCGCAATCCGGGGGACCATAGAGACGTCGTCGGCACCGTCAGGCTGGCCAGCGCGGAGGCCGCCGCATCAGCCACGGCGCGCGCCGCCGCTTCGCCGTGGCCGCAGACATCGGTGAACGCGCGTGCGACAATATTGGAGCGCGCGGCCGACGCATTCCAGAACAACATGCCCGTGCTGATGGGTCTTGCCATGCGCGAAGCAGGCAAGTCGGCGGCGAACGCCATCGCCGAGGTGCGTGAGGCGATCGACTTCCTGCGCTATTATGCGGCGCAGGCGCGGGCGACATTCGGGCCGGAACAGCGCCCGCTCGGCCCCATAATCTGTATCAGCCCGTGGAACTTCCCGCTCGCCATCTTCACCGGGCAGGTCGCCGCCGCGCTCGTCGCCGGCAACCCCGTTCTGGCCAAGCCGGCCGAAGAAACGCCGCTCACGGCCGCCTACGCCGTCCGCCTGCTCCATGAGGCGGGCGTACCGGCCGACGCGCTGCAAATCCTGCCCGGCGACGGGGACATCGGCGCCGCACTGGTCGCCGCACCCGATGTGGCAGGCGTGATGTTCACCGGATCGACCGAGGTCGCCCGGCTGATCCATCGCCAGCTCTGCGCGCGTGTCTCATCATCCGGCCGGCCGATCCCCCTGATCGCCGAAACGGGCGGCCAGAACGCGATGATCGTCGACAGTTCGGCCCTCGCCGAACAGGTCGTCGCCGATGTGATCGCATCCGCATTCGACAGCGCGGGCCAGCGTTGCTCGGCGCTGCGCATCCTCTGCCTGCAGGAGGATATCGCGGACCGGATGCTCGCCATGTTGAAGGGCGCGCTGGCGGAGCTGCGTATCGGCCGGACGGATCGGCTTGCCGTCGATATCGGGCCGGTCATCAGTGGGGAAGCGCAGGCGAAGATAGAGGCGCATGTCGCGGCGATGCGCGCGCGCGGGCATCGGGTCGAACGGACTGCGCTGCCTGCCGAAGCCGTGCACGGCACGTTCGTGGCGCCGACCATCATAGAGATTGATGCGATCGCGGATGTCGCGCAGGAAGTGTTCGGGCCGGTCCTGCATGTGCTGCGCTATCGCCGCGACCGGCTTGATGCGCTGATGGATACGATCAACGATACCGGCTATGGCTTGACCTTCGGGCTTCATACCCGGCTGGACCAGACGGTCGACCATGTGTCCGAACGGATCCGTTGCGGCAATGTCTACGTCAACCGCAATGTCATCGGCGCCGTCGTCGGGGTTCAGCCATTTGGCGGCACCGGGCTATCGGGTACAGGCCCCAAAGCGGGCGGGCCGCTATATCTGGGTCGGTTGGTGCAGATCGCGCCTCCGCTTCCGGGCGTTGCCGCAAGTCCCGCCGCGCTGGACGATCTGGCAGCCTGGCTGCGCGATCGGGGCGATGGCGATGGCGCGGCAATCGTCAGGGGCTATGCGGAACGGTCTAGCCCGGGATTTACCCAGACGCTCCCCGGACCTGTGGGCGAGACTAATATCTATTCGCTGCACCCGCGCGGCACGTTGTTGCTGCGGCCTGTAACATCACGCGGCCTGATCCACCAGCTGGCGGCGATGCTAGCGACGGGCAATCGTGGCATCATCGAGGGTACGGTCCTTCCAGCGGGTCTACCACCGTCGGTCGTGCAACATGTGTCGAGCGATATCGCCGCCAATATCGGGGCGGCGCTGGTCGAAGGAAGCGGGGCGATGCTGATCGAAACATTGGCTAAAATCGCCAGGCGCGATGGCCCTATCCTGTCGGTCCATACGCCGGGCCCCGATGGCCGTTACCAGCTCGACGGTCTGCTGGAGGAGCGCGCGACGTCGATCAACACGACGGCGGCGGGCGGAAATGCAACTTTGATGATGATCGCATGAGCGAGCGACGCGGCAAACGAATATTTTCTCACAAAACGGATAGCTATGGCGCGGCTCGTCATATCCTAGCTAAAATCCGAAAGTGGCTTCTGATTTTCAGATAAGGTCGGGAAGCCGCCTTCGCAGGAATGTGGCTTCCCATCGGCACGATGACGCAGCGGTTGCGAAGACAGAGGACTGAATATTGAGTTGGAAATCCCGCAAATCCGCCCTACCCCCTGACAACACGCATGGCGGGCGCCAGTTGGCCCGAACCCTGTCCTGGCCACATCTGATCGCCCTTGGCGTAGGGGCCATCGTGGGAACGGGGATTTTGACGCTGATTGGAGTCGGTGCCGACAAGGCGGGACCGAGCCTGCTGCTCTCCTTCGCCATTGCCGGGCTGATCTGTATGTGCGCGGCGCTCGCCTATGCCGAGATGGCGACGATGATTCCGGCGGCTGGCAGCGCCTATACCTATTCCTACGTCGTGGTCGGCGAACTGTTCGCCTGGGTCGTCGGTTGGAGCCTGATCCTCGAATATTCGCTGGTCGTGAGCGCCGTTGCGGTGGGCTGGTCCGGCTATGCGGCGCCGCTGTTTCATGATTGGCTGGGGGTGCCGGTCAGTCTGATGCAGGGGCCTGAGCTGGGCGGCCTGGTGAACATGCCGGCCATCGCGATCACGCTGGTGGTTGCCGGTCTGCTGATCCTGGGCACGCGCGAAAGCGCGACGCTCAATGCTACGCTGGTTGTCGTCAAGCTGGTGGCGCTGGTCGTGTTCGTGACCATGGCCATGCCCGCATTCGAAACCGCCAATTTTACCCCGTTCATGCCGTTCGGTTTTGCCAAAAGCGTGTCGCCCGACGGGGTCGAGCGCGGGGTGATGGCAGCCGCCGCGATCATCTTTTTCGCCTTCTATGGCTTCGATGCCATCGCCACGGCAGCGGAGGAAACCAAGAATCCGGGGCGCGATCTGTCCATCGGCATATTGGGATCGATGGCGCTGTGCGTGCTCATCTACATTGCCGTAGCGGCAGCCGCGATCGGCGCTTTGTCCTATCATGCGTTTTCGAACAGCCCCGAGCCACTGGCCCTTATCCTGCGCGAGCTGAACCACCCGTGGGCTGCCCGCTATCTGGCCATTTCGGCGGTGATCGCACTGCCGACTGTCATCCTGGCGTTCTTTTATGGTCAGAGCAGGATATTCTTCGTGATGGCCCGCGATGGATTGCTGCCCCAATCGCTCGCCCACGTGTCGGCACGCGGATCGCCCACGCGCGTCACGATCTTCACGGCGGCGATCGTTTCCGTGCTTGCCGGGCTTATCCCCCTCAATGAACTGGCTGCGCTTGCCAATGCCGGTACGCTGGTGGCGTTTGCCGCGGTGGCTTTTTGCATGCTGGTCATGCGAAGACGCGCGCCAGATGCGCCCCGCAGGTTCCGGTCGCCCTTCCCCTGGTTGGTTGGGCCAGGCGCCATGCTGGGCTGCGCATATCTGTTCTACAGTCTCCCGCAAACGACGCAAATCTACTTCTTTTGCGCCCAATTGCTCGGACTGGTGATCTACTTCGCGTTCGGCAATCGCTGCAGCATCGCTGCCCAAGCGGCCAGCATGGGTTCGATCTAGAGTCCTGCAACCCGCCTTCCGGGGATTGAACCCGTCAAACGCACAAGACCCGGATCGCCGTTGCGCCACAGCCAGGCCGACTTCCGAATTTTAGATTGCCTCGGGTAGACAGGTCTGTCTATAGACGCTCCCGTCTTACCTTTGTTCGATGGGATCTGGAATGAGCAAAAAAATAGTTGTCGTAACGGGCGCCAGCAGCGGCTTCGGGAAGCTTACCGTGTTGGAGCTCGCTAGGCGGGGCCACACGGTGATCGCAACGATGCGGGACGTCGACGGGCGGAACAGCCAGGTCCGCGGGGAACTGATCGAAGCTGCGAAAGCGGAAGGCCATGCGCTGCACGTTCTGGAAATGGACGTCGCTGACGACGCGTCGGTCAACTCGGCGATCGGGCAGGTCATAGCGCAGCACGGGAAGATCGACGCCCTGATCAACAACGCCGGGCTGATGCCCATCGGAGTGACGGAAGCCTATACGGTCGCCGATGTCGAACGCCTTTTCGCGGTCAATGTCTTCGGGGCCATCCGCACCGATCGCGCCGTGTTGCCGCACATGCGCGCCGCCGGCAGCGGCCTTATCGTTCAGGTCACGTCGCTGATGGGCCGGTTCGTCATGCCCTTCTTCGGAATTTATTCCGCGAGCAAGTTCGCGCTCGAAGCGCTGGCCGAAACCTATCGCTACGAATTGTCCGGCTTCGGGATCGATTCGGTCATCGTCGAGCCGGGCCCGTTCCCAAGCAACCTGATCTCGTCAAGCCCCGAGCCGTCCGACGCCGCCGTGGTGGCATCCTATGGTGATTTCGCGGCGATCCCCGGCCAGATCAAGGACAATGCCGACAAGTCGCATGATCCCGCCAACCCACCACGCCCGCAACTCGTTGCCGATGCGATAGCGCAACTGGTCGAGGCGACGGAACGTCGCCCGCTGCGCACGGTCGTCATGCCGGAAGGTCTGGATTTCGGCGTCGAAGCGATCAACCAGGCCGTTGCTCCCATTCAGAACGGCATCCTCAAGGCAATGGGTATGGAAGGCATGATCTGACGATCCGGACGGATCGGCAGGTGATTGCCACGCCTGCCGATCCGTGTCTAAACGAGGCACACAGCTGGCGGCGCGGGCGCAATGACGTCACCTTTTACAACCACTTGTCCGAGGTTTCGCAATGACCCGATCCCGCCAGCTTCATCTCGGCGCCTTCATGCGTCCAGTGTCGATCCATACCGGCGCGTGGCGCTATCCGGGTGCATGGCCCGATGCCAATTTCAACCTTGGCCACATCAAGCGAATGATTCAGACGCTTGAGGCCGCCAAGTTCGACGCCTTCTTCATGGCCGATCATCTTGCCGTGCTGAACATGCCGATCGAGGCGCTCAAGCGCAGCCATACCGCGACCTCGTTCGAGCCGTTCACGCTGCTGTCCGCCCTGGCGATGGTGACCGAGCGGATCGGTCTGATTGCTACGGCATCGACGACCTACGACGAACCGTTCCATATCGCCCGTCGGTTCGCCTCGCTTGACCATCTGAGCGCTGGCCGGGCCGCCTGGAACATCGTTACAACCGGAAATCCCGAAACATCGCATAATTTCGGCAGCGAACAGCATCTCGCGCACGCGAGCCGCTATGGTCGCGCCCGCGAATTCTATGATATCGTCACCGGCCTGTGGGACAGTTGGGCAGATGACGCGTTCGTTCGCGATGTAGAAGCGGGCGTCTATTTCGATCCTGAAAAACTCCATATTCTCAATCACAAGGGAGCCGATCTGTCGGTGCGCGGACCGCTCAATATCGCTCGGCCGGTGCAGGGTTGGCCAGTCATCGTCCAGGCCGGCGCCTCGGAGCCCGGTCGGCAGCTTGCGGCGGAGACCGCCGAGCTTATCTTCGGCGCGGTAAGTACGCTCGACGAGGGCCAACGCTTCTATGCCGACATCAAACGTCGCATGCATGCGATCGGCCGGGATCCCGATGAGCTGAAGATTCTTCCGGCAGCGTTCGTCGTGGTTGGCGAGACGGTCGAGGACGCAAAAGCAAAGCGCGCCCATCTCGACAGCCTGGTTCATTATGACAGTGGCATCCGCTCGCTTTCGATCGCGCTCGATTATGACGTGTCGGGCTTCGACCCCGACGGCCTGCTGCCGGAGATTCCCGAGAGCAATGCGAGCAAGAGCGGCCGCGACCGCATGGTCGCACTGGCGCGCGAGCAAAGCCTCACCATCCGGGAGCTCGCGGCGAAGGCCGGCAGCTATGGGGGGCTTGCATTCGTCGGCACGGCTGCCTCGATCGCCGACGAGATGGAGACCTGGCTCGACGAGCGTGGTTCGGACGGGTTCAACATGATGTTTCCATGGTTGCCCGGCGGGCTGGAGGATTTCACGCGGCTGGTGGTCCCCGAATTACAGCGTCGCGGATTGTTCCGCACCGAATATGAGGGGCCGACCTTGCGCGACCATCTCGGCCTATCCCGCCCGGACAATCGCTTCTTCCCCGCCAAAACCGGTGCATGATAATTGGCCTGGCACCACGCGGAATTTGCCATCAGTGATATATTCAATGGCGAATATCTTCCATGCTCTCGGTGGCTCCACCCCGCGCATCGCCCCTTTCCTGACTGTGCTGCCATCCACCGCCCAGCGCCTTGAACAGATCCACCCGCGCTGACGCGAGCCGCTGCACGGACGCGGCATAGGCGCTGCGGGCCGACAGCATGTCGGCCTGGGCCAGGAGCACATCGAGATAGCTGACCGATCCCGCGCGGTATCGAAGATCGGCGAGCTTGTGCGCCTCGCCGGCGCGCAGCTGCGCCTCGCGCAACGAGCCAAGCCGGTCCTGCTCGGTAGCGACCATCGTCAGCGCCTGCTCGACGTCCTTGAGCGCATTGAGCACGCGTCCGTCGAACGTCGCAAGCGATGCATAGCCTTGCGCCTGGGCCTGGCGGAGCCGCGCGCGCGCGGCCGCGATATTGGGGAAGCTCCACGAGATGAGAGGTCCCAGCGAAAAGGAAAAGGAGTCCCCTCCCCTCACCATATCGTTGCGGAAGAAATTGCCCGACCCGCCCAGACTGACCTTGGGGTACAGGTCGGCCGTCGCGACGTCAATGCGCGCCGTATCTGCCGCGAGCTGGCGTTCCGCCTGGCGCAGATCCGGTCGGCGGCGAAGCAGGGCTGCGCCATCTCCGACCGGGAGGCTGGCTGCGGGTTCAGGCGCCTGCGCGCACGACCGCGCTGCCTGCGGAACGTCGCCCGGTGTCGTGCCGATCAGCGCGGCCAGTTCGAACAGCGCGATCTGGCGCTGGCCTTCAAGCGCCGGGATCGCCGATCGTGCCGTCGCCGCCGCGGCGCCCGCGCGCTCCACATCGAGCTTGCCGACCGATCCGGCGCGCTCCTGCGCAGTGACGAGCCTGAGGCTGTCGCTGCTCGTCTTAGCGGACTGCCGCGCCACTTCGATCGCGTAGGCAAGAGCGCACGCATTCACATAGGCGCGCGTCGTTTCGGCCGCGACCGTGACCCGCACCGCGTCGCGAGCGGCTTCGACCGCTTGCGCGTCCGCCTGCGCTGCGGCGATGGCGCGGCTGACGCGGCCGAACAGATCGACCTCCCACGCGAGCGACAGCGTACCGGACCGGGACCATTGTGCATCGCCCTGATTGCCCGCAACGCCCGCCTGTCCCCCGCCCTGAACGCCGTCGCCATAGGCAACGCCGCCACTAAGGTTGGTGGACGGCAACCGGGCGGTCCGGGCTTCGCCCAGCACCGCCCGTGCGCGCGCGAGGTTCGCGGCGGCGACGCGCAGATCGGCATTGGCCACCAGTGCCCGCTCGACCAGCGCATCAAGCCCCGGATCGCGATAAAGACGCCACCAGTCGTCCGGCAGTTGCGCTACCGGATCGAAGCCCGCGCCCTTAGTCACGAACGGCCCCGCCTCGGCCAGAGGGCTTTTTGGCCGTTCATACTTCGGTCCGACGGCGCAGGCCGACGCGAGCAGCGGGGCGATGAGGCACAGCAGCCTGGACTTACGCATGAACGAGCCCTCCTTCGCCTGCGGGCCGGCCGGTGGGCGATGAGGGGCTGCCCGGTTCCGTCTTCGGCTTCGGACGGTGATCGGCGGCGAGCAGCGTGTAGACGGTCGGCAGCACGAACAGGGTGAACAGCGTGCCCACCAGCATCCCCATCACGACGACGATGCCGATCGCAAAGCGGCTGTTCGCGCCGGCGCCGGACGCGAACAATAGCGGCACGAGCCCAGCGACCATGGCGGCGGTCGTCATGAGCACCGGACGCATCCGCACCGCCGCGGCATGGCGGATCGACTCCGCCCGGCCCCACCCTTCCTTATGCTGCATCTCGTTGGCGAACGACACCATCAGGATGCCATGTTTGGAAATGAGGCCAATGAGCGTGACGAGACCGATCTGCGTATAGATGTTGAGTGTCGTGAAGCCCAGATAGAGCGGCACGAGCGCCCCGCAGACCGCCAGCGGCACGGTCACGAGGATGACGAGCGGATCGCGGAAGCTTTCAAACTGCGCGGCCAGCACCAGGAAGATCACGACCAGCGCGAAGGCGAAGGATATCGTCAGCTGATTACCTTCCTGCACATATTGCCGGCTGTTCGACAGCCAGTCGACCCTGGTTCCGGGCGGCAGGGGCTGCTTTTTCAGGAAGTCCACCGCCTGCCCCATGGTCACGCCCGGCAGCAGCACGCCAGACAGCGTTGCCGAATTCATCTGATTGAACTGGGGCAGCTGATTGGGCTGCGGCCGGATTTCGACGCGGGCGATCGTGGACAGCGGGACCAGCTTGCCGGACCCCGCCTTCACATAGAATTCGCCGAGATTGTTCGGGGTAATGCGCTTGCCCTGGGTCACCTGAGCGATGACGTCGTAGGATCGATCATGCCAGTTGAATCGGTTGACGTAATTTTCGCCGACCAGCACGGCCAGCGTGTCGGCGATTTCGGCCATGGTCACGCCCATGTCGCCGGCCTTGGCCTGATCGATGCTGATATGCGCTTCGGGACTGTCGAACGCGAGGTCGCTATCGACGAAGGCGAAAAGGCCGCTGCCCCATGCCGCGCCCTTGATGCCTTCCAGGGTCCTGTAGATTTCGGGGAAATCGTCAGTCGAGCGGATGACCATCTGGACCGGAAGACCCCCACTGCCGGCCGGAAGCGGGCTGTCCTGAAAGGCGGTCGCATAAACGCCGGTGATCGCGCTGGTTCGGCCGGCCAGTTCCGCCTGAACCTGATCACCATTGCGGCTGCGGTCCGCCCAGTCCTTCATCACGATGCCGCCAAAGCCGCCATTGGCGTTATTGTCGCCGCCAATGTCGAAGAAGCTGGCGCCATATTCGGGGAATTGGTGAAAGATCCTATCGACTTCGGCGCTGAAGCGCGCCGTATAGCTGGCGTTGGCATATTGCGGCGCCTTGGTCTGGACGAACACATATCCCATATCCTCCTGGGGCGCCAATTCGCTCTTGGAGCCGGCGAACAGCACCCCGATCGTCGCCAGCACCGTGACGCCGACGACCAGCACCGCCGCGCGTGCCGCCAGCGTGCGGTCGAGCAACCGGACATAGGTTTGGGTGGCACGGTGCATGGTGCGCTCGACCGCCCGGGCAAGCCTCCCCTCCCCCATTTTTGGATTGAGCAGCAGGCCGCTCATCATCGGTGACAAGGTGAGCGCGATGACGCCCGATACGATCACTGACCCGGCAAGCGTGAACGAGAACTCGCGGAACAACGCGCCGGTCAGGCCCCCCATCAGGCCGATCGGCGCGTAGACGGCGGCCAGCGTGATGGTCATCGCGACCACGGGTCCAATGATCTCGCGTGCGCCGACGAGCGCCGCGTCCATCGGCGATAGCCCGTCTTCGATATGGCGGTGGATATTTTCGACCACGACGATGGCGTCATCGACGACGAGGCCGATCGCCAGCACCATGGCGAGCAGCGTGAGCAGATTGAGCGAAAAACCGAAGAGCAGCATCAGCCCCGCCGTGCCCAGCAGCGACAGGGGGATCGTGACCACCGGGATGATGACGGCTCTGAACGTGCCCAGAAACAGGAAGATCACGAAGATCACGATCAGGATCGCCTCGATCAGCGTATGCTGGACCTGCTCGATGGAGGCGTCGACGAATTGCGCGGCGTCGAACACGCTGGACACCTTGAGCGTAGGCGGGGCGGCGCGCTGGATGTCGGGCAGCATAGCCTTGACCGCGCGCACGATTTCGAGCGGATTGCCATCGGGCGTGGGCGAAATGGCGATCGTCACGCCGGGGTGGCCCGATGCAAGCCCGATGCCATCATAATTTTGGCCGCCCAGCTCGATCGTCGCAACGTCACCCACCCGCACGACGCTATCCCGGCCCGTCTTGAGCACCATCTGGCGAAAGGCGTCGACGGTGCGCAGGTCCGTGCCTGCGGTGATGTTGATCGCGGTGCTCTCGCCCCTGAGCTGCCCCGGCGCTGCCTGGACATTGTTCGCCCGGAGCGCATTGGCCAGGTCGCTCGCCGTGAGGCCGCGCGCGGCAAGTTTCACCGGGTCGACCCAGATCCGCATCGCCAGTGGCGCGCCGCCGGTAATCCGGGCCGAACCAACGCCGGGAACCGAAGTGATGAGAGGCTGGGCGACCCGCGCCGCGAAGTCGGCCATCTGCGATGGCGCAAGCGAGTCGCTGGCAAAGGCGATATATTGGATGGCGGATGCGCCGTCGGTGATCTTCGTGATCACCGGGTCTGTGACCCCGGCGGGCAGCCGGTATTTGACCTGCTGGACCTTTGCGAGAACCTCCGTCATCGATCGGTCGGCATTGGCGTTGAGGACCAGCTTGGCCCGGATCTGGCTCCTGCCCTGGCTGGAGGTGGAGGCGAGATATTCAATGCCGTTTGCCGTGGCGATCGCTTGAGAGATGGGCGTAGTGACGAAGCCGTGCATAACCTCTTGCGAAGCGCCGGGCAGCGACGTGTCGATGGTGATCGTCGCGCTTTCCATGCCGGGATATTGCCGGATCGGCAGGCTGAACGTCGCGCTGAGGCCGGCGAGCAGGATCAGCAGACTGACGACGACCGCCAGGATCGGCCGGCGAATGAAGAGGTCGGTAAAGGCCATGTCAGCGGCCGCCGGCCTGGACGATGCGCGCGACCTTGACCTCGGCGCCAGGCTGCACGCGCAACTGGCCCTCCGACACGACGACGTCGCCGGGGCGCAGGCCCTTGTCGATCACCACCTCGTTGCCGATGCGGCGGCCGGTCCGGACCGGCACGATCTCCGCCTTCCCACCAGTACGCGCGCCCTTGCCCCGGACCACGATCACGCTGTCGCCCTGCGACGATGTCTGGATGGCGGTGGCGGGCACGACGAGCGCGCCCTGCTGCGGCGGCAGCACAAGGCCGGCCGTCACATACATGCCGGGGCGCAGCGCGCGATCGGAATTGGGCAGCAGCGCCTGCACGGTGACATTGCGCGTGTCCTTGCCGATCTGCGGCTCGACCGCGTTCACGCGCGCGGTGAAAGTCCGGTCCGGAAAGGCATCGCTGGTCACAAGGACCATCGTCCCCGGCCTCAGACGCGCCAGTTCCTGTTGGGGAAGCGCGAATTCCACATAGAGCGAATCGAGTGCGGTCAGCGTCGCGACGGGATCGCCCGGATTGATGAACTGCCCAAGGTTGACGCGACGAATGCCGATTTCGCCGGAAAAGGGCGCGCGGACCTGTTTCTGGATCAGGCGCGCGTCGATCTGCCGCACGGCCGCTATGGCCTGATCGCGCTCGGCGCGCCGCTGTTGCAGCAATTCACGCGGCTCGGCACCTGTCGGCGCAAGTTGCTCGGATCTGGCGAGTTGACTGCCACTGAACGCCGCCTTTGCTTTGGCGGCCTCCCGGTCGGCGCGCTCGGGGCCGTCGAACAGCTGCACGAGGAGCGCTCCTGTCCTTACGGGGGAGCCGGCGGCGAAGTTGATATCCGACACCCGACCCGCAACCTCGCTTGAAAGCGTGACTTCGCGAACCGCCGTGAGCGTGCCGGCGGCGTTCAACGATGAAGGCATATCGCGAGGTGAAACGACCAGGGCAGCGACCCGGACGGCTTGTTGTTGCCAGCCCTGGCCCTGGCCGCTTTTCAGCGTTCGCCAGAGAAACAGACCGCCCAGTATCGCCGCCAGAATGAGGATCGTCAGGATGATGGTCCGCCCTTGCGGACGCGAGGAAGGTAGTGAGGGAGGGATATCGTGAAGCGAGTCCGTCATGCTGCCGTCTCATCGGCGAGCGCGGCGAAAGCGGGTTTCGATGGTACAGGGCAGTTCAGAACCACGTTCAGGATCCCTTTTAAGATTTTGCACCGCACTTGCGCGCGCGGACGCCTTTTGTTATTTTCCAAGCCATGACTTTGAAAACCAACACGTCGGATATGTCAAGCTCGACGTTGGAAAATGCGGGCTGGTCGACGCGTACGCCTGGTGATCGCGTACTGATGGCCCTGAAATTACAGGGGCGGCTTTCGTCCGCGGCGATCGGGCAGAAGCTGGGGATCAGCGGTGAGGCAGCACGTCAGCAACTTATGCGCCTCGCCGAGCAGAACCTCGTCGTCGCGACGAGCGAAGCCAGAGGGGTCGGCCGGCCGCAACAATATTGGGACCTGACCCCAGCCGCGCAATCCCGGTTTCCCGATACGTGCGCAAGCCTGACGGAGCAGCTACTGAACATCATCCGCTCCCATATGGGTGAGTCGGCGCTCGACATGATCATCAATGTGCGGGAGAGCGAGACGCAGCGCCGTTATCTGGAGGAGCTGGGCGGTAAAAAGCTGCTTGGCGACCGGGTCGCAGCGCTGGCCGCGTTGCGCTCCAAAGAAGGCTATATGGCTGATTGGCATGAGGCGGAGGACGGGTCATTCCTGCTCGTCGAAAATCATTGCCCGATCAGCGCGGTAGCGGCGATGTGTGGCGGTTTCTGCAGCGCCGAACTCGAAATGTTCAAAACCGCGCTGGGTGATGAGGTGTCGATCCACCGCGCAGAGCACATCATCCAAGGCGATCGCAGATGTACTTACGTCATCCGTGAGGGTGCCTTTCCCTAAAGCAGGGATATAATCGTCGACGCAGCCGGGCTGCCAGTGGCCGGCGTGGCCATGGCCGCCGAGGCACCCAAACCCGTTGCCGGAGGCCTGAACCTGCGTGGCGCGGTTCATGGAACCGTTGCGCCGGCCTGGACCCCAACAGTCTGGGTTGTAACTCGCCCAACCCGGCGGCGTTGGCAGCCTCGGCCATCAGGGGTTCGAGCCTCTGGGGACCAGATCAGGCGCAAGGTCGCGCATATGGGCTATCTGGAGCGGGCGGTACGTCAAATGCCCGCAATCTCGCCAAGCTCTATGCCCATCTCGTTCGCGGCGAAACGCCGGATATCCCCCGCACAAAGGATATCGTAGCGGTTTGCGGTGGACATGGGGCGGGTCATTCCCCCTCCCCTCCGATCGCCTATGCCTTGATGCGTTGCTCTGATCGGCATCGAGCGCTTCGAAAGCATGCTCGCGGTGCCAGCATGCTTCGATGTGGAGCGCTCAGGAGCCCATGGGGCGCGATAGACAGACCTTGTGCCGGTCAACGTACGTAAAGCCGGTGAGAGCGCTGAGACGGGCTGTAATGACAATCCACGGCATTTCCTGCTCTGTTCTTGCAGTTAGGGCGAGACGCCGTGGATTCCCGTTCTCCGCCCCAAGGCTTCCGGACGCTTACGCAGGAGTTATTTAACAATATCAGTGTGTTATTCCAAATAGGATTGTCGGGATGGCCGTCTTGCGTGTGGGCCGCAGCCTGACGGCTATCAATTCACGCGACGGGTTTTTTTACGAACATGCTCCGCCTGCGGAAACCTCGTCTTTTCTAGCCAAATAATATCTCGTGCTGGTTATATGGTTTATCCTAATGTTAAAGAGTTAAGGCGGGATGTGGAGGATCAAAAGCAGTTCGGATACGCGAGTCGTGCGAAATACTCCGTTCCTGGAATGTCGACGTTTCGTTCCTGGAATGTCGAGCGACTCGTTCCCGAAGTGTCGGGCATCCGTTCCCGATGGCGCGAAGACCGTTCCCGAAATGTCGATCCATGCCTCGATCCGTCATCAAGCAGGCGATGATTGAATCAGTTCGCTGCAACCAGGTGTGAAGGACGTTCAAACTATGCGGCGTATGATCACTGAAAAGGGTCCTCGCCCAGAAAAGCCTAACGACCAATTTTCGACCCGACACTTCGGGAACGCCATGGGCGACTTCACCAAGAATCAGAGGCGATGGCGGTTCTTTTCATGGAACTGGCGAACGAAACCGATGAACGCCTTTTGATAATTGACCGGCGTGCGGGCTGCCTCGGTGCCGATCCAGTCGCGAAATTCCTGATGCAGGGTCTGGTAATCCCAGCCGGGACATTCCGCGCGCAACGTGGCCAGGGTGGCATCGGTGATCTCGCCCGACGTGACACGAGTCGACAGGCTGGTCACGCTGCGCCGGATCATTGCCGCCATGTCGACCGGTGGATCATACGCAGCCGGATCGGTCGACGTCGGGGCGCTGAGAGGGCGGCTGGTCGCGGCTGGCTTTGATACCGTCACTTTTGCGGGTGTCGCCTCGCCGGCTCCCCGGCGACGCATTCTGAGCGAAGGTTCCCGCTTTCCTGTCGGTTGCTCCAGCACCAGCGCATAGCCAGGAAGCGCATCGCGCTCCGCGATCCGGGCGATCTCGAATTTGAAGCGGCGATAGGCGCCCTCCGCCCCTGATTTTTCGAACAGCGTTGGCAGGGATATCGCGAAACCCCCCTCCCCTGCCCCGCCGGCATGTTTGCGCGCGACCTTATAGAGCCAGCGTTCGCGCCCACCGGTCAGGTCGAAATAGGCGCGGTCGATGCTGAGCACCCCGCCCTGCATCAACACGCCTTCATAGAACCAGTTAGACAGCTCGATCGTCATACCGCGCGACCGTTCCGTCTTTTCGTCGACGAGCTGCGCCCAGCCATCGAGCCAGCTGAACGTCGCCTCGCGCCGATTTTCAGCCCGTATGTTGGTCTTGATCGTGGTCGCGACGAGTCGGTCGAGCGACTGCCCCAACAATTCATAGGCGCGACCCGTGGTCGGACGATGAATGGCGCGTAGCAGATCATAAGGCATGAGATGGAGTTTGCGCGGTATGTCGTTGAGGCCGCGGCGCGCCATGTCCGCCAATACGCTGGCGCAGTAGATCAGGATATCGGCGTCCCAGATCGTTGCCATGCCATAATCGGGATTGGCCGAAACATGAACCCATGCCTTACCGTCGGGGGAGGTGTAATCGATCGGCTTCATCCGCTTCGATTTAGCGAGGCTAAAGAAGGGTCGTTCCATGACCTCGCGCTGGTCGCGCAGGGGCATGTCCGCAATATAGGGCAGAAACAGATCGAACTGGTCGCCGGAAATGGGTTTGCCCGCCCGAGTCATGGATGCGCCAGCTCGCCGTGCGAGCGACCGGACGTTTCCCCGGGGAAACGCCGTCGGGGAGGGGAGGGTCGTTTCCCCGGGGAAACAGGTGCAGGTCGCCCCGTCACCGCTGGAGACCCTGACCCTGCCGTTCGAGATGATCGAGCGCGTCGCGCAATGCCTCGATCAGCGTTGCATTATCGGCTCCCGACCCGGCATGCAGGCGAATGGTGACGCCCTGGCGGCTCACGGACTGGACGGAGAGGGCGGGCCGGCCATAGCGCGATACATAGACATAGGGCTCGGGCCGGGCTTCCTCACGCGCGGCCCGCGGTGCATCCAGCAGGCGCTTGAGCACATCGGCGGCGGGCAGGGCAGGGCGACCGCTGAACCGCCGGTCGCGCTGTTCGAGCGCGAGCGCATTTGCTGTGGCGTAGATCGCCTTTGCGCCCTCGCTGTCGTCCAGCGCCTGCGCCAGCGCATAAGCGGGCTTAAGCTGAATGTCTGCCGGCGATGCGAAGGCCGCGATGATGCCATCATGAATACCGGCGACCTTGATCATTTTGGAAAGCCAGCCCTTCGACAGCTTGAGCCGTTCCGCCATGCGGGTCAGATGATTGCCATAATGGGCCTTAAGCGCATCGGCATAATTGCGCGCGCGTTCGAGATCGGACACATCCTTGCGCGCGCGATTTTCGAGATCGGCGAGGCGAAAGGCGGCCTCGTCGTCGAGCGTCGCCACTTGCGCGACGAACAGCATGTCGGGGTAATTGTTGCGCCGCAGCCAGCTGATCGACCAGTGCCGCCGCGTGCCCGCAATCACCTCATAGTCATGGTCGGGATCGCCTTCGACCCTGCGGACCACGGCGGGCACCTTCTGTCCGCCCTCGGCGATGATCGAATCGATCAATTCCCGGCAGTTTTCCTCGGAAAGATCGGCATAGAGCCGGGCATTGCCTGGCCATATCTTCACGCGCGAAGGGTCGAGCAGCAATTGCGTAACCTGGCGCACTTCGCCCGATGCGAGGCGGGCAAGGGCCGATTCCCGACCGAGCAGCGTCGTGCCCCGACTCCGT
The DNA here is from genome assembly GCF_037723805.1 of Sphingobium fluminis. NCBI lineage: Bacteria > Pseudomonadati > Pseudomonadota > Alphaproteobacteria > Sphingomonadales > Sphingobiaceae > Sphingobium > Sphingobium fluminis. Next base: position 195,705 of record NZ_JBBJUK010000005.1, read on the forward strand.
TCGACCCGCACGGACGCGGGGGAGGGCGGGGCCGGCTCCGTGCTGGCGGGAAGGGGCGACGGAACGCTTGCCTCATCAGCAAGCAGAGCCGCCAGATAGTCCGATTGCTTACGCGCCACGATTGCTCCCCCCGATTCGGCAAGAACATAAAGTGAACATCACCTTATAGGACAGTGGGCAGTCGCGCTTTTGCGCGATAACCCGTTTATGCCGCTGCATTGACGATATCCTCTTCCCGCGCGGGCGCGACCCGGCCCCATCCCTGTCGCACCAGCGCCTCGATCTGCCCCATTGCTTCGTCGAGATTGGCGCGGCAGCGCTTGTGCGTGCGGGGCGTGCCGATCGGCTTTTCCAGTTCATAGACGGTCATCATCCGCATCGCGGCATGACTGATCTCTGCGCTGTCCAGGATCGGCACGGGCAAGAGGGCAGGGCCGAAACTCTGTTCCATGATCGCGCGCACCATCGCATGGCTCGGGTCATTGGCGTCGAATTTCGAACAGAGCAGCCGCACGAAACTGTAATCGACCGAAATTCCGGCGTCCTGCAACTGGCCGATCACCTGGTCCATCATCGACAGGAATTGCACCGTCGAACAGAAATCGGGCGTCGTCGCCGCGAGCGGCACCAGCAGCGCATTCGCCGCCTGCATCACCGCGAGGCTGATCGTGCCAAGCGCCGGGGGCGGATCGAGCAGCACGATGTCATAGTCGCGCGCGAGGTCCATCAGCCCCTGTTTGAGCTTGCGAAAGCGCGCCGCGAGAACCGAGCCGCCGTCGCTGCCCGCCGCTGCCAGTTCATATTCGACATCGAACAGTTCAAGGTTGGACGGGATCAGGTCGACATTGGGCCAGCTCGTATGTTTGACGGCGTAGAGCAGGTCGACCTGGGTCGGATCGATCGACAAATAAGGGTAGAGCGTCTCGTCGCGCTGGATATTGAAATGCGGGTTGAAACCGAACAGGGTGGTCGTTGTCGCCTGACTGTCGCAATCGACCACCAGCACGCGATAGCCCTGCACCCCGAAATAATGGGCAAGGTGGGTGGTGACGGTCGATTTGCCGACGCCGCCCTTGAAATTCTGGACCGCGATGATGGCGGGCGCGTCAAGCGGGGCGCGTTCGGGACTGGCGCCCAGCACCCGGCGCATATTGAGCAGTTCATCGACATTATAGCCGGGCCGACGCCCATTTTGCGTGGGCGGGGCAGGGGGGAGGCGGCCATCCTCTTCGGCCATGCGGATGCGATTGGTCGAACAGCCGAGCATTTGCGCCGCCTCGGCGATGCCGAAGCGGATGGTCAGTTCCTTGCGGCTTTCGGGCAGGAACGCTTTCCGCCGCAGCCGCTCGACCATCTTCTCACCAGCCTCGGCGAGATCGCCGATCTGGTCCACGATTGCATTCATGCCGGCACCCCGCCACCCGATTGAAGCTCAATGGCGCGGACTGTGGCAGATTTTGTTCAATGTGGGAAGGGCCGGGCCTTTCAGTCCTTCTCGACCTGACTGACGTCGCGCACCGCGCCACGCGCGGCGTTCGTTGTCAGCGCGGCATAGGCGCGCAGGGCAGGGGACACGGCGCGCTTGCGACCGAACGGTTTCCACGCCTGTTTGCCGCGCTCTACCATTTCCTCGTGGCGGTGGGCGAGTTCGGCATCGTCCACGTCGAGGCGGATGATGCGGTTGGGGATGTCGATGATGATCGGGTCGCCCGTCTTGACGAGCGCGATCAGCCCGCCTTCGGCCGCTTCGGGGGAGACATGACCGATGGATAGCCCCGATGTGCCGCCCGAAAACCGCCCGTCGGTGATCAGCGCACAGGCTTTCCCCAATCCCTTGGATTTGAGATAGCTGGTGGGATAGAGCATTTCCTGCATGCCGGGGCCGCCCTTTGGCCCTTCATAGCGGATGACGACGACGTCGCCTTCCTTCACCTCATTGCCGAGAATGCCGGCGACCGACGCGTCCTGGCTTTCATAGACGCGGGCGGTGCCGTGGAAGGTCAGGATCGAATCGTCGACGCCGGCCGTCTTGACGATACAGCCTTCGGGCGCGATGTTGCCGAACAGCACGGCAAGGCCGCCATCCTTGGAAAAGGGCGCGTCCGCGCTTCGGATCACGCCGGCTTCGCGGTCGAGGTCCAGTTCCTTCCAGCGGTTGGACGTGCTGAACGCGACCGTGGTGCGCACGCCGCCGGGCGCGGCCTTGTAGAATTCGCGCACGCTCTCGCTGCTCGTGCGGCTGATGTCCCAGCGGTCGAGCGCATCGCCCAGTGTCGGGGAATGGACGGTCGGCAGGCTGGTGTCGAGCAGACCCGCTTTGTCGAGCTGGCCAAGGATCGCCATGATGCCGCCGGCGCGGTGGACATCCTCCATATGCACGTCCTGCTTGGCCGGCGCGACCTTGCACAGGCACGGCACGCGGCGCGACAGCCGGTCGATATCGGCCATGGTGAAATGCACTTCGCCCTCATGCGCGGCGGCGAGCAGGTGGAGGACGGTATTGGTCGACCCGCCCATGGCGATGTCGAGGCTCATCGCATTTTCGAACGCGGCAAAGCTCGCGATATTGCGGGGCAGGGCGGTGGCGTCGTCCTGTTCGTACCAGCGCTTGGCAAGGTCGACGATCGTATGGCCCGCCTCGCGGAACAGCTTTTCGCGATCCGCATGGGTGGCGAGCACCGACCCGTTGCCCGGCAGCGAAAGCCCCAGCGCTTCGGTCAGGCAGTTCATGCTGTTGGCCGTGAACATGCCCGAACAACTGCCGCAGGTCGGACAGGCGGACCGCTCAATGACCGCCACTTCCTCGTCGGTATAGCTTTCGTCCGCCGCGACCACCATGGCGTCGACCAGGTCGAGCGCGACCGTCTGGCCCCTGATGTCCGCCTTGCCCGCCTCCATCGGCCCGCCGGACACGAAGATCGCCGGGATGTTGAGCCGCATCGCGGCCATCAGCATGCCGGGCGTGATCTTGTCGCAATTGGAAATGCACACGAGCGCGTCGGCGCAATGGGCGTTGGCCATATATTCGACGCTGTCGGCGATCAGATCGCGGCTGGGCAGCGAATAGAGCATGCCGCCATGGCCCATGGCGATGCCGTCATCCACTGCGATGGTGTTGAATTCCTTGGCGACGCCGCCCGCCGCCTCGATTTCCCGCGCGACCAGTTGCCCAAGGTCCTTCAAATGGACGTGGCCCGGCACGAACTGGGTAAAGCTGTTGACGACGGCGATGATCGGCTTGCCGAAATCCGCGTCGGTCATGCCGGTGGCGCGCCACAGGCCGCGCGCGCCCGCCATGTTGCGGCCATGGGTGCTGGTGCGGGAACGATAATGCGGCATGTGGGCGGTCCTCGGGCAATCGGTGCGCCAGCGCCTTTACGCTTCGTCACTGAGCTTGTGAAATATATTATCGGACAATCGTTATCGCAACGGTGCCGCCGAAAAGCGAAGGAGCCGGGGGGTCACCCTTCGAGCTTGGTCAGGACGAAGGCGATCAGGAAGCCCGCGACGGTGATAAGGCCGGAAAATTCGTGGGTTTCCTCGGTCGCCTCGGGGATCATCGTGTCGACCAGCATGGCAAGGATTGCCCCGGCCGCGACCGCCGTTGTGGCGGCGATCAGGTCCGGGTCCGCGCCCGCGAGCGTGACATAGCCGGTCAGCGCCGCCACGCCCGACGCCAGCGCGATCGCGCCCCAGACGCCGAAAATATAGACGGGTCCCCGCCCGGCCTTCTTCATGCCGGCGGCGCTCGACAGCCCCTCAGGCACGTTGGAAAGGAATACCGCCGCGACGGTCACCATGCTGACCGCGCCGCCATGGAGCAGGCTGACGCCGATCACCACCGATTCGGGAATGCCGTCCAGCAAGGCGCCCGCCGCGATGGCGAGCCCGGAATTGCCATCGGCCGAGGCCTGGCGCCTGTCCGCATTCGAACCCGAGCGTTTGCGGTGCTTCGCGCCCGCCCGCGACACGATGATATTGGCGATGGTAAAGGCGATCGCCCCGCCCAGAAAGCCGAGCGCGGTGGAATCGAAGCCGCCCCTGGCATAGGCTTCGTCCATCAGGTCGAAGGCGACCGCCGAAATCAGCACGCCCGACCCGATCGCCATGATGCCGGCGATCAGGCGTTGCGGCAGGTCGACCGCATAAGCGACGATCGCGCCGATGAGCAGCGCAGTCCCGCCGACCAGTCCCCAAAATCCTGCCTCCAGCGCGCCTTGCATATCCGACTCCTCGCTGGTGAAACGGGGGCGGCGGACAAAGGATGCGAATTGGCCATATTTGCGGATTGAGCCGGGCGTTGCGATGGTCGCCCGTGAATGCAACGAGATGATTCGGAGGTGGAATGAAAGAACCGATGACCAAGTCGCTTTCCACCAAGGAGGCGATGATCCTGGCGGCCGAGCGCCGCTTCGCGCTGCATGGCATGGAGGGCGTGTCGTTGCGGCAGATCGCGATGGATTCGGGCCAGCGCAACGAATCCGCCGCCCATTATCATTTCGGATCGCGCGAGGGGCTGATCCGCGCCATATTGGAGCACCGCATATCGAGGATCAACGCCCGTCGCGAAACATTGCTGGACGCAGCGCAACGCAGCCCGGACGGCGTGGTTTCGCCGGTCGCGATCGCTTCGGTCGTGATCCAGCCGATGGCCGACGAAATTTTCGCCAACTGGCGCAATTGCTATTGGGTGCGGTTCATGTCCCAATTGTTCGCGATCGACAAATTTCGGTATTTCGCGGGCGAATTCGAGTCGGCGTCGCCGGCGTTGGCGCGGGCCTATGACCTGATGAGGGCGCTGCCCGGCATCGACCCGGCTGTATTGGATGTTCGCCGCGAGATGTTGAGCCGCGAGGTCGTCTGGGGCCTGTCGCGCATCGAAGCGATGTCGTTCCACGCCAGCCGCGAAATCTGCGAATTGCATGTCGCCAATCTGGTGGACATGATCGCCGCCGGGATCGCCGCGCCGCCGTCGGACCAGACGTTGCGAAAGGCGCGGGCGCTCGGCAGGGCAGGGGCCGCCGGATCATAAGCTGAACCGCCCTGGCGCAGATGCGCGGGCGACAGGCGAAGACGTCAGATCACCACGAAACCGTGGGTTCCGTCACGCTTGAGCTGATCGACAAGGCCATATTCCCAGTCGAGATAGGCCTGCATCTTTTCCGCCGCATTGTCGGTGCCGACATAGGGGCGCTTATAGACATCGTCGGGGAGCGTCAGCGGCTGATCGAAACCGGGTTCCAGCGAACGCCCGGCCGCCACCCAGGCAGCGGTCCCGCCTTTCAGCACGCGAACGCGTGCCCCGGCGGACCCGTCCGCGGCGGCAAAGGCCGCGAGCGCCCCGTCGGGGGAGGTCAGCACGATGGCCGCGTCATCGCCGAGCGTCGCCAGAGCGGCATCCAGCTGCGCCCGGATCGCGAACCGAGCGCCCGGAATATGCCCCGCGCGATGGACCAGCGACGGCGCAAGATCGATCAGCACCGCGCTGCCCGACTCCAGCGACTGCGCCAGTTCGTCGACCGACACAGCGTCCACATCGGGGATCGGCGGCAGCGTCGGCGTCCATGGGCCGGCTTGCACCGCCTCCTCGATGCCGCCCTCGACCACATAGACGTCCCAGCCCATCTGGGCGAGCCATGACGCGCTCATATGCGCGCGCACGCCCAGATTGTCCCACAGGACGATGCGCGCGCCGCGTACCGGCGCGACCATGTCGGTTTCCTGCACCAGCTGCCCGCCGGGCATGCTGCGATAGCCGGGCACATGGCCGGCTGCATATTCATCGGGCGATCGAACGTCGAACCGATAGAGGGTGCGCGTGCCGTCGGAAGCGAGCAGTGCGACCTGATCCGCCGTCAGCACCCGGACGCCGGCGCGGTAGGACACAGAACGCGCGCGTTCCAGCGCTGCCGCTTCGGCCTCCTGGTCGACCTCCGGCACGCGGCTGTTCTTGCCCCGGTCCAGTTCCAGCCCGGCGAGGGTCCAGCCGATCGTGCCGTTGCGCAGCGCGAAGACGGGGTTGGGAATGCCGGCGTTGATCAGCGACTGCGCGCCGATGATGCTGCGGGTTCGCCCCGCGCAATTGACGACGATCGTGGTCTTGGGATCGGGGGCCAAGGCCAGTGCGCGCAGGACCAGTTCCGCGCCGGGCACGCTGGTCCCGCCCGGAATGCTCATGGCCGCATATTCGTCATAGCGCCGGGCATCCAGCACCGCGAGGTCGGCCTTGTCCCGCTGCATGGCGTCGAGGTCGGGCGCGGGAAGGGCCGGGGTATGCCGCCGGTCTTCCACCAGTTCGCCGAACGCCTTCGAGTAGGAATTGACGTCCTGAAACAGCTCGCCGCCATCCGCCTCCCAGCCCGAAAGGCCGCCCTCCAGCAGCCGCACATCGCTATAACCGAGCGCCGCCAGCCGGCGCGCCGCAGCATCGACCAGCCCCTCGCCATCGTCATAGAGGACGATCAGCACATCCTTGCGTGGCAGCCGGTCCAGCGCCTCGACTTCGATAAGGCCTGCCGACATCTGCGCGGCGAACAGCGGATGCGACAAGGCGAACGGGGCTTCTTCCCGCACGTCCAGCAGCGCAATTTCCTGCCGGGTGAGCAGATGGAAGCGGACATCGGCCGGAGTGATCGATTTCGTCACGATTTTTCTTTCGACAGGTCCCACAAATTGGGAAGCATTGCACTGGAATAGCCCGAGATGAACGGCTTGACCGAGCCGTCCTCGCCATAGGCCGCGCGCGTGACGGCCCCGATATTCGCGCCATAGACATGGATGCTGATCGACGGCCGGTCCTGATAGGCATTCCAAACGCGGTGAATGTCGCCGATCGCGGGGGATACCATTTCGACTTCGCCCGGTTCCAGCCGGACGAGCGGCCCGACCGGCCGGGGCACGCCGGCCGCGTCGCGATCGAAGCTCTGGCTCACCTCCGACCCGCGCAGCATGCCGATCAGGCCCCAGGTGCCGTGATTATGGATCGGCGTCGATTGTCCCGGTCCCCATACGAAACTGGCCACCGAAAATCGCTGCCGGCTGTCGCAGTGCAGCAGATATTGCTGATAGGTGCGCGGGTCCGGGATGGCGAAGTCGCCGGGCAGCCAGTCGTCATGGGCGACGAGATTCGCCAGCAGAGGGCGCGCGGCCGACAGGAGCGCCGGTTCGTCGTCGCCGCAGCGTTCGACCGCTTCGGCGAGCGCTCCGACAAAGGCGCGCAACCGCGCGATATGAGGCGTATCGATCATCGGTCCGCCTTAAAACAGGAGCATGGCGGCCGCCAGCGACAAGATCAGCGCGACCAGCGACGCGCCGACGATCACCATGAAGGGTTTGAGACCCGTGGTCAGCAGCGATGCGAGCGGAGAGCTGATCGCGGCGGCGGTGATGGCGGCGGCGATCAAAATGCTCGCAAGGCTGCTCAGCGCCGTGCCTGCCACAGGCGGAATGGCGATCGTCGAATTGACGATGACCAGCACGAGGAAACCGACCAGAAACCACGGCACCTTGCCGATCATCCGGCGCTCGCCCGCGCTTTTGGCGACGGCATAGGCGACGATCGCGAGCACGGGCATCAGCAGGGCGACGCGGCTCAGCTTCACGATCGTTGCGGTTTCACCGGCCCGTTCGGAATAGGAATAGCCCGCGCCGAGCGACTGCGCGACATCGTGGATCGACGCGCCGAGGAAAAAGCCGGCCTGCTGATCGTTGAGGTTCAGGACATGGCCCAGCATCGGGTAAAGCGACATGCCGATGGCGCTGACGGCGGCGATGCCGACGAGGACAATCGAAAGATGCGCCGGATTCTGACGGCGGGTGTCGAGCACCACGGCGAGCGCCGCCGCCGCCGACGCCCCGCAGATCGCGACCGCCCCGCCCGCAAGCGTGCCGAAGCCGGTGTTGAAGCCCAGCATGCGCGCGAAAATCATGCCCGAAACCAGCGTGGCTGCCGTGATGATCGCGACCGCGCCCAGCGCGACCGGGCCCAGATCGGCGATCTGCGACGCCGTGATCCGCAGCCCGACCAGCATGATGCCGACCCGCAGCAGCGTATGCGACGCAAGGCCAAGGCCCTTGCGAAGGCGCACATCCTGATTGAGGAAGCTCAGCGAAAGACCGATCAACAGCCCCATCAAGGCGAGGGGCGCGCCATAATGGCCGGACAGGAAACTGGCGGCCAGCACGGCGGCCGCGGTGACCGAAAGGCCGGGCCAGTAATCCCGCAGGGAGAATGCGCCGGACGAGTCCGGTTCGTACAGTTCGCAATAGAGATCCGCGGCCGTCACGGAGGCAATGTCGCCTTTAGGCGTGATCATCGTCGTCTGGACCGGGCGCATCGCCAGCGTCATCCTCCTGTGGGCGTAGCAGATTTGCCGGGCTTGTGGACGCGCGGCAAAGGATGGGCAATCGAGTTTCGTTAAGATCGCACCTTGGCGGCGCTCAATCCCGTGACGGCGCGCGCGATTGAGCAATGCTCATGACCGATCTGATGATTATTCGTTTGAGCTTCCCTCGTCCAATTCTCATCAGGACGAGATGCGGACCTGCGCTGCCTGCCGCCACACGGTCGACGGCGAGACGGGTCTGCATCTGACAGTGTGAAGGGTCCGGTTTAATGTCCTTGAAACTTTTCGGCGCGGCTGGAAGCTGTGCGCTGGTGGCCCTGTGGGCGATCGAGCGGACGGGCGCCGAATATGAGCTGATCTCGCTGAACCTTGCGGCGGGCGACCAGCGCCAGCCGGACTATCTCGCCATCAATCCCCATGGACGGGTGCCGGCGCTGGCGGTGGATGGCACAGCGATTACCGAACTCAACGCGATCCTGACCTATCTGGCCGCACGCTTCCCGGCATCGGGCATCCTGCCGGCGAGCGATCCGCTGTTGCTCGGCCAGACGATGGAGCTGCTTTGCTGGTTTTCCTCAACTGTCCATGTCCACATCGCCCAATGTTTCCGGGGCGAGCGCTTCACCGACGATGCCGGTGTCAAAGAGCAGCTGAAGATTTCGGGCAAGGCGCGCCTGGTCGTGGCGCTGGCGGAACTGGACGGGCGGATCGCGCAGTCGGGAGAGTTTCTCAACGGCGCGGGCTTCACCGCCGCCGATATTTTCAGCATTGTCGTCTGGCGCTGGGCGCAAAAGCTTGAGATCGACTGTTCTCCGCTGAGCCGGTGGGCGGACAAGGTTCGGCGCGATATGACCCGACCGGAGGTGGCGCGCGCGCTCGAACTGGAGGCCATGGCGACGCCGGCGAAATGGGCGGTTACAACCGGCTGAGCCGGACGGTCGCTATGCGGGACGGCGGTGCCCGATGCTTGCCGGCCCGCCGGGGACAGGATAAATAGAAGATATCAGACACGGTGTATCGATAAGGAAAAACGGCTGTCGACCGATGGCCGGTAGTTCGATCAGGTTGAGACAGATCCCGCAGAGGATCGGCTCGCCTGCTGGCAGATCGACATCCCGGCCACAGAGGAGGGAGAGGGAGAGACGAGTTGCAAGTTAATCTGCCGACCAATTTGTTGCGGAGTTTCGTGGCGATCGCGGATACGGGGTCGATCGTCCGCGCCACCGACAAGATTTTTCTCACCCAGTCGGCGCTCAGCCTTCAGATGAAGCGGCTGTCCGAAATCGTCCAGGTTCCGTTGTTCCGGCGGGAGCAGGGGACGCTGGTGCTCACCGTGTCGGGGGAGCGGCTGCTCGATCTTGCCCGGCGGATATTGGAGCTTAACGATCAGGCGGTCGAAAGTCTTGACAGTGTGGGCCTGAACGGTCCCGTCCGCATCGGCATCGTGCAGGATTTCGGCGATGAAATCCTGTCCGGCGTACTGGCCCGCTTCATCCAGCTCAATCCGGGAGCCGAACTTCAGATCCGGGTCGGGCATTCGCGCGAGATCAGGGAGCTGTTCGCGACGCATCTGATCGACATTGCGGTTTACCATTCGGTCGAACGGGACGAATTCACCGTCGCGCCTGCGCGCATGGTGTGGCTTGGCGACCCCCGTCTGGCGGACCGGGAGACGCTGCCGCTGGCCTTCATGACCAAGCCGTGCCTGGCGCGCGATTGCGCGATCGCCGCGCTGGAGGGGGCCGGTCGGCCCTATCAGCTGATCGTGGAGACATCGAACATCTCCGCCCTGCGCGTCGCCGTGGAAGCTGGGCTGGCGCTGACGTGCCGTTCGTCGGCCTTTACCGGGCACAGGCTGCCGGCGGTCGAGCTGGAAAGCCTGTCCTTGCCGACCTATTTCATCGCCGTAATGACTTTACCGTCGGCGCATGCCGCGATCACGGGGCTGGCCGCCCTGATCACCGAGGCGATCGAGAATATCGTTTCCCCGCCATTCGATCTGGCGACGGATTGCCCGATCAAGGAAACCGAGGATGCATGATAGGAGGAGCACAGCGGGGCCGGATCGGTGCGGCCTATGAGTTTGCAGATCAATATATTCGCAAAACTCATTTGATGAGAGCTACTCAACTAAATTAGTAGTATTATCCTATTAATGACAGGCATTAGCCAGGCCGGGACGGTCCAGGTGAAAATGCCGATCGTGGAGAAGCCGGAAATATCGCGGTGCAGGCAGGCGAGCCGAGAAGAATTGGACGTCTGCCAGCCAGTCATCGCTGTTTTTTCCATTACCAATCGCGTTTAAGCGGCGGACATGCACGTCCGCCTCAAGGGGGGATCCTATGCACAAGTCGATCATGCTGCGGCCGTCAGCCGTCCTTCCGGCACTTCTGGCCATTTCGGCCAGTATGGCTGCCATGCCCGCTTTGGCGCAGGCGCCGGCGGACGAAACGGGGCCGGGCGTCGGTGACATTGTCGTCACCGCGCAGAAGCGTGCCGAGAATATCCAGGATGTTCCGGCGAGCATCGCCGCCTTCTCGCAGGAGGCGCTGGAAAACCGGCAAATTCGCGGGCTCGGGGACCTGATCACCCGTGTGCCGTCATTGCAGGTGGGCTATACCTATGGCAGCAATACGCTCACGTTGCGCGGCATCAGCACCAACCTGACTGGCGGGTTCGAGGACCCATCGGTCGCGGTGCACGTCAATGGCGTCTATCAGGCGCGGGCGCGCAGCCTGAACCTCACGCTCATGGACCTCGAACGGATCGAAGTGCTGTCGGGTCCTCAGGGCACCCTCTACGGCCGCAACGCGACCGGCGGCGTGATCAACTATATCCTGCGCGGGCCGACCGAACAGACCGAAGCGCAGATCACCGGGCGGGTCGGCAATTTCGACAGCTACGCGCTTCAGGGCTATATTTCCGGCCCGATCAGCGACACGGTCGGCTTCCGGATATCGGGCATGCTCGACAATCGCGACAAGGGTTTCGTCAAAAACCTTCTGCCCGGTGCGTCCAAGAGCCGCTATTTCGAGAATAAGTTCACGGGCGTTCGCGGCATCCTCGCGTTCAAGCCGAGCGATACGGTGCAGTTCGACCTTGAGGGGTCTTATGGCAACACGCGCAGTTCCTTCAATCCGGGCGTTCTCGCCCCATCGCTCAATCCCGCCCGTCGGGCCGTGCTTGGCCCGCAATCCTTCCGTCCGCGGGAGGTCTATGCTGATTATCCGAGCGAGAACAACAGCAAGGAATATGCGGCGACGGCGACATTGACCTGGGACATCAGCGACGATGTGCAGCTCAAGTCGATATCGGCCTATCAGAAATATAAAAATACCATGCCACTCGACCTGGATGCGAGCGGGTTCACGGCGCAAACCGTCTTCAACAGGTTCGAGTCCGATACCTACACGCAGGAACTGAACCTGAATGCGGACAGCTTCGACGGACGATTGAAATCGATATTCGGGGTCTATTATTTCAATGACAGCGTGAGATCAGCGTCGCAGGTTTTGAGTGCTCTCGCCAACCCCACGGCTCCGGCCATCTCTACCTACGCGACAACCAACCGGTTGAAGGCTAGGTCGATCGCCTTCTTCACCGATCAGACCTTCAGCGTCACCGACTCGCTGCGCCTGATCGGCGGGGTGCGCTATAATATCGACAAGAAGGACACCCAGAACAGGATAATTCGGGGAGGCGCCTGTCCGGTGCCGGGTAATCCCCTCCTTACCGGGGACACTGATCAGAAATTCACCGCCTGGACGCCCAAGGCGGGCATCCAGTTCGACGTGACCGACAAGATCATGGCCTATGCCACCTATCAGAAGGGCTTCAAGGCCGGCGGCGTCTCGGCGGGGACATGCGGCAACGCCTATGAGCCCGAAACCATCAAGGGCGGCGAGGTCGGCATCAAGACGCAGTTTGCCGACAATAGGATTCGCCTGAATGTCGCCGGCTACTGGTATGATTATGGCAATCTCCAGGTGCAAAAAACGCTGGGCACGATCGGCGGTTTTACCGTCCTCAATGCGGCGGAATCACGGATCAAGGGCATCGAGGCCAATCTGGACGCCGTTATCACCTCGCGCCTGAAGCTGGACGCCGCCGCCATGGTGCAGAGCGCGAAATATACCGATTTCGTCAATTGCAACCAGACCATCGTGCTGCCCGCTCCCCAGGTCGCCTGCGCGGCATCGGACGGTCGACCCCTCACCGATCCCGCCCGCAATCAGCAGGTAGCCGGCAACTGGCTCAATCGCGCCGCGCCCTACAGCCTCAGCATCGGCCTGCAATATACCGCCGATGTCGGCGCCGGCGAAATCATGCTTCGCGGCGAATCCTACTGGAGCGGCAGAATTCATTTCAACGAGTTCAACACTGCGGTCCTCGATCAGCCCGCCTATAATATCCAGAACGCCTATGTCACCTTCACGCCGACGGGGGACCGCTATAATCTGCGCGCTTTCGTCAAGAATATCCGCAATGTCGATTATAAGGCCAGCGGCTATTTCAACGGACTGACCGCGCAATATACGGTGGTCTGGAATCCGCCGCGCACCTACGGTCTCGAAGCGAGCTATAGATTCTGAAATCATCGATCGTTCAAAGGGCAAGAAACCGGAGCGCGCCATGGTTGGCGTTTGGCGCGCTCCGGCAGGGCTTCAGCAATGGTAAGCTTCGACATGAGGACCACTTGTTTGACGCCCAAATCGCCAACTGCTTATGTCGCCCGCAGGAGAGAAAATTCAGGATGCTGCCGGTGTTGCTCGCATAATCGGCGGGGCGAAGACCGATATCCGGTGCGGCATTGCCTGATGTTTCCCTCCCCTGTGTCGACAAGCGCTTGAGCTTATGAGGATCATGATGACGGGAAGCGAAGCAAAAGCCATGGCAATGCCCATCGTCTCGCCGCACCCGGCCGATCAGTCGATCGCGCCGGAATCGCCGCGCGCCACTGCGGCCTGGTATGCTCTCGCCCTGTTGTGCATCGTCACGCTCCTGTCCCAGCTCGACCGGCACATCACGACCATTATCGTAGGCCCGCTGAAACAAGAATTCGCGATGAGCGACACGATGTTCGGCCTGCTGCACGGTTATGGGTTTGCCATCACCTACGCGATTTTCGGCATTCCGTTCGGACGGCTGGTCGATCGCAAGAACCGCCGCAACATCATTTTGTTCGGGTTGCTCGGCTGGAGCCTGCTCACCTCGCTCTCCGCTTTCGCCGGCAGCTATACCCAGTTGCTGATTCTGCGCACCGGCGTCGGCATCGGTGAAGCGGTGCTCGGCCCAGCAGCCTATTCGCTGATCATCGATTTTTTCGAACCGCATAAGCGCGGGCGAGCGACCGGTGCCTATTATATCGCCATGTCCGTCGGCAGTGGAGCATCGCTCCTGCTCGGCGGACTGCTGCTCAGCCAGATTCCGGCCGCGGGCCTGAACCTGGGTGGGTTCCAGAACCTCGAACCATGGCGTCTTCTCTTCCTGTTCGCGGGGCTACCGGGCCTGTTTGCCTGTCTGCTCATGCTGACGATGCGGGAGCCCACGCGGCGCGGCGCCGTAGCCAATAACGTCGCATCGATCCGCGATTTCCTGGGCTATGTCTGGCGGAACAAGGGGCTTCTGGTCCGCATCTCCGCGTCGGGCACGCTCGCGGCCATGGCCGGCTATGGCGCGGGGGCCTGGGCGCCCACCTTGCTGCAACGCAATTTCGGGCTTTCACCCGCAAGCACGGCCTGGCCGATCGGCACAGCCATGATCATAGGATCGATCGCCGGAACGTTGTTGGGCGGCGCGATGTCCGACCGCATGATCAAGCGAGGCGATTTGAGCGCGCGGACCCGGCCGATGCTGTTCGGCTTCATCACCTATGTGCCGGCGGCGGCATTCGGTTTGATGGGGTCGCCCCTGTTCGCGGTGCTGGGCTTTGGCCTGTTGCTGTTCAGCGTCGCCATGGTGCAAAGCGCAACGCCGCTCGCGCTTCAGGAAGCGGTGCCGGCCAATATGCGCGGCCAGATCATCGCCCTGCAATATCTGATACTCGCTCTGGTGGGCATCGGCCTTGGACCTACGCTTGTCGGGGTGATTACGGACAGCCTGTTCAAATCGGGCGCCATGCTCGGCTGGTCGATATTTACCCTGGCAATGCCGGTCGCGCTGATCGGGCTGCTGATATGTGGTTTTGGCCTTACCGAAGCCGCCTATCGCAAGGGCAATATCAACCATCGCGAGTAGCGGCGCATCGGGCCAGTCATTCCGTCGATATTTGAAGGACCATGCGAATGGACGACATATTCAATACCAACGATCTTATCGATTCGACCGTCAGCGATCCATGCGTGCTCGACCCGGATTTCCCCTGCGAGCAGTTCGTCACCCATTTCATGAGTCAGGGCTCCGTCGTCCACGCGACCGTCTGGATTGCCGAAGGGCCGGCGCTCAAGGGCACCGTCATTCTGAGCCCGCAATGGTATGGCGGCGACCGGCTGGAAAGCGTGATCATCCCGCTGATGACGGCGGGGATCAACGTGATGACCTTTCACCCGCGCGGCATGTGGGACAATCAGCACAGATATACGCTGACCGGCGCGGTCGACGACTTGCTGGCGGCCGCCGCCTATGTGCGCTCGACCGCCGACGACGACATCCGCACGCCGCAGGGCCGATGCTGGCGTGCCGATCCGGCCCGGATCGCGGTGATGGGCCTGAGCGGCGGGGGCGGCAATGTCAGCATCGCCGCCTGCGCCGAAGACCCGTCGATCCAGTCGGTCATAGCCGTCGCCGCCAACAGCATGATGGCAGCGCCGACCCCGGAGGCGGCGGAGCAGGCCAGGATCGGCCTGGAGCGCGTTAAGCGCATGTCGGCGGGGCGGATCGACGTGGAAGGCGTTCTGAACAGCATGACGCCCGCCGATTACGACCGAATGCGTCCGACCGTCCGAGCGGCGCATCTGGTAGACAAGCATGTGCTGATCATCGGTGCGCAACGCGATACGGTCGCGCCGCTGGAAACCTGTCACAAGCCGATCGCCAGGGCCATGCGCGACGCGGGTGTGCGGATATTCGATGAGGTCATCCTCGATACCGATCATGGTTTCCTGACGAAGCGCATCGCCCTGTCCCGGCTGATCATCCAGTGGCTGCGGCAGCGGTCCGGCTTTTGAGCATCGACAGGCCCATTTTGCCATATTCGTGAGGATAGCCCCATGGATCAACTAGTTCGTCAAAACACCATGACTGCTCCGGACTCCCTTGAGCGCGTGCGCGCGCTGCAACCGCTGATCGCACGCCACGCGGCCGAGGCGGAGGAGCGCGGTGCCATCGCGCCGCCGGTATTCGAGGCGCTCAAGGCCGCAGGGCTGTTTCGCATGACCGTGGCGCGTCGCGCCGGGGGGGAGGGTGCATCCCTGCGGACCTTCGTGGAAACGGTCGCCGAAATCGCCAAGACCTGTGCGGGCACGGCCTGGGCCTATGGCTTGCTGAGTGGCACGACCGGCATGGTGGCGTCGCTGCCGGAGGCGCAACACCGGCTATTGTTCGAACGGGGTGACGAGCTTTGCTGCTTCGTCGGCATGAAATGCGGCGCTGTCCGTTCCGGCGATGGCTATCTCGTCACCGGCCAATGGCCTTATGCATCCGGATCGCTTCATGCCGACTGGGCCTTGTGCGGCGTCATCGTGCGCGACGAAAATGGCGATCAGGTCGAGAGCGGCCAAGTGTTCATCGACCTGTCGAGCGACGACGTGGAAATCGTCAGGGACTGGAACGTGGCCGGCATGTCCGCTTCGGGGAGCAACCGGGTCAAGGCGGATGGCCATTTCGTGCCCGCCGACCTGTTCATGCGCGACAGCGACATGATGAACATGGCCGGGCTGATCGGAGAGGCGCAGCTGGAGCCACGCGATTTGTGGCCCATAGAACCGCAGTTCGGGCTCACGGTCCTTCCGGCCACGATGGGCGCGGTGACGGGCATGCTGGAATCGGTTCGCCAGAAAATGAACGACCGCCCGATCCTGTCCTGGAATTACGACCGGCAGTCCGATTCCCATCTTTTGCTGGCGAAGCTGGGCGAAGCCGCGATCAAGATCGATTCCGCCTGGATGCATGTCTACCGCGCCTGCGACGTCGTCGATCGCATCGCGCAGGAGCGCGTCGTCACAAAGATGGAAAAGGTAAAGACGCAGGCGGATTGCGGCTATGCCATGCGCCTGGCGCGCGAGGCGGCGGACATATTGCTCGACATTGCAGGGCCGGGGGCATTCGTGCAGTCGAGCACGATCCAGCGGCAATGGCGCGACCTGAGCGTCGGGTCACGGCACAATGCGCTCAACACCGGCCTGTCGCTGGAACTGCTGGGCCGCGCCCTGACCGGCGGCAAATCCAACATCAAGAACATGCCGGAAATCTGATCGGGAGGCGGGCCGGCGATCTGGCGCGCCTCCCGACGACGGCAGCCTCAGATCAGGTCGGCGGCCTGAAGCGCGGCTGCGGTGTCGCCATAGACGACTTCGAGTTTCTGCGTCTTGCCCTCCACGATCGTCCAGATTTCGACCAGCGGGATGGTTACGGATTTCCCCGACGCCTTGCCGGTCAGATCGAGCGTACCCCATGAAATGACATGATCGCCGCTGGCGATGATGTGATCCTTGGTGAATTTCAGGCTCGAAAATACCTGAAGCACCTTGCCGATGAGGGTCGAAAAGCTGTCGACACCCTTATAGACACCGCCATAAGGCAGCGAGGTCGCCTCGTGAATCTCCGTCTCCGCCGTGAAGCTCGCCGTAAATCCCTGGGGTTCGCCCCGGGCGCTGGCCGCATAGGCATCTTTGACAATCTGGAGATTCTGGTCCTCGACCGACATTCGCAATCCTCTCGTCTATGCTGTTCCGGCTGTTTAGTCGGCCTATCCTATTGATCAGAACGACCTGTCAACCCCCCGCATTTGTGGGTGACGCACCTGTAAAAGCGCGATAGCATCGGTCCTGGCACCCGGCATCGGGGACCTGTAGGGGAAGGCCAGAAAACGGATTGGCAAGCCATTATTGGTGGAGCCCCCAAGAGCAATCCTGTATTCTGTGCTCATCCTGCATCATCCAGGCGGCAACGAAAAAAGCCGCCGGTAACAGGAGAAAATGGGGATGACGGGCCTGAACGCGGAGACCTTATTGCAGATGGCCCGGGAACGGACGGGCCTGTCCGACTTTGGTCCGGATGATTTTCGCGAAGGGCTTGAGATGCTCGTCCGGGGCGTCAACGCCGATGTCGTTGTCAGACCTGATCGCGTGGACGCTCTCCACGAGAATATCCTGCGCCTTCTCATCAATCGCCTTTGGTTCCAGAAGGATCTCGCCGACCATCCCGAAATCCTCGACGAAGTCATCGACGCGCCGATCATCATCACTTCGCTGCCGCGCACGGGCAGCACGAAACTGCACCGGCTGCTCGGCGCGTCGGGCGATTTCCAGCTCGTCGAATATTGGAAAGGGCATATGTTCGCCCGTATCCCCGGCGCGACCGATGGCGGCCGCGAACGGCGCATCGCCGAAACACGGGCCTATGAGAAATGGCTGTACGAAGTGTCGCCTGACATGATCACCGGCCATCCCGTCTTCACCGACGAAGCCGAGGAGGAAATGCAGCTTCTTGAATATAGTTTCAGAACCACAGGGTGCGGCGTCTTTGGTTCGGCGTCTTATTTCGAGTGGATATTGAGCGCCGATCCGGCGCCGGCCTACGACTATATGAAAATCCAGCTACAATATCTGCAATGGCAGAACCCTGAAAATCGCCACAAGCCCTGGCTTCTCAAGACGCCGATTCATTTCGGGCAGGAATCACAGCTAAACCGTATTTTCGACCATCCCCGTTTCATCGTCACTCATCGGGACCCCGTAAAGTGCGTGCCCTCGGTAGCGGGCATCAATCACAACTGGAACGTGCTGTACGCGGATATCGAACCGGATCTGACGGCAGGGAACGGGATGACGAATTATCTTGGCAAAAGTGCCGATGACCATCTGACCTGGCGCGATGACCATCCGCCCAAGCCGATTGTCGATATCGCATTTTCCGACATCACATCGAAAGACGACGAGGTCGTGCGCAGAATTTACGAAGCGTTCGGCCTGCCACTTACGGACCGGAGCAAGCAGGGCATGCAGCAATGGTCGGAACGCAATCCACGCAACAAGCATGGCGGCCATCACTATTCGGCCGAGAAATTCGGCACCACCGATGATGCGATCCGCACGCGATTTTCGGCCTATTATGACCGTTTCGCGCCGCTGCTCGTTTGAGCAAGGGAGGTTCGGGTCAAGCAGCGCCGGGATCAGGACGATTTCGTTTTCCCGGCCGCAGTGCAAGCCTGACCCGTCCTGATCCTGGCTACCCGTCCAGACCGCCGATGAAGTCCCGCACATAGGGCGCCAGATCGTCGCCGGCGAAGGTGCAGTAATAGCTGCCATAACCTTCCCGCTCGACGACCCTGGCATGGGGCAGGGCCTTCTTCGCCCGCTCGTGCCAGAAGAACACGATGTCGCGCGTGCCGCATACCAGCAGGATCGGGCAGGATACTTCGCCCAGGAGCCGTTGCATGTCGTGTTTGAACACCGCCCGATAGCCCCAGTGCCATTCGGTGCCGGCCGTCAGCGTGTCGATCAACTCGCTATGATAGATTTCGACCGGCACGGGATGGAAAGGCGCGTCGGGCTCTATGGGTGCTGAACTGTCGCAATCTTTGACCACGCGTGTCCAAGCGGTGATCGCCTGCGAGCCCCGGACATCGGGCGGATTGTCATAGATATAGGCGGCGTTGCGCGCGCTTTCCTCCATCGTCGGATAGGTCACGCCGGCGAGCATGATGCTCGCGACCCGGTCGGGATGCGTCACCGCTATCTGCGTGGACACGTTGGTGCCGCCATGATGGCCGAAACAGTGGAATCGGTCGATGCCCAGATTGTCGATCGCTTCCATCAGCACCTGCGCCACATAGTCGTAGGATGGTTCGGCCGTGGGCATGAAGCTCTGCCCATAATGGGGGAGGTCGAAAGCGTACATCGGACAATAGCCGTCGAGCGCGGTCATCAGGCTTTCGTAGCAGGCCGACGAACTGGCGGTCATGTGGAATAAAAGGATCGGCAGTCCCTCGCCGCCCTCGCAATATCTATAATGAATCTGCCCGTCGGTGGTATCGACATAGGCTTTTCTAATCGGCATGCGATCTCCCTCTCCAATTGGTTCCGCTCGGGCGGATCATGTTGTTGGACGGCCTTGGCCGGATATCAGCGAGCGGTCGTTCCTGCCGCCTTGTTCGCGCTCAGATAATCGACGATCCGGGGAATATCCTCGTCACGCACCGGGGCATGATAGACGTCGCGCATCTTGACGACGATCGTTTTCCACTGGCCCGGTGAAAGCGCGGGCTGGGTCAGCGCCATGCTCGCCGAATGGCAGGCGGTGCAGCTGGCGGTGACGATATCCGCGTCCGGCCCGGCCGGAAAGCCGCTGTCATCGAAGGGCAGCTCGACCGTGACGGACTTGAGCTTCACATCCTTCGCTGGAACATGGGGAGGCGGGGCAGTGGCCAGCGCCGCGGCGCCAAAGACCGCAAAAGCGGCGAAGGGGAGGGTTCTCATACGCATCCTCAGCCGACTTTGACCATGGTGGTTTCGATATTGCCCCGCATATAGCCGCCCGGGTTCCAGATCGGGTCGGCCGGTTGCGCGACGCCGGCCATATTCCAGCAGCGCGACATCAGCGAAACCTGCCCCGGCCCGGCAACCGGAATGCGCGCGTCCCAGCGGCGGAAGCTGTATTTGCCCGGATCCGGCCCGAGCGTGGCGCGGTGCCAGCTTTTGCCGCCGTCCGCCGACAGGTCGACGCGGGCCACGCCGCTGTCACCACCCATCGCGATCCCGCCGACGGGCAGAACGGAAGTAAGGCCGACGGACTGTCCTTCCTCCAGACTGGTGATCCAGCTTCGGGGAATCATCCGGTTGATCGGCGTGGTGGGAAAATCCTTGGTTCCCGGCACGACATTGGCGCCGGGCGCGGTCGGTATCCGGTAGGCTTTCGCCATCCAGTAATCATCGTCCACCTGCGGCAATATCTCGATCCTGTCGAGTATCTTGATCCAGTAGGTCGAATACCAGCCGGGCACCACCAGCCGGCAGGGGAAGCCGTTGAGCAGCGGCAGCTGTTCCCCGTTCATGGCAAAGGCGATCATGACCTCACCATCGCGGGCATGATCGATATCGAGCGCCTTGCGGAAATCGGGCGCGTCGGGGAGGACGGCCTGGTCGCCGCCGTTGAAGCGAACCTGCACCGCGCCCGCTTTCACGCCGGCCAGGTCGAGCACATGGCGGAGCGGCACGCCGAGCCATTTCGCATTGCCCATCGCGCCATGGCCCCATTGCGCGCCCGGCACGCGCGGCTGAAACAGGCCGCGCGAATTGCCCGCGCATTGATTGACGGCGGCCAGTTCCATGCGGGGCATGCGCAGCAGGTCCGCCATGCTGATCGAAAGCGGTCGATCGACATGCCCGCCGATGCGCAGGCGATAGCGCTTCACGTCGATCGCGGTCGGGATATCGCCCCAATGCCAGCGCACGAAAAACCGGTCATTGGGCGTGAAGACGTCGCCATCGAACACGCTCATCGGGGTTTCGAGCAGCGGCGGGTGCATCCGTTGCAGGATCATCGATCCTTTTTGCGGGAAGGCGGTCGTCAGCGGCCGGCCGCCATTGCCGCCGGGCAGGCGCAGGTCGACCATGGACTGGCCAAGCGCCGGCGAAGCGGCAAGGCCCGCCGCACCGGCGGCCGCCCCGGCCAGCAATCCCCGTCGCGTGATGCCCCCGTCCGCAGGGTCGAACCAGTCCATCCTTCACTCCCTCATGACGATCGACACCCCGCCGTGGCAAGCTGCGCGATGCATGCGATGCCTGCGCGAATATCTGACCGCCTTCTGCGGCGACCGCAAGGACCATTGCCGCTCTGGTACGACCTACCCCTCTACGGGCAGCTCGAAGCTGCCCTGATCGGGGGACTCCGCTCGCCAGCGAACCGATCCGAACGGCCGTTCGAGCCAGCGTTCGACCGCGACCTCGCTGTCCCCGACCAGAAACGCGAACGCCTGCTGCTGGACGCTCATCTCCTCGACGGTCGAGCGATTGCGCTGGCGCAGATAGTCATGCCAGGTTGGACTGGAATAGCGTTCGACCCATCTTTCGGGATCGTTGATATTACGACCGAGCGACCAGCCATAGGCGCCGTTGCGGATGCGGATGCGCTGGACCTGACGCATCAGATCGTAGAATTCGCGCGCCCGGCCCACGGGCACGCGATACTGGATTTCGATGACGATCGGGCCGCTGCGCCCGGTGATGCCCAGCTTGACTTCAGGGTCCGCCAACGGCTCGTCGAGGGTACGGGCGGCATCCTCGCGATCGGCGATCGGCAGGATCAGGCCCATCAGCGGCGCAAGCGCATGGCAGACGGCGGCGGCCAACAGCGCGATCTGCGTGCCCTGGTCCTGTGCCACCATGCCCCAGATGACAGCGCCGAGAGCGATGCCGCCTGCGATCGTGGCGTTCAGAAACGCCACCGCCCGGCCCGTGACCCAACGCGGCACGAACAACTGGACCGCGATGTTGACCGTCGTCATCTGGATCATCCACGCCGCACCCGCGACCAGCAGGGCGAGGGAAGAAATTGCGAGGCTGTGACTAAGCGCGAGCACGGCGACGGCCGCGGCCGCGGCGATGCTGCATCCGGCCGCTACCCGTTCATTGCCTTGCCTGCGGATCGGCTGGAGGATGAAGATCGCACCGACTGCGCCGATCCCGAAAAAGCCGAGCATCAGGCCGAACACACGAGCGCTGCCCCCCAGCATGTCCCGCGCGATGAGCGGCATCAGGGACAACAGGGCCGCACCTAATATGCCGCTGATCAGCGATCGGGCGATAGCGGTGCGGACGGGTTGCATATGGATGATATAGCGCAGACCGCCCATCATCGCGCGGGTCAGCCGTTCCGGCGGGAGGCGGGCGGGCGGCGGCGTGCGCCGCCAGAAAAACAGCGCCAGCAGAATCGGGACATAGCATAGCGAACTGGCCGCGAAAGCGGCCGAAGCGCCCACCGTCGCGACGATCAGGCCGCCGATCGCCGGGCCGAAGCTGCGCGCGATATTATAGCTGATCCCGTTCAGCCCCACCGCCTGCGGCAACAGGGCAGGGGGCACCTGCTCACCGGGGGAGGACTGCCAGGCGGGGGAATAGATCGCGACGCCGCAACCGATCAGGAAACACATGGTGAGCAATATCCAGGGCGTCACCCAGCCCGCAAACGAGAGCAATGTCAGGACGAGTGCCCCGATGGCCGCAAAGCCGAGCGCCGCCATCTGCGCCTTGCGCCGGTCGTACATGTCGGCGATCGCGCCCGCCGGGACGGCGAGCAGGGCGATCGGCAGGAAGGTTGCGGTCTGGACCATCGCGACCATGCCGGGCGTCGAGATGTCGGTCATGACCCAGGCCGCGCCGACGCCCTGGATCAGCGCGCCGGTGTTGGAGACGAGGCTTGCAAGCCAGATGTTGCGGAACGTGGAAATGGTGAGCGGCGCGAAGACGCCGGCCTTTTCCGGCGATTGCGGACTCTCCATCGTCATCTCCCCTGGTTTGTCCACCATTGGCTAGCCGGGTGGCAACGGGTTGAGCAAGGTCTCCCGGTCAAGGGAGGTCGCTTTTTCGCCGATCGCGCTGGCCAGCGGGGATGTCCGGCGGGAACATCCGGCCCGCAGGGCCGTAATTGCCGCGACGGCGGCGCATTGTTTCGGCCCGTCAGCGCGCGTACGTCCAGCGCCGGTTCCCGGAGGATTGCCCGATCATGACTTACACCGACTTCCTGCGCCAGCAATGCTATATCGACGGGCAGTGGTGCGATGCCGATGCCGGCGGCGTGATCGGCGTGACCGATCCCGGCAATGGTGCGCGGCTGGGGTCGGTGCCCGACATGGGGCAGGCGGAAACGGTGCGCGCGATCGCGGCGGCGCAGGCGGCGCTGCCCGGCTGGCGTGCGCGCACGGCGGGCGACCGGGCGAAGCTGATGCGGCGTCTGTTCGACCTGATGATGGAGCATCAGGATGCGCTGGGCGAATTGCTGAGCCGCGAACAGGGCAAGCCCTTTGCCGAAGCGAAGGGAGAGATCGCTTATGGGGCGGGCTTTGTCGAATGGTTCGCCGAGGAAGGCAAGCGCGCCTATGGCGAGGTCGTGCCGTCGCACGCGGCCGACCAGCGCATCGTCGTGCTGAAACAGGGCGTGGGCGTGGTGGGCGCGATCACGCCATGGAATTTCCCGACCGCGATGGTCACGCGCAAACTCGCCCCGGCGCTGGCGGCGGGATGCACCATCGTCATCAAGCCGGCATCGGCGACCCCCTATTCCGCGCTGGCGCTGGGCGTGCTGGCTGAACAGGCAGGCATTCCGGCAGGCGTCGTCAACATCGTCACCGGCTCCGCGCGCGCGATCGGCGGCGAACTCACCGCCAATCCGCTCGTGCGCAAGATCAGCTTCACCGGATCGACCGAAACCGGCCGGGGGCTGCTGCGCGCCTGTGCCGATACGGTCAAGAAGGTCAGCATGGAACTGGGCGGCAACGCGCCCTTCCTCGTGTTCGACGACGCCGATGTCGACGCGGCGGTCGACGGCGCGATGATCTCAAAATTCCGCAACAATGGTCAGACCTGCGTCTGCACCAACCGCTTCTATGTGCAGGACGGCATCCATGATGCCTTCGTCGCGAAGCTGGTCGACCGGGTGAAGGCGCTCAAGGTCGGCTATGGCATGGACGAAGGGACGGCCGTCGGCCCGCTGATCGACGAAAAGGCCGTCGAGAAGGTGGAGGAGCATCTCGCCGACGCGCTGGAGGGCGGGGCGACGCTGTTGACGGGTGGGCATCGTAGCAGCCGGGGCGGCACCTATTTCGATCCCACCGTGATTGCGAATGTCGCGCCGGACATGAAACTCGCGCGCGAGGAGACGTTCGGGCCGCTGGCGGGGATCATCCGCTTTACGCACGAGGCCGACGCGATCCGCCTCGCCAATGACAGCGAGTTCGGGCTCGCGAGCTATTTCTACGCCAGCGACCTTGGCCGCGTGTGGCGCGTCGCCGAAGCGCTGGAGGCGGGCATGGTCGGCATCAACACCGGCCTCATTTCCACCGAAGTCGCCCCCTTTGGCGGCATCAAGCAGTCGGGCCTTGGCCGCGAAGGCTCCCGTCATGGCCTCGACGATTATATGGAGATCAAATATCTGTGCATGGGGATCGGCGCTGCGGGCTGACCCGGCAAGGCGGCGAAACAGCATTGGCTTGGGGGCGGTTTTGATCTAGGGCGAGCGCGCAAGGACCGGGTGAAGCCGGCCTTTGCATGATCGCGCCGGTGCCCCTTTCGGGGCTTAATCGGGAATGCGGTGCGGGCGCTCCAAAGCGCCTCAATCCGTGGCTGTCCCTGCAACTGTAAGCGGATAGCGCGATGCACAGGCTCCTCATTCGAGGGGCAGTCACTGGACGGCGCATCGCGCCATGTCCGGGAAGGCGTGCATCAAGCTGTGACCCGCGAGCCAGGAGACCTGCCGGCGCACCGGTCGCTCTTGCCTTGGTCCAGGGGATGGTCATGGCACGGTAACTCTCCGTCTGAGCGACGAACTGTGCGGCTGGGGCTGCACGGTCGCGTGGCTATGGGCGATCTGTCGCGCCCGCCCGTCGTCGCGCGCCGACCGGACCTGTCCGGCAAGCCCCGCCTTAAGTCTCGCTCCGGCGCGCGGGGAGTTTCCATGTCCGACCTGTCAAAGGTGCCGGTCACCATCGTCACCGGCTTTCTGGGCGCCGGCAAGACCACGCTCATCAGCCATCTGATCCGCAATGCCGGCGGTCGCAGGCTGGCGGTGGTGGTCAATGAATTCGGCTCGCTCGGCGTTGATGGCGACATATTGGCGGCCTGCGCGATCCCCGACTGCCCGGCGGAAAATATCGTCGAGCTGGCCAATGGCTGCATCTGCTGCACGGTGGCGGACGATTTCATCCCGACCGTCGAAACGCTGCTCGCGCTCGACCCACGCCCCGACCATATCCTCATAGAAACTTCAGGGCTGGCGCTGCCCAAGCCGCTGCTCAAGGCGTTCGACTGGCCCGCAATCCGCAGCAGGATCACCGTGGACGGCGTGCTGGCGCTCGCCGATGCGGAGGCGGTCGCGGCGGGCCGGTTCGCGCCGGATGTCGCCGCACTCGATGCGCAGCGCGCCGCTGATCCCGGCATCGACCATGAAACGCCGCTGTCCGAAGTGTTCGAGGACCAGCTCGCCTGCGCCGACATGGTGTTGCTGACCAAGGTCGATCTTGCCGGGCCGGAGGGCGTCGCCGCCGCGCGCGCGGTCATCGCGGCGGAATCGCAGCGCCGCGTGCCGGTGATCGAGCTGACCGAAGGCGTGATCGACCCGAACCTGATCCTGGGCCTTTCCGCCGCCGCAGAGGATGATATCGCCGCGCGCCCGTCGCACCATGATGGCGACGACGACCATGAGCATGAGGATTTCGACAGCATCGTGGTCGAATGGGGCGAGATTGCCGATCCCGCCGCGCTGGCCGCGCGGATCGAGTCGTTGGCGCGTGAGCAGAATATCCTGCGGGTGAAGGGCTATGCCGCCGTCGCGGGCAAGCCGATGCGGATGCTGGTGCAGGCGGTCGGCGCGCGGGTGCGGCACCAATATGACCGGCCGTGGCGACCGGATGAAGCCCGGCGCACCACGATGGTCGTCATCGCCGAACATGACCATATCGACGCCGACGCCATTCGCGCGACGCTGCTCGGATAAAAACGCGCGATGCACGTCATCTTCCGCGAAACGCACGGGATGGAGGAAAATGCCGTCCCGCAGGATCTTGGGCAATCGCCCGCGGATCTGGTTGTCCTGTCCTTTTCGGACAGCGATCTGGGGGCGTTCGCGGCGGCTTGGCATCAGGCGCGCGCGGCTGACGCGGCTTTTCCGACGCTCAGGCTCGCCAATCTGGCGGCGCTGGCGCATCCGCTGTCGGTCGATACCTATGTCGAACGCACGCTGGCGGGCGCGAAGGCGATCCTGATCCGGCTGATCGGCGGCACGCCCTATTGGAGCTATGGGCTGCAACAGGTAGAGGCGCTGGCGCGCTCGCGCGGCATCGCGCTGGCGGTGCTGCCTGCCGATGGCTTTGAGGATGCGCGGCTGGACGCGGTATCGACCGTAGCCGTGCCTGAATTGCGCGAGCTGGCGCGGCTGTGCGACGCGGGCGGGGCGGAGGCGGCGTGGGCGGCGCTTGGCGAGTTGGCGCGCGCGGCTGGGCTGATCGATGGGTCGGCGGTGGAGGATGCGCCGCTGCCGATGGTCGGCGGTTGGCATCCCGCGCTCGGCGTGGTCGATCCCGAAACCTTTTCACGCGATCCCGATCGGCCGCTGGTGCTGATCATCTTCTACCGCTCCTATCTGACCGCGCATGATCTCGATCCGTTCGCCGCGCTCCACGCCGCGTGCGAGCGACGCGGGTTCGACGCGCTGTCGATCTTCGCCCCGTCGCTCAAGGCCCCCGAAGCGCGCGAACGGGTCGATCGTTGGGTGCGAAACCTCGGCCCCGCCGCGATCGTCAACGCCACTGCTTTTTCGGCGCGCGGCGAAAATGGTGAAACGCCACTGGACGGCGCGGGCGTGCCGGTATTTCAGCTCGCGCTCGCCACCGCGAGCCCTGCCGGCTGGGCGGAGACATCGCGCGGGCTATCGCCGGCCGACCTTGCCATGCATGTCGTGCTGCCCGAGATCGACGGGCGGATCTTTGCCGGGGTGGCAAGCTTCAAGGAAGCGGGGGAGCGCGATCCCGACCTCGGTTTCGCTCGCACCGTCCACCGCGCGGACTCCGAACGGATCGAAGCGATCACGGCGAAGATTGCGGGCTGGATCGCGCTTGCCCGCAAGCCTGTGGCGCAGCGCTGCGTGGCGCTGATCCTGTCGACCTATCCCGGTAAGCTATATCAGATGGCCCATGCCGTCGGGCTGGACGCACTGGCTTCGGCGAAAGCGATTCTGGCCGATCTGGCGGAGTCCGGCTATGACTGCGCAGTCTCCCCTGATGTTCCCCGGCGAAAGCCCGGGTCCAGGAGTCCCGAAGAGCTGCGCCTCGCGGCCCTGGACCCCGGCTTTCGCCGGGGAACGGACACGGAGACGGATCTCGCGACGCGTCTGGGGCGCGCGCATCTGAGCTGGCCGCTGCCCGCCTATCGCGCCGCGCTGGTTGCGTTGCCCGACGCGCTGCGCGCCGATCTGGCCGCCAACTGGGGCGAGCCGGAAACGGACGGCGCGGTTAGCGACGGGGCATTCCGCTTCTCGGTCCTCCGCGCGGGCAAGGCGTTGCTCGCCTTGCAGCCCGAGCGTGGCGACAGCGCCAGGCGCGACGACGACTATCACGACCTGTCCCGCTGCCCGCGCCATGCCTATGTCGCTTTCTACCTGTGGCTGCGCGAACAGGGCATCGACGCGCTCGTGCATATCGGCGCGCACGGGACGCTGGAATGGCTGCCGGGCAAATCGGTCGCGCTGTCGAACGCGTGCTGGCCCGAAGCGCTGACCGGCGCGATGCCGGTGATCTACCCCTTCATCGTCAATGATCCGGGCGAGGCGGCGCAGGCCAAGCGCCGGATCGGGGCGGTCACGATCGGCCATGTGCCCCCCCCGCTGGTGCAGAGCAAAAGCGGTGCGGGGCTGGCGCGGATCGAGGCGCTGCTCGATGAATTTTCCAACGCCGACGGGCTGGACCGGGGCCGCCGCGCCCGCTTGCAGGACGCGATTCAGGCCGAAGCGCGCGTGCTGGGGCTGGACGCGGAACTTGGCCTCGACGCCGCCGCCACCCCGGTGGAGGCAATCACCCGGATCGACCGCTTCGTGTGCGACGTCAAGGAAAGCCAGTTCGGCGACGGGCTGCATATTTTCGGGCGCGGCGATCAGGGCGCGGCGGAACGGGCCGGGCTGCTGGCGGCGCTCAATGGCCGGCGCGTGCCCCCCGGACCTTCCGGCTCGCCCTGGCGCGGGCGCGGCGACGTGCTGCCGACCGGGCGCAACCTCTATGCCATCGACCCGCGCGCCGTGCCCTCGCGCGCGGCCCATGCGCAGGGGGTTCGCCTCGCGGAGGAGCTGATCCGCCGGCATTTGCAGGATCATGGCGATTATCCGCGCGGGCTGGTGGTCGATCTGTGGGGATCGGCGACGATGCGCACGGCGGGCGAGGAATATGCCATGGCGCTGCACCTGCTGGGCGCAAAGCCATTGTGGGACCTGGCGTCCGAGCGGGTGTCGGGCGTCGAGATCGTGCCGCTCGCGCTGCTCGACCGGCCGCGCATCGACGTGACGCTCCGGGTATCGGGCCTTTTCCGTGACGCCTTCCCGACCCTGCCGGCGCTGTTCGGGCAGGCCGTGCGGGCGCTGTGCGGGCGGGACGAGCCGGCCGACTGGAACCCCTTTGCCGGTCAGACCCCGACGGCGCGCGTCTATGGTCCGGCGGCGGGCAGCTATGGTCTTGGCCTGGGCGACGCCGCCGACATCTACACCGACGAGGCCCGGCGCGCGGCTGGGGAGGCGTGGCTGGCGGCGTCGGCCCATGTGCTCGACGCTTCCGGCGAGGCGACGGACGCGATGGCCGATCCCGACGGTCTGCGGCTGCGCGTGGCGGGGGCCGACGCTTTCGTCCATCTTCAGGACCTGCCCGAAACCGACCTGCTGCTCGCCGCCGATTATGCCGCGCATGAGGCGGGCTTCGCCGCCGCCAAGGCGCTGTCCGGCGGGACGGCTTCGCTCTATCATCTCGACAATCGCGATCCGGCGCGGCCCATGGCGCGCACCCTCACCGAAGAGATCGCCCGCGTGGTGCGCGCCCGTGCCGCCCATCCCGGCTGGGTCGCGGGCATGATGCGCCACGGCTTTCGCGGCGCGGCCGAACTGGCGGCGACGCTCGACCATATGGGGGCGTTTGCGCATCTGGCGGGCAGCGTGCCCCCGCTTCTGTTCGATCTTTATCATGATGCGACGCTGGGGCAGGACGATGTCCGCGCCTTCATGGCCAGTGCCAATCCGCAAGCGCTGGCGGCGATGGAGCAGCGTTTCGCCGCGCTGCACGCCGCCGGGCTGTGGCGGACGCGGCGCAATTCCATTCTCGCCAGCCTGCCGGTCGAGGGCGCGGCATGAGCGGCTTCGCCGTCAAGG
This sequence comes from Sphingobium fluminis, assembly GCF_037723805.1. NCBI lineage: Bacteria > Pseudomonadati > Pseudomonadota > Alphaproteobacteria > Sphingomonadales > Sphingobiaceae > Sphingobium > Sphingobium fluminis. The sequence continues at coordinate 225,320 of NZ_JBBJUK010000005.1, forward strand.
GCTGGTGCCCCGACGCCTGGCGGCCGATGCAGGCGGGCGACGGGCTGCTCGTGCGGGTCAAGCCCCGACTTGGGCGGCTGACGCGCGCGCAGGTGCTGGGATTGTGCGAGGCCGCCGTGACCTGCGGCAACGGCCTGATCGACATGACACGCCGCGCCAATCTCCAGCTTCGCGGGGTCAGTGAAGCGGGTTGGCCGTCCTTGCTCGACCGGTTGATCGCGCTCGATCTGTTGGATGCCGATCCGGCGCGCGAACAGCGGCGCGCCATCCTCGTCGCGCCCGACTGGCAGACAGGGGACGACAGCCACCGCATTGCGGGCGAGCTGCTGGCGCGGCTGGACGAATTGCCTGCCCTGCCGGGGAAGATAGGGTTCGTGATCGATGCCGGCCGCGCAAGCATCCTCGTCGGCGAGGCGGGCGATTTCCGTATAGAGCGGGGTAGGGGGGACCGCCTTATCCTGCGAGCGGATGGGCGCGTGACGGGTGTTGCGGTCGCCGAGGGCGCCGAAGTCGACGGCCTGATCGCGCTTGCACGCTGGTTCGTGGACAGCGGCGGCGCGGGGGCGGGACGCATGGTCCGGCATGAAGCGGCTCTGCCGGACTGGGCGCAGGGCGACATTCCGCCCACACCGACTGCCGCGCCGATCGCGCCGGGTCCGCACGCTCTGGGCACGGCCTATGGCCTGCCGTTCGGGCGGGTCGAGGCGCATGTGCTCGCGCAGGCGATGCAAGGTGACGCCGCACGGATCACGCCCTGGCGCGTGCTGCTGATAGAAGGCACCGCCGCGCAAGATATCGATGGCCTGATCGCCGATCCCGCCGATCCGCTACTGCACGTCGATGCCTGCCCCGGTGCGCCAGCCTGTCCACAGGCGAGCGTCGAGACCCGTGATCTCGCGCGGCGGCTGGCCCCACATATCGACGGTCATCTGCACGTGTCGGGCTGCGCCAAGGGTTGCGCGCATGGCGGTGGGGCTGATGTCACGCTCACCGGCCGCGACGGCCTGTTCGACCTTGGTTTCGCCGCGCCCGCCGGCGCGCACCCTGTCCGTTCCGCGCTCAGCGAAGCGCAGATTCTTGCTTATTTCGGAGCCGCCTGAATGCCCCATAGTTATGAAACCGATGGAGCCGCGATTTACCGCAAGTCCTTCGCCACGATCCGCGCCGAGGCCGATCTCGCGCGCTTTTGCGCCGATGAGGAACAGGTGGCGGTGCGCATGATCCATGCCGCCGGCATGGTCGGACTGGCGGCGCATATCCGCTTTTCTCCGGGATTTGCGGCCGCCGCGAGGGCTGCGCTGGCGGCGGGCGCGCCGATCCTGTGCGACGCCCGGATGGTGTCCGAAGGCATCACCCGCTCCCGGCTGCCCGCCGCCAATCCGATCCTCTGTACGTTGCACGACGTAAAGGTGCCGGACATGGCGCGCGCGATGGGCAATACCCGCTCCGCCGCCGCGCTGGAGCTGTGGCGGCCGCATCTGGCGGGCGCGGTCGTTGCGATCGGCAACGCGCCGACCGCGCTTTTCCACCTCCTCAATATGCTGGACGACCCTGATTGCCCGCGTCCGGCGGCGATCATCGGCTGTCCGGTGGGCTTCGTCGGCGCGGTCGAATCGAAGGCCGCCCTATGGGCTGCGCCGCCCGTCCCCTGCTGCATCGTCGAAGGTCGGCTGGGCGGCAGCGCGATCACGGTCGCCGCGGTCAACGCGCTTGCGAGCCGCGCCGAATGACGTGCGGCACAGTCCACGGCGTCGGCCTCGGTCCCGGTGCGCCCGATTTGCTCAGCGTGCGCGCCGACCGGCTGGTGCGCGGCGCGCGGCATGTCGCCTATTTTCGCAAGGCCGGGCGGCCGGGGCAGGCGCGGCGCATCGCCGATGGCATGTTGCGCGCCGACGCGATCGAAATCGCGATGGAATATCCGGTGACGACCGAAATACCCTTCACCGATCCACGGTATAACGCGTCGCTGTCCGCTTTTTACGCCGACTGCACGGAAAGACTGTCCGCGCTGGCGCAGACGGGCGAGGATATCGTCGTGCTGTGCGAGGGCGACCCGTTTTTCTACGGGTCCTTCATGCATCTGCACAGCCGGCTGACGGGGATCGTGCCGGTGCAGGTCGTGCCGGGCATCACCGGCATGGCGGGGGCATGGAACGCGACCGGGGTGCCGATCACCTGGGGCGACGATGTGCTGACCGTGGCGATGGCGACGCTGCCGGAGGAGGAACTGGTCCGCCGCATTCGCGATACCGACGCGCTGGTGGTCATGAAGATCGGGCGCAATCTGGCCAAGCTGCGCCGCGCGGTGGCGGCGGCGGGGCGCGAGGATGCGGCCTGGCTGGTCGAACATGCCGCCATGCCCGGCCAGCGCGTCACCCGCCTGGGCGACGCGACCAGCGTCACCCCCTATTTCTCGATCCTGCTGATCCATGGCCAGGGACGCCGGCCATGACGGAAGGCTGGATCGCGATCGCGGGCCTGGGGCCGGGCGACGAAATGCTGGTCACGCCCCAAGTCACCGCCGCACTCGACGCGGCGAGCGATATCGTCGGCTATATCCCTTATGTCGCGCGCATCGCGCCGCGTGCCGGGCTGACGCTGCATCCGTCCGACAACCGCGTGGAGCTGGACCGCGCCGCTCATGCGCTGGATATGGCGGCGGCGGGCAAGCGCGTGGTCGTGGTCTCGTCCGGCGATCCCGGCGTGTTCGCGATGGCGGCGGCACTGTTCGAGGCGCTGGAGACCGGTCCGGCGCACTGGCGCAATCTCGATATTCAGGTGCTGCCCGGCATCACCGCCATGCTCGCCGCTAGCGCGCGGGCGGGCGCGCCGCTCGGCCATGATTTCTGCGCCATCAACCTGTCCGACAATCTGAAACCCTGGCCGCTGATCGAAAAGCGGTTGCGGCTGGCGGCGGAGGCGGACTTCGCCATGGCATTCTACAACCCCCGGTCGAAAGCCCGGCCCGAAGGCCTTGCGAGGGTATTGGACGTGTTGCGCGAGGCGTGCGGCGCGGATCGTCCCATCCTGTTCGCCCGCGCGGTATCGACGCCGCAGGAGGAATTGCGGATCGTCTCTTTGGGGGAGGCCCGCGCGGATATGGCCGACATGCGCACCATGGTGATCGTCGGGTCGAGCCTGACCCGGATCATCGATCGCCCCACAAGGCCGATCCTCTACACCCCGCGATCGGCCGTATGACCCAGCCATGCGAGCACATCCTCGGGGCGCGTCACCTCCATGCGGTCCGGCAGGACGGGGCGGTCGATCATCAGCACCGGCAGGCCAAGCGCGCGCGCGGCGGTCAGCTTGGCATTGGCTCCCGCACCGCCCGCATTTTTGCAGACGACCAGATCGACGCCGTGCGTCTGCATCAGCGCGATGTCGCCCGCGCCGGTGAACGGCCCGCGATCGACGATCAGACTGTGGCGGGGCAGGGCAGGGGGGCGATCCGGGGCATCGACGAAGCGCAGCAGATAATGATGCTGCGGCTGCGCGGCGAAGGCGTCGACATGCATCCGCCCGAGCGCCAGCATGACGCGTCGGGCGGGGCCGGAAAGCGCCGCGACCGCCGCGTCGATATCGGCGACGCGGGTCCAGCGATCCCCGGCGACGGGTTTCCAGCCGGGCCGGGTGAGCGCCAAAAGCGGTACGCCGGTCAGCCGCGCCGCGTCGACCGCATGGGCGCTCATCTGCGCCGCGAAGGGATGGGTCGCGTCCACCAGATGGGTGATGCGATGATCGCGCAGATAGTTGGCCAGTCCCGCAACGCCGCCAAAGCCGCCGCTGCGGACCGGCACCGGCTGGGGGCGGGGGTGCGCCGTCCGTCCGGCATAGCTGAGCGTCGCCGACAGGCCCTGCGCGGCCAGCAGCCGCGCCAGCGCGCTCGCCTCGGTCGTACCGCCCAGCAGGAGGATGTTCGGCATGGCTGAGGCGGTTTCCAGACCCTGGTTGACGATCGTCGGCATCGGCGAGGACGGGGCCGCTGGCCTGTCCGCCGCGAGCCGGGCGGCGCTGGACCGGGCCGAGCTGGTCATGGGATCGGCCCGGCACCTGTCGCTGCTGTCCGCGCTTAGCTGTCCCACGATCATCTGGCCAGTGCCCTTCGCCGACGGGATCGCGCGCCTGCTGGCGCATCGCGGCCAGCGGGTCGTCATGCTGGCGTCGGGCGATCCCTTCTGGTTCGGCGCGGGGACCAGCGTAACGCGGCTGATCGATCCCGCCGAATGGGTGGCGCATCCGGCGCTCTCGACCTTCGCGCTGGCCGCCGCGCGGCTGGGCTGGCCGGTGGAAGAGACGGCCTGTCTTGGCCTGCACGCCGCGCCGCTGGAACGATTGCGGCCCCATCTGGGGCGGGGCCGCCGCATGCTGGCGCTCTTGCGCGATGGCGACGCCGTGGCTGCGCTCGCCAATTATCTGACAGGGCAGGGCTTTGGTCCCTCGGTCCTGCATGTGATGGAGGCGCTCGGCGGCCCGCGCGAGCGGGTCCGCCGCGTCAGCGCCGATGCGATGGGTTTGACGGATATCGCCCATCCGGTCGCGGTCGGGATCGATTGTGCCGGGCCGGGTCCATCCCTGCCTTCGACCAGCGGGCTGGCCGACGACTGGTTCGCCACCGATGGTCAGATCACCAAGCGCCCGGTGCGCGCGCTCACCCTGTCGGCGCTGGCGCCTCGTGCCGGCGAACTGCTGTGGGATATCGGCGCGGGATCGGGATCGATCGGGATCGAGTGGCTGCTGGCCCATCCCGCCAACCGCGCCATCGCCATCGAGGCGGACCCGGGGCGCGCCGCCCGCGCGCGGGCGAATGCGGTGGCGCTGGGCGTGGATCGGCTGGACATTTTCACAGGCGTTGTGCCCGATGTCCTGCCGCAGACGGCCCCCGACGCCGTGTTCATCGGCGGCGGTCTGTCCGATGCCCTGCTGGAAACGCTCCGGGAGCGCCTGCCTGCCGGAACACGGCTGGTCGCCAACGCGGTGACGCTCGAATCCGAAGCGGTGCTGGCCCTTTGGCATGGTCAGATGGGGGGCAGCCTGCTCCGAATCGAACTGGCCGACTCCGCGCCGCTCGGCAATCGCCATGGCTGGCGCGCGCGCTATCCGGTTGTGCAATGGAGCGTCACCTTATGATCGTCGCCGGATTCGGATTCCGGGCCAGCGCTGGCCTGCCCTCGTTACGCGCCGCGCTCGCGTTGGCGCAGCAAGGGCAACCGCCGGTCACGCATCTCGCGACGGCGCAGGACAAGGTCGCGGCGCTGGTCCCGCTGGCGCAAGCGCTGGGCCTGCCACTGACGGGGGTTGCGCCCGATATGCTTGCCGCAGTTCCCACCTTCACCCGATCCGCCGCGAGCCTGAGTGCGCGCGACACCGGCAGCGTCGCCGAAGCCTCGGCGCTCGCCGCCGCCGGCGAAGGCGCGCATCTGCTGACGCCGCGCCATATTTCCCCCGATCGCATGGCCACCTGCGCCATCGCCCAAGGAAGCCCGCCATGACCGTCCATTTCATCGGCGCCGGTCCCGGCGCGCCCGACCTTCTGACGCTGCGCGGACGCGATCTGATCGCCGCCAGCCCGGTCTGCCTTTATGCCGGATCGCTGATCCCCGCCGCCGTGCTGGCGCATTGCCCGCCGGGCGCGCGGATCGTCAATACAGCTCCCATGGCATTGGATGCGATCATCGACGAGATCGCCACCGCCCATGCCGCAGGGCAGGATGTCGCGCGACTGCATTCGGGCGACCTGTCGGTCTGGTCGGCGATGGGCGAACAGCTCCGGCGGCTGCGGGCGTTGGCCATTCCCGTCACGGTGACCCCCGGCGTCCCCGCCTTCGCCGCCGCCGCCGCGGCGCTGGAGGCGGAACTGACCCTGCCCGAACTCGCCCAGTCGCTCGTGCTGACCCGCACGCCGGGCCGGGCGAGCAGCATGCCGCCCGCCGAAAGCCTGAGCCATTTCGCGGCCACCGGCGCGACGCTCGCGATCCACCTGTCGATCCACAATCTTGCGCAGATCGTCGCGGACCTGACCCCCACCTATGGCGCGGATTGCCCCGTGGCCGTGGTCTGGCGCGCGAGCTGGCCCGAACAGCGGATCGTCCGCGCCACGCTCGATACCATCGCCGATGCGGTCGCCGGCAGCATGGAGCGCACCGCGCTGATCCTCGTCGGTCGGGTGCTGGGAGCGCAGGATTTTGCCGAAAGCAGCCTCTATGCCCCCGGCTATGATCGTCGCTTCCGCCCGCAGGACGCTGCATCGCGCTTTTCGGAGATAAGGGAATGAACGTCCCCCATATCACGCCCGGCCTGATGATCGCCGCCCCCGCATCGGGCACCGGCAAGACCACGGTGATGCTGGGCCTGCTGCGCGCGCTGCATGAGGACGGCCTTACGGTCCAGCCGTTCAAGAGCGGCCCCGACTATATCGACCCCGCCTTTCATCGCGCCGCCTGCGGGCGGGCATCGTTCAACCTCGACAGCTGGGCGATGGAAAGCGGGCTGCTCGACGCCATCATGGCGCAGGCGGCGGGCGCGGACATGGTGCTGGCCGAAGGATCGATGGGCCTGTTCGACGGCGTCGCCAGCCGGGGCGCGAGCGGGCATGGGGCGAGCGCCGAAATCGCGCGCCGCATGGGCTGGCCGGTCATATTGGTGGTCGATGTGTCGGGTCAGGCGCAATCCGCCGCCGCCACGGCGCTGGGGTTCAAAAGCCTCGATCCCGCCTTGCCCTTCGCCGGGGTAATCCTCAACCGGGTGGCCAGTCCGCGCCATGAACGGCTGGTGCGGCGGGGCATGGAGGAGGCGGGCATCACCGTTCTGGGCGCGTTGCCACGGCGCGGGGACCTGACATTGCCCGAACGGCATCTGGGGCTCGTGCAGGCGGTCGAGCATCCCGATCTCGATCGCGCCATCGCCGACTATGCCGCCTTCCTGCGCTCCCATGCCGATCTGGACGCGATCCGGAACGCGGCGCGGGGAAGACGTGCGGCTTCCGGCGGGACGCGCCTGCCTTCACCCCCGGCGCAGCGCATCGCCATGGCGCGCGATGCGGCCTTTTCCTTCGTCTATCCGCATTTGCTGGAAGGGTGGCGGCGGGCGGGCGCGGAAATCCTGCCCTTCTCGCCGCTCGCCGATGAAGCGCCCGCGCCCCAGGCCGATCTTGTCTGGCTGCCCGGCGGCTATCCTGAACTCCATGCCGGGACGATCGCCGCCGCCGGGACGTTCCTGTCCGGCCTGCGCCATCATGCGCGGACGCGGCCGGTCCATGGCGAATGTGGCGGCTACATGGTGCTGGGCGAGGCGCTGGTCGACAAGAGTGGCGAGCGGCACGCGATGGCTGGCCTGCTCGGTCTCGTCACCAGCCATGCGCAGCGGCGGATGCATCTTGGCTATCGCCATGCGGAATTGCTCGCCCCGGTGGCCGGGCTTGCCGCAGGTACGAAATTGCGCGGTCATGAATTTCATTATTCGACGATCGTCGAGCAGCCGGATGCGCCGCTCGCGCATGTGACCGATGCCGAAGGCGCGGCGGTCGCCGAAACCGGGTCGCATCGCGGGCCAGTGACCGGCACCTATTTCCACATGATCGCGCCCGCCGCATGATCGATCTTGACCTGATCGGCATCGGCACGGGCAATGTCGACCATCTGACGGCGCAGGCGGTTGCGGCGATGAACGCCGCCGACCTCATCCTGCTGCCGCGCAAGGGCAGCGCCAAATCGGACCTCATCGACCTGCGCCGCGAGATTTGCGCGCGCGTGCTGACCGCGCCGGTGCGAGTGGTCGAATTCGACCTGCCGGTGCGCGACGATGGCGGCGTCTATCTGGACGAGGTGCATAGCTGGCACGACGCCATTGCGGAGGCCTGGGGCTCGCAGATCGCCGCACACCTGCCCGATGGCGGGCGGCTCGCGCTGCTCGTCTGGGGCGATCCCTCGCTGTACGACAGCAGCCTGCGGATCGCGCAGCGGCTGCGCGACGGCGGCATGAAACTGAGCGTCAAGGTGATCCCCGGCATCACCAGCATCCAGGCGCTGACCGCCGCTCACGCCATACCGCTCAATCCGCTCGCCGGGCCGGTGACGATCACCACCGGCCGGATGCTGCGCGCCCATGGCTGGCCCGATGGCGCGGATACAGTCGTGGTCATGCTGGATGGCGGCTGCGCGTTCGAGGTGCTGGAGCCGCAAGGCGTGACGATCTGGTGGGGCGCCTATCTCGGCATGGCGCATGAGGCGCTGGAGCAGGGACCGCTCGCGCAAGCCGGCCCCCGGATCGCCGCACGCCGCGCAGACCTGCGCGCGCGCCATGGCTGGATCATGGACGTCTATCTGATGCGCAAGGAGACAAAAGATGGAAACTGACAGCAACGTGGAAGCCGCACCGGACGAGGCCCGCCATGCCGAAAAGATGCGCAAGAAACAGGCGGCGCAGGCCAAGATCATGGCCAACAAGACCCGCGAACAGGGCCTGCTGATCGTCCACACCGGCAAGGGCAAGGGCAAGACCAGCGCCGCGCTCGGCATGGTGGTCCGCGCCATCGGCCATGGCATGAAGGTGGGCGTGGTCCAGTTCGTCAAGGGCGCGATGCACACTGGCGAAAAGGCGGTGTTCGATGCCTTTCCCGACAATGTGGAATTCAAGCCGATGGGCGAAGGCTTCACCTGGGACACGCAGGACCGTTCGCGCGACATCGCGTCAGCGCGCGCAGCGTGGGACGAGGTCAAGCGCATGATCGCCGATCCCAGCTATCATATGGTGATGGCCGACGAGTTGAACATCGTCCTGCGCTACGATTATCTGCCGGTCGATGAGGTGGTGGCGGTGCTGACCGCGCGTGATGCTATGAAGCATGTCATCGTCACCGGCCGTAACGCGTCCGATGCGCTGATCGAGGCGGCCGATCTCGTCACCGACATGACGATGGTGAAGCATCCGTTCCGGTCAGGGGTCAAGGCGCAGGCGGGGATCGAGTTCTGAGCGAGCCGCCGCCTCGGTTCGACGCGGACTTTGCAGAGCAGTTCATGGCTTTGCTGCGCTGGCGGCGCGACGTCCGGCACTTCGACAGCCGCCCCGTCGCGCAGGCGGATATGGAAGCGTTGCTGGCCAGCACTGCCTTTACGCCCTCGGTCGGCAATGCGCAGCCCTGGCGCTTCGTGCGCCTGCGTTCCCCCGCCATTCGCGCGACGCTGGCCGCGCATGTGGATGAGGTGAACGCGCGCGCGGCAAAGGCTTATGCGGGGCAGGATCGTCATGACGCCTATCTGTCGCTCAAGCTGCACGGGCTTCGCGAAGCCCCCGAACTGATGGCGGTGTTCTGCGATGAAAAGGCCGAGGCTGGCCATGGCCTGGGCATCGCGACCATGCCCGAAATGCTGCGCTATTCCTGCGTATTGGCGATCCATACGCTGTGGCTGGCGGCGCGTTCGCGCGGCATTGGTCTGGGCTGGGTTTCGATCCTCGATCCGCCGGCTGTCCATGCCCTGCTGGACGTGCCCGCCGACTGGTCGCTGATCGCGCTGCTGTGCATCGGATATCCGGCGGACCTGTCCGACGTGCCCGAACTGGAAAGTCGCGGCTGGCAATCGCGCGAACCATGGCGCGACCGGCTGTTCGAACGATGAAGCGCTTAGGGGATCCCGCGTCAGTCGCGGCCGGTGAACGCCATGGCCTTGCGCAGCCGATCTTCCGACAGTTCGGTCTGGCGGCGTGTGACCGCATGGTGCCGCTCGGCGCTGCGCTGTGCCGCCCGGCGCAGCCAGTCGGCAGGGCCTCCGGCGATCGGCCATGAATTGACCGAAGACTGCAATATTTTCCGCCAGAAAGGCGCATATCCGGCATAGAGTTCGTCGTCGATCGCGGTGATGGCCTGGGTAGTGCCGGGATCGCCCTGCCGCCCCGCGCGGCCATAGAGCTGGCGATCGATCCGCGAGGTTTCGTGGAAGGCGGTCAGGATGACGTGCAGCCCGCCCGCTTTTTTGGCCGCATCGCTCAGTTCGATGTCCGTGCCGCGCCCGGCCATGTTGGTGGCGACCGTCACGGCACCAACATGGCCCGCGCCGGCGATGATGTCCGCCTCTTGCGCATCCTGCCGGGCATTGAGCACGCGATGGTCGATCCCCGCCTGGGCAAGCGCGGCCGATACAGCCTCGGAATCGCCGACCGAGCGCGTCCCGATCAGCACGGGTCGCCCGTTTTCGCCGCGCTGCACCGATGCCACGGCCTGCGCGACGGCCAGCCATTTGGCAGCAGCGTCGCGATGCATTTCATGCCCGCGATCGATCCGCTGGTTTGGCCGGTTGCGCGGCACCGCGTCGACGCGAACGCCATAATCGGCCCATAGTTCGTCGGCGACCTCGCGAATCGTCCCGCTCATTCCCGCGAGCCGCAAATAGCGGCGAAAGAAGCGTTGATAGGTGATGCGCGCGATGGTGTTGCGCGTGCCGGTCAGCGCTACGCGCTCCTTCGCCTCGATCAGCTGATGCAGCCCGGCTTCCCACGACCGATCGGCCATGACGCGGCCAGTGGATTCATCGACGATCTGGACCTTGTCGTCGATCACCACATATTCGCGATCGCGCAGGAACAGGTGCAGAGCGGCAAGCGCCTGGCTGGCGAGTTGTTCGCGCGCCTGCCGCATGCGCCACGGGGTGTGGGGCAGGCCCTGCGCCAGTGCGGCGACCTCCTCCCGTCCGCGCTCGTTCAGCTCCACGGCGCGGGCTGCGGCGCGGATGGTGTAATGGTCGCCCGCCACCAGGCGGGCCGCCAGCTCCAGCGCCGAAATGAACAGCCCGTCGTCGTCCGCCGGCATTTCGGCCGACAGGATCAACGGCGTGCGCGCTTCGTCGATGAAGATCGAATCCGCTTCGTCGATCACCGCGAAATACAGGCCACGCAGGGTCAGCGGCTCGCTCCGGCGACCGGCCAGTTCGGCGACCTTGCGCCGGGTGGCGCCGCGCACGCCGCCAAGGGCGCGCTGGTCGCGCAGATAATCGAAGGTAATTTCCTTGTTGGTCCCATACACCACGTCGGCGCGGTAGATCGCCGCGCGCTCGTGCAATTCCACCTCGTGCACGATCAGCCCGACATCGAGGCCGAAGCGCGCATAGACCGGGCGCAGTTTCGCGGAGTCGCGCTCGGCGAGATAGTCGTTCACGGTGAAAACATGGACCGGCATCCCGGCCAGGCTCGCGGCGATGGCGGGGAGCAGCGCGGTAATGGTCTTGCCTTCGCCAGTGGCCATTTCGGCGATCCCGCCGCGCAGCATGACGAGGCCGCCCATGAGCTGGACCGGGAAATGCCACATGCCCAGTTCCCGCCCGCTGACCTCGCGGATCAAAGCGAAACATTCATCGACCAGTGGCTCGCGCAGCCCCTCGCGACGCAGCGCCTGTCGCACGTCCGCGCAGCGGGCGTCGAGGGCTGCGTCGTCGAGATCGCGCAGCGCCGCCGATTCTTCCGCGATCCGCTCCGCCCGCGCCATCAGCAGGCGTGCCGACCAGGGCAGGGTGGTCATCGCCTTGCCCAGGATCAGGTCGACCGGCCGGTCCCACTGCCATCCCTTTGCCGGGCCTCGCTCGGGATAGGGGGCGATCACCGGGCGGCGATCGTCGCGCACTTCACGCCACAGGGCGCGGCCGCGCGATTTCAGGGCGATCAGGTCAGGCATCGAATCGCGCCAGCAGCATTTGCCTGACCCGGCGCACGGCCTGCCAGCCGAGCGGCTCCCAGTCGAGCGTGAAGCGCACGAACACCCTTGTGCCAAAAGGCACCTGACTCAATTCTTTGGGCAGATCGATGTCGAACAGGAACACGCGGTTGAGCGCGGTCCTTCCCTTGGCGTCGCGGGGGTCGACGGGGAAGGGGCCACCATTTTCGGTCGCCAGCGCACGGCTCGGCAGGTCGCGGGTCGCGCCGGGTACGATCCGCACGATATGCCCGTCGAAGCTGCGCCCCGGCATGTTGGCGAGCCGAAACCGCAGCGACCCCAGATGATCGCGCACCAGATCGATATCGGCCTGCGCCACCGCGATCCGGGCGACGTCGGCATGGCCGGGCGTCACATAGCCGATCAGGTCGCCCTTTTGCAGAAAACGCCCCGGAAGGTCGTCGGCGGGCGCTGCCGATAACAGGAAACGCCCCGGCGATCCGGCGCGCACTTCCAGTTCGCCCAATTGCTGTCGCTTGATGGCCAGCTTCTTTTCGATCTCGCTTTGTCTGACCTGGCTGATCTCGCGCTTGACGCGGTCGCCGTCCAGTTCGGAGTCGGCCTGCGCCTGCATTTCGCGCGCCTGCCAGGCGAGTTGCGCCACTTCCGCTTCGAGCGCCGGATGAGTGGATAGGACGAGCGGCTGGCCCGCGCGGACGAGCGCGCCTTCCTGCGCCGCGACTTTGGCGACCACGCCATCCGACCCGGCACGTACATGGGCCGCTTCGGGCAGCCAGACCACGCCTTCGGTATAGGCATGATGCGGCGCGGGGAGGGCGAACAGGATCAGCGCCAGCGCCGTGACGCTACCGAGCGTGATCCGCACCGCGCGCTTGCGGTTGCCGTGGAGCGCCGGCCCGGAAAACACATGTTTGAACATCTTCCACACCGGCAGGCCGATGCCGGTCCATATCGTCCACAGCGCGATCAGGACGCCGATGATGAAGAAGCGTTCCGCCATGACGATCGCGATGCCGAGCAGCATCACCATGCGCGCGGCAAAGGCGAGCGGGGCATAGAAAGCCAGCCACAGTCTTTCGCCGCGCGTCGCATCGAACGGCAATGCGCCATGCGTGCGGAAAATATGCGCGTCGATCAGGTGGCCCCAATATTTATTGGCCTTTTGCCCGAGATTGGGGATCTCGATGACGTCCGCCAAGATATAATAGCCATCGAAGCGCAGCAACGGATTGCCGTTGACCAGGATGGTGGACACGCCGGCAATCAGCATCACGTTGAACGCGAAGGCCCGCGCCAGTCCGGGTTCTAGCGACACCCAGGCATAGGTGGCGAGCGCCGCGACGAACAATTCGCTCAGCATCCCGGCAGCGCCGACGAAGGCGCGCTGCCATTTGCTTTGCAGCGCGCTGGCGGCCGAGGCGTCGACATAAGGAACGGGGAAGAACAGCAGCAGCATGACCCCCATTTCACGCACTTCGCGGCCATTGGCCTTGGCCGCGAAGCCATGGCCCAGTTCGTGGATTGTCTTGACCACCGGATAGCAAAGCAGGATCACGAGCAGGTTCTGCGTCGCCAGAACCCGGTCGATCAGGCCATGGGTCAATTCGGTCCAGTGCGAGGCGGCGATGGCGGCGGCGGGCAGCACCACCGCCAGCCACAGCAGCAACCCCGCCCAGCTGAAGAGCGGCCGCAGCCATGGCATGGCCCGTTCGAGGAAGCGGTCGGGATCGATCAGCGGGACCCGGATCGACATCGGGCTTTTGAGATTCTGGACCCAGAGCTGACGACGCTGGGTCTTGCCGCGCTCCAGCAGCTCGGCGGTGTCGGGCAGGGTATCGGTGGCGATCAGGTCTGCACCGTGCAACTGCCCGAGCGCGTGGATGACATCGTCCTGGCTGGGGGCTTCCTCGCCCATTTCATCGACCAGCCGGTCCCACAGCTCAGCCACGCTCCGCCGTCCGTCGAGCCGTCCGATCAGGCCGTAGGCGCCCGCTGCAAAGCGATGCGCCCGGCCCGCTGCACCATCGTCGATCACATACCAGCGCTTGCCGCGATAGCGGTGGCGGCGGACGCGCACATGGCTTTTGAGGCGCGGCCGCAGATGGGCGACGCTATACCATGAGGCGCTGTTGAATGGATTCCCCACCGGGCCGGCCTCAGGGCAGCCATTTCCAGAGGAACAGGCGCAGCCAGTTGCGCAATCCTCTGGTCCATACCCATAGTTTCGAGCGGCGGTCGATGGTGATCTTGCCCACGCCTTCCATGCCCGGCCGAAGGGTCGGCGGCGCGTCGCCGTCGAGCTGCGCCTCGACGCGGAACCTGTTCTTGCCGTCCTCGCTCTCGGTCACCGACGTGATCTTGGAGAGGGTGAAATTCACCGTGTCGCCCGCCAGCCCCGTCGGCGCGAACCGGCCCCGCTGACCTACGAACAGATAGGGCAGATCGGTCTCTTCGACCTGAAGCACCACGCGAAAGCCTTCGAGCGGCGCGACCTGAAACAGCACTTCGCCTTCCTTGACCGGGGTGCCGACAAGCTGGCTGACATCGCCCGACACCAGCACGCCCGAAAGCGGCGCGGTGATCGACGTGCGCGCGATCCGGTAGTCGATCAGGCTCAGCTGCGCTTGGGCCTGACGCAGCTGCGCGCCGAACAGGTTCATGTCGGCGCGCTCATGCTTGGCCAGCGCCTCGCGATAGCGGCGGTCATATTGTTCGACCTCGCCGGCCGATTTCGCCTGATCGAGCTTGAGATCGCGCTCGTCGAGGGTAGCGAGCACCTGACCTTCGCGCACGATGTCGCCGGCGCGGGCGTAAGAGCGGGCGATATAGCCCGAAAATGGCGCGGCGGCGGCGCGTTGCACCCTGCCTTCGAGGGTGGCGTCGGCACCGACGCGGAAATGCGAGACGGGCAGGAGCAGGATGATAAGCGCGACCAGCGTCGCCGCGCCGATGGCCTTCGCCAGCGGGCGGCGGGGGCCGAACAGCGCCTTCAGCCCGTCGATGCTCTTGGTGCGGATGCGCCCGCTCACCCAGCGCTCCTCGCGCGCCCTGAGCGCCAGCAGCGGCGCGACCAGCCCCGCCACGGCTTCGGCGAGGATCAGGTCGCGGCCGGCGAGTTCGGCACCGGATCCGCTGCGCTCGATGGTGATGACGCCCACCGGCAACCCGCGATCCTGCGCGAGGATTGAGGCGATCGCGTCGCGATGGGCCGAAGCGGCAAGCCGCGCCTGTTGCAATATGATCGCGCTATCCCCCTGCGGCGCGGGGAAAGCGGTGGTGCGGCCATGATCGAGCGCTTCGTCCATTGCCGCCTCGATCGCCTCCGATATGTCGGATCGCTTGCGGAACCACGCGCCATGCGAGGTGGCGGTGAGCCGGGCCCGATCGTCGCGGATCAGGCCAAATGACACCTGATCGGCGTTCAGCGCAACCGCGAGCGCATTGCACAGCGCCATGGCCGCTTCGTGCAGCGAGGCATGTTCTTCGACGGCGGCCAGCACGTCGAGCGCCGACGATGTGGCAAGGCCATGCGCGCCCTGTTCTTCGGCGCGATGTTGCCAGATCAGCGCCATGATCCATCCCACGCCCCAGTGCAGTTCGCGCACCAGTTGCTGAAGGATCGCGGAGCCCCCGCCTGTGACGAGAAGAACGACGGCACCGTGGCTCTCGCCCTGAACCGCGATCGGATAGGCGATGCCGGTGCGGGCGGGGAAATCGGGATCGCTTTCGATCACGGCCTGACCCAGGGTCAGCGCGCGTTCGGCGATCGCGCGCAGATGGTCCAGTCCGACCGGCGCATCAGGCCAGAGCGCGGCCGGCGCATATGTGCCTTCGGGACTTCGCAGGAGCACGAGCCCGGTCAGTGCGCCCGCCGTGCGCCGGCACTGGAGGTCGAGCCAGGCGCGACAGAAGCTGGCGGCGTCCGGTGCGGCAGCGAGCGCGGTCCATAAGGCGGCATCGGCCCCGTCCTGCGGTGCGGCGTCCGCTTGCGAAGCGAAGCTGTTGGCGCTCACGGGCGTCGACGCCTCAACTCAACGCGCCATGGCGCTGCTCATAATCGTGCATCAGTTGCTGCAAGGCCTGGCTCAGCCGTTTGGCGGCGAAGGGGCTCAGGATGACCCGATGTTCGAGATCGACGTCGAGAAACTCCGCCGCGACACCGGGCTGGTCCCAATTCTGGTTGACCCCGAAATTCAGCACCACTTCCTCACGCGTGCTCGTCGCATTGCACATGTTGCAATAGCTGCTCTTCACATTGTCGGTACGGAATCGCAGCGATTGTTGCCGGGGTGCGCCGGCCTTTGGGGGATTGGTCACAATGTCACTCGCATTCCTCTAATTCGCCTAGGTCGTCGTCGCGCTTGCGCGCGTTGCGGGCCTTTTCCGCGATCTTGTCTGGCTTGAGCGTCGCCAGCGCGATCGGCAGGAACAGCGGAGCCAGATCCGCCCCCTTGCCTACGCTGCCGCCCAGCAGATTGGCAAGCCAGCCAGCTTCCTTTGCCGCCAGTTCCGTGGTCGGGCGCGGCCCGTTCAGCATCGCGGGATGCGCGCCCAGATCGACCTTCGCCGAGGGCCGCTGTTGCTGTGGAGACGCCGGTGCCTCGCCGGCACGGACCTTGGCCTTATGCGTTTGCGGACGGTCTGATGAGCCATGCCCCGACTTGCCCGCTTCCGGCCTGGCCTGTGCGGCCTCGCCGGCCGGCTTGCCGATGTGCGTTTCGGTCATGCGAATATCGTTCGCCCAGCGCGCCACCGCAGCGGGCAGGCCGTAGGTGATCGGGTCGAACGGTGCGGGCGGCGCGCTGACCGACGGCGGGATCGGCAAGGGCCTGGCCGGCCGGTTCGTGATATCGGGCAGATAGGAGTCGGCGAACGGCCGATAGTCACGCAGATCCGCAATCAGCGCCGCCGGCGCGCCGGGCCAGGCCGGGAAGGTCTTGGCGCCCCTCAGATAGGCCGTCGTAATGGTCCGCAGGTCGCGAATGTCCACATCGCCATCGCCATCGGCATCATTATGGAAGCCGACCAGTTGCAGCGCTTCATCATAGCCGCCCGAAGGCGGGACGCCGGCATTGACCGATTCGACGCGGACTTCGAGTATCTCGCTCGATCCATAGGGCGCGGTGGTGGGAACGGTTGCGACGAGGCTGGCGATCCACGCTGCGCCGAGCGGGATGGCGGTGTCGCTCGCAATGGTCACGCGCACCGCTGCCTTGCCGCCCGTGGCCGGCAGCAGGGTATAGGTCAATCCGGCATCGGCAGGCAGATCGCTGCCCGGAGTGACGCCGCTGACGGTCAGCAGCGCTGGATCGTAGGTCACTGTAAAGGCGAGGGTTTTAACGCCTCCGTCGCTCGCGAAGCTGATCTTGAGGCCTTGCTTATCCACCAGCGGCACATCGACCTTCTCGCCCGGCCCGCGCATGAAGTCGGGCAGAAGCGCGGTCGCCGGCAGCGGGTTGGCATAGCGGATCGTAGCGAGGTAATCGCCTCCCGCGAGGCCATCGGCATCCCCGTCGAGCAACGCTCGGTCCTGGCTGAGGAAACCAAAATCCTTGAGCCTCAGCGTGTAATCGTCGTAACGTAGCGCCTTGCCGTCGATCCGGGCGAGGACGAAGCCCTGACCGTCGACGTCGAGCGTCACCTTGCCCAGCACCGGACCGAAATCGGCTCCGGCCAGATCGATCGGCTCGGTCGAGGGAACGCCGCCCTGAATGAGGCCGGACAGGCGCACATGCAGCGAACCATCGGCGATCGTCGCCTGCTTCACGGTCAGCGGCACCGCCGCGCGCGCGGTGACGACGATAGCGAAGCTCTGGTCCGCCCAAAGACCGCCCGAATCCGTTACCCGCACCGTCACCGGCTCGGTCGCCGCAACGGTTCCGGCCGTCCAGCTGAACGTCCCCGCCGCCGAAACGCTTGCGCCGGCAGGGCCGCTGACCAGCGAATAGACGAGGCGGTCGGCGGGATCTTCCGCGTCGCTGCCGGTGAGCTGGACGATCACCACTTGCCCGGTGCCGGTGGCGCGATCCGCGATCGGTGCCAGAACCGGCGGCGTGTTGACCGCCGTTGCCGTGACGAGGATGACGAAGCTGCGATCGGCGAAGAGGCCGCCTGTGTCGGTGACGCGCACCGTGACCGGCTCGGTCGCCGCACTGGCTCCCGCCGTCCAGCTGAACGTGCCGTCGGCGGAGACGCTCGCGCCGGCAGGGCCGCTCACCAGCGAGTAGACGAGACTGGCGGCGGAATCTTCCGCGTCGCTGCCGCTGAGCGTCACCGTTACGGGCTGCCCGGTAGTGACGGTACGATCCGCGATCGGTGCCAGGACCGGCGATGTGTTGACCGCCGGAGCCGTGACGACGATGACGAAGCTGCGATCGGCGAAGAGACCGCCGGTGTCGGTTATGCGCACCGTGACCGGCTCGGTCGCCGCAACGGCGCCCGCTGTCCAGCTGAACGTCCCCGCCGCCGAAACGCTTGCGCCGGCGGGGCCGCTGACCAGTGAATAGACGAGACTGGCGGCGGGATCTTCCGTGTCGTTGCCGGTGAGCGCTACCGTTACCGGCTGCCCGATGGTGACAGTACGATCCGCGATCGGCGCCAGAACCGGCGGCGCGTTGACCGCCGTTGCCGTGACGAGGATGGTGAAGCTGCGATCCACGAAGAGGCCGCCTGTGTCGGTGACGCGCACCGTGACTGGCTCGGTCGCCGCGCTGGCTCCCGCTGTCCAGCTGAACGTGCCGTCGGCGGAGACGCTCGCGCCGGCAGGGCCGCTCACCAGCGAGTAGACGAGACTGGCAGCAGGATCTTCTGCGTCGTTGCCCGAAAGCGCTACCGTTACTGGCTGCCCGGTAGTGACGGTACGATCCGCGATCGGTGCCAGGACCGGCGATGTGTTGACCGCCGAAGCCGTGACGACGATGGCGAAGCTGCGATCGGCGAAGAGGCCGCCGGTATCGGTAACGCGCACCGTGACTGCCTCGGTCGCGGCATTGGCCCCGGCAGTCCAGTTGAACATTCCGTCGGCGGAGACGGTCGCGCCTGCAGGACCGCTTATCAGACTGTAGGTCAACTGGCTCGGGGCATCCTCGCTATCTGCGCCCAGCAACGTCAACGCGATCGCGCCGCCGGTTACGACCTGCTGGTCGGCGATCTGCGACAATATCGGCGGATTATTGACGCCAATGGCACCAACCATGATCGCAAAGCTGATTTCATCAGCGCCGCCGCGCGGATCGACCACCCGAACCGTTACGGTTTGCACGCTTCCCGCGCCGCTGGCGGTCCAGGTGAAGCGCCCGTCGCTCGCGACTATAGCGCCTGAAGGTCCGCTTACGAGCGAGTAAACCAGGCTGGCGGCATCGTCGTCGGGATCCGTGGCGACGAGCGCGAAATCGATCCCGACGCCCTCCAGCACGGCCCGATCGGGAACGGGCGCAAAGGTCGGAGCGAGGTTCGCAACCGGACTGACCGTGATGATGAAGCTCTGTTCGGACGTCGCCCCCGCCGCGTCGGCGACGCGCACGGTGACGAGCTGATCCCCGCTGCCCGCGGCGGTCCAGACGAAGGTGCCGGACGGCGAAACCGTCGCCCCGGCCGGACCCGTAACGAGCGAATAGGTCAGCGTCGCCGGCGCGTCATCGATATCGGTGGCTGACAGCGTGACCGCAACGGGGGTGCCGGCGGACGCCGAGCGGTTGGCGACAGGCGCGAGTGCAGGCGCGTCATTGACCGGGTTGACCGTGAGGCTGAAGCTGGCCGTACTGGACGAGGCGGTGCCATCGCTTACGGTGAAGGTAAAGCTGTCGGTGCCGAAATAATCCGCGGCCGGGGTGTAGGTCCACAGGCCACCCGCCACCGCAGGTGCGGTCAGGGTGCCGTGCAGCGCCGTGCCGACGATGGCAGCGGTCAGCGGGTCGCCGTTCAGATCCTGGCCGAGCGCGGCGAGATCGATCGCCAGCATGCCGTCTTCGTCGACGGACGCCGCGCCATTGCGCGCCGTGGGCGGCACATTGGCAATGGCGCCGAACGATATGTCATCAATGATCACGCGGCTATCCAGCGCTCCGGCCCCGATCAGGTCGAACGAGAGCAGCGCCCCATTGGCGGGAATGGAGCCTGCCAGTGGCACACTCACGGTCGCCACTGTGCTGCCCGGCTTGCCGGTGACGGTCACCCCCGACGCCAGATAGAGCGAGCCATTGGCCTGAAGGTTGAGGAAAGCGTCGGACAGGGACAGGCCCTCAAGCGCGCCGAGCAAGGACTTGCCCGTCACCGGATCGAGCAGTGCGACCTCGAACGCGTCCGGCGGCAGGCCGGCGCTCGCGCCCAGCGAGGCGGAGCGGATCTTGAAGCTGATCTCGGTCGCCCCGGCGGGAATCTGGAAGGCCTGGCGGATCGCGGACAGGAAGCGCGAATCCTCCGCGAGCACGCCGGCGCCGCCGGTCACGCTCGCGCCGCCCACGGCTGACCAGCCGGAGCCGTCGGCAAAATCGCCGTTGGTGAACGCAGCGGTCGCGGGCGCGCCGCCGACGAGCGAGGCGAAGGCCGGTGCGACCGAGGTGGACAATGGCGGCGCGGCAAGCACGATCGTGGGTATGGCCGGCGTCGCGGGCGTCGTCCCCGATGGCGCGGCGACCACGCTGGCGAGATCGCCGGCGCTCGGCAGGCGTCGTTCGCCCCGAACGAAGCTTGCCGTCATCAGCGTCGTCGGCGCGGAAGTGGCGGGATGCAGATCCGCAAGGCCCAGGCCATGGCCGAGTTCATGCAGCAGCACGCTGGCCAAATCGACCTTGCCGGCGGCCGGGCCACCCTGAGTGGCGTCGAAAATCCAGCCGGTGGACGTGCTGACGAATTCGGCATTGTCGCCCGGTGTGGTGTCGACGAACCAGCCAGCGCCCGCCGCGTCGGCATCGAGCGTGAGTATGCCATTGTCGAACACGGCCAGCGCGCCGTCGGCGAGATTGCCGACCTGGATGGTGACCCCGGCGAGCGTCTCCGCTGCGCCGCCGACGAGGCCCGTATTGACCCAGCTTTGCTTGGCCCACTGGAACAACGGCGTCGCATCGTCGATCGTGATCTGCGGCTGCGGCAGATCGACCAGGCCCATATCGTCCAGCGTCAGCGGGCTGCCCGAAACGAGCTTCTTGAACGCCACCTTGTCGAGGAAGAAGATCTGGCTGATCGCAGACGCCACACCTTCGCCCGGATCGTCCGGGCCGAAAATGGTCTGGCCGGCGCGGGAGACGCGCATTTCGGTCCGCCGCGACAGATCATAGGCTTCGAGATTGCTGCCCGGAATCTTGATCGGATCCTGCTCGCCGAAGGTCAGCGGATCGAGAACGCGTGCGGGATCATCACCATGGTCGATCAGATATTGGCGGATATAATGGGTTACGACGGTCGCGCGGTCGAGCCCGAGCTGGTCGTTATAGTCGGGGTCGCCGACGGTGTCGGCATAGCCTGCGATCTGCACGATGACGCCGGCATGACGGAACACCCAGTCCGCCTGCGCTTCGAGCGCATTTTTTTCCGCGATGTCGAGGCTGGCGTAGGTCCGCTTGTCGAATCCGAAATGCACCGCATTGTCGATCGGCGGATTGCGCCAGGTTGTTTGGTAATCATACACGCTTTCAGCGTTGATCTGCTCGAAGCTGATAGTGACGATCTTGCCGCGCATGACCGGGGGCACGTCGACCGTATAGCTCGTCTTCTCCATGAAGCCGGGCTTCAGCTCGAATGTCTTGACCTCGTCGGGAATGCCCGCGTCGACCGCCGACATCGTTACCTTCAGGGCCACGTTGGGGGTGATCAGCCATGGCGAGAAGGTGTCGAACGTCAGGAAGTTGGCGTCCGTCGGGACATAGAGCCGGTTGTGCGTCATCGTCGAAAAATCGACGACCTTGGCCAGCACATGGTCGAGATAATCGCTGAACAGGGGAAGCAGCGGATCGTCGGGATTGCGTTCCTGCGCGGCACTGAGCATGCCGCGCATCATTGCGCTCATCGCCTTTTCGCCGCCCATGATCAGCGCATAGTCCGACCCGCCGCCGAATATCTTGTCCATCAGCGCGTTGACGGTCGCCTTCATCAGTTCGACGAGGCCGTCGAGCTGACGTTTGGTGGGATCGTTAAGCTTGCCGAACGCGTCCTGGAATCCCTGCTCGCCCGTCCAAACCTTGGCGTCGACCGCAATCTTTATCCAATTGTCGAGCTTGGCGAGGAAATCCCTTGCCTGCTTGTATTTTTTGGCAGCGTCGCTGTTGGGTCCGAAATCGGCGAACCATTTGCTATATTCGGGCGTACCGGCTTTCGGCGCCTTGGGGATTCCCAGTTTCTGGGCGAGGATGGACTTGGAGATATAGTCCATGATCTTCTCGCCGAAGACGTCCATGAACTTGCCGAACGCATCCTTGAACGCCGTCGTCGGGTCGGTCTGCATCAGCATCAGGCCCGAAATGTCCAGTTCTCCGGTCGAAAAACCGAACAGTTGGCCGATGTCGAGGCTGAAGCCCGATCCGCCATGGAACGACCAGCCGGGAATCTCATAGGATGCGGGAAAGCGGCCGCGATTGGATTCGGCGAAGGCACCGCCGGTGGCGTTGGTGCCGCTGACGATGAAATTCCAGATCGACTGGCGCGTGCCCTGTTCGAAATCGCCGTTGAATATCGTCGGCACCGCGCCGCCGGCCTTGGTCTCTTCGGTATTGTCATAGGTCACGGGAACGCGGGTCGTCACATCGGGCCGGAAGATCGCGCCGCCGCCGGCCGGGCTGTAATACCAGCCGATGCCTTCGCCTTCCCAAACCGACCGGGCGGTGCCCGTGAACGGCGTGTTCGATG
The DNA here is from genome assembly GCF_037723805.1 of Sphingobium fluminis. NCBI lineage: Bacteria > Pseudomonadati > Pseudomonadota > Alphaproteobacteria > Sphingomonadales > Sphingobiaceae > Sphingobium > Sphingobium fluminis. The sequence continues at coordinate 247,818 of NZ_JBBJUK010000005.1, forward strand.
CCTTGCGGTCGGTGACCTGGCTCGGCACGACGCTGTACCAGGGGATTTTGCCGAAATCTTCGGTCGGGAATACGAGCGAGATCGTGCCGCGGCCCTCGTCGGTGATGCGGCGGTAGACGGGATAGCCCGCAAAGTTGGAATCGCTGAGATCGATCGTGCCGGCATACCATTGCCACACGCGGCTGTGCGGGCCGCCGACGCCGAAATTCTGACCCAGAATGTTGAGGTCGTCCTGAGTGAAGCCCGACAGCCCGTTCAGCTTGAAGTCGATTTCCGCGCTGTTCTTGGTCGCAAAGGGGCTTTCGGTCGAAGCGGTGATGTCGTTGACCAGTGAGCGGCCATTTGGCGTCACGGTGAAGATGCGCTGCTTGATATATTCGCCCAGCGGCAGATCGGGCGCGTCCATGCGCGCCAGCGTCTGATAATAATTGTCGGCGAACTTCACATTTTCCCAGACCATGACGTCCGGGTCCTTGAAGTTGGAGAAGGGCGCGGGATCGAGTTCGATGCCGAGCACATCCGCGAGTTTCAGCAGCTTGGGCATGCCCGCCGCGATCCGCGCCATCACCGCGTTGAGGCCGGGAATGCCGGCAGTCAGCGCCGCCGCGCCCGTCGCCAGTGCGGGCAGGATGATGTTGAGCGGGATGTTTAACGTTTCCTGCGTCATGTCGTGCGGATCCAGCGTCGTCATCTGGATGCCCGACGTGCCGCCGGCGCTGGGGAAATAGGTGCCGAGCCGCTGGATCATTTCCGAATTGACGACCGTGCCGCGGCTGTGGCCGATGAAGTGGAGCGGCGACCCGAAAATTTTGCCCCCGGTCTGCGCGTTGAGCCTGACCAGTGAAGCGAACATCGCATCGGCCGCCGCTTCGGAGAAGCCGCTGTCGGTGATGTCCGATTCCTTGTTCCAGTCGCTGATCAGGACGACCCCCTTGCCGTCATTGCCCGCCAGCGCGTCGGCGTTGACCTTGCGGGTCGCGCGATCGACCCAGTTCCCGGTCTCCTTGTCATAATGCAGCACCACGCCGCCGCCGCTGGCGAGCGTGATGAGGTCGGCCATGGTCGAGAAGGGCCCACCATCCGGCTCGAACGGATCGTCGCCGAAGGACAGTCCGAACTGGAAGCCATGGGTCAGGATGGTGACGCCGTTAAACGGCGCGTCGGCCTTTTTCGCCGGAACCTTGAAAGCGGCGGATTCGCGCACGCCCTTGCCGAGCAGTTCGACGCCCCAATAATATTCCTGGCCGGCCGTCAGCACCTTGGCGTAATTCTGGTCGAATGTGACCCGCCATGACTTGCCGTCGGTGTCGCCGGTCTTCTTCCATGTGCCATCGGCATTGACGAAATATTCGCCGGGCGCCCATTCGGGCGAGGTGTAGAAGCGGTTCGGATTATTGTCGCCCGCCGCCAGCACGGCCTTGCTCGGGTCGGCGTCGAAGAAGCCGCGCGTCACCGGGCGGTCGTTGGGCCACAGGCCGCGCGCGGGCGGCAGGGCGCTCACGACCAGCTTAGTCTTGAGCGCGCCTTGCACCAGGCTGCCGTCGACCTTCCATTCGAAGGTCAGGTTGGTCGTCGCGCTGTTGAACAGGTCGACTTCGGACACTGGCGATACGAGATTGAGGACGCTGACGTCCTGAACGGCGAGTCCGCGACCGTTGCGGGTCACATCGACCGGCGTTTCATAGATATCGCGGCCATATTTGACATGATCGATCGGGATGGTGCGCGCTTCGGGGACGAAATCGAGTTTCTTGATCTCGTTGACGTCGAGGATGACGATGTTCCCGGCGCCGCGATAGTTGGCGTAAAGCTTGGTGCCCGATGCATCCATGCGCAATTCTTCGAGGAAGCCCATGGGAATGGGCGTGGTCGATCCGATAATCTCCGGCTTTCCGAACGGGTCACGGATGATCATGACCTTCGCGCCCATGACGTGAAGATCCTCGACCTCGAACGCGGTTTCGGGGTCCCGGAAGCGATAGAGCGCGGGTGCGCCCCAGTCGGCGACGAACATATATTGCCGGTCGGGCGTGACGACGATGCCCGATGCATTGTTGATGTCGAGATCGAACAGCTGGCCCGGCGTCTGGCGCAGATAGCGGGTGATCGAGAAACCGAAGCCGAAGTCGATCGGCACGACGCGGACGCCGATCGGGCCCTTGTTTAGATCGGTGGAGATGATTTTGACCGATGCGGCAAAGCCGATGGCCGTGTTGTTCGTCACCTTTATGTAGCGCGCGCCGTCATTCCTCTCGCCGCGCGCGGCATAGATCATGATATCCGGGTCGGTCGTCGACTGGATTTCATAGACTTCGATTCCGCCATCGACCGATCCGATGACCTGATGCCACCGGTTGACATTGACCTTGCCCGACTCTGGAATATCCTTGTCGTCGACGTTGATCACGCGGATCACGCTCGCATCGCGGCCATTATTGACCCATGCGTTGGAACCGAACATTTCGGTGACCGTCACGCCGACATAGAGCCGCGTGCCGTCCACATTGACGGCCATCGTGTTGACGTGGCCGTAGTTCGTCCCGCTCTTCGTGATCGAGACGTCGATCACATGCTGGGAATCGTTCAGCACCTTGAGATAATTGGGCAGGCCCGGATCGATGTTGATCATATAGACCTTGCCGAGCCCGCCGGCATAGAGCCACTTGCCGTTGGGATCGACCGAGAGCGTCGTGACGCCGCCGGGAATCCTGATCTTGTCGATCGTCGCCGCGCTGGTCGGATCGATATCATATTGCTGCAACGACAGCGTATCGATCACCGCGATGCCGTCGCTCGTCGCGACGAAGGCGGCGCCCAGATCGCCGGTAACGACGATTTCGGTGACCGGCGCGCCCAGATCGATCCGGCCGATATATTTATCGTCCTGCCCGACCTCGTCCTGCCGTGCGGTATCGATGATCTGCACGCCGTTGCGATCGCCGACGAACGCATAGGCGGCCTTGTTGTCGATCTCGACCGCGTCGCTGCGCTGATATTGGGTGGATGCCGTGGCCTTGCCGTCCGGCCCCGGCTTCGAGCCGAGCGTGGGCCGTTCGATGAAAATCTGGGTGCGGCCGAGGATGACGTTCTTGGGCACGTCGAACACCACCGTGGCGTCGGCGGCGGTGCCCGATTTGGTGAGCTTCGTGTCGGTCAGGATGATTTCGTCGGTGCCATATTGCAGCACGACGCGAATATCGTCGAGGCTGTCGCCAAGGCTGGACGGATCGGGATCGGGCGTGATGAACCCGGTGCCCTTGAGCGTGATCCGCGATTGACCGTTGACGAATTGCTGGTCGGCAAGCGTAACTTGCGGTCCGGTGTCCGTCGGATCGGTGTGCAGCGGCAGGTCCGCCACGATCGTGGTTTCCAGCTGGCCGGGCGTGGGCGGCGGCACCTGGAACACCGTCATGTCGATGTCCTTGGTCGCCCATTTGCGATAGAGCTGCACATTGGCGAGGCTGTAGAGCTGGGGCAGAACCAGCATACCGGCCATCGCGCCGACCATGCCGATCGCCACGACCGCGCCGGCAAGCCCGCCCACCGCCGCCACACCGATTGCAGGAATGAAAGCGGCGGCGACCGCTGCGGCATAGCCGATGTCGATCCGCAAATTGGGCAGGGGGGTCGCAACGCGCGCGATCAGGATATTGCCGTTGCGGCTCAGGCCCGGGAAGGGCGGCGATTTGACCCGCGCCATGCCGTCCGCGTCGATCGTGCCGGAATCGATCACGGTCCACACCCGCATGTCCGATCCGTCAGGGCCGACAGGCAGGACGAGGTCGGTGAAGAACCATACCTGATCCCCCGGCTGTCCGACATCGCCTGCCGGCACCGCGACCTGCACCACATCGTTGAACGTGGCCGCGCCTACGTCGAGATTGAAGGCGCCGAGGAACTGGAAGATGTCCTCGCTGGGCATGACGATCGGCAATTCGTCCCTGGTCAGCGAATTGATCGTGACCGTGGCGTCGCCCGAAAGCGCGCCGGGACCAAAGGCGATGGTGACGCCTTCCGCATTCTGGACGATGCCGCCCTTGCTGCTGTCGACCGAAACATTGTCGCCCACGATCGCGGGCGCGACCGTGACCTGAATCTGATCTTCGCCCCAGCGGTTGATGACGGTGACCGACGTCACGCCCGCGCCGACGCCACGCAGCAGGCCGTTCTCGTCGACGGTGACGACAGCGCTGTTCGACGAGACATAGGTCGTGCCCGCCGCCGCGCCATTGGCGAAGAACTGGCGGTTGGGGTCCATCGAGGTGATGATCTGCCGGGTGCCGCCGTTGGGCAGCAGCGTCACGGAATCGGGATAGGCATCGATATTATAGATCGACGTCATCAGGTCGCTGCCGGTCTTGGGCAGGCCGACGGTGACGGTGGTGGCCGCCGCGATCGCGCCACGGCTGACCTTGAGATAGGTCGGGCCGTCCTTGAGCGCGAGGATCGTGCCGTCGCCGCCAAGCGACACGATACCCGTATTGCCGACGCTGGCGGTGACATAGGAATAAGGCAAAAGGACATTGGCTTCATCGGCAAACGTGCCGATCAGCCCGACCTTGAGGTCCAGTCCGGCCTGCGAGAAGCTGGGATTGCGCACGTCGAAATCGATTGCGGTGAGCGGTGCATCGGAGATCGCGATATCGATAGTTGCGGTCGCCGAGGTGCCAAAGCCGTCGTCGGCCGAGATGCGCACGCTGGCAGGGGCAGTGCTGCCGGCCGCCGGTGAGAAGACCAGTCCGCGCCCATCGGCCGTCAGCTCGGCGGTTCCGCCGGTGACCGAAACGATGCGATAATAGAGCCTGTCGCCGTCCGGGTCGGTCGCGACCGTGGACAGGTTGAGATAGGTCGGCAGATCGACATGGGTCCTGGGCGTGGGCAGGCTGGTGGCCAGCACCGGCGCGACATTGGCGCGGAATCCGTAATTTGCGGCGATGATCTGGGTGTCGGTGGCGTTGGTGATGCCGTCGCCATTCACGTCGCTTCCAGCACCAGCAGCGATAACGAGCGCACTGTCGAGGCCGTTCACCTGACTGTCGGCGTTGATGTCGCCGGCGATTCCCAGTTCGAGCGTGTAGGCGCCACTGCCCGTCAGGCGCAGTTCCTGGAGGCCAGCGGCATCGGCAGCGAACAGCGTGACGCGCTTGCCGTCGACGATGCGGCTGCCAAGTTGCGGCAGCCCCGTAATTTCGGGCGTCACCGAGCCGGTGGTGACCACGCGCAGGAGCACGCGACCCGCCGCGGGGCCGGCCATTTCGCTATCACGCAGGGTGAAGACATAGCTTGCCGGTGAGCCGCCGGTCAGCGTCCCATTGACGGGATGGCCGGTGAAGCTGGCGGCGGTCGCAAGGTCGGCGACGATCGGCGAGGAACTGACCGAACCGTCGGCCGCATAGGCGATGCGCTTGCCAGACCCTGCCGAAGGCACTTCCAGCGTCAGCCTGCCATCGGCATAGCCATAGCGCGCGCCATCGCCGCTCGCGAGGTTGCGGACCGACGCGAGCGCACCATCGGCGTCATATTCATATGAGAGCGAAATGCCGTTCGGGCCGGTGACCTGCCCGATCTTTCCGGCCGCGTTCCGCAGGAACACCAGCGCTTCGCCGCCGATCCCGGTTACGCCGCTGTCGCTGACCAGCAGTTTGCCCGCCGCCGACTGGATGGCGACGGTGCCACGCACGCTGTCCATCGCGTAGGTCGTGCCGTCGGGTGCGACCAGCGCATAGTCCATATCGCCATAGAGCGCGGACCCTGGATTATAGGCGGCCCCGGTCGCGACATCGTAGAATAGCGCGCCGACCTGACGAAGCTGGCTGTTGGCGGAGTAGAGCTTGAAGCCGTGCGTGCCATCGGCGATCCAGGCCGGACGGTAGAAGGTGGTCGAGCCGATCACTTCCTCGACCGGCTTGAAGGTGAAGCCCGCCCGTTCGCCGGTGGGCAGGGTCAGATAGAGCCGGCTGCCGACTTCGAAACCGGGCAGGGCGCCGCTCGCGCCGGCCCCGCCGCTCACGCTGGTTTCGATGGCGGGATCGAGGCCAAGGAAGGTCCAGTCGCCGGTGACGCTGTCATAGGCGCGGGTCAGGGCGAAGGGTACGCCCCCCAGCGTGGTGGCGATGTCGGTGCGCTGGGTGGTGTAGCGGCCAAGCTTGTCGGCCCCGGTGCGCACTTCGATCCGCGCGGTGGCGACACTGGTCCGGCCTGATATGTCACGCGCCGTCAGCCGCAACTGGTAGAAGCCATCCGCAAGGGCGCGGCCATCGAGGGTCGCAAGCGACTCGCTGACCGACGTTTCGCCATTGGCGATGTCGGTCAGGGTGCCGTCGGCCGCGATGAGTTCGAGCTTCCACGAGTCGAGATTGGCGTCGGCGACCTGCACGCGCACCGGCAGCGCGCCCAGAGCGACCGCGCCGTCGATCTGGTCGAGGAAAGCGACCAGCGGCGCGCTCTTGTCGAGCGGGTCGCGGACCTTGAGCTGCTGGGTGATGGTCTTTGCGCCGCCATCGGCGTCGGTCGCGGTGGCGGTGAGGACATATTTGCCCGGCGCGCCGGCGACGACAACGGCGCGGCCGTTGGCGTCGAGCGGCAAATCCTGTCCGTTGAGCGTGACCTTGAGCGAGGTGATGTCCGACAGGCTGTCGGCGATCGCGTGAACGAGGACATTCTGGCCCGGAAGCGCGGGGAAACTGGGTGTCAGTTCAAGGCGAAGCGTCGGCGCCTGCGGTTCGAGCAACGCGCGAAGCACCACGGTGCGGCGGGTTTTGGCGTGGCCATCGGAGGCGATGAAGGTGACGGCATAGTCGCCGATCTGGCCCGGGCCGGGCGTCCAGACGAATTCGCCGGTGGCGACGTCGAGGGTCGCGCCTTCGGGCAGATTTTCGGCGGTAAAGGCCAGAGAATCCTCGGCGTCTGGATCGGCCGCCGCGATGACGAAACGCTTTTCCTCGCCGATGAGGAAGGCGTGATAGCCTTCGCTGATCGTCGGTGCGCGATTGACGTTGGCGACGCGGATCAGGACGTCGAGCGTGGCTTCCGCGCCGTTGGCATCGACGACATGGAAGCGGATCGTATGATCGCCCGCCTGATCGAAACCGGGCGTCCACTGGATCTCGCCCGTCGCGGGCACGAACAGCGCGCCCGCCGGTAGGCCGCTAGCGACCGACAGCACCAGCGGGTCGGCATCGGCGTCGCCGGCGACCACGCGGAATATCACCGGCGTATTCTCGCGCGCCAGTTGCATCGCCATCGGGACGAACACCGGCGCCTGGTTAAGATTGCCGACGGTGATCGTGATCGTCTCGCCGCTCGTGGCGTTGCCGTCGCTGGCGGTGAAGGTGATGTTGTAGGTGCCGCTGGCGTTCAGCGCGGGGGTCCAGCGGAACGCGCCGCTGACCGGATCGAGCGTGGCGTCCGCGGGGGCGCCGGCCATCGTAAAGGTCAACGCGTCCGCATCGGGATCGGCGGCGCGCAGGTCGATCGCGAGCGGCGACCCTTCGACCACGGCCTTGTTGCCGACGAGCGCGAGCACCGGAGCGGCATTGGCCGCGCGGACGATGACCTTGAAGCTGCGCGCAATGCTGGCCGGGGTCGTTATCGCATTGCCGTTATCGGTCACGGTGACGCTGCCGTCATAGGTGCCGATGTCGCCCGCGCCGGGCGTCCAGGTGATCAGCGCCTGACCATAGACCGACGTGGGCGCGATGGTCGCGCCTGCGGGCAGACCGGCCAATGCGTAGACCAGCGCTTCCTGATCCATGTCGGATGCCTGCACCAGCAGCTGCATAGGCTGACCGACGACAGCGACCGTGTCGCCGATGAAGGAAAGTTCGGGCGTCTCGTTGGGATTGGTGACCTTGACCACGAACGTATAGGCGCCCGACAACGGCGCGCCCAGGCCGTCGCCATTGTCGGTGGCGGTCACGATCAGCGTATAGTCGCCGCGCCGGTGCGCGCCGGGCGCGAGGCGCAGCACGCCGGTGCCGTCGCCCTTGTCGACGAAGGTGACGAAGTCGGGCAGGGGGCGGAACGGGCTTTCGTTGCGGACTGCCAGGACCAGCGGATTGCCGTCGGCATCGAAGGCCTGAACCGGGATTTCGAGTATATTGCCTTCGGCCAGTTCGGCGTTGGCGATCGTGGCCACCTCCGGGCGACGATTCTGGTTGAACACGCGAATGGGCACGACGATCTCGGTGCTGAGCGGCGGCTCGCCGCCGTCGCCGACGTCGGTCGCTCGGAAGCGGACCGTGAAGTCGCCCGACTGGCTGTTCGACGGGGTCCAGCGGAACTGCTGCGTTTCGGGGTCGAACACCGCGCCTTCGGGCAGCGCGCCCACGACTTCGACCGTGACCGTCTTGGGCACGTCGGAACTGGGCGTCGTGACTCCGGCCGAATTGCGAATGGCGGGCTGATAATAAGGATTGTCGGGATCGAAGCCGAAGGCCGTAAATACTAGTTGCTGGCCTTCCAGCACCTGCCAGCCGTCGAGATTGTCGAACACCGGCGCGGCATTGGCTGCCGTCACGGTGATTTTCGAGGTGACGGTGACCGCCGTTTCGCCGTCGCTGACGGTGAACGGAATCTCGTAGACGCCGGCCTGAATATAGGTCGGAATCCATTCGAACTCGCCGCTGGTCGGGTTGAGCGTCGCGCCGAAGGGCAGCAGGTCGCTCGAATAGGTCAGCTCGCGATCGGTATCCGCAACGGCGTTGAGGCGGAAGCGGATGAAGTCGCCTTCGCGCGCGATCCGGTCGCCCGGTGGGATCAGTTGTGGCGGCTGGTTGCGCTCGCCGACCAGCATCGAGACGATGGTCTCCTTCTGGTTGACGCCGTCGGTGACGAGGAATCGCACATCATAGGTGCCCGCCGACTGATAGTCCGCCAGCCACGAGAAGCTTCGCGTTACCGGATCGAAAGCCGCGCCCGCCGGCAGGCCGTCGGCCCAATAGGTCAGCACATCCTGTTCGGGATCCGTGGCGCTCAGCTGGAATTCGAACAATTCGCCTTCGGACCCTTGCAGGCCGATCGGCAGCGCGCCGAACACCGGCGCCTTGTTTCCGCCGGCGATCGTCAGCGTGAAGCGCTGGAGGCTGACCGCGCCACGAGTGTCGAACGCTTCCACGACCACCGGAATTTCGGCGGGCGAACTGGCGGGCGGGACCCAGGTCAACAGGCCGCTGACCGGGTCGATCGCCATGCCTGCGGGTGCGGAGAGCAGCCCGAAGGAGATCGCCTGGCTTTCGGCATCGCTCGCCGTCACCTGATAGCGCAGTTCCGTACCCGAAGTCGCGGCGATGGGCGGCGTGCTCGTGAAGGTCGGCGCGGTATTGGGCAAGGTTCCGGCGACGATGCCGGTGACGAAGTTCAGGCGAAGGTTGCCGCCATTGACGATCGAGACCGTGCGGCCGGTCGTGCTTTCCCCCGGCTGCAACAGGCCACCGGGTGGCAAGGTGCCGGACAAGTCGATCAGCCAGCGCCCGTCGTCACTCTGTCCAGCACCCAGCGGGACGCCGGTGAAGCCGCCCAGCGGGTCGATCGTCAGCAAAGCGGGCAGGGTGATCGGCCCGTCGGTGCGGTTGGTGACGGTCACCGCGTAGGAGATCGATCCGGTCGAACGATCGAACCGCGTGTCGCTGAAGGTCAGATCGACCAGTTGCGAGATGTCGTCGAAGGCCTGGAACCCGGTTTGGTAGTTTGCACCGAGCCGCAGGCCGGTGACGCCGGTGACCAGCGCCGATACGGTCAGCGTATAGCTGTCGGGCAGGATATTGCCGTAGCTGATATAGGCGGTGCGGGTGGCCGCGTCGTAGGAAACCGCGCGCACGGTGACGTCGCCGACGATGGCACCGGCGAGCTTATAATAGTCCGGGTTGGTGACCGATCCGGCATCGGTAGCCGCGCCCACGAACATATCCTGGTCGAAGCTGACCGAGATGAAGGGCTGGGGCAGCGCGATCTGCGCGCCCTGCGGCGGATTCGTGGCGATCACGGCGGGCGCGGTGGCCGGCGCGATGACGTCGACCTGATTGCTCTGGCTCAGCAGGATGCGTCCGTCGCTGGTGGCCTGAACCACGTCGCCACGGCTGCCATTTTTGGCGATCGCGACTTTGCGCAGGGTCGCCAGATCGACCATCGTGAGTTCGCTGCCTTGAGCCGCTAGCCCGGTATCGGCCACGGTGCCGGCGGTATGCGAAACGAACAACAGGCCCTCAAGGCGTGTGCCTTTTTTGCCGAAGGTCAGCGAGTCCGCCGGCGCATCGAACACGAGCTTGGTCTCGGCCCGCGCCTTGTCGGTGAATTTCACGACCTGGAGGCGATCGGGCCACGTCACCGCCCATAATGCGCCGTCATTATCGAAGGCGAGGCTGCCGACGCGGAGATTTTCGTCGCGACTCCACTGGGTGAAGCTGCCCGTATCGGGATCGAAGATCGAAACGCCCGAATTGGTCGAAACGTAGATGCGATCGCTGTCGGGATCGACCGCCAGCGCGATCGTCACGCCGTCGCCATAGCGACCAAGCACCGCGCCCGAATCGGGGTCGAGCCGGAGTAGCGGCCCGCCGCCGGTGGTCGCCCAGAGCCGGCCTTCATGGTCGAACGCCATGTTGAATAGCGGATCGTCCAGCTCGGCGAACGGCGTCGCGGCAGCGCCGCCATTGGCGGTGAATTTCCATATCGTGCCGCGATTGACGCCGCCCGAAATGAGGAACCCGCCATCGGGCGTTTCGACGATGCCCATCGGCGCGATATCACCGTCGCTCGGCGTGATGCCGGTGGCAAAGGCGCGGCCGAAAAAGGGCTGCATGACCGTACCGAATTCGCTGGGGGAGCTGAGCGGTTCGGCCGCCGGCACCTTGTCTTCGGCGCGGGTGAACAGCGGGTTGGTCGATGGAATCGGCAGCGGTTCGGGCGGCTGGCCGAAATTGGGCGCGGTGGTGCCCGGCACGGTCGGCAACCCGCCGAGATTGACGCTGGACCCGTCATCGACGGCGTTGACGCCGGGTTTGGGCGCTTCGCGATTGCCCGCGACATCGGTCGAAAGCGCCAGGAACTCATAGGTCTTGCCGGCTTCGCCCTGGAAGATCAGCGTGCCGTTCGCTTGGGTGAGCTGACGTTGCCAGATTTTGAAGTCGCCGCCATTTTCCGCGACGTAGAGCGTCACATGCTTGACGCCCGAGCCATTGGCGTCGTCGACCGTGTGCCAGTCGACCTGGAAATCGTTGGTGGTGCCGATCCGGGTCGCCTTGATGGCGCTGCTGGCGGCCGAGCCATCGACCTGCTGGCTCAGCACGATCGTGTCTTCCGGCGCGAAGCCGGTCATCTGGACGCGCGCGGACGCGGAAATGCGCGTGCCCGTGGCGATGTCGGCGCCGGGCTTGACGGTATAGTTGACGAAGCCGGCGCCAGCGCCGGTTGCGCCATTGGGCGGCAACAGGCCGCGCGTGGCGTCTTCCAGCACTTCGCCGGTGATGGGGTCGATCGCCTGGATCAGCCAGCTCGCCCGTGCGGGCTGCTGGTAGAGGTCGAGCACCGCGCTCACTCGCAGGATGAAGCCGCGCGTCTGGACGAAGTCGAGTTCGGTCGAGAAATTGGAGCGGCCATCGGGCACGTCGATGGTGATGTCGCCGATCTTGATGTCGCCGAACGCGAAGCTCCGCGGATCGAGGTCGGGGTCGAGTTCGGTGACGATCTGCACTTCATTGACCGTGCGCGCCGCGCCGGTCGCATTTTCGAATCCGACGGAATAGGGCAGGGTCTCATCAGCAGGCAGCCATCCCTGGGTGTCGAGCGTCTGCGGCCCGGTGATCGAGGCGAGGCGGTTGACCTGGCCATCGGCGCGGAAGAAGCGGCTGAAGTCGAGCGCCGCGAACGGGTCGCCGTCGACCGGCTCGGGGCCATTGATCTGGAAGTCGGCCGGAAGGCCGGCACCGCGATCGCTAAAAGCGATCCAGGGCACGAAGATGCGGAACGCCTCGAAATGGGTGGGTGTCGACAGGCCCAGATCATATTGATCCAGTGTCGGCAGTTCGGGGACCGGGATTTCGCCTTCCTGGCAATCGCTTTCGCGGGGGTCCCAGAACTCGATCTCGGCCATCTTCGTGTCTTCATTGCCGTACAGGGCGCGAACCTGTTCGAAGAAGCCGAGAATATCGCCGTTCGATCGGATCTGCCCGCCGCCGGGGCCGAACAATATGCCCGACGCCAGCGTCGTCATCAGGCTGACGATATGCTGCTGCGTGCGGATCGGCGGTATCGCGCCTTCGGCACGCAGCAGGCCGGCCTGCTCCAGCCCGGCGAGGTAGAGATCGACCCAGTCCTTTTCGCTGGCAGCGAGCGCGAGCAGGGCAGGCGCCGCATCCTCATTTTCGAGGATCGCCTTGCGAAGATCCTTGGCGCGGGCGGTCTGGAAGGTGACGAATTCGGTCCGGGTCATCGTCGTCGCCGAGGCGAGGACGTGGAAGCGGAACGGGATGAACGGGATTTCGCAGTCGCTCGGGACCGCCTGATTCTCCCGATACAGCGCCGGGAAATCGAGCGCGTCGAGCAGTGGCCCGAGCGCCGGGTCGATCGCCGACGCCTCTGTCTTCACGCCCGCCCACCATTCGTCCAGCCCGCCTTCGCCCTCCGCCAGCAGCGGCGCGAGGGTTGGGAACGCCGCCGCCATCTGGTCGCGGAATTCGTCGAACGAGCGGTCGGCCATGGCCTTGAGGCCGGGATAGGTCACGACGTTGAAGGAGAATCCGGCAAAGCCGTTGGCTGGCTCGTCATAGAGGAATCCAGACGTCAGCAACTGGCCATTGGTGTTGGTGATCGATTCCATCCCCTGGAACGGCACCGCCGCATTGTCGCTGTTCGCCGCGCCTTCGGGCGTGCCCCGGACATTGGTCGAGAAATTGAGGAACGGCAGGCCATAGACATAGGGGTTGAGGTTGAGCTGCGGCACGCCGACCTGAAAATAGGTATAGGGCGAATCGAGGTTGGCGAGATTTTGCAACGCCACCGAATAGGTCGCCTGATCGCCCGCCAGGATCACGCGCGGGCCGCCGATGCCGATCGACACTTCGGGCTGGATTCCGCGTTCGATCAGGAAGCGATAGGGCTCGACCGTCTCGGTGCCGTCGGGGTTGATGATCTTGACGTCGTACAGGCCGTGCGGCGCATCGGTGAAGTCGAAAGTGGCGATGATCTTGCTGGAATCCACGACCTTCCAGTTCACCGGCTCATATTCGGCGATGTTGGGGCGCGATACCTTGACGATCGCGCCGGGCTGGAACTGCGCGCCGGTGATCGTGGTGGTGACGAACTTGCCGTCGCCGCCGGTGTCGGTCTTGATGTCGGTGATGACCAGCGGCAGCAGGTCGGCCGCGATGGTGACCGGGGTGCCATCCGACTGGCCCGCAAAGCCGCGCACGAGTATATAATAGACGCCAGGCTCGGTGCTGGGCACGATCGCGGTCAGCTCGGCGTTGAGCGGGCCGGTATAGGTGGCGTCGAACTGCGCCGACGTCGGGATCGCATCGTGGCGGATGAACACCTCGTTGATGCTGCGGTCGTCATCGGTGCGCACGCGCAGGCGCATCGTCTTGTCGGCCGGGACCTCGATCTTGTAGAGCCGTTCCTGACCGGGTTTGAGGTCCACGGTAAGCGGTATGCCGAGCGTCAGGCTGTCGACCGTGATCGACAATGCATTGGGCGACGCGGTACTGTTATTGCCCTCGCCAATATCTTCGTAGAGCTGGTTGCGCGCATCGGTGCGCACGATCACGCGATAGCTGCCTTCGGCCACGCCCGGCAGGGTCGCGGTGAGCGTGAGCGTGTAGGTGCCGTCCGGGTTGAGAACGCCACTGAAATTCTGGCGGCCGAGCAGCTTGTCCTCGATATCCCAGGTCGCATCCTTCGACAGATAGACCGCGTCGGTCCAGCTTCCGGCTGCGGCGATGTCGCTGGTGTTTTTGACGGTCCAGCTGATCGTGACCGGATCGCCCGACTTCCTGTTGTCCGGCACGACGATGTCGGTGACCTGAATGTCGGTCGGCGGCGGCAGGTCGATCACCATCGGGACGGTCGACACCAGCGTGTTGTCGCGCTCCAGCGTCTCGAACACCGCGCCGGTCGAATCATAGCGCGCCGGATCGGTGATCACGAAGACATAATAGGCTTCAGTGCCGAGGTCCGAAGGCACGGTGAAGTCCTGGGAAACCGAATAGGCGCTGTTGGCCGCCAGCCCGCCCTCATGGGTCAGGCTGCCGACATAGCGGTCGGTGGTCAGATCGAGGAACGGGTCGCGCGACAGATAGACCAGATCGTCCCAGCGCGATTGCAGCGCCGGCGTATCGCCGCCGCTGTTCGTAACCGTGTAGGACACCGTGAATTTCTGGCCGCGCACCGCGCGTTCTGGCGCTGCCAGCGTGGAGACCTGAAGGTTGGGGGCGACATAGGGGGTGAGGATGACCTCTTTGGCGGTGCTGTTATTGCCCTCGCCCTGAAATTCGCGCACCGATCCGCCGATCGAACCGTAAATGCCCTTTAGGCGCGGCGAGAGCGAACTGCTGCCCAGGTTCGTTTCTTCCAGCCTGGAATCGGCGAAGGCGATGACGTTGAACGTGCCCTTGAGTTCGAACGGCATGGTGACCGTCGCGGTCGCGTAATAGAAATCGCCGGGGTTCAGGATGCCGTGGTGCAGGCTTTCGGCGCGAATGACCACGCCCGGCGAGACTTCCCGCGACATCAGCCAGTCGCTGTCGTCGAGCGAAGCGTCGAGCGAGAGATAGACCCGGTCGGTCCAGTCGGATTCGCGCGTCGCGCGGGTGCCGGTATTTTCCACCTTGAACCGGATGTCGATCGTGCTACCCGCCGCCACGGTATCGGGCAGGACCAGTTCGGTCACTTTAAGGTCCGGCTCGCGGTACACGACCGGAAACTGCGCCTGCATCATATTGCCCTGCGGCAGTTCGAACGCATAGCGGGTGAAGAACTGGTCGCGCAGCACGTCATTGCCGCCCGCCCGCACGATGTCGGTCGGGAACAGGTCGTCACGCGCATTGGTGAAGACATAGACATAATATTGGCCTTCGACGCCCGGCGGCATCGTGAAGTCCAGCGTGCGGGTATAGCTCGCGCCGGCGGCCAGCGGGCCGGTCTGCGCGACGGTGCCGGCCACGAACGCGCGGTCGCGGATGAAGGTCGGATCTTTGGAAATCCACACCTGATCGGTCCAATATTGGGTGCCCGGCCAGGTCGCCGCGCCATCGTTGCGCACGGTGTAGGTGACGCTGGTCTGTTCGCCCGAATAGGCGACAGCGGCGGGCGCGGCCGGCACGACGCTCACCACGGTCAGGTCGGCGGGCGCATTGGTCACGCTGGTGGCGACGAACCCTTCATTGTCGAGCGGCTGCGTGTCGCCGAGCAGGGCCGTCGTGACGATGATATATTTGCCGGCGGCGGCGGGGTTGAGCTTGACCGTCTGGCTGTTGGTGTAGCTCTGGCCGGGATCGAGCGGCTTGAGATTGCCATATTCCCCCAGCAGGAACACATTTTTGGCCTGCGCTACGGTCGGCGCGTCGGCGAGGTAGACCCGGTCCGTCCAGCCATCGGCCGTACTGTTTCCCTGGGCGCTGACGGTCCAGCCGAAGGTGAAATCCTCGCCTGCACTGGCGAGCGGCGTCGCGGTGACGGCGTCGACCGAAATCGCCCTTGTCAGGACCTGCGGCGGCGTACCGACGATGTTGATCGCCCGGGCGCGGTAGTTGCTGGAATTGATCTCCCCTGGATCGTCCGGGTTCACATTGATGTCGAGCGAATCTTCGAGCAGCGTCGCATAGGGATCGACCCAGGGCATCAGATAATAGGTGCCCGACACCAGCCCGGTGGGCAGGGTGACGGTCGCTTCGCGATCATAGCCTGCGTCTTTTACAAGGATACCGGCATCATAGGTCAGCGACGACAGCAGGATGTCGCCCTGGCCCGGATGCGGCCGGTTCTTGTCCTTTGTCAGCCAGATCTGTTCGGCCCAGCGGCCCAGATCCGTGTTGCCAGATCCGCGATTGGTGACGGTGTAGCTGAGCGAAACCGTATTGCCTTCGAACGCCTGCGCCGGTGCGACGACATTATCGACGACCATGTCGGCGAACGGCACCGGCGTGACATAGAGCGGCTTGGCGAGCGTGTTGCTGGCCGTGCTGTCATTGGGCCATTCGTCGATCGCGTTGCCGACATCGGCGGCGACGATGACATAGACGGTGCCCCGAAATCGCAGCGGGATCTGGAAGGTCGCGGAATCGGTGCTGTATTCGCCCAGCGAATCGAGCGCGATCGGGTTTTCATGGGCGGAAACGAGGATATCGTCGCTGGTCAGCTTGTCGTCGAGCGAGAGCCAGACCTGATCGGTCCAGCTGCCGTTCGCCGCCACCGTGCCGAGATTGGCCACCTTGAACGTGACCGAGGCGGTGGCCCCCGCAGTAACCCCCGCCGGCGGCAGGATCACGTCGCTGACGCGCAGGTCGGGGCGGGGCTTGGCCGCCACGAGTATCGCCTGATCGTCGACCAGCCGGTTGTTGGTCTCGCCGTTCAGTTCATAGACCTTGTTGTCGAAGTCGGTGACGACGATGACTTCGAAGCGGTCGCTGACCTGAGGCGGCAGGCGCATTTCCTCACGCCGGGAATAGGATTTGCCGGCTTCGAGGGGCCCTGTGAAGGTGTAGGAACCGATCAGCGTGCCGGCACCGGCATCGCCTGCCTTGCGCAGATAGACCTTGTCGACCCAGGTGCCGGGCGCGTCGGTCAGACCCTGATTCTTGACCGTCCATTCGACGTCGACGACTTCGCCCTCGATACCGTTCGCCGGGGCCGAAATCGATGTGACGACAAGATCGGGCGGCGGCGTCAGGCTGATCGTAATTGGCGCCGATGTACCGCTATTATTGTCGGTGAAGACGAATTCATAGGGCGAGCTGTTCGGATTTTCTCCGCCCGGCGCGATCACGACGATGCGATAATCGCCTTCGATCCCTTGCGGCAGGGTGAAGGTTTCGGTGCGCTGATAGCTGTCGCCGGCCGCGAGGAAGCCAAGGTGATTGACCTGATCCAGCAGGACCCGGCCGGTTCCGTCCGTCTTTTCCAGATAGACCTGATCCGCCCAGGCGGCGCTGTTGGTCAGGCCCAGTCCCTGGTTGGCGACCGACCAGGTGACGGCGACCTTCGATCCCGATAACGCCGATGTCGCGGTCGACACGGTCGGGACGACCAGATCGGCCCACAGGGTCGGCGATACGTCGAAAAAGCCCGGCAGGAAGCCGCGATTGGCGTCATTGCCATTTTCGAACACCTGATCGGTCGCATCGCTGCGCACGAACAGCGTATAGCGGCCGTAAAAGGCGGGCGGCAGGATGAGGTCGAGACTGCTTTGATAGCTTTGCCCGACCGCCAGCCCGCCGCTATGGGCCAGCTGGCCGATGACGCGATCGTCGCCATTGCCATAGATCGCGTCGCTCGACAGGATCACCTGATCGGTCCAGTTGCCGGTGAAACCCGCGCCGGTGCCGCTGTTAGTGACCGTCCAGCCGACCGTGGCGCGCGCCGGATCGCCGATGGTGCGGGCAGGGGCTGTGACGTCGCTCACCGCAAGGTCGGCATATTCGGACAGGGTGACCGACAAGGCGGTGGAGGCGATGTTGTTCGCCTCCCCAGAGGTGCCTTCCACCACGGCGGCGTCGCTGTCGGTCTGCACGATCAGGCGATAGTCGCCCTGGGCGTCGATGGGCAGGACGACCTGTAGCGCGCCGGCATAAGCCGCGCCGGCGGCAAGGTTGGCCGCAGCCGACAGCTCGCCGAGCTTGACGTCATCGGCATCGACCACGCCGTCGCGCGACAGCCAGATCGAGTCTGTCCAGCCGGACAGCGTGGCACCGGTGCCGTCGTTTCGAACCTGCCACGTCACTGTGATCGGCGTGTTCGACGCTGGCGTCCCGCTAAAAGCGACGCCGCCTGGCACCAGATCCGGGTGAGTGAGTGGCAGGGCGGGGCTGGCGTTGTCATTGTCCCCCTCAACGCCGTCCTCGAACACCTGGCCGTCGACATCGGCGCGGACGAGGACGCGGAAATTGCCGTCGGGCAAATCCGCCGGGATGGTGACCAGTTGCCGCACGACATAGGTTTCGCCCACGCCCAGGCTGAAATTACGCGCGACCGTCGCGAGCGCGCTGGCGCCACTGACCGTCGCATCGCTGTCGATATAGATGCGGTCCTTCCACGGCGCGGTTGAGGCGACCTGACCGGCGTTGCGCACCCTGTAGCTGATCTCGACGCTTTGGCCCGGCACCGCGCCGGGCGGAACGACAATGTCCTCGACGACGAGATTGGCCGCTGGCACGCGGGCGAAATGAACCGGCGCGGAGGCGAAGGCGTTGTCGGCTTCGCGCAGGCTTTCATAGACCGTGTTGCCGGCGTCGCTGACGATGATGATGCGATAATCGCCGGTCAGGCCACTGGCGAGCGCGACAGTCGCGGATGCCGAATAGGTCGCGCCGACGGCCAGCGTCCCGCTGCGGGTGACTTCGCCGAGCAGGATATCGCCGCCATCGGCGACGCCATCCGCCGAAAGCAGGATGCGGTCGATATGACCGCCGGGGGCGGCGACCTCGCCCGTATTGCGGACCTGCCACGACACGGTGAAGGGATCGCCGCCGAACACCGTCCCGGTCGGCCCGAACACCGCTTCGGCGACAAGGTTGGGGGAGGGCGAGTCGAGCGCGATGGTGGCGGGGCCGCCGATATTGTCGGCCCTCGTATCCGGCTCGATGATGGCGGCGTCGGGATCGGCGACGATGAAAATCTTGTAGGTGCCCGTCACTGTCCCCGGCAGATGGACGAGGCCCGACCGGCCATAGCTGCCACCGGCGGCGAGCGGGGTGGTCTGTGTGAAACTGCCCAGTGCGATATCGTCGCCATTGCCCATAATGGCGTCGGTGCTCAGGATGACGCGGTCGACCCAGCCCGCGGGCGCGGTGTCGATGGCGACCCCGGCGTTGGTGACGGTCCAGCTGACCGTGATGTCCGTTCCGCCCTGCGCCGAGGCAGGGGCCGTCACGCCGTTGACGCGAAGGTCGGGATAGGATTTGGCCGCGACCGCGACCGTTGCCGCCTGTGCGTTGTTTCCTTCGGCATAGACGAGGTCGTTTACTTCGCGGACCGTGCCGCCATTGCCGCCAGCCTTGTCGTCGGCGATCACGGTGACGCGGACCGAGCCGACCGAGCGAATGCCATTGGGCAGGGCGAAGACGAAGCTGCGCGGCCGGCTGGCGCCGACAGCCAAAGCGTCTGTCGTGGTCACGCTGCTGTCCAGCAATGTTTCGCCGGTGGTCAGATTCTGGACGAGGACGCGGTTGTTCCAGCCGCCCAGCGTCGCGGCGGTCCCCTGGTTCAATTCGGTCCAGCTAACCGTAACGCTGTCGCCCGCTGACGGATTTGCGGTGCCGAGCGCGATGTCGCGGATCACCAGATCGGGCGCGGACGTGACCGTCAGCGACGCGGCATTATTGGTTTCGCCCGTGGCGGCGTCATTGGCCTCGACAACCTGATCGAGAATGTCGGTGGTGACGACGAATTCGAACTGGCCCTGGCCGAGCAGGCCCTGTGGCCAGGTAAAGATGTGCGTGCCTGCGTGGCTGGCGCCCGCCGCCAGACCGCCGGCTACGGGCAGGTCGAGGACCGCCATCTGTTCGCCGGTGATCGTGTTGCGCAGCGACAGCCGTTCCTTGAAATCGACCGCGATATCCTGATTGCCGTCGTTCCGCGTTGTCCAGCTCAGCGTCACGGGGTCGCCCGGCTGCCAGCCCGAAGCCGGCGCGACGGTCAGCGGCGATACGGTAAGGTCGACGAACGGCGCCAGCGCCGAAACCGCCGCCAGTGTCGCAATATTGTTGGTTTCGCCGGTGCCCTGCGCATTTTCCTCGGCGACCGCATTGGCGACATCGCTGACCACCGAAAATTGCAGATTGCCCGCGCCCCGATTGCCGACCGGCAGCGAAAAGCTGGTCTGCCGCGCCCGGACGCCGCCGGGATCGAGTGCGCCGCCATTATCGTCGACCAGGAAATTGCCGATGATCTGGCCGGTGTCTACATTGCGCACGATCACGCGGTCGGCCCAGACGCCGGGTGCCGGCCGGTCGCCCTGATTGCGCGTGTTCCACGACAGCGTGATGGCCGCGCCGGACTGGAGCGGCCCGACCGCGCTGACCGCCAGGTCGGTGGCCACGAGGTCGGGTGCGGGCACCACTTCTAGCGAGTTGATGCGCACCGGCGCGATCACCGGATTTTCGAACAGGTTGAAGCCAAAGGCCGATACGCTGGCCGCGTCGTAGATATAGCCTTCGATCAGCAGGGCATATGTCCCGGTATCGGGAAGCACGAATGAGTCCACGTCGGCGAAGCCTGTGCGGAACAATTCCCGTCCGTTGGGCGCGATCAGGCGCCACAGGATCGATCCGCCGCTCTGCTGCTGCCGGTCGAAATACACCCGATCGCCGGCGGTGGCGGAGAAATTATACACTTCGGTTTCCGAGCCGGGACTGAGCGTACCGGTCACGGGGATGCCAAGGTCGATCGCCGTGCCTTTGGCCAAATCGCGCACGGCGATGTCGAAACCGCGCGGGGCCGTGCCGCTGTTCGTCACGGTCAGAACATAATCGCCCGCCGGCGCGACGATCGCGAGATTGGCGTCGCTCGTGGCGTAGGAATCGGTGCTGAGGAAATTGCGCGCGGCTTCGACCCCGCGCGGCCCCGACAGCGACCAGCTCAACGCACCGTCGAGCGTCAGCGCATCGACATAAAGCTGGGTCGATGCATCGAGATGGAAGCTGAGCGAGGTGGTCTGCGCCGGCTGGGTGAACTGGCCCGAATAGGTCTGGCCAAGCGTCAGCGCGTCGGCAAGATCGACGATCCGCAGTGCCTGGAAACGGAAATCGACCGGATTGACCTCGTCGATGCGGCCTTCCACCAGCAGCGTGTAGGTCCCGTCCCGCGGCAGCTCCACCGGACCGGCGTCGGTGTCGTAATTGGTGTAGAATAGCTGATTGCCATAGGGATCGAACAGCCGCCATGTGCCATAGCCGGTGTTGGACAGCGCATCGAACAGGATGCGGTCGCCCGCAGCGCCGGTGAATGTATAGGTTTGCGTACTGTTCGCCGGATCGAGCCGGCCGCTGGTTTCGGCATCGAGCGTCAGGGCGGGCGCGGCGGAAAGGTCGAGCAGGCGGAACGCGTAATCGCCGGTCACGTCCCCGCCGGCATCGACCGTGACGATATAATCCCCGGGTGTGGCGAAAAAGCCGGTCGCGTCGCCGCGCCCGAAGGCGTCGGCATTCTGGAAATTGCGCTGCTGGATGATCCCGGACGGGCCGGTCAGGGTCCAGCCGATCTGGTTGGTGTTGGCCAGGCTGTCGAACAGCAGATAGCGGCCCGAATCGACGGTAAAGCGGTAGCTGTTGCGATCGCCCGCATTGGCCAGACTGCCCGAGATCGAAGCGCCCAGGGTTGCGGCGACTTCGCTGTCGACCATGGCGTTGACGCGGAAGCCGAGGGTCTGGGGCTCCCCGCTCCAGATCCGCCCTTCCACCAGCAGTGTGTAGGTGCCGTCGATGGTAAGCATCGGCGCTTCGAGATCGCCGACGCCGCGCGGGCCGAATATCATGCGACCCAGGGGATCGATCAGGCGCCAAGATGGCTGGCCCGACCCGCTCAGATGATCGAAAAACAGCTTCTGGTCGGCGGTCGCGGTAAACTGATAGGCTTGCGTCGCATTGCCGGGGCTGAGCGTAAGGTCGACGGCGGTGCCCAGCGTCAGCGGCGTTGCGTCGAGCAGCGACAACAAGCGGAAAGCATAGCTGCCGGTATTGGCCCCGGCCGCGGAGATCGCGACCTCATAGGTGCCCGGCTCCAGCATCATCACCGGGTTGCCGCCATTTTCTTCGCCGTCGGTGCTGGTGAAGCTGGCCGGGCCGCCGGTCAGGGTCGGGCCGGTAATCTTCCAGCGCAACTGGCCGTTATTGCTCTGCGGGTCGAACACCACCGGCGTTTTCTGGCTGACGGTGAAGCTGTAGCGGTAGACGGCGCCGGCCTGATCGACGGTCCCGGTGATCGTCTGGCCGAGGTCGGCCGGGGCCGGCGGCGACGCGGCGGCGGTTTGTGCCACGGCGAAATTGTCGAAATCCTGATTGCCGATCGAATTGCCCTGAAACGCGCCGATCTGCATGCGCCCGGCGGCAAGCTCCAGTCCGCCGACGAAAAAGTCCGCCACCGCTGTCTTGGTGATGCCGCCAATGCCGGTCAGTTCGACCGTGACCAGCGCGCCGCCATTGGCGCGGGTCATGATGATCCGGGCGGTGGTCCAGTCGCCATTCGCCAGCGTCAGCCCCGGATCTGCGACGTCCGCGAGCTTGGCGCCGTCATAATAGATCGACAGGTGATTGGCGTTGACTTCACCATTGTTGAGCGCGTCGAAGCCGATCCCCAACGCGCCTGCGATAGCCGGCTCCGCGCCGAATGCGGGGCCGGCGCCGGCCGCGCCATACAGCGAGACCGGCAGCCAGGCGAAGCCGAATCCGTCGGGGTCGGTCGGCTGTCCGGGCTTGCGCGCCAGCCGGAAATCGAAACTCGCCTCGACCCTGTCCTGCCTGCCCGTAGCGGTCGCTGCGAACGCGATCGAATTATTGACGAAATCATGCAGTGCGTCCGTCAGCCGGACGAAATTGCCATTGGGTTCGGCCAGTAATTGCGCCGCTTCGCCCCGGTGATTGGTCAGCACGAAGGGCAGACCGGTCGCGTCGAACGTCTGCGCCGTCTGGCCGTTGAAGGCCGTCGCGGTCGGCAGGGCGAAGGTGAAGCCGTAATTGACGTCCGCGCCCGATCCGCTGCGCCCTTCGACCAGCAGCGCATAGCTTCCGGTCACGCCTGCCGTCAGCAAGCCGGTGTCGGTAAAATCGGACGGGCCGAACAGCACTTGCCCCAGCGGATCGATCAGCCGCCAGCGCACGTCGCCATTGGGACCGCCGGTCGGCTGGAAGGCGAAGCGATCGCCGGCGGTCAGGTCGACACGGAATATATCGGTTTCGCGACCCGTCTGCGTCAGGGCGCGGGTATAGGTGGCGTCGGCCGCCAGCGTCTCGCCCGCGCTCGCAAGATCGAGCAGGCGGAATGCATAGGTCCCGGTCGCTTCGCCATTGCCGTCGATCGTCAGCGTCCAGTCGCCGGCCGGCAGATCGAGTACGGGATTGCCGGGGAAATCGATGCTGTCGGAATTGGAGAAGGCGCGTCTCGTGACGACCTGCCCGCTCGGTCCCTTAAGCGTCCAGTTGATGCCCGGAGAATTGCTGAGCGAATCGAATAGGACGCGCTTGCGATCCGCCAGCGTGAAGGTGAAGCTGTCCGTCTCGCCCTTGAGCGCTATTGCGCCGTCGATTTTCGCGCCGAGCGCCAGCACTTCGGTCTGGCCACCGGACGGGATCAGGTTGAATCGATAGCTGGCGTTCGAACTCTGATAGACCCGCCCTTCCAGCAGCAGCGTGTACGTACCGCTGCTCGTCAGCTTCAGCCCGTCAATGTCCGACAGTCCCTGCGAGTTGAAGACCATATTGCCGAACGGATCGATCAGCCGCCAGCGCACGTCATTGATCGCGGCAAGGCCATCGAGATAATAGATGTCGTCGGCGCTGGCGCTGAATTTATAGGCCTGCGTCGCGTTTGCGGGGGACAGGTCGCCCGCCACTTCGGTGCCCGGCGTCAGGGGCAGCGCGCTCGCAAGGTCG
Source organism: Sphingobium fluminis (assembly GCF_037723805.1). Lineage (NCBI taxonomy): Bacteria > Pseudomonadati > Pseudomonadota > Alphaproteobacteria > Sphingomonadales > Sphingobiaceae > Sphingobium > Sphingobium fluminis. Next base: position 271,610 of record NZ_JBBJUK010000005.1, read on the forward strand.
GTCAGCCGGAAATTATACCAGCCGGTGGCGTCGCCGGTGCCGTCGACGGTCAGCCTGTAGTCGCCGGCCCGCAGCTTCAGAACGGGGTTGCTGCCGATATCGGCCTGATCGCTGCTGGCGAAGCCGCGCTGATCGACGATCTTGCCTTCCGGTCCTTCGAGCGACCAGCGAATGTCGCCGTTCGCGGTCAGGCTGTCGAACAGCGCGAACGTCTCGTTGGTGAGCGAGAAGGTGTAGACATCCTCCTCGCCCGCGCGGTCGATACGGCCGGTCACGCCATTGGCGTTGCGCTGCCGGAGCACCGCGCTACCCGACAAAGCGGTCGATTCGAAGTCGAGCGCATAGATCAGCCCGGCGGTGCCGGTGGGCGGAGGCGCGGCCATATCGGCGACCAGCTGATCGGGCGATCGCGCCACGTCCCACAGGCGGAAGCTGTCGACGCCACCCTCGATCGGCCCCGCGTCGGGATAGGTGCCCGGATGCATGCCGATGAGCAGGGGGTCGGTGCTGACCGTGTTGATGGTGCGGGTCAGCGTGCGAGAGGCTTTCTCGACCCCGTTCACATAGAGTTTGAACGTACCCCCCGCCCGGTCCGCCACCATCGCGACATGGACCCATTCGCCCAGCGTAAATGCGCCGCCACCCGTGCGGATGCTCTGGTTGCCGCCCGCATCGCCGGCCGATGCGTAAAGCTCGCCGCTGTTGCTGAGCCACAGGGCGTAGGGGACGGTCACGTTCTGGTCGTCGCCTTTGATCGCCAGCACATGCCAGCTGTCGCTATACCGCTCCAGCCGATACCAGCCTTCCAGCGTGAACGAACCGATCGGGGAAACGGCGGCGCTGTCGGCTATCTCGACATGATCGGCGCCGTTCAGCGACAGCGCATTGCCGTTCACGCCGGCCATTGTCGAAGGTGGGTTGGGGTTGGGCCCATCGAGGGTTATGGGCGTGACCGTCGGATTGGCGACCGAGGAGACCGCAAAACGATAGGGAATCGGCCAGCTGCGCCATGAGCGCCCTTCGAGCAGCAACGTATAGGTGCCGCCGATCGCCAGCGGCCCGGTGTCGATATCCTGGAAGTTAACCGGCCCCAGCACTTGCCGGCCGTTCGGATCGATCAGCCGGAAGGTGGCGCGATCGACCGATGCGCCGAAAGCCTGCGCGTCGATGAACAGCCTGTCCCCGGACGCGACCGATATCCGCCATGCCCCATTCTCGCTGGCGGCGATGCGGTTCGATACGGTGGTATCGACGGGCAGGGCAGGGGCAAGGCTGAGGTCGACGATGCGAAAGGCATAGGCGCCCGGGTCGAGCGCGCTGTTGGATATGGTGACCATATAGTCGCCGGCAGCCGCATCGAACACGGGGTTACCGCCGCCCAGTTCGTAACTGTCGCCGTTTCGCAGATTCCGGGTGACGACGAGCCCGCCCGGCCCCTTGATCGTGGCGACCATGCGATCATTATCGTGCAGCGCGTCGAAGGTCAGCAGCGTCCGGGCGGCAAGCGTGAAACTATAGCTGTGCGTTTCTCCCGGCTGCGACAGCCGGCCTTCGGCGACGCCCTGGAGCCCGTCGAAATCGCTCAGGATCGCGATCGCCCTGCCGGAAACCGCGTCGGTCGTCTGGTTGGCGGCAAGATCGTCCAGACCCAGGCGCAGGCGCAGGCCCGGCGCATTGGCGGCGACCGCGCCATCCTTGTCGGCGGCGATGTCTGCCGCCGATCGCGCGCCGCCCCAGATGCGCACTTCGTCCAGCAGGCCTTCGAACTTGCCGTAACTCTCGTCGATCTGGCTTGTACCGGAAATATAGAGCGGCGAGTCGGCGGAGCCTGATGCGGCATCGCCGCTGACCGAGCGTTCCACGGCGAGAACGCCGTCCAGATAGAGCTGCATCGTGCCGGTGCTGCGCGAAAGTACGGCGGCGACATGAGTCCATTTGCCGGAGGCGACCGAGCCGGCGGCGGTTTCTATGGTGTCGTTGGCGCCACCACGGTGGCTGGAGAAATGAATATAGCCATTATTGTTGAGCCACAGCGAGTAGCTGCGCTCGTTCGTTTCGCTGCCCTTGAAGATGATCGGCACCCAGCTATCGGGCATGCGATCCGGGTTGATCCAGAATTCGACCGTGACGTCGCTGCGCAGGTCGAGCGCCGGGTCGAGGACCTGGATCTGCTCGTGACCGTCCAGCCCGATGGCGGTGCCGACCTTGCCGGGGGCCTGCCGCGACGCGATGGCCTGCCCGTTCAGCGGGAGCGCCGCGAGGACATTGGCCGACGCGAACAGCGCGAAATCATAAGGCCGCACGGTCGCGGCATCTTCCCATACCCGGCCTTCGACCAGCAGCGTGTATGTGCCCGTCCGCGTGGGTGTGAAGCTCTGGTTGCCGACATCGGTAATCGACACCTGACGACCGTCCGGATCGATCAGGCGCAGGGTGGCGTAGGGGGTCGAGACATAGCTGCGCAGGGTCAGTTTTTCGCCGGCCGTGGCCAGGAAGGTGAAGACGTCCGTCTCGCGCGCCTGGTTCAGGTCGCCCGACATCCGCGCGCCCTGGACTATGGGCGTTGCAATGGCGAGGTCGAGCAGGCGGAAGTCCCCGGTCCCGACATAGCCGTTGGAGCCCGTGACGCTGATTTCATAGGTTCCAGGACCAAGATCGAGAACCCGGTCGTTGGGATTCTCGGAAGAATCGGAATAGTAGAACGTATCCGATCGCGTCGCCGTGGGACCGGTCAATGTCCATGCCAGCGAGCCGTCCGGTGTCAGCGAGTCGAAATAAAGACGCTTCGCGGCGTCGAGCGTGAAGGTAAAACGGGTCTTCTGGAACGGCTGCGCCACCTCGGCGGTGGTCGTGGCTCCCAGCGTCAGCGCCACCGGGGCCGGATCGACCCGCTTGTCGAGCGTGAAGGCATAGGCGCTGCCTGCGCCACCGTCCCACACCCGGCCTTCGACGAGCATGGTGTAGCGACCGGTTGCCGACGCCACGAACTGGCGGTTCGCGAGGCCTGCGGGACCGAACAGGTCCTGGCCCTGCGGGTCGAGTACGCGCATGCTGGCATTGGACGCATTGGCCAACCGGGTGAAGACGATCGAATCGCCGGCCGTCGCGTCGAATGCATAGAGGTCGGTTTCGCGACTGGGCGTCAGCGAGCCGTCGATCCGGACGTCGCCCAGCGTCAGCGGCGTGGCGTTGAGCGTGTCGAGCAGGCGCATGCCATAGTCGCCGGTGTGACCGTTGCGGCCTTCCACCACCAATTCATATGTTCCCGCGTTCAGGCGCATCGGCTGGAGCGTGCCGCCCTCGAAACTGTCAGAATAATAGAAGGCGTTCCCGAAATCGCCTTGCGGGCTGGAAAGCGACCACTGCATTTCGCCGTCCGCCGTCAGGGAATCGAATATGAGCGTGGTGTCGGACGCCAGGGTGATCTGATATCTTTGCACGTCGCCGGGATGGGCGATCGAGCCTTCGGTCGCGGTATCGAGCGGCAATGCCAGCACGGGCGGGTCTTGCGGCTCGTTCAACGCGAAACTGAAATCCTCCGCAGCGCCGCTGTTCCAGACGCGGCCCTCGACGATCAGCGAATAGGTGCCGGCGACGGGCAGGGTGAGCGCGCGATTGTAAAAGCCGGTGGTGCCGCTCAACTGGCGTCCATAAGGGTCGATGATGCGGTAACCGGCATAGCTGTCGGTCTGGCCGGTGAAGAAGACCGATTGTCCCGCATTTCCGGCAAAACTGAATATTTGCGATGAATTGGCCGGGCTGAGCGTCCCTTGCATAACGGGGCCGTCGATTGCGACGGCCGTCGCGGCCGCAAGGTCCAGCAAGCGGAAGCGGAAATCGCCATCGCTTCCCGAAATCGCGACCTGATAGGTTCCTGCGCGCGGCAGGCGATAGACGACGACGCCGCTATTTTCGGACGATTCCGAATAATAGAGACTGCGGGCGTCAGATACGGCCCCGTCGGGACCCGTAATCGTCCAGCTCTTGCCGGTGTCGGGCGTCAGCGAATCGAAATAGATCGTGCGCGCGGAATCCACCGTGAAGGTGAATGTTGCCGGTGCGCCCGAGATCGTCCCGGTCGCCGTGTCGCCGAGCGTGAGGGGGGTGCCCGTCGACAGGTCGGGCGGCGGGGTATTGCCCGTCCGGTGGAGCAGAAAGCTGTAGGATTCCGGGCTGGTCTGCCACGCCTGCGCTTCCAGCGCGAGCGTGTAAACACCTGTCATCGGCAGCGTGAAATCGCCGTCCGTATAAAAGCCGTTCGGCCCGTCGACCAGCCGCCCGTTTGCGTCATACAGCCGCCAGCTGGCGTTGCCCGAGTTCGCGCCGGTGATTTTCTGAAGGGTGATGGCATCGCCGGCTTCGCCGTTGAACCGGTAGATGTCGGTTTCGTTGGCGGGCTGAAATTCGCCCGCTATCTCGCTTTCCAGCGCGATGAGCGGCGCACTTGCGGTATCGAGCAGGCGGAACCCATAATCGCGTTCGCTATTGTCGCCGGCATCGATCGTCAGGACGTAATCGCCCGCCGGCAGATCGAGCAGGGTCGAGCCCGATATCCCGAAGGAATCCGAAAAGGCAAAGGCACGGTTGGACACTTCGGTGCCGCGCGGCCCGGTAAGCGACCAGGAAATGCTGCCGTCATATACGGATGAATCGAACAGCAGCGCCTTGGCCTGCGCCAGCGTGAAGGTGAAGTTGCGCCGCTCCGCCAGGCCCAGCGTCCCGGACACGGATTCGCCCAAAGCGATGGCGGCTACAGGGTCCGTGATCGTGCGCGCCGCCAGCGTGAAGCTGGCCGTATCCACATTATAATAGCGACCATCGACGACGACGGTATAGGTCCCGGTCGCGGGCAGCTCGTCCAGGTCGAGATTGCCGCCAAGATAGGTCGGGCCAATCAGTTGGCGGCCGTCGGGGCCATAGACGGCGGCATAGAATTCGGCGCCCACGCGCGAGGCGAGATCGAGGAAGATATGATCGCCCTTCGTCCCATCGAACGAGAAAATACGACTCCCGGTCGCCCGAGCTAACGATGCCGTAGCCAGCGCGGCGCTCGGCGACAGATCTGCCGCCGTCGCGCCCCGGCCTTCGTCAAACCGCCAATAGCCGGCCAGATCTGCTTCGCTGCCAGTAAGTGGCGATGTATATCCGGCGGCGATCTGGCCTGCGCTGCGGGCGTTCCGCCACACGCGCACCTCATCGAGCTTGCCCTGCCAGCGGCGGCTGTCCAGCGGCCCGCCGCCGATGACGAGCGGAGCCGCGATCGGCGCGATCGTGCCGGCGAACGCCGTTTCCGCCGCAAGCGCGCCGTCGATGAACAGACGCATCGCGCTTCCGTCGAAGGTAGCGGCGACATGATGCCAGTCGCCGAACGGCATTACCGCTTCGACATAGGTGGAATTGATATTGTTTATGTAGAAGCGGATGGACCGCCCAACCTGAACCAACCCGTAGCCGTCCTGAAAGCTCGAGTCGGTGGATCGGGTGACCAGCCCGTCATACCCATAATGGTCGCCCACATTGGCCCAGGCTTCCAGGGTCAGGTTTGCGGCGTCCGCCAGTGTGGCGTCTGTAACGGTGAGGCTGCCGCCCTGCACCGCATCCCACCCATAGTTGGTCGCGCCCGGCAGGCCGGCATAATCGATCGGAGCGCCATCCGGCCTCGCGCGCGCGGCCTGCGCGCCGCCATCGTCCAGGACGACGTCGACCGGCGAGCCGATGACGAGCGGAGTTGCCACTGCCATCGATTGCAGGCGGAATGCGAAATCCCCAGTGCGGTCGCCATCCGCCGACACGGTGAGGCTGTAATGGCCGGCCGCCAGTTGCAGCGGCGGCTGATTGTCGACCAGGTCGCTCGACTGAAACAGTCGCTGGTTGACCAGCGTGCCGTTGGGGCCTTTGAGCGTCCATCGGAAGCTATCGGACCGCAGCAGCGTATCGAACAGCAGGCGCGTGTCGGTGGACAGATCGAAGTCGTAGACGGATTTGTTGCCGGCGCCCGTGATTTTGCCAAGGACAGTGTCGCCGATCGACAGCGTGGCCTGGGTCGTTTCGACGCGGGAGACCGTGAACGCATAGTCATAGGCCGAACTGTTCGCGTCATAGCCTTCGACCGCCAGAGTATAGGTCCCGGCGCGGGTCATGGACATCGCCCCTGAATCGGAAAATCCATCAGGTCCCCGGATCGCTTCGCCGTCCGGTCCGATCAGGCGCCAGGACACGGTCTGGCCCGAGAGGGTGTGGGTGTCGAAAAACACCGTATCGCCGGCGATGACGTCGAATTTGTAGAGATCGGTCTGCTTGCCCGGATTGGTCGCTTCAATCCTTTGCCCCAGCGCAATGTCCTGCGCGTTGGCGATGTCGAGCAGCCGGAAGGAATAGGCCCCGGTCCGGTCTGCGGCCCCGTCGACCGTGAGCGTATATTCGCCGACCTTGAGGTCGAGGACATTCGATCCGGCGATATCGTAGGAGTCCGACGCGCCGATGGCCCGGCCGGACACCGGCGTTCCATTTGGTCCCGACAGCGACCATGTCAGTGACGTATCGGTCAGCGAGTCGAAATAGATCTTCTTGGGCTGGGTGAGCTGGAAGACGAACTGGTCGGTTTCGCCCGGAACATCGATCGACCCGGAAATGGGCGCCGCGTCGGCCGATAGCAGTACGCGGGGTTCGAGCCCCTCAATAGTAAGTCGATTCGCCAGAATCGACGAATTACGCAGCCGGTTCTGCTGTTTTTGGCGGCGAACATCGGGAGCGACCGTCGCGTCGCCGTTCGAGTCCTTGCCCCATCCCCCCAGCAAAGGAATTTCAAATCGTGCACCAAGCATCTCGCGCACATCCCCCAGACAGGCCACACCGAAGTGCCGACACGCTGGCCTTCGAGTCTATGAAGCGTGACAGAGATCATTGGTAAGGATAAACCACAAATACTTCAATCATTTCATGCGAGCTATAAGTGCCGGTTTTTCGGCCGGAATCGCCCAAAATCGCCAAGTTGCTAAATATAAGGTATTTCAATCTCTATTTTGCGGCATGGTCTCATGTTGGGCGTTGATAAATGCGCCAAGCATCGTATGAAGAAGCAGGCTAATAAAGATGTTTCTCGCAAGAGGGTTCTCGTTGGAGAACAGGGGGTAGATGGATCGCGCTCGTGTCCTGCTTTTCGGGGGTGGTGCAGCGGCCGCCTTCCTGATTGTGATTTTCCTCTTCTCCGGGGACGATCCCAAGCAGCCGGCGGCGGTGCACGCCGCGGCCGCGCCGGGACGCCCGCAACCTGCGCCCGTAAAGATGCAGCGCAAGGATGCCGGATCGATCCTGCCGCCGGGCATGGATCCCGCCCGCCCGACCGACTGCCTGATCGAACCCAGCCAGGTGATCCGCGTCAACAGCGGGGTCGAAGGCGTGATCCAGGCGATCTATGTCGATCGCGGCGATGCGGTGCGGAGTGGTCAGGTGGTGGCGCAATTGCGGTCCGATGTCGACCGGGCGACGGCGGCCGCGGCCAGCGCACGCGCCGCCAACGGCTATTCGGTGCGCGCTGCGGCCAGTCGCGCGGCCTATCTCGCTTCGGTCAAGCAGCGCAGCGAGGCGATCGAGAAATATCTGGCGCGCGACGCGGTGGAAGAAGCGCAGGCCAATGCGCGCGCCGCCGATGAAGAGCGCGGGGCCGCTGCGCAGAATCAGCGGGTGGCCCAGCTGGAATATGTCCAGTCGCAGACGGTGCTTGCCGAAAAGACGGTGCGCAGCCCGATCAGCGGCATCGTGACCGAACGGGCGATGTCGGTCGGCGAATATCGCGGCGCGAGCGCATCGCATATCCTCACCATCGCCAAGGTGGACCCGCTCAATGTGGAAGTGTTTGCGCCGATCGCGCAGCTTAACGGGGTGCATGTCGGCGATCAGGTGACGATCCTGCCGGAACAGCCGGTCGGCGGCAAATATCTGGCGCGGATCAAGATCATCGATCGTGTGTTCGACGCGGCCAGCGGGACCTTCGGCATGCGGCTCGAATTGCCGAACCCGGGCAACCGGCTGCCGGCGGGTCTTCGCTGCCGGATTGATATCAAGAATATCGGCATACAGGGGGGCACATGACATGTCGGGGGTAAATTTTGACGGAGCCATGCGGAGGCGCGGCGTTCGCAGCGCGCTGAACCTATGTTGCGCGGTGGCGGCGATCGCGCCCGCGCCGCTGCTCGCCGACACGCTTCAGGGCGCGCTGCGCGCCGCCTATGAAAGCAATCCGACGCTGATGGCGCAGCGCGGCGCGGTGCGGGCGACCGACGAAAGCGTGCCGATCGCGCGCGCTGCGGGACTGCCCACGGTCGAGGGCACCGCGACCTATGAGGAAAATATCCTCAAGGGCAAAGCGACGCCCGGCGGTTTCGTTTCCAATCCCGAACGCCAGCTGGTCAGTCAACTGAGCGCCAACGTACCCCTCCTGACCTTCGGCGCCGTCGGCAGCGCGGTGCGGGCCGCCGAAGCCCGAGTGGAATCGAGCAGGGCCGGGCTGCGGTCCACCGAGTCCGATCTTTTCACCTCCGTGGTCGGCGCCTATATGGACGTCATTCGCGACGAGGCGATCGTTCGGCTCAACGAGCGCAACACGGGCGTGCTGACCTATACGCTGACGGAGACCCGCGAGCGGCTGCGCGCCGGTGAACGGCCTTCGAGCGACGTCGATCAGGCAGAGGCGCGCGAAGCGCTGGCCCAAAGCCAGCTCGAAACCGCCAGGGCGCGCCTTATCGCCAGCCGCGAAGCCTATGTGCGGCTTGTCGGCCATGAACCCGGCCCGCTCGATCCGCCACAGCCCTTGCCCGCAATGCCGGCATCGCCCGAGGTCGCGGTTTCGGTCGCGATGGACAATAATCCCAAGCTGCTGATCGCGCGGGCGGAACGTCGCGCATCGGATCAGGACGTCACGGTCGCGGGCGCCGCCGGCCTGCCGCGGCTGAGCGCGATCGGCAATCTCAACCAATATGACTATCTCAATTCGCTCGCGCCCGGCACCGGTCCACGCAACCGCGATCAGGGCGTAACGGCGAGCGTCGGCGTGCAGCTGAAACTGCCGATCTACAATGGCGGGGGCATCGCCGCGCAAACGCGCCAGGCGCGCGAGAAGCAGGGCGTCGCGATCGAGAAGGTGATCGAAGCCGAGCGGCTGGCCATCGCCGAAACCCGATCGGCCTATTCCACCTGGCGCGCGTCGGAGATCGTGATCGGCACGGCCCAGCGCGGCGTCGCGGCGAATGTGCGCGCGCTCGAAAGCATCAAGGCGCAGACCGATGTCGGCATGCGTCCGTTGATCGACCGGCTCAATGCCGAACAGGAATTGCTCAATGCCCAAGTGACGACCGTCACGGCGCAGCGCGACGCCTATGTCGCGGGCTTTGCGCTGCTGGCCGCCATGGGTAAGGCGGAGGCAAAGGATCTCAATCTAGACGGCACCGTCCTTTACGACCCGATCGTGCATTATGATCATGTGCACGGAGCAAACGCGCCGTTCAGCGGAACCGGATCGGAACCGCAGCCCATCTCCAAAAGCACGCAGGATGTGCCGGCGCAAACGGACAAGGTCGTCACGGCGTTGGGCACGACAGGCCCACGTTGAGCTGAGCCGTATATGCGCGCCCAGATAATGGGCGTTCTGGTAAATGACGTAGCTGATCGACGCGATCACAGCTCCGTGCGTTGTAGATTCAGCATGATCGCGTCCGCACTGTCGATCACCGCGCGATTGGTCACCGGCGGAGGGCTGAACCCCGCCAGTCTCTCATAATTATAATAATTTTGCGGCAAGAGGCTGCCTGACGGCTAGCGGCGTCGCCGCTCATAATTCCCGCGCGAATGTCCGGGATCGGCCTGTCGTTCGTCTCGGGTCAGAGATATAAAGCGGAACGGATGGCGAAGATCAAAGACATGCTGCGAAAGGCCACGGCCGTGCTGCACCGCCGTGGCGTATCCGTGGATGAGAGCGAGGATCTCGTCCATGACGCATTTGTGCGATTGCGCGAATATGAGAAGCGACAGAAGGTTCGGTCGCAGGAAGCCATTCTCGTCCGGACGGCCATCAACATATCGATCGACCATGCGCGTCGCAGAGCCCGGGCGCCGGTTACAACGACTGTCACAGGATTGGAGCAGTTCGGTGATGCGCAACCTGATCCCTTCGAGATCGCCCGCGCGCGCACTCGGCTGCAGCGCGTCAATGAGGGGCTGCAAGAAATGAGCGAGACGAGCCGTCGCATCCTGCTCGCCCGGCGACTGGACGGGACCAGCGTGGCCGACATCGCGTTCCACGAAGGCATGTCTATCGCCGCCGTCGAAAAGCAGATCGCTCGTGCCACGCTCTTCCTCATGAAGTGGGTCGAGGAATGGTGACGCCACACCTGAGGCAGGAGCAGCAGATCCGGGCCGAGGCCGCCGCCTGGCTGTCGCGGCTCCAGGGTCAGCAGACCCCGGAACTGACGAAAAAGGCTTTCCGCGCCTGGTTCGACGAGGATGAGGCGCACCGCAATGCGTTCGGAACCGCCACCGAAATATGGGACATATTGCCCGGTGCGGTTCTGTTCGAGATCCCACAAGAGCCGGGCGAACGGCCCCCTCAACAGCGCAGGGTGATGCTTTTCGCCCTGGCTGCAGCTATCCTGGCGATGATCGGCATCGGCTATGCCTGGCTGACCCCGCAACCCACAATATATGCGACCGCCTTGGGGCGGCAGGAAACCATCCTGCTTTCCGATGGATCGCGCGTCGACCTGAACTCCGACAGCCAGATAACCATGCTCTATGGCAGCCAGGAGCGCCGGCTCCGGCTCGACCGGGGCGAAGCGATGTTCCACGTCCGCAAGGATCCGCATCGTCCCTTCATTGTCGTCAGCGGCGATGAACGGGTGCGCGCGCTGGGTACGACATTCGTCGTTCGGCGCCTGCCCCGGGGAAGCGTCGTCACGCTGACGCACGGGCGGGTGGAGATAGCCCGTGCGCAAGGCATGCGACAGGTCGCCCTGGCCGTGCTCAGCCCGGGCGAGCGTGCGACCATAAGCCCGCGCGCGGGCGTGTTCGTCGACCGGCCGCAGATCGACATCGTTACCGCATGGCGCAATGGCGAGGTGATATTCGAAGATGCGAGCCTGATGGAGGCGGCGGGTGAAATGAACCGCTATGCCGGGTCCAAGTCCCTTGTCGTGGATGCATCCGTCGCGACCCTTCGGATTTCGGGGATATTCGGCATCGATGAACTGGAACAATTTGCGATTGCGGCGGCCACGCTGCATCAGTTGAGGATCGAACGCCAGGGGGGCGAAATCCGCCTCGCGCCGTCCGCAAGGCAGCCGCTGGCCCATGATATGCCGGAGCGCCACGCAGGATAATCTTCCGCGAACTTCTAATGTCCGGAATTGCGAACTTGTTCGTCTAGCAACTGAAACAACGGGCTCGTCAAATGAGCCGGAAACAGGGGAGATGTCGATGAAGCTTTCGAGCAGGGCAAGCTGCGCGTCGGGCATGGCGCTGGTCGCCGCAATGGTCGTGAGTGCTCCAGCGGTCGCGCAGGCATCATATCAATTCGACCTTCCGAGCCAGACCCTGGCCAGATCGCTTCGTGCAGTGGGCAGCAAAGCCCGGGTCAATATCGCGTTCCGGCCCGAAAGCGTACGGGACAGGACCGCGCCGGCCCTGCAGGGAGCGTATGAGGCCGAACAGGCGCTGGGCCTGTTGCTGCGCGGCAGCGACCTGGCTGCGACACGCGCGCCCGGCGGATCGTTTCTGGTCGTGCCCGTGCCAAGGCCTTCTTCGAAGCCGGCGTCTCTGATGAAGCTGGCGCCTGCAAACTATGCCCAGCCCGTCGTGGACGCGCCGGCGGCGGCACAGGCACCGGTCGCGCCTGACGATGGTGGAGCGAGCGAGATCATCGTGACCGCGCAGCGCCGCGAACAAAAACTGCAGGATGTGCCCGTTTCAATCGCCGCCTTTTCGGGCGAGCGACTGCGCGAAATGGGTGCCGGTAATATCAGCGACGTCATTTCCCAGACGCCCGGCGTCCGCTTTCAGGGTGTGGCGGGGAATGCGGGATTGCCGGTTTATAATATCCGCGGCGTCACTATTCTGGATTTCACCTACACCAATGAAAGCTCCGTCGCGATCTATGCGGACGATGTGTATCTGGGCAATCCGTTCTCGGCCAACCAGCAATTGTTCGACGTCGAACGGATCGAGATTTTGCGCGGGCCGCAGGGCACGCTTTACGGCCGCAATGCGACCGGCGGCCTCGTGCACTATATCTCCCAGCGTCCGACCGCGCAGTTCGAAGGTCAGGTGCTGGGGCAATATTCCAGCTTCAACGATGTCGTGTTCGAAGGGGCGGTTTCCGGTCCGATCAGCGATTCGGTGCGCGCCCGCGTTGCCGGCCGCTTCAATCGTAACGATGGCTGGCAGACCAGCGAGAATTTCGGGACGCGGCTTGCCAAGGTGGATCATGCGGTCGCCGTCAGGGCGACGGTGGATGCCGATCTGTCCGACGCGGTCTCGCTGACCCTGAGCGGCCATTTTGGCGATAGCGCCGGTAGCGAGGACGCGCGCGCCGGCTTTGGCAAGCGTAACCCCGCCAATCTCACGCAGGTCTGCACGCCCGCGCAGGTCAGGGCGGCGCTGTGCGCCAATGCGGTCGGGTTTCGCGATCCCGATCCCGATCCGCGGCATCCCTATTCATCGCGGCGCGACATTCCGTTCTCGCTGACCTCGGCAGGCGGTTTCCTGAAATTGAACGCGGATATCGGCGACGTGAAGTTCACGTCGATCACGGCAGTCGAAGGCGGCCGCAAGCGGGACTCGCTCGATACCGGGTCGACGCCGACATATGGCGCCGACATCTGGATCGATTACTATATCAAGCATCGCCAGTTCAGCCAGGAATTCAGATTGTCCGGCGATGTCGGCAGGCTGCAATGGATTGCCGGCGGGATTTATTACACGGACACCCGTTTCTTTACGGCGATCCAGCTCGGTCAGAATTTCGGCTCCTATTCCGACCAGAAGATTTCCAGCCTCGGTGCCTTCGCCCAGGGCACCTATGCCGTGACGGACACGCTCAATCTGACCGGCGGGCTTCGCTATACGAGCGACGAAAAGACTTTGCGCGCCTATGCCGCCGTCAGGGGACCGCGTCCCGGAACGCGTGAGGGAACGCCGACCTTCACCTATTCGGGTCGGATCGCGCCGAAGAAAGTGACCTGGCATTTCGGTGCGGACTGGCACGTCACATCCGATGTGATGCTCTATGCGACCGCGTCCAGCGGTTTCAAGACGGGCGGCTATAATACCGCGTTTGCGACGACCCAAAGCGGGGTCGGGCCGGTCGGTTCCGAAACGATCAAAACCTATGAATTCGGGGTGAAGTCGAACCTGTTCGATCGCAGGCTCGTCGCGAACATTGGCGGCTTCTACAGCCAGTACCGAAACATTCAGTCTTCGGCGACGGTCACATGTGCGAGCTGCCCGGGCGGCATCGTGCCGACATATCTCAATATCGGCAATGCCAAGATCAAGGGCATAGAAGCGGAACTAACGGCCCGGCCGAGCCGTGACCTGACCGCTTCGATCGGCGCCGCTTATAATTCCAACGAACTGAGCGCACCCGCCAATCTGCTGATCGGTGGCCGTTCGCTCGATGGCAACAGACTGGCCAATACGCCCAAGTTCAGCATCAGCGGACAATTTAGCTGGCAGCCGTCATTGGGCGAAGGCCGGGGCTCGCTGATCCTCGGCGGCGACATCATTTATCAGACCAAATTCTTCTTCAGGCCCGATAATAACCCTTATGCGGTGCAGGATGGATATGCGGTCGTCGGGGCGCGGCTCGGCTGGCAGACGCCCGGCGGCGTCAGGATAGAAGCGTTTGCCAAGAATCTGTTCGATCAGGAATATTTCGTCTCTCAGACCGATGTGGGCGACATCGCGCCAGCGACCTGGGGCATGCCGCGCCAGTTCGGGGTTCGTGCATCGACCAGCTTCTAGATCCGGGTCACGAGCAAATATTGATTCTGCCATGGCGTAATTTGATCCACCACTAGAGCGTGATCCGTTCATACTGAAGCGGATCACCCTCTAATAATTGTTTGATTTCCGCATTTTTTCCGGGCCAGCAGACGTTAGCGTCTGCTTCGAAAATGCTCTAAGCGCTTAACGCCACGACATGACGAATAGCTGTCAGGCGGTGCCGCGTCGAACCCGCCATGTTTCGGGCCGTCTTCCGAGGGTCTCCCCCTCGGTCTTGTTAGCGCCTCACGCTGGCGCGCTGGAATCTGGCCAGGGCTACGACGCGGACCATCGCATTATTTAACATAAGAAATATTATCGATCTTTTAGAATGCAGGCGCTGAATGAGGAGAGCGTCTTTGCCTATATGGAGGCGACGCGCGCGCATTTCGGGACAGACCCTAAGTCGGCGACCTGCATCACCCATGCCGTCTACGATCGGCCGGTAGAAAAGCGTATAAAGGTCGAACGCGCTTCTATGTTCGCGCTATGACTTCATCAGAAAATCTTTTAAATCGATCAATTTTTTCAGAAATCGGCTCTAGATCTTCTCCTATTTCATAAATATTCCTGAAAAATAAGATAAGATCTGTCACGCCCGTATCTTCCTTCCGCTTCACATCGTCGTAAGTTACTTTGCCCATATCGGACTCGAATATACGAAAATCGCCAGTTCGTCCGTAGTCTGAGCGGAAGGAATTCAACTTCTTGATCATCGCGACCAACTCCGCGAACGACGCCCCTGCGCAACTCCAACCATCGTTCCGCGCAGCGCGCTTCAAAGCAGGATCGGAGTGCCCACCCACGATGATTGGCAAAGGGCAGCTCGGGATCGGGTTGATCTTGATCGCCGGAAAGTCGTAATATTTTCCGTGATATTCGAAATAACCCCCGCCAGTAAGCCCTCGAACTATTTCAATGCATTCGTCCAGCCGGCCCCCGCGGCCCTCGTAAGGAACACCGAGGGCGATATAGTCTTCCGGCCAGGGGCTCAGACCGACACCAAAGTTAAATCGGCCGTTCGCCATTGCCGCTACGGAGCTGGCTAGCTTCGCCGCATATACAGGGTGCCGCATGGGAAGCTTTACGACACTCGTCGTGATTTCCAGCGAAGTGGCGACACCGATTGCCGAGGCGAGCACGAAGCTCTCCACGACCGGCTTGTTTTCGATGAACGCACGAGAGCCATCTGCGCCATATTCATAGCTTGTCTGACTATCTCGGGGATAAAGAATGCTGTCGGAAATCGCAAAACCGTCATACCCCAGAGATTCCAGGGCTTTGGCGAAAGGCAGGTAGTTCTTCACCGGGTTAACCGCTTCTCCGACGTGGAAGCGCATTGCTTTATCCTCCATCGATTTGAACTACGGCGGCGGGTCGGACCATTGAGAACGCGGCTGAGCCTGGTGAAATGCGAGCTATTTGCTGACCTCGATGACAATTTTCCCGACATGGCTGCCGCTTTCGAGGCGGCGATATGCATCTCTATACTGGGCAAAGGGGAACACACTGTCGATGACTGGCGTAACCTTGTGCTGGGCCATGGCCGCGACCAGGGCTTCGAAGTCCGCCCGGGGGCCGATGGCTGTGCCCGCCACATTGAGCGACCGCCCCAGAATGTCGATCGGCGGCAGACCGCCGCCAAAGCCGCTGGTGAAGCCCACCACCGCGATGTCGCCGCCGACCCTGGTCGACGCCGCCGACTTCACGATCGTGCTTTCCCCAGCGATGTCGATCACCTTGTCGACGCCCCTGCCGTTCGTGAGGGCAAGGATTTCGCGCTCCCAGTCGGGGAATGTTCGGTAGTTCACCACACCGGCCGCCCCGAGTTCTTCGAGCGTTCTTACCTTGTCGTCCGTCGACGTAATCGCAAAAACGCGGGCGCCGAACATCCGCGCCGCCTGGAGCGCGAACAAGGCGACGCCGCCTGTGCCCTGGACCAGAACCGTCTGGCCCGGCTGAAGGGGCGATGACCGATTGAGACCTGTCCAGGCGGTAACGCCAGCACATGGGAGACACGCAGCCTCGATGAACGACATGCTGACGGGCAGATGTACGATAGCGTTTTCGTGCAGCAGGATATGTTCGGCCAACATTCCGTCCCGGCTGATGCCGACGCTATCCAACCGGTGCTCGGGAAGCGGAGGCCCGGCGATCCAGTGAGGATGGCAGCTTGCAGCCACGCGGTCGCCTATCTTCGCCCGGGTAACGCCGGCTCCGACCGCGACGACCTCGCCCGCTCCGTCCGAGAGGGGCACGCCATTTTGTTTGAGCGGACCGAGATATTTGCCTTCCAGGATGATCTGGTCCCGGTAATTCAGGGACGCGGCGTGCACACGGATCAATACATCATAAACCCCCGGCGTCGGCGTCGGCTCATCATGTAATTCCAGACCTGGCTTCTCGCTCGCCGTCCATCTTACAGCTTTCATGTCTCAATTTCCCCAAGATAGTGCGGCAGCGATAATGCCGGGTCGAACCACTTTCGCCTCGTATAAAGCCGATCACGTGAATCCAACAGGTCTTATTGGTTTGGGCGGATGCCTTTGAATATGGCGGCACGGCGCTCACCGTAACGCGACCAAGCCGATGCCCCTACGCCTCGCTCTGCAAACGGCGATAATGCCCATGCCCGCTGTCCTGGCAACCATGCGCGTGTCAAGGGCCAGGCGCGGCTGCGGCTTTGGCGAAGGCGCCGGCACGGTGGATCTTGGCGGTGCGTCCGGGATAGTCGCTCGACAGGATATAGAGTTCGCGGGTGCCGGGCTTGATCGCCATGCTGGTGGTGAAGAGCAATTCGCCACGGTCCCGGTCGGGGATCAGTATCTGGCCGATCGGAACGCCCTTGGGATTGAAGACCATCACCCGGCCCTCGCCAGCGAGCGCGGCATAGACGTTGCCGTCGACGTCCGTTCGCAGCGAATCCACGGTCGCGCCGGTGAAATGATAGCGCATCGTCGTGCCGACCACGGGGGAAATCTGCGTTGGCGTGGCAAGGTCGATGCGATGGAGAAACCCCGTGCCCACCTCGCCGATCCACAAAGTCTTGCCTTCCGGGCTGAGCGCGATCCCGTTGGGCATCGACAGGTGCGTGATGATGGGGGTTATCGTCTTCATGTCCGGCGCGACATGATAAACCCCGCCAGTGGGACCGGCATTGTTGCCCTGGAAATCGGTGAAGTAGAAACCGCCTTCCTTGTCCATGGCGAGGTCGTTGGGCTTATAACCCGCCTTGGGATCGATGATGACCTGCTTGTCCGAACCATCCGGCCGGATCGAGAATATACTGCCTCCGCCACCTGCCACGAGGATGCGGCCGTTTTTCAGAAAGGCCAGACCAGAAGAGTGGCCTTCATTCTTCGGCAGGATCATCGTCAGGTCTTGCTTGGGGGAAAGCCGCATGACCCGGCCCCCTTGGACCTCGACGAACAGCAGGTTGCCCTGCGCGTCGAACAGAGGACCTTCTATAAAGAGATTCTGGTCCATCCCGCCGAACGCCGGCATGGTGGTCGTCATGCTGTACCAGGGCTGCGCGACGATCGTCTGGAGCCCCGCCTCGCTTGGCGGGATCACAGGCGCACGGCTGGTCGTGGGATAGGTGAGCACAGGATAGGATGGCGGCCCCGCTTTCGACGGGGCCTGCGCCGCACCCTGGCCCGCACAAATCGTGCAGGCCAGGATCATCGACCATTTGGAGGTAATTCGCACCAAGAGACTCCTGTTCATCAAAACTTGGTCGACACGCGCAGCATGATTTCCCGACCTCGGCTGACATAAGACTGAAGATCGCCGAGAACAGCAGGGCCAGTTTCGTTGCCCGGTGCTGTGCCAGTGTTGGGCACATTGCTTGCCCTGACGAAATAATATTTATCGGTAAGGTTGCGGCCGATCAGCGCAATGTCCCAGCGATCATCCTGCTCCGAGAGGCGCAGCGTCGCATCGAACAGCTGGTAATTGGGCACCCGTCCCTCCGGAATGGAGGCTGGGTCGGAGAGATAGCTCGCGCTGAACGTCATATTGGTCGACAGACCGATTTTCATGCCGGACCCGATCGGCGTTTCATAATCGAAGCCCACATTGCCCGTCCATTCGGGCGTGCGAACCACTTGTCCGCCGGCCAGGTTTTGCAGAGATCCATTGACGCCCGGAGCTGCGGGCGCCCCCGAGCCAGGCTGCCCTGGCACCGGCACGAATGCGCAACCAAGGGCCTTGCTCTGACCCCGATAGCAGTTTGCGAAATAATCGACATAGCGCGCTTTGTTATAGGCCACGGCGCCGTGCAGGCTCAGCCCCTCAAGCGGCGTGCGATAGGAGAAGTCGAATTCCCCGCCCTTGCTCCGCACCTTGCCGACATTTTTGAGTTCCTGGAAAATGCCGGTGCTGATGGTGACCTGAAGGCCTTTTACTTCATAGCTGTAGAGCGCGAGGCTGGTGCGCAGGCTACCATCCAGCAGGGACGCCTTGGCCCCTGCTTCGAAACCCTTGACGGTCTGCTGGTCGTAATCGAGCGGCAGGGCGAAGTTGGCATTGCCCCCGTTGTAACCGCCAGAGATGAAGCCATGCTTGTAGGAACCATAGATGTTCAGGTTCCGGTCGGGATGGTATGACAGCGTGAATTCGGGCGAGAAGTCGTTCCAGCTATTCTTGGAACCCTGGGCGAGAATGGGCACCCGCGGCAGAAGAAGGCCGGTCACAGGATCGACGGTCGTTCCGCTTTCCGCTATCGGCAGCTTTTTCTTCTCATAAGAATAACGGCCACCGCCGGAAAACTGAATCTGATCGGTGATATCCCATTGCATCTGCATGAAAGCCGAATAGGCAGTGCCCTTCTGCTCGTGATAGGAATTGGCGGCGATCGATGGGATCAGCGGCGCGACCGTCGTGAAATTGGTCCCGTTGAGAAAGGCGGCCAAACCCTGCGTGGCCTTGCTCTTCTGGAAATGCCCGCCGATCATGAAGTTGACCGGCCCGTCGAAATTGCTGGTGAGGCGCAGTTCCTCCGACAGTTCGGTAAAGCTCAGCCTTTGATTGGATGCCAGCATGCGCGAAGGGATATAGGTCGCGGTCACGTTGACGAAGGAGTCCGCCTTCATATGATAGAGGCCGGTCACCGAGGTCAGCGTCAGTTCGTCGCTCGGTCGATAGTTCATTTCATAGCCGATCAGCAGCTGCTTCTGAGCGCCCCGCAACTGGCCATCATTCTCGCCGAAAGCCGGATAGCGCAGGGCGAAATTGGGGGTACGCGCCCCCACCGAGACCTTGTCATCGGCGCGGCAATCATCGATCTGGCCGGACTGCGGCGCGCCAAGCGGACAGGACACAAGCTGAAGGTTCGACGTATATCCGTCATCCTTGAGCTTGCCATAGGTGACCTTCAGGCGGGCATCGAAATTATCCGCAGGCTCGTACTTCAATGTTCCGCGCACCGCGAATTCTTCGGCCCTTGGCGCATAGCGATGCTTGGGCGCGGTGATAAGGTTGCGCGGCGTGGTGTTCTCAACCCATCCGCGCATCTTGGATCCATAGGCCGCGATGCGAAAGCCGAGGCTGTCGGTGATCGGACCGGCTATATAGCCTTCGCCGCGCCACTCATGCGCGTTGAACTCATAGCCGACCGCGGCCTTGCCCTGAAGCTCCTTCGTCGGATCGCCGGTGCGAATGGAGATGACCCCGCCAGGGCTGTTCTTGCCGTAGAACAGCGCCTGAGGCCCTTTGAGCACCTCGACCTGCTGCATGTCCATCTGCCCCATGCGACGCACCGAGGCACGCGCCACCTGCACGCCATCGATGTTGAATGACACGGCCTGGTCGGCGAAGGGATTGCCGTCCGAACCGCTGATACCCCGGATCACGATGCTGCCGCCTTGGGCAGTGCCGCCGTCGCCGACGATCAGCTGCGGCACGAGGCGGGCGATACCATCCATCGAATTGATGCCGCGCTTTTCCAGCTCGGCGCCAGTTACCGCCGTGATCGCCACCGGCACGTCGATCAACGTCTCCTCGCGCTTGCGCGCTGTCACGATGATGTCGCCCATGTCCGTATCGGGCCGTGCGACCGCAGGCGCCTCTGCTGCCGGCTCGCTTCGAACCGAGGGCTGGGGTTGATAGGCGATGGGACGCGCTCTGGGCGCTTCGGGGACGATCGCCTGCGCGCCCGAAGGATCGCGCTTCGCTTCGAAGCCCGTGCCTTTAAGCAATTCGATCAGCGCGGCCTCCGGCGAGGCGTTGCCGCTCGTTCCCCTCGTCACGGTGCCGGTGAACTGATCGGGCCGATAAACCATCTGAAGCCCCGATTGTCGCGCAAGCTGCTTGAGAGCCTGCTCCAGATCACCCCGGGGAATAGTATAGCCCTGAGCGAATGCCGGTGCGGCATAGGCTAGCAGGCTCCCGCAAACCGTTACAGTTGCGGCGTGCTTCCAGTTTTTCATGACCTCTCCCCTGTCGCGGCTGTTGCGCCGTCAGAAGCTAAGACCATCGACGGGCCGGAACCCCTAGCTCAGCGGTGCAAAATTATTTTTCCATCTGCGGGGCGCGAAACTCTCACGCCATAGACTGCTTTCGGCAACCGGATGAAGCCCTCCCGATTGCCAAGCTGAAATGTCCCGCCGATCGGCATTGCCGCGAGATCATCGCTCTTCAACATTAGGGGAGTTTGGCTATAGCGGTTTGAGTTGTTCGATCGTACTTCCATCGGGAAGATGCGCAGGCGATGATAAGTTTGATACATTGCGCCTCGGTAATATGTCGGTTAACTGCTAGCATAAGAATAATAGCGCGAACCCGAAAGCCTTTGGGACATCGCGGGGCGGCGAGAGGAACCCCATGCACATACGAACTGATCGCTCATTCTCGGGATGGAGAGTGATTCTACCCTGCTTTTTGGCGCAAAACCTTGTTGCTGGCTTCGCCTTCGGGTCCTTCGGGCCGCTGCTCGCCAGCACCGAGCAGCATTTCGGCGTAACCCGCGCCGTTGCGGCCACGGGGATGAGCCTGATCATGCTGGCGGTGGGCGGCCTGGCTCCGTTGTTGGGGGGGCTGCTGCAAAAAGTCTCGGTAAGAAGCGCGATGATCGGCGCCGCGGCGCTCAGCGCGGTCGGCTATTTGGGTCTCGCCCTTCTTCCTTCGTTCGGCCTCGCCCTCTTGATGTTCGCCATGATCGGCACGGGCGTGTGCCTGTTGGCGATATTGGGTCCGTTGACGCTGGTCAGTCGATGGTTCATCTCCGGCCAGGCCAAGGTCCTGAGCATCGTGAACCTGCCGATCGCGCTGTTTGTGACGCCTTTCATCGTTGCCGAGCTGCTGCCGGAATATGGGCGATTCCCGGTTCTTGGAGGGATCGCGACGATCTTCCTTCTATTGATACCCGTGCTGCTGCTGATCGTGGAGTATCCCGGACGGATCGGTCAGAACCCGCGCGGGACAAATATGGACCCGGGTGGCGCATCGGCCCAGGGGACTGCCGGAGATCGGCAGCTGTCGACGCGCGAAATTCTTGCCAGCCCGCCCTTCTGGCTGCTGTCGCTTGCGATCGGCATGATATCGGGATCGGGTATTGCGTTCCTGGTCCATATCGTCCCCTTCGGCATGGAGCGGAATTTGTCGCTGCAAGCCGCATCGGGGCTGCTTTCCGTCTATGCCGGCGCCGGAATTTTCGGCACCTTGCTCGTTGGATGGATAACGGACCGTATTGGCCCTCCTTCCACGCTCGCGCTCGCAACTTTATGCGCGGGGCTGGTATGGTGGGGCCTGCTATATGTAACAGGCTTGCCGTTGTTCGCACTCGCGGCGCTGATGGGAATGTGCGTAGTTCCGGTGACGACGATGCACGGCGCGGCACTCAGCAGGCTGGTGGGGGCTGCGAGCATCAGCCGGGCGATGGGGATCAGCTATGCGATCGTCCTGCCCTTCATTTTCGGCTTCGCGCCGCTGGTGGGCTTCCTGTTCGATCAGGCTGATGGATACAGACTGCCCTTCCTGGTGACCGCGGGTCTACTCGCTATTGCCTGCCTGTGCTCTGTGTTGATGATCTTTGCGGTCAGCAAGCAGAAGCAGATATTCGAAGCAGTGGTTGGTCAAACATAGGGCCGAGTGACTTCGGCTGCTACCAACAGATAAGTAAAACCGTGAGGAGAAGAACATGGGACCAGCTTTTCTGTCACGCCGGGATATGATCGTCGGCGCAGCCGGATTGCAGCTGGCCGGCGTCGCCATGGCGGCCGAAGCGCCCAAACGCGTTGCCGCAGGCCCCAGCCTTCGTGGCGCGGTCCATGGAACCGTTGCGCCCGGATATGAACCTGTCCGCGCGGCTTTCGAGGATAATTTCGCCTCGGGCAAGGAGCTTGGAGCGCATTTCGCTGTGTACCGGGACGGCGCGCCGCTGGTTGACCTGTGGGGCGGCAGCGCGGACGAAGCCGGGACGGTTCCGGTCACGGAAAATACGCTCTACACGCTGATGTCGACCACAAAGGGCCTCACCTCGATGTGCATCGCGATGCTCGTGGATAGGGCAAAGCTAAACTACGAGACTCCTGTGGCGACATATTGGCCTGAATTCGCTGCAGAGGGCAAGGGAGCTGTGACCGTAGGGGAGCTCATGTCCCATCAGGCCGGGCTGACGGGGCCTCGCGGTCCGGCAACGGTTGAAGATTTTCATGAGCACCAGGCGCTTGCCGCCAGGCTCGCCGCACAGGAACCGTTTTTCCGGCCGGGTGTCTTTGGCTATCATTCCCTGACCTTTGGAACGCTCGCAGATGAACTGGTCCGGCGAACCGATGGCCGGACGGTCAGCCGTTTCTTCGCCGATGAGATAGCGTCGAAGCTCAAGATCGATGCCTTCATGGGTCTTCCGCCCGTGGAAGAACATCGCGCCGCCACGATGGTGTCGGCAATGGACCCCAACAGTCTGGGTTTTGACTCGCCCAACCCGGCGGCGTTGGCAGCGTCGGCCATCAAGGGTTCGAGCCTCTGGGGACCAGATCAGGCGCAAGGTCGCGCATATGGGCTACCTGGAGCTGGCGGTACGTCAAATGCCCGCAATCTCGCCAAGCTCTATGCCCATCTCGTTCGCGGCGAACCGCCGGCTGTTACGCCGCTGATCAGCCAGCCCGTGCTACAGCAAGCGACCCGCGCGCGCATCGCAGGTTTGAACCAGACTCATGGCGAGCTGGGTCGATACGCGGCGGGATTTCGACTCGATCAGACGAGGTACGGATCAAACCCGGCGTCTTTCGGTCATTGCGGCTTTGGAGGCAGCACGGCATTTGCCGATCCGGCGCGTCGCCTGGGCGTTTCCTATACGCCCAACAGAATGTTGAACCCCAACTGGTACGGGACCGATCCGCGGCTGGCCGCCCTGCTGAATGCGCTCTTCTCGGTCGAGAGGGGGAAATAGACGGCGGCAAAGGGGTAGCGGCGAGTGCCAGACACGGGTCTGACAATCACGCCTGTTACATGCCCGGATCATCTGCGACTGAGAGCAGCGCTCGCGGCCATATTAGTCGCCATGCCCTGGGTTGATCAGAACATTATCCGACCCGATTGCATCGACCCGACTACTCTGGACTATTGTTTGACGCGCTTTCCTGATTCAGCAGGTCAATCCTGCTGCTTTGAAACAATTAAGCGCGATTTTTCCGTTATTTCC
>NZ_JBBJUK010000006.1:0-257204 GCF_037723805.1 Sphingobium fluminis
GCTGGGGCGCCCGTCCCCTTCCCAAAGGCGATCGGACGG
This sequence comes from Sphingobium fluminis, assembly GCF_037723805.1. Taxonomy (NCBI): domain Bacteria; kingdom Pseudomonadati; phylum Pseudomonadota; class Alphaproteobacteria; order Sphingomonadales; family Sphingobiaceae; genus Sphingobium; species Sphingobium fluminis. The sequence continues at coordinate 40 of NZ_JBBJUK010000006.1, forward strand.
GTCATTTCGTCACGCTGGCGTCTGGCTATGAGAATGACAATGATGCGCTCCCGGTCCGCACCGATGCCCGGATCGTCGTGGCAACGTTAAAAGCGGGCGAAAGCGCCGAATATCCGATCGGCAAGGACCGCAAAGCCTATATTGTCCCGCCAACAGGCGTGATCAGAATCGATGACGTACAGGTCAACGCCCGTGACGGCGCAGCGATCAAGAATGTCGACGTCATTCGTGTAACCGGTGCTGACCATCGCGCCGCCAATGCCATCGACCATCTGGCGGATGAAATCCCCGTCTCGGTCCACGGTAATCGGTTGGCTGCCACGTCCGACCCCAAAAATGATAATCCTGATGTCGTAGCTGTTTGAACCGGGATCCGCCGTCCTGAGCTGGACAGCGGCCCTTTTGCCGTCGGGCGATATGGCGAAGATATGTTCGCCTGCGGCCGGTTGGACGGGGCCGATGTCGGCCAACCGGACCAGATCCTGAGCGGTTAGCGGCCTTCTCTCTTGGCTTTCTGCATTGCGAAAAGGGCATGCGCCTCGATCGCATGTGCTGACCACGGCAGGCACAGGGCGGCGATAAGCGCCGCACGTTCGACACGGGCCTTTCGCATCAGAAGCTCTTGCTGATCGTAGCGCTAAGGAACCTGCTGACGCTCGGGAAAAATTGTTGGAATCGTAATGATAGCCGAGCGGACTGATCATTCGGATATAGGGCGGCTTCTCATTGAAAATATTCAGTATAGACAATGTAAACACCATGTCCGAACGTGCGCCTGCATCACTGCCGGTTCGTATCGGGCGACAAGACGCATAGTCACCAGCAAGACCCACGCTCGCGCCACGCCCCGCACAGTAATCGATCAGGTCAGGACGCGTTATTCATCCGCTCGGGTGAAAAGGTCTTGCGCAATATTTTGCGGGCGATCTTCCACTGGCCGTTCACTTTGACGAAATCGTCTTCATAGCGGACGTGGGTGCGTTCGCGCTCGCCTGTTTTCATCTCCGCTTCAACCAAGGCGAACACGATTCCCGATGCGCTTGTTTCAGTGAGATTTTCAATGACGAGATTTGCCATCAAATGGGTGACATATTGCACCGTATCGGCGAGTGATTGGCCATAGGCGCGAATGGCATCATGCCCGACGTACAGGCCGAAACCAAATTCGCGCTCATCAAAAAACGCGTCAGGGGTGAACACATCGACCCATTTTTCGATCTGAAACAGGTCGATATGAAGCGCGTAGCGATGAGTGAGCTGCTGAATTTCGAGATAGTCGCTCGTTATCATTGTCAGTCCTTCTCAATAATCGCCGAAAGGGCCACCGCTATTAGACGGCGGCGCCCACGACATGACCTTCGCGGATCGCCGCCTGCACGTATCGCGGTGCGGCAGCATCGCCGATCACATGAAGATTGGCAATCTGCCCCTCCAGCGTATCGAAGATGTCCCGGTTCTGGCGATTATGCGAGACCAGAACGATCGTATCGGCAGGGATCGTGACGGAGTCCGCCATGGTATCGTAAAGATAGGCCGGACCGACGGTTATATCGCCTTCGCCAATGGCGATGCCGCGCGTACGGATCATATAGTGGAAGGGCTTGCCTTCCATGCGTTGCAGATAGGGTTCCACCATGAGCGTGGTCCGGGCGAGCGGGGCAATCTCCCGCCGTGGCGTGACATAGGTGACTTCGAGGCCCTGATTGATCAGAAATTCGGCCGATCCCAGACCTTCGAAATGGCCAACATCGTCCACCACCACGGCGGACTTGCCGAGGTTGGAAGGCGTCGCCATGAACAACTCCGTCGACGAAATGACGCCCTTGCGTTCGACATTCCTGATGGGTTCGCCAAGATGCGACATCTGCACCCCGTTCATCCGTTCCATCGATCCGGTGGCGACGATGACCACATCTGCCCCGATTTCAAGTACATCGTCGGCATCCAGATAGGTGCTGAGACGGACCTCGACGCCCAGCCGAAAGATTTCCTCTTCGAGCCAAGTGATGATGTCGAGCAGGTTGTGCCGCGTCGGCACCTTGCCCGCTGCGCGCAAAGCGCCGCCAAGGTAGGGGTTGGCCTCGGCCAGTATCACCGAATGCCCACGCATCGCCGCAACGCGGGCCGCCTCCATGCCAGCCGGCCCGCCGCCGATCACCAGAACCGATCGGGGTTCAGGCGCAGGCGTCAGCAGATGATCGCCCCGTTCCAGCTCGTGGCCCGTACCGGGATTGACAGCGCATTCCATCGGTGCGCCGATCAGCAGGTTTGTAACGCACGCCTGATTACAGGCAATGCAGGGCCGAACGCGATCACTCTCGCCGGCAAGGCTTTTCGCGACGAGGCGCGGGTCGGCGATCATGGCCCGCACTAGGCCGACCATATCGGCTTCACCGGCGCGAATGACCTGATCGATTTCCTCCAGCGTCCGGAAGCGGCCAGTGACGAGCGTCGGCAGCTTAACGGACTGGGTAATGGGAATGCTGGTGGGAAGCTGATAGCCGGTGGGCTCGTTCATGCCGCCGATCATCTTGTCGTTGCGCGCGTAGCTTCCGATCGAGACATTTATGTAATCCACCAAACCTTTTTCTTCCAGGGTGCGGGCGAGCAGGATCGTATCCGCTTCGGTCACGCCGCCGGGTGCGAGGTCATTACCAACGCGGATGCCGACGACGAAATTCGATGAAACATTGCTCCGAATGGCCGTCAGGACTTCAAGCACAAAGCGCATCCGATTTTCGATCGGACCACCATATTCGTCGTCACGATCGTTTGTGAGGGCGCAGAAAAATTGATGGGGCAAATAGCCGTGCGCGCCATGAAGATCGACGCCGTCAAGGCCACACGCCTCCATTCGACGCGCAGCATCCGCATAAGCCCCAACCACCTCGTCGATCATTGCCTTGGTCATGCGGACCGGAACATACCCGGACTCGACATTGGGAAGGTCGGACGAACTCCAGGGCGGCGTGCCGTCCCAACCCCCGCAATGCCCGCCATGCCAGAGCTGCTGGAACAGCCGCGTTCCATGCGGCTTTATCCGGTCGACCAGCTTACGCATGCCGACGTCGTAATCAGGCTCGAAGAGATTCTGATACATGTGCGTCGATGGATGCACCGAGCCGATCTCGTTGATGATGAGGCCGACGCCGCCACGGGCGCGCTCTTCATGATAGGCGATAAGTCTGTCGCTCATCCGGCCGCCGCCCAGATCGGTCGCATGCGCCGGCCGGAACGTCCGGTTCTTGATTTCAAGATTACCAAGCTTGATGGGCTTATCGACGTGGGTGTACGACACTGACTCTCTCCAACTTTCTTGCTTCGCTCGCTACGGCTATCAATTTTCTAGCGTGGTAGTCACGCGCCCGGCCGCCTCAATGACGATACAGTAACGCGTGATTGTCTGCTGTGCCTGTTATCAAGATCGCGCCGTCGCATTTTCCCTCACCTCAGATATTCTACCGCCCTTCATCAGTCCGGGTAAACTCGCAAAAGCGAGCGTGGGCCGGGCGTGGCAAAGAGCGTCTAGTATCGTTATACTATATCGGCTAACGGGAGTTATTCGGGCTGTCAACTGGTGTTGGCGGTAAGATAGTCGTGCAATTTGGCTGTCCCGCCGCGTATATCACGACATCCTTCAGTTGCGGCCCTTCTGCCCAATTCCGGCAATCTGAATGCCAAGGCTACCGTCTCGGCAGCACGTCGAGGAACAGGCTTGCGATGATGAAGGAACTGCCGGCAGGCCCAACGACCACTACTAACGGAAAGGCAGTTGCGCGACGACGCACCATCTTGCACGACGGTGAATGTCGGCCGGCCCGTTCTGGGATTCGTCTTGTTCGGGTTGCGGCAGTCCGTCTATAAATAGGTGGACCAGCATGAGCTGGAGCAGGCGCGGCGGTTGGACGCGCGGGGGGCGTTCGCCTGGGAGAAGATGATGGGTCGTTTGGCTGGAAAAGTAGCGGTCGTCACAGGTGGTGTGTCGGGGATCGCTTTTGGTGTCGTGGAAATGTATGTTGCCGAGGGTGCGAACGTTATCGTGGCCGATATTCAGGCACAGAAAGGGGCTACTCTGGAACAACGGTTTCCAGGCTCTGTTTTTTTCAGTCCATGCGACATTCGTGACGAAAGCGACATCGCCCGCACAATCGCAATGGCGGAAGAAAAGTTCGGCGGCCTCGATATCGTGGTGCATGCAGCGGCGTCAGTCGATCATAAACAAAAGATCGTGGATCTGACGACCGAAGCCTGGGACGACGGGCAGGCCAATTTACTGCGCAGCCACGTCATGTGTATCAAGCATGCCGTCGGTCCAATGGAAAAGCGCGGCGGCGGATCGGTGGTTCTTATTTCGTCGGCTGCCGCCGAAAATTTCTCGCCGGCCGCAAGTATGGTTTACGTGGTGTGCAAGGGCGCGGTACTATATCTGGCGCGCTGGGCAGCGTTCGAACTATCGAGCAGCAATATTAGAGTAAACGCCATCGTTCCGGGCGCATATGCAACCTCGATGTGGGGTCAGTTGGTCGGCGCTAGCAAGGATGTGGCGGACGTAATGCCGGAATATCTCGACGAGATGATGGCCGGATCGCAGCCATTGCCCAAAGCCGGCAAGCCGATGGACATCGCCTATGCGGCAACGTTCCTTGGATCGGACGAATCCAGATTCGTCACCGGGACGCAACTGGCGGTCGATGGCGGTCTGTCTGTGTTCCGGCCGGCGGTGCCGCGGGAAAAGGTCATGGCCTATCTCGAAGACGCGAAGGCTCAGGCCGAAGCCGAACTGCAACAGGCCGGGTAAGGTGAGCGACGGCGGCAGGAGCAAGCGCCGGCGACCGTCCTGGCTAAAGGCGCGGATGAGGGTGGTGACCCGCTTCTGCTCTTGTCTAAAGTTTTAGGAAGCCTCTGACATTCTCGTGGGGCTAGAAGTTAGGAGTGGTGCCTGATGACGCAAGTAGCGCGCGTAAACGGTTATTACAGCGGAGTGGTCAACGGCAATATCGACGCTGTGTGGGATGTCCTGATGGACTGGGGCGACATTTCCTGGTTCCATCATGGAGATAATGAGGGGCCGGCTCTCGCGCAGTCCTTTCTGGAAGGAGAGCCGGACGCGATTCCGAGAACCCGCGTGATGACTCGCGACAATGCAGTCGATGCCGGTTTGCCCTTTGAAAATAGAGAAGTTCTGATCCTTGCGGACAAAAAATCCTATCGACTCTACTATGATGCCAATGATGGGATGATCGGCGGAATCCGCAATTACCTGGCCAGCTGGACGCTCGATCCCCTGACCAGCGAAAGCTGTCAAATGACCATTCAGTCGATGTATGACGTCGATGAAAACGGTACGGTGGAGGTCGCCAAGGGCTGGCTCGACCCTGTCTATGTCATGATCGTCGACGGCCTCGACAAGCATATGATCAAAACGCGCGCAGCATCCGGGGCGGCCGCTGCTCCGTCCTGATCGGCAGGCTCCGGTCTAGGACGAAAAATCGCCCGGCGTTTTCGAGGATGAATCGGAACGCCGGGCGAAGGCTTTTCAAGGGCGGCCGCCGTCTACCTGAATCAGCGCGCCAGTCGTGAAGCTGGAATGCTCCGACGCCAGATACAGGACGGTCGAAACGATTTCTTCCGGCTCGCCATAGCGTTTGATCGCGGACTTGATGTTCGCGGCCTTGTCCGGCGACCAGGCCTTGGCGATGTCGGTGCGGAAGCTGCCGGGCAGGATCGCATTGACGCGCACCTTGGGGGCATATTCGAACGCATGGGCGATGGTGATCGCGTTCAGCGCCGCCTTAGCGCCGGAATAGGGCGCATATTCGGGCTGCGGCCGGATCGATCCGATCGACGAGATGTTAATGATGCTGCCGCCATCGCCTTCCGCCATGCGGCTCGCGACCAGGGCGGTCATGCGGAACGGACCTTTGAAGTTGACGCCTATCACCTTGTCGAACAGCGCTTCGGGCGTGCCGATCGAGCCATCGGACAGCGGTGACATGCCGGCATTATTGACCAATATGTCGATCTTGCCGAAATGGGCGTAGGCGACTTCGGCCAGCCGGTCGATATCGTCCCAGCGGCCCAGATGTGCACCGACGCCCAGCGCCCGCACGCCGAATTCGGCCTCGATCTCGGCCGCCAGCTGCTCGCAATTTTCGGCGTTGCGGCTGGCGATCACCACGTCAGCGCCTTGCTCGGCGAAGGAGCGGCAGATCGCCGCGCCAAGACCGCGGCTGCCGCCGGTCACCAGAACGACCTTGCCGCTGAAATCGAAATATTGCTTCATGACCCGACCTATTCCGATTCCGTGAGGGTTTTGCGCGCCAGTGCGGCGATCGTCGCGACCCGGTCCTGCGTGTGCTTGACGGCGCGATTGACGCCAGTGCCGATGCTCGCGCGCTTCAATATGCCCTGGATCATCACGGCATAGCGGAACTGGACGAAGCTGAAATAGAAGCTCAGATCCGGTATGGCGTCGATGCCAGCGCGCTTGCAATAGCTTGCCACATAGGCGTCGAGCGAAGGGATGCCGAGCGCGTCGAGATCATGGCCCATCAGCGTCGTGGCGCTGCCTTCGGCGAAGCCATGCGGCTCCCACCAGGCGCGCGTATTGTGCGCCAGATCGATATAGGGATTGCCGAGCGTCGACAGCTCCCAGTCAAGCGCCGACAGCACCTTAGGCTCGGTCGGGTGAACCATCGCGTTGTAGAGGCCGAAATCGCCGTGCAGGATCGTCGTCGGCTCGCTTTGCGGCAAGCGATCGTGCAGCGCCTGCATCAGCCAGTCGATATCGGGCACATCGACCAGTTTCGACTGTTCGTAATTGCTGCACCAGCGTTTGAGGTTGCGCGCGGTGAAGCCGGTTTCCTTGCCGAAATCCTGGAGCCCCAGCGCCTTGTAATCCAATTTGTGCAGATCGGCGAGATAGACGTTCATTGAATCGTAAATGGCGGTACGGTCGGCCTTGGCGACGCCAGGCAGGTCGGCGTTCCAGAACACGCGGCCGTCGATGAATTCGGTGATGTAAAAGGCCGAGCCGATTACGGATTCGTCGTCGCAATACAGGGCAGGGCGGGGGACCGGGAACCCGGCATCCGACAGCGCCTTGGTGACGCGATATTCACGGTCTATGGCGTGCGCCGACGCTAGCAAGTGGCCCGGCGGTTTGCGGCGCAACACATAGCTTTTGCCCGGGCCCACCAGCTTGTAGGTCGGGTTCGACTGGCCGCCCTTGAACTTTTCGACCGTGAAGTCGCTGCCAAGCCCGTCGACGCGCGGGGCGAGATAGGCGGCGAGCTTCTGCACATCGAGCGCAAGATGTTCCGGTGGCGCTTCGGTGCCGGTGAGCAGGTCCTGACGATCAGCCATGAGTCGACGCCTCGCTTATCTTGGGTGCTTTGTATTTCAGTAACTCGTTACGGGCGATCACGCGATTATGCACTTCGTCCGGCCCGTCGCCGATGCGCATGACGCGCAGGCGCGCGAAGGTGTAAGCGAGACCGAAATCATCGCACATACCGGCGGCGCCATGGGCCTGTTGCACCACATCGCACAGATGTTGAGCCAGTTCGGGCACGATGACCTTGATCTGCGAAATTTCGTTGCGGGCCTGCTGCACGCCCACCGTATCCATCAGCCATGCGGTCTTGTAGACGAGCAGGCGGCTCATTTCGATGTTGATGCGGGCGCGGGCGATCCGCTCCTTCCACACGCTTTCGTCGGACAGGCGCTTGCCGAAGGCGACGCGGCTCGTGAGGCGCAGGCACAGCTTTTCGAGCAGTCGCTCCGACACCCCGATGATGCGCATGGCGTGGTGGATGCGGCCCGGCCCGAGGCGGCCCTGCGCGATCTCGAAGCCACGCCCTTCGCCAAGGATGACGTTTTCGGCCGGCACGCGGACATTTTCGAACAGGATTTCGGCATGGCCGTGCGGGCGATCATGATAGCCGAAGATCGGCAGCGAGCGCACCAGCGTGACGCCCGGCGTGGTCGGTTCGACGAGAATCTGCGTCTGTTGCAGATGGCGCGGAGCCGACGGGTCGGTCTTGCCCATGACGATGAAGATTTTGGTGCGCGGATTATAGGCGTTGGTGATCCACCATTTCCTCCCGTTGATGACATAATCGTCGCCATCGCGCTCGATCCGGGTTTCGACATTGGTCGCGTCCGACGAGGCGACGGCAGGCTCGGTCATCGCGAAGGAGGATTTGATCTCGCCCGCCAGCATAGGCTTGAGCCATTTTTCCTGCTGCGCCGGGCTGCCATAGAGCGAGAGCACATCCATATTGCCACTGTCGGGTGCGTTGCAGTTGAACACTTCCGACGCCCAGTGGACGCGGCCCAGCGCCTCCGCGATCGGGGCATAGTCCAGATTGCTCAGGCCTGGCCCATGCCGGGTATCGTGCATGTGCATGTTCCAGAGGCCGGCGTCGCGCGCCTTCTGCTGCAATTCCAGCATAAGCGGCGGCACGCGCCAGGGATCGTTAGTCTCATCGCCCAGTTGCTCTTCGTACAGCGCCTCGTTCGGGTAGACATGCGCTTCCAGGAAAGACTGCACCTTTGCGAGCCATTCTTTTCCCCGTGAGCTGATGGCGAAATCCATAGTAAACTCCGTTGCAGGCTGCGAAGGCGCGGCGGATTGCTCCGTCCTGCTCCGAGCTGTTGGCCTGAGGCGAACCTCGATCTTTTAGCGGGCGCGCCGCTGCAATCTATTTGCGTCGCCTCTCATCGCGTGTTCCGGCTCAGCCGAATTGCTCATAGCGGCGGTGAGGCACCGAACAAGTGCCTTTACAGGTCCGTTCCGGCATAATCGGCCGGAATATGATCTCCATCTCCAGTGCTGGCGGCAGGATTCGTTGCCCAGTTGCAGACCTATTAGCCGGCCGAGTGACGCACGAAAAGATGGAGATTCCTCAATACAGCCCCGGTCCCCGTAATAGGTTATAGGACCTAGCATTAACGCGGCAATGTTGGCATAAACGCCGCGATAGAGTGTAAGCCATCATAAAGTGGCGCAAATTGTGTGGCGCCCCAGTGGCTCATCGAACTCGGTGAACCGAAAAGAGGCTTATCCGAGCGGGGGCCGGGCAGGAAATTAGAGGATAGCATGTCAAATATCTTGGTTACGGGCGGAACGGGTAATATTGGCATGTACGCGGTCGCGGAGTTCATGCGGCGGGGTCATGACGTGGTGGTGTTAGATCGGGTGTCCGCCTCGCCCATCCTCGAATCCATCGCGCCCATGGCGAGAATCATCAAGGGCGATATACTCGACGCCAACCAGCTTTTCGACATAGTCCAGTCTAACGGAATCGACCATATCCTGCATCTGGCCGCGTTTCTGGGACCGGAGTCGTCCACCGATCCGATCAAGGCGATGAACGTGAACTGCCAGGGCACGGCGAATGTGTTCGATGCGGCATTGCGCCATGGTGTGAAGCGCGTCTGCTGGTCGAGTTCGATCGCGGCTGTGGGCGTCATGCCCGATTATGATGGCCGACTGGTGGACGAAACCTATCGCGTAGGGCCGACGACACCCTATGGGGCGAGTAAATATTTTTGCGAACTGATGACCGATACCTATCTGGCCAAGGGGCTCGACATCAAATGCGTTCGACCTGCCTTCGCATTCGGCTTGGGCAAGCTGTCCGGTAGCTGGGGAGCGAACTATAACCGGATAATATATAATGCCGCCACGGGCAGCGCCTCCAGGTTTCCGGCGTGGTCGAAAAATGGTCTTCAGATCATTTACAACAAGGATCAGGCCAAATTTTGCGTCGACGTGACGCTGAGCGAAACGGGCGGTAGCTGGCTTTACAATACGCCGACCGAACCGCCCTTTTCCGAGGACGAGTTTATTGCGCTGATCAAGACGGTGGTCCCGGATGCCGTCATCACCCGGGATCCAGCCGCGCCCTTTGGATCGGCCTTCCCGCCCAATGTCGATGGCGGCCGGGCTCTGCGTGAACTTGGCTTTAAGCCTGATTATGGCGTCAAAGCCGGGATTGCGGAGATGGTCGATTATTATCGAACCCATCCTGATCAGGACCTGTAATGTTAAGGGTCGTCAGGACGGACGTCGATGGCGGTCTGCCAGCGCGGCCGGGTGAATAAAAAATTGCCGACGTCGACTGGGCGTCTGGATAAGTCGAAAATGCTGCTATACCGGGGTAGCTCAGGGGTCACGCACAGGTCAGGGCTTAATAACTGGCCGGACGTGCGTTGCAACGCCTGACACGAGAGCGAATGAGAAACGAGGAAATCAGATGGGTGAGGCACATTCTCCGGTCCATGATCGATCGGAGATCCGCGACTGGACGGTCGGACAGCTGCTCGAAAACGCCGTAGAGAAGGCGGGGGATTCGATCGCTCTGAAAGATGGCGAACTGACTTGGACCTACAAGCAACTGCACGCTGACTCGGCGCGGTTGGCGCGTTTTCTGCTCGCCCACTTTGCCCCGGGCGACCATGTAGCCCTTTGGGGCGCCAACAGCGGGCCATGGGTCCTGTATCAGATGGCGGCGGCGCAAGCGGGCATCATTCTCGTTACGCTCAATCCGGCGCTGCGATCGGCTGAGGTCGAAGCGCTTTTGCGGCAGAGCCAGTCTGTGGGTCTTATCTCGGACCTGGAATATCGTGGCATTTCCCTGACCGGGATTATCGATGAAATCCGCCCGTCGTTGCCCCAGTTGCGCGAAGTGCTGCTGATCAGTGACTGGAGCGATCATCTTGCCGACGCGCCCGATGACGTGATCGAAGTCACCGTCAGTCCGGACGATACGGCCCTCATCCTCTACACGTCGGGCACGACCGGGTTGCCCAAGGGGGTCAAACTCCATCATCGGGGGATCGTCAATAACGCGTTGCTGGGATCGGAACTCTACAAGCTGGAAGACGGACTTTCCTGGCTTGGCGTCATGCCGTTTTTTCATATCGGCGGTTCGGTCAGCACGATCCTGGGCTGCATCTCGCGGTTGAGCACGCATGTCGTGTTGCGCGCTTTTGAACCCGGGGACGTCCTGCGCCTGATCGAGCAGGAGCGGATCGTCTGGTTTCCCTGTGTCCCGACGATGGCCATCGCCATCATGGAGCATCCCGATTTCGACAAGACCGACCTGTCGTCGCTGGAAGTGATCCAGACCGGCGGCACTACGGTGTCACCCGAATTCGTCCGCCGTCTGGGAGACCGTTTTCATGCGGACGTCCAGATCATGTTCGGTCAGACCGAAGCCGGCGGCGTAATGTGCAAATCGTTGCGTGGGGACCCGGTCGAGGTGATCGCCGGAACGGTCGGAAAGCCTTACCCCTATACGGAGCTGAAGATTTCCGATGCCGTCACGGGCGCGACATTGGGCATTGGCGAGATCGGCGAAATCCGCATTCGCAGCCCCTATATGACTCGCGGCTATTTCGACAATCCTGCGGCAACTGCGGGGGCTTTCGATGAGGAAGGCTTTCTGCGGACCGGCGATCTGGGGACGCTGGACGATCTGGGCTATGTCCGTGTAACGGGACGTCTCAAGGAGATGATCATTCGCGGCGGCGAAAACATCTATCCGCGCGAAATCGAGGACCGGCTGGGTGACTATCCTGGTATCGCCGAATGTGCGGTGGTCGGCGTGCCACATGCCCGCTGGGGCGAAGAGGTAGCCGTCGCGATCAAATGCCATGCTGGCACGACGATCGAGGTCGAAGAGGCGCGGGAGTTCCTGCTTAACCGGATGGCGCGCCACAAAGTGCCCAAGATGTGGCGGCTGGTGGAAGATTTCCCCCGCACCTCATCGGGCAAGATCCAGAAATTCGAGCTGATCAAGCTGTTCGCGGAAGCGGACGATAAGGCCGGATAAAGGCGGTTCGAGCGCAGCAGTCGGGCTGCGACGCCGTATTCGAGACAAGAAAACCGGCGCAGTCCTGTCATCAGGACCGCGCCGGTTTTGTGGTCAGAGGACGATGAAGGCGTTCTTGTCGCCGAATTTGTGCACCGTCGATTTGCCGGCAGGGAAATCGTCGAAGATGTGACGGTCGATGTTCATGCCGCTAAACTGTTCCATGATGACGGGTTCGCTACAGCAGTCGAGCAACTGGCGGTTATATTCCTGGAACTCCGGAACGAGGCGCAGTTCCGCCGCGACGTCATCCTCCCACGACGCAAAGACGACGAACTCGTTCGGGTCGCGCGCCCAGCCCTGGAACGCGAAGGTGCAGCCGCGATAATAGAAAGGCTTCGCCTGCTCGCAGACATTTTCGAACAGTTGGAGGAACTCCTCGCGACGCGCGGGGTCTACTTTCCAGCGAACCGAGAACAGGTTGCGATCACGGGTAAAGGGTGATTCTCTTTCAGTCATGAAACTCTCCTTCATGGGTTTTTAGGGTGAATATGGCTCTGGAAGCGCCGCATCGACGGTTGGTCGGACTTCTCCGGCTTGAAAGTGCATCCCACCGGTTGCCGTCAGACTTATTGACAACCACAGAGGACCGGCACGTTCCTCTCAGTGATGTATAGGATGTAGTATCCTGCCTCTCAAGGGGTTGCCGGTCAACGCTCATCCACCACATTGCGTCAGCGCACTTGTCTCTCGCTGGGTGGGGCTAATCTTCGGCGACGAAGCCTGGGAATGTGCGCAGATAGGCCAGAAATGCGTCGGTCACGCCCTCGGCGCGCAGATGCGCCGTATCGACCGGCTGCCCGGGCGACTCATACGTCGCGTCCTGGCGCACCCGTTCGGGGAAATCATGACGCAATATGCCCGCACGGCCGATCGTCACGAAATCGCAGCCCTCGTCGATAAGGTTGATCGCGGTGGCGGCGTCCATGATCTTGCCAGCGACCCCCAGTCGGACATCATGCCGGGGTATATCGGTGAAATAGCTTAGCAGGCTCCTGCCGTGGAAAGCCTCTTCATGGGGTTCCTTCGCCACATCCCATAGCGACATGTCGAGATAATCGATGCGGCCCTGCTGCATGATCTCTCCAGCCAGTTCGCGCACTTCGGCCAGTTGCATGCCGAAGCGTTCGGGCGAGAGGCGGAGCCCGAGCTGGAAATCGGGACGGCAGCGGGCGCGAATGCCGTCGATTACTTCGAGCATGAGCCGAGCCCGGTTTTCGATGCTGCCGCCATAGCGGTCGTTCCGGCGATTAATCGTAGGAGATAGGAACTGAGCGAGAACATAACCATGCGCGCCGTGAATCTGGACGCCGTCGCATCCAGCCTTGTCCGCGCGCAGGGCGGCCGCGATGAAGTCTTCACGCAGTTGCTCGACCTCGTCCAGACTCAGTGCCCTCGCGCCGTTGCGCACGCTGTCGGAGGGGGCGACCGGCGTGCCCACCAATTCCGCATCCGCACGCTCTCCCCCATGATAGAGTTGAACCGCTGAGACGGAGCCATTGTCCCGAACGGCCTTTGCAAAACGCGCGAGGCCCTCGATATGCTGATCGTCAAATATACCGAGTTGCCCCGGATATCCCTGCCCGACGAGTTGCACCGGGGCCGCTGCGGTCATGACCAGCGCGAAGCCGCCGGCGGCGCGCATCATCAACCAGCGAACTTCATCCTCGGAAAGGCGACCATCGGCATGGCTTTGCTGATTGGTGAGCGGGGCCAGCATGAGACGGTTCTTCAGGGCAGGACCGCGCGAGAGTACCAGGGGCTCGAACATTTTTGTGTGAGACATTATTTCTCCGATCGACGCGCCATTAGAGCATTCTGAAGCCGGCTGGAACAGCCGACGAATTGCAGAAATGCGGAAACTAAGGAAAATGGAGCATCATCCGATTCAATCTGATCGGACGATGCTTCAGTATAGCCAGCCCCTCACACCAAGCCGTACCGAGCGACGACGGGTCAGCCGATGAATTCTTCAGCGAACTGCCGCATGGTCGCCATTCCCTCGTCGACAGAGTAACATTTTGGGCTGAAAATAATCTCGTGGACGCCCGACGCCTCATATTCGGGGATTGCTGCCTTTTGCGCCTGCACGAAGCTCATCTCCGTGGCGCCCAGTTGCCCGTAGAGCTGAGACATGCTCCGGCCACGATCCGCCATATGGCCGGCCAATTCATCCATAAGCTTCCTATATTCCGGAAGGCTCTTCCAGTTGATGTAGAATCCGTCTCCCAGCCTTGCGATGCGACGGAGGGCAGGGGAGGTCTCACCACCTATGAGGATCGGCGGGTGAGGTTTTTGTGTCGGCAGCGGATTGATGCGGCCTCCGTTGAAACTGATGAACTTGCCCTGAAATGGCTCTGTGCTCCCGGACCATAATAATTTCATGACTTCGATATATTCATCGCAGCGTGCCCCGCGTTCCGCGAACGGCACACCCAGCGCTTCGAATTCCTCGCGCATCCAGCCGACGCCAGCCCCGTAGAACAAGCGTCCACCACTCATGAAATCGAGCGTCGCGATAGCCTGAGCTTGGGGGACCGGCTGGCGGTAAGCCACGACGGCGACGCCGGTTCCCAGACGGATCGTTTTCGTGGCCCCAGCGATGACCGCCAGAAAGACGAGGGGGTCATACCAGGGCGTGCCGCCCTCGAACGTGCCGGCCGGATAAACCGAATCGTCGAAGTCGCGGGGCATCAATATATGTTCGCCGACTACGATAGAATTAAAGCCCAGCCGCTCGGCCTCCTGGGCGAAATCGATCACATCTTGCGCACTCGGCGCTATGCCCAGCAGCTGGCTGCAACAAATCCCGTATTTCATCATTGTCTCCTCGAGATGGGAAGATCAGCTGCGAACTGCTATGTGAGCCGCCCAGCGATCGGTCACCTCGCGTCGGTCTTCTACAAAGAGATCGGCGTCCGAAAATATTTCCCGGCGATATAATCACGGTGCGCGAGCAACTTCGGCGGGACCGGGGCTTCGAGATACTGCTCCAGTAAAGGCCCGTAGGTGTGAAAATAGTCAGGCATCGTGCACAAGTCCTTGCTCATCGGCGAGAACAGATTGCTGAATGCCGTCCAATATATATCTGCGGCCGTCAGGCGATCGCCCATGAAATACCGGTTGCCCTTTGCCGACTGCGCATCGAGCCTGCTCACCATGGCATTGAGGATCGACCAAATGCGAGTTCTGGCATAATCATTCGTGACCGGAGACGTATATTTCTGACGCATCGGATTGTCGCTGTCGTCGGCGTCCTTGGGTCCGCGCTCGCCGGACATCAGCATCAGGCGGACGTTCCAGCCAAGCCCGTCATCGCCGCAAATCTCGTGGCATAGACCGAACAAAGCGATCCGGCCTTCCTCATCAGCCGGAATCAGTCGGGGTTCGGGCTGCAACTGTTCGGCGAGTATGAGCATCTCGGACCAGTTGGCCCGAATCCGATCATTATTGAACATCGCGACCGGCGCCGACGTTTGGCCAGTCCATGCCTTCAACGCATCATTGGGCTGTCCGGGCTCCTGCGCTACAGGGATATAATCGATGCCCTTGAGCTCTAATATCGCCTTGATCGCGACGCTCCATGCGCCGGGCACGCCCTGTGTGAACGCGATCCGTAGCCCGGACATGCTTCGCGCCTGTTCCACCGGAATATAGCGGACCGTCGTATCGATCGTCATTTCGCACTCTCCCAATGCCATTTTTCTCGCCCGACGATGCGTCCGACTATATCATTCAACGCTTTGTGCGATGCGTACAGCCCTCGAAAAGCCGACGCCATTATGGTCGGCTTGGAAATGTGTACGCGTTCCGCTTTTTAAGCGTCAGTAAGGCGCCCAGATACTAAGATTTCGAAAGATATGCGCAAGGCTGAGGGAGTGAGACGGGACCTGGGTTATCGATCGTCGTGATCGGTCAGACAACGGCCCCTCCGCCATCATCTACCTAGCCGATGATGGCGGGAGGGGGCCGGTTATCAGCAAACCCAGTTTCTTTGTCACGCCGGAACGGTCTTGGCCTTCTGCTTGGCAAAATACCGGCGGAAACCGTTAAGAATGGCGTCCGAATAGGTCCTTTCGATGAGCGAGATCATCAGGTTCAGGTCGGCTTCGGCAACGATATCGAATTCGGATTTGAACGTCATCAAAGTCTCGCCACCCGGCAACGGATCCAGCATCGTTGTGGCGAGATAATTTCTGAACTCGCTGCGCAGGACCGCGCCGTTCGGGTTGGGGCGGAAGACCATGTCGTACACGATCCGCTTGGTATCATTATCCTGCAGCCACAGCTTTTCATCGACGGCCGAGCCGGTGACATGCCGAACCACGCGGGTGCGCGGAACCTGATTGGGCTCGCCGACAAGCTCGACACTCGCGATGTTAGGGCCGGGGCGGCCACCATCTTCGGGCTTGATCCACCAACGCTCGAATCCTGCCCAGTCGGTCAGCAACTCCCACACGTCTTCCAAGGGCGCATCAACGATGCCGCGATATTCTGCATGGCCTCTTTTATATTTCTGCATATCCTGCCTCCAAAAACTCATTGGCGGACGCAGCCAGCTGACCTGGTGCCGTCGGCCGTCCCGATCACTTATTTCGTCCGCGCCATTGCTCGCCAGCACGGTTTAGTATTAACATACTACATATTCGGCAATTCCATGCTGTCAAGCCTGTGGATGACGCGACGATGGAAATCCATGTTTCAAACGACACGGCTCCCGCCCGGGATTAGGGTAATTGACAAGTGAGGATGCCATTGTCGAATTGGTCCAACCGTGACGCAGGAGAGTAGATATGTTGAGTGCAGATGACCGGTTCGCGTTGCAGGATCTGGTGAACCGATATCCCTATCATATCGATCTGTGGCAGGTCGATGCATGGGTCGATCTGTTCGTCGAAGACGGAGTGCTTGACGAGAGCGCCCTTGGCATGGGCGTGCACAGCGGGCGCCAGGGCATTGCCGCCTATGGCGCGCAACTGAAAGCGGATGTTCTGCATGTCGTCCATCTCATGATGAACCATCTTATCCTCGAATCGAAAGCCGACCGCGCGTCGGGCAGTGTGTTCGCGCTGGTGGAGGCCGATACGCGCAGCAGCGGGCAAGCCCGCTACTATATCCGCTACGAAGACAGCTATGTCAGGACGGCATCCGGCTGGCGGTTCAAAAAACGCAGCATTTTCCCGCTGTTTCCGCCCCAGATAATATCGCCCGCATGAGGTAAGCCGCTCGGCAGAGCAAGAGCGCAAAAGGCGCGGAGCACTCCCGGCCGCCAAATCGGCGGGCAGGGGACGCTCCGCGCCTTTGCGCTGACTATCGACTTATGCTTAGTAGCTCTTGGGCAGATCCAGCACCTTCTCGGCGATGAAGCTCATGATGAGTTGCTCCGTAATAGGTGCAAGCCGCGTGAACGCGACTTCGCGATATAGCCGCTCGACATGATATTCCTTGGCATAGCCAAAGCCGCCATGGGTCGCCATCGCCTGCCAGCAAGCGTCCTGCCCGGCGCGACCCCCCAGGAACTTGGCGGTGTTCGCTTCCGCCCCGCACGGCAGGTTGCTATCATAAAGTTCAGCGGCCCTGATAACCATTTGCCAAGCGCTTTCCAGATACATCCAGCGTTCCGCGAGTGGGTGCTGAATCCCCTGATTCTGACCAATGGGACGATCGAACACGACTCGCTCGCGCGCATATTTTGCAGCCCGGCCCAGCGCGTCCTGGCCAAGACCGATCGCTTCGGCGCCAATCAATATGCGCTCGGGGTTCAGGCTGTGGAGCAGATAGGAGAAGCCCTTACCCTCTTCGCCGATCCGGTCCTCGTCGGGAACGAACAGGCCGTCAATGAAGATCGCGTTAGAATCTACCGCCTTGCGGCCCATCTTGGGGATCTTGTGGACGTCGATCTTCGTTCGGTCGAGGTCGGTGTAGAAAAGGGTGATGCCGTCGGTCGGGCGAGCGCAATCCTCGAACTTTGTGGTCCGCGTCAATAGCATGATCTTGCTCGCGACCTGCGCCGTCGACGTCCACACCTTCTGCCCTTGTACGACGTAACCGCCCGGCACCTTTTCGGCGAAGGTCTTGATGCGGGTGGTGTTGAGGCCGGCGTCAGGCTCGGTCACGCCAAACGCCACCTGGTCCTCGCCGGCGATCAGCCGGGGCACCCAGCGCGCCTTTTGTTCGGGCGTCCCCTTCACCACGATCGGGTGAGGCCCGAACAGATTGACGTGGAGCGCCGAAGCCGCCGTCATGCCGCCGCCATGGCTGGCGACTTCGTTCATCATGATAGCCGCTTCGGTGACACCCAGACCAGAGCCGCCATATTCTTCCGGCATGGTGATCCCGAGCCAGCCATTATCGGCCATCGCCTTATGAAATTCGAACGGGAACACCCCGTCCTCGTCACGGGCCAGCCAATATTCGTCATCGAACCGGGTTACGACGGCGCGGACGCCCTCACGGATGACTTCGCGTTCTTCCTGCGTAGGGAGGGGGCGGGGTGTGGACATAATTATACTCCTGCCAGCGTTCTGCGTGCGGCCTTAAGATGGGGGATGTCATACATTTTGCCGCCGATCCCGAGCGTTCCCGCGTCCGGCGATGCGGCAAAGGCGTCGACTATCATCTGCGCTTCGGCGACCTGTTCGGGTGTCGGCGAAAAGGCGCGATTGATGATCTCGACCTGATCCGGGTGGATGGCAACGCGGCCCGCAAAGCCGTCGCGGCGGGCGCGGCGACAATCTTTCTCCAGCCCTTCTGGGTCGCGGAAATTCGCATAGAGCGTGTCCAGCGCCAGTACCTCCGCAGCGGCAGCCGCAAACAGGCATTGCGCGCGTGCGACCTGATAGGGGAAGGTCCAACTGCCATCTTCTTCCTTGTTATCGGTAGCGCCGATAACAGCGGCCAAGTCCTCGGCACCCCAGGTCATGGCAATCATGCGCGGCGGCGGCGGCGCATAGCTGCCAAGGTTGAACATGGCCTGCGCCGTTTCGGTGGCGACGACGGCCAGCTTGACCGTTCCTTGAGCCATGCCGGCCTGGGCCTCCAGCCGGTCCAGTTCGATGCCGACGCGCACAAGGTCGTCAGCGGCGTTCGCCTTGGGAATCAGCAGCCCGTCCAGTCCCGGTTTCACCACCGCCGCCATGTCATCGAATGTCATGCCCGTGTCGAACGGATTGACGCGGACGAAGAAGCGCCACGCCCGCTTTGAACGGTCATCCAGCAGGCCCGACACATGAGCGCGCGCCGCATCCTTCATCGAAGGCGCAACAGCGTCCTCAAGGTCAAGGATCAGCGCGTCAGCGCCCGCTGTCGAGCCCTTGGCGAACTTGCGTTCGCTATCGCCGGGCACGAAAAGCATCGATCGCAGCTTCATGCGGGACTTCCCATCATCAGCGCATTCCGCTTCGTCGAGCAGACGATCTCGTCCCGCTGGTTCAAGCCGATATGTTCGAAGGTGACAATCCCCTGGCCGGGCCGCGATGCGCTCGGCCGCAGCCCGTCGACGCGCGTTTCGGCGCGGATCGTGTCGCCTGAAAAAACGGGTTTGGGAAATTTGGTCTCGCTCATCCCCAGATTGCCGACGGTCGTGCCAAGCGTCGTATCCTGAACAGATAGCCCGATCACGAGCCCCAGAGTGAATATCGAATTCATCAGCGGCTTACCGAATTCAGTGTCGGCGGCATAGGCATGGTCGATATGGATCGAAGCAGGATTATAGGTGAGCGACGAGAACAGCATATTGTCCATGTCGGTCACGGTACGGCGAATCTCGTGCCGAAATATCTGGCCGACCGAAAATTGATCGAAGTACAGACCCGCCATTGGTATGCTACCTTATCTAGTCCCTATATACTAGTCGCTGATTGACAGCATGTAGAGCGCTTGTAAATATTCCATTTCGCTGGCCAGCGTTCATCGGGCCGCTTGAAGGATAGCCAGACATGCCAATCGAACTGGATGCCGACGCCCTCGTGGCGATGCTGCCTGCTGGGGGGCGGACGATCGTTTCGGGTTGCTCGGCTGAATCGCTGTTGCTGGCCGACGCGGTGGAGCGGGCGGGGGCATCACTCGGTGCTGTGACATTCACGGGAATTTTCGTACCCGGACTCAATCGCCGGACATATCTCGCAAACCCTTCCTGTACGACCGAAAGCTTTTTCCTGACCCCTGAGCTGAAGGCGGCCGGGGAGGGAGGGACGTTTCTTCCGCTTTGTTATGCCGATATCAGGCAACGGCTTCTGGCCTGCCCGCCGGACGCGGCATTGATGATGGTGACGCCACCTGACGAAGAGGGCATGTGCAGTTTCGGGCCGACGGTCGATTTCCTTGCCGAACTATGGCCCCGAATTCCAATACGTCTCGCTCACATCAATCCGCTCCTGCCCCGAACGCAGGGCGATGCGGGCATTCCACTCAAGGAAATCATGGCTTTCGTCGAAGCGCCCCAAGTGCCGCTGGGCACCCCGGATGCCGGCAGCGATGCGACGGCGGACGCCATTGCCGCCTATATCGCTCCTTTGGTGAGCGACGGGGCGACGCTGCAGACGGGGCTGGGTAAAGTGCCGGGCGCAGTCTTTCGGTCGCTGACCGGAAGGCGTAATCTGCGCATTCATTCCGGCCTGGTCGGTGACGCCGTGGTCGATCTGGAGGAGGCCGGCGCGCTTGCGCCCGGGGTGGCGGTGACGGCTGGGGTCGCGATCGGTTCGGATCGGCTGTATCGGGCGATCGGCGGGCCGGCCTATCGGTTTGCGCCGGTCTCCGTTACCCATGACCCGCTCATCATCGGCGCGATCAAGGATTTCATTGCCATCAACTCGGCTACCGAAGTAGACCTGTTTGGTCAGGCTTATGCCGAAGTGGGGCCGAAAGGCTTCATGTCCGGTCCGGGTGGGGCGACCGACTTTGCACGCGGGGCCAAGGTGGCCAGTGGGCTCAGAATCGTCGCCCTCGCGGCGACGGCCGCCAAAGGCGCGATCAGCCGGATCGTGGCGCCCAATGCAGGAGCCGGACCAGTATCGCTAAGCCGGATGGATGTCGATATCGTCGTGACCGAATTCGGCCTAGCCGATCTTCGCGGCGGCACGCATGTCGAGCGCGCCGCCACGTTGATCGCCATCGCCGCGCCCGATCACCGCGAGCGGCTGACGGATGAATGGCAGACCTTTATCCAAAAGCTCTGACGCTGCCAGGCATCAGCGCTTCTTGGAAGCCAGCTTTTCCTGCATCGCGCGCATCAGATCGCGCAACTCGGCACCCTGGAACAATCCGCTGACGGCCAGGCGCTCGACATTGCGTGCCTGCGACCTGTCCAGATCGGCGGCCAGCTCAATCGCCAGCTTGCCGGCGCCAAATGCTTCCGGCGGCAGGGCCTTGAGCGACTGGCAAAAGGCGAGCGCGTTATCGATAAGCTCTTCCTGGCCGATGACGTCATGGACGATGCCGATCGCGAGAGCCCGCTCCGCATCGATCTGCCGATTGGCGAGCACCAGCCAGCGCGCCCAGTGCGGACCGGCGAGCCGAACCAGGCGACTGGTGCCGCCCGACCCTGGCAACGCGCCAAAGCTGATTTCGGGAAGGCCGAACCGGGCATCAGTGCTTGCCAGACGGAAGTCCGCGCACAGCGACAGTTCGAGCGCGCCACCGAGGCACGGCCCCTGGAACGCGACGACGATCGGTTTTTCGATCGCTTCCCATTCGTCGCCAAGTCCGTGAAGGCTGCCCGCGCCCTGACGATACCAGCGGCGGAAGGCGCTCGGACTCTCGATCGAGGTGTCAGGTGCCAGTCCACCGTTGAGATCGACACCGGCCGAAAAATATTTGCCGTTCGCGGTCAAAAGCATGACACGCAGGTCGTCGCGGTCCCGCAGGCGAGCTGTCGCGTCGCGCAGGCCATCCAGCATCTCCATGCTCAGGGCGTTATATTTTTCCGGACGATTGAACGCGACATGGATGACGCCGTCGTTTTCAGAGATGATGATTTCGAGGTTGGGCATTTTAGGATCCCTGTATAGTATGCGCAAACTAATCTGATTTGGATGGGGCCTGCACTATAAGCGTAGCGGCCGCAAGAGGGAAGAAAGGCCAGTAATGGAGAAGGCATTTACGGACGGCGTAGCGATCGTCGCGGGCGGGAGTGGTGGCATCGGTTCGGCGATCTGCGAGGCTCTCGCCGCCGCCGGTTCCAACGTCGCCCTGACATATCGATCGCGCAAGGAGGCCGCAGATGCGGTGATCGGGAAGGTGGAGGCGACCGGTCGGCAGGCCATGGCCATGTCGGTCGATCATGCCGACCCCGATGCCATGAAAGCATTTGTCGACGCGGCGGCTGAGCGTTTTGGCCGCGTCCATTCGGTCGTCTATGCCGCCGGCCCGCACATCCCGATGAAATTTCTCAACACGATCACGCCCGCCGAATGGAAGCATGTGTTCGACAACGATGTAAACGCGGCGTTTAATCTGGTCTGGGCGACGTTGCCGCATCTGAAGGCGGGCGGCGGTGGCGCACTGGTCGCGGTTATCACCGCTGCGGTGGAAAAAGTGCCTTTGCGTGACATTTGCTCGGCCGCGCCCAAGGCCGCGATCGAAATGCTGTTCCGCGGCGTCGCGCTGGAAGAAGGGCGCTTCGGCATTCGGTCCAACTGTGTCGCGCCGGGCTTTATCGATGCGGGCCTCGGGCATGAACTGATCGCCCGGCCGGGCATCGAAGACTGGATCGATGGTCTGCGCAGAATGCTGCCAATGAAGAAGTTCGGCACGGCCGAAGATGTCGCCGACGCGGTGACCTTCCTCCTTTCTGACAAGGGCAAATATATTACCGGGCAGTCACTGGCTGTCGACGGCGGCCTTCAGCTTTAAAGCCGGTCGCCAGCCCCGGCGCTGTCTCAAGCGCCGGGGCTGGATCGAATTTGGCGCAGTGATGGCGCTGCTCCGTAACTAGCGGGTTTTATGACGCAATCGCACTACTGCCCCGTCGTCGGCCCGATATTGGGCCGACGACGGGGAAGGTGCCGGGACGCGTTCGTGTCAGGCGGTGCCCGTCCGGTTCATCGCGATCGTGTCATCGTGTGTGAGTTCACCGTAGCGCGCCATGAACTGGGTAATCAGCGCCTCGCGATTTTCCGGTGCGCGCCGCTTGTCGGCCGCTGCCAGAGCGGATCCGAGATCGCCCAGCGTCAGTTCGGTGCAATAAGCCGGGGTGCCGGGCTGCTGCCGCCAGGAATCCGCCAGCGATCCAGCGTCCAGCGCATCGAAGCCGGTGGCGTCCACCAACTGCATCGCGAGAGCTTTTCCTTTGGCATCGTCGCCCGCGACGGGCAGCGCAATCCGTCCCTCTGAACCGGCGGGTTTTCCTCGCTCGGCCAATGTAGCGGCGAGAACCGCGTTCCAAGCCTTGATGACAGGGCGGCCGATCTGGTCACTGATCCACACGCTCTCGGCCGTGCCGTTATCCAGGCCGTCGATGGCGCCGTCGCGGAACGGATAATAGTTGGACGTGTCGATCACCGTCACGTCGGCGGGAACGCCGGCGAACAGGGCAGCCAGATCCTGATAGCTCAAAAACGGGATCGATAGGATGATGGCTTCGACATCCTTGACTGCATCTTCCCTTGACACCGCCGTGGCGCCGACCTCCTGGGCCAGGTCGCGCAGAGAGTCGGGGCCTTTGGAATTGGCGAGCTTGATATCATGTCCTTCGGCCGCCAGTTTGCGCGCTAGGGTCGCGCCGATATTGCCTGCGCCGATGATTCCGATCTTCATATATATTCCTTAAGTGGGTCTTTAGTGTCGCAGTAGATTTTGGGGAGAAGTCTCGCCTAGGCGTCGTGCCGCTGTGCCTGGACGGGCACGGAGCTTTGCCTTGGCATGAAATTGATGGTTTCAAGGTCCTGGTCGAGGGAAACGAGGCGGCCCGAGAAAGCGTCCGGATCGAGTTCGCCCGATATTTCGGGGTTCCCCCAGCCATGGCACATCGAAATGACGCCGGGTTGAAGTCCCGTATCTTTACGAACACGGCCGATCACGACCCCGCCGGTGCGGCCGGTCAGCTTGACGGTGCCACCATCGGCCAGCTCCAGCCGCGCCATGTCCTGCTCGTTCATGTAGATGGGGTTGGTCGGGAAGCGGCGGCGGGTCTGCCCGGCCTGGGTATAGGCGCTGTTCATCACCTCGATCAGCCGGCGCGGGATCAGTCGATAAGGATAACCGGCTACCTCGTCTTGCGAGTTGCGCACGCCGTCCATTTCGGCCGCAACGTCCGGCGGACACAGGTCGAGCCGCGCGCCATTATCGTCACCGGCTGGCTGGACGATGCCTTCGGCTTTCGCGAAGTGGATGCCGCCGGGATTGGCGCGCAGCTGTTCATAGCTGCTGCGGCCGCCATCGGCGAGCCAGCGGACAATATCCTCCGCCACTGTCTGTTCGGTAATCTCCAGTTCGGGGCCGGGAATGTCGCTATGGGCAAGGCCATAGACCGGCCGGCGCATATGGAGCGTTTTGCCCATGCGGCGCGCCATGCCCCGGAAGAATTCCCAGTCGTCGATCACGCCGGCCGGTCGTTGCAGGAACGGCTCCGCGATCTGGGCAAAGGTGGTGGGCAGCATATATTCGAGCGCAAGGTTGAAATCATGATGCTCATAATGGCCGCTGGTGGCGATCACATAATCGGCCATGCGACTGGTGACGTTGTCCCTCATGTCGAGCGAGACAAGAAGGTCGAGTTGCCGCAGCATCGGAATGGTGCGATCGGGTTCGGGGAGCGCCTTGACCAGGTTGCCGCCGATATGGATCAGCGCGCGGATGCGGCCCTTCTCATTGCCTACGATCTCGCGCGGGATAAGGGCAGTCGGATATTCGCCGCCCATGGGGCCAATATCGGCCGTGCGCAGCTTGGGGCCTGACTCCCAGGTCCGGTTGGGCGGCAACACGCCCTCGCTCGGCGCGGGGCCACCGAAATAGCCGGCGTTGCGCACGATATCACCCGCCTTGCGATAACCGCCGCAGATCGCCGTAAAGGCTTCGATCAGATGCTCGGAAAGGTTGGAATTCAATGCCATCGCCGAGCCGGTGCCGGTTACGGCGGACTTGCGCTGGGCGGTGGCGAAAATGCGCGTCGCTTCATACAGGGTTTCGACGTCGATGCCGGTACGCGCCGCCACATGGTCGGGCGTGAAGGGGGCGACGGCGGCGCGCAACCGGTCGAGCGAGGTCGTGAAGCGGGCGCAAAATGCTTTGTCCTCGAACCCTTCCTCCAGCACGATGCGGATCATGCCGGCAAACAAGGCCGGGTCCTGACCCGGCCGCACGGGCAGATGCAGATCGGCCGAACGCGCCAACTCGGTTTTGCGGGGGTCGACGACGATGAATTTCGTCCCGGCCTTGCGCGCGTCGCGGACATGCTTGATCGGATTGGCCGATGGCAGGCCATAGCAGGCATGCGACGCAGCCGGATTAGTGCCCACGATCATCATTACGTCGGCGTCGGGTATCCTGTGCTTGCCTGCCAGATAGATGCCCATGCGTCCGGCCATCACCCACTTCGCCGACTGATCGACGGTCATGCTGGAGAATAGATAGGGCGATCCGATCGCGTCCATCCAGGCCTTGGCAGCAGGCACGCTCAGCACGTTACAGTTTGCGCCCGTGCCATAATAGAGTGCGACCGACTCAATGCCGTACTCCGCGATAATCCCGCTCAGCCGCGCATGAATCTCATCCATCGCCGTGCTCGAGTCGATGTCGGTGAACGATCCGTCGGCATTGCGGCGGCGGCTGCTGAGCAGCCGGTCCTCACCATTGTGAAAATCCTTGGTCGCTGCACCCTTGATGCAAAAATAGCCTTGCGAGACGGGATGGTCGCGGTCGCCTCGAATGTCCTCGATGATGCCCGCGTCCTCGGTCACCACCAGCCCGCATGCGGCTGCGCAATTGCGGCAATATGTCGTGTGCGTCGTCATCGGCCTATCCTCTTCTGACGACAGCGTGCGCTGCCGCTCGATCTTTTGTTAGTGTTTAAAATGGCAGTTGGCGCGGCTCGACGAACAAGCCGCGCGCTTCCGCGCAGAGCCGGTCGCCGTCATGCAATGTACCGCTGACATAGGCTTTGCGGCCGTCGATTCTGTCCAGCCAGGTCGTATAGCGAAGCTCTTTATGAAGCGGGGTCGGTGACCGATAGCTGATCTGAAGATCCACGGTCATTCGCACCACGCCGGCTTGCACCACGCCCAGCAACTCATCGAAAGTCGCAGCTATGAATCCGCCCTGCAAGAGACCGGGCGCGCCTTCATGAGGATGGCTGTAAGTAGTATAGGCTTCCGCCTTGTTTTCGCTCAGTATCAATTTGAAAGGTGGAGTCGGGGGATGAAGCCTGCCCGTAAATGGACCAAGCTCGCTGAGTTCGCCCATCCCGGTAAGCGCGCCTTCGATCGTCCGGACATGAGCGGGCCGCCCAGGATGGCGGGCCAACAAGAGCAAGGCTTGTTGGATATGCTCGGCCGCTTCCCCGAATATGTGATCTTCCGCCATCGAGCAGGAGAATATGTCCAGCAGGGACCTGGTCGATTGCGCGAGCGCGAGCCGGCCGGTCAGCCCGTTTTCCGCGGCTTGCCTTTCGATCTCGGCATCGTCGATAACGCTGTTCATCGCCTCTCCCAGTTCCGCGCGATCATCAGCCGGGCTTGCCCCAAAGAGCGATGACGATCCTGACCGCATGATTTCACCGAAGATCGGCAGTGATCCATCAGGAACGCGGGCCGGCGGAGAAAAGCATCATTATCTCCTTTAAGAGCGGATCGACCCAACTCACTTTTCTTGTTCCTAAATCCTAAATGGGCTAGGGGAAGTCAACATCAAAGCAACGGGGGAGCCCAGAATCGTGAATCTGGACATTTTACAGCGTTTCAAACTCGACGATAAAAATCATGATTACGCCGCGAGCGAGACCATCCTCTACGCGCTCGGGCTGGGGTATGGCAGCGATCCTACCGACGAAGAGCAACTGGCTTTCGTTTATGAAAAAGGTTTGAAGGCCGTCCCGGCGATGTGCAACACCATCGCGCATCCCGGTTTCTGGATCGACCGTCCCGAGCTTGGGATCGACTGGGTCAAGGTGCTTCATGCGGAGCAGGCCTTCGAGATCCACTCGGCAATCCCGGTGGAAGGCCGTATGCGCGGCGCCTATTCTATCCTCAGCATCGAGGACAAGGGCGCTGAAAAGGGCGCGATCATGAAGATGCAAAAACGCTTATTTGATCGCGACAGCGACCAGCTTTGCGCGACGGTGACGCAGACTCTTTTCCTTCGTGGCGATGGCGGTCAGGGCGGTTTTGGCGATCCCGGGCCGGGGCTGACTGCGCTTCCCGACGGCGAGCCCGATCTGGTCATGGACATTCCGACCATGCCGCAGATTGCCCTCATCTATCGGCTGAGCGGCGATCTCAACCCGATCCATGCAAGTCCGTCGACAGCGCGCAAGGCCGGGTTCGATCGTCCGATCCTGCATGGCCTGTGCACGATGGGTCTTGCCGCGCGCGCGGTCATCAGCCGCCTGTGTGATGGGGATCCGGCCCGCCTGCGCTCCATGGAGGTTCGCTTCAGCAAGCCGGTGTTCCCCGGCGAGACGATCCGGGTGGAATTCTACACCAAGGGGGATACGGTCCGCTTCCGCTGTCGATCGGTCGAACGGGACCTGATCGTGCTGGATCGGGCGAGCGCTCATATCGCGGATGCGACGAATTAGTATATTGACACTAATCGCTCAAGCTGTAGTCGCTAAGACACTATAAGAAGATGGGATGGAACATGGCTCAATCGGGAATTCTTGAAGGTAAGGTCGTCATCGTGACCGGTGCAGGTAATGGCGTCGGCGCGGAAATCGCGAAGATGGCTGCTGCACAAGGCGCCAGCGTGCTGGTGAACGACCTTGGCGGAGCCGCCGAAGGCGGTGGCGCCGACACCACCCCCGCGCAGCGGACCGTCGATGAAATTACGGCGGCGGGTGGCATCGCTGCTCCCAGCTTCCATTCGATCGCGACCTGGGAGTCGGCGCAGGAAATCATCCAGGATGCGATCAAGGCGTTC
Source organism: Sphingobium fluminis (assembly GCF_037723805.1). Taxonomy (NCBI): domain Bacteria; kingdom Pseudomonadati; phylum Pseudomonadota; class Alphaproteobacteria; order Sphingomonadales; family Sphingobiaceae; genus Sphingobium; species Sphingobium fluminis. Next base: position 27,993 of record NZ_JBBJUK010000006.1, read on the forward strand.
GGCAAGATCGACGCCGTCGTCAACAACGCCGGCATCCTGCGCGACGTCATCTTCCACAAGATGACCGCACAAGACTGGGATCTGGTCCGTGCGGTCAATCTCGACGGCTATTTCTACGTGTCGCGCGCGGCGGCTCCCTATTTCAAGGAACAGGGCAGCGGCGCGTTCGTCCACATGACGTCGACGAGCGGACTGATCGGCAATATGGGCCAGGCCAATTATGCGGCGGCAAAGATGGGCGTTGTCGGCCTTTCGAAATCGATCGCCATCGACATGCAGCGCTTCAACGTCCGTTCCAACTGCATCGCGCCCTTCGCGTTTACCCGCATGGTCGGCACGATCCCGGCGAACGACGAAGCGAACCGCAAGCGTCTCGAAATCGCCAAGCGGATGACACCTGACAAGATCGCGCCGCTTGCCGTTGGCCTGATCAGTGATGGGGCGGCCGATGTCAGTGGCCAGATTTTCTCGTCGCGCATGAACGAGGCGATCCTGTTCAGCCAGCCGCGCCCGATCCGTACCGCGCAGACGTCGGATGGCTGGACGCCCGAGACGATCGTCAGCCATGTGCTGCCGGCGATGAAGCCCAGCTTCTATCCGCTCGACATCTCCTCGCACGTCTTCACCTGGGATCCCTTCTGATCCCGATGAGCGAAGACGCGCCATATCTGGTCGACCGGGCGAATGGAGTTCTCACACTGAGCTTCAATCGCCCGGCCCAGGGCAATGCCATCCCTCAGGAAGCCGTGCCAGGGCTGACCGAGCTTTTCTCCTCGATTTCCAGCGACCCCGCGGTTCGGGTGTTGCTGGTGCGAGGGGAGGGCGCGCATTTTTCCGCTGGCGGCGACGTGCGCAGCTTTGCACGGGCCATCGAACAACCGGTCGAGGCCCGTCGGACGGATTTCGCATCGCGGCTTAACGCGGTTCGTGGGATGGTCGAGGCGTATCTTGCGATTGATGTGCCGGTCGTCGCGGCTTGCCAGGGTGCAGTGGCGGGTGCGGGCCTGATGTTCGCGCTCGGCGCTGACTATGTGGTGACCGACGAAACAGTCGCTTTCCTGTTTTCGCACCAGCGCGTGGGGCTGCCGCCCGATGGCGGCGTCAGTCTCCTTTTGCCCCGCGTTGTCGGACAGAGGCGGGCTGCCGAACTGATCCTGACCGCTGCGAAGGTTGGAGCCGACGAGGCTTACCGCCTTGGGCTAGCCTCGCGGGTCGTTCCGGCCAGTGACCTGACGGCCGAAGCGTCAGCGCAGGCAAAGCGATTTGCTCGCGCGCCAGCTGGAGCAGTTCGTCAGGCCAAGGCACTGATTGCCTCCAGCGGAGAGTTGCCGGTTTCGGCGCAGCTCAAGGCGGAACGCGATGCGATTGTCGAAGCGGTCGGCACCCCGGATTTCGAGGAGGGGGTTCGCGCCTTCATCGAAAAGCGGCAGGCGAGTTTCCCATCCGCATCCGAATGACCGGGGCCACAGGTTCGCGGTGCGGACTTGGGGCTCGTTTTTGAATAAGATGTTTCGCGAGGACTGGCGTTTCTGCTGGCAGATCGCGAAGGATCGGTGACCACCAAGCTACACGAGTGGAGTTCCGATGGCAGACTTTGGCATTAAGCGGTTCGGCGGATATGTACCGCGTTTGCGGATCGATCGGTCGCATATCGCGGACGCGCATAAATGGATGGCGCCAAATCTTCGCGGCCAGGCGAAGGGGGCACGCGCCTTCGTCAGCTGGGACGAGGACGCCGTCACAATGGCGGTCGAAGCGGCGCGCGACTGTCTCGACGGACGCAAGGCCGACGGCATCGAAGCGGTCTATGTCGCGTCGACCAGCCTGCCCTATGCCGATCTTCAGCATGCCTCACTGGTGGCGAGCGCTTTGCGGCTCCCGACCGGTATCGCGAGCAGCGACATCGGCTTTTCGCAGCGTGCCGGGACATCGGGCCTGTTGCAGGCGCTCAAGGCGGGCGAGGATGCCTTGTTCATCGCGAGCGACGCGCCAGTCGCCAAGCCCGCCAGCACGCAGGAACTTAGTTACGGTGCGGGGGCTGCGGCATTCCTGCTCGGGTCCGATGACGTGGTCGCGCGCCTGCTCGGGGCGGCCAGCGTGACCGCCCCTTTCGTGGACCATTTCCGCGGGGCTCAATCGCGCTACGACTATTTCTGGGAAGAGCGCTGGGTCCGCGACGAGGGCTATGCCAAGCTCGCCCCCGCCGCGATCAAGGCCGCGCTTGCGAAGGCTGGCGTGGCAGTGGCCGACATTACCCATTTCGTCATGCCCTCCATGCAACGCGGTGCAGCCGATGCCGTCGCCAAGAAGGTCGGCTTTGGCGGCAAGCCGGCCGACGGTCTGGAAAATGGAGTCGGCTATGCCGGCGCGGCGCATGTTCTTCTCATGTTGGCCAATGTGTTGGATACGGCAGCTCCAGGCGACAAAATATTAGTCGCCGGCTTTGGTCAGGGCGCGGACGCACTCGTGTTCGAAGTGACCGAGGCCATTCAAAACGCAAAGCCGCGTCGGGGTGTCGCCGGTGCAATAACCGACGGAATCTCCACCGACAGCTATATGCGGATGCTGTCCTTTTATAATGGCGTCGATCTCGAATGGGGCATGCGATCCGAAAAGGATAGCAAGACCGCGTTGACGGAGCAGTATCGCTCCGACGATCAGATCAGCGGGCTTATCGCGGGCAAGTGCGGCAAATGCAGTACCATACAGTTTCCCCAGATCGAATATTGCGTGAACCCTGAATGCAATGCGCCGGCCACCCAGTTTGAAGATTATTCTCTGGTGGACGAGCCTTCGCAGGTTCTGACCTACACGGCGGACTGGCTGTCCTTTCACCCGGCGCCTCCCCTCTATATTGGCTTCGTGCAATTCGACAATGGTGCCAGAATATTGATGGAGGTCGTCGATGTGGGCGCCGACGGGCTGGACGTTGGGACGCCCCTCAAATTGACGTTTCGCATCAAGGAGCGGGATCGCGCTCGCGGCTATAACCGGTATTTCTGGAAAGCGGCGCCCGCAGGCGCGGCGGGAGCATAAGCATGGCGACGGGCATCAAGGACAAAGTTGCGATCCTGGGTATGGGCTGCGCGCAATTTGGCGAGCGCTGGAATGTCGATTCTCCCTCGCTCATGCGGGAGGCCTTTGACGAGGCGCTGGCGGACGCGGGTATCGAGCGTTCGCAGATCGAAGCGGGCTGGTATGGCAGCGCGCTGGACAATGTTAATGTCGGCAACTCGCCCATTCCGGCCTCGACCGCGCTGCGGCTCGACGGCATCCCGTTCACGCGCGTAGAAAATATGTGTGCGACCGGGACCGAAGCCTTGCGCGGCGCGGCCTATGCCGTGGCTTCTGGCGCGGTCGATATTGCCGTCGCCATCGGTGCGGAAAAGCTTAAGGATACGGGCTATGGCGGCTTGCCGATCCCATTCAAGGGCACCTTCAATGACATGTGGATGCCGATGGGGTCTTCGCCCGCTGGTTTCGCCCAACTCGCGGCGGGCTATCGGGCCAAACATGGCATGTCGAAAGACGATCTCAAGCGCGGCATGGCGCATGTGTCATGGAAGAGCCACCAAAATGGCGTACACAGCCCGAAGGCGCATCTGCGCAAAGCCATACCGATGGAAACCATCATCAACGCGCCGATGATTTCTGACCCGCTGGGCCTGTTCGATTGTTGCGGCGTGTCCGATGGCGCGGCCTGCGCGATCGTTACCACGCCCGAGATTGCGCGCGCGCTCGGTAAGAAGGACCTGGTGACGGTTAAGGCCATTCAGCTCGCAATCAGTTCCGGGATCGAATCCCAGATGAACACATGGGACGGCAGCCATGTCCGCAACACGCGTAACGCCGCGACGCGCGCCTACAAGGAAGCCGGGATCACCGATCCGCGCACCCAACTCGATCTGATCGAGGTCCACGACTGTTTTTCGATCACCGAACTGGTGACGATGGAGGATCTTTTCATCTCGGAAGAGGGGAAGGCCGTCAACGATATTCTTGACGGATTTTATGATGCGGATGGTCAGGTGCCATGCCAGATCGACGGCGGCCTTAAATGTTTCGGTCATCCGATCGGCGCGACCGGGCTGCGGATGACCTATGAGGTGTATAGCCAGCTATTGGGCCGCACCGGCGAACGGCAACTCGCGTCACCCTCGATGGGGCTGACGCATAATCTGGGCGGCGTGCCGTATCAGGGCATTGCTTGCATCTCTATTCTGGGGCTCAGCTCATGAAGCGAACATTATTCTCCTCCGATCATGAGATGTTCCGCGACACGGTACGCAGCTTTGTCGAGACGGAAATGGCACCCTTCCATGCCGAATGGGAGAAGGAACAGCGAGTCCCGCGTGAGGTCTGGCTCAAAGCTGGCGAAGCCGGGATGCTGTGCTGCGACATCCCCGAAAATTATGGCGGGCTCGGGGCGGACTGGCTCTATAATGTCGTCGTGATCGAAGAATTGGCCAAGGCAGGCATGTCTGGTCCCGGCTTCATGGTCCATTCCGAAATGGTCGCGCCTTACATCCTTGCCTGGGGTTCCGAGGAGCTGAAACAGGCCTGGCTGCCGCGGATGGTGACAGGTGAGGCGATCGGCGCGGTCGCCATGACCGAGCCGAATGCGGGTAGCGACCTCAAGGCCCTTCGCACCCGCGCCGTTCGGGAAGGCGATGATTACCTGATCAATGGTCAGAAGACATATATATCCAACGGGCAGAATTGCGATTTCGCTCTGGTGGCGTGCAAGACCGATCCCGAAGCCGGGGCGAAAGGCGTCAGCATCGTGTTGTCGCCTGCCGACAATCCCGGATTCGAACGCGGCCGGAATCTCGAGAAAATCGGCCTGAAGGCGCAGGACACATCGGAGCTTTTCTTCGCAGATATGCGCGTGCCGGTAGCCAATCGCCTTGGCAATGAAGGCGGTGGCTTTGCGATGCTGATGACGAAATTGTCGCAGGAGCGGCTGACCCAGGCCATTCGCAGCATCTGCGTGTGCGAGGCGGCGATCCAGTGGACGGTCGATTATACCGCCGAACGAAAGGCGTTCGGCCATACGATCGCGGACTTCCAGAATACGCAGTTCGTGCTTGCCCAGCTTTCTGCTGAAACGACGGCATTGCGGGTTTTCACCGACTGGTGCATTGAGAGCCATCTCAAAGGAGAACTCAGCCCTGTCGACGCTGCCAAGGCTAAGCTGCTCGTAACCGACCTTCACAACAAGGTCGTCAATGAGTGCCTGCAATTTTTCGGCGGCTATGGCTATATGACCGAATACCCCATCGCGCGGGCATTCATCGATGCACGAATTGCGCGCATCGCTGGTGGCGCGACCGAAGTGATGAAGCAGATTATCGGCCGTGACTTGTTCTCGGGCAAGCGTTGATCAAGGAGCACAGGATGTCAAATCTACCCAAGGTGGACGCGGCGACGCTAGTCGCGATCTATAAGAAAGCGTCACTCATTCGCCATAACGATCTTCGCGTGATCAAGGCCATGAAGGCCGGCCAGCTGGTCACGCCCTATTATTCGCCAGCAGGGCAGGAAATTATTCCCTCGGCGCTCTCGGTCAGCCTGAATGATGGCGATACGATCTGCACCATCTATCGTGGCACGCATGACATGCTGGCAAAGGGCTTTCCGCTTGAGCCGCTTTGGGCCGAACTGGCCGGGCGCGTGACCGGCAGCTGCAAGGGCAAGGGCGGCACGATGCACCTGACGCATCCTGAAAGCGGGTGCATGGTGACAACGGGGATCGTCGGTTCGTCCATGCCGATCGCCACCGGCCTTGGCTGGGCCGCCAAGCTTGACGGCAAGGGCCATGTCGCGGTTGCCAATTTCGGCGACGGCGCGGCCAATATCGGTGCGTTTCACGAATCGCTCAATCTGGCGGCGCTATGGAAGCTGCCGGTCATCTTCGTCTGCCAGAACAACCGCTATGCTGAACATACCAGCTTTGCCAACTCGACGTCCGTCGATGAGTTGTCGAAGCGCGCGGCGGGGTATGGCATGGCCGGTGTGACGGTTAACGGCAATGACGTCGACGAGATGTACGGCGCCGCGAAGATCGCGATCGACCGTGCACGGGCCGGCGAGGGGCCAACGCTGATCGAGGCGCTGACCTTCCGTTTCAACGGCCATCTGATCGGCGATGCGGCCGGCTACATCCCCAAGGAGGAGATGGCGTCGGCGAAGGAGAAGGACCCCTTCGTCACGTTGCGTAAACGCGTACTTGCCGATGGCGCGGCCAGCGAGGCCGAACTTGACGCTATAGACACCGATATCAAGGCGCGTATCGAGGTTGCCGTCGAAGCCGCTTTCAAGGCGGACCTGCCCGATATAGCCGAATTGAAGCGCGACGTGTTCGCCTATGAACTGGCCTGAGGAATCAAATGATGACAACGCAGACCATGAATACCATCCAGGCCGTTAATCTCGCGCTGCACGATGCTCTCGCCGCCGATCCGAAAATCCTGGTGCTGGGCGAGGATGTCGCCGATCGCGAGGAGGGCGGCGTCGTGGGCGTCACCAAGGGGCTTTCGACGGCTTTTGGTGACGATCGCGTCAAATCCACCCCGATTGCCGAGCAGGCGATCATCGGCGCGGCGATCGGTGCGTCGCTTGGCGGCTATCGCGTGGTTGCCGAGATCATGTTGATGAACTTCACCACAGTGGCGATGGACATGATCGTCAACCATGCGGCGAAGCTGCGCTTCATGTCCGGTGGCCAGACCCACGTGCCTATCGTGATCCGCACGATGACCGGTTCGGGCATGTCGAACGGTGGGCAGCACAGCGATTATCTCGAAGCCTGGTTCGCGCATACGCCGGGTATCAAGGTGGTCGCGCCATCCAACCCATCCGACGCTTATGGCTTGCTGAGAGCGGCGATTGAGGATGATGATCCAGTGATCTTCATCGAAAATCTCCCCGGCTATTGGAACGCCGGTCCGGTCACCCGCGAAGTGATCCCGCTAGGCAAGGCCAGCGTGACGCGCGAGGGCAGCGACCTGACCATCGTCACCTATGCGTCGATGGTAACGCCTTCACTTGCCGTCGCCGAAAAGCTCGCCGGCGAAGGCATCAACGTCGAAGTGGTCGATCTTCGCACGATCGCTCCCTGGGACAAGGAAACGGTTCGCGCATCCGTCGAAAAAACCGGTCGTGGTTTGATCGTTCATGAAGCCGTGAAAGAGTTCGGGGTCGGCGCCGAGATCGCGGCGGATCTGAGCGATCATTTCTTTGGCAGGCTCAAGGCGCCTGTGCGGCGTGTCGGTGGCGCTTTCTGTCCTGTGCCCTATTCCAAGCCGCTCGAAACCGCATTCGCCCCATCGGTGGCCGATATCGAATCGGCCGTACGCGGCCTTCTGGCCTGAAAGGAATCTTAAATGGCAGTTGACATCATACTTCCAAAGCTCGGTTTTTCGATGTCCGAGGGGCAGCTGGCGGAGTGGCTCGTTGCTGACGGCGGCCAAGCCGTGGAAGGCGAACCCCTGTTTTCGCTGGAAAGCGACAAGTCGGTAAACGAGGTGGAAGCCCCCGCATCGGGCACGCTGCGCATCCTCAAGCAGCCCGGCGAAACATATGAAGTCGGGACTGTCCTAGGCACGATCGAGTAATTATGAGCCTGGAAAGTCTGATTGCGTCCTTGCCGGCCTGGCCTGCCGCCGACTTTTCCGAGTTCGGGGAAGTCGAGGTCAGGAAGCTGTCCAATGTCCAGAAGCTCACGGGAAAGTTTCTCGGGCGCAACTGGGTCTCGATCCCCCATGTCACGCACCATGACGAGATCGACGTGACCGACGCGGAGATGCGGCGGACGGCGTGGAACAGCGAAAATCCGGGCGCGAAGGTCACCCCGGTGGCTTTGCTTGTCCGGGCGCTGGCAGCGGTGTTGCACGACTTTCCACAGTTTAATGCCTCGCTTTCGGATGACGGGCAGTCCGTCATTCTCAAGAAATATGTGCATATAGGCGTCGCAGTGGACACGCCGAACGGCCTGCTGGTCCCGGTTGTCAGGAACGTCGACCAAATGGGCCTGGCGGACATTGCAGCCGCGGTTTCCGCAATCGCCGACAAGGCCCGGACCAAGGGCCTGTCGATGGCGGAAATGTCGGGCAGTTCGATATCGTTGACCTCGCTCGGACATATTGGCGGCACATCTTTCACGCCGATCATCAATGCGCCTGATGTCGCGATCCTGGGCGCGACGGCTATTCAGTTGCGCCCAGCCCCCAGCGAGGATGGCGGGGTGATATGGCGCAAGACGCTGCCGCTATCGCTGAGCTATGATCATCGGTTGATCAATGGGGCCGACGCGGCTCGCTTCGTAAAGGCGATCGGCACCATATTCGCGGACGACGCGCTATTTTCGTAGCCGATCTATCGGTTACGCCGGAATTCGACAGGAGAGGCCGAAAGTAATGACGTTCGCCAGGACCGAAACGCAGCAGATGTTTGGCGACATGCTGGGCCGACTTCTCGATGTAGAGAATGATTTCGAAGCCCGCCGCCACCGGCTTTCGGCGGAATCGCCCGATCGGCTGGCGCTGTGGCCTGCGCTTGCCGAGCAGGGCATAGTTGGCGCTACTCTGCCCGAGGACGCTGGCGGCTTTGGCGGCACTATGCGCGACCTGGCCGTGATCATGCAGGAGGTCGGCCGCAAGCTGGTCGTCGAACCCGTGCTGTCGAGCGCCCTGTCCGGTGCTATCCTCCATGCCGGGGGCGAGGATGTGTCCGGCCTTATCGGCGGGGAAACCATCACGGTTTTCGCCCATGAGGAGAGTTACGATCCCTTCGCACTGCCCGAGACCAAGGCCACGAAGTCTGAGGACGGCTACCGCCTTAACGGTCGCAAGTCGGTGGTGCGGCATGCGGATTTAGCTGGCCAGTTTCTGGTGACGGCGACGCTCGACGGCGCGGCCGGCGTCTATCTGGTGGAGGCCGGGGCGGACGGTCTGGTGCAGGAAGCTTATCGGATGATCGACGGCTCGTCCGCGGCGACGATGGAATTGTCCAACGTAGCGGCGCGCCTGGTTGGAGGGGCTGACCTGATCACGGCGGCAGTCGAGCGCGGTGTCATCGCTCTCGCGGCGGAGGCGGTGGGCATCGTCACGGCGCTTAATGCGGCGACCTTTGCCTATTTGAGCACGCGCAAGCAGTTCGGATTGCCACTGGCGAGTTTCCAGGCGCTCCAGCATCGCGCAGCCGATATGTACGCAGCGGCAGAAGAGGCACGAGTCGTCACGGAGCGCGCCATAGAATCGTTCGATACGGGCGCTGCGGATCGTGCGGCGCTGGCTTCGGCGGCCAAGGCGTTGGTCGATGATGCGGCGCGCAGGATCGGACATGAGGCGGTGCAGATGCACGGCGGCATGGGGGTCAGCGACGAACTGGACGTGAGCCATTATATGCGCCGGCTGGCGGCTATTCGTGCAGAGTTGGGGAGCGCGGACGTCCATCGTGCCCGATTTGCCGGACTTGGCGTCAACGTCGTTCAAGAGTCGCCGTTTCGGGCCGAAGTCCGCGAATTCGTGCGCGCGCACTTGCCCGAAGACATTGCCCGCAAAGGCGCCTTGGGCCTCGAAATCCACAAGAACGACTATGTTCGGTGGCAGAAGATCCTGCACGACAAGGGTTGGTTCGGCGCGGGCTGGCCTGTCAAGCATGGGGGTGCCGGCTGGACGATCGATCAGCAATTGATCTTCTTGCAGGAATCCTCGCTTAACAACGCGCCGATGATCATCCCCTATGGCGTCAACATGATCGGGCCGGTGTTGCAGGAATTTGGCAATGCGGAACAATGTGCCAAATATCTGCCGGGTATCCTGTCGAGCGACACATGGTGGTGTCAGGGCTATTCCGAGCCCAATTCTGGGTCCGATCTTGCGTCTTTGAAAACCAGCGCGGTGCGCGATGGCGATCATTATATCGTCAACGGGACGAAGATGTGGACCACCGAGGCCCATTGGGCGGACATGATGCATTGCCTCGTCCGCACCGACCGCGAGGTTAAGGCGCAACGTGGCATTTCGATGTTGCTGATCGACATGAACTCGCCCGGCATCGAGGTAAGGCCGATCGTCACCATCGACGGGCAGCATCACACCAACCAGCTGTTTCTGGACAATGTTCGGGTGCCGGCAGAAAATCTTGTGGGTGAGGAAGGGCAGGGGTGGACCATCGCCAAGTTCCTGCTTTCGCATGAGAGGGTGGCGATAGCCGATACAGGACCGAAATTGCGGCTGCTTCAGAACATCAAGGCCATGCTGGCGGAAGTGCCGGCCTCGCCGTCGCGCCTGCGGCTGGCGGAAAAGCTGGCGGGGGCCGAGATGGAACTGCTGGCACTCTGCGCGCTGGAGGAGAGCTATATAACCCAATGGGCTGAGGGCGCGTCGCGCGACGGGCCAGAGGCTTCGGTGCTCAAGATACGCAGCACGGAAATTCTGCAAAAGCTGTCCGAAATCGCGCTGGAGATCGAAGGACCGCTGGGCGGGGCGCATGATCCGCACGATCTACATCTCGCGCCGCATGGCCAGTTCACACCGTCGCAGCGCGCCAGTCTGATGGGCCACCAATATCTGTACGGTCGCTGCTGGTCGATCTTTGGCGGTACTAATGAAATCCAGCGCAATTTGATCGCACGATCGCTGCTATCCAGCTAAACGAGTGCGCTAATCGGAGTGAATATGGGGATGCCAAATCATCATGAAGGCCTTCTCGAGGGGGATGTCCGAGCACTAGCTGATGCGCCGCTCGGCGAGGTGCTCGCCCGCTCGGAGCATATGACGCTGGCGGCCTTCGGTCCTGTCGTCACCTATTCGCGCAAAGTGTTCATTCCGCTGACGAAATTGTGTCGCGACGTGTGCCATTATTGCACCTTTGCCACGACGCCGTCCCGCGTCGAGACGGCCTACATGTCGCGCGACGCAGTGCTTGCGGTCGCCCGAGCTGGCGCTGCGGCCGGATGCCGCGAGGCATTGTTCACGCTCGGGGACCAGCCCGAAGCGCGCTACGCCGCTGCGCGCGAGGCGCTTGGCTTGCTCGGTCATGCAACGACGCTGTCCTATCTGGAAGAGATGGCGCGTGCCGTTCTGGACGAGACGGGACTGTTGCCGCACATCAATGCGGGCCTGATGAACGAGGCCGATTATGCCGCGCTGCGTCCGGTGTCCGCGTCGATGGGCCTGATGTTAGAATCGAGTTCGGAACGTCTGTCGGAAAAGGGTGGCCCACACCACGGATCGCCGGATAAATGGCCTGCGCTCAGGCTGGCGTCGATCGAGGCGGCGGGTCGTGCTGGCGTGCCCTTCACGACCGGCCTGCTGATCGGCATCGGTGAAACGCGCGCAGAGCGAATCGAGGCGCTGATCGCGATCAGGGACCTGCACCGTCGTTACGGGCACATCCAGGAAGTTATCATCCAGAATTTTCGCGCCAAGCCGGGCACCCTGATGGTCGACCATCCCGAACCGTCGCTGGACGAGCATCTGTGGACGATTGCGATGGCCCGGCTTGTGCTGGGGTCGCAGATGGTCATCCAGGCACCGCCCAATCTTCATGCGCCCGAAGAACTTGCCGCCTTGCTCAAAGCGGGTGTCAATGATTGGGGCGGCGTGTCACCGGTGACGCCGGATCATGTCAATCCCGAAGCGCCCTGGCCCCATCTTGCGCTGCTGGAACAGGCGACCGCGTCGGCGGGACGCGTGCTCAAAGAGCGGCTGGCGATCGGCCCGGCTTTTGCGCTGGATACCGATCGTTGGACCGATCCGGGGATCGGCCGGACGGTGCGCCGGTCGGTCGACGCGAGGGGTCTGCCGATTACCGATGGCTGGCACGCGGGTGCGGATGCGGTAGCTCCCGCTCTTGCATATATTGGCTCGACCGCGGGATCGGCCGAACTGGAAGCCATCATCGCAACGGCGCGTTCCGGCGAGCGATTGAGCGAAGACGCCATCGTCCGACTGTTCGAAGCGGACGGGCCGGATGTGGAACTGTTGACTCGGGCCGCCGATGCGTTGCGCCGCGAAGTTGCTGGCGAAGCGGTGACCTATGTCGTCAATCGCAACATCAACTATACTAATATCTGCCTCTACAAATGCGGCTTCTGCGCCTTTTCCAAAGGCAGCACGAAGGCGATGCGCGGCCCCGCCTACCGCCTCGATATGGCGGAGGTCGGCCGCCGCGCTGCCGAGGCTTGGGACCGGGGCGCAACGGAAGTCTGCCTTCAGGGTGGCATCCACCCCGATTATGACGGCAATACCTATTTGTCGGTCGTCAGGGCGGTGCGCGAAGCGGCGCCGGACATTCATATCCACGCCTTTTCGCCGCTGGAAGTCACGCATGGCGCAACGACGCTGGGGCTTGGACTTGAGGCGTATCTGACCCTGCTTCGCGATGCCGGGCTGTCCACCCTGCCGGGTACGGCGGCCGAGATACTGGACGACGAGATCCGCGCGATCATCTGCCCCGACAAGCTGAATACGGCGCAATGGCTCGACGTCATGCGCGCAGCCCACAGCGTCGGCCTGCGCACGACGGCGACGATGATGTTCGGGCATGTCGAAGGTTATAACCACTGGGCGCGGCACCTTCTGCGCATCCGCGATCTTCAGGTCGAGACGGGCGGGTTTACCGAGTTCGTCCCATTGCCGTTCGTGCATATGGAAGCCCCGATCTGGCGCAAGGGGCTGGCGCGATCGGGACCGAGCTTTCGCGAGACGATGCTGATGTATGCGGTCTCGCGCCTGGTGCTGCATCCGGTGATCCCCAATATCCAGCTGAGCTGGGTCAAATTGGGGGCGAGCGGCGTGGCCGCGGCGCTGCGTGCGGGGGTCAACGATATGGGCGGCACGCTGATGGACGAATCCATCACCCGCGCCGCAGGCGGCCTCAACGGACAGCTGTGCGACCCTGCGCAAATGGCCGGTTACGCCAGGGAAGCAGGTCGTTATGCGGTGCAACGCACGACGCTGTACGGGCGGATAGGGGGGCAGCTTCAGGCAGCCGAATAATCGCGCTCCCGATCAACTGCGTTTTCAACATTCGCAGCGGCGCCGTTCGGCTCTTGAGTGTTCATGGTCACACCCGCTCCAATATATAAATTTCACGCGACGCCCTCCGCCACCGGACGATCCGTTTGATGGGAATCGCCTTAGTTATTCAGGCAAATTGAGTCAGCTTCGCACATGATAGAGATCAAACCGCTGACCGGCATCGGCGAAGTCGGACCCCATGCAGCCATCGATTCGATTCTGGCGGACAGGATCGAGGCCCTTGCCCTATCGCCCTTCGAGCACGGCGACATCCTGGTCGTGACACAGAAGATCATATCGAAGGCCGAAAATCGCTTCGTCGACATAGCGCAGGTCACGCCGGGCGTGGAAGCCCGCCGCCTGGCGGAGATTACGCGCAAGGACCCTCGGCTGGTCGAACTGGTGCTGTCTGAATCGAAGGCCGTCCTGAGGGCGGTTCCGCATGTATTGATTACCCAGCATCGAACCGGGCACGTCATGGCGAATGCAGGCATCGACCGGTCCAATATCGGCGGCCGGGACGGCGAGTTCGCGCTGCTCTTGCCGGAAAATCCCGATGCGTCGGCTGAACGGTTGAGACAGGCACTGACGCTTCGGTTCGGCAGCGCGCCCGCCGTGGTGATCTCCGACAGCTTTGGACGTCCCTGGCGCATGGGTGTCGTCTGCGTGGCGATCGGCGCGAGCGGATTGCCCGCGCTCCAGGACAAGCGTGGCGAAATGGACCGGGACGGGCGCGTGCTGGAAGTGACCCAGATCGCCTTGGCGGACATGGCTGCGACCGCAGCCGGCCTTGCCATGGGGGAGGGAGCCGAAGGTGTGCCGGCCGCGATCATCCGTGGGCTGACTTGGTCCGAAGAACAGAAGGCGGCTTCGGCTTTGGTCCGGTCGTTGGAGGAGGATCTGTTTCGGTGAGAAAGCGGGCCATCGGTCTTTTCGACGCGGGATGCGATGCCTGATCGGGTTTTCGCCCCTGCCGCCGGGCGTCTCCAGTGAGTTGGACGGCGGTCATCCCGTTCAAGGGAACAGCCGCGCGGAAAACCCGGCTATCCAGCCTCTTCTCGCCCGATCAAAGGCGAGACTTGAGCCAACGCATGTTCGACCATGTGTGCGAAGTCATTAGCGCCTGTGCCGATATCGATGATCTGGCGGTGCTTTCGAATCTGCCAGCATCAGGGTGGAGGGGCTCGTTCATCCGTGATGAGGGCCGCGGGCTGAACGCAGAACTTGGGGCGGTCGCTTTGGATCGATCCGGACGGCGATTGCTCGTCATCCATGCGGATCTGCCACTGCTTCAGTCCAGTGACATTTCCGCTCTGCTGGAGGAGGCCGAAAAAGCGTCCTTCGCCATCGCACCGGATCGAAGCGCGACCGGAACAAATGCTCTGGCGCTCCTCCAACCAGCAGGCTTCGCTTTTCATTTTGGCGTGAACAGCCTGCAACATCATCTGGACGCGAGCAGGGGGGCGGCGCGTATCGTCCGGCGCTTGGGCCTGTCGCTGGATATCGACACGCCGGAAGATTATGTCGAGGCGTGCCGCGTCGCGCCCGAAACCATGCGGCATATGCGCGCCAAGGCCTGACACCGGGCAGCCGAAAGGCGTGGATGGTCATTCTTGACATGACCTGACATGATATGCGCTTCAGTCCGGTCACCTGCCCCGAAGACCGCATTCCCTTATGTGCATAACGGGCACTAAGGTCAGTGGTTTGCGGCTCTCGCGGCCGACCATCAGGCCAGACGGCTTCCGGGCAGCCATTGGTTGAACACGGTGTCGACCTCGTTATCGGACGATGATCTGCGCAATTCGAGCAGGTCGACGGCGTTGCCGACGGCGTAGCGGGTCTGGGGCGTCTCCGCCTCGAGCGCTTCGATAATCGTCGCGGCGACCGCGTCGGGCGAGACCGCCGGGCTATTGCCACTTTGCGACAAAGCTTTCTGCTGCGCGAAATAATCGCCATAATTGCGCTGCCCCTGCTCATCGAGTTGAGCCAGCCCATCGTCGAGCTGCGCCGCGAAGCCATGCACCATTGCCGTCGCGATGGCACCGGGCTGAATCAGCGAGACGGGCACGCCCCATTGGCCCGCTTCGAGCCGCATCGTGTCGGCCAGACCCTCCAATGCATATTTGGACGCCGTATAATAACCAAGTAACGGAAAGGCGATTTTGCCGGCCATGGAACCGACAAAGACGAACCTGCCGCCATTATCTCTCAAATGGCCCAAGGTAGCTTGATAAATGGCAAGGTTGGAGACGGTGTTAATCTCCATCGCGCGCCGGAACACCTCTATCGGGGTCGTTTCCAATGGGCCACAGGGATTGATACCGACACAACTGATCACCGCGGTGAGCGGCAGATCGCTGCGCCCCAGTGCCTCTTTGACCTGAGTCACACCGGCTTGGGTGGACGAAAAATCCGCGACGAACAGATCCGCAGCCTGGAAGCCGTCTGCGACCATGCGATCGAGATCGGCTTGGTTCAATGCGGAACCAAGCAGCGTATAGCCGGCCTCCAGTAGCTGGCGCGACAGACTGCGGCCCACGCCGCCAGACGCGCCGATCACTAAAATCTTGCCTGATTTTATTGGTTTGCCGGACATTATTCGCTGTCTCCCAGAAGATCAAACGGTTGAGATCTTGTAACCGTCGGAGCCGGATATTGGCCTGACCGCATTAGCTGATCGCGTCGAGGTGCAGCTCGATTCATCCGTTATCGGATTAGGTTGTATTTACTAATTGGAAGTCGCCTCCAAGGAAAGAGCCCAAGCTAACCGTCGCATCGCATTTTCCTGCGCCTTTCTCGGTCGCTTCCTTCGAATGCGCCGTCAGCGCTTTCTGGTGCACGTTCAGGGGAACCAATACAGGACGCCGATCGATTAGTGTCAGGAGAGGAACATGATCATGACCAGCAATCGTGGACGACCGGACGAGCCTCAGGCCGACAAATCCGATACGGTAGTTCCGACGGGGCTCGATCAGGTCGGCGATGACAATGCCAGCCAACTGCCCGGCGAAGACGCGTCTATAAAACTCCCGATCGAGGAGGGCGACTTCAACGCCCAACCTCAATAGCGATCGCGGGGCGTCCACGCGCTGGCCTGTCATGCGCCTGGCCGGCGACGCATACTATATACAAAGGACGTTGCCAGCGTTATTTTGCGCGTGATCGCCTGCGCCCCGCCAGACCTGGCCGCGCGATAAACGCATTGCGTTCGGCGGTGCGAAGCATTAGGTCCTACATACTGTTTTCGAACATAATGAGGGATGCCATGGATTACGATTACCGGACGGGATTCGTCACTTACCCTGACGCTGAACCCGGCAGTCCCGCTGCAAAAGCGCCTTATATCGATCATGGCACCGACCGTGTGGACCCCAAGCGGTTTTACAGCAGCGAGGAAGCGGCGCTCGAATGGGACCATATGTGGACCAAGAGCTGGCTATTCGTAGGACTGACTCAGGATCTCCCGGAGATCGGCGACTGGTTCAAGGCCGATTATGGTAAAGAATCGTTCGTCATCGTTCGGACCGGCGAAGGCGATGAGGGCATCGTCGCCCATTTCAACGTCTGTCCGCATCGTGGCAACCGGATCGTGCATACCGATTTCGGCAGCGCCAGCGGCGGCGATGGTGAAGGGGCCTGCGTTTTCACCTGCGATTTCCATGGCTGGAAATTCGGTCTGGACGGCAAGAATGCGGAAATCCGCGACGAGATGATCTTCCGCAAGGAAGCTATTGCGCACCGCCCTGGCCTAAAGTCGGTAAAGTGCAGCGTCTGGAACAGCCTGGTCTTCATCAACATGGACCCCGACAGCAAATCGCTGCTGGAGCATCTCGACGTTATTCCAGAGCATCTCGCGCCCTATCCGTTCGAGAAATATCGGGTGCTGCGGGACATCGAAACCTGTTGGGACGCGAACTGGAAGACCGCGCTGGACGCGTTCATCGAATTCTATCATGCCGACGATGTGCATCCGCAGGTGGCGCCGTTCACCGAGACACTTGGTTGCCAGTACGACCTGTACGGAAATGGCAACAGTCGGATGATCATCCCGATCGGCAGCGTTCCGGTGCGCTTCGAGGATCGCGAGACGGTGCCCGAGGGCATGAAGGCCTTCCTTCAGTTTTACGGCGGCAATCCGGAAGATTTCCTGCATTTGCAGGGCCATGAATATAACAAGGCCTTCGCCCAGACGCGCCGCAAATGGGCAGAACGGCATGGCTATGAGCATTTCAAGGATCTGACCGACGATCAGGTCAATGACGACTGGAACTATTTCATCTTCCCGAACGTGACGATCAATGCGTTCAGCGACTCGCTGTTGCTTCAGATTTTCACGCCGCACGCGTCGGACCCGCGTAAAAGCCATTATCGGGCGATTTCGTTGTGCCTGCCGGTCGGCGGATCGCAGGATATGGTCATGGACCCGGGTCAGTTCGGTCCCGAGGCCGTTTCGCCCCCCGGCTGGGACGGATCGATCAGGCCCGAGAAGATCATACCTCAGACGCTCGCGGATTTCGGCTCTGTGCTGGCGCAGGACGCGGTTCGCGTACCCGAAGTGCAGAGGGGCGTCGAATCCATGGCTTTTGATGGCTATGTTCTGTCCGAATCGGAAAATCGGATCCGGCATTATCTGGCGGAGCTTGATCATTTAATCGGCAGGAGCTGACATAATGGATATGCCAACCCCGCCGGCCAATCTGTTCGAAAGCGTCGAAAATGTAGAGATCAAGCTGTCCCGTACCAAGACCTGGAGCGGGCTTGAAACTGATGCCGCTTATTTCCCGAAGGAGCGCGACGACGCTTATCAGGAAAATCTGGGCGATCCGGGCAGCTATCCCTTTACGCGAGGCGCCTATCCCCAAATGTATCGCAGTCGCATGTGGACGCTGCGGAATATCGTGGGATACGGCTCTCCTGAGGATACGCGGCAGGGTCTCGAAATGGTGCTCGCATCTGGCGGGACCGGCGTCAGTATCGTGCCGGACCCGCTGACGACGCAGAGCGT
This sequence comes from Sphingobium fluminis, assembly GCF_037723805.1. NCBI lineage: Bacteria > Pseudomonadati > Pseudomonadota > Alphaproteobacteria > Sphingomonadales > Sphingobiaceae > Sphingobium > Sphingobium fluminis. Next base: position 46,029 of record NZ_JBBJUK010000006.1, read on the forward strand.
CGATCCGGATCACCCGGCGTTTGGGCCGGAAGTGGGATTGGAAGGCTGTTCGCTTCCCACGACCCGCGACATGGAGCGGCTGCTCCATGGCGTGGATCTGGCGAAGGTGGATACGGCCTGGCATTGGGCAGCCATGGCCTATCCGCTGGTGGCTTCGCTTCATGTGAAGCGCGGTCAGCCGCTCTCCACCTTGCAGGGCTCCAACATGCCCGACATGCTGCAACAGACGTTGTGCGGTTGGGGCAAACATCTGGTTCCTGCCGATTTCGGGCACCGGATTGCGGTCGACGAGGTTGAGTTCAGCGTTCGCAATAGCCCAAAATGGGCGCTCGGTATGCCGCAGGCCTATGATCTGCGCGAACGCGGCCTGTCGCCGGCGGGCGAGATTGCGCTCGGCATGGCGATCATCAACAAAACGATGGATGATCTGATCGCACGTGGTCTGACCGTGGATCAGGTGGCGCCCAGCCTCGCATGGGTGTCGACTTCCGACATCGATTTCTTCGAAGAGATCGCCAAGTTCCGCGCTTTGCGGCGTTATTGGGCACGGACGATGAAAGAACGCTTTGGCTCGCAGGATTTGCGCGCGCAGCGTCTGCGGATCGCATGCCACACATCGGGCAAGTCGCTGGTCTACAAGCAGCCGCTCAATAATCTGACGCGAACGGCGATTCAGGGGCTGGCCGCTCTGTGCGGCGGCGTTCAGTCGCTGGAAGCTTGCACCTTCGACGAGCCGGTCTGCGTGCCGACCCATGAAGCGCGTGAACTCGCGACACGTCAGCAGCAGATACTCGCCAACGAAGTGGGCGCCGCCCGCGTCGCCGATCCGTTCGGCGGAAGCTATTATATCGAGGCGCTGACGGACAAGGTGGAAGCCGAAGCCATCGCCATGCTGGCGCGGATCGAGGAGGTAGGCCTCATCGAAGCGATCGCCAGCGGCAAGATCGAAGAAATGATGGACGATTTCAACTTCGATCTTCAGCGCGAAATGGACAATGGCGAGCGGATCATCGTCGGCGTGAATCAGTTCGTGCCGGAAGACGAGCCATCGCCGACGCGGTTCAAGTTCGACCGGACGAACACCTATGCGCACATCCGCCGCTTCTCGGAACTCAAGCAGCAGCGTGATCAGGGCAACTGGTCGGCGTCGCTCAAAAATGTCCATAATGTTGTCAAGAGCGGCAATAATCCTATGCAGGCGATGATCGACGCGTTCATCGCCGATGCCAGCATCGGCGAGATCTGGGGAACCGTTCGCGTCGCCAATGGACATCAGTTCGATCCCTATGGTCACCTTCAGGCACCGTTGAGCTATACATGAGCAAACCCAATACAGTCCGCTGCATGCTTGGCATGCTCGGCACCGATGTGCATTCAAAAGGCATTCGTACGCTCGCCCGGCTGCTCGATGAAGCTGGCGGAATAGACGTCGATTATATCGGCGAACATAATAGCGTCGAGGGCATGGCGGATGCGGTGGCCGATCGAAAGATCGACATTGTGGGCGTCAGTTTCTCGTCGGCCGCCTATGTCGAATATACGCGCCAGTTGATCGAAGCGATGAAGGCGAAAGGCGTGGGCCATATCCCGGTGATTCTGGGCGGTATGATCCATCCCGACGACGTTGCCGATCTCAAGGCGATGGGCGTGGCCGGGGTATTCGGCGCGGGGTCGAAGACCGAGGATATCGTCCTTTTCGTGCAGAATGCCGGTGCGCCGAAAATATGACGTCTTTCGTCGATGTTTGTGCGTTTGAGGATATTCCCAATGGCAAGCACCGCGCATTCAATGTCGACGGCCTGTCCATACTGATCTTCCGGATCAATCCAGATGTGTTCGCGTTGGAAAATCGCTGCACCCACCTGGATTTTCCCCTCGAAGGGGGGCGACAGATCGGATCGGACATAATCTGTCGCAAACATGGCGCGCGCTTCGACATCCGGTCGGGGAAAGCCGTGGTCGGGCCGGCTGTCGACCCGCTTCGGCGCTTCGAAGTGCGGGTTCGGGAGGGTAGGGTCGAGGTAAAGCCAAGCATGCCTTTGAGCCGCAATCCTTTTGTCAGAGCGGCTTCCTGATAGGGTGCATTGAGTCGATTGTGGGCATGCGGAATTGCTCGTGCGTCGACGACCCCGCTTCTACGATGGCAGTGCCTTTGGTGTCGATGGCGGCCTGACGATGACGCGATGTCCCCACCGGCAACGGGCGGGAATGCCAAATTTTGCCGTAGTCGAACGGGAGGAATATCGGTGGACAGCATAAAGAAGCAGGCAATTCGGCAATATTGCGCTGCGGTGGGTAGGGGCGATGCAGAGGAAATCAAAAGCCTCACCACTGAGGATTATGTACACGAGTTTCTCGGCAGCACGGCGTTGCGCGGGAAACGCACGCGATCGGAACTCCTCGATCAGCTCGTGGCATTTTCATCGGCTCTGGCGGCACCGGGAGAGTTTATTTTTCAGGAAATGGTCGAAGAAGGCGACATCGTTTCCGCCATGTTCTCAGGCAAATGCGAGCTTAAGAACGGCAAGAGGTTCGACGGCGACTATGCCGTATTCGTCCATTTCAGGGATGAAAAGATATTGATGATGCGTGAGCTGATCGACACAAAACTGGCCGACAGCGTCCTGACCTGATAGTCAGAATCCTCTTCGAATGGGCATAATATTAGGAAAAATGGCAATGTTCGATCTTACAGGTAAAGTTGCGATAATCACGGGCGGCGCGAGCGGTATTGGCGCGGCAGCGGTCCGCACCTTTCATCAGTTGGGGGCAAGTATCACCATCGGCGATATCCAGGCTGATGCCGGTCAGGCGCTCGCCAGCGAATTGGGCGACCGGGTCCGCTTCTCGCGTCTTGATGTGACCAGCCAGGGCGACTGGGAAAGCGCTGTTGAACAAACCGAAGCCGCCTTTGGCCCGGTGAATGTTCTAGTGAACAATGCGGGTCATCCCGGCCACTGGAAGCCCGCTTCCGAACTGGCGCTGGAGGAATTTCGCATGGTCTGCGCGATCAATCAGGAAGGCGTCTTTCTTGGCATGAAGCTTGTGTTGCCTTCGATGATCCGTGCCGGCGGCGGCTCGATCGTCAACAATTCTTCGGGCTATGGACTGGTGGGCGCGGCCAATAATCTCGATTATTGCGCTTCCAAATTTGCGGTGACCGGCATGACAAAGGCAGCCGCCATCGAATTCGCGCCATCCAACATCAGGGTTAATTCGGTTCATGCCGGGGTCGTGTTGACGCCGATGGTCGAGGAAACGATGAAGTCGCTGGGGGCAGACGCGGACCTTTTCATCGCGCGCATGCCGCTCAATCGTCCGGCCGCACCCTCGGAGATCGCGAGCGTATTCGCCTTCCTGGCGTCGGAAGCAGCGAGCTTCGTGACTGGCGCCGCCCTGCCGGTCGATGGTGGACTGACCGCGCAATAAAAAGCCAGCGGGCGCGGGATCGTAAGCCTGGGACAGCCCGGGCTTGCGACCAGCGCGGCCTGGCCATATCTTTGCCATGCGCTACCGCGCGATGCCGTCTATTTTGAGCGCCGTGCGGTGAAACGGGATCACCTCTCAGCAAGGCCCTTCAGCTCCGCTCACGACGACCGGTTCACACTAAACGCACGGCTCCAGCAGGCCCCTGCGCCAGACTATCGCGAATATGCCGGATCGCTGCGATCCCGCGAGGAGCGATGGTGGAGCAAGTCATATTGCCCGCCGTCCCTTATACCGGTGTATAATCTGACCTGATTAAAGCCGGGAACGATCTTACGCCTTAGGATACGCCATTCACCCATCCTGCGTTCGAACACATCGATGTAACGGCCGCCGAAAATAAATTCGATTACGTCGTCATCCTTGAAGCACGCAGCCAGCGCATTCTGCTCGCCCATCAGCGCGGCTCGGCTGGCATGGGTCGGGTAGGACAGGTGAAAGGCGTTCAAATGCATTTCCACAAAGGCCCGATCGCCGTCGATGTCGATCAGGATGTTGGAAACACTGTGTTGGCTCGTCTCCCACATGTCAGGAATCAGCGTTTCGAACAGATGGGATATGATTTCCACCGCCGGCCCCTCCGCCGGGCCACCGTCGAATCCGCCATCGTCCCAGAACGTGGTCCTGAACAAGTCGACGTCGAGCCGGTCGGCGGCACGGCAGTAGCGATGGATGACATCGGTGATCTGCTGGCGGTCTAGCAGGGCGCTGAGTTGGTCGGCTTGCATGCTCATCGGCGTCTGCCATGATCGCTCGAAAAAGCCGACCCTATCCGCCGGGACTGAGTATCGGGCCGGATCATCAGGGCTGTCTTTCCGCTCTTTCCTTGATGAAATGACTGTCAAGGCTGGCTACTATCGCAACATATACACTGTGGAGCATGTCGTCATATAAAGGCCCGTTCTCGGCCGGTACGACGTCGAAATTCGACGACACCGTCATCATGCATCCGCCATCGTCCAACTCATCGAGAGACCAACTGGCCATATAATTGCGAATGCCGGGCGCGAAATCGTCGGTCGCGTCATAATAAAGCCGATGCGCGACGGGATCTGCCACCAGCAGCACTTCGCGATTTTCCTCCGGCGCGCCCTTTTCGACTGCGCCCTCACCACGTGACATGACCCGCGTCCGGGGCACCGCATCCGGTTCGCCTTCGAGCCAACTGTCCATCAGCTTCATACCGTCAGTGTTTGTGCCGTCCTGGTACCAAAAAAGCGTGCCCCAGTTGGTGATCAAAGCCCATACGTCTTCGATGTTTGCGTTGATCTTTCCCTGATGATATCCCGCAACCCTATGAACCTTCGTCACTGGCATCTCTCCGACGTTAAGACAGAATCACCGACGGTCGCCTGTCATCGAGGCAGCACCGGCTAATGCGGCATCTCTAGAGCCCATCTGCCCCATCATCAATGATGTTTTCAGGCACCGGAGTGCGCTCCAGGTGCAGGCCGGATTCCTAGTTCGGTTCGATGTGACAGCATCCACCCATGGTTGACGTGACTCCTGCAACTGCTAGTGTTAGATACTAATGACTAAAACGCCACAGGGGCCAATATTTTGAGCGGCGAATCTACTCCCGAGAGAATTCTCACCACCGCTCTCAGGCTTTTCAACAGCAATGGGGTGGACAGGGTCGCGATTTACAAAATCGCATCAAACCTGGGGATAAGTCCAGGAAACCTGACCTATCATTTCGCAAAAAAACAGGACATTATCTATTCATTGATAGATCGTCTTGAGTTGGAAGCAGCCGAAGTATTGGCCAGCCCGCGCAAGCCGAGCGCCCGGCATCTCGCCGAATATATCGTGCAATTGTTCAGCCTGATGTGGCGCTATCATTTTTTCTTCGAATCGCTCACCTATTTCACGGCGACAGATCCTAACCTCGCGGAAAGCTATAGGCGTATCATGGCGACCGCGATTGCCGGATCTATCCAGCGTATCGAAAATGCTATTGCCTGCGGCGATATCGCGCCGATGACGTCGCCAAACAGCCCGAAGATTCTGGGCGAAAATATGTGGGCCGTCTGGGTAAACCGCCTTGGCGCAGCACGGTCGGGCCATGATGAGGATTGCAGCCGACTGGTCGCGATCTATGATTGTTGCGTCCATCACATCAGCCTTATCCAGCCTTACGCCAGCGAAACATATATATTGCGGCTTCATGAAGCCGTAAAAGAGCTTCTAGACGTTGAAACCGAAGCCTTCAGCGCCATCAAGTGATGCGGGCGACCGCCCCGCGTTGACGAGCGCGCCATTTGCGCGAACTCTTCGCCACAGCGTTCGTTGCCTGGGTGAAATTTTCGCGGGCAATAAGGATCGGACTATCATCCCCTTTCCTGCGCGTCTGTCAGTCCGCCAGGGGCCATGCGAGCGGAAAATCGTATATTATTGCAAGGAGATGATGAAATGAGCGCAGACGATCGCCTCGCCATTCAGGAACTAAACTATAAATATGCCTATTTCATAGACAGCCTCGATCCCGAGAATTGGGCCGACATATTCGCCCCCGACGGCGTTCTGGACGAAAGCGAGTTTTTCCCGGATGCCCGCTTTGCCGGTCGTGAGGCGATCCTGGCTTATGGAACGAAGATTTCGGGCAACGTCCATAATATCGTGCACCTGATGACTAATCAGATCATCAATGATCTTACGCCCACCAGTGCACGCGGCACGGCCTTTGCCCTCGTAGAGACGATGCGCAAGACGGGCGAACGCCTCCGCTTTCATGTAAAATATGAGGATGAGTTCGTGAAGATCGACGGGTCCTGGCGGATCGCGCAAAAAACGCTTCGCAAGTCACTTCCGCCGGAGGACGTCAAATCCAGCGACTGATCGCGGGCTATTGATACATTCCCGACCGGGTGGAACGGAGAGCCGCCCGGTCCCCTTCAATCGACCCCAGCGAAATGAGCGAGCCGAGATGATGTCGGGCCGGTGCCGCGATATGATCCCGCAGGGCCGCGTTCATAGTCGCGATCGCGCAGCCGGCGACCTTGAAGCATGGCGGTGACGCCCTCGACAAACGCGTCGACCGTTCTCAAGTCACTAACACGCACAACCCACCGACCGCGCCAGCTTTCGAACCATGGCGGCTCGTGGTCCGCGACGTCCGAGCCGGGCCGGCACTCGTCCTTATCGGAGACTAGCGCGGCCCGGCCGGGGCATTACAGCGCTTCGAGGATGGTGACGTTCGCCTGACCGCCGCCTTCGCACATCGTCTGTAGGCCATATTTGCCGCCGCGCGCGCGCAGAGCATGCACCAGCGTGGCCATCAGTTTGGTGCCCGACGCGCCGACCGGATGACCGAGCGCAATCGCGCCGCCATTGACGTTCATCTTTTGCGGGTCGACGCCCGTGTGCTTGAGCCATGCGAGCGGCACGGGTGCGAACGCTTCGTTGACCTCGAACAGATCGATGTCGCTCAGGTTCATGCCTGCCCGTTTCAAGGCCTTGTCCGTGGCATATAGCGGTTCTTCCAGCATGATGATCGGATCGCCGGCGGTTACGGTGAAGCTCGCGATCCTCGCAATCGGGGTCAGCCCATATTCCTTGAGCGCCTTTTCCGAGACGATCATGACCGCAGACGCGCCATCGGTGATCTGCGAAGACGTCGCGGCGGTGATCAGGCCGCCGTCCAGCACGGTCTTCACAGTGGCCATGCTTTCCAGCGACGCATCCCAGCGGATACCCTCATCCTTGACGTGCATATCCGCCGTGCCGTCGGCGAGCGTGATTGCGATCGGCACGATTTCCGCGTCGAACGCGCCGCTGTTGGTCGCCGCGATCGCCCGGCGATGGCTCTCGAGCCCGAAAGCGTCGAGATCTTCGCGGGTGAAGCCCCATTTCTTGGCGATCATCTCGGCGCCGCCGAACTGGCTGAAATCCTTGACGCCGTAGCGATCTCGGATCGCCTGGACCATCGGCGTCTTGCCTTCGGCGCTGTTCGTCGCCGCGCCCAGCGGAACGCGGCTCATGCTTTCGACGCCAGCGGCGATCACCACGTCCTGCGTGCCAGACATGATTGCCTGCGCTGCGAACTGGACAGCCTGCTGCGATGAACCGCATTGCCGGTCGATCGTGACCGAAGGCACGGATTCGGGCAGTTTGGAAGCCAGCACCGCAAAGCGTGCGACCTGGCGCGATTGATCGCCATATTGCGTGACGCACCCCAGGATGACGTCATCGATCACCTCGGGCGGCACCCCGGACTGGGCGACGACCGCGTTCAGCACCTCGGCGGCAAGTTCCACCGGATGCTGGCCTGAAAGCCGTCCATTGCGCCGTCCGCCAGCGGTTCGAACAGCGGCCACGATATAGGCGTTCATATTTTTCCCTTCACTTGACTGATCCGCACGGCCGGTACCGGGGTTGCAACAGGCGTCCCTATAGACCGATCGCCTTCCACTGTGCAAATCGCTAGGTCCTATATACTGTTTGGTCCTGGATCGTCGGCCTTTTTTTAATGATCCGGTTGCAGGGGCGCAGCAGCGCCGGCCCGCCATCACCCCTGCACAATGGCGATTTCGAGCCGCACCGCATCGAGCAGGGTTTCGATCGCCGCATTTTCGCTGGCGCTACCCGACGGCTGGATCGACCAGTTGCAATGAGGATGAGTCGCGCGATCGTATACGCGCACGGTGCCGATGGCGTTACGCCATTGACGCCGGGAGCCGCCCAGCTTGCGCATGAGGCGGGACAAGAGGAGGTCATGGAGTTCATTGGCTGTCATGAGCGCATATATATATTCTCGGTGGCGCTATGCGCCAAGATATATGCCGATTGGCTCGCGCGCATCTAATGCGGGGAATGAAGGCCCGGTTCAGTTCGCCTGCGGAACATTTTGCGCATGCCGCCCGTTTTCCTGACCGAGGCATAAAAGGAGTGCAGACCATGGGTAAAGGCTTGTTGCTGTGGCTCGTAGGGGTGCCAATTCCCGTTATTATCGTCTTGTGGCTGCTCTTTCACTGATGGTCGATTGACGGCGGGCGCGCTTGACCGCTAAGGCGCTGGTCGTCGGGGAGTAGCGCAGTCTGGTAGCGCGCCTGCTTTGGGAGCAGGATGTCGCAGGTTCGAATCCTGTCTCCCCGACCAATTCTTCAGTCCAAAACGACCAACAAAGTCTCAAAGCGTCCAGAAAAAATACTGTTTTTTCAGTGCTTTGATTGAGGTAAAATCGTCTCAAACAGGATCCATTCTTGTCAGGCGATTCAATGCGTTTTGTTGGTAAAATGTTGGTCGGCGATGGCAAAACTTCGAATCCGGAACACGGATCCGAGGTGTTCTGACCCATGCTGACTGATGAAATCCTTCGTAACCTCGTGGCCGTCGATAAGCCGATCAAACGGTCGGACGCGCACGGTCTCTATATCTTTGTCGTACCCTACGGTCGCAAGCGTTGGCGCTTGGCCTACCGCTTCGACCAGAAGCAAAAGACGCTCAACGGGGGCGAGTACCCCGAGACAAGCCTTCACCGGGCACGTCTGTGGTGTGAAGAGATGCGCGCGCTGCTTAAGGCTGGGGTGGACCCCGCCGAGAAGCTTCAGCAGGATGCTTTCACTGCGAAGGCTGAGCAGACGACGTTCGAGACGCTAGCACTCGAATGGCTGGAAGCGCGACGGCCATCCTGGTCTTCCAGATACGCCAAGATAACCGAGACGCGCATCCGCTCGGATCTGTTCCCCGTACTCGGCCAGATGCCGATACGGTCGATCCTGCCCAGAACAGTGCTTGAAGCTCTTCGCGCGATCGAGGGGAGGGGATCAGTCAATATGGCGCACAGGATCAAAAACTACTGTAGCGAAATTTTTCGTTTCGGCATTCCCGATGGCCGCGTTGAGTCTGATCCGTGTCGTGATCTCACCGCCGCCATGGTGAAGGCACCGCCGACCCGCCATCAAGGCAAGGTGGATATCAAGGATCTCCCGGAATTCTTCGCCAGGCTCAATGCAGATGGCGGCTCCAGAATGAGCCACCTTGCCTTACGCTGGACAATCTTGACCATGGTGCGCACGCAGGAAACCCGCTTCGCGCAGTGGTCGGAGTTTGAGGGCCTTGGAACCGAGGAACCTGTCTGGCGCATACCGGCTGAACGCATGAAGATGCGGTCGGAGCACCTCGTGCCACTGCCTCCCCAAGCAATCGACCTGCTGCGTGAGATCAAGGATTTGAACGTCTACGGCGCGGCGGGTAACGAAAGGTTCGGAAAATATCTGTTCCCTGTCGCTGGATCGCGCTCGGACACCATCAGCGAAAACAGGATGCTCGACATCATGTATCGCGTCGGCCTGCGCGGCAAAGCTACTGTGCATGGATTTCGATCAGTTGCCAGCACCGTGCTCAATGAATCAGGTTACTTCATGCCCGATTGGATCGAGATGCAACTGGCGCACATGCCACGAGGCGTACGCGGCGTTTATAATGCCGCACGGTACCTCAGCCACCGTCGCAAGATGATGGAGTGGTGGGCCCAGTATCTGGAGGCGGCCGAGAAGGCCGCGCCGATAGTGCTGCAATCTATGGCCGAGGCCCGAAAGCCAAAGGCCGCCTGCCTCGCGTGGTTTCAGACTTCCTGGTAGGAGGTGGGGGCTTCCATCCAACGGGCAATTCTGGATGCCCGCCAGCCCACGGAGCGGCGTCCGATCCTTTCCTGCTTAGGAAAGCTGCCCTCCTTGATCATCCTGTAAATTGAAGCCTTCGGGCAACCGGTCCTTTCTATGACCGCCTTGATCCGCAGAAACTTTTCATCGCCGTCGTACATAGCAAACCAATCCTACCGATGGTCTGCCCGCCGCAGAAGATGATGCTTTAATTCCAATTCGCGCGCAAGGGTGCGCCTAGGTGTTCAGTCCCGGCATCTGGTGGATCGGGTTGACGATGAACCGGTCTGGCTCTGACGTCCAGATCTTGGCGATGTTCCGGCATGGGTCGAGAATCGCCGCCACCGGAACACAATTATCCAGTATGCGTCCTATGCCCATGTCGGCAGATCCGCACAACCTCCAGCGCTTCGTGGACGCGCAACAGGACACCTATGCTACCGCCTTGGCCGAGCTTCGCCGGGGCCGGAAGTCCAGCCACTGGATATGGTTCATATTTTCGCAGATCGCCGGCCTTGGCCGAAGCTCGACAGCCCAGCGTTATGCCATCACGTCGGTGGATGAGGCCCGCGCCTATCTAGCACACCCGACGCTCGGCAGTCGCCTTCGTGATTGCGTACAAGCGCTGCAGGACCTCCCGCAGGGCAACTGTGCGGGCGATGTGCTCGGCGAGACCGACGCTATAAAGCTGCGGTCAGTCATATCTCGAGTCGGCCCGGTCCTTTGCGGGATTATCTTCAGGCTTTACCGTACTGACATTCGGCCTGTCCCAACGTCCTCCTGCGGGTTGCGTCCGCGCGTGCGGATCGGGATCGTCATTGCTTGGCTGGATGTCGCCTTCTGGTCCGCGCCGGGACATCTCGTCGTGCTGACCTGCCTTCGGATCAAGGCCGTTTTCGTTGGTAAGCATATCAACTCGACGGGCTCGGGACTGTTCTTCAGTAGGAGGGCGTCATAGAACACCTCTCCGGCATCGGCCGACGGGGCAGTAAGGACAGCCAGCTTCGCTGAACCACTCCGCATAACATTTGCGTCTTCGCCTTTTAACATTCGTGGCGAGCATCGCGTTTTGAAAGCCTTAAGGCGTAAACGCACCGACGGAGTTAGTGCCAAACGAACTAAGCGAGGTTCGATGACGGTGCTGGCTTGAACCTACGCTGTCAAAGTCGCTCATACACAGTTCAAGAGCAGTGCGCCATGTTCAGTCCCTGGGGAACATGGAGATGGTCATGACAAAGTTTTACAAAAGAACATTTCAGGTTTTGACCGTCTCGGCGGCCTTGCTAGCTTGCGGCCCGCTCTCGGCTCAGCCGCGAGACTGGGATTGGAGCGGCGGTCGCGGAAACGACCGCGAATATCGCCTTGTTGGCGCAGGCGTGCCGCTCCTTCATCGCGAGCTGCGTAATACAAATCAAGGGCGCGCCTTCGTCCTGCGCAATTTCGACTTCAATCGCGATGGGAGGATCAATCGTCGTGAAGCCGACCAGGCCAACCGTGCTTTCATAGAGGTTGGCCGGCCTGGACCCGGCGCATTTGACTGGTCTTCGCGCGATGAGGTTGTTGCTATGCCTTATCTTGACCGAGATTGGGACCGCGGCGCCATGCGCAGCTATCGCTTTCGCCAAACCCCATTGGGGGCGACGATGACTCTGCAGGAAGAGGTGTTATTTCGCACGGACAGCGCAGACCTTCGACCTGGTGCAATTGATAAACTGCGCCCGCTGGCAGGCTATCTGCGGGCCAATGGCGGCGTCCGCGTCGCAATAATCGGTCATACCGATTCACGTGGTACCGAGGCGCACAATGAGGATCTAGCGGAGCGCCGCGCCGATAGCGTGCGCTCCGCTTTCGATGAAATGGGCGTTACCCGAGCGCGCTTCCGTGTCGAGGGACACGGCGAACGCGAACCAGTTGCGAACAATAGCACGCCAGAGGGCATGCGCCTAAACCGACGCGTTGAAATTACGCTTCTCGGCGGGCGGGCTGATCGCCTTGGGCGCGAGGATTGATGGCGAGGGGCGGCGTGAGAGCCGCCCTCAAGTGAATTGTGAGCATTGAACGATAGTTCAAGCGCCTTTCGCGAGGGCTGACTTGCCAGATGCATTGATGAATATTTTCTACAGCTTCGCCTTGACGAAAGTAATGTCTGGTCGATCCCTTCAACCTTGTTTGTCGGTTTTAGGGTCCTCTGCCTAATCATAGGATGGTCGACCATAATTACTGAAGTAAGCGTATCGTGACGGCATGAGGAATATTTTCCGCACCTTGGTGGCGAACCAATTGCATCGCTGGATCGAATTCTTGGCCGGTTTATAATTATCTCCGTAGGTACATCACAATAATTTGCCGCGTTGACTCACAGTATCCTCGCAAGAAGTGGTTGCTTCAACCATTTCGAGCTGTGCCCAGATTAGCCGACCGTCCGCTGCTGACCAACGAACTCGAATGCCTGAATGGCAAGAATGGTCGACATCGGTAAGCCCAAGAATATGACCCGTGGCACGGCTCATCAGGATTGCGGGGGAGCGCTGTGCAAGGCTGTCTGCTGCGACTCGGCGAGCGACCTTGCATCCGTGAGGAAAATGGGCAGCACACGCCCGGCCTTCCTATCAGCGGCAGCACTTTGATACTGCGGACTAGCGGGAGGGGACCTCCTACGGGTCTGGCGGGGAAGTTATGCTTCACCGGCTGTTAGCATCTGCGCTGTAGCCTCAAAATCCAGGAGGCATGGACATGCGAACAAGTAGTGGAGGATGTTGCCAGGACGGGCATGCTTTCGATATCGCGATGGCTTATCAGCCCATTGTCGATATCGAGTCGGGGCGCCCATTCGCGTTTGAAGCGCTTGTCCGCGGTAGCAACGGCGAGGGCGCTGGCGAGATCCTGGCGCGGGTCACGCCTGAGAACCGCTATGCCTTCGATCAGCAGTGCCGCGTCGCCGCGATCGACGGCGCAGTCGCCGCCGGTATCCTCGACACCGATGCGCGGCTGTCGATCAATTTCTACCCAACTCCGTCTATTCGCCCGTTGCTTGCATACAGCTGACCCTGAAGACGGCCAAGAAAAACAGGCTTTCCTACCAATAGGCTGATCTTTGAATTTACCGAGAACGAGCAGATTACCGACACTGGTCATGTGCAGACCATCGTCGATTCCTACCGTAGATGGGTTTCGGCACGGCCATTGGCGATTTCGGCGCCGGGCATGCGGGGCTGGGCCTCCTCGCCAAGTTCCGGACCGATTATATCAAGCTCGACATGGACCTTGTTCGCGGTCTCGACACAAGCATGCCCCGCCGGCTAATAGTTGAAGGCGTCCTTCGGATCGCACGCTCCCTCGACATCACTGTAATAGCCGAGGGTATCGAGACAATTGGGGAATATGAAGCGCTTCGCTCCCTTGGTGTGCGCTATATCCAGGGCTATCTACTCGCGCGTCCCGGGTACAAGGTTTTGCCTGAAGCAACTTTACCTGAACAACCCGTGACTCCTGTCGTGCAGGATCGTCAGGCGCGATCTGCGTGAAATAGGTCTCGAAATCGTGACGAGCGGCCGGTACCGCATTTTCCTGGCTGAGCAGCGAGGCAGAGGTATGCGGGCAAAAGATTTCGAAAGCGAGTGGGTGGCCAGCTGATGCCGCTTGGCCCGCCACAGGAGCGAAAGAAGCACAAGAGGTGATGAGCCAAGCCTGGGTATCCCGAGGATGCCCGGCTACCGCCAACTTTTTCCTGGGATTTGCGATGAACGGTTACGTGCAGTTTGAAACTCAGAGGGCGATCCGATCGTCGTCAACGTCGATCGGGTAAATGTCGCGCGGAGCTTCCAAGGCGAGGACCTTGCCTGCGCACTGGATTTTGAAAAGGGAATCTATGTCGTCGAAAAGGGTCGCCTGAAGGACGTGATGGGTGCTGGCTGAAGGGTAAACTGCCCGCTCTGCGATCCGGGAACGACCATTAACGAACCTTGCGATCGCGGACAAAGATGCGCCAAGCTAATTTTTCGTCGAATCGCTTTTCCGCTCTTCGTTTGATCAATTCGCTGCGGGCCACCCATACCACTGGCGCAGCGACAATCCCGGCAATCGTCAGATCAACCCACGCAGGAAGGGAAAGGAACCGAACCGCAAAGCCAGCGGCGAATAATGTGAAGGCAACTCCAGATATAAACGCCCGATGTACCAGCTTCATTTTTCGCACGGCGTTTCCTTTGTCATGCGCTGTAGCGATATCGGGTTAATGACCGCTATCTACGCAAATCGCGGCCATTTGCTGGCATAAGCCAGGATCGGTTTCGGGGCCGGTATCGATCTCCTGACATAACGTAGCAGCGTAGCGCGACGCCGCCGAGACGCAGCAAATAGCCATATTGAATTCTGGTCAGTTGGCGGGCCTCATGGGCTCGACCTGTGGCGGGGAAGCGCCTGTTGGCGGCTGCGACGCCGGATCGTCGGCGCTAACGCTCGCGCACCGTTCCATGCGTCATTCGATGTGATCCCGCAGGGCATCATTCGCACAGCAACGAATTATCTCGCGCTGGCGAGGTCGAAGACCGCCGCTTGTGCTTTTAGTGGGTCCGTCAGTTCGGGAGACAGCCCGGCCTCTGCAAGCATCATCAGTTGCTCGCGTATAACCTGCGTTTCGGCACTGCCGGTAAGCAGAGGTTCCACGCCGCGCAGCATGGTGAAGCTCATGCCAGCATGGGTATCCATGTCTGTCTCCATCTCCATGGCCGGTAGTCGCGCCAATTGGCTGGCCGCTGCGCCAAGCACGTGCATGAGATCGAATGCGGTACCGACCAATTTCTTCTGGTCAGCCGCAACTTCATCTCCGGGACGTGCAAACGCCTGGCCGAGGACTCGCAGCAAGAGTCCGTAAGTCGCGCATGCGAAGTCCAGTAGCTTTGCCGCCTGCGGATGCGAAACATAGACCTTGTCTTCGGGTTCAGGGGGTTTGCGAAGCACGGGGTTGCCGGCCACCGGCCAGGCCGGAACAAAGCGAGCGTCGGCCTGACGAAGCGCGTCCAGCTCTTCGCGCAAGGCAAGAAAGCTGCGGTAATGGGATTCTGCCTCGTCGGAGGGCGATCCCTCCCCCTGCTCGACAACAAAATCTATTGCCGCGAGCGCATCTGAAAGGTCGCTGATCGTGGCAACGCCGTCCAGGTCAATGATGCCGGCCCCAACCTGCGCGTGCTTGCGACCAATAAACAGGCCGCTTTCCCCAAGCCGACCAGCCAGCGCACGGAGATTCTGGCGGATAGCCTCATAAAGATGGCCGATCGTCGTATAGTCCTGCGCTGTGGGCATCAGCCCTGGACGAGCATGGTCACGGGCATAGTCTGCCTGTTCATAGCTGTCCGCATCCTCACCCTCCACGCCACGTGGCCGTTCCAGGAAGATGAAATGATCGAGCGTCTCTTCCGAGAAGCCACTGAGGCGCACAACAACGCCGGCCGGAAAATAGCCTGGTGACACTGGAAAGTTGGGCCGGGCGAAATGCGGGCGGCCACCGACCGCCACGGTCAGGTTTGCCACCGTCAGCAAATGCCCCATTTCTTCAACAGCGACGTCCATAATCGCCTTGCGCCAGCGCTCAACCGCTGCTCCTTGCGCTTGCGACAAGCCAACGTCTCCAGCGCGCTTGAGGCTGAAGGCCGCATAAAGATAGCTGCACATCAGCGTGTGCTCTATCTCAGAGGCTTCGGCGAGCAGGTGGAGTAACTGTTCACGTGAACCGATCGCAACCTCTGGCTCGTCCTGGGCAGGTGGCTGGTTGCTCACAGCGCTGCGCCTCGCACGAGCAATGGCTGAGCGAAGGACGCCGGCCAATGATCTGGCTCGAGTACATCGCGCCGCTGCAACTCCTCCAGGCTCAATCTGCTGCTGATACCTTCCTCGGAAATCTTGAGCTCGTCCGGGTGAAGCGCGTGCAGACGTTCTCCGACACCGGCTATGCCGCCCTCGCTAACGACAATATATGCCAGCCCGGCATCCCCACACCGCATCATACCCTCGATCACGGTGCCAATCGGCTCATTGTCACGGCCCATCAACTTGCCGCCGACGAGCGCGCTGACCGCATATAATGTCGGAACCGGCGCGGTCGCACTTCGCACGGTCGCAGCCTGGCCGCCGTCCTCATACCGCGCCTGCCGTCCAAGCCAGCGCCAGATACCCACGGCATTTACCAGGGTAAGTAAGGCGTTAGTCCAGAGCAGGTTCTGCTGGCCCGAGCTGATCGCGACGATGGACCAAGCAACCGACCCAATCGTGAATATGATGAAGCCCCAACCGGTAACCCGCGCGCCAAGGTTTGCAGCAGTCATCATGGCCGCGATCATCGTGGCGACAGGCGCGACCCATCCGGCCATCTCATTCATGTCTGCGGTATCCTTTGTCGACAGATCGGTAGTTGGCTGGCTCGCCAGCCTGTGCAACCAGCCTGATTAATGCACGAGATGGCAAATGGAAGCAGAGCATGCGGACCTACATCATCGCAGCGCCGGCTGGGGTCGATCCTCACGTGCCTCTGTCCTATGAAACCTCCATGGCGATGTTGATCGATTGATCTGGTATTTTACAACCGGCTGAAGCACGATGGCTTGTGAGGCCACAGGGTGTTGCGTGGGGCTGCTCATCATCCGTAATCGTTCTGTCTGAGAAAAGTGTCGCCCAAGGCTAGCAACAGCCTCGAAATCATGACCTGGGGGCACGTCGCTTTAGTGGCGGCGCGGTCTTCTTGTTTGTAGGATTTCGGTCACAGAAATTGCACCTGCGCTTTTCCTTTCACTTTAAGCGATGAAAGGCAGTGTCGACGCACTGCGTGTGGATAGGCGCTGGAGCGGCACCATGACAAAGTCATATACTGCTTGTTATTTAGATTTTCTGCGCGCGGAGGCCCAGGTGGTGGCTATCGTCCCCTTAATTTTTACGAATCTCGTGATCACCCAGCGCGGTATGTGGGTAGAGGCTGCGGTCCCTCTTCGACGCCTATCCACAGCCTGATATCGCCTCGTGTCATCCGCGTGATTAAAAATGACTGGGGCGGTCACTCCCATGATTTTTGGAATGACCGCCCGGCCTTCATTCAAAAGCGATATTCAGCGCGGACGCCATAGGTGGCAGGTTTGCCGGCCTGATAGCTCAACCCGTAGGGCTGGCTGGTGGAGCGGTAGACCGCATATTTCTGACCAAACGCGTTGTCGATATAGGCGCCAAGGCGGATATTGTCGCCCGGCGGGCTGATGTAGCCAGAGAAGTTGGCGATGGTGTAACCGCTCTGGCGGTCATAGTGAAGCTGCCCGCCACCGTTTGCGGCAAAGTCGAACGAGGAGCGATACTGAGCCGCACCAGCAACATTAGCCTTCCATGTCCCGATCGGGAATTCATAGCTGGCGGTCAACGACGCCTGCAACTTTGGTGCATGGACCCCGCGTACACCGTTCAGATTGGTATCCGGCCCTGGAGGGCAGTTGAACAGAACCGCGCCGGGCGCTGCTGGATTAAACGGCCTTACGCAAACTTGCGACGCATTGTCATAATTAAAAAATTCGGTGTGCAGATAGCCAATAGCCGTACCGAGGGTCAGCCCCTCGGTCGGATGCAGGGTCGCTTCGAATTCGGCACCATATCCCTCCAGGCCGCCCGCATTTTCATAACGCGATCCGCCTGCGGTCGCGTCGATAATCTGGGTCTGCAGGTCCTTGTTCTTGTAGTAGAATACCGACAGCGCTGTGCGCAGCATGCCACCCATCAGCGTGTTTTTGATGCCGATTTCATGATTGAAGATCTTTTCAGGCCGCAGCGCCTCGGCAGGTGACGTGGCGGGCGTGCTGAGACCGCCCGCCTTGAAGCCCCGCGTGAAGCTGTAATAAATGTTGGTCGGACCATTATCCCAGGCCAGGACGAAGCGCGGCGTAAACGCCCGGAAGGAGCCGCCGAAGGTGAACTTGTCCGGCAAGCCGAACAATTCGAAACCGGCATTATTGTCGCCGGTGATCGTCCGCTTGTCGTAAGTATAGCGCCCGCCGAAGGTGACCTTGATTTGATCGGTCAGTTTGTAATTGCCCTCGACGAAGGCCGAGACAGACTCGGTGCGAATGTTGTTGACGGTGCCAGGCCCGTCTCCGGTGGCAGCAATCACGCCGGCATAGTCGCTACCGGTCAGGCCGAGATCGAAGAAGGCCTTGTCGTAGAGGTAATTCACGCCGAAAATATAGTTAAAGCGGCCATCAAGATGCGACGCGACCTGCAATTCCTGCGAATAGGTCTTACCGCCTACGCCGCGGACCTCGAATGCGAAGGCGTCGGCTGGCACATAATCATTGTCGGCTTTTTGTATGCTCTTATCGGACAGGAAGGTGCTGAGGCTGGTGATATCGAAATTGTCCGTCGAGAACGTGGCGCGCAGATAGGTACGCAGAACACGGTTGCGGAATGGCACATATTCGGTCTGATTGGTCTCGTAGAAGCCCTCGGCCGGAACATTGCCCGTGGTCTGGCAGACCAGGCACAAGGGCGCACCGAAGGCGAGCTGATCGATATCCCGCCGCCACCGGCTCTTTTGATATTCGACCCCGGCAACGATGTCCGTGCCGTCGTTGGGCTGCCACCGCACCGTGCCGCGCATCGTGTAGGAGCGTCCACCGCCAATGTCATTGCCGGTGGCCAGATTGCGAATATAGCCGTCTTCCTGCAGATATCGGCCGGCGAATCGGACGCTCAGCGTCTCGCTGACCGGCAAGTTCAACATGCCGTCGATTTGCTTATGGTCGAACCGGCCATATTCGGCCAGCACGCGACCTTCGAATTTCGAAGTCGGCAGGGCTGCG
Organism: Sphingobium fluminis; assembly: GCF_037723805.1. NCBI lineage: Bacteria > Pseudomonadati > Pseudomonadota > Alphaproteobacteria > Sphingomonadales > Sphingobiaceae > Sphingobium > Sphingobium fluminis. The sequence continues at coordinate 64,942 of NZ_JBBJUK010000006.1, forward strand.
TTAAGCCGGATAACGCCGCCCGTGGCATTTCGGCCATAGAGCGTTCCCTGCGGCCCGCGCAGCACTTCGATCGTGCCCGGATCGACAATGTCGAGGAGCGAGTTATATCCTGCCGTCCGCTGCAGATAGGCCCCGTCAAGATAGACCGAGACCGGCGCTTCGACGCCTGGCGTTGCGAAATTCTGGCCGATGCCGCGGATATAGAGCTGCGCGAAACCCGTGCCTTCGGCGAAGTCCGTGCCTGGCACGACCAGCTTGATGTCGCGAAGGTTCCGCAGGCCCAGCTGCTGCGCCGATTCAGGCGTAACCGCCGTGATGGCGACCGGGACGTCCTGCAGTCGTTCGGAGCGGCGCTGCGCCGTTACGATGATGTCACCCAGCCCGGACGTCTCGCCTTGATCGGCGCTGGCCGAAGAAGCAGCGGCATCCTGCGCGCCAGCAGACTGGGCGTGAGCGGAAAACCCGCTCACAGCGCTGCCTGCAAGCAACAATGCCTTAACAACGGTATATCGCGTCTGCATTAAACATCCCCTCTTACCTATGGCCGATTTTGTGACAGCGTACGCTCGCGAGAGCGTCGATGACCAACTTTTTTGCAAACCCGTCCTTATAGCGATCGTTCGAAATCGTCCGATGTCGAACGCCCTTATTTTTTTTGTCACATATGCCGGAACGATCGCCGGGATCTTGATATGCAGGTACCTGTTATCTTGAACCTGCTTCACGACCTCCTATGAAATTATATTGTCCGTGTCAGTCATCAGGCGGCTGTCAGGCCGCCATCGACGATCATCATCGTGCCGGTCACGAAACTGGCCTCGTCAGACAGCAGCCAGCGAATGGCATAGGCTATCTCATCCGGCTCAGCGAGGCGCCCCATGGGATTCGCGGCCATCATCATGTCCTCAAGTCCGTTGAATGCATCCATCTGGCCTTGCATCATGGGTGTCCGGGTGGCGCCGGGAAGCACTGAATTCACGCGGATACCGAGCTTGGCATAATCAAGAGCCGCCGCCCGTGTTGCCGACAACACGCCGCCCTTGGCGGTGCAATAATCCGCGCCACCCGGGAAGGCAGCTATGCCGGCCGTCGACGCGATGTTCACGATCGATCCCTTGCCCGCCTCCAGCATCGCCGGCACCTGCGCACGCGTAGCGAAGAAAACGCTGCGCAGGTTAAGCGCATAGACGCTTTCCCAGAAATCCGGGTCTATCTCATGCATCGGCTTGCCTTGGAACGGCTTCCCGGCGGCATTGCAGGACCCATCGAGCTTGCCGAACGCCTTCACCGCTGCTGCCACGGCTGCATGATGCTGCGCTTCATCGGACACATCCAGCCGGACGAACTGCGCCTGCCCGCCGTTGCGGACGATCTCATCGGCGACCCGCGTGCCTGCCTCGACGTTCACATCCGTCACGGTGATGGCTGCGCCGGCCTCTGCGCTGCGTAATGCAACGGCGCGACCGATGCCGCTTGCGCCGCCCGTGATCAATATGGAGCGCCCTGCGAGATTTTGCGCCATTCCAGTGTTCCCTTCCTATACGAGTCCTATGCGAGCTTCGTCGCAACTAGACAAACGAGACCATGCTTGCTCAGGCCGCCGGAATTGCAAAGCTTTCCAGCGTGCGACGAAAATCCTCGAGACCCTTCTCGTTGAGCTGACAAGCCGCTTTTAATTTACCGGTGATGCTACGCATTTCCACCTCCAGTGCGCGGCCTTGCGGTGTCAAATCCACGAGGACGCGACGCTCGTCTGCCGGATCACGTGACCGTATAACCAGTCCCGCGCTCACGAGGCGCTTGAGCAAGGGCCCGATCGTGCCGCCATCCATGCCCAGACGCGCGCCGAGCGCTCCCACCGACAGAGGGGGGCCGCTCAACAATTCCAGCATCACCAGATATTGCGGGAAAGTGAGGCCCATTGGCTCGAGAAACGGCTTGTGCATGCGCGCCATCCGGTTGGCCGCGCCGTAGAGCGCGAAGGATAGCTCGGTATTGACGCTTTGCTTACCCAACGATCAAATCTCCAGCGCACTTTTATAGAGTGCGCTTGACATATAGTATTACTCGGGCTTTACAAGGGGGTATGCGAAGGGGTCGCGGTGCTTCGACTCCCGCCTCTGCACGATGGCGAGCCCGGGAATTGCCGGTAATCATTGTCGATCTCATCGCTGCGCTGATCCTCGCTGCAAGCATGGGAATATGAAATTGTAACGGGCAAAGTTGTAGACAATCGATATTCATAGTCAGGAGTGAAAAATTGGACAGCCCGAGAAAGAAAGCAGTGCGGGACTATTGTGATGCGGTAGGCAGGGGCGATGGAATTGCTTTGAGCAAGCTCGTGACGGAAGATTATACCCATGAGTTTCTGGGCACGACAGTGCTGGCAGACGCTGGGATTAGGACGCTCGATCAAATACTCAGTCAGCTGGAATTATTTTCCGCGGCATTGGTTGCACCGGGCAAGTTCACCTTCAACGAAATGGTTGAGGAAGGCGACATCGTAATCGCGATTTTCTCGGGCGAATGCGAACTTACAAATGGTAAGCGGTTCGACGGGGACTATGCCGCAGTCTGTCGGTTCAGAGGCGATAAGATCCTGTCGATGCGCGAACTGATGGACACGAAACTGGCAGACAGTGTTCTTGCCTGAATAGATGGCTAAATCTCTGCTCTACATAGAAAAAATCTGCAATTGACATCGCATCGTGGAGATTATTGATCCTAACGCAGGCTGAAACACTGTTTCTTGTGGCGCGAAGGATATTGGCAATTACCATTGCCCCGAACTTTGCTGAAGGTTCAGGGTGCTTCTGCACTAGATGTCGCAATGGGCCGGCGTTTCGAAGATAGCCAGGCTGGGCGGTCGTCACAGTGAATGTAATATTGAAAGCGGTGGCCCAAGTGGTCGGCCTAAGCATCATAAAGAGAACGACCATGAAATATATGTCCGGATAGTCTTCTTCCGGAGAGCGTTAGTGCCAACCGTAGACGTTAAGTATAATATCATATGAGAGCACAAAGCCGGCGGTAAATAGGCCGGATAATATATAATATAATTTTGAGGGAGGAAGTCATGACAAAGGTAAGGGTTTTGAAGTCGTCATCACTCGTTGCGATGAGCGTCGCCATGGCCGCTGGTGTTCATGCGGGCGCGGCTTTCGCTCAGTCGCCGGCGACTGAAGCGCCCATGGGGGTCGCGGATATCATCGTCACCGCCCAGAAGCGCGCGGAGAGCATCCAGGACGTGCCCGCGACCATCGCGGCGTTTTCGCAGGAAACACTGGAAAACCGTCAGATCCGCGGAATAGGCGATCTGATGACGCGCGTGCCTTCGTTGCAGGTCGGTTATACGTTCGGCAGTAACACGGTCACGCTGCGCGGCGTCAGCACGAACCTGACCAGCGGGTTCGAGGATCCGTCCGTGGCCGTCCATGTCAACGGCGTGTACCAGGCGCGCGCGCGCAGCCTCAACCTCGCCCTCATGGATCTGGAGCGGATCGAAGTGCTGTCGGGTCCTCAGGGCACGTTGTACGGCCGCAATGCGACCGGGGGCGTGATCAACTATATCCTTCGTGGCCCCACCGAACAGATGGAAGCCGAGGTGAGGGGTCGCGTCGGCAATTATGACAGTTACGCGCTTCAGGGCCATATTTCCGGCCCGATCAGCGACACGGTCGGCTTTCGCATTTCGGGTATGCTTGAAAATCGCGACAAGGGTTTCGTGAAGAACCTGCTGCCTAACGCGGCCAAGAGGCGATATGGCGAAAATAAATTCACGGGCGTTCGCGGTGTATTGGAATTCAAGCCCAGCGACACGGTGCGGTTCGAACTGGATGGTGCGTTTGGCAACACTCGCGGTTCCTATCAGCCCGGCGTATTGGCGCCCTCGCTCCGGCCGGCATATGTCGTACTGTTGGGGCAGCAGACTTTCCGGCCTCAGGAAGTCTACGCCGATTATCCAACGGAAAATAATACCAGGGACTATTCTGCGACTGGAACGCTGACCTGGGATATCAGCGACAATGTCCAGTTCAAGTCGATATCGGCATATCAAAAATATAAGAACTACATGGCGATCGACTATGATAGCAGCAGTTTCGTGGCGCAGAGCCTGACCAACCACAATAGCTCCGATACCTACACCCAGGAGTTCAATCTCAATGCCGACAGTTTCGACGGTAGATTGAAATCGATATTCGGGATTTATTACTTCAACGATGAGGTTCATCAGACAACGCAGGTGGTGAGCGCCCTGTTCAGTCTCACCCAGACACCGACCCTGACCTTTACCGCAACCAACCGGCTGAAATCCAAATCTATTGCGTTCTTCACGGACCAGACGTTCAGCGTGACGGATAGCCTGCGGATCATCGGTGGCGTGCGCTATAATATCGATAAGAAGGATGCCGTCCAGACGATCCGTGGTTCGTGTCCCAGTCCTACCAATCCCGCTATCACCGGTATATCGGATCAGAAGTTCACCGCGTGGACGCCCAAGGCGGGCATTCAGTTCGATGTCACCGACAAGATCATGGCCTATGCGACCTATCAAAAGGGTTTCAAGGCTGGTGGCGTCGCAGGGGGTACATGCGCCAATCAATATGAGCCTGAGAGCATAAAGGGCGGCGAAGCCGGGATTAAGGCCGAATTCGCGGACAATCGCATTCGCCTGAACGTCGCTGGCTACTGGTATGATTACAGCAATCTTCAGGTGCAAAAGACGCTCGGTACGGTCGGTGGCTTCGCCGTCGTCAACGCCGCGAGTTCACGTATCAAGGGCATCGAAGCCAATCTCGACGCTGTGATCATGCCTCAGTTGAAGCTCGATATGGCGGCGATGGTGCAGAGCGCCAAATATACCGACTTTGAAAATTGCGACCAGAGCAACATCTTGCCAGTGGGACTCGCATGCACGGGGACAGACCCTCGTGCGCCAGCGGTCCGGCTCGACCAATTGCGCGGAAACTGGCTCAATCGTGCCGCACCCTATAGTGTGAGTGTGGGCCTCGAATATACTGCGGATCTTGGCACGGGCAAGCTCATGTTCCGTGGCGAATCCTACTGGAGCGGTAAGGTCCATTATAATGAGTTTAACACACCGATCCTGGATCAGCGTGCTTATAATCTTCAGAACGCGTACGTAACCTTCACGCCGGAAAGCGATAAATATAGCCTGCGTGCCTTCATCAAGAATATCCGCAATGTGGATTACAAGGCGAGCGCTTATTATGGTGGACTGACCGCACAATATACCGTGGTGTGGAATCCCCCCCGTACATACGGACTGGAAGCGAGCTATAAATTCTAATCAGCAAATGACGTGCCATCCCTGTCGTTGTGGCGACTTGGATGGCATTTCTCTTATTGCCGGGAATAATTCATAATGCCCTATACGGACGTGAACGGACTGCGCTTTCATTATGAGGACGATGATTTCACCGATCCCTGGAATGGGCCGGAAACCGTCTTCATTCAGCATGGCTGGGGCCGTAGTACGGAATTTTTCTATCATTGGGTCCCGCGCCTTGCGAACAAGTACCGCGTCATCCGCCGCGACATGCGCGGCCATGGCCTTTCCGAGGATCCGCCCGTAGGCAAGCCGTGGACTGTCGAAGAGCTTGTGTCCGACATGGTCGGATTTTTCGACGCGCTGAATTTGGACAAGGTTCATTATATCGGTGAATCGGCCGGGGGCGTCCTCGGCGTCGCTCTGGCGGCGAGTCACCCGGAACGGCTTCGGTCATTGACGGTAATGTCGGCGCCGCTGACTGATCCAACCCGCAATTCTGAAAGTTATGGGTACACAGACCTCGCTGAGGTTGTTCTCAGCACGCCCATGGAGCGAGTCCTTGACATGCTCATCAAGGGCCGCGGCGTGGTGCCCATCAGTGCGGCTCATGAGCGGTGGATGCGGCAGGAGTGGGAGAAGAACCGGCCGGAAAGCCTGGCAGCTCTCACCAGGCTGTTCCCGGATGTCGACCTTTCGCCGCTGCTTCCAGATTTCAAGGTGCCTACGCTTATCCTCGCGCCAGCCAACAGCCAGACCGCGCCGCTGGATGAGCAGAAGCGTATGCACAAGCTCCTTTCGAACTCTCGCATGGAAATCATTGATGGTAGCGGCCATGAAATTTACTTCGAACGCTTCGAAGAATGTATGGCCGCTGTGCAGAGCTTTCTAGCATTAAATGACGATTGAACCGCGCCGCGTTTGCCGGAGGCACGTCAACAGCCAAAAATGTAGGCGCACCGCATTGCATTGGGCGCGCGGCTATCTCACACCCGAACAAGCCCAGTAGAGCATGGCAGGATATCCCGAGCGTTCCGTCGAACCGCGAGATCAGGAGGCGGGCGCGGCGCTCCACATTACATTTTCCTACGTAGCAAAAGCTCCGCCGGTGGGTTTGCCAACCGTGCCTCGATCTGCCGCTTCTCTTCGTGTAATAGTTTTGCAAGGAAGGGTATGCGGTCGGGCTGCATCCGGTCGGGTATCGCGCCGATCGACAATGCGCCGACACATCTGCCCCCGGCACCCAGGATCGTGACGGCGATACCATGACTGACCTTGTTGGTGGCGTTGAAAGCGTACCCCGCTTCTCGTGCTGCCTGTACATGCTCACGGATGAGATCCGGCACATAAGCGGAGAATCGTTCCACGATCTCCGCTGCATTATGGTCGAGCGCCTGCGTAATCTCGTCATCGCTCAGCGTGGCTAGGATAGCGATCCCCGCCGAATGAATACCGAGCGGCGGCCGATCCCCGACGTGGGTCAGAAACGAGCGGACAGGATAGGTTCCGTCAACCCGCGCGACGCACACGCTATGCCAGGCTTGTCGTTGCGTTAGCAGAGCGGTGTCCTCCGAAACCTCCACAATCCGTGCAAGCGAAGGGCCGGCCACCGACACGAGATCGTGGCGCATCGACGCCCTCGCGCCAAGCGCGGTAATCGTTGATCCTAGTGAATAGCGCGCGGAGACGGCATTGCGTTCGACATAGCCGGCACCCTCCAGCGCCTTCAGGATGCGATGGACAGTCGGCGTTGACAGGCCAGAAGCCTGAGCCAGATCGTTCGCGCGCATCCCCGTGCGATTGTCGCGACCAATAAGGGCGATTAGCGAGATCGCCCGTTCGATCGCCTGCACACCCTGTCGCGTAGGAATAGCCGTCATGCGCAACTCCAAAACAGTAGCGGGCAATCGCACCGATATCTCCGCTTCCACACTTATCTCAGCATTCATATTTTGTCCACAATGTGGACTGACTACTTGAAGGTGAAAGGATCATCGTAGATCGGAAATCTCAGTAGCGAGCGCTTCTCGTGATTTCACGGCGGCTAAGCGCGGGATGGATATTTAGGAGAGGGAAGCGATGAGAGGAGCTATATGGCTCGGCGCGTTTGGGGCGCTGGCGAGCGCTTCGGCAGCTATGTCTGCGTCCGCTGCCGCGCGCTCAGCGGTGCCTCTCCCTAGCTGCGACGGCTCGATCGTTGCGAAGTTCAAGCCGAATGCACAAACGAAGGTGTTGTTGGTCAAGGCGTTCAGGAAGGGCGACCCCTTCCCCAACATGCCAGTGGATCAACGGTTCGATCCGTCGGCACCGCCCACGATGGCGACGGCCGATCTTTGCATGGTGAAGTTGCTCGTCGGTCCGGGCAATCCGGGGCCTGCTGGCGCTCCTTCCACCTCTGCCGGCATCGGCATCGAAGTATGGCTGCCGGCCAAGAGCGGCTGGAACGGACGCGTCCATGCGATCGGCGGCGCCGGCTGGGGCGGCACCGAGGAAGCGGATCCGACGAAGATTTCCTCCTACACCCTGTCCAATGACCTCAGCTCCGCACCTTATGTGGCCGGTCAGGAAGGCGCCGTGACCGCGACCACCGACACAGGGCATAGCGGCGGAGTCGGAAGCGGCGCCTTCGCCATGAATCCGGACGGCACGATCAACAAGACGCTTCTGAACGACTATGCGTCGCGCGCCATCCACCAGCAGGTCGTCATGGCCAAGGCTTTGGCCAAGGCCTATTATGGGACCGCGCCCAGATATACCTATTGGGACGGCCTTTCGAGTGGCGGCCGCCAGGCGCTTAAGCAGGCGCAGCGTTACCCGCAGGATTTCGACGGGATCATTTCTTTGGTTCCAGCGGTCAACATGACGAAGCTGGCGATTGCGGACGTCTATCCGCAAATCGTGATTCAGCGCGATCTTGGCGGCAAATATATGTCGGCTGACCAACTCAACATGGTCTCCAATGCCGCGATCGGCGCCTGCGACCTAGTCGGCGGCAAGCATATGGGCTTCATTCTCGACAATGCCGCCTGCCATTATGATCCGACCAAGGACAAAGCGGTGCTGTGCGCGGCCGACGGGGGCGGCAACACGACCGCCGCTTGTGTGACGCGCAAGCAGGCGCTGGCGATCAACAAGATCTGGTATGGTATGACCGTCGATGGCAGCGTGCCCGATCCGGCGACCGACAATGGGGTGGGCCCGCTTACTGGCAAGCGCAAATATTATGGGCTGCCGCGCGGCACGAACCTGCTGGTCCTGGCAGGGGGAGCGCCATTCGCGATCGGCAGCGACATGGTAGCGCTAGCGATGCAGGATCCGAAGCTTGCTCAGCCATCCTTCCACAATGCGGAAGCGAATGGCGCCGATGGTTGGAAGGCGCTCAGCTATGCGGAACTGGCGCAGGCATTCGATGCCGGCGTAGCGCTGAGCCCGCAAATCGGTGACCTCAACACCGATGACCCGGACTTGACGGCGTTCAAGGCGCGGGGCGGCAAGCTGATCCACGTCCAGGCCATCAACGATGAAATGGTGCCCTATCTCGGGTCTGTAGATTATCACCAGCGCGTGCTCGCGAGGATGGGCGGCCCGCAAGGGGTCGGCAGCTTCTATCGCTTCTATCTGATCCCCGGCATGGCGCACGGATCGCGGAACGGCACGACCAATCCCGATGCCAACCCGCCGCTCATCAGGCCGCATCAGGGCGAACTGTACACGCTGCTGACGAACTGGGTGGAAAAGGGCGTCGGACCCGCGGATGTCGTGCTCAAGTCGCTTGGCGATGCGCCCGTCGGCAAAAGCCTGCCGATGTGCATCTATCCGACGAAGGTCACCCATGTCGGCGGCGATATAAACCAGGCCGCCAGCTTTGAGTGCCGGTGACGGGTAATGTCACAAAAACTGTTAAACTAAGAACAATAATCCATCAGAATTGTCATTTATCCTATTGATATATTCAGAGAAAAAGGGGAGGCTTATGTTGAAATCATCTTTTGCCGCTTCGTCGCTACTTGCGGCATGTTCGGTTTTGTCGCTTGGAATCGGCGCGCGGGCTGCCATCGCCCAGTCGGCGGCGGCAGCGGAAACGACCAGCAGCTCGGGGCTGGAGGACATCGTGGTCACTGCCCAAAAGCGGGCGCAAAGCGTCCAGGATATCCCGGCGACGGTTGCTGCCTTCTCGCAGGAAACGCTGGAAACCCGGCAGATCCGCGGATTGGCTGATCTGACCACGCAGGTGCCCTCGCTCCAGGTCGGCACAACCTTCGGGAGCAATCTGATCACGCTGCGCGGCATCAGCACCAACCTGACCAGCGGTTTCGAGGATGCGTCGATCGCCGTGCATGTGAACGGCGTCTACCAGTCCCGCGCCCGCAGCCTCAATCTCGCGCTCATGGATCTCGAGCGGATCGAGGTGCTTTCGGGTCCCCAGGGCACGCTCTACGGCCGCAACGCCACCGGGGGCGTGATCAATTATATCCTGCGCCGTCCAACGAAGGAAATGGAAGCGGAAGTCACCGGCCGCGTCGGCAATTTCGACAGTTATACGCTCCAGGGCTTCATCTCCGGCCCGATCAGCGACAAGGTCGGCTTCCGCGTCGCGGGTCTGTGGGACAATCGCGACAAGGGTTTCGTCAAAAATCTGCTGCCGGGCGCGCCCAAATCCAGCTTTGGCGAGAGCAAGGTCGCGGGGGTCAGGGGTGTCCTCTCCTTCGAACCGAGCGACGATCTGACCATTGACCTGGAAGGATCGTTCGCCCACACCCGCGGCTCTTTCATAGATACAGCCCTGGACCCGGCAACCGGCGCTTTTTTCGGACCGCTTGTCGCTGGCCGTCAATCATTCCGGCCGCGCACGGTCTTGAGTGATGTGGACGCAAGAATGGATACCAAGCAATATGCAACGAGCGCGACCGTTACCTGGGACCTGAGCGATGATATCCAGCTCAAGTCGATTTCAGCTTACCAGAAGTATAAAAACTTTATGGATGCCGAAGGCGATTTCAGTTCGGCCGCCCTGCAGGAGGCTCTGAGCAGCAATAGGTCGCGAACCTACAGTCAAGAGCTCAATCTGAACGTCTCAAGCATAGACGGCCGGTTAAAGTCGGTGTTCGGCATTTTCTATTTCAACGACAAGGTCACACAGCGCACCGACGTAGTGAGTGGCGCCTTCACGCCGGACGGGTCCATCATCAGAATCTATCGGGCCGACATGCAGCAGAAGGCCAAGTCGGTAGCCTTCTTCACCGATAATATTTTCAGTGTCACCGACAAGCTGCGGGTCATTGCAGGCCTGCGCTATAATATCGATAAAAAGAGCGTCTACTGGACCATCCTGCCGACTTGTAATAACCTTCGCAGGAACCGAAAAGACACCGCCTGGACACCGCGCGCGGGCTTGCAGTTCGACATCACCGACAAGATCATGGCCTATGCGACCTACCAGAAGGGGTACAAAGCTGGCGGCTTTGCTTCGGGCGCTTGCGACAACGCCTATGATCCCGAAAGCATCGAGGGCGGCGAAGCCGGGATCAAGACAACCTTCGCGGACAACCGGATCCGCCTGAATCTCGCGGGCTATTGGTATGATTACGGCAATCTGCAGGTGCAAAGGACCCTGCCGTCGGTCGGTGGCTTTTCCGTCCAGAACGCCGCCGAATCCCGCATCAAGGGCGTCGAAGGTAATCTCGACGCGCGGATCACCGATGCGCTGAGCCTCGACATGTCGGCCATGGCTCAGAGCGCCAAATATTCCAACTATACCAATTGCAATCAGCGTCCTGGCCCAACCAATTGTGCTTCAGGGGCGCCTCTGGAGCAGCTGAAAGGCAACTGGCTCAACCGGGCGGCGCCATGGAGCGTCAATGTCGGCCTCCAATATGAAGTGCCGGTCGGCAACGGCAAATTGCTGCTGCGCGGCGAGTCCTTCTGGAGCGGTAAAATCCGTTATGACGAGTTTAACACCGCCGCTCTGACCCAGCGCGCCTATAATCTGCAAAATGCCTTCCTGACCTTCACCCCCGATGGCGATCAGTTCACGCTGCGCGCATTCGTCAAGAATATCCGCAACGTCAACACCAGGGCCAGCGGTGCCTATTCTGCGTCTCTTGGCCAGGATCAGACGATCTGGAACCTGCCGCGCACCTATGGTGCAGAGGCGACGTATCGGTTCTAAGCCGGGTGATCGTTGATTAAGCCGGGCGCGCGGATCCACCCGGCAATATCTTGTCGATCGCAATACCATTCCGTCGCCGGTCAGCACTGGGCTCACCGGCGGCGGCGTGTTCGACAGCTTATGGAATCGCAACTCCCGGCTATCGGTAGGGCCGCTGAGTTCAAAAACATTGGTAAAGCATATTCGGCGCGTGTCTTAGCGCTGCTTGTCGCAACGGGGTGCTTCGATGACGTTTCGGCTCGATAGGGCGCATAATATAGCGGCGCTGCGCGATCGCGCGCGGCGCAGGCTGCCGCGTCCGATCTTCGACTATATCGACGGCGGGGCGGATGACGAGGTGACGCTGCGCCGGAACGAGACGCGCTTTGCGGACTATGAGATCGTGCCGGACGTGCTTACCGATGTGTCGGCAATCCGCACGGAAACTACCTTATTCGGTAAAAGCAGCCGCTGGCCATTGATGCTGTCGCCGACCGGCCTAACGCGCATGTTTCATGGTCAGGCGGAAGTTGCCGTGGCGCGGGCCGCGGCCGCGAGCGGTCTGCTCTACAGCCTGTCGACAATGGGTACGACGCGGCTGGAGGCACTGGCGGATGCGTCGGGTGCACCGAAGATATTCCAGATATATATCTTCAAGGATCGCGGCCTGACCGCGGAGTTCGTCGCCCGCTGCCGGGATGCGGGCTTCGATGGCCTGACACTGACCGTCGATACCCCGGTCGCGGGCAATCGCCAGCGCGATCGTCTAAACGGCCTTTCGATTCCCCCGAGACTGACGTGGCGTTCGATGCTCAGCTTCGCGCTCCATCCCCTATGGTCTCTTCCGGCGCTGACCGGCTCGAAATTCGACCTCGCCAATGTCAGCCACCGCGTCGATGCGCTCGCTGGAGGAGGGATGAGCCTTTTCAATTATATTGATGGCCAGTTCGATCCATCAGTCCACTGGCGCGACGTCGAATGGCTCGCGCGGGAATGGGATGGTCCGCTGGCGATCAAGGGCGTGATGACGCCCGAAGATTCCCGGCGGGCGATTGCCGCTGGTGCGACCGGGGTCATCCTTTCCAACCATGGCGGACGCCAGCTCGATGGCGCGCCCGCGCCGGTCGACCAGATCGCGGCGGCGCGCGAAGCGATCGGCGATGGCGTCGACCTCATTTGCGACGGCGGCATCCGACGCGGATCGGACGTCGTCAAGGCGCTGGCGCTGGGCGCGACCGCCTGTTCGATCGGCCGGCCCTATCTCTGGGGCCTTGCCGCCGGGGGCGAAGCAGGGGTGCGCCGCGCGCTGACGATCCTGGAGCAAGAATTTCATCGGACGATGGTGCTGGCAGGCGTCAACGACATCGCGTCGCTTGCGGCGCGTCACGTGCGGCAGCGGCGATGAGCTTGTTGCTCGCGGCGCTGCCGCTCCTGCTTCTGATGCTCGTCGCCTATCGCGGGTTCAGCGTCATTGTGGCCGCGCCCATACTCGCCATGCTGGCGGTCGCGCTCTACGATCTTGGCGCGGTTCCGGCTACCTTCTCCGGCCTGTTCATGGCGAAGGTCGCGGACTTCCTCGGCCTCTATTTCCCCGTTTTCCTGATGGGCGCGCTGTTTGGCAAGCTGATCGAGATTTCCGGCTTTTCCAGTGCCATCGTCGCTGCGGTCATCCGGGCGGCAGGGCCGCACCGCAGCATGATCGCGATCGTGACGGTCGCGGCGCTTCTCACCTATGGTGGGGTGTCCGTTTATGTCGTGGTTTTTGCGGTCTATCCATTCGGTGCCGCCCTGTTTCGCGAGTCTGGCATCCCCAAGCGGCTCCTGCCGGCGACGATCGGGCTTGGTGCATTTACCTTCACCATGGATGCGCTGCCCGGCACGCCCCAGATCCAGAACATCATTCCTACTAGCTTCTTCGGCACGACGACATGGGCCGCGCCGGGGCTGGGCCTCATCGCCTCATTGCTCATTTTCGGCGCGGGCATGGCTTATCTCGAAACGCGGCGGAAGCAGGCTGGGCGTTTGGGCGAAGGCTATGGCGACATGCTCGTGAACGAACCCGAACCGCCGGCCGGCGGCCGCCTGCCCCCTCTTGCGCTGGCGGTCCTGCCGCTGCTGGTCGTGGCGCTGGCGAACCTGGCGTTGACCATGCTGCTGCCGCGCCTGCTGGGTGACAGCCAGAGCGTGACCCTGCCCGGCCTCGCCCATCCAATTATGATCGACGTGAAGAAGCAGGGCGCCTTATGGGCAGTGCAGGGCGCTCTCCTGCTTGGCACCCTGACGACGGTGATCGGCGGCTATCGCAACGTCGCGGCCCGTTTCAACGAGGGCGTTCGCACGGCGGTCGGCGGGGCGCTGCTCGCGGCGATGAATACCGCGTCGGAATATGGCTTTGGCGCAGTCATCGCTTCCTTACCGGCCTTCATCGCCGTGCGCGAGGCATTGAGCCGCATCTCCGATCCGTTGCTAAATGAGGCCGTGACGATCACGTCACTGGCGGGAATTACCGGCTCGGCATCGGGTGGCATGAGCATCGCCCTCGCGGCGCTGGGCCAGGATTTCGCGCGGGCAGGTGATGCGACCGGCATCCCGCGCGAGGTGCTGCACCGCATCGCCTCCATGGCGAGCGGCGGCATGGACACGCTGCCCCACAACGGCGCGATCATTACGTTGCTTGCCGTCACCGGCCTGACCCACCGACAGGCCTATCGTGACATCCTTGCGCTGACCGGCATCAAAACGGCGACCGTATTCGTGATGATCGCGATCTACTATGCCACCGGTATCGTGTGAAATAGAGGTTTTAACGACACTGAACCCTGTTCATGGCGGCTATATATAGCGCTCCGGATTCCCCGATGGTCGACGCACGCTACAGTTGCGAAGCGGCTGGCGTGACGCTGTATCGCGCCCTCATGCTCGGCATGGCGCCCCATTTGAGCTGGGCAACAGGATTCTGGTGCAAGGCAGATCATATATTTATGATCCGACCATTGCTTACTCCGGGAAAGCGAGGTTTCAGTCAGCGGTGATGCGTTCAGTCGTTCCGGATCCAAGTACTAGCACTACTTTGGCAGAAGTGTGATTTTTGGGATTCCCTGCAAGGGAAATGCGTGATTCATAGGAAGCCAGCTTTGACGGAGGCTGGCGATGGAAGAGGATTGGCAGCGGGATCTCGAGCATTGGCTTGAGCCGTATCTGCAGAAGTTGGGTAACAAGACGCGGCGTCGGATGTGCCCGGCCTACCTCGCCGGCTTGATTGGCCCCGGCGATCGCAAGAGCATCCAGCCCATGGCGGCCCGCGCAGACGCGCTCAGCTATGACCGGCTGCATCATTTCATTGGTGCCGGGATCTGGGACAGCGCGCCGCTGGAGGCGACGTTGTGGCGGCAACCCTCGGCCGCTATCCCCGTTCCAAGGCCCAGTCGCTCGCAGCGAATAGTCAGTGGATTGGTACGCCGCAGCTCAACCCAACGCGTTGGGCAGCGGCAGTCGCAGAGGAGGGGACTGAGCCATAGCCGACCCCGCTTAGGTTGCTTTTGTGGCACCTTCAGGCCTTCCTTACTCCAGATACGCTCAACCCGTTTGAGGTTGACCAGCCACCCTGCATGGCGAAGCAGCGCCGTCACCCGGTGATAGCCGTAGCGACCATATTGCTTCGCAAGCGCAATGATGTCCTCGGTGAGTTGCTGCTCGTCGTCCGCCCCGCGCGGTACCTTACGATGCGTCGACCGACGTTGCCCGAGCACCCAGCATATCCTTCGCTCGGACACCGGCAGCTCGCGCCGCAATTGGTCGATACAGCGTCGCCGCCGCGCCGGGCTCATAAGTTTTCCCGAGCGGCCTCCTGAAGGATAAGCTTGTCGAGCGTCAGGTCCGAGATCGCCCGGCGAAGCCGAAGATTCTCCTTCTCCAGGTCCTTCATCCGGCGCGCCTGATCGGTCTTCAGGCCACCATAGTCCTTCCGTCAGCTAATGGGATGGACGGCTCTCCCACCCCGGAGCACTGTTGTGTAATCGAACGTGAAGGAGAGAAGCGATGACCATCGATGTCCTCGGTATCGACCTGGCGAAGAATGTCTTCCAGCTTCATGGCGTTGATCGCAAGGGCAATGCGGTTTAGTACCGCGCCAGTTTTCGAGCGGTGACAAGGCAGTGCTTATGGGCATCTCCAAACGAGGAAGCCAGCATTTGCGCAGCCTATTGGTTCACGGCGCGCGTGCCGTCGTGAGAACGGCACCCAATAAGAATGATCCCATGAGCCAATGGGCCAACCAGCTTCGGGAGCGACGCGGCTTCAACCGCGCAACGGTTGAGGCAGGCATTGGCATAGGAGACGATCATGGCAGCACGACCTTATTGGCGAGGCCAGATCCGGCTGGCGCTTGTTTCGATCCCGGTCGAAATCTACTCAGCGACGAAGAGCGGCGCGACGATCGCCTTCAACCAGATCCACGAGCCCTCGGGCAAGCGCATCAAATATGAAAAGGTCGTGCCTGGTATCGGCCCTGTCGATGTCGAAGACATCGTCAAGGGCTTCGAATATGCCAAGGGTGAATATGTCCTGCTCGACGAGAAGGAGATCGAGGGCGTGAAGCTCGAGAGCAAGAAGACGCTCGAACTGACCCAGTTCGTCGATAGTCACGAGATCGACGCCATCTATTTCGAAAAGCCCTATTATGTCGTGCCTGCCGACGACCTCGCCGAAGAAGCCTTCATCGTCCTGCGTGAGGCACTGCGCCGCAGTCACAAGATCGGTCTCGGGCAGCTTGCCATGCGCGGCCGCGAATATGTCGTCAGCATCAAGGCGTGCGGGCGCGGTCTGGTCATGGAAACGCTGCGCTATGCCGACGAGGTCAACAAGGCGGCGAGCTATTTTCGCGAGATCGGCGACGCCGATCCCGACGAGGAACTTCTCGATCTGGCCACCACGCTGATCGATAAGAAGACCGGCAAGTTCGATGCGAGCGAGTTTCACGATCGCTATGTCGACGCGCTGAAGGACCTCATCGAGCGCAAGAAGAAGGGCAAGACGCTTAATATCGATGACGACAGCGATGCGGGCTCCGATCCGCGCGGCAGCAATGTCGTTGACCTGATGGCGGCACTCAAGAAATCGATCGGGCCGGCGGGCGGCGCGAAGGCACCGGCAAAAAAGCCGGCAGCTAAAGCGACGGCAAAGTCGGAAAAGGCGCCTGCGGCGAAAGCCGCTGCCAAGACGCCGGCAAAAAAACGGGCTTGAGGCGTGGCCGATATCGTTCGCGCCTCTAGCAACAACGACGATGATGCTGCCTTTGCGGAGGGCGCCATCACCTTGTGGAGCAATCTGCTCGCGCTGATGGGCACCCATCTTATGGAGGTGGGTACCCCGCGCCAGGACGTGCTCGACATGCTGACCATGCTGCATGAAACCAACGAGGAAACGATACGCTCGCCCCGTGCGCGGGCAATAGCCGGCCGCCACCTGATGTCGGTTTATCGGGTGTTGGGCGAAGCGTGAAAATCGTCAGGCATTTGGGCCGAAGCGTCGCCGTTCCGGATCGCGGCGGCACTGGAAACGTCCCTTGATCTGTTCGTTGAAGAAGGCGCCCGCGGAATTGGCTTTGCAGAGCGCCTCGAAGATGGTCGCGGGCACCTCATAATAGAGATATTTGCCCGTCTGCTTGAACGAGACGCTCAGGACGCGCGCATCATCGTCAAAAGCGACACGGTCGATCATCGAGGAGGCCTTGATACGGCAGGCACGCATGCCGTCTCAGCGTGCGGCGGACTCCGCCGTTCCAGTGCAAGCGGCGAAGCGAATCCGTTGTGCGCCCAAGCGAGTCGTGCAGAGCCTGTAGCGCACGGCCAAGCCGTCTGAACCGCTGCCCCGATTGCGGGTTATGAGGATATGCCCGACGAGACCATCGATCAGAAACTGCGCGAGATGGCGGAGCACCGCGGCTTCAAGCTCATCAAGTCACGCCGGCGCAAGCCTGGCACGGGAGATTACCCTTCGGAAACGGAGGATGCATGACGCGCCGGCGATACGACTTACAGATAAGGAATGGCTGATCATCGAGCCATTACTACCCAACAAGCCTCGCGGCGTGCCTCCGGTTGACGATCGTCGTGTCCTGAACGTTATTCTCTGGCGCTTCCGCTCAGGTGCGCCCTGGGCGGAAATCCCGGAACGCTACGGCCCATCGACCACCTGCTACAATCGGTTTGTCCGCTGGCTTCAACGGCGAATTGGTGATGATCTGCAAGATCGATGGGCCGCGGAGGCAGGGTCGGAGCTGAAATCTCTTCACGCGCTAAAGGAGGGGAGCGACCGCACGCCGTCTGATGGCCGTATTGGGGATCCTTCCGTCGCGCGCCGCGCGGCGCTTTTTGGAATCCGCAATCTCGAAACCCGCGAGGCGGTCAACAATCAGGGGCAGATCTTGCGGGGAGGCTTAGCCGCTCATGTGGGTGAGGTCATGCTCGGGGATGTACGGCCCTATGTTCAGCAGCACGAAGATCGGGAAAAGCTACTCGTCACGCGGGCGCAGACCGGAGATGGGGTACTGACGCGCGGGAGGACAAGTCGGCGCACAGCCAGGCGCGAAATCGCTCTTTCCAAACATCTCGCCATCGCCCTTGATGACGCCAGGCCGCTCGCGTCGAGCGACCGGCTTCTCAATGTGCTGGAAACGGCCGGGCTGAAGCCATCCCAGGAGAAGGTGCTCGCAGAACTGGCAACATCACGCGATCGGGTGATTGGCGTGCATGGCGTCGCAGGCTCAGGCAAGTCCACCATTGTCAAAGCCATGGCTGCCGCTGTCGATCCTCACGTTCGCGTGCATGCTCTCGCCCCAACTTCCTCAGCCGCGGCGGAGCTCGGTTCAAAAGCGAACATCCTTTCTCGCACTGTCGCGAGCCTCATCGTTTCGGGGGGGCGCGGCCTCGATACGCGGGATGTTCTCGTGGTCGATGAAGCCGGGCAACTCGGCAATCGGCAAACGCTTCGGTTGCTCGAAATCAGTCGTGATACCGGTGCGCGCCTTGTCCTCTTGGGAGACAATCAGCAAACGGGCGCGATAGAGCAAGGTAAGGCGTTTTGGCTTCTGCAGAAGCTCGGGCTTCCAAAAGTGGAACTCACCGAGTCGATTCGCCAGCAGACACGCACTATGCGGCATGCTGTCGCGCAAACGCGGGCCGGGGACTATGCCGGCGCGATTGAGCATCTGGACAAAGTGGTAACGGGGGACGGGGCAGAGGGCCTGGCACGACAGTTGGTCGATGAATGGGTCCGACTGAAACCCGACAACCGGGCCACGACCAATATTCTGGTTCTCGATAATGCCACCCGCATTGTTGTGAACGAGCAAATTAGGGAGGCCCTGAAGCGAGAGGGCGCGGTCGCGGCTGAAGACACCCGGCTGCAGATTCTCACGCCTGCTGCTCTGTCCTCGGAGGAGCGGAGAATGGCGCGGTTCTACTCCGGCGGTCAGGTCGTGATGTTCAGTCGCGATGACGCGCGGCTTGGGCTGGCGCGACAGTCGGAATACCGGGTGCTAGGCCTCGGGCGGGAAGCCAGTGGGCGCCAGATTGTCCGGCTCGTCGATGAGCGGGGACGCATCATCAGATGGGACCCACGACTCACAGGCGCAGTTCAGATCAACGTTTTCAACGGCGACGAGCGCGGCGTCGCTGCGGGAGATCGCATTCAATGGCGCCTGGCCACAAAAACTCTGGGCCTAAAGAATGCCGAGCGCGGCACAGTCGAAAAAATCGATGGTCCGATTGCAACAATCAGATGGGACCGTACTAAGATCCAGCAGGAAATTGATCTTTCCCAGTTCAAGACCTGGGATCATGGCTACGCCGAAACGGTGTACTCGTCACAATCCAAAACGTACGCGCGCGCCTACATTCTCGCGCCGGTAGGGTCGCCTCTGGTGAATGGGCAGAACTTTTATACCGCGATCACCCGCGCACAATTTGGCGTGAAGCTCTGGACGGAGGATGCCAAACAGCTGGCCGAAAAGCTCGGTCGCAACTCAGGCGAGAAGACATCCGCGCTGGAGGGATTGGGGCGTATTGAGGCCAGCTCCCTCGACTTGCGTATGCAAAGAGATGGCACGCGCATTGACGAGGCGCGGAGACTGTTCGGCCGCACCCGGCGAGACTCCCCTATGTCCCGCAACGTCAACAAGGCTCCAGGCCGGTTATCCGGGACGGCCTCGCGGGCGATGGAGACGTTGGCGCGTCTCGCGAAGACCTTCCTCGAAGATCGAAATGTGAAGGATCGCACTCGTGATGACCGGACCGTTTCCGGGACCGGAAAAATCGATCGGGGGCAAGATCGATGAGCAGACCCATGAGAAAGTGGCTCGCCGGAATTGGCATTGGGGCGCTTTTGATGATATCCGACAGTGTGTCGGCAAAACCACCACGAAATGCGGCGCAGGAGACCCGGGTAGCCAGTTGTATTTCGCGCGCTGCCGCCGGCCGACCATGGCTCGAACTTACCCTTTTCGCGATCCGGGAGCAGGAAGGTGGCTGGGTTGGCGCACAGGTGCCTAATGATAACGGATCGGTGGACCTGGGGCCGATGCAGGTGAACAGCTCGTGGGTACCCAGAGTGGCAAAAATCGTGAGCCGACAGGAGGAAGATGTTCGTCGCTGGTTGCGGCACGATGCCTGCTTCAACGTCGACGTCTCCCGCTGGATATTCCTGTCAGCGCTTAACGACGCAAGGGACTTCTGGCGAGCCGTCGGGATATATCACAGTCCGACGCGGTGGAGGCAAATCGAATATGCCAGGCGAGTGGCGGTAATCATGCGCTCACTGGCTAACCCAAAAGCAGTTTCGGCAGCACCATGATTTGATGCGGATAGGACTTTGAGCCCGGTCGGGTGCCGAGTCTTCGACGACTGTGGCGACCTGGTCGAGATTGCCTTGATGGCGAGGGATGGGCGCTCGGCCACGGCCAAGCGGTACACCATACCGACTCTTCTTGATGCCCACCTTCTTCGACGAGAGGAGGTTTCCTAGAGCATAGTGATGAGATGGATCGTTGAATTTCGTGTTCATATAGAACGCACGGTTGACATCGCAGGTATTGGTCCCATATAGTCTCAATGGTTGCCAAACATGATCATATGTTTGTTGTATGTTTTGTTGGAAACTGTGTATGATGACTATGAACTTGTTTTTCCATTACAAATAGATGTTCCGTTAATTCGAATTCTGTCTCCCCGACCAACCCTTGCTTTTCAGTGTTAAAGACCGCTGTGCAATGCCTCTTCCAGCCTGTCGAGCAGCGGTAGCTGGCTGGGCAGCATGGCGTCCCGGGCATCGTCCATCGAGAGCCACCGAGCGGCATCGACTTCAGGAAAAGAACGGGTTTCACCGCTGCGTGGCGGCCATTCCAGCTCGAAATGATTACTGATGATGGTCGACCTATCGACGGCTTGTTCGGCGGCGAAGGCCGTCACCAATTTACCGCCTTTCTGCCGGATTTCACCAAGAGGAACTAGGAGGGCTTCAACGCGCAGCCCCAGTTCTTCTTGGACTTCGCGCAACGCCGTGGCAGCAGGGGATTCGCCCGTCTGGATGCCGCCCTTGGGAATTTGCCATGCGCCCTTGTCGCGATTGCGCCAAATAGGGACCGCCAGGATGGACCAGCAGCACCCGCAGCAACGGCGACCGTTCATAAAGGAGGAGGCCAGCGCTTCGTCCTGGCATTTCCGTCAAGCCTTTCGTGGTGAGCGTGAGCAATCGGCCTCAACGATCGCGCGATCAGGTCGGTTCAACATTAAATCTCGCGCTGGGGTACGTGCGCCGGGCCGTATCGGGAGTCGCATTGAAGGCGCGACATGGCTAGATGAAGGGATCGGTTAAGGGGCCGCAAGGGGCGATGGAAAAATGATCTTTGATGACTTTCTGCGCCAAAGACGACGAAACCAGTTGTCCCAGGACGATCTGGCCACGCTGGAGACCGCCGTCAGTGAGGTGCGTACCGTACCCGGCCGCCGCACCCTCGCCGAAAAGGGCGCGCCAATCACCTTCAGCACCTATCTGATCGAGGGGATCATCTGTCGGTATATGGATGATCGGGATGGCGCCCGGCAGTTGGTCGCAGTTCATGTGCCTGGCGATTTCGTGGATTTGCACGGCTACCCGCTCAAGCGTCTCGATCATGACGTCGCAACCATAACAACCTGCAAGATCGCCTGCGTGCCCCATGGCGCGCTGGACGAGATCGTGGCAACTCGGCCTAAGCTGGCGAAGATGCTGTGGTTCAGCACATTGCTGGACGCGGCGATGCATCGTGAATGGATATTCCGCCTCGGACGCCTGGATGCCATTGCGCGGGTTGGGCATTTCTTTTGCGAAATCGAAGCGAAACTTCGCGCCGTGGGTCGAAGCGATGGGTCGACCTTTCTACTACCGTTGACGCAGGCCGATCTGGGCGAGGCTTGCGGCATGACGCCGGTTCACATGAATCGGATGCTTCGGGAGCTCAAGGAGCAGGGCCTGATGGAAGTGAGGCGCGACATAGTCATCATGACCGACCGGTCCGCACTCATGCGCCTGTGTGAGTTTGACCCATCTTATTTGTTCATCGAAGGCTGACGCAGCACGGAGGGGAAGTAAACAGCCCCGTCCATATTATGGAGGCACCCAAGAAAAAGGCGGCGCACGTAAAAAGGGCGGGCCGTTCACCAGCCCGCCCTTTTCGAATATCTCGCGAAAGCGAAGATTAGTTCGCGTTCGCCGCGTTCGCCGCTACATTGGCAGCGTTGCCAGCAGCGTTAGCAGCATTGGCGGCGTTGTCAGCAGCATTAGCGGCGTTCTCGACAACGTTCTCGACGACTGCGTTCGAAGCGTTCGCGGTCTCGTTGGCCGGCTTCTCACCGCAAGCGGCGAGGGCCATCAGGCTGGCCGAAGCGAAAACAACAGCGATCTTCTTCATTGTATACGGCTCCCATAGCATATGCCGCGTCAGGCACGTTACAGATGTGACCCTACGCGAGCGACCCGCATTAACGTGTGCGATGCACAAATCAATGCTTTTCTACATCGGTGAAACGATGGAATCACGCGATGGACCGTTGTCTACAATAAAAGTTCACTTAATACCCGCCTTTTCAGAGTGCTTACGTCTCCTCCATTTTTGGCGCATCCATTGCGGGGGGCGAAGCTCCTCTGGAAATCCTCATGCAGGAAATGGGGTCATTCGACGATCCGCGATTTGCCAATGCGCCGTGCCTCCGCTAACCGGACGGCAAATTCGCAGCACGCCTATATAAGAGAGACCGACCTGATGGCCGTCCAGTACAGCTTCGTCATGAAGGGCCTGACAAAGACCTTCCCCGGCGCCAACAAGCCGGTGTTCAACAATATCCATCTTCAGTTCCTGCCGGGCACAAAGATCGCCGTCATCGGCGTCAATGGCGCGGGCAAATCGACGTTGATGAAGGTCATCGCCGGCATGGACCAGGATTTTCAGGGCGAGGCATGGGCCGCAGAAGGGCTGCGCGTCGGCTATCTGGCGCAGGAGCCGCAGCTCGATACGAGCAAGACGGTGATCGAAAACGTCAAGGACGGGGTTCGTCCCGTGGCCGATTTGGTCGACCGTTTCAACGAGATCAGCGAGATTATGGGCGACCCCCCGGAAGACGTCGATTTCGACGCTCTGATGGAAGAAATGGGCACACTCCAGGAAAAGATCGACGCAGTCGACGGCTGGACGCTCGACAATCAGCTCGAAATCGCGATGGAAGCGCTGCGCTGCCCGCCTGGCGACTGGGGCGTGGAAAGCCTGTCGGGTGGCGAAAAGCGCCGCATCGCGCTTTGCCGACTGCTGCTCGAAAAACCCGACATTTTGCTGCTCGACGAACCGACCAACCATCTCGATGCCGAAAGCGTTCAGTGGCTCGAACAGCATCTTATCCAATATGCCGGCAACGTCATCCTCGTCACCCATGACCGCTATTTCCTCGACAATGTCGTAGGCTGGGTGCTTGAACTCGATCGCGGCCGCGGCATTCCCTATGAGGGCAATTATTCCAACTGGCTGTCCGAAAAGGGCAAACGGATGGAACTGGAAGAGCGCGAGGATGCGGGGCGCCAGAAGGCGATCAAGGAGGAGTTGGAGTGGATCCGGCAGTCGCCCAAAGCGCGCCAGACCAAGTCCAAAGCCCGCATCCGCGCATTCGACGAACTGGTCGAAAAGCAGGAGAACCGCGCGCCCGGCAAGGCGCAGATCGTTATTCAGACGCCCAAGCGCCTTGGCGGGCAGGTGATCGAGGCACATGGTCTGACGAAGAGCTATGGCGACAAGCTGTTGTTCGAAAATCTCGATTTTCTGCTGCCGCCTGGCGGCATCGTCGGCGTGATCGGCCCGAATGGCGCGGGCAAATCCACGCTGTTCCGGCTCATCACGGGGCAGGAGCAGCCCGACGAGGGCAGCATAAAAGTCGGCGAGACGGTCCAGCTAGGCTATGTCGACCAGAGCCGCGACAGTTTGAACCCCGATCATAATGTGTGGCAGGAAATCTCCGGCGGCCATGAACTCATGACCATCGGCAAGCATGAGATCCAGACGCGCGCCTATGTCGGCGCGTTCAATTTCAAGGGCCCGGATCAGCAGAAGAAGGTCGGGCAACTGTCGGGCGGTGAACGCAACCGCGTGCATCTGGCGAAAATGCTGAAACAGGGCGGCAATGTGCTGCTGCTCGACGAACCGACCAACGATCTGGATGTAGAGACGCTGCGCGCGTTGGAAGATGCACTGGAAAATTTCGCCGGTTGCGCCGTGGTCATCAGCCATGACCGCTTCTTCCTCGATCGGCTCGCAACGCATATCCTGGCGTTCGAGGGCGACAGCCATGTCGAATGGTTCGAGGGCAATTTCGAATCCTATGAAGAGGATAAGCGCCGCCGTCTAGGGGATGCGGCGGACCGGCCGACCCGCCTGGCGTACAAGAAACTGACCCGCTGATTGACGATCGGTGCGACAGGATAGCCGGTCCCTAGGGCCGGATATTCTGTCGCGGCGCTAAACAGTCGGACGTTTGTCGAAAGATGACGGCCCCGGCGGGGCGCAATCGATGATATCGATCCGGGACACTTTAGCGGCTGCCGGGCCTTGGCGGGCAAGCGCGATGAAGCGCTCCACGCGATCGGCGGGTCCCTCGACCAGTGCCTCTACGCATCCGTTCGCCCGATTGCGCACCCAACCGGTCAATTCCAGCATGGTCGCCGTTTGCACCGCCCACTTGCGGTAGAAGACGCCCTGCACCCTGCCATGGATCGTAAGCCGTCGCGCCACGGCCGTCATCAGCGAACCCGCTTGATCCAGGTCTGGCCGCCTTCGCGGATTTCGGTGATGAATTCCGGTATCGCCTGAACAAGATCGGACAGCCGCTTGAAGCCGTAATTGCGCACGTCGAAGCTGGAGCGGTTGCCGACTCGCTGACCGACCGGCCCCAGAGCGACGAAGCCCCGCTCGTCCCGCTTGGCGGCGTCATAGGCGTCGATCAGCAGCCGAACGACCTCCGCATCGACTGCGGGCACGGTTATGGCAGGAGAGGCGGGCGACTTTGCCGCCGGGGCTGGAGGCGGGGGCGGCGCCGGTTCGGCGCTACGTGGCTTAGCCGCCGGGCGGGGTGCAACGGGGACTTCGGCAGGCGCCAGTGCCTTGACGTCGATAAACCTCGTGCACGCGCGCCGGAACCCCTCCGGCGTGCTTGCCAGACCAAAGCCATAAACCGGTATGCCCTGCTGGCGGATTCGCGTGACGAGCGGGGTAAAATCGCTGTCGCTCGACATCAGGCCAAAACCATCGACCCGCCCGCTCGCCATCAGGTCCATCGCATCGATGGTCATCTTCATGTCGGTGGCGTTTTTGCCCTTGGTCAGGTCGAACTGCTGCTGCGGCT
The DNA here is from genome assembly GCF_037723805.1 of Sphingobium fluminis. Classification (NCBI taxonomy): domain Bacteria; kingdom Pseudomonadati; phylum Pseudomonadota; class Alphaproteobacteria; order Sphingomonadales; family Sphingobiaceae; genus Sphingobium; species Sphingobium fluminis. The sequence continues at coordinate 90,296 of NZ_JBBJUK010000006.1, forward strand.
CGATCGCCTGGGCGACGGAAAGCGCCGCCCAGGTTTTGAGCGTCGTCTTGCTCCAATTACCATAGGCCCTGCGGATATTGACGGTGCCGAGCTCCGCCAGCACGGTCATCACCGGGTCGAAATGCGCCGCCGACGCATTGTCCGCGTCGATCAGCAGAGCGATATTGCCACTTGCTCCCCCGGAGGGGGTCATGCGTCCTGCTCGGCGGTGTGGAAGTCACCGGTTTGCTCGTCCAGCAGGTGCAACTGCCCATCGGAGATAGCGAAAAACGCACCGACCAGCTTCAACTCGCCCTTGCGCTCCTTGGAACGGACGCAGGGAAAAGTGCGCAGATTGGCGAGGCTAACCTTCACCCCCTCCTGCTCCATAGCGCGATGCGCGTCGCGGCCTCGATCTTCCCCAAAGCGGGCGATCACATTGTCCCGCGCCCCATCCAGCATGTCGATCCAGTTGGCGATGAAACCGCCTTCACCGGGAGGCGCATCTTTCAATTCCTGGCTGAGCGCCGCCTTGCAGCCGCCGCATTTGCCGTGGCCCATGACCACAATCTCGCCGACGTTGAGCACCTGCACGGCAAATTCCAGCGCGGCCGAGACGCCATGATGGCCGGGATTCGTCTCGAATGGCGGCACCAGCGCGGCGACGTTACGGACGACGAATATTTCGCCGGGACTGGTATCGAAAATCTGTGCCGGATCAACGCGGCTGTCGGAACAGGCGATCACCATGACCCGGGGGCTTTGGCCCTCGCTAAGTTCATCCCAGCGGCCGCGCTGTTGCGCCCAGCCAGTTTCACGGAAGCGGCGATAGCCTTGAAGCATGTCGGTAAAGTCGGTCATGCGGGTTCTCTGCCGCACAAGTTGGGGGCTGGCAAGTAGGCGCGAGCGTCGCTATCTGGGGCATATGACCGACATGACCGCGATCCCCGCACCAGCAAAGCCTGAACGCCCTCGCAAGCCCGACTGGATCCGGGTGAGGGCCCCGACCAGTCCCGGCTTCAACGAAACGCGCAAGCTTATGCGCGAAAAGGGGCTGGTGACGGTCTGTGAAGAGGCGGCCTGCCCCAATATCGGCGAGTGCTGGACCAAAAAACATGCCACAGTGATGATATTGGGCGATGTGTGCACGCGCGCCTGCGCTTTTTGCAACGTCAAGACCGGCATGCCGCGTAAGGTCGACGTGAACGAACCACAAAATCTCGCCGACGCCTGCGCCGAAATGGGGCTGGAACATATCGTCATCACCTCGGTCGATCGCGACGACCTGCCCGATGGTGGCGCGTCGCAATTCGTCAAGGTGATCGACGCGCTCCGGCGCACCACCCCGAATACCACGATCGAGATCCTGACGCCCGATTTCCGCAACAAACATGAGCGCGCTGTCGAGATGATCGTGGCGGCGCGGCCGGACGTTTATAATCATAATCTGGAAACCGTGCCCCGGCTCTACCCGACGATCCGTCCTGGCGCGCGCTATTATGCCTCGCTGCGCCTGCTCGAGTCGGTGAAGAAGCTCGACCCGTCGATCTTCACCAAATCGGGCATCATGCTCGGCCTCGGCGAGCAGCGGCTGGAAGTGCATCAGGTGATGGACGACATGCGGTCGGCAGACATCGATTTCCTGACCATGGGACAGTATCTGCAACCGACGCCCAAACATGCCAAGGTGATCGAATTCGTCCCGCCCGCAGGGTTCACTGCCTATGGTTCCATCGCCCGGGCGAAGGGATTTCTCCAGGTGGCGTCGAGCCCGCTTACCCGGTCGAGCTATCATGCCGGTAAGGATTTCGCGGAAATGCGCGCCACTCGTGAGGCGAAGTTGGCGAAGGCCGTCCGCTAAATCATGCCCCGGCATAACGAAACGCGCCATTTGCCTTATACGCCCACGCAGATGTTCGATCTGGTGGCCGACGTCGCCGCCTATCCTCAGTTCCTGCCCTGGGTCAGCGCGATTCGCGTCCGATCCAGCACCGGCACCGACATGGTCGCCGACATGATCGTGGGCTTCAAGGGAATCAAGGAAAGCTTCACATCGCGCGTGGTAAAGCACCGGCCCGACAGCGTGCGCGTCGATTATCTCGACGGGCCGCTCAAGCATCTCCACAATTTGTGGGCGTTTCGGGATGACGGGCAGGGTGGTGTGCTGGTCGATTTCGAAGTGGAATTCGAATTTAAAAACCGGCTGTTCGAGATGCTGGCCGGGCAGGTGTTCGATCGGGCGTTGCGCAAGATGATCGGCGCATTCGAGGACCGCGCGGCTGCGCTTTATGGTGCGGGCACGTCGGGCAGCAGCAGTTCGAGCGCACATAACGCCGCCTGAAGCCGGACGCCGCCACGGCCGTTATTTTCGAAATGGCGCATATCGGCGACGACCTTGTCGGGACTTCCGCCTCGCTCGGCACGTGCGAACACCACGGTTCCAACGGGCTTCTGCTCCGAACCGCCGCCCGGGCCTGCTATTCCCGTAATCGCAACCGCGACATGCGCGTGGCTTTTCACGAGCGCGCCTTGCGCCATCGCCCAGGCGGTAGCGATCGAGACCGCGCCAAAGGTTTCGAGGACATCCTGCGACACCTTGAGCAACTCGACCTTCATCTCGTTGGAATAGGTCACAAAGCCCGCCTCGAACACGTCGGACGATCCGGCGATTTCGGTGAGGGCGGCCGATACCAGCCCCCCGGTGCAGCTTTCGGCCACCGCGACGGTGCGACCGGCACGACGATTGGCGATGATGACGCGCTCGGCCAGTTCGACCAGCTGTGGGGACAGGATGTTATCGGGCATGGCTCAGGATAGCGCGGGGAGGGAGAGGGTGGCAACCGCTTGCGCAGCGATGCCTTCGCGACGGCCGGCGAAGCCAAGGCCCTCGGTCGTCGTCGCCTTGACGCTGACCCGTCCGGGCACGATCGCGAGGATATCGGCGATGCGGGCGCGCATAGCGTCGCGATGCGGCCCGATCTTGGGCGCTTCGCAGATGATCGTCAGGTCGAGATGATCGATCCGGCCACCGCGGGCCGTCACCCGGTCACCGGCATAATGAAGGAAGCGCGCGGATGCGGCCCCGCGCCACTGCGGATCGGAAGGCGGAAAATGGCTGCCGATATCGCCCTCAGCCAGTCCTCCCAATATCGCATCGACGATGGCATGGAGCGCTACGTCGGCGTCGCTATGTCCTGCCAGCCCATGATCATGCGCGATGAGGATGCCGCCAAGCCATAGAGGCTCGCCGGGAACCAGACGATGCACGTCATAGCCCATGCCGACAGCGGTGCGCACCTGGGGGGCAAGGCGTCCTTCGGCACGATCGAAATCTTCGGGATAGGTCAATTTTTCAAGCCTTTCGTCACCGGCAACGAGGGTCAAGATATGACCTGCATCCTTAAGGATCTGCGCATCGTCGGTGGCTTCGCGTGTCTCGTCCCACTGGCGATGTGCGGCGACGATGGCCTCGAACCGAAAGGCCTGTGGCGTCTGGACCCGGCAAAGGCCGGCCCTGTCGACGGTATCGCCAGCGAGCCCCCCCTTTTCGCGCAGCAACGTGTCTGCCACGGGAAGAACCGGGATCGCGCCTGCGGATCGTTCGAGCGCTGTCAACAGCCGGTCGACGACCGTGGCGGGCAGGAATGGACGGGCCGCGTCATGGATCAGAATTCTGGCAGCTCCACCCGACGATGCGATGGCTTGCAGCCCCGCTTTAACCGACCCTCTGCGGCTATCCGCGCCCGTCACAAAGGCAGCGATTTTGCCGTCCGTCACCAGCGCGCTGGCTTCTGTTTCCTGGCCTTCACCAATGACGATATAAATCGCGTCGATCATGGGATGTGCAGACAGCGCCTCTACGGCATGAGCCACCACCGCCTTTCCGCCGACCAGACGAAATTGCTTGGGACAGTCGCCCCCGGCACGGCTGCCCCGTCCCGCCGCGACCAACAGCGCGACCGTCCTGTCATTACACTGTGTCATGCCGCGCCGCATAGCGGAGCCAAGTGCAACCCGCCAGTGCCAGCGGCTTGCCGTCACCGCCGATTCCCGCTAAGGCCTGCCTGTTTTTTAGGCAGTCAGGTTCATGCGCAGGCTCAATCCTATCTCTATCGGTCCGATAACGATCGACATGCCGGTCGTGCTGGCGCCGATGACCGGCGTTACCGACATGCCGTTCCGAACGCTGGTGCGGCGCTATGGATCGGGCCTCAACGTGACCGAGATGATCGCTACGGCGGCCATGATCCGCGAAACCCGGCAGTCGTTACAGAAGGCCGCGTGGCATCCGCTGGAAGAGCCTGTTTCGATGCAGCTTGCGGGCTGTTCGCCGCAGGAAATGGCCGAAGCGGCTAAGCTGAACGCGGATCGTGGCGCGGCGATCATCGACATCAATATGGGTTGCCCGGTTAAAAAGGTGGTCAATGGCGACGCCGGAAGCGCGCTGATGCGCGACCTGCCGCTCGCCGCCGCGCTGATCGCCGCGACCGTCAAGGCGGTGGACGTGCCCGTCACCGTCAAAATGCGCATGGGCTGGGACCATGCGAGCCTCAACGCGCCCGAACTTGCGCATATCGCGGAAGATCTGGGCGCAAAGCTGATCACCGTGCACGGCCGCACCCGGTGCCAGATGTACAAGGGGTCGGCGGACTGGGCGTTCGTGCGTAAGGTAAAGGATGCGGTCTCGCTGCCGGTGATCGTCAACGGCGATATCTGCTCGATCGAGGATGCCGACATCGCGCTGGACCAGAGCGGCGCGGACGGCGTGATGATCGGGCGCGGGGCCTATGGCCGGCCCTGGCTGATCGGGCAGGTCATGCACTGGTTCGCGACCGGCCAGCGCTTGGCCGATCCGTCGCTCGATGAACAATATCGCGTCATCGTCGATCATTATCGCGCGATGCTGGACCATTATGATGTCCATACCGGTGTCAATATGGCGCGCAAGCATATCGGCTGGTACACCAAGGGTCTCACCGGATCGGCCGAATTTCGGCACGCGGTGAATCAGGAGCCGGACGGCGCGCGCGTGCTGGATATGCTGGCAGGTTTTTATGAACCACTGATCGCGGCGGGCGAGCCGGGCGAGCCCCGACAGATCGAGGTGCTCAGGGCCGCATGACCCCCACGGTTGCCGTCCCGCCACTCCGGCTGCAGCAGGACGGACCTTCCTTGTCCGAGCAGATGACGGCTTTGCCGGTGGCGACCCTGATTGTGCGCCCCGACAATAGTATCGCCGACGCCAATGTCAGGGCCGAAACGCTGCTCAACATGGCGCGGTCGGCCATCGTCGGCAGCGACGTGTCGCGCACCATCCGCATCGCCGAAATGGGCGCGCGCTTCGACATCTGGCACAATAACAAGCCGATCGCGGCCTATGATATCAAGGTCCATGTCGGCCGCACGGCGGAGATGGAGATCGACCTGATGATCGCCCCGATCTCCGACCATGAAGGATGGCGCGTCGTCACGATCCATGCCCAGAGTCAGGCGCGCAAGATCGGGCATCGCGGCACCGCGGGCGGCGCCCGATCGGCGATCGGCGCGGCGGCGATCCTGGCGCACGAGATCAAGAATCCGCTGTCGGGTATCAGGGGCGCGGCGCAACTGCTCGAATCCGGAAATGGCGGGCGCGATGTGGCGCTGACCCAGCTCATCTGCAACGAGGTCGACCGGATTGCCGCACTGATCGACCGCATGCAGGATTTCACGACCGACCGGAACCTGGAATGCCGCCCCGGCAATATCTATCCGCTGATCGATCGCGCAGCCCATCTCGCTACGGCGGGCTTTGCCCGCAACGTAAGGATCATCAAGCGGTACGATCCCTCGCTGCCATTTGCGAACATTAATGACGACGCCCTGGTGCAGGTGATGATCAACCTGCTTAAAAATGCCGCCGAAGCACTTGAGCATGTCGACCAGCCCTGCATCCGCGTGGAGACCGCTTTTCGCCACGGCGTGTCCGTCGTGGTAGGCGGTGGCAAGGGCAGTTCCGTGCTGCCGATCGAAATATTGGTGATCGATAATGGCCCTGGTGTGCCCGAACATATTCTGGATCACCTGTTCAACCCGTTCATCACCGGCAAACGGGACGGGCAGGGGCTGGGGCTCGCCCTGGTCGATAAACTGGTGCGGGATATGAACGGCTTCGTCCAATATTCGCGCGACCAGGAGGCGGCCGAGTCCACTTTTCGCATATTATTGCCGATGGGAATGGGCTGATGGGCATTGCGGGCACGGTCCTTGTCGTGGACGATGATCCCGCGATCTGTGTGGTCGTGGGCGAAGCGCTCCGCCGGCAGGGGCATCGCGTCAAGACCGCGACGTCGATCCGCGAGCGGACCATATTGCTCGAAAGCTTCGCGCCCGATGTGCTGATCACCGACGTCATGTTGCCCGATGGCGACGGACTTGAAGGGGTGGCCGAGATATTGGAAGGCAGGCCGGGCCTCAATGTGATCGTGCTGTCGGCGCAGAACACGCTCAACACTGCGATCCGCGCGACCGAAAAGGGCGCCTTCGAATATCTTCCAAAGCCGTTTGACCTCAACGAACTGACCCGTGCGGTCGCCGATGCACTGGGCACCCGGCTGAATCAGGAAGAAGTAACCGAAATCGGCCTGCCGCATGATGGGCTCCCGCTCGTAGGCCGATCGCCGGCCATGCAGGAAGTGTATCGCACGATCGCCCGCGTGCTTTCCAATGACCTCAGCATTCTGGTTCTGGGGGAATCGGGAACAGGCAAGGAACTGGTGGCGGAAGCGATCCACAGCCTTGGCCAGCGCCGCACAAAGCCGTTCGTCGCCATCAACATGGCGGCCATCCCCCGCGAGCTGATCGAAGCCGAACTGTTCGGTTATGAGAAGGGCGCCTTCACGGGCGCTCAGGTGAGGACCGCAGGCAAGTTCGAGCAAGCGCAGGGCGGCACGCTGTTCCTCGACGAGATCGGCGACATGCCGATGGAGGCGCAAACGCGGCTGCTGCGCGTCCTCCAATCGGGTGAAGTGACGACCGTCGGTGGATCAAAGCCTGTTCGGGTCAATGTGCGCATCATCGCCGCTACGAACAAAGATCTCCATCAGCTGATCGAAGACAACCGCTTTCGACAGGATCTTTATTACCGACTCAATGTCGTGCCCATCGCGCTTCCCGCGTTGCGCGAACGGCGCGAGGATGTGGTTTTGCTGGCCAGGCATTTCCTCGATCGCGCAGCGCAGGAAGGTCTTCCCCGCAAGGCGCTGGCCGATGATGCGGCGCAACTGCTGATGGCCTATCACTGGCCCGGCAATGTCCGCGAGCTCCAAAACCTGATGCAGCGCCTTGCCGTGCTGAGCCGCGAAAATGTGATTGCCGCCGATATATTGCGCAATGCACTGCCCCTCGACGCCATGCCGCTGGAGCATGGCGCGACCTTCGACCAATTGTCCCACGCGGTGCGCGAATGGGCGAAACGCCAGTTGGGAGTCGGCCTTGCCCAACCCAACCGCACGCTGCACGAAGACCTGCTCGCCATGGTAGAACCGATCCTGATCCAGGAAACGCTGGCCAGTGTAGATGGAAACCAGATCCGCGCAGCCGGATTACTGGGGATCAACCGGAATACGCTCCGCAAAAAGCTCACAGATTATGGGCTTGATCCGATGCAATTGCGACTGAGTGACTGAGGGGGTGATCGCTCCACCGCAAAATTGCCCCAGTACAGCCGCAGCGTTCCTTACTCGCCGGGCGTTTTCGACAATGGTTCGCTATGTGCGAAATACTGTTGTTTTAATACGCAAACCGATGTTGTACGAAAGCCACTATGGTAAGTGCGGACATGATGCCCGAGCAAACATCCGGTTGGCGGGCGCGGCTGCCAACTCGTTTGCGAAGCGGACGGCTGGCATCGGTCGTCGAGGCGGTGACGCTCCTGCTCTTTCTTGGCATTGCGGGTCTGACCTACCATCTGTTATCGGGTCAGGGGCAATCCTATACGCTGTTGACGCCTCCTATCGTCGCGCTCCTATTGGTAGCCAACCTCGTTCCATCCATCGCGTTGCTCGTGCTGCTTGGCCGGAGGGTCGCGAAAAGACGGGCGGCGCAGTCGGCGATCGGCAGCGACGGTCAGCTCCACGTCCGGCTCGTCGCGATATTTTCAATCGTCGCCAGCGTGCCGATGCTGCTCGTGGTGATCTTTGCGTCGCTGCTATTTCAATATGGCGTGCAATTCTGGTTTTCAGACAGCGCTCGGGGCATGCTTGAAAATGCGAGCGATCTCGCACGCGGCTATTATGAGCAAAATCTGCGTGAAGTCGGGGACGAGACCGTCACCATGGCGAGCGATCTGCGCGACTATCTCAACCAGTCGAAAGTATCGAGCCCGCGCTTTGCCGAAGGCTATATCTATCAGGTCGTGACGCGGAAACTCAATCGTTCGGCCATTATCGAGGTCGGCGACGACGGTGTGGCGCGCACGGCCGCTACGGTTGATCCGGACAGCCGCCCGGCCGCGGAAATGCTGTCGCCGACCGTGGTGAAGCGTCTGGCTGCTGGCGAAAATGTCGTCGTGCAGGCGAAGCCCAAGCAGATCGAGGCGGTGACGCTGGTATATCCCGGGGCGAAAATCTACCTTTATGCGACCCGGGATTCGGGCTCTTCCGCGTTTAGCAATGTCGAGCGGGCGCAAAAGGTGCTGGCGGATTACGACCTTTTCGCGGCCCAGTCGCGCGCGTTGCAGTTGCGCTTCAACGTCGCGCTTTTCGTGGGATCGCTGCTGCTGGTCGGTATCGCGGTCTATATCGCGCTGGCAGTGGCCGACTGGATGGTGCGGCCCGTCAATGAACTGGTGACGGCGGCCCGGCGGATCACGGCGGGCGACCTGTCGGCGCGGGTCACGAGCCCGCCGACGCGTGATGAAATCGGCACGCTCGCGTCGGCGTTCAACCGCATGACCCAGCGGCTGGAGGCGCAGACCGGCGCTCTGGTGGCCGCGAACAGCCAGCTCGGCGAACGCCGCGCCTTCATCGAGGCGATCCTGTCCGGAGTCACCGCCGGCGTACTGTCGGTCGATCGCGAAGGTGTGATCCAGTTGCTGAACAGCTCTGCCGCTGAAATACTCGCTGCCGAAGGTGACGACCCGGTTGGACGCCATCTGGCGGAAGTTTCGGCCGAGCTGGCCGAACTGGTCGAAAGCGGTGAAAGCGCTGGTATCGTGCAGTTGCGGGTGCAGGGCGACGTTCGCACATTGGCCGTAAAAGTCTCGCATGATGCTTCACGTCACATTCTGACATTCGACGACATCACCCAGCAACTATCCGATCAGCGCCGTGCGGCCTGGTCCGACGTGGCGCGGCGCATCGCCCATGAAATTAAAAATCCGCTGACGCCGATCCAGCTGGCGGCGGAAAGACTGCAACGACGCTACGGCGATGAAGTGACCAGCGACAAGGCGACCTTCACCCGCCTGACCGGCACCATCGTTCGGCAGGTTGCCGATCTTCGGCGTATAGTCGACGAATTTTCCTCCTTCGCTCGCATGCCAAAGCCCGTTTTCCGCAGGGAAGGGGTGAGCGACATAGCCCGCCATGCGCTGTTCCTGCATGAAGTGGCGCACCCGGACATCCGCTTCGACTTTCAGGCGGAGGCGCCGGACGCCGAGATGGTTTGCGACCGTCGCCAAATGGGACAGGCCCTTACGAACATCGTTAAAAACGCGGTGGAATCGATCGAGACAAAGCCCGCCTCCGTCGATGGGGAGCCGCGCGGGCATGTCCGCATGACGCTGCGCGTCGATCAGGATCAGCTGGTGATCGTCGTCCGCGATGACGGGATCGGCCTTCCGGCCGAGCGCGACAGGATCCTGGAACCCTATATGACCACGCGGTCCAAGGGTACGGGTCTGGGCCTCGCCATCGTCAAGAAGATTGTGGAAGAACATATGGGCGATATCCGGCTGGACGATGCGCAGGGCGGAGGGGCGTACGTCACGCTGCGCTTCCCCATCGCCGCTCTCGAAAAGCTCGAAGAAGGACAGGTTATCGCCTTGTCGAAAGGAAAAGTAACGGCCAATGGCGCTTGATATTCTGATAGTAGACGATGAAGAGGATATTCGCGATCTGGTCGCGGGTGTGCTGGAGGATGAAGGGTTCACGGCCCGCACCGCGGCCCATAGCGACGCCGCGATCGAGGCGCTCGACGTGCGACGTCCCTCGCTCGTGCTGCTCGACGTCTGGTTGCAGGGATCGAAGATGGACGGGCTGGAACTGCTCGACGAGATCAAGCGGCGCGACCCGACCATTCCGGTGCTGATGATTTCGGGGCACGGCAACATCGATACCGCAGTGGCCGCTATCCGCAGGGGCGCGGCCGATTTCATCGAAAAGCCGTTCGAGGCCGATCGGCTGCTCCATCTCGTGTCGCGGGCGACCGAAACGGAACGGCTGCGCCGGGAAAATCAGGTGCTGCGCGCCCGCTTCGGCCAGGATGACGAACTGACCGGTACGTCGGCGTCGATCAACGGCGTGCGCGCGACCATCAAGAAAGTGGCGGGCACCGGCAGCCGCGTGCTGATTTCAGGCCCAGCGGGCGTGGGCAAGGAAATCGCCGCTCGAATGCTGCACAGCTGGAGCGGCCGTGCAGACGCCCCCTTCGTTGTGGTGGCAGCCGCGCGGATGGACCCCGATCGGGTCGAGGAAGAACTGTTCGGCATCGAGGACCCGAGCGGCCTCGTGCGCCCCGGTTATCTTGAACAGGCGCATGGTGGAACGCTGTATATCGACGAAATCGCCGATATGCCGATAACCACGCAGGGCAAGATATTGCGCGTGCTGACCGATCAGAGTTTCACGCGCGTCAGCGGCCAGCGGCAGGTGAAGGTCGACGTGCGTGTCATATCCTCTACCGCGCGAGACCTGGCTGAGGAAATCGAGGAACGGCGCTTTCGCGAAGACCTTTTCTATCGCCTCAACGTCGTTCCGCTCGCGATCCCGCCCCTTGCCGAGCGCCGCGACGATATTCCTGCGCTGGTCGAACATTATCTCGCGCGCTTCGCCGCCGAACGCCGCGTACCCGCGCCTGACATGGCGAGCGATGCCATGGCTGCGTTGCAGGCCAATGAGTGGCCCGGCAACGTCCGGCAGCTGCGCAACGTCATCGAACGGACGATGATCCTGGCGCCCGGCGACAGGATTGGTCGGATCGAACTCGACATGCTGCCCGCGGAACTGACGAGCAGCGGCGGGGAGGGGGTGAGTCAGTCGGCGATCATGGGAGCCCCGCTTCGCGAAGCCCGCGAAAGTTTCGAGCGCGAATATCTTCGGATCCAGATCCGCCGATTTTCAGGCAATATCTCACGCACCGCGACCTTTATCGGGATGGAGCGTTCCGCGCTGCACCGCAAATTGAAAATTTTGGGCATCACTGACGGAAAAGACGGCTGATTGACGCCGGCCATGGACGGACGTTCGCAAGTGCGATATGGAATGCCTGCCTCCGGCAAGCGGGGGCAGGCAAGACACCCTGCCCAGGGGTGCGCGAGCGGGCAACGTCCCGTCAATAAAGGACCGGCAGCTCATGGCCGACAAAGTTAATAATCTTCAGGATATTTTCCTGAATAATGTCCGCAAGACCAAGACCCCGGTCACAATGTTCCTGGTGAAAGGCGTCAAGCTTCAGGGCATTATCACCTGGTTCGATAACTTTTCCGTCCTGCTGCGCCGCGACGGACAATCCCAACTCGTATACAAGCACGCAATCTCCACGGTGATGCCGGCGCAACCGATGGACCTTGGCGAATTGCGCAAGGCGGGCGACGGCGGCGGCAAATCGAGGCTGCTCCAGGAAATCTTTCTCAGCGCCGTCCGTAAATCGGGTAGCCCCGTCACCATGTTCCTGGTGAACGGCGTGATGCTCCAGGGCGAGATCGCCGCCTTCGATCTGTTCTGCATGCTGCTCGAACGCGATGGTATGGTCCAGCTCGTGTACAAGCACGCCATTTCCACCGTCCAGCCGCTTCATGCGGTCGACCTTACCGGCGAAAACGAACAGGACGACTGAACCCTGGTCGCGTCCGGTCCGCTTTGCAGTGGACCGGAACGCCAACCGATGCGTTAAGCGGCAATGGCCATTTTCAATCGCGATTCGGATGATGAAGTCACGCGCGGGACCCGCGCCGTGGTCGTCCATGCTGAAACCCACGGTGCCGATCGCCGCGACAGCGAGGCACGGCTGGAAGAGGCACGGGGCCTTGCCCTGGCCATCGGTATAGACGTGCGGGCGGCGCAGGCATTCCGTGTACGCGACCGCAAACCGGCGACCCTGTTCGGCAGCGGTCAGGTCGACAGCATTGCGGCGTTGGCACAGGCGGAAGAAGCCGAACTCGTCATCGTCGATAACGCTCTTAGTCCTGTCCAGCAGAGCAATCTGGAAAAGGCGTGTCAGGTCAAGGTCATCGATCGCACCGGCCTGATCCTGGAAATTTTCGGCGAGCGGGCCGCCACTAATGAGGGCCGGCTTCAGGTCGAACTGGCGCATCTTGATTATCAGGCAGGGCGGCTGGTGCGCAGCTGGACCCATCTGGAACGGCAGCGCGGCGGCTTCGGATTTCTGGGTGGCCCCGGCGAAACCCAGATCGAGGCGGATCGCCGCATGATCCGCGATCGCATGGCCAAAATCCGGCGCGAGCTCGATCAGGTGACGCGCACCCGCGGCCTTCACCGCGCCCGGCGTCAGCGTGCGCCATGGCCCGTCATCGCGCTGGTTGGCTATACCAATGCGGGGAAATCGACGCTGTTTAACCGGCTGACCGGGGCGGAGGTGATGGCGGAAGACCTGCTTTTCGCCACGCTCGACCCGACCATGCGGCAAATCTCTCTGCCGGGGCTCGACAAGGCGATCCTGTCCGACACGGTTGGCTTCGTGTCCGACCTGCCCACGCAGCTGATCGCGGCTTTCCGCGCGACTCTTGAGGAAGTGCTGTCCGCCGATCTCATCGTCCATGTCCGCGACATTGCCCATCCCGATAGCGAGGCGCAGCGGGACGATGTCATGGACGTTCTCGAAGAACTGGGCGTCGCTGGCGAGGCCGCCTATGCCCGTGACGGGGAAGCGAGCGATCCTCCCCCGATTATCGAGGCGTGGAACAAGCTCGACCTGCTCGGCCAGGATGAGGCGGAACGGCTGCATGAACTTGCCGCGCGCCGGGACGATGTGGTCATCCTTTCGGCGCTGACCGGGGAGGGGGCAGACAGGCTTCAACGCACGATCAGCGGCCATTTGACCGCCGGTGCGCAAATCCAGACGCTCCGCGTACCGATGGCGGATGGCGCGGCGCTCGCGTGGCTGCACGAACATGGCGAAGTGGTAGGCAGCCGAGAAGAAGGGCATGACTCGGTGCTGGAAGTGCGGCTCTCGGATTCGGCGTTAGCCCGTTTTCGCAAGCGCGAGCAGGCCGAGTCCTAAAGCAAGCGATGCATCACGAAGGCGTCCACCGGCCCTGCCTCTGGATGTACGAACGCTTTCGGCAGCGTTCCCACGATCGCAAATCCCATGGTCTGCCATAGTCGCACAGCGCGGCTGTTAGTGGAAATCACCAGATTATACTGCATAGCTGAGAAGCTCAGTTCTCGCGCCAGATCGAGCGACGCCGCGCACATGCGGCGCGCCACTCCACGCCCGGTGGCATGTTGCGCCGTGACGTAGCCCGCATTGGCGACATGCCGGCCACCGCCGCTCTGGTTGGCACGGATGTAGAAAATCCCGAGGACCGCGCCATCCTCTTCCAGAACACGGACCGTGCGTTCAGGTGAAAGCCACAGCGCAAGCGCGTCGTCGCGATTCAGGTCACGCGGCACGGCCAGCGTTTCGCCGGCACGGATGACCGGCTCCAATATGGCCCAGATCGCCGCATGATCGCTATCTGAAACGGCACGGATCATTTTTTGGCGGCCGTCAGTTTCACGTGCTGCCACAAGGCTTCTTTCTCGCCGAGCGACAGATCACAAAAGCGCTCGGCTGCGATCGTCTCCATCGCCCTGAACCGACGCTCGAACTTGGCATTGCCCGACCGCAACGCCGCTTCGGGGTCCACCTTCAGATGCCGCGCCAGGTTGACGACCGCGAACAACAGGTCGCCAATCTCCTCCTCGCGCTCGGGTTGAGAGGCGGCTGCGGCGACCTCGTCCAGTTCCTCGTGGATTTTGGCGACGACGCCCGCCACATCGGGCCAGTCGAACCCGGTACGCGCCGCACGCTTTTGAAGCTTTTCGGCGCGGAGCAGGGCTGGAAGCGCACCCGCGACCCCTGCCAGCGCGCTCGGGTCCGGCTCTTTTTCGGCCCGCTCGGCCGCCTTGATCGCTTCCCATTGCGCGTGGCCGCCCGCCCGTGGCGCGCCTTGTCCAAACACATGAGGGTGACGACGGATCATCTTGGCGGTGATGCCGTCGATGACTTCCTGCAATCCGAAATGTCCCGCCTGCTCGGCCATGCGGCTGTGGAAAACGACCTGAAGCAGCAAGTCCCCCAGTTCGTCGCGCAAAGCCGCCATGTCGTTGCGCTCGATCGCATCGGCGACCTCATAGGCTTCTTCGATCGTATAGGGTGCGATCGAGGCGAAATCCTGATCGACGTCCCATGGACAGCCGGTCTCAGGGTCGCGCAGCCGCGCCATCACTGCGGCAAGCGGCATGATATCGGCTGGACTGGCTTTATTATCGGACATGAGAACCTGCGCTTATGGGAGGCCGTCGATAGCGATTTGGCAGCATATAGGCCAGTCACGCGTGATCGCCAGCAGGTCATTCCCGAGAGACCGATTTTTAAGGCACTCGTACAAACTCCATTTCCAAATGCAACGGAACGACATAGGATCACCATAGTCAACGAGACTCATACGCTTTCAACGAAATGCGTCCAACAGATCTGAATGAATCGTGGGCAGAGGAGAGGGAATATCATGACGAGCAATGGTCCTGTTTTCGGGCTTGGCACGGCCGCCACGAACTATACCATTCCACCGGCCGAACTGGGGTCGTGGCTTGAATCGAACGGCTTCGAGTCCCTGTGGTTCGGCGAACATTCGCATGTGCCTACCGGCCAGAAGTCGCTGCGGCCCAATTATCGGGAAACGCCGGCCGCCTATCGCGAGATTTACGATCCTTTCGTGTCGCTGATGGGCGTCGCGGCGGCGACCTCTACGTTGAAGATCGGCACGTCCATTCTGATCCTGACCGAACATCATCCCATTCGGCTGGCAAAGGCGGTCGCCACGCTCGATCAGATGTCACGCGGTCGGGTGATACTCGGAATCGGTGCCGGATGGAGCGCCGAAGAGATGGCGGATTACGGCGTCGAATTTTCCAGCCGCTGGAAACTCGTGCGCGAGACCGTGCTGGCCATCCGCGAAATCTGGAACAACGACGTCGCGGAGTTCGAGGGCGAAATGGTCAAATTCGAGCCGATGTGGTGCGGACCCAAGCCGGTCCAGAAGAACGGCCCTCCCGTCCTTATGGGCGCGTGGAACAGCTATGCGATCGGGCGCATCGTTGAATATTGCGATGGCTGGGTGCCGGTCGACCAGGGCGATGTCATGCAAGGTCTGATGGACGGCCTGCGCGCGGCATGCGACAAAGGCGGGCGATCCTTCGATGAACTCGATCATACCGTGGTCATCGACCCCCTTACGGAATATGTCACCGCCGACAACGATCTGGAGCGGCGCGTGGAACAGCTCCATAAAATGGGATTTAAGCGGATATTGTTCACCTTCCTCCAGGATAGCGCCGAAAATCAATGGCGTAAGCTGGAGCGGCTGCACCAGGTGGTGCGCACTTTTGCCTGATCTGACCGGCGATCTGCAAAAGTGACTGACCCATATCAGTTTTGTAGCGGTTCGCCGGACTGACGCGCGAGATGGCGGAACGCGGTCATCCTCTGCTGGTTGTTTTGCCCATCGGCATCTGCAACCGACAGAAGGAGCCAGCATGGCTGACACCCCCGTTCCGCCACATCCCGACGACGCGCCGGCCGCGACATCCAAACAGGGCAATCCCACCGCTGCCGTCGCCGGAAGCCTGCCCGACGCGAAACGCGATGCGCTCGTAGCAAAGACCGTCACGATCAACCGTCCGCGCGACGAGCTTTATGCCTATTGGCGTGACTTCGCTAACCTGCCGCACTTCATGGAAAATCTGGTTTCGATCAAGGTCCTTGACGCACGGCGTTCGCATTGGGTGGTCAAGGCGCCTGCCGGACAGACGGTCGAATGGACCGCCACCGTTACCGACGATGTGCCGGGCGCGCTTATCGCCTGGACATCCGAAGACGGCGCAGACGTGCCCAATAGCGGCAGGGTCGAGTTCCGCGACGCGCCCGGTGGTCGCGGCACATGGGTCAGCGCGACGATCCTTTATAATCCGCCTGGCGGAATCATCGGCAAAGTCGTTGCCAAGATGTTCCAGCGCGAACCGGCCATTCAGGCACGTCGCGAATTGCGCCGGTTCAAGCAGCTTATGGAAACCGGTGAAATCGCCACTGGCGCGTGGACCCGCAAGCAACTTCAAGAGGAACAGGCCTGATGCGCGCTTTGACCTGGCATGGCAAACATGACGTCCGAGTCGACACCGTCGACGATCCTGAGATCCTCAATCCGCGCGATGCGATCATCAAGATCACATCGACGGCAATCTGCGGATCGGACCTTCATCTATATGACGGCTATATCCCCACGATGAAGGCCGGCGACATTCTGGGCCATGAGTTTATGGGCGAAGTCGTCGAAACCGGGGCCAAATCCACGCTGAAAAAGGGACAGCGCGTCGTCGTGCCCTTTACTATCGCCTGTGGGTCCTGCTTCCACTGTACGAAGCATCAATATTCCGCCTGCGACAATGGCCTACCTGCGGAAAATCAGGATATCGCGCAGACGATCTACGGTCAGCCGATGTCCGGCCTGTTCGGCTATAGCCATATGACCGGCGGCTATGCGGGCGGCCAGGCCGAATATGTGCGCGTACCATTTTCCGACGTCGGTCCGATCGTCATCCCCGACGGAATCGAGGACGACAAGGTGCTGTTCCTGTCCGACGTCCTGCCCACCGGCTGGATGGCTGCGGAGAACGCGCAGATCGAGCCGGGCGACACGGTCGCGGTCTGGGGTTGCGGCCCTGTCGGACTGTTCGCTGTGCAATCGGCGTTCCTGATGGGCGCCGAACGCGTCATCGCGATAGATCATTTCCCGCACAGGCTGGAACTGGCGCGCAAGTTCGGGGCCGAAATAGTCAATTTCGAAGAAACGAAAACCTATGACGCCTTGATGGAGATGACCGGCGGGATCGGACCGGACGCCTGTATCGACTCCGTCGGCCTCGAAGCGCACGGCTTTTTCGCCGACAATATTCTGGACCAGATCAAGGTTTCGACGTTTCTGGGGACCGATCGCGCCCATTCGATCCGCCAGGCCATTCTGGCTTGCCGCAAGGGCGGGCGCGTCTCGATGCCGGCCGTTTATGGCGGCTTCGTCGACAAATTTCCGCTCGGCGCCTTCATGGAAAAGGGGCTGACGCTGAAGACCGGGCAGACCCATGTGCAGCATTATATGCCGGCGCTTCTGAACGCGATCATGGAAGAAAAAATCGATACGACCTTCCTCATCTCGCACCGGATGCCGCTCGAACGGGCAGCAGAGGGCTATAAAATGTTCCACGACCAGCAGAATGAGACGACCAAGATCGTGCTGAAGCCCGGCATGGATCTGGCAAGGGCAGCTTAGGAGCCATGACGATGACAGGCACAAAATTCGGGATCGTCACCGGCGCGTCGACCGGCATCGGCTTCGAACTGGCACATATCGCGGCGCAGGACGGTTATGATCTGCTGGTCGTTGCCGATGAGGCGCTGATCGAAGCATCGGCGGAAGATTTGCGGCGGCACGGCACGCAGATCATAGCCGTCGAGGCAGACCTTTCGTCGATCGAGGGCGTCGACCAGTTGCTGGCGGCGGCGAACGGGCGTCAGGTCGATCTGCTTTGCGCCAATGCGGGCAGGGGCCTTGGTCACGGCTTTCTGGATCAGGCGGTGGCCGACTGGCGACGGGTCATCGACACCAACATCACCGGAACGTTGTATCTGCTGCACAAGATACTCAAGCCCATGGTCGCGCGCAACGAGGGCAGGGTGCTGATCACCGGATCGATCGCCGGCTTCATTCCGGGCAGCTTTCAGGCGGTCTATAATGGCAGCAAGGCGTTCATAGACAGCTTCGCCGACGCGATCCGCAACGAGTTGAAGGAAAGCAAGGGCGTCACGATCACCACGCTGATGCCCGGTCCGGTCGAAACCGAATTTTTCGATCGCGCCGACATGCTCGATACCAGCGTCGGGGCTTCGGACCAGAAGAGCGATCCCGCCGATGTCGCGCGCGACGGCTGGGAGGCGTTGATGAAGGGAGAGGCACAGATCGTGTCCGGCTGGAAGAACAAGCTGCAGGTGGCGGCGGCCCATGTCACGCCCGCCGCGATCCTCGCGGAACGGCACCGTCAGATGGCGGAGCCGGGCTCGGCGGAGGACTGAGCGATGGCAGCGCTTCGTCGGTGATGAACGCGGCCCCCGCCACGGCATTCGATCAGCTTCAGCCGATGGAGGCAAAGCTGGTCGAATCGCTGCCCAATAGTCCGGGCTGGCAATATGAGCCCAAATGGGACGGGTTTCGCGCGTTGATCCTCAAAAATGGTGCGACGGCCGCAATCAAATCCAAATCAGGCAAGCCGCTCGGCCGTTACTTTCCAGAACTGATGCAACACATCGAGGCAATCGACCTGGATACCGTCATATTGGACGGAGAAATTGTCCTTCCGCTCGACGGCGTCCTTTCCTTCGATGCTCTTCAGGCACGCCTCCACCCCGCTGCCAGCCGCATCGCCAGGCTTTCGCGGGAATCGCCTGCGCAGTTGATCCTGTTCGATTGCCTGTGGACCGGCGCCGATGATTTGACGGACGCGCCGCTCGATGAACGCCGCGCGGCTCTCGTGGATCGATATGCCCGTATCACCGATCCGTCGTTCCAGCTTTCACCGGCGAGCCTCGATGCGACTCAGGCGCAAAAGTGGCTGGATGACAGCGGCGGCGCTCTGGACGGCGTCATCGCCAAGCCCCGCGATCAGGGATATCGCCCCGGTGAACGCGCGATGCTCAAAATGAAACGCCATCGGACCGCCGATTGCGTGGTTGGCGGCTTTCGGACGGCGTCCGACAGCGATGCGGTCGCCTCGTTGCTGCTGGGCCTGTATGATGGCGACGGAAAGCTCAATCATGTGGGGTTCGTGTCCGGCTTTCATGGCGATCAGCGCGCTGCCCTTGCCGAGCGGCTCGCCCCGTTGATCGGCGGCACGGGCTTTACCGGCAAGACCCCCGGCGGGCCTAGCCGCTGGGCCACGGGGCGTTCGGTCGAATGGGTTCCGTTGGCGCCCCGGCTGGTAGTGGAAGTTCTGTATGATCAGGTGACGAACGCCAGGTTTCGCCACGGCACGCGCTTCTTACGATGGCGTCCCGACAAGGCGCCCGAGCAGTGCGGCTTGGATCAACTCGATCAGCCAGTCAGGCCAGCCGAGCTGACAGCGCTGATGGGAGCCGAGGGTTAATCGGGACATACTCATAGCATGAAAGCCCGGTGGAACCAGCGAAGCCGTCGCGGCATTGTCCCGTCATGATGCAACAACACCCTCCCTGGCCGTCGCGCTTATGGATTGTGCGGCACGGCCAGAGTGCCGGCAACGTCGCGCGCGACGCCGCTCACGATGCTGAGCTCGACCGGATCGCCCTTGACGGCCGTGATGTCGACGTGCCGCTGAGTGCGCTCGGCGAAGAACAGGCGAAAGCGCTGGGGCGCTGGTTCGCGCAGGACGGGGAGGGCGCTCTTCCCGAAGTCATCCTCGCTTCACCCTATCGTCGCGCGGTGCAGACCGCCCAATTGTTCCGCGCGGCCGGTGGTGCGGCCGCGGAAGAGCCCGTTTGCCTCGATGAACGACTGCGCGAAAAGGAATTCGGCATATTGGATGGGCTGACCACCACCGGGGTTGCCCGACTGGAGCCGCAGCAGGCGGCCTTTCGCCAGGCACTGGGCAAATTCTATCACCGGCCACCCGGCGGCGAAAGCTGGTGTGACGTCATATTCCGGTTACGTGCGCTCATGGATACGGTGTCGCTCCATTATGCCGGGCAGCGGGTCATCATTTTCGCTCATCAGGTCGTCGTGCTTTGCCTGCGCTATGTGCTTGAAAATCTCGATGAGGAACAGATACTGGCGATCGACCGTGAGGGCGACGTCGCCAATTGCTCGGTCACCGAATATCGCTTCGACCCATCGGCAGGAAGGCGGGGCAACCTGCTGCTTACGCGCTATAATGCCACGGCGCCTGTAAGCCGACAGGCCGTGCCTGTCACGGCGGCCGCCGATCAGCCGGTGGTGGCGCGCGGATGACGCCGTGGTAGCCTTGGACGCCGCATGGCGCGCCGCCAACCCGCTGCCGCCGGTCGCCGAGGGGGCCGATAAAAACGGGCGAGGGCGGGTGCTCCTCGTCGGCGGTGCGCGCTTCGTTCCGGGCGCGCTGGCGCTGACCGGTGAAGCCGTGCTGCGCACGGGTGCCGGAAAATTGCAGATGGCGACGGTCGAAGCGGTGGCTCTGGCGCTTGGTGTGCTCGTTCCCGAAGCCGCCATGATCGCACTCCCGATGCGCGACGATGGTGAAATCGCGCCGGAAGCCATAGCGAAGCTGCAGGATCGCATTCCCCGCTGCGACCTGCTGCTGGTCGGGCCGGGCATGAGCCCGACGGCGGAAACCGGCGAGCTGGTGACGGGGTTGATGGCGCTTTCGCCGCCCGCCTTGCTGCTCGACGCGGCAGCGCTGACCTGCGTAGGGCTGGATGAGCTTGCCGAGGCGTCGACGCGGATGCCCCTTATCCTGACGCCAAATGGGGACGAGATGGCGCGGCTTGCTGGATGTTCTGCCGATACGGTGGCCGAAGATCCGTGCGCTGTCGTTATCGATATCGCGCAAAGGACCGGAGCAATCATTGCTCTGAAGGGCCCCGAAACCTGGATCGCCGCGCCTGATGGCACCCTTCTCCATTATACCGGCGGCTGCCAGGGGCTTGGCACCGGCGGGTCCGGCGACGTGCTTGCCGGGCTGATTGGTGGCTTGGTCGCTCGGGGCGCTTTCCCGTTCGTGGCGGCCGGCTGGGGCGTCAACGTCCACGGCGAGGCGGGAAGCCTTGCAAGCCGGAACATAGGCTCGCTCGGCTTTCTTGCGCGCGAACTTTTACCTATGGTGCCCCGATTGCTGGATACGCTCTAGATGCGGATTTCCCTACATTGTAAAGAGCTAGGAACAAAAGTCGGGCCAGAACAATGATCAAAACCAGTTTTTCATGGCGTCTTTTACCGGAAAGACAATCTGGATTAAGCGTTCATTTGTGATTATCTCGTTTGTCGGAAATGATTTGCATGGCGGTTGAATTGGTGCGACCTTAAATTATCGCCGATTAATAACATGTCATATTGGCGACTGAGAGACGGATGGCGCTCCCGACTAAAGGGAGACTTGCATGTCTGGCTTTCCGCAGCTTGGATTGACGCTCGCGCTGGCCAAATTGGAGCGCCGCGCTCCTCTGCAACCGGCGGCCCGTAAAGCGTTTATGAAGCTCGATACCCGGCGCCGCAGCTTCGCCGTCCAGAAAGACATCGTGCGCGAAGGGGATACGAGCAGCACATGCCTGTTTCTGGAAAGCGGAGTCGTCAGCGGCTCGAAAATGCTGCCGAGCGGGGGAAGGCAGATCGTTGTCTTTCATGTCGCCGGAGACCTTCTGGGGCTCGCATCGGCTCTGCTGATCGTCGCCGATCACAGCCTGCGCGCGCATGTGTCAACGGTGGTCCTGGCGGTCGCGCACGCCGACATATTGCGTTTGGCCGAAGACTTTCCTGAAATCGGCAGGGCTTTCTGGTTCGAAACGCTGGTTGACGCGTCGATATTTCGGGAATGGAATCTCAATCTCGGTCGCCGGGGCGCGCGCGAGAGGTTGGCCCATCTTATCATGGAAATCGGGTATAAACTCGAAGCGGCCGGTATAGATCAGAAGGCGGACTACGCCTTCCCGATCACCCAGATCGATCTGGCCGACGCCCTTGGATTGACGCCGGTCCATGTAAACCGATGCATTCAGTGGCTGCGATCGAGTGGCTATATCGAGAATGCCGGACGTCGCATGGTCATCCCCGATTGGGGCGCGCTCGCCGACTTTGCATCCTTCCGGCCGCTCTACATGCATCCTGAAGGACCGCGCGCGCTCACGGTGACGAGCGGTCGATCGGATCGCTGGAAATTGGATGCATAGCCACAAAGATTCTGGGTCAGAAACCATCTCGACCGCGTCGGGATGCGCCCGCTGCTGTTGCATATAAGCGCGCCAGATGGCAGCGGGGAGCATGTTTCACGTTTCTGACAGACCAGCCTCCAGGTAGAGGGCAAATATGACCGACCGTTCTGGCCAGAAGCAATGGGCGTTCCTTGCCGACGGTGGCGAACTTGCCGATCGGATCGCCCGTTTCGACTGGGCGCGGACCAGCCTCGGCGCGATCGAAACCTGGCCTGGCGAGATGCGGACCATGTTGGGGTTCGCCCTGCGTTCGCCGACCCCGATCATCACGCTGTGGGGCGACGACGGCGTCATGATCTACAATGACGCATATCGCGCCTTTGCGGGCGATCGTCATCCCGGCATTCTGGGCAGCCAAGTTCTGGAGGGGTGGCATGAAGTCGCGGACTTCAACGCCAATGTTATGCAGCGCGTGTATCGCGAAGGCCGGTCACTTTCCTACAAGGATCAGCAACTTACGCTGGTCCGCGACGGCACCCCGCGACAGTTGTGGGTCAATCTTGAATATAGCCCCGCGCTCAACGAAACGGGAAAGATACTGGGTGTCGTGGCGATCGTAATCGAGACGACGGATGCGATACTCGCCAGCCGCCACGTGCAGCAAGAGCGTAGCCGCCTGCTGCAGATGGCAGAACATAGCCCCAGCTTCATGGCGCTTCTTGAAGGGCCGGACCACCGGATTACGGTCGCCAATCCCGCCTATCTCGCGCTGGTCGGCAATCGCGATGTCGTCGGCCGCACCGCCGCAGAGGCCTTGCCCGAGGCGGTGGAGCAGGGTTTTGTCGCTTTTCTGGACCGTGTCTACGAAAGCGGCACGGCGTTCAAGGCGGACGGCGCGCTCTATAAGGTTCAGCCGCGGGAAAATGGCGAGGTGGTCGACCGCTTCGTGGACTTCGTCTATCAGCCGGTCACGGACAAGAATGGCCGCGTCAGCGGGATTTTCGTCTCGGGTGTCGACGTTACCGACCGAATCCGTGCGCAATTGGCCATCGCCGCGAGCGAAGAGCAGTTTCGCACCTTTGCGCAGACCATGCCCAATCACATCTGGACCGCGCCACCCGACGGTCAGCTCGACTGGTTCAATGATCAGGTGTTCGCCTATAGCGGGATGACCGAAGCCGAACTGATGGGGGGCGGATGGACAAAGCTGGTCCACCCCGACGATATAGCTGCCGTGGCCCGGCTGTGGGAGGGCGCGCTCGCGACCGGCGAAGCTTATGAAACCGAGTTCCGCCTCCGTCGCGCCGATGGTCATTGGCGCTGGCATCTCGTGCGCGGGCTGCCCATTCGGGATGATGCCGGCGCCATCCTGCGCTGGGTCGGCACCAATACCGACATTCACGAACAGAAGCGGAGTCAGGCGGAAAGCACGGCCGACCGCGACCGGCTCTGGTCGATCTCTCGCGATCTGATGCTGGTTAGCACGTTCGATGGACAGATCACCGCCGTCAATCCGTCCGCCCGGCGGCTGCTGGGATGGGCGGAAGAGGATATGATCGGACGCAACCTCGCCGAATTTATTCATCCGGACGACGCTGCGGGAACGGCCGCGGAAATGACGCGGCTCAGCGGCGGCATGACCACCTTCGCGTTCGAAAACCGGTATCGGACCAAAGATGGTGCATATCGCCTGCTGGCGTGGACGGCCGTTCCCGACGCCGCGCGCATCCATGCTGTGGGCCGGGACATAACCGAGGAGCGGCAGCTTGCAAGGGACCGCGAACGCATTTGGAAATTATCGCCTGTTCTTAAGGTCGTGACCGACAGCAACGGTGTGGTTACCGACGTCAATCCTTCCTGGACCAAGATTTTGGGCTGGTCGCGCGATGAAACGCTGGGCAAGCGCACCACCGATTTCATGCTGGACGATCAGGAAGCCTGGGCCGGACGGGTCGAGACGCTTTCGGGCGGCACGCCGTTGCTCGAATATCGTACGACGTTGCTGACAAAGAATGGCGATCGGCGGCTGGTGCAATGGACCACTGTCCCTGAAAACGATACTTTCTATGGCTTTGGACGCGACATTACCGCCGAGGCAGAGGCGGCTGCCGCCCTTGCGGACGCCGAAGCCGCCTTGCGCCAATCGCAGAAAATGGAGGCGGTCGGTCAACTTACAGGCGGGATCGCGCATGATTTCAACAATCTTTTGCAAGGCATCACCGGCAGCCTTGAAATCGTCCAGCGGCGGATCGCGCAAGGAAAGACCGCCGATCTGGACCGCTTCATCACGGGAGCTTCAACCGCCGCCAATCGCGCTGCGGCGCTGACGCACCGGCTGCTTGCGTTTTCCCGACGCCAGCCGCTCGATCCAAAGCCGGTGCGATCCAACGCGCTGGTCGCATCGATGGAAGATCTGATGCGCCGCACGATCGGCGAAAGGATCGAACTGGAACTCGTTCTTGCCGGCGGTCTGTGGTTGACGCGTTGCGATCCGAACCAGCTGGAAAGCGCTATTCTCAATCTGGTGATCAATGCGCGGGACGCGATGCCCGACGGTGGCAAGCTGACCATCGAAACCTGCAACGCCCATCTCGATTCGGCCTATGCAGCTCGCCAGCGCGGCATAAAGGCAGGCCAATATGTCTGTATCTGCGTCACCGATACCGGCACCGGCATGGATGAGGATACGATCGCCAAGGCGTTCGAACCCTTTTTCACGACCAAGCCGATCGGGCAGGGCACGGGGCTTGGCCTTTCGATGATCTACGGTTTCGCCCAACAATCCGAAGGCTATGCCAAAATCTATTCGGAGGTCGGCGAAGGGACCACGTTCAAACTGTATCTGCCCAGATTTCTTGGCGGCGCTGAAGAAACAGAAGCGGCTGCGGAGCTGACCGACGCCCATCACGCCGATGCCGGCGAAGTCGTGCTTGTGGTCGAAGACGATACGGTCGTACGCGGCTTGATTGTCGAAGAGCTTGAAGAGCTGGGCTATGCCGCTATCGAGGCCGTCGATGGGCCAAAAGGACTGGATATTCTCCGGTCGCGCCGGCGGATCGATCTGCTGATTACCGATATTGGACTGCCCGGTCTCAATGGCCGGCAGGTCGCGGATGGCGCACGGCAGGTGCGACCCGATCTCAAAATATTGTTCATGACCGGTTATGCCGAGAACGCCGCTTTGGCGTCGGGCTTCCTGGAACCCGGCATGGAAATGATCACCAAGCCATTCGCAATGGAGGCGCTGGCGAGCCGCATTCGGGCGATGCTCGGCGTTTAGCGGCGAGCCTGTCGGCAACTGCGGACCCGGAGCACCGGCATTTGCTAGTTAGAGCCGGGTCGACTGTCCTTGAGCAGGGCCAGCCCGCGAGCGTGACATTTGACGCTGCTCCAGCAGTCGCATTGTGTGATAATATATATTATGTTAAATATAGACAATTATCCGAGGCGTTAAACTTATATCATCGATCGTCAGTCCTCCTGGATCAGGCTGTGCGCCCTGGTATCGCGCATCCGGATATACACGATGAGCGACACGCCGATCATGGCACTTACATATAAATAGAATGCCGACTCCATACCCGATTGCTTGAACCATAATGCGACGAATTCCGCCGTCCCGCCGAACAGTGTGTTGGCAAGTGCATAGGGCAGCGCAACGCCCAAGGCTCGGATATGCGCGGGAAAAAGCTCTGCCTTTACGACCGCGTTGATGGATGTGTATCCGGTCACGATCACCAGTCCGGCCATGACCAACAATCCGGCCGTCAGCGCGTCGCGGGTCACGGCAAGCGCTGAAAAGATCGGATAGGTGCATGACATACCCATCACGCCAAAGCCGATCATCAAGGGTTTACGCCCGATCCGGTCGGATAACGCGCCGGCAAGCGGTTGCAACATCATGAACAGAAGCAGCGTTATAGCATTGATTTGAGACGCAGATTCTCGACTGAGGCCGCTGGTGTTCACAAGGAATTTCTGCATGTAGATCGAATAGGCGTAAAAAGCGATCGTGCCCCCGGCGGTCAGCAGCATTACGGTCATGGTTTCGCGCGGGTGCCTGGTCACCAGTTCAACAAAGCCCGATTTCGGACTCCCTTTCGCCTTCGCGACTGCGAAGCTTTGCGTTTCGGCAAGCCCTCGCCGCAGCCAGAAGACCACGACTGCAAGCGCGCCCCCGATCAGAAACGGAATTCGCCAGCCCCAGGCATCGAGCTGCGCCTCGCTGAGCGTCGCCTGGAGCAACAGCAAGACGCATATCGCGACAAGCTGACCCGCGATCAGCGTCACATATTGGAAACTGGAGAAAAACCCGCGCCGATCGCGACCGGCCATTTCGGACAGATAGGTGGCGCTCGCTCCATATTCGCCGCCAATGGACAGCCCCTGGATCAGGCGCGCAAGGACGAGGAGCGCCGGCGCCCCTACCCCGATGACGTCATAGCCCGGCGTCACCGCGATCAGCAGCGATCCCGAGCACATCAGCGCGACCGACAGGGTTAGCCCGCTTTTGCGCCCATGCCGATCGGCATAGACCCCCATCAGCCACGCGCCGATCGGCCGCATCAGGAAGCCTACCGCAAAAATGCCGGCAGCGCTTAGCAACTGCGCAGTGCGATCTTCGCTCGGAAAGAAATGGGGTGCGAAATAAAGCGTGAAGGCGGAATAGGCGTACCAGTCATACCATTCGACCAGATTGCCCGTCGACCCGCCGATGATGGCCTTAAGCCGTTGACGCTGATCGGGCGCGGTCAGCGCGGGCGATGACGTCATGGCGTCAACACCATCTGGCCGTCCTGAACGCCCCAGCTCCTGAGCCGCGACAAAAGGTTCATGCCGATCACGTTGACGTCACCGAAACTCGGCGACACCACCACGTCCAGGTCGCTGACGCGGATCGGCCCGATCGCGAGCGTCGAGATGGCCGAGCGCTTCGCGTCGATCCTGCCATTGGCGGTGACCATCTGAACGCCGGGGGCATTCATATCGAAGTTGAGGCCTGCTCCGCGCGCGCTGTCGACCGACAGCGCCGTTACGCTGGCGCCGCTATCGATCAGGAAGCGCGCTGGCGCGCCGTTGACTGTCGCTTCGACCCAATAATGTCCATCGCGCGAAACCGGGATGCGCAGCGCATGACCCTGGGTTCGTGTTGGCGGGATAGCGGACGGCGGTCCGCCGGTCGGCACTCCGTCGGCGAGTCCGACATCAGCTGGAACGAGACCTGACCTTTGGCCCAGCGTGAACAGACCGAACAGCCCGCCAAAAATAGCGATCCATAACAATGCCATGCGAAACACGCCGCCCAGCGGCATGCGGCGCGCCAGGACGGCGGAGCCGACAAGCACCAGAGCCAATATATACCAGAGGCCCGACATTGCCTGGTCCGTCGCCATCAGCGCTCGCCCGCACCCGTAGGCAGGTTCACCACCATGCCGTCATAGCCCGGCTCCACGCCGGACGGCAGGCGCTCCTTAAGGAGCGCATAATCCATACTATGGTCCATATGGGTGAGGATAGCGCGCGCCGGGCGCGTTGCGGCGATCGCGTCGAGGGTCATGGCGAGATGAGGATGGGTCGGATGCGGCTTTTCCCGCAGCGCGTCGACGACCCAGACATCCAGTTCCCGATACAGGTCCAGCATCTGCGGCGTCAGCGCGTGGAAATCGGTCGCGTAGCCGATCGAGCAACCCTCACGCGAAAAGCGAAAGCCCGTGGAATAAATTTCGCCATGCGGCTGATCGGTGCAGGCGATGTCGATATCCCCGATGCGCAGCGCATCCGGAAGATCATGGCCCTCGACGGTCGGATGATAGCCGCCGCGACCGTCGAACACATAGGCAAATCTTTGCCGCAACAGGCTGAGCGTAGGGGCGCGGGCATAGGCCGGAACGGGTGCACGGCGATGATGGTAGAGTTGCCTCACATCGTCCAGCCCGTGGCTATGGTCGGCATGATCATGCGTCCACAGGATCGCATCGATATGGACGATATCGGCGGCCAGCAATTGGGCGCGCATATCGGGTGATGTATCGACCAATAGGCGGGTGGTCGGGCTTTCTACAATGATCGAAACGCGTGTCCGCCGGTTCTTCGGTTCTTCTGGATCGCAACTGCCCCAGTCATTGCCGATCCGGGGCACGCCCGAAGAGGTGCCGCTCCCCAAAATGGTAAGCTTCAGACTCATGGGCGCGCCCCACTCCCGATCTTGGAAAATAGCGCGTGGAAATTGGCGGAAGTCGCGTCGCCGAGTGCGGCGGCAGACTCTCCCCGCAGGTTCGCGAGGAAACGGGCGGTGTCGGCGACATAGGCCGGCTCACAGGGACGACCGCGATGCGGCACCGGCGCGAGAAACGGGGAATCCGTTTCAACCAGCAGCCGGTCGAGCGGCAACCGCGCCGCTGTTTCCTGCAGATCCTTGGCGCTTTTGAAGGTCACGATGCCCGAAATGCTGATATAGAAGCCGAGGTCGAGCGCGGCATCGGCGAAATGACCGCTGGCTGTGAAGCAATGGATGACCCCGCTATAGGCGCCCTTCCCCATTTCCTCGCGCAGGATATCCAGCGTGTCGTCCTCCGCGTCGCGGGTATGGACAATGACTGGCAGGCCGGTTTCGCGCGCCGCCGCGATATGGGCGCGGAAACTGCCGCGCTGCCGGTCGTGATCGCTATGGTCGTAATAATAATCCAGACCCGTTTCACCGATGCCCACCACCCGTGGATGAGCCGCACGCTCGACCAGTTTGGCCGTGCCGATATGCAGATGCTCATCCGCTTCATGGGGATGAATACCGACCGTCGCCCAGACATCCGGCTCGCGGACGGCCGTTTCGAGCACGTCGTCCCATTCGCTTTCCCGCGTCGCGATATTGAGCATCAATCCGACGCCAGCACTCCGCGCGCGTTCAAGCACATCTTTCTGATCCTCGATCAAGCCTTTGTAATTCAAGTGGCAATGGCTGTCGATCAACATCATGTCAGGAATCCACCTCGGTCAGTTCGAGGCGCGGGAAAACGCCCTGCGGCGGCGGAAGCGCCATTCCCGAGCGGATTGGAACGTCGAGCGCCGCGAAATCGCGGGCATCGGGCGACTGACCTAGCTGGTCCAGCAGCATGTCGGCGCTTGCCGGCATGACCCAGCGGACGAGGATAGCCAGTTGCCGCACGACCTCGGCCGTGTGGTACAAGACGCCGTCGGCGCGTGCGGGATCGGTTTTGCGGAGAGCCCATGGGGCCATTTCGGCGAAATAGCCGTTCGCGGCCCGAACGCCTTCCCAAATAGCTTCCAGCGCTTCGTTGATCTTCAGTTGCGCCATGAGGTCGATGACCTGGCCCCGCATATCGCCCAGACCCGGCGGCGGCGTCTCGACCTCGTCCGCTGGCACGATGCCGCCGCAATTTTTGGCGATGATCGACAGGCAGCGTTGGGCGAGATTACCGAGCCCGTTCGCAAGATCGGCATTTGTTCGGGTCACGATAGCGTCGGCCGAATAGCTGCCATCCTGACCGAAGCTGATCTCGCGCAACAGAAAATAGCGCAGCTGGTCGACGCCGAACCGGTCCGCCAGTTCCATCGGATCGGCCACATTGCCGACGGACTTGGACATTTTTTCGCCGCGGTTCAGCAGGAACCCATGGCCGAACACCTGGCGCGGCAAAGGCAGCTTCGCGCTCATCAAAAAAGCCGGCCAGTAAACGGTATGAAAACGCACGATATCTTTGCCGATGATGTGCGTTATATCGCCACCCTCTGCCCAGTAGCGCGCCATCCGCGCAGCATCGTCGGGATAGCCGCAACCGGTCAGATAGTTGGTCAGAGCATCGACCCACACATACATGACATGGCCCTCTGCGCCCGGCACCTTCACGCCCCAGTCGAAGCTGGTGCGCGAGATGCTGAGGTCGGTAAGGCCACCCTCGACAAAGCGCAGGATTTCATTTCGCCGACTTTCCGGACGAATGAAATCAGGCTGTTTTTCATAGAGTTCGAGCAGTTTATGCTGATAGTTCGACAAGCGGAAAAACCAGCTTTCCTCCACCGTCCACTCGACCGGCGTACCCTGCGGCGAAAGCTTTACGCCGCCTTCCCCCTCGACGATTTCCTTCTCATCGTAAAAGGCTTCATCGCGGACGGAGTACCAGCCTTCATAACGGCCGAGATAGAGGTCGCCATTGGCCTCCATCGCCCGCCAGATCGCCTGGCTCGCGCGATGGTGATCGGCTTCGCTGGTGCGAATGAAACGATCATGGCTGATATTAAGCCTGTCGTTCATTTCTTTGAAATAGGCCGACATTTCATCCGCTAGGGCACGTGGCTCGATGTCCCGCGCGCGCGCCGCCTGCGCCATTTTCAGGCCGTGCTCGTCGGTCCCGGTCTGAAAGAAAACATCGCGACCCATCATCCGTTGGAAACGGGCTATCGCGTCGGTCGCGACGACTTCATAGGCATGGCCGATATGGGGCCGTCCATTGGGATAGCTGATGGCGGTGGTGATCGTAAATGGCTCGGACATGGGTCATCCCTAGCCGCTGACAGCGGCTGCGCAAAGCCGCTTTTCAGAGGGAGTCGTGTGCCAGGGCAGCGACATGCCCCGCCAGTTCGAACACCACGGCGCCCGGTTCGAGCGACAGGATCACCGCCCCGCCTGCCAACTGGCGCGCGGCCTCCCAATGGGTCAGGGCCGTGCCGAGGGCGTGGCCCGATCGTTGCCGCGCCGCCTTGGCGATGAAGGCCGGCGCGCGCTCCAGAAAGGCCTCATAGCGTGGCCGTGCGGATTTGGACGACAGCTGTTTGACCAGGGTCAATCGCTCCCGATTGTCAGCATCGCCATGGGCCGCGATCGCATGCAGAGCCTTTTCCATGTCGGCAAGCCCAAGGCCGGTATAGCGCAGCGCCCGGCCTGGCGACCCCGCGCTGGCACCGGCAAGCGCTTCGATTTCATGCACCGACAGGTCGGGCACCTGCGCTCGCAGGACCGCATGCATGGCCGCATCGGGCAGGCCATCGAACCGAAGCATTCGGCAGCGTGACCGGATCGTCGGCAACAGGCGGCCTGGCGCGTGGCTGACGAGCAGGAAGACCATTCCCGCCGGGGGCTCTTCCAGCGATTTGAGCAGGGCGTTGGCGGCACCCCTCTCCAGATCGTCGGCGCTGTCGATCACGACGATCCGGCGGCCGGACAGCGAAGGCGCGGACTGCATCAGCCGCCCAAGCCCGCGTACCTGATCTACGCTGATGTTCCGCGCGGTCACGCCATCCTTTTCCAGCGGAAATAACTCGGCATAGTCGGGATGCGCCGCTGCCTCGATAAGATGGCGGATCGGGTGGTTCGAGGGGGTGTCGATGCCCTCCCCCGTTATCGGCGGCCCCGCTGCGTCGGCCAGCAGGCGCATCGCCACCGCCCGCGCGAAAGCGGCCTTGCCGATGCCTCTCGTGCCGCTCAATATCCAGCCATGATGAAAGCGCTCGCTCGCCGCCGCCGCGAGCATCATGCGCGCCTGCTCGTCATGGCCCACAAGCGAGGTCATGGCAGCAGGTCGGCCAACGCATCGAGCAGGCGGGCCGTGACGAGGCCTGCTTCGCCCGATGCGTCGATGGCCCGCACGCGCGCCGGCTCTTCGTTCGCGAGCCTGGCAAACACGTCGGCGACCCGGCGATGAAAGGCGCGGTCGCGGCCCCCGATCCGGTCGGTCGATTCGCCGTCACGGGCTTTAGCGCGCGCCTCCGCCTCGGTTTCGGGCAGCATCAGGACGAGCGTTCGGTCGGGGAAAAAATCCGCGCTGCCGATTCGGTGGAGAGCCAGAATATCGGCGTCGGTCAGTTCGCCCGCGCCCTGATAGGCGCGACTGCTGTCGAGAAAGCGATCCGATAGCACCCACGCACCGCGATCCAGCGCCGGCCTGATCGTCCGTTCCAGATGATCGGCGCGCGCCGCCGCGAACAGAAGCGCTTCGGCGCGCGGGCTCCAGCGGTCCGCCCCACCGGTCAGCAACAGGTCGCGGATCGCCTCCGCTCCGTCGCTGCCACCGGGCTCTCGCGTTTCCACGACCTCCAGCCCACCCGCGCGCAACGCGGTCGCCAGCGCAGCCCGCTGGGTCGACTTGCCGGCGCCCTCGCCACCCTCCAGCGTGATGAAGCGGCCGCGCGTCACCCGAACAGCGACTTGAGGCCATTCCACAGCCGGCCGAACACGCCCGCCTCGGCCACATCCTCGCCTGCGACCAGCGGCATGACCTGCGGCGGGGTATCAGGGGTCGACACGATCAGTTCGGCGATCTTCTGTCCCTTGGCGATGGGTGCCTTGATCGGCCCGGTATAGGCGACCTTGACCGAGATATTGGACGACGCGCTGCGTGGCAGCGTGACCGCGAGATTCTGCGGCGCGACGAGCGAAACGGTGGTGGCACTGCCCAACTGGACATCCGCCGTTTCGACGGTCGCACCCTTTTTGAACAAGGGCTGCGCCTTCCACGCCTTGAAGCCCCAATCCATGAAGCGCACGGATTCGCTGATACGGCTGTTGAAGGTCGGCAGGCCGGCTACGACCATCACGATGCGGCGACCATCCTGTTCCGCCGAGCCGGTAAAGCCGAACCCGGCTTCTTCGGTATGGCCGGTCTTCAAACCGTCCGCACCCGGAATCCTGCCCAGAATGGGATTGCGGTTGCCCTGCTGGATGTCCGCGCCGCCCATGGTCTTGCCCCAGGTGAAGGAGGGCGTCGCATAGAAGCGCTTATAAAGATCAGGCGTTTCCTCGATAGTCGCCTGCGCCAGCCGGGCCAGATCTTCGGCGGTCACATAGGTGACGCCTTCGTCGGGCCAGCCATTGCTGGTGCCGAAATGGCTGTTGTTCAACTTGAGGCGTTTGGCCTCTTCATTCATCTGGGCGACAAAAGCCTGTTCGGTGCCGGCGATGCCTTCGGCCAGCACGACGCACGCATCATTGCCCGACAGGGCAACGATGCCATGCAGCAGATTCTCGACCGACACCTGCTCGCCGGCGGAAAGGAACATGGTCGATCCGGCCTGCGGCCCGTGCCACTGCTTCCACGTTTCCGGGCGCACGGTGAACATGGTGTTGAGCTTTAATTCCCCCCGCTGGATCAGGCGGAAGGCGACATGCGCCGTCATCATTTTGGCCATGGACGCTGGCGGCATCCGCGTTTCGCCGCCCTTGTCGAAAAGGACAGCGCCCGAGGACAGGTCCTTCATATAGGCGATCGGCGCTTCGCTCGTATAGGGTGGTGCTGCCGCTGTCACCGGCTGGGCAAGCGCTGCAAGGACGAGGACGGCGGCGAGGGTCTTGTTCATAGGACAGCCTTTGAGACGGGATGGAGTCGCGCGGCGCGCAAATAGCTATGGCGCGTCATTAGCCATGATGCGGGCATTCTCAAGACCCTTGGCTGCCGCGCCGCGCACAGCCTGCTTCGCGGCGTCCTGCGTCGCGAAGGGGCCAAGGCGCACGCGCCAGATTGTCCCGTTCCGCGTCGTGGTCGCGCCGATCTTGCGAGCAACGGCGTTCGCCCGCGCTTCTGACGAAAAGGCTGCAACCTGAACAACATAAGAGCCGGCCGCACGCACGATGGGAGGAGAGCCGGGTGCGGTCCCCGGCAGAGGGGCGGCCTTCGGTGGTGCATCCTGCTTCTTCGCTACGCGTTTGGCATCCGCCGCTGGCGAAGATTTGAGCAAGGGGCCCGACGCAGGGCGAGCGGGTGGAGGCGTAAAGCTGGCGCCCTGCGGCTTGTCATGCCGCGGCGCGGCAAGCGGAACGGTCGCGACGGGTCCGACATTGAGTCGTTGACGAAGAACCACCAGCAGCGCCGACGGCGTTTCCAGCCGTTCTGCCGCCTTGCCATGCGCGCGAAGGACAGCGCGTTCCTGTTCCGGTGGATTGACCCGGCGAACACGCACAGGCGTCGGCGCGCCGCCTTCCATTCCCAATTGCTCCGCCGCACCGGGGGACAAATCCATGATCCGGTCATTTGTAGGGGGTCCGCGATCATTGATCCGCACCAGGATGGTCTTGCCGCTATTGAGGGACGTCACCTCGACATAGCTTGGCAGTGGCAGCGTCTTGTGGGTCCCCGTCACGCCCTCGGCGATGAAGCGTTCGCCATTGGCGGTGGTGCCGATCGCGCCATCGATCGTATAGGTGCCGGCATAGCCGACCTCGTCATAACCGGGCGAATCGGCGGGCGCGTAGCTCTTATCCCCGACCTTATAGGGCTCGCCAATCTGTACCGGATCATCGGCCACCATGGCAGCGCGCGCAACAGGCGCTGTGACGATCGGTCGCGGCTTGGCCAGCCCAGTGCCCCCCAACGCCAAAAACAGGCATGCGCTTCCGATCGACAGCCGCAATTTATTGTTTGATCGCATCAGCCAGCAACCCCACCGATAGCGCATAGAAGTTCGAGCAATTATAATCGAGGATAGCCCGATAATTGCCAGTCAGGAGATAGGCTGTCTTACCCGGCCCGTCAGGCTCCAGCAAGGTCGCCATGACAGTGTCTCCAGGCCAGGCACCGCCCGCCGCAGACAGACCAAGCCTGCGCCATTCCGCCATGTTTAACCACCGGCTGTGCCTGTTGAACACGCGAGGGCAGCGGGCAGGCGCCGTCTTCGCGGCGACACGGACGCGATCAAACCCCCCCGGCACAGAGACGGCTACCCCCCAGGGTTCGCCTCGCCGCCAACCTGCATTGACGAAATAATTGGCGATCGACGCCAGTGCATCGGCCTCGCTCGTCCAGATATCGGCGCGGCCATCGCCATCCCCATCTCTGGCCACGCGCAGATAGACCGAAGGCAGAAACTGGGGGTAACCGGTAGCGCCCGCCCAGCTTCCGACAAGCCGGCTGCGCGGCACGCCATCGTCCAGCATCTTGAGCGTCGCCAGAAGTTCAGGCTCGAACAGGGCGCGGCGGCGGCCTTCATGCGACAGCGTGGCGAGCGATCGGATCAGGTCGAAATCGCCCGTATAGGATCCATAATTGGTTTCATGACCATAGATCGCGACCATGATTTCCTCAGGCACGCCGGTTTGCGCCTCGATCCTTTGCAATCGGCCGCGATTAGCGAGATAGGCGGCGCGCCCCCGGCTGATGCGTGCCGCGTCGACATGCTGCCGGCGATATGGCTCGAAATTCGGGATCGGGGAATAGGCGCCGCCACCCGGCTGGCTCTGGTCGAGCTGCACGACCCGGGGATTGGGCGTGAGAGTAGGAAAAACACCATCCAGAGTAGCATCGCGAATGCCCATCGCCCGCGCTTTTGGGCGCAGGGATTCGAGATAGGACCGAAAATCGCCCCCCTCCTGAGCCGCTACCCCATGCGTCGCCAATCCGCCCGCCGAAATGGCGGCGAGGCCCAGCAACAGAAAAAGGGTCGACGAACGCATGAGAATCTCCCTGCCCCGTTCTTGCACAGGCAAGAGCGGAGGTGAATTGCCTTATTCGTCCGGAACGATGAAAGGACGGTTCCACCGGGCGGATCTGGTGGGCGTTGGCCGGGCGGATGGCAAGATCACCTTGATTAGAAAATTTCCGCTATTTGAAATTTTCTAACAGAAGGACCGATATTGGGAACAATCTCCCTGCCGGCCATTAACGATATTGTAACAATATGACAGAAACTTCATGGTTTACTCTGAAATAAGGGATGACAAATTGCATTGTTGACCCTAGGGAAAGCTCGTCCAGAGCGCCCGACAGCCTCCGGATGCGCCCCCCGTCATCCCTTGTGCCGGGGGGCGCACTCGATTCCGGGCCTTTCCACAGGCCCCTTTCCTCTCCGCTGGCTGAAATTATGCTTGGCTTGCCCGCCTGCTTCGCTAGGTAAGGCGCGAACGCAAGCTTGTGCGTCGGCCGGCATTTTAGATCGTCATAGCGGATCGGAATATCGGGCGGCATGCTGGTCGTTCTTGGGAAGAGTGTCCGAGTGGTTTAAGGAACCGGTCTTGAAAACCGGCGAGCGGGCAACCGTTCCGTGGGTTCGAATCCCACCTCTTCCGCCACGGCGGCCATGCGGGACGATCAAGCTCTCGACCAGATGATGCTTCGCGCGGGGACGTCGACATCCCGTCCGTCGACACGGAAAACACAGGGCTGGTCGGCGCCATTGACGCAGATCGTCAAGCCGGTTTGCGTGAAGCGCATTGCCAGCCGGCGGGACTCAGGGTCTTCCCACTGCGCCACGTCCAATGCCCTTCCGCTCTCGTCCAGCCAGTCGACGTCGCCGTCCGCGAGCATCGCCGGATCGCTTAACTCTCCTCGATCCGCCCGCAGCGCCGCCAATGCAAAGGCGTGGGATTGCACATCATGATCGCGCGCGTCCCAGTCGATCCAGCCAATGTCATTATCTTGCGCATAGCCATTATTATTGCCCTGCTGCGACCGGCCGAATTCGTCACCTGCCGTCAGCATGATCGTGCCTCGCGAACAAAATAGCGTCGAGAGCAACGCCATCATATCGCGCCGCCGGGCAGCCGCTATGGCAGGATCGTCGCTCTTTCCCTCGACCCCATTGTTCCAGCTGAAATTCTCGCCATGGCCATCGCGATTATCTTCGCCATTGGCCTCGTTATGCCGCCGTTCGAACGATGTCAGGTCGGCGAGGGTGAAGCCGTCATGCACCGCCAGAAAATTCACCGACCGCGTATCCCCTGTCCCGCCGAATATATCCGACGACCCGGCCAGTCGCGTTGCGAAAGCGCCGAGCATGCCGGCGTCGCCGCGCCAGAAGCGCCGCATATCATCGCGATAGCGGTCGTTCCATTCCAGCCAGGGCGGGCCGAAACGCCCCAGCTGATAACCGCCAGGTCCGATATCCCACGGCTCTGCAATCATCACCCGGTCGGCGAGCAGGGGATCGGAGCGCAATTCGTCCAGGAGCGGCGCATGCGGATCGAACCCGTGGGCAAGCCGACCCAGCGCCGGCGCGAGATCGAAGCGGAAGCCGTCCACCCCGGCCTGCGTCACGAAATGGCGCAGGGAATCGCGGATCAGGCGCCGCACCATCGGCTGATTGCAGTCGATGCTGTTGCCAGTGCCGGTGTCGTTGATCAGCGCGCCATCCGGCGCATGACGAAAATAGTCTCGGTTATTGAGCCCGCGCAGAGACAGCGTCCACCCCAGCGCATCGCTTTCGCCATTATGATTATAGACCATGTCGAGGATCACGCCGATGCCGGCCTCTCGCAGCGTCGCGACGGTCGCGCGCAGTTCGGCCATGCCTCCGGGCGCAAGGCGGGGATCGAGTGCGAAATAGCTGACCGGATTATACCCCCAGGCGTTGGACAGGCCGAGCGGCCTCAGATGCCGCTCGTCGATCCACGCGGTGATCGGCATGAGTTCCACAGCGCCCACATGGAGCCGCTTGAGGTGGTCGATCACTGCCGGATGCGCCAGTGCGGCGATCGTCCCGCGTTGCCCAACCGGCACGTCGGGATGCCGCATGGTGAAACCACGCACCAGTATTTCGTAGATCAGCCCGCCAGGCCTGAACAACGGCGGAGCGGCGGCGACGGTCGGCAGCGGTTCTGTGACCACGCCCTTGGGCATGAGCGATGCGGTGTCGCCCCCCGTCCCCCGCCGCGCCGCCAGCGCCGCACCATAGATAAAGGCGCGGTCGATCGCTGGCGCATAGGGATCGAGCAGCAGCTTGTCCGGATCGAACCAATAACCTGCGGCAGGATCATAGCGACCATCGGCGCGCAAACCATAGCGAGTGCCTGGCTCTATGTCGCGCTCATGGACGCGCCAGACCCCAGTACCGTCCTGCAACATCGGCAGTCGGGTTTCGCGATCCTGCTCATCGAACAGGCAAAGCCATAGCTGGCTGGCATCGGGGGCCCATGCCGCGAAACTGGTCGTAGCGCCGGCCCTGACCGGTCCGAACGCCTGCTCGTTCATGCCGCCGGCAGCAGTGAGCGAAACAGCGCGGCATAACGCGCCGCACTATGCGTCCAGGAAAAATCGGCGCGCATGCCCGCACGCTGCATGGCCAGCCATGTGGCGCGGTCGCCATGAAGCGCCACCGCCCGGCTGATAGCCTCATAGAGCGCAGTCGGATCGTCGGGTGCGAAGATCAGCCCCGTCGCCGCTCCCGCACCGAGCGCCGCTTCATTGGCGTCGATCACCGTGTCCGCCAGCCCCCCCACGCGCGCGACCACGGGCACACAGCCATAGCGGAGGGCATAAAGCTGGGTTAGTCCACACGGCTCGAAGCGGGACGGGATCAGGATCGCGTCGCCGCCGGCCTGCATCAGGTGCGAGAGCGCCTCGTCGTAGCCCATCTGCACCCCCACGCGCCCGCCATGCCGGTCAGCTGCCGCAAGAAACGCAGCTTCCAAAGGCTCGTCGCCCGAACCCAGCACCGCCAGCTTCGCGCCAGCCGTCACGAGATGATCGACCGCCTCGATCATCATATCCATCCCCTTTTGCCAGGTCAGGCGGCTGACGATGACGAACAGCGGCGCGTGATCCTGATCCAGCCCGAACCGCGCCTCGACCGCCCGTCGACTGGCCAGGCGCTGTCCAAGGGCGCGGGCGCTGAACGGCCTGACGATCGATGGATCGATGGCCGGGTTCCAGATATCGGTATCCACCCCGTTCAATATGCCGTGGAGCCGGTCGGCACGCCCGTTCATCAGCCCGTCAAGCCCCATGCCTTGGGCTGGCGACCGAATTTCCTGCGCGTAGCCGGGGCTGACCGTGGTGATCGCGTCCGCGGAAACCAGCCCCGCCTTCAGAAAGCCGATACCGCCATAATATTCGACGCCATCCACCCCCCAGGCCTCCGGCGGCAGTTCCAGACTGCCAAATATGTCGGCACTGAACCGACCCTGAAAAGCGAGATTATGGATGGTCACGACCTTAGGCGTCCGATGCGCGGGGCCAAAGCGCATATAGGCGGCGGTCATCGCCGCCTGCCAGTCATGCGCGTGGACCAAGTCGGGCCGCCACCCTGCAATCCCTTGCCCGGCGATATCGGCGCCGACTTGCGACAATGCGGCAAAGCGCTGCCAGTTATCGCTCCAATCCTTGCCCGAAGGCCCGCCATAGGGCCCACCCTCGCGCACGAACAGCGCCGGCGCGTCTAGCACCAGCAGATCGAGCGCGCCGGCTTTCGCTGCAAGCAACCGCGCGTCCACTCCAAAGAGCGCGTCGAAGCGCCGCACGACCTTGCGCTTGTCCAGCCGGGCCAGCACGTCCGGATAGCCTGGAATAAGCGAGCGCACCGCGACGCCATGCGCCGCCAGCGCGCCGGGCAGCGCGCCCACGACGTCGGCCAGCCCGCCGGTCTTGACCAGCGGATAGATTTCAGATGCCACGGCCAGCACCCGCATTGCCCGATCCCCGCCCAAGCCCTCAGTCCGCCAGTCGATCGATCATGGCCTGCGTGATAAGGCACACGCCGCTTTCCGTCTGGCGAAACCGCTGGCCGTCCTCGCCGGGATGTTCGCCCACGACCAATCCCTGCGGGATGATGACTCCTGAATCGACCACGCACCGGTGCAGGCGAGCCCCCCGGCCGACGACGCATCCCGGCAGGACGACGCTTTCGGTGACGGACGAGAAGCTGTTGGTCCGCACGCCGGAAAACAACAGGCTGCGATCGAGCGCGGAGCCCGATATGATGCAGCCTCCCGCGATCAGCGACGACGTGGCCGAGCCCCGCCGGCCATCCTCATTATGGACGAATTTGGCCGGGGGCGTGACTTCGGAGTGAGTCCATAACGGCCAGCTATTCTCATACATGTCGAGCGAGGGCACGACATCGGTCAGGTCGATATTCGCCTGCCAATAAGCGTCGATCGTGCCGACATCTCGCCAATAGGGTTCGCGCTCGCTTTCCGCCCGCACGCAGCTGCTCGAAAAACGGTGCGCCACCGCGCGTCCATGCCGGACGATGTGAGGGATGATATCGCCGCCGAAATCCCGCCCGCTGCCGGCCGTCGCGGCATCGCGGCGCAATTCCTCGATCAGGAAGCGGGTGCGAAAAACGTAAATACCCATGGATGCCAGCGCCATGTCCGGCTGGCCAGGAATGGCGGGCGGATCATGCGGCTTTTCGATGAAGGCGGTGATGACGTCATGCTCGTCGACATGCATCACGCCAAAACCGCTCGCTTCTTCGCGCGGCACCTCCAGGCAGCCGACGGTCACGTCCGCGCCGCTGTCAACATGCTGCTGGAGCATGATCTCATAGTCCATCTTGTAGATATGATCGCCCGCCAGGAGCACCATATATTCGGGCGCATAGGCTTCGATAATGTCGATATTCTGGAAGACGGCATCGGCCGTGCCTTCGTACCACTGGCTTTCCGACACGCGTTGACTGGCCGGCAGGATGTCGAAACTTTCATTGCGTTCGGTACGAAAGAAATTCCAGCCGCGCTGGAGGTGCCGGATCAGCGAGTGCGCCTTATACTGGGTCGCGACGCCGATGCGACGGATACCGCTGTTGAGCGCATTGGACAGGGCGAAATCGATGATCCGCGCCTTGCCGCCGAAATGTACCGCCGGTTTCGCACGCCTGTCAGTCAGTTCGGCGAGGCGGCTGCCGCGTCCCCCGGCCAGAACATAGGCCATGGCGTCGCGCGCGATCGGATGATGTCTTGCCTGCATTGCGCGCTCTGTCCTCTCGCTGCCCGCCCGCGCGTTCCCGCGCTTTTGCCCTTTGTCTATTGATCCAGTTGCAGCATCAACGTCGCCAGTGGCGGGATGGTGATATGTGCCCACCCCTCTTCATCCGCTTCCACGGCCCCTAGATTGCCGACGCCACCGCCACCATATTCCGCCGCGTCGCTGTTCAATATTTCACGCCAGCGCCCGCCTGAGGGCAAGCGCAATCGATAGCCGTGCCGCAATTCCGGCGTGAAATGGCTGATGACTACCACCGGTGCGGCGGCCGGTGCGCGCCTGACCCAGGCAAAGACGGAATCCGCCGCGCCATTGGCCAGCGTCCATTGAAATCCATCCGGCTCGCAATCGCGCGCATGAAGCGCGCGCTGCGAGCGATAGAGCCGGTTGAGATCGCCGACCAGCAGCTGAACGCCGGCATGCGCGCCATCGTCCAGTAGATGCCAGTCGAGCGCGCGCGCCTCGCTCCATTCCCCACGCTGCGCGAACTCCTGCCCCATGAACAGCAGCTTTTTGCCCGGATAGCCCCACATGAAGGCGTAAAATGCCCGCAGCGTCGCGAATTTCTGCCAGTCGTCGCCCGCCATCTTGTACAGCAGCGAGGATTTACCGTGGACGACCTCGTCATGGCTGAGCGCCAGCACGAAATTTTCGGTGAAGGCATATAGCAGGCCGAAGGTGACATCATTATGATGATGAACGCGATGCACCGGGTCCCGCGCCAGATAGCGCAGCATATCGTGCATGAACCCCATATTCCATTTGAAGCCGAAGCCCAGACCACCATCATGGACCGGATGCGATACTTTGGGCCAGCTCGTCGATTCCTCGGCGATGGTAATGACCCCTTCCTGCGCGCCATAAACGGCCTTGTTCATGGACCGCAGGAAATCGACCGCCTCCACATTCTCCCGCCCGCCATCGTCATTGGGCACCCATTCCCCGGCCTCCCGGGAATAATCGAGGTACAACATCGAAGCGACCGCATCGACGCGCAGACCGTCGACATGATAATGATCGGTCCAGAAGACAGCATTGTTGACGAGATATTCGGCCACTTCGCGCCGGCCGAAATTGTAGATCGCCGTATTCCAATCGGGATGGAAGCCCTTGCGCGGGTCCTCATGTTCATACAGCGCCGTGCCGTCGAACCGTGCCAGCCCATGTTCGTCGGTCGGAAAATGCGCCGGCACCCAATCCAGGATGACGCCTACGCCCGCCCGGTGCGCGCCATCCACGAAACGCGCGAACCCCGCCGGATCGCCAAAGCGCGCAGTCGGCGCATAGAGGCCCAGCGTCTGATAACCCCAGCTCGGATCATAGGGATATTCGCTGATCGGCAGGAACTCGATATGCGTAAACCCCATGCCCACGACATAAGGGATCAGCCGCCGGGCGAGCGCATCCCAGTCGAGAAAAGCGCCGTCATCGTCCTGCTGCCACGATCCGGCATGCACCTCGTAGATCGAGATCGCTTCGCGGCGGGGGTCGACCTTGCGCCAGTAATCGCAATGCGCTGCATCCCCCCAATCGTGATGCGGAGGACCGGCAACGATGGATGCGGTCGAAGGCCGCAGTTCGGAACGAAAGGCGAAGGGGTCGGCCTTGAGCGGCAGCACCTCCCCTGCGGGGCCCAATATCTCGAACTTATAGGCACTGCCCGCACCGACTTCCGGCAAAAAAATCTCCCAGACGCCTGCGTCCCGCCGCCTGCGCATGGGCGCGCGGCGGCCATCCCAACGATTGAAATCGCCGACGACCGACACGCGCAGCGCATTGGGCGCCCACACCGCGAAATGGGTGCCTTCCACGCCTTCATGCTCGATCGGATGCGCGCCCATCTTGTCGAACAGCCGCCGATGCGATCCTTCGGCAAAATAATAATCGTCGAGCGGCCCCAACACCGGACCGAATCCATAGGGGTCGATGATTATATGATCGCTGCCATCAGCGTAACGCGCCGCATAGCGCAGCTTTTGCCTCGCCTTGATCGCGACCTTGCCAAAGAAAAGCCCGCCGGGATGGACAGCCGCGAGTTCCCCCACCGCTGTTCCGTCCATCCGACAGGCCGTCACGCCGATCGCGTCAGGCAGCAATGTGCAGGCGGTAAAACCCTTCCCCGCCGGATGCACGCCGAGCGACGCGAAAGGATCGTCGTCCCGGCCCTCGATCAGCCGGTCGATCTGTTCCGGCGTCAGCACCGTCGGACGCAAGCGCTGCTCATGGCAGCACTTTCCAGATATCGGTCGCATATTCGCGAATGGTGCGATCCGACGAGAACCAGCCCATCCTCGCCACGTTGAGGATTGCCTTCTTCGCCCATAGCGAAGGGTCCCGCCACAGCGCATCCACCCGCCGCTGCGCCGCCGAATAACTTTCGAAATCGGCGGCCACCATGAACCAGTCGTGATCACGAATGCCATGGATCAAGCCCTTGTAGCGATCGGGATCATCGGGCGAAAACACGCCGCTCGCAATCGCA
Source organism: Sphingobium fluminis (assembly GCF_037723805.1). Classification (NCBI taxonomy): domain Bacteria; kingdom Pseudomonadati; phylum Pseudomonadota; class Alphaproteobacteria; order Sphingomonadales; family Sphingobiaceae; genus Sphingobium; species Sphingobium fluminis. The sequence goes on from NZ_JBBJUK010000006.1 coordinate 133,742, forward strand.
TCCAGCGCCTGACCCAGTTCGCGGCTTTGCCCGATGGCGTCTGCCGGGTCATAGCCACTGGCCCGCCGCTCGTTCACTTCCTGCGCGGTCAGCCCGAAGATGATGATATTATCTTCGCCCACATGATCGCGCATTTCGACATTGGCGCCGTCCAGCGTGCCGATAGTAAGCGCGCCATTCACGCCGAACTTCATATTGCCCGTGCCCGATGCCTCCATACCGGCGGTGGAAATCTGTTCGGACAGGTCGGCGGCGGGAATCATGACCTCCGCCATGGACACATTATAGTTGGGCACGAACTGGAGCTTGAGCAGCCCCTGCACCGCCGGATCATGATTGACGGCGCGCGCCACATCGCCCGCCAGTTTGATGATAAGCTTGGCATTATGATAGCTGGACGCCGCCTTCCCCCCGAACAGCTTCACCCGGGGCGTCCAGTCCCGTTCGGGATGGGACCGGATCTGATCATAAAGCGACACCGCCTCCACGATATTGAGTAGCTGCCGCTTATATTCGTGGATGCGCTTGATCTGGATGTCGAACATCGCCGACGGATCGATCCGGGCGTTCACCCGCGCGCGCAGCACATCGGCAAGCGCGACCTTGTTCGCGCGCTTGACGGCGAGAAACTTTTCCTGGAACCCGCTGTCGTCGGCGAACGCCTCCAGCCCGCGCAGCGCCTCTGGGTCGTCCATGAACGCATCGCCGATCGCCTCGCGCGCCAGTGCGAACAGGCCAGGATTGCATTGCATCAACCAGCGGCGAAAGGTGACGCCGTTCGTCTTGTTATTGATCCGCGCCGGATACAGCCTGTGCAGGTCGGCAAAGACCGTTTCCTTCATCAGGTCCGTGTGCAGCGCGGAAACACCGTTGATGCTGTGCGACCCGGCAAAGGCTAGGTTGCCCATGCGCACGCGCCGTTCGCCGCCCTCGTCGATCAGCGAGATCGTGCCGATCCCGTCATCGTCGAACTTGCCCGAGCGCCGGGCCTCCGCCAGCAGGCGGCTGTTGACGGCATAGACGATCTGCATATGCCGGGGCAGCATCCGCTCGAACAGCGGCACCGGCCAACTCTCCAGCGCCTCGGGCAGCAGGGTATGATTGGTATAGCTGAAGGTGCGCCGGGTAATGTCCCACGCCTCGTCGAAATCGAAGCCATGATCGTCCAGCAGGATGCGCATCAGTTCTGCCACCGCCACGGCCGGATGCGTATCATTGAGCTGGATCGCGGCCTTGTCGGCCAAAGTCGCTATGTCGCCGAAATACTGGATATGCCGCCGCACGATGTCCTGAAGCGACGCCGACGAGAAGAAATATTCCTGCCGCAGCCGCAATTCCTGCCCCGCAGGGGAACTATCGGCAGGGTAGAGGACGCGCGTGAGGCTTTCGGCACGGTTGCTTTCGGACAGGGCACCCAGATGGTCGCCGGCATTGAACTTGTCGAGCAGGATGGGGTCGATCGGCTGCGCCTGCCACAGCCGCAGCGTGTTGATCCTTTTGCCGCGCCAGCCGGCGATCGGCGTGTCATAGGGCGTTGCGATCACGCGTTCGGCCGGGCGCCAGCGCATCTGGTGCGCGCCCGCCGTCTCCCCTTCGGCAGGGTCGACCCGCCCGCCAAAGCCGATCTCATAGCTCGCCTCGCGTCGCTCGAATTCCCACGGGTTACCATGCGCGAGCCAGGTCTCGGGCAGTTCCACCTGCCACCCGTCCGATATCTCCTGCCGGAACATGCCGTTCACATAGCGGATGCCATAGCCATAGGCGGGCACGTCGACCGTCGCCATGCTCTCCATGAAACAGGCCGCCAGCCGGCCAAGCCCGCCATTGCCCAGCGCCGCATCGGGTTCGAGCGCCGCGATGATGTCGATATCGACGCCAAGCGACTTGAGCGCCTCCTGCATGTCGTCCAGCATTTCCATATTGGACGCGGCGTCGCGCATCAGGCGGCCGATGAGGAATTCAAGGCTCAGATAATAGACCCGCCTGCCCTGCTCCTCATAGGTTTTCTGGGTCGAGGTGATCCACGCGTCGATCACCCGGTCGCGGATCGAAAGTATCACCGCGTGCAACCAGTCATGCGGCTTGGCCGCCTGCGCATTCTTGCCGATCCGGTAGGTAAGCCGCTCGACGATCTCATGCGCCAGAACCTGCGGATCGACCGTGCGGGGCGCGGGCGTCGGCAATATGGTCTGGCCCTGGAGGTTCATCCGCGATTTCCCCATGCTGAGTCCGCAATAAGGATGCCACAGCGACCTTCTTCACGCCACCGGCATTTTTTGCGTCGCAGCAAATTCCCGCGCTTTGACAGGGCGGTTTACCCCCGCCTCACGGTGATCGCACTCCGCAAGGCGGCACGTAACTCGGTGCGCAGCGGATACGTGTTGGAGGGCAGATGCTGCGTCATGAAAATAGCAATGAGCTTCTCGACCGGATCGATCACGAAAAAAGTCGAAAACACCCCGCCCCAATAATATTCGCGGCTTTTAAGGTCGACCGCGACGCCAAGGCCAAAGCCCGTTCCCGCATAATCGGCCTCGCTGAACAGCGATCGCGAAAGGCTCGCGAGGTCGCTGCCGCCGGGCAAATGGTTGCGGCACATCATCGCAACGGTTTCGGGCTTTAACAGACGCGCGCCATCCAGTTCGCCCCCGCGCAGCAGCATGCGCGCGAACCTGTGATAATCGGCCGTTGACGACACTAGGCCGCCTCCGCCCGAAAGAAATCGGCCTTGCCGCCGCCAGGCGCTTCGCGCGCCAAGGTCGACGACGGACAATCGCCCATCCATACCCAGCTTCCATGCATCGGTGAGCCGGCTCGCCTTTTCAGCGGGCACCGCAAAAAAGCTGTCCGGCATCGCCAGTGGCTCGAAAATGCGGGAGCGAAACAGGCTTTCGAGATTCTGTCCGGTCAGTCGCTCGATCACGACACCCAATACGTCCGTGGCTACCGAATAATTCCAGCGGTCTCCCGGCGAGAATTCAAGGGATATTCCCGTAAGCGCCGCGATGAACTCATCCGGCGAGCGATTTTGCTGAAACTCGTCCAGTCCCAACTGGCGATAGCGCGCGTCGATCTTCGTCCGGTTCTGAAGGCCGTAGGTCAGCCCGGACGTGTGGCGCAGCAGATCGATCATCCGCATCGGTCGCCTTGGGCGTCGCCAGCCCCATGACCCGACCCGCAGCCGGGCGAATTCGGGGATGACGTCGGTCACCATATCGTCCAGCGACACCAACCCCTGCTCAACCAGTTGCAGGAAGGCGACGCTGGTCACCGGCTTGGTCATCGACGCGATGCGGAATAACGCATCCGCGCCCAACGGCGTCCCGTCCGCCCGCGCGACCCCGGCGCGCGTGGCGAGCAGTGGCGTTTCGTCGCGAGAAACGAGCAACTGCATATGCGGCAGCTTGCCGTTCTCGACATAGGATTCAAGATGAGCCGCGAGCCCCGCGAGCCGCACGGGGTCCATGCCCGCAGCACGGACGCCGGTCGCCTCCATCAGGGTTTCTGTCATGGATGCTCCCGCTTGCGTCATCGCGCCGGGCTAACCGACAGTAGGGCCAAGGTAAATGCCGTCGTTGGCGATTGCCAAAGCCCTGCCCGACGCTTTATGGCAACGCGCCTCACTGCCTAGCACTGGACTCGACGGGCATGGCCAGCGGCCTTTCTGCGATCTTTCTCGAAAACCGGCCGGCGCTGCTGCGTTTTTTGCGGGCGCGTGGCGCTGCGGAAGATGCGGAAGATCTGCTCCAGGATATCTGGATGAAGCTGGAGACCAGGGATATCGGGCCGGTCCTGGATCCCCTCCCCTATCTCTATCGCATGGCCAATAATCTGATGCTTGACCGCTATCGCTCCGCCATCCGCCGCGACCGGCGCGAGCAGGATTGGGCGGATGGTGTCGGCGGCGTGATGGCCGATCCATCCGAACAAGTTGCCATCGATGAGCAGATGATCCTGAAACAGCGGCTCGACGAAGCGCGTGGCGTGCTGCGCGCGCTTGGCCCGCGCGTGGAAATAATATTCCGCAGATTCCGCATCGAAGGGGTCGGCCAGCGCGTGATCGCGCAGGATCTGGGCGTCAGCCTCACCACGGTGGAGAAGGATTTGCAAAAGGCGTATCGTGCCATGCTGCTGCTGAAGCAAAAACTCGATACGGAATAATGCGGACGGGGGCGTCTCGCTTACGTGGGGGGGTAAGATATATGAGCGGGGCTGATGCCATGATCCATGAGGAGGCGCTCGGCTGGGTGATCCGCTCGCGCGATCCCCACTTCGTCGATTGGGACGCTTTCATGCTGTGGCTGGAGCGCGATACCGCGCATGCGGCCGCCTATGACGCGCTGATGGCGGCGGATGAAGCTCTGGCTCCGATCATTCCAGCGGAGCTGGCGATGGTCCCGCATCCGGCAAATGATCCGGGCTATCGCCCCCGTCACCCGTGGCGCTGGATCGCCGGCGGCGCGATCGCGGCGGCGGCGGTCGGCGCAATCAGTCTGAGCCTCATCAATAGCACCGACATTTACACCATCAGCACGCGCCCGGGCGAAACCCGCCTGATCGCACTTGGTGATGGCACGCGAATCGAACTGAACGGCGACACCCGTCTGCGCCTCGACCGGCTCAATCCCCGCTTCGCCACGCTGGACGGCGGCGAAGCGGCGTTTACCGTGCGCCACGATGCGAAGGACCCGTTCCGCGTGACCGTGGGCGACGCGCTGTTCGAGGACGCCGGCACCATATTCAACATCGTCCGCAGCGGCGGCTCGACCCGGATCGGCGTGTCCGAAGGCAAGGTCATCTATAATCCCAAGGCAGAGGCGATTGCCCTGACCGCCGGTCGCGCGCTCGCCGACGATGCGGCCGGGGTTCGCCTCATGACCGTCGCGCGTGACGCTGTCGCGAGCTGGCGTCAGGGGCGGCTCGTCTACGAAAATGCGGCCCTTGGTGAGATTGCTCCCGACATTGCCCGGTCGCTCGGTATTGCGCTGGCCATGACGCCCGGTGCGCGGGCCATGCATTTCACGGGCACCATCCGGCTGCAACGCGATCCAGCACAATTTTTCGCCGCCGCCGCACCCTTGATGGGCCTTGCAGCCGTCCGGCAAGGCGACGGATGGCTACTGAAGGAGGAGGATGGCCCGCGCCGCTGACGCCTTCTTCCTCACCGCTCTCTCCCTGGCGGCTGCACCGCCCGCACAAGCGGCGGACAGGCAGGAGATCAGCATCGCCCCCGGCCGGCTGGGCGAGGCGACGATAGCGCTTGGCCGTCAGACGGGCGCCAGCATCGGCATGTCGGACCAGTCGCTCGCCGGGCAGCGAACGCCGGGCTTGCAAGGGCACATGAGTATCGACACGGCTCTGCGGCGCTTGCTGCACGGGCTGCAAGCGAAAGCCAGAAAGATCGACGCGCGCACCTGGCGGATCGAGCGGGCCGGGACCGCACGCGCGCTGGTTCAACGCCCGGGCCGCCCCCCCATCGCCGCTGTGGAAGACATACCCGCCGAGTTGATCGTTACCGCGTCCAAGCGTAATCTTCCCCTTCCGCGCTATGCCGGCATGATCGAAACACTTGGTGACGGCATGCTCACGGCTCAGGAATCCGCCGCCGGCACCCAGACGCTGCTGGCGCGCATCTCCAGTCTCAGTTCGACCCATGCCGGGCCGGGCCGCAACAAGCTGTTCATCCGGGGGATCGCGGATTCGGGCGTGGCAGGGCCAACGCAGGCAACGACCGGCCAGTATCTGGGCGACATGCGCCTCAACTATGCCGCGCCCGATCCCGACCTGCGGCTCTACGACATCGGCGGTGTCGAAGTGCTGGAGGGGCCGCAGGGGACGCTTTATGGCGCGGGGTCGCTGGGCGGCATCATCCGCATCATCCCCAATCCGCCCAATCTGGGTGAGACCGCCGGCCAGATGTCCGTCGGCGCGTCGGCCACACAGCATGGCGAACCGGGCGGCGACCTGTCGGCGACGTTCAACCTGCCGATCGTGGCGGAAAAGGTCGCGCTGCGCGCGGTCGGCTATGGCGTTCAGGATGGCGGCTATATCGATGATGTGCTGCGCCACCGGAAGGACATCAACCGAACCCGTATTTTCGGTGGCCGGGCTGCGCTCCGTTTCGCGCCCGACGAAAACTGGACGATCGATGTCAGCGGTCTTTATCAACGGATCAGGGGCGACGACGCGCAATATGCGAGCCGCAGCGTCGGCGTTCTCGAACGTGCCTCCAGCGTGGCTCAGCCCTATGCGTCCAATTACGCCCTCGCCAATGTCCGCGTTGAGCGGCAATGGGACGATCTGCGTTTCGTCTCGTCGACCGGCATCGTGCGGCAAACCCTGTCCGAAAGCTATGACGCGACTCAGCCGGACGGACCGCCCTCGCTTTTCCGCCAGCGGAACCGGGTCGGCATCTTCTCGACCGAAAACCGGCTGGTGCGCGATCTGGAAAACGGGCTCGGCTGGATCGTCGGCGCTTCCTATCTCGACAGTTCGTCGGACATCCGCCGCTCCCTCACCTCCTATGGCGCAGGGCAATCCGAACGGCAGGTCATTCCCGGCGTAATCACCTACGGCCGGGGACAGCCCGCCATCACCACGGGCGTCCGCAACGAGATCAGGGAAGCCACCCTGTTCGGCGAGGCCTCCTTCGAACCCTTCAAGGGCCTCATCGCGACGGTCGGGGGGCGGTTTACGAACAGCCGGCTGAGCGGGGCCGCGAACGATCCCATCGCCGCGCTATCCTTTGCCGCAATTGCCAGCGCCGAAGCCCAGGCGCGCCGCAAGGAAACGATTTTCCTGCCGTCCTTTTCGCTGCTGAGCGACGCCCTGCCCGGCCTTACCCTTTATGCGCGATTTCAGCGGGGGTTTCGCCCTGGTGGCCTCGCCATGGACGATCAGCATATCCAGCGTTTCCGCAATGATCGAATTTCCACCCTGGAATTCGGGGTGCGCAAGGGGATGCCCGGCCGCGACCCCGTGGCGCTCAGCGCCAATGTCGCTTTCACAGACTGGCGCGATATTCAGGCCGACGTGACCGATCGCATCGGCCTGCCATCGACCGACAATATCGGCAACGGCCGCATTTACACGCTTGAAGGGCGGATCGTGGTGCGGCCGATCGAGGCGCTGACGCTGGACGGCAGCCTGATCTTCAACGACAGCCGCCTGAGCGAGCCGGCGCAATTTCTGGCGATGCTGGACTATGACGGCAAATCGCTCACACTGCCCAATGTCGCCAATCTGGGCGCGCGGCTGGCTGCCGACTATCGCATGATGTTGAGCAATGCCCTGGCATTACGGATTTCGGGTTCGGCCCGCTATGTCGGCAAGTCGCGGCTAGGCGTCGGCCCGATATTGGGGCGGACCCAGGGCGACTATGTCGACACCAGTCTTTCGGCCAGCGTGGCGCGCGGCCCGATCGAACTCGCCTTGTCCGTGAACAACATCCTCGACAGCAATGGCAATCGCTTTTCCTTGGGGACGCCGTTCGACCTGCGCGCCGATTACTACACGCCGTTGCGTCCGCGCACTATCCGCCTGGGGCTCGGCCTCGCCTTTTGAAAATCATCGTCCGGGTGCGTTTAAATGTCGATTTCCGGGACGGAACGCTTCCAGGCGCGACGTCCTGACATTGAACTGGCGGCCTTTCCCCAGACCCTGTGGTCCGCCAGTCGCGCCATGACATGCGTTCCCCCCTCCGGAGCGTCATGGCAATCGGGAGGGGCGTCGCCGTCACCCACGGCGGCGCTCCTTTCACGGCCGGCGAAATGCCCGAAGCCCGATGACATCGGTATCCCTTGTTCCCCGGCGCAGGCTGAGGTCCAGAATGCCGAAAACCTATATGGCCTCCACAAGCTCCATCGGATGCCCTGCCCGCCTCAGCCGAGCGCCGCCTTCACGAGATCATTCACGACCTTGGGGTTGGCCTTCCCGGCCATCGCCTTCATCGTCTGTCCGACGAAAAAGCCGAACAGCGCCTCCTTGCCACCCTTATATTGGGCGACCTTGTCGCCATTATCCGCCAGCACCTTCGCCACCGCCGCTTCGATCGCGCCGGTGTCGGATGTTTGCTTGAGGCCCTTTTCCTCCACGATTTTACCGGCGCTCTCGCCGGTTTCGAGCATGATCTCGAACACCTGCTTGGCCAAAGTGCCCGACAAGGTCCCGTCCGCGACGAGCGCCAGCAATTCAGCGGCCTGCGAAGGACTTACCGGACTCTCTTCAAGATTCTTGCCAAGTCGATTGAGCGCCCCGAACAGGTCCGACAACAGCCAGTTCGCCGCTGCCTTGGCGACATCGCTATCGCTCTTTTTCTGCGCAGTTGCGCCTTCGGTCACAAGGACTTCGAACCAGCGAGCCGTGTCGGCATCGGCAGTCAGTGTCGCGGCATTATAGGGGCTGAGGCCCAGCGATCCTTCGTAGCGCTTGCGCTTGGCGTCCGGCAGTTCGGGCAGGGACGCGCGGCACTCAGCGAGAAAGGCGTCGTCCAGTTCGACCGGCAGCAGATCGGGATCGGGGAAATAGCGATAGTCGTGCGCATCCTCTTTCGACCGCATCGACCGCGTCTCATTCTTGTCGGGATCGTACAGCCGCGTTTCCTGCACGATCCTGCCGCCCGCCTCGATCACGTCGACCTGCCGGCTCGCTTCGCGCTCCACGACAGCCATCACGAACCGCACCGAATTGACGTTCTTCGTCTCGGTCCGCGTGCCCAGTTCCCCCCCGGGCCGCCTGACCGAGACATTGACGTCCGCCCGCATCGATCCCTGATCCATATTGCCGTCGCACGACCCGACATAACGCAGGATCGTTCGCAGCTTCGACAGATAAGCCCCTGCTTCGGCAGGAGATCGGATGTCCGGCCGCGACACGATTTCCATCAGCGCCACGCCAGACCGATTGAGATCGACATAAGAGCGCGTAGGGTGCTGGTCGTGCATCAGCTTGCCCGCGTCCTGCTCGACATGGATGCGCTCGACCCCGATCGTCTTGACCTGCGCGTCGGGATTCTTCTCGTCGAGGCTGATCTCGATCTGCCCCTCGCCGACGATCGGATGGTAAAGCTGACTGATCTGATAGCCCTGTGGCAAATCGGCGTAGAAATAATTTTTGCGGTCGAACCGTGACCATTTGTTGATCTGCGCATTGATCGCCATGCCGGTGCGTACCGCCTGACGGATGCATTCGCGATTGGGCACCGGCAGCATGCCCGGCATCGCGGCGTCGACAAGGCTCACCTGGGTATTGGGCTCCGCCCCGAACGCTGTCGCAGCGCCGGAAAACAGCTTGGCGTTAGTGGTGATCTGCGCATGGACCTCCAGGCCGATCACGACCTCCCACTCACCGGTTGCGCCCTGGATGCGATAGGTTGACTCAGTCATATTAATATCCTCATGTGTTCCTGCGAACGCAGGAACCCAGGGTGAGTGCAGAGCCTTCCGGCCCTGGACTCCTGCTTTCGCAGGAGCACGATCAATTTTACCACCACTTGTCCGGCCGTGCCGTAAAGCCCGCACGCTCCTCGATCGCCAGCCCCGCGTTCAGCACGCCCTGCTCGTCGAGCGGCTTGCCGATGATCTGGAGCCCCAGCGGCAACCCGCCCGAATCCAGTCCGCCCGGCACCGACATGGCGGGCAATCCCGCAAGGCTCGCCGGCACCGTGAAGACATCGTTCAGATACATGGCGAGCGGATCGTCCTGCTTTTCCCCAAGCGCGAACGAGGCGCTGGGCGCGGTCGGCGTCACCAGCAGGTCGCAAGACTCGAACGCCCTTTCGAAATCGCGCGCGATCAGCGTCCGCACCTTCTGCGCCTGCGTATAATAGGCGTCGTAGAAGCCGGCGCTCAGCACATAGGTGCCGATCATGATGCGGCGCTTGACCTCCGGCCCGAAGCCGGCGGCGCGGGTCGCGGCATACATGTCCTGCAATCCCGCCCCATCGGGCAGGTCGCGTTGGCCGTAGCGCACGCCGTCATAGCGCGCGAGGTTCGATGAAGCCTCGGCCGGCGCGATGATATAATAGGTCGGCAGCGCATATTTGGTGTGCGGCAACGACACCTCCACCACCTGCGCGCCCGCATCCTTCAGCCATTCTATGCCCTGCTCCCACAGTGCCGCGATCTCCGCGTTCAGGCCGTCCGGGCGATATTCCCTGGGAATGCCGACCGTCTTGCCCCGCAGGTCGCCGGACAATCCCGCTTCCCACTGCGGCACCGGCAGATCGAGGCTGGTTGCATCCTTGGGATCGAACCCTGCCATAGCCTCCAGCAGGATCGCATTGTCGCGCACCGTGCGCGCCATCGGCCCGGCCTGATCGAGTGAGGATGCGAACGCCACGATGCCCCAGCGCGAACAGCGGCCATAGGTCGGCTTGATCCCCGAAATACCGGTAAAGGCGGCAGGCTGACGGATCGATCCGCCGGTATCGGTGCCGGTCGCCGCCGGGCACAGCCGCGCCGCGATCGCCGACGACGATCCGCCCGAAGATCCGCCTGGGGCCAGCGCGGCATTGTCGCCGCCGCCACGACGCCAGGGCGAAATCACATTGCCATAATAGCTCGTCTCGTTGGACGACCCCATGGCGAATTGGTCGAGATTGAGCTTGCCCAGCATCCCCGCGCCAGCCGCCCACAGCTTGCCCGAAACGGTCGATTCATAAGCAGGCACGAAGCCTTCCAGCATGTGCGACGCGGCCGTCGTCTGCACACCCTCGGTACAAAACAGGTCCTTCATGCCGATCGGCACGCCCGACAGCGGCTTGAGGTCGCCGGACGCGCGTGCCGCGTCGGCGGTGTCGGCGGCCAGCAACGCCTTTTCGGGCGTCTCGACGATGAAGGCGTTGAGCGACCTGGCCGCCGCGACATTGGCGTTGAACGCCTGCGCCACCTCGCGCGCGGAAAAATCGCCGGCGCGAAAACCGTCGCGGATCTCCGCAACCGTCAAATCAGTCAGATTGCTCATCACTCGATCACCTTGGGCACCGCGAAAAAGCCATGTTCGGCCTGAGGCGCATTGGCCAGCACCTTGTCGCGCACATTGCCGTCGGTGACGACATCGTCGCGCAGGCGCAGATGGTTGGGGATGACGGCGGTCATCGGCTCGACGCCGCTGACGTCCACCTCACCCAATTGCTCCACCCAGCCAAGGATGTTGTTGAATTCGGGCACCATCGCCTCGGCTTCGGCATCGCTCACAGAAATGCGCGAGAGGCTGGCGATCTTCTTGACGGTTTTGAGGTCTATCGACATGGCCCGCGCGCTAGCATCCGCTCCCGCTTGCTTCAAGCCTTCGCCCACATTTTCGGCTGTCCCTTGCGCAGGCCCGGCGGTTGCGCCAGACAGATTGGCACGAAAGCGGGGCGCTCCCCCGCTGCATCCGGAGTGCCCTGTTGGCCCGCAAATTTCTCTACGCCATTGCGGCCCTCATCGTGCTGGTGATCGCGGCGCTGCTGGTCTACCGCATCTGGGGCCAGCAACTCATCCGTTTCGTGATGGTGCCGCGCTCATCCTTCGAGCCGATCGCGGCGCTGCCAGCCAACGCCTATGACAGCCCGGACATGTGGATCGCGCGGCCCGACCGGCGCAAGGATAATCCCGCACTCTGGCTCCCCGATGGCTTCAAGGATGGACTGGTTCCGCAAAAAGCGGCCGTCTTCTTCATCCACCCGACGTCGTACATCACATTCGGCAAGGCGCACTGGAACATGCCGTTCGCCGACAAGGAAGCGCGAGAAACCGCCCGCGCTTTCGCGCGAACGCAGGCCAGCGCGTTCAACGGGGTCGGCGACATCTGGGCACCGCGCTATCGTCAGGCCAATTTCGGGGCATTCCTGACAGACAGGCAGGAGGGTGAACGCGCGCTCGAGGCAGCATATAAGGATGTCGAGGCAGCCTTCGCCGCCTTCCTCAAGGCCAATCCTGCCGGCCCCATCATCCTCGCGGGGCACAGCCAGGGATCGGGCCATCTGATGCACCTGTTGAAGGATCATGTCGCCGGGACTCCGGTCGCAAAGCGGGTCGCCGCCGTCTATGCCGTTGGTTACCCGCTGTCGGTGGAAGCGGACCTGCCTGCACTTGGCCTGCCCGCCTGCGCCCGTCGCAGCCAGGCCCATTGCATCGTCTCCTGGCAAAGCTATGCCGAGCCGGCCGATCCCTCGCCGATCCTCGCGCGCTTCGAAAAAGGCTACGGGCTGACCGGCAAGCCGCGCGCGGGCACGCATATGCTGTGCACCAACCCGATCACCGGCGCGTTCAACGGGGCCGCCCCTGCCAGCGCCAACCGCGGCACCCTGTCGGATCATCAGGATGGCAAACCCGTCCGCCTGATCGCCGGCGCGGTGCCGGCGCGCTGCGACACCAGCGGCGTACTGATGATCGGCGATCCGCCCGATCTTGGCCCCTACACGCTGCCGGGCAATAATTATCACGTCTACGACTATGCCCTGTTCTGGGGTAATGTGCGGATCGACGCCAAAGAGCGGCTTGCCGCTTTCCTCCAATGATGACCGCCGCGATCCTCACGACCGACCGCGCCTTGTTTCGCGAAGCGCTGCCCATGGGCGGCCGCCTGCTTGGGCTGGATGTCGGCACGAAAACCATCGGGCTCGCGCTCTGCGACGCCGGATGGTCGATCGCCAGCCCCGCCCACACCATCGCGCGTGGCAGGTTCAGCAAGGACAAGGCTGTCCTTACCGCCTTCATCACCCAGCAGCAGGTCAAGGGCCTCGTCATCGGCCTGCCGCTCAACCTCGACGGCCGGGGCAGTCCACGCAGCCAGGCCAGCCGCGCCTTTGGCCAGAATCTCGCCGATCTCGGCCTGCCTATCCTGCTATGGGATGAACGCTGGTCGACCCAGGCCGTCACCCGCACGCTGATCGAAGCAGACGCCAGCCGCGCCCGCCGCAGCGAACTGGTCGACAAGCTGGCCGCGAGCTATATTTTACAGGGTGCGATCGACGGCCTTGCCGGCGGGATGTGACCGGGCGCTCGCCTCAATCCACCACCCAGCGCGCGCGCTCGATCCCTTGTGCATAAAGCAGCACGGACAGGTCGCCATGGACTATCTCCGCCGCCGCCGCCGCGCGCGTGACCGGCTTGGCGTGATAGGCAACGCCCAGTCCCGCCCCCTCGATCATCGGAATGTCGTTCGCACCATCGCCGACCGCCAGGGTCAGCGCGCGGTCGATCCCGCCCGCGATCGCCGCTTCCAGTTCCGCCCGCTTGCGCGCAGCATCCACGATCGGCAGTGTGACAGTGCCGAGCAACGCGCCATCGGCAATCTCCAGCACATTGGCCACCGCCCTGTCGAAGCCGATTTCGTCCGCCACCGGCCCGGTGAACCGGGTAAAGCCGCCCGACACCAGCAGCGTCCTTGCCCCACGCGCCTTCATCGTGCGGACCAGCGCCTTCGCGCCGGGCATGATCCTCACCCGTTCAACGCGGCAGCGGTCGATCGCCGCATCCTCCAGCCCCTTGAGCAGTGCTACCCGTCCATGCAGCGCGCCGGCAAAATCCAGCTCTCCGCGCATCGCTCGCTCGGTGATCTCCGCGACCTGTGCCTTGATCCCGGCATAATCGGCTAGCTCGTCGATGCACTCGACGGTGATCATGGTCGAATCCATATCGGCGATCAGCAGCGCCTTTTCGCGCGTGGCGAGCGCCTGGACGATTACGTCGACGCCATCGCCCAATCCGGACAAAACCGCGCGCGCGCCCATCGGGTCGGCCGTGAAAAACATATCCGCCGCCTTGTCGCGATCGATCCAGGCCTCGCCCTCGGGCGCACAGCCCGCTTCGCGCAGCCGGTCGGCCGCTTGCGCAATATCCCCCTGCCGCAGGGCGGCGCTTGCCACTAAGGTCGCGACGAACATGCTCACTCCTGATCCACAGCCAAGCGACTCCCGGCCGCGCGTCGCGCTTATTGCCGGGCCGACCGCCAGCGGCAAGAGCGCCCTTGCGCTCGCGCTCGCGCAAGCCGCCAACGGCACGGTCATCAACGCCGACGCCAGCCAGGTCTATGCCGATCTGCAAATCCTGTCGGCCCGCCCGACCGTCGAAGAGATGAACGCCGCGCCCCATCGCCTGTTCGGCCATATCGACGGCGCGCAAGCCTGCACCGCCGCGCGCTGGGCGGAGGAAGCGCGCGCCGAGATCGACCGCGCCCATGGCGACGGACGGCTACCGATATTGACCGGCGGCACCGGCCTCTACATCCGCACGCTGCTCGACGGCATCGCGCCCGTACCGGACATCGACCCCGATATTCGCGCGACCGTCCGTGCGCTCCCCGTCGCGCAAGCCCATGCGGCGCTCGCCATCGAAGATCCGCCAGCCGCCGCCCGGCTCGCCCCCACCGACTCGACCCGCGTCGCCCGCGCGCTGGAAGTCGTCCGCTCGACCGGTAGGGCGCTTTCCGCGTGGCAGGCGGTAAAGACCGGCGGCATCGGCGATCGCATCGCCCTCTCGCCGCTCATCCTCCTGCCCCCGCGCGACTGGCTGATCACCCGCTGTGACCGGCGTTTCGGCGAGATGATCGCTGGCGGCGCGGTGGAAGAGGTCGAAGCCCTGCTCGCGCGCGATCTTCATCCTGACCTGCCGGTGATGCGCGCCATCGGCGTGCCCGACATACGCGCCTGGCTTGGCGGCGAAATCGATCGCGACACCATGCTCGAACGCGGCCGGATCGCTACACGCCAATATGCCAAGCGCCAGTTCACATGGTTTTCGCGCCAGCCTCCCGCCGCCTGGCCACGGGAAATGCGACATATTGATAATGAGATCATGGGTGAATTGGTTCGTATATTACAATAATTGATGTTGACGAGCCATTTTATATCAAATAGGGGCGACCATCTTGCCTTCATGCGTCGCTTGGCGCATGGGGCGCAGCTTGCATCATCGGAAGGATTTATCGTGGCCGAAAAAAGCGGCGCGGACATATTGGTTGAGTGCCTGATCGATCTCGGGGTCGAGGTCGTGTTCGGCTATCCCGGCGGCGCGGTTCTTCCGATCTACGACGCGCTGTTCAATCATCCGAAAATCCGCCACATATTGGTCCGCCACGAACAGGGCGCGACCCATATGGCGGAGGGCTATGCCCGCTCGACCGGCAAGCCGGGCGTCGTGCTGGTCACTTCGGGTCCCGGCGCGACCAACGCCGTTACCGGGATCACCGATGCGCTCATGGATTCGATTCCCATGGTCGTCATCACGGGTCAGGTGCCAACCCAGCTGATCGGCACCGACGCTTTTCAGGAAGCCGATACGGTCGGCATCACGCGCCACTGTTCCAAGCATAATTATCTGGTGAAGGACCCCGGCAAGCTGGCCGGCGTCATTCATGAAGCGTTCCATATCGCCACCACCGGTCGCCCCGGGCCGGTCGTCGTCGACATCCCCAAGAACGTCCAGATTGCGACCGCGCCTTATCAGGGTTCACCCGAGCCGGTCGCGCATCCCAGCTACCGCCCCCAGACGAAGGCCGATCCGGTCGCGATCGACACGGCGGTCGAGATGCTGGCGGCGGCGGAGCGGCCGATCTTCTACACCGGCGGCGGCGTCATAAATTCGGGACCGCAGGCAAGCGAATTGCTGCGCGAACTGGCGGCTATGACCGGCGCACCCGTCACCTCGACGCTGATGGGCCTCGGCGCATTTCCTGCCTCCTCGCCGCAATGGCTGGGCATGCTCGGCATGCACGGCACGTATGAGGCGAATTTCGCGATGAACCGCGCCGACCTTATCGTCTGCGTCGGCGCGCGCTTCGATGACCGCGTGACCGGGCGGCTCGATGCGTTCAGCCCCAACAGCCGGAAAATCCACATCGATATCGACCGCAGCTCGATCAACAAGACGGTCGAGATCGACCTGCCGGTCGTCGCCGATGTCGCGAGCGCGCTGACCGACATGATCGCCCTGTGGAAACAGCGCGGCCATGAACGGGTCGACCTGACCGAATGGTGGGCGCGGATCGACGGCTGGCGCGCACAAAAGAGCCTCGCCTACCCCGAGAGCCGCGACGAAATCATGCCGCAAAAAGCGATCGCCCGGCTTTACGCGGCGTCGCGCTCGGCGAGCGACGTCATCATCACGACCGAAGTCGGGCAGCATCAGATGTGGGCGGCCCAGCATTTCGGTTTCGACGCACCCAATAAATGGCTGACGTCCGGGGGGCTTGGCACCATGGGCTATGGCTTCCCGGCCGCCATCGGCGCGCAGGTCGGCAACCCCGACAGCCTCGTCGTCTGCGTCGCGGGCGATGCCTCGATCCAGATGAACATCCAGGAAATGGGCACGGCGAGCCAGTATCGCCTGCCGGTCAAGATATTCATCCTCAACAATGAATATATGGGCATGGTCCGCCAGTGGCAGGAACTGACCTATGAAAGCCGCTATTCCAACAGCTACTCCGACAGCCTTCCCGACTTCGTGAAGCTGGCCGAAGCCTATGGCTGGACCGGCATCCGCATCGAAAATGTGGACGAGCTGGATGACGGCATCGCCCGGATGATCGATACGCCCGGCCCCGTGATCGTCGATTGCCGCGTGGCAAAGCTGTCCAACTGCTTCCCGATGATCCCGTCTGGCGCGGCCCATACCGAAATGCTGCTCGATCCCAATCAGATCGCGGGCATCATGTCGGACGAGGCGAAGGCACTGGTGTGACGGACCATCTGAAGCTCCGCGTCCATGTGTCGGAGCCATGGGATTTCGAACGGATCGCAGGCTCTGCGGAACTGACCGGCTGGACCATCGACCATGCCGATCCGGATAATGAGGAATGGGAAGTGCATCTCGACCACGCCATCGATGTCAACGATCGGCACATCACGACATTGCTGGCCGGGCCGCGCTATGTCGGCGAGCATCTCTCGCGCATGTTCGACGCGGTCACCGGCTTTCCGGTTCGCCTCGCCCATCGGCAGGATGACGGCTGGCACTATGCCTATACGGCGATGATTTCGCAGCGCCACGACGAAACGGATAACGGGGCAGGCCACTGATGCATATTCAGGAAGAACTCAGCCAGCGGCACGTCCTGTCGCTGACCGTGTCCAACGAAGCGGGCATATTGGCGCGCATCGCGGGGCTTTTCACGGCGCGCGGCTATAATATCGACAGCCTCACGGTGGCGGACATCACCCCCGATCATGCGATCAGCCGCATCACCATCGTCACGGGCGGCCCGCCCAAGGTGATCGACCAGATCATCGCCCAGCTTGAGCGCCTCATCCCCGTTCACAAGGTGATCGACCTGACCGACAGCGGCCCCTTCGTCGAACGCGAACTGGCGCTGGTCAAGGTCGCCGGCGTCGGCGAGGACCGGATCGAGGCGCTTCGTCTCGCCGACGTGTTCCGCGCGAAGGTGGTCGACACCACGATCGAAAGCTTCATTTTCGAAATCACCGGGCCGACCGACAAGATCGACAGTTTCGTGTCGCTGATGCGCCAGATCGGCCTGGTCGAGGTCGGCCGCACCGGCGTCGTCGGCCTCATCCGGGGCAAGGATCCGGTCTGAGCTTTTATCGCGTCGCTCGGACGACGCATCATTTCACTTAGTCTAACGCCTCCCGCATGGGAGGACGAGAAGGGGATTACACATGAAGGTTTATTACGATCATGATGCGGATATCGGCCTGATCAAGGGCAAGAAGGTCGCGATTCTCGGCTATGGCAGCCAGGGTCACGCCCATGCCCAGAATCTGCGCGACAGCGGCGTCGCCGAAGTCGCCATCGCGCTGCGTCCCGGCTCCGCCAGCGCCAAGAAGGCCGAGGGTGCAGGCTTTAAGGTGCTGCCGAACGCGGAAGCCGCCGCATGGGCCGACGTGCTCATGATCCTGGCCCCGGACGAGCATCAGGCCGCCATCTATGCCGATGACATCCACGCCAATATGAAGCCCGGCGCGGCGCTCGCCTTCGCCCATGGCCTCAACGTCCATTTCGGTCTGATCGAGCCGCGCAAGGACATCGACGTCATCATGATCGCGCCCAAGGGACCCGGCCACACCGTGCGTTCCGAATATCAGCGCGGCGGCGGCGTCCCCTGCCTGATCGCGATCGCGCAGGATTCGACCGGCAACGCGCATGACATCGCCCTGTCCTACGCCTCGGGCGTTGGCGGCGGCCGCAGCGGCATCATCGAAACCAATTTCCGCGAGGAATGCGAAACCGACCTGTTCGGCGAGCAGGCCGTCCTGTGCGGCGGCGCCACGGCACTGGTCCAGGCCGGCTTCGAAACCCTGGTCGAAGCGGGCTACGCGCCTGAAATGGCCTATTTCGAATGCCTCCACGAACTCAAGCTGATCGTCGACCTGATGTATGAAGGCGGCATCGCCAACATGCGCTATTCGATCTCGAACACCGCCGAATATGGCGACATCAAGACCGGCCCTCGCATCATCACCGAAGAGACCAAGAAGGAGATGAAGCGCGTGCTCGCCGACATCCAGTCGGGCCGCTTCGTCAAGGATTTCGTCCTCGACAACCGCGCCGGTCAGCCGGAACTCAAGGCGAGCCGAATCGCGGCCAAACGCCATCCGATCGAGGAAACCGGCGCCAAGCTGCGCGCCATGATGCCGTGGATCGCCGCCAACAAGCTGGTGGATCAGGAAAAGAACTGACGGCCACGAACCGGCCGTCACCCCGGCGGAGGCCGGGTTCGGTGCGATTTCGACGCCGGTTCGGCGAAGGTAAGAGGGGAACGATCCGTTTCCCGTTTACGCTCTGGCACTTCATGGGGACGTCGCCTATTCTGGTGGCGTCCCCTGACCGTTCTGGAGAAATGCCCATGCGCAAATTCCTGATCCCCGCCACCGCCCTTTTCGCCCTTGCCGGCGGCACCCTCGCCATCGCGCAGATGCCGACCTCCGCTCCCGGATCGAAAGACCCCGCCAAGGTCACGGGCGGCAATTATACGATCGAGCCGGGCCACACCCAGATCCTCTTCGCCTATGACCATATGGGCTTTTCCAACAATATCGGCATCATCGCCCGCCCCAGTGGCACCCTGACGATCGACCTCAAAAACCCCTCCGCCGACAAGGTCTCCGTCACCGTGCCCGTGGCGAACCTGACCACGGGCATCCCGGCGCTCGACCAGCATCTCGCCAAGCCCGAATTTTTCGACGCGGCCAAATTCCCGACTGCGACCTTCGTGTCGACCGCAGTGAAGGTGGAGGGCACGAGCGCCGAAATCGCCGGCAACCTCACCATCAAGGGCATCACCAAGCCGGTCACGCTAGACGCGGAGTTCTACGGCGCGGGCAAGGGGCCACCCCAGATGGGCGGCAAGGAAAATGTCGGCTTCGTCGCCACCGGATCGATCAAGCGCAGCGATTTCGGCATGGGCTATGGCGTGCCAGTGGTCGGCGATGCGATCGAGCTGAAAATCGTCGCAGCCTTCAATAAATAATAGAGCGGACCGTGCGCCGCCTCGCTCAGCTCACCCTGCTTTCGGGCATGATGGCGCTTGTGCCGGCGGCGGCGGTCTCGCAGGAGGCGTCCCTCTACACACCCGGCCGCTATCAGGTCGATGCCACCGCGACGAAGGCGCATTTTCACGTGAAAGCGCTGGTCAGTAGCTATGAGGGCGATTTCGTCGCGCCCGGAGGATCGGTAGCGATCGAGGAAAGCCATCCCGACCGCGCTATCGTCGACATCCGCTTTCCCGTCGACAGGCTGACCACAGGCGATGCATCCACAGACGCAATGCTGAAGGGCGACAGCTTTTTCGACATGACGCATTTCCCGACCGTCCGGTTCGAAGCGACGGACGCCCCGCTCGCAAGCGCGCATGCGGCCACGCCCATTGCCGGACAATTGACCATGCACGGGCAAACCCATCCGGTCACGGTCTCCATCCGCCTGATCGGCGTAACCCCTGATGAGGCGCGAGGGCCATCGATGCTGCACTTCGCGGGCACCCTGACCGTCGATCGCAGCCAGTTTGGAATGGGCTTTGGCCGTCCCTTCGTGTCCGACAGGGTCGATCTGACCATCGACGCACTATTTCATCGGTCCTGATCGATCCGCGAATAAACGGCTTTACCGATTATCACGGTTGAGGCTATGAACCGGGCATCATGCAGCGCGCGCTCCTTCCCCTGCTTCGACTTACACGCCCTTAGGCGTGGTTTTTCCGTTGTCCTTCGCTTATGGGCAACGACGTAACGCCTAAGGGCTCTTCGCCAAGCAGATGTTGACGCAGGACGCGCGCAGCGCGGACTTGCATGCCGAAAAGTAGCTTATCCGATGATGCTAAACGATCCTTCCCAGAAATACCGACCCTTCCCTCAGGTCGACCTGCCCGATCGCACGTGGCCGACCCGGACCATCACCGCCCCGCCCCGCTGGCTCTCGACCGATCTGCGCGACGGCAACCAGTCGCTGATCGACCCGATGAATGCGGAGAAAAAGACCCGCTTCTTCGACCTGCTGCTCAAGGTCGGCGTCAAGGAGATCGAGGTCGGCTTCCCCGCCGCCGGCGCGACCGAGTTCGATTTCATCAGCGGGCTGGTGCGCGACGATCGCATTCCCGACGATGTGCTGGTTCAGGTACTGACCCAGGCGCGCGAGGACCTGATCGCCACGACCTTCGAATCCCTGCGCGGCGCGAAACAGGCGATCGTCCACGTCTATAACGCGGTATCGCCTGCATGGCGGCGCATCGTGTTCGGCATGGAGCGGCCGCAGATCAAGGAGATCGCGATCACCGCCGCCAAGCTGCTGCGCGACAACGCCGCCGCGCAGCCGAACACCGACTGGTTTTTCGAATATAGCCCCGAAACCTTTTCCACGGCCGAGCTGGATTTCAGCCTCGAATGCTGCGAGGCGGTGATGGATATCCTGCAACCTACGCCGCAAAAGCCGCTGATCCTCAATCTGCCCGCGACGGTCGAGGCGGCGACGCCGAACATCTACGCCGACCAGATCGAATGGATGTGCCGCCACATTTCGCGCCGCGACAGCGTCGTCATCTCGCTCCATCCGCATAATGATCGCGGCACCGGCGTCGCGGCGGCCGAACTGGGCCTGATGGCAGGCGCCGACCGCATCGAAGGTTGTCTGTTCGGCAATGGCGAACGCACCGGCAATTGCGACATCGTGACGGTGGCGCTCAACATGTATACGCAGGGGATCAACCCGGCGCTCGACTTCTCCGACATCGACGAGGTCATCCAGACGGTCGAATATTGCAACCAGTTGCCGGTCCATCCGCGCCACCCCTATGCCGGCGAACTGGTGTTCACCGCTTTTTCCGGCAGCCATCAGGATGCGATCAAGAAGGGTTTCGCCGCGCAGGACGCGCGCAACGACCTGCTCTGGGACGTGCCCTATCTGCCGATCGACCCCAAGGATCTGGGCCGCGACTATGAAGCGGTGATCCGCGTCAATTCACAGTCGGGCAAGGGCGGCGTCGCCTGGGTGCTGCAACAGGATAAGGGTCTCAAGCTGCCCAAGCGCATGCAGGCCGATTTCAGCCGCGTGGTTCAGGGCGTCGCCGACGAAACCAGCCGCGAACTCAATGCGGCCGATATCTGGACGGCGTTCCAGGATCATTATCGCTGGTCGGGCGAACAGCCCTATGCCCTCATCGACTATCATGAGAGCGGCGTCGCGGGAGACCGCATATTCGTAGGCAAGATCGCCTATCAGGGCGGCGAGCGGAGCATCTCCGGGCGCGGCAACGGCCTGCTCTCCTCGGTACTGGCGGCGCTGCGCGACGAACTGGGCGTGGAGCTCGACATCGCCGACTATAGCGAACATGCCGTTGGGGCCGGAACCGACGTCAACGCCGCGGCCTATGTCGAATGCCGCACGCCGGACGGACGTACGGTCTTCGGCGCGGGCCTCGACAGCGACGTCGCCACGGCATCGGTCAAGGCGGTCCTCTCCGCCGCCAATGCGATCGCGGCGGTGCGCGCGGCTTGATCCCCCGGCTGCGCTCGCCTTGAATGGGGGGTTAGCGTGAAGACCCGTATCAAAGCTGCCTGCGATCGTCGGGAATATCGGTATCTGATGAGGCTTCGTTGATGATGGCACTTGTTCCCCGGCGCAGGCCGGGGTCCAGGAGTCCCAAAGCACCCCCGTCGTCATCATGGCCCCGGCTTTCACCGGGGGAATTGCCTGTCAGATCGCAACCGATGCAATCTGTTGCTAGCGCGTCGCGACCATGGTCGGCAGGCGCGAAGGCATTTTGGACGAGACCGCCTATCATGGCGAAACCACCCTTTTTACGGTCTGACTGGACCGCCTGTCCTATCGCCTTTGCCTGCGCTATGATGACCTCTCAGAACAACAATATTTCAAGCCTGAGACATAAATGGTCGAATTGTGCGGGAAATATGCGAAGTTAAGGCGGATCATTGACTCATCAGGTTCATATCATCGGCGGCGGGCTCGCCGGTTCCGAAGCGGCATGGCAACTTGCGCGGGCGGGCATTCGCGTTCGCCTGTCGGAAATGCGTGGGACTGGCGACATGTCGCCTGCGCACCAGACCGAGGGGCTCGCCGAACTGGTCTGCTCGAACAGCTTCCGCTCGGACGATGCCGACAAGAATGCGGTCGGCTTGCTTCATCAGGAAATGCGCCGGCTCGACTCCCTCATCATGGCGCAGGCGGAACCGGCCAAAGTGCCCGCAGGGTCGGCGCTGGCCGTCGACCGTCATGTCTTTTCAAGCGGTGTGACCCGCGCCTTGTCCGACCATCCGTTGGTTGAGATCGTCCGCGAACGGATCGATGCGCTCCCCACCGAGGGCATGACCATCGTCGCCACCGGTCCCCTGACCGCACCTGCTCTCGCGACCAGCATCGGCGCGGCGGCGGGCATGGATCACCTCGCCTTCTTCGACGCCATCGCCCCGGTCGTCCATTTCGACAGTATCGACATGGACCAGTGCTGGATGGCCAATCGCTGGGACAAGATCGGTCCCGGCGGCGGCGAGGGTAAAGATTATATCAATTGCCCGATGGACAAGGACCAGTATCAAACCTTCGTTCAGGGCCTCATCGACGGCGAAAAGACGCAGTTCAAGGAATGGGAAACGAACACCCCCTATTTCGAAGGCTGCATGCCGATCGAAGTCATGGCATCGCGCGGACCCGAGACGCTTCGCCACGGCCCGATGAAGCCGATGGGCCTCGACAATCCAAAGACCGGGCGCTGGCCCTATGCCGTGGTCCAGTTGCGGCAGGATAATGCGAGCGGCACGCTGTGGAACATGGTCGGCTTTCAGACCAAGCTCAAACATGGCGCGCAGGTCGAGTTGTTCCGCACTATTCCCGGCCTTCAAAATGCCGAGTTCGCGCGGCTAGGCGGCCTTCACCGCAACACCTTCATTCAGAGTCCCAAGCTGCTCGACGCCACCCTCCGTCTGAAGACCGCACCGCATATCCGCTTCGCCGGACAGATGACGGGTTGCGAGGGCTATGTCGAAAGCGCCGCGATCGGCCTGCTCGCCGGGCGCTTCGCCGCCGCCGAACTGCTAGGGACCCCGTTCGTCCCGCCACCCGTCGATACCGCGCTGGGCGCGCTGCTCGGCCACGTCACGGGCAATGTCGCAACCGCCGATTATCAGCCGATGAACGTCAATTTCGGGCTGTTTCCGGCACTCGAAGACGTCAAGAAAAAGCAACGAAAGGAAGCCTATACCGCCCGCGCCCGCGCCTCGCTCGGCGAATGGCTCGGCGAGCTGCTGCCCGCCTGACGGCTCAGCATTTGCACTTGGGCCTGGCGCTCCGCCTGGGCGCGGTGGCGGCAAATTCGGCAGGCGTCAGCTTGCCATCCTTGTCGCCATCGGCCGCACCGAAACGGTCAGACGTCGCGACCGCCCACTCCTCGAAAGACAGGAGATTATCCTTGTCGATATCCAGCGCCTTGAACGCCTTGGTCCGGCTGCCCAGCATCTCCACCCGCGTGATGACGCCGTCACGATTGCGGTCGTAACGGGCGAAGCGCTTCTGTTCCCGGCTCTGCGGGCTGGCCTCGCCCGGCATCGGCGGTGCTTCCCCGACCGCATCGGCATCGCCCTCGGGCAGCGCCTCGACCTGCGGCGGCGGAGCGGGAGCGCTGACCGCCAGCGACGCTGCCTCGGTACTCGCTTGCCCCTGCCACCAGAACAGTCCGCCTGCCACCAACAGCAATGCCGCCATCGATCCTGCCAGAAACCGCCTCATCATCCCCCCTTCGCCGACAACCACAGCACCCGCATATAAAGACCGGGCGTCAAGCCCAGCGGCGCCGCCCTTCCCCGCCGCACGTCATGGCTTGCCAGGCCGGTCAGCAGGCGCAAAGCTTTCCACTGTCGCGGCCACTTCACCCCTTCGAGCGCTGCCAGTTCCCTGCGGGCCAGCACGATCGCCCGTTGCTGCAAGCGATTGTCCCGGACATGTCCCGACAGGTCCCAATATGCCCATAATCGGCCCGCCGCGGCAAGCCATGAGGGCGCTTGCGACGCACGCCCAAGCGCCGCGAACAGACCCCCACCGCGTCCGTCCGCATAGTCCTTCAGCCCGGCATCATCCCATTCGTCGTTGAGCAGCGCCTCCCAGCCGCCCAACAATGATTGCAAGGCCGGCAATCCCGCCACCCCCTCAATGCGGAGCGCATCAAGCAGCGGATCGCCTCTCCCGGTGGCCCCACTCGCCTCGCCGAGCGCTTCTTCCCACCAGACGATTCGCATCTGCCCGATCAGGGGATCGCGCGTCGACCGAATGATGCCGGCCAGCCGCGTATCGAGCGACCAGATCAGGCTGTCCGCCCTTCGATGGGCCGGCGAAGCATATACGAGGATCAATCGTGGCAACGCCGGCAAGGGATCAATCATTTCGGTCATGGAATATAGGCGCTCCCCTGCCGCCCGCTGACATTATCAGGCTGTTAACCACGCCCGTCATACTCATTGCAACGACTGCCAATCTAAAAGCGATCATTGGATACCGGTTCGTGCCGGCACAGACGAAGCAGGACAATGCGGGGTATGGGCAAAAGTTCAGGGCCGTGGAAGGGTTTTCTGACCCGGCTGCGCAGCAACCAGGCGGGCAATACGCTCGCCATCGTCGCTGCGGCGATCATTCCCCTCTTAGGCCTCGTCGGCGGAGGAATCGACATGAGCCGAATTTACCTGACCAAAGCACGTATGCAACAGGCTTGTGACGCAGGCGCGTTGGCGGGTAGAAAGCAGATGGGATCGGGAGCCTGGACTGCCAATAGCAGCAAGGCGAACATCGTTGCACTTCAATTGTTCGACGCTAACTTCACGGACGGCGCTTATGGAACGGGGAGCCGGACGCGCAGCTATAGCGAGAGCAACGGGAAGGTCACAGGTACAGCTTCCGTCCCCGTGCCGATGACGATCATGAAGGTTTTCGGGCAGACCTCCAAAACCATCAACGTTACATGCGATGCCGAAATGCGCCTGCCTAACACCGATGTCATGTTCGTTCTCGATAATACCGGATCCATGGGCGAAACCAATGTCGGTGACACGGATACGAAAATCAACGGCCTGAAGAAGGCTGTTAAATGTTTTTACGAAGCCTTGATGAAAGTGGATACGAGCGCCGATTGCGGTAGCACGCCCTCAGGGACGAACGGCAGCACAGTTCAACTGCGCTTCGGTTTTGTACCCTATAGCGTCAACGTCAATGTTGGCAAGCTACTGAACAATGACTGGATTGCCAACAATTGGACCTACCAAAGTCGGTATTTCACGGGATCAGCTGGTGCCTGGGGCAATTGGCAGTCCATCGCAGCAAGCTGGGGAAGTTGCCCCGCCGACACGGCGACTACACAGTACCGCAACCGCACCAATGGTAATATTTTCGGCTTCGCTTACTGCAGCGCAGGCGACTATCGGACGGTGAGTGGAGGCTCAACACAATATACCTATGATGCGCGCAGTTGGGATATCAGCGGGCTAAAAGCCGGTGGAAGTAGCTGGAATGACTCAGTGTCGCTGCCGGTCGGCAGCGGTGGCGCCAATATCTCGGTCGACTGGGATGGCTGCGTCGAGGAACGCCAGACGGTACGCGCAAGCAGCTACGACCCTATTCCGGCTAATGCCTATGACCTCAACATTGATATGGTGCCAAATGTGTCCGATCCGACGACACAATGGGGTCCAATGCTGCCCGGTGCGGTGTGGGGCCGCGTCAATAATGGCGGACAGAACAATTATTCGAGCGTCACGACGTCAAACGACCTTGATCACAACAATGATTATTATTGCCCTGCGCCAGCGAAAAAACTGCAAACTTACCCTACGGCTTCACCATTCGAGACGTATGTAAATTCGCTGGTGCCTACAGGCAACACATATCATGACATCGGCCTGATATGGGGTGCCCGATTGTTGTCTCCTACAGGCATTTTCGCAAGCGAAAACGCCTTTACGCCTAATGGAGGAACGATCGAGCGCCATCTGATCTTCATGACGGATGGCGACACTGTAACCGATAATGATAATTATACGGCCTATGGTGTTCCATGGTGGGATCGTCGCACGACAGCAGCCTCGGCCAGCCCGACCAACACTCAATTGACCGACCAAGTTAATATGCGCTTTCTTGCTATGTGCAAAGCCATTAAGAATAAGAACATAACTCTATGGGTCATTTCTTTCGGCAGCGGGGTGAGCACGACCGCACAAACTAATTTGCAAAACTGCGCCAGTACCGGCCGTTACTATACCGCGTCGAACAGCGCTCAATTGATTAATCAGTTCAAGGCTATTGCTGATGAAATCTCTCAACTCAGGCTCACAAACTGATGCCGCCGCTCCGATTTTTCTTACAGATATCTGTCAGCCAGCGGGGGCTGTCTGTCACCGAATTTGGATTAATCGCTCCTATACTCGCCGTCATGCTAATGGGTGTTCTCGACATGGGGCACACCTTATACATGCAGTCGGTGCTGCAAGGTGCGATGCAAAAAGCGGCGCGAGATGCCAGTTTGGAAACGGGTACTCAGTCAAGCATCCAAGCCGCTATCGACGCTTCGGTCACAGATCAGGTGCAGAAGCTGGCCCGCGCAGCCACGGTCACGATCTCTCGTAACAATTTCCGCGACTATAGCAAGGCTGCGACGCCTGCAATGGAACCCTTTACGGACACCAACGGCAACGGCACTTGTAACGGCGGCGAGCCATATGAAGACAGTAATAATAGCGGGTCATGGGACACTGACAACGGGCGGACCGGTCAGGGTGGCGCTCAGGACAATGTCGTCTATGTGGCCAAGGTGGTCTATCCTCGCCTTTTTCCGTTAATGCGCATGGTTGGCCTACCCGTAAATGTAACCCTCAATGCCTCGACCGCACTCATAAATCAGCCATATGGCGATCAGGCGTCAGTCACTATTAGGAATTGTCCATGAAAATGGTCAGCCGGCTATTCACACTCAGTCGCAACTGTTCGGGCATAGCCGTGGTCGAATTCGCTCTATGTTTGCCGTTCGTGGTGCTCACGACCATGGCAGCAGCGGAACTCACCAACTTCACTACGACGAAAATGCGCATCAGCCAGCTGGCACTCCAGATAGCAGACAATGCGTCCCGCATCGGTACTGGTACGGTCTTGTCTAACAAGACGATCAGTGAAAAGCAGATCAATGACATTCTAACCGGCGCTAACTTGCAAGCTGCCAAGCTGGGATTATTCGCCAATGGTCGGATAATTTTGTCCAGCCTGCAGCCGGGGGCAGCCACGAATACCTACATCGTAAAGTGGCAACGATGCAAAGGCGCAAAAAATTTCACCTCAACAAACTATTACACGGCTGGAGCCACAGAGCGGAGTTCCGACCCTGCTAATGCAGCAAATCCATATAAGGTCACGCCGCCACCGTCGGGCGCCGTCATGTTCGTTGAGATCAGCTATAATTATCAGCCGCTGATAGGAACGCGTTTCCAACCCTTCTCAGAAATTCGAGAGACTGCTGCAATGACGGTGCGTGACAATCGCGATTACGCTGGCGGCACAAGCGGCATATATAATACGGAAAACGCCCCAGTCGCCAGTTGCTCAACCTTTTCAGCAACCTGAATCTGTTAGTCTGGAAAGATTAGAATCGGCAGCGCCCAGTTAGTTCCTATAGCACACCTTTTTCGCCGCCTCGACGACCCGCGCCGCGTCCACCAGCGCCGCTTTTTCGAGATTTGCCGCATAGGGCATCGGCACATCTTCATTCGTGACGCGCAGTACCGGGGCATCGAGATCGTCGAAACCATGCTCCATGACGACAGCGGCGATTTCCGACGCGATGGAACAGACCGGCCAGCCTTCCTCCACCACGACCATGCGATTGGTCTTCTTCAGGCTTTCGAGCACGGTTGCCGTATCGAGCGGGCGTAAGGTTCGCAGATCCACGACTTCCGCCTCTATGCCTTCAGCCGCCAGCGCTTCGGCCGCTTCTAGCGCGACGCCGATCCCGATCGAATAGCTGACCAAAGTCACGTCCGCGCCCTCGCGCACGATGCGCCCCTTGCCGATGGGCAAGACAAAATCGTCGACTTTCGGCACATCGAAGCTGCGGCCGTATACGAGTTCATTTTCCAGAAACACGACCGGGTCGTCCGACCGGATCGCGGCCTTGAGCAAGCCCTTGGCATCGGCCGCATCATAGGGGGCGATGACGATCAACCCGGGCACGGCGGCGTACCATGGGCCGTAATTCTGGCTGTGCTGCGCGCCCACCCGGCTGGCCGCGCCATTGGGGCCGCGAAAGACGATCGGGCAGCGCATCTGCCCGCCGGACATATAGTTGGTCTTGGCGGCCGAGTTGATGATGTGGTCGATCGCCTGCATGGCGAAATTAAACGTCATAAATTCGATGATCGGCTTCAGGCCACCCATGGCCGCGCCCGCGCCGATACCGGCAAAGCCATATTCCGTGATGGGCGTGTCGATAACGCGCTTGCCGCCGAATTCCTCCAGCAAGCCCTGCGTCACCTTGTACGCGCCCTGATATTCGGCGACCTCCTCGCCCATGACAAAGACGCGGTCATCCTTACGCATCTCTTCGGCCATCGCGTCGCGCAAGGCTTCGCGAACCGTTGTCCTGACAAATTCGGTGCCGTGAGGAATGTTGGGGTCAACTACGGCAGGCTTGATATCGCTCGCCAGTTTGGAGGTGCCGCTCTCCGCCTTCCTGGGCGCCTCGGGTGTCGGGTCGGCGTCGACCGGCGCACTTTTCACGGCCTTGCTAGTGACGGCCAGTTTGTCGGCCGTTGGGGTTTGACCAGCATCGTCGCTCACACCCGCCATTGTGGCAATGACTGTGCCGACCTTTACGCCCTCTGTTCCTGCAACCACCATGATCTTGCCGATCCGGCCCTCATCGACAGCTTCGAATTCCATCGTCGCCTTGTCTGTCTCGATCTCGGCAAGAATGTCGCCCGACTGCACTTCATCGCCTTCCTTGACCAGCCATTTGGTGAGCGTTCCCTCTTCCATCGTCGGCGAGAGCGCTGGCATCTTGATCTCGATACCCATCAATATTGCTCCACCAGAACGTCGGTATAAAGTTCGGACAAGCCTGGCTCAGGCGAGCTTTCGGCAAAATCAGCGGCTTCGGCCACGATCTTGCGGATATCCTGGTCGACCTTCTTAATGTCTTCTTCAGTCAACCCAGCAGCCAGAAGATGCTTCTTGACGCCCTCGATCGGGTCTGACTTTTCGCGCATCGACTGCACTTCCTCGCGCGATCGATATTTGGCGGGGTCCGACATGGAATGGCCGCGATAGCGATAGGTCTTCATTTCGAGGAGGATCGGGCCTTTGCCATCCTTAACCCATTTCAACGCTTCCTCGACGGCGCCCCGAACCGCAAGCACATCCATGCCGTCGACTTGAACGCCCGGAATGCGGAAGCTTTCGCCGCGCCGGTACAACTGGTCTTCGGCAGACGAGCGATGGACGCTCGTACCCATGGCATATTGATTATTCTCGATGACATAAATCATCGGCAGCTTCCAAAGCTCCGCCATGTTGAAGCTTTCATAGACCTGCCCCTGATTGGCCGCGCCATCGCCGAAATAGGCGACACACACGCCGCCATCCTCACGATATTTATGCGCAAAGCCAAGGCCCGTGCCAAGCGACACCTGTGCACCCACGATGCCGTGGCCCCCGTAAAATTTATGTTCGACGCTGAACATGTGCATCGAACCGCCCTTGCCACGCGAAATCCCAGCCTCGCGACCCGTCAGTTCCGCCATGATGACTTTGGGATCGATGCCATAGGCTAACATGTGCCCATGGTCGCGATAGCCGGTTATTACACTGTCCTTACCGGGCTGAAGTGCAGACTGGACACCCACAGCGACCGCTTCCTGGCCGATATAGAGATGGCAAAAACCACCCACGAACCCGAGCCCGTATAGCTGCCCTGCCTTTTCCTCGAACCGCCGGATCAATACCATCTGCCGATAAAATTCCAGCAGCTCTTCCTTCGATGCGGCATAGTCCGTCGGCGCCGCCGGGCGGGGCTGGTTATGGTCTGCGCCAACCGGGCTTTGCGCCTTCGCCTTTGCACGCGTCGCGCGCGGCGTTGATGGTTTCGCCAAGGCTGTCATCCTTTTGCGTTCGAGGATTTGAACAACAGCGATTTGGGGGATAGCCCGCGCAAATGCAACGCCTGTGGCCCCCTCCGCGGATTTCAGTTCAGGGGAATGATCACTTCGTCATGATGGACGACGCCCAATTGACGGCGGATCAGCTCATCGCTCAAATCCGGATCGACGCGCCGGGGATCGAGCAGGTCGACGCGATTGCCGAGTTCTCGCCGCTGGGCCTGAACCTGCGTCAATTGCGCGCGTGCATTTTGCAACTGCCGCGAATAATCGCCCCAGGCAAGGACCCCGCTGGACCCCAGCACGACATAGCCGGCAAAAAACAGCAGCAGCAGAACTGCAATGGCCGGGCCAAAGGCTGAAAACAGGAGGGATCGAAGCTTAGCGATGTGCGCCATGGCAAAGATGAATCATATCAGTGGGTTGGCCGCAAGCGAAAAATATCAATCTGCGGCCAATCGTGGTTTATGGTCTCATTGGAAGATCGAACGGCCTGCATAGACCGCGATATCGCCCAGTTCTTCCTCGATGCGGATTAGCTGATTATATTTGGCGAGCCGATCGGACCGGGCGAGCGAGCCGGTCTTAATCTGACCGCAGTTGGTAGCGACGGCGAGGTCCGCGATGGTCGCGTCCTCCGTCTCGCCCGAACGATGCGACATGACCGCCGTATATCGAGCACGATGCGCCATATTCACCGCCGCCAGTGTCTCTGTCAGCGTGCCGATCTGGTTGACCTTCACGAGCAGCGAGTTAGCCAGTCCCTTGCCAATGCCCATCGACAGACGAGCCGGGTTGGTTACGAACAGATCGTCGCCGACCAGTTGCACCTTCTGACCGATCTTGTCGGTCAGCGCTTTCCAGCCTTCGAAATCATCTTCGCTCATACCGTCTTCGATCGACTTGATCGGATAGTCTGCGGTGAGCGCGGCTAGATAATCGGCCATTTCGACGGGACTGAGCGAAAGGCCCTCGCCGGAAATTTCATAGCGGCCGTTCCGGAAGAATTCCGTTGCGGCGCAATCGAGCGCCAGCACGACATCGTCGCCCGGGGTATAGCCTGCCTTTTCCACCGACTGCATGATGAAGTCGAGGGCGTCACGCGTGGACGCGAGATTGGGAGCAAAGCCGCCCTCATCGCCCACTGCTGTCGCGAGGCCTTTGTCATGCAGGCCCTTTTTGAGGGTATGGAAAATTTCCGAACCGATCCGCACCGCGTCTGCCAGGCTTTCGGCGCCGACCGGCATGATCATGAATTCCTGGAAGTCGATCGGGTTGTCGGCATGCTCGCCGCCGTTGATGATGTTCATCATCGGGACCGGCAGCACATGGGCGGACACGCCGCCGACATACCGATAGAGCGGCAGGCCGCGCGCATCGGCCGCCGCCTTCGCCACTGCGAGGCTCACGCCCAGAATGGCGTTGGCACCGAGCCTCGACTTATTATCGGTTCCATCGAGCGCGATCATGGCGGCATCCACCTCGCCCTGATCCTCGGCGTCTAGACCGACAATCTCTCCGGCGATGTCGTCATTCACCGATGCGATCGCCGATAATACGCCTTTGCCAAGATATTTCGACGCGTCGCCATCCCGCTTTTCCACGGCCTCATAAGCGCCGGTGGAGGCGCCCGACGGGACCGCGGCTCGGCCAAAGCTGCCATCTTCCAGCATCACATCGACCTCGACCGTGGGGTTGCCTCGGCTATCGAGTATCTGGCGGGCGTGAATATCGAGAATGGCGGTCATGGTCGCTCCCTGAACTAAAGCCCGTATGCGGCCGGGCGCCTGATGCCGCTCCGCTTAGCCAGAGGCCTCAGGATTGGCAATGCGGGGGCTTGCCAAGCCTGAAAAAATCCCGATGCTCAAAATGATACGGCAACGGAACTGTTGGCTGGGGCCGCGCATTAGGAACATCGATCTCCGGGCACGCCCTGCGACCCATGACACGCTTTTAAAGGAGACCTAGACAATGGCCGACACCCCGGAAACCTCACCCGCCAAAAGCCCCAAAAAGGGAGGCGGCTCCAAGGTTGGAGCGGGTACACCCGCCAACGCTGCTGAAACATCGGCCATCAGCGGCGATGGCGCATCGGGCGTCACATCCCGCGAAAACCCGGATACCAGCGGTGCCTCGCAAGGATGGGCGGCTCAGGTCGCGCCCTTAAAAGCGCATGCGGAAAAAATAGCGAAGTCGGCGGTCGACACGCTTGGGGCGGTCGACTGGAAATCGCATATCGACCCCATCAAGGATCAAGCCGGCAAGACCGCGCTGACGGCTGCGGGTGTTGCCAAAGACAAGACGGGTTCAGCCATTCAGAGCCTCGCAAAGTTGATAGCCGATACGGCCGGCACCGTGGACGCCAAGCTTGGCCCCCAATATGGCGACTATGCCCGTCAGGCCGCCGAGTCTGTGGCCAGCGCGGCCAGGACGCTCGACAGCAAAGATGTCGACCAATTAATGGGCGAAGCGCGCGACTTCGTGCGCAAGAGTCCGGCGGTAGCGATCGGCGCTGCAGCGGTAGTGGGTTTCGTTCTGATGCGTCTGGCAAAGGGTTCGGATGACAGCGACGCATAAATATAGCCTGCGTCCGATAGATATAGCCCTCGAACTCCGGGGCGGAGGTTCCATTGACTGAACAACTAACCGAGCCTGCGGTCTGCGGTCCGGCCGACGCCCCAGGAGAATCGGTTCACGATTTGGCCGCCCGGATATTGGCCGATGGACGTGCCTATGTGTCGGCGGAGGCCGACCGGCAGAAGGTGCGAGCAGGCATTGTCGGTGCCGGCGTCCGTGACGCGGCGATCTTCGGCGTCGTTGCTTTCATGCTGTTGTTCGCCGGGCTGGTTGCATCGATGGTAGGGTTGATCCTGGCGCTTGTGCCAAGACTGGGCGCCTTTTGGGGAACGCTCGCGGTATTTGTCGCGGCGCTTGTCACATCCCTCATTCTCATGTTGCTCGCCAAGGCGCGGATCTCTCGTATGACGAAAGCGATCCGGCCGTGAGCGAACATCAGAATTACAGGCAGGCGAGCTTTCGGGCCGATCAGCGCAAGGCGATATTGCTTTCAAGCTTGGGCGACGCCAAAGCCCGGTTGGCCCCCGCCCGGCTGATGGCAGATGCGAAAGACAAGGTCATCGGGGCGGTAACCGCGATACCCAACATTGGCGTAGAAAAAGCGCGCCAGAGGCCTCTGGCTGTAGGTTCAGCCGTGGGCGCGTTTCTTATCTATCTGTTTCGACGACCGCTTGGGACCTTTTTCAACCGGCAATATGTTAGGTTGAAACATATTTATTCGGAGAATGACGATGCCTGATATCCGTGGTCATATCACGCGCGTGCGCGATGCAGCAAACGACATCGCCGGCACCGCCGGAGAAAAGTTGAAGGATGGCACCGAAAAGGCTCGGGAGAGCGCCGGAGAGTTTATCCAGTCCGGACGCGACCATGCGAGTGAGGCCTATTCCGGTGCGCGCGACAAGACTCAGCGTGCCGCCACGCGCGCCAATGAGATATTGCAGGAGCATCCCGTCGCCGCGGTCGCGGGCGCCATAGCCGCCGGCGCTCTGATTGCGTGGCTTTTCCCCAAGAGCCGGTCTGCGATCCGGTCCCTGCCCGGCTTTGCCAGCGCGGCCAGCACGCGCGTGATTGAGGCCGCGCTCGCTGCCCGCGCCGCAGCGGGAGAAAGCGCAGAAAGCATCAAGGCCACCGCTACCGAAACATTGCAGCACGTGAGAGATAGCGCAGGCAGCAAGGCAGCCTCAGTGCGCGACACTGCGACATCCGCCGATCTGACGGGCAAGGCCTCGCGTATCGCTGATGAGCTAGTGTCGATCGTATCTGACAGGATTGATGCGATTGGCGAAGCGGTCAAGGCGCGGCTACCCCGACATTAACCTCATCCATATTCGTCAGTCACGCCCGATGCCTTGGAAGCAAGGTGTCGGGCTGCTATGTTCGAACGATCGATGATTGTGATGGGGCGACGATGAGCAAAATGCATCTGGTTATGGGCGGCAGGGTCCAGGACCCGCAAACCTTGGACTTCCAGGATTTGGCCGCGATCGACCTGGTTGGTGTCTTTCCCGACTACGCATCGGCCGAGGACGCTTGGCGGAGCGCGGCGCAGCGTACAGTCGACGATGCGGAAATGCGCTATGTCATCGTCCATCTGCATCGGTTACTCGAACCGGATCTGCCGGCGGGCTGACCGCTTCGCGCGACTAACCTACCTGCCGGGGCGCCTTGCGAAACCGCCACCATAGTAGCGGTCGGGTCAGAATGAGGCCCACGATAAAGCCGCCTATATGCGCCGCAATAGCGATCTTGCCGACATCGTCAAACCCGCCGGCAGTGGCGATGCCAACCATCAACTGAATAATTATCCAGCCTGTGGCAAGCCAGACAAGGCGAACGATATTGGCCGAAAAGGGCCCGATGCGCCGGATCGTCTGTTGGCTGTAAAGCAGCGCATATGTCCCGATGATGGCGGATATCGCGCCGCTGGCACCCACCATAGGTTCAGTGGACGAGGGTTCTACCGCCCATTGAGCGAAGGTCGACCCGTAAGCGCCGGCCACATAAAGAATGAGCGTCGCGCCTTTATCCAGCACATGTTCAACCTGCCGCCCGCAAAATAGCAGCATCAGCATGTTGAAGCCGATGTGAAGCCAGCCGGCATGGATCAATGTGCAACTAAGGGGCGTCAACCAAGCCGGCATGACCGTCATGCCGGCGAGCAATTCGGGTTGCATGAAGCGCGCGGGAATGAAGCCGCCCCACATCGCCGCATGGCCCATCTGTCCCGTCAGGAACAACACGAGAAATACCGCAAGGGTAACGACCGCAATCCCATTCGTCAGGGGGCCAGCTGGCAGTTTCATGAGGTCAAATAAATTCGATCTTGTCGATCAGATAAAATTTATCGCCAGCAGGAACGGACACTTCCACCTCGTCGCCAACTTGGCGACTGATTAGAGCGCGGCCAAGCGGGCTATTATAGCTGATCATGCCAGCCTTGGCGTCCGCCTCCGCCTGGCCAACGATCTGGTAACGAACCGGTTTTTCATCCTCGTCGATCAGTGTCACCGTCGCGCCAAACACGATCTTGTCGCCGGACAGGTTCGTTGGATCGATTATCTGCGCGCGCGACAATTTGTCCTCGAGGTCGCCAATCGTCGCCTCGACCTGACCCTGCCGCTCCTTGGCGGCATGATATTCGGCATTCTCGGAAAGGTCGCCATGAGCGCGCGCTTCCTCGATCGCATCCACGATCAGTGGTCGCTCTGCCTTAAGTTCGCGAAGCTGGGTGTTGAGCTTGTCATAGCCCATCTGCAGCATCGGCATCTTCTCGACAGTCGCCATCTTGCAAATCCTTAGTCAAAACTTCCCTTTAACGGCCTCCGCATTTCGAAAGGCCGCCCGCAGCATGTTTCCTTATGCGGGGATCAGGCTTGCGAGGCGGGATAATAGGACTGGAGCGCGCGCACTTCAAGGGCGCGGCTGCGCAGCGCCTCGATCGCATCAGCGGCTGCGACGCTGGCCGCTGCCGTGGTGAAACTCGCGACTTTCTGACGCAGGGCGCTGACGCGGATCGCCTTGCTGTCCTTCAGCGACTGCCACCCTTCCGTCGTATTGAAGATCAGGTCGATAGCGCCGTCCGCGATCCGGTCGACGATATGCGGGCGACCCTGCGCGACCTTGTTGACCGTCTCCACTGCTATGCCATTATCCTCAAGATAACGGGCAGTGCCGCCCGTTGCGGCAATCTTGAAGCCCATGCCAGCGAGCTTGCGCGCAGCGGGCAGGATTACTGGCTTGTCGCTATCCTTCAATGAAATGAACACGGTGCCGCCGGTGGGCAGGACTGTGCCGGCACCGATCTGCGCCTTGGCAAAAGCGGTGGAAAAATCGCTATCGATTCCCATGACTTCACCGGTACTCTTCATTTCCGGCGACAGGACGGGGTCGACGCCGGGGAAGCGGCCGAAGGGGAAAACAGCTTCCTTGACCGCCACATGCGCGATTGCATGGCGATCGATTTTCGGCAGGTTGCGCAGCTTCTCGCCGGCCATCACGCGGCTCGCGATCTTCGCGATCGGGGCGCCGATCGCTTTGGCCACGAAAGGCACGGTGCGGCTGGCGCGCGGGTTGACCTCGATCAGATAGACGGTCCCGTCCTTGACCGCGAACTGAATGTTCATGAGTCCCCGCACCGACAGCGCGCGGGCCAGCACGTCGGTCTGCCGTTCGATTTCCGCGATGACCTCGGCGCTCAGGCTGTAGGGCGGCAGCGAACAGGCGCTGTCGCCAGAATGGACGCCCGCTTCCTCGATATGCTGGAGGACACCGGCCACGACAACGTCATCGCCATCGCAAAGCGCATCCACATCGACCTCGACCGCGTCCCGCAGATATTGGTCGATCAGGACCGGCGAATCGCCCGATACCTGCACGGCGGTAGTGATATATTCTTCCAGTTGCGCCTGACCATCGACGATCTCCATCGCACGGCCGCCAAGGACGTAACTGGGCCGCATCAGGACGGGATATCCGATGCGATTGGCCACAGCGATCGCCTCTTCACGGCTACGGGCGATGCCGTTGGCGGGCTGACGAAGCTTCAGCTTGTCGATCAGTGCGGCGAAGCGCTCGCGGTCTTCAGCGAGGTCGATCGCGTCGGGCGAGGTGCCGAGGATCGGGATGCCGGCATCCTCCAGCGCCTGCGCCAGCTTGAGTGGCGTCTGGCCTCCAAACTGCACGATAACGCCCACCAACTCGCCTGTCGATTTCTCGACCTCGAGAATCTCCAACACATCTTCGGCCGTCAACGGCTCAAAATAGAGGCGATCGGAAGTGTCGTAATCGGTCGAAACGGTCTCCGGGTTGCAGTTGATCATGATCGTTTCATAGCCGACCGCGCTCAATGCAAAGCACGCATGGACGCAGCAATAGTCGAACTCGATCCCCTGCCCGATCCGGTTCGGTCCGCCGCCGAGAATGACGATCTTGCGCCGATTGCTGGGCTGCGCTTCATTCTCTGCCTCGCCGAATATGGGCGCCTCGTAGGTCGAGTACATATAAGGCGTCTTCGCTTCGAACTCGGCGGCGCAGGTGTCGATGCGCTTGAAGACGGGACGGACATTGAGCTTGTGCCGGAGCGCGCGGACTTCGTCCTCGGTGACGCCTCCGGTCATTGCCTTGACCGCTTCATGGATTAGACCTGAGCCGCGCGCGATCCCGCGCTCCATGCCGCGCAGGTTCGCGGATTTGAGCGCGAGATAAGCGAGGCGCTTGTCGGCAAATCCCATCGATTTAAGATGGCGCATGCCCTCGGCATCCAGCGGCAGGCCATTCTCCAGCACCTGGGCCTCGGCGTCGACAATTTCCTCGATCCGCTCCAGAAACCACGGATCATATTTGGCGACCGCATGGATTTCCGCGACGCTCAGCCCTTCGCGCAGCGCCTGCGCCGCGACGAGCAGCCGATCGGGCGTCGGCTGGGCGAGCGCCGCGATGATGTCGTCACGCGGCGCGCCGGCCAGATGATCGACATCGTTGAAGCCACAAAGGCCGGTTTCCAGTCCTCGCAGCGCCTTCTGCATCGATTCATGGATGTTGCGGCCGATCGCCATCACTTCGCCGACCGATTTCATCGCCGTGCCGAGCAAAGGCTCGGCACCCTTGAATTTTTCGAAGGCGAAGCGGGGGATTTTCGTGACGATATAATCGATCGTCGGCTCAAAGCTCGCAGGCGTCGCGCCGGTAATGTCGTTGGTGATCTCGTCGAGCGTGTAGCCGACGGCAAGCTTCGCGGCGACCTTGGCGATCGGGAAGCCCGTCGCCTTGGATGCCAGCGCCGACGAGCGTGAAACACGCGGATTCATCTCGATCACGACAAGGCGGCCATCCTTAGGATTGACCGCGAACTGGACGTTGGAACCGCCTGTTTCTACGCCAATTTCACGCAACACCGCGATGCTCGCGTTGCGCATGATCTGATATTCCTTATCAGTCAGCGTCAGCGCCGGGGCTACCGTGATGCTGTCGCCCGTATGGACGCCCATCGGATCGACATTCTCGATCGAACAGATGATGATGCAATTGTCGTTGCGGTCGCGCACGACTTCCATCTCATATTCTTTCCAACCGAGGAGCGACTCCTCGATCAGCACTTCGGTCGTCGGCGAGGCATCCAAGCCTTCCATGACGATTCGTTTGAACTCGTCACGGTTGTAGGCGATGCCGCCGCCGGTGCCGCCCATGGTGAAGCTGGGCCGGATGATCGAGGGAAGCCCGGTAAATTCAAGGCCTTCCAGCGCTTCTTCGAGAGTATGTGCTATCTTTGACCGCGCCGACTCAAGCCCGATCTTGTCCATCGCGTCGCGGAATTTGATCCGGTCCTCGGCCTTATCGATCGCCTCGGCATCCGCGCCGATCATCTGGACGCCATATTTGGCCAGCGTGCCATCGTTGAACAGCGCGAGCGCGGTATTGAGCGCCGTCTGTCCGCCCATGGTCGGCAATACCGCGTCGGGCCGCTCCTTCTCGATGATCTTCGCCACGATCTCCGGCGTGATCGGTTCGATATAAGTCGCGTCGGCGAATTCCGGATCGGTCATGATCGTGGCCGGGTTGGAATTCACCAGGATGATGCGATAGCCTTCTTCCTTGAGCGCCTTCACGGCCTGCGTGCCCGAATAATCGAACTCGCACGCCTGTCCGATGATGATCGGACCTGCGCCGATGATGAGGATGGAGGAGATGTCGGTGCGTTTGGGCATTATTCGGCCTCTGATTTGATATTGTCAGCGCTTGGCGGCGTATAAAGGATTTTCAATGCACCGCCCCCGTCCGGGCCTCGCAGCCCCAGCCGTCATATTCGACGCCGCAGAGGATCTCGATCTGGAGGCACTTCTTCGTTAAAGCCCGGATCGAGGCTTCGTCCACCGCCTGCTCACATTCGAGAAACAGGTAAAGCTCGCCATCTTCGCCCTCTTCCCGGTCCAGTTCGACGAAACCGAACTGACTGGCAATGACGAGAACCCGTTCGAAATCCTTGTCCGAGCCCTTGAAACTGACGTCCACTGGACGAGGTAAACGGGCCACGTCGCCATTTTCGGCGAGGCT
Source organism: Sphingobium fluminis (assembly GCF_037723805.1). Classification (NCBI taxonomy): domain Bacteria; kingdom Pseudomonadati; phylum Pseudomonadota; class Alphaproteobacteria; order Sphingomonadales; family Sphingobiaceae; genus Sphingobium; species Sphingobium fluminis. Next base: position 173,439 of record NZ_JBBJUK010000006.1, read on the forward strand.
GGCAAGCACAGCCTTATCGGCCTCCCACTCGTGTTCGAGCCGCAGTTCATCCACGGCAGGGAGATTTTGGCTCATGCTGGCTGATCCCCTTTGTCGAGGCCTTCGACAAACCGTTTGAACAGGTAGAAACTATCCTGCGGGCCCGGCGAGGCTTCGGGGTGATACTGGACTGAAAATGCATTCTTGTCAGTCAGTTCAATGCCGCAATTGCTGCCGTCGAACAACGACACATGGGTCGTAATCACATTGTCGGGCAGCGTGGCAGCATCCACCGCGAAGCCGTGGTTCATGCTGGTGATTTCGACCAGCCCGTCGGACAGGCGCTTGACCGGATGGTTCGCGCCGCGATGACCCTGATGCATCTTGACCGTCTTCGCGCCGACGGCCAGCCCCAGCAACTGATGGCCAAGGCAGATGCCGAACAACGGGACATTCTCGGTCAAAAGCGCCGCGATCACCGGAACGGCATAAGCGCCGGTCGCAGCGGGGTCGCCCGGACCGTTGGACAGAAATACCCCATCGGGCTTATAGTCCATCACCTGCTCGAACGTCGCCGTGGCGGGCAGCACAGTCACGCGCGCGCCGGCTTTTACGAGATTGCGGAAGATGTTGTTCTTCGCGCCATAATCGAGCGCCACGACATGCGGGCGAGGGATGGGCGTCGGGGCCTGATCTTCGGTGAAGATCAGCGCTTCTCCATCCTCACCAACAGCGGGATAGCCCACCGCGACCGTTTCCAACTGCTCCGACGCATCGACAGCGTAGCCCTCCGCCAGCGTCCACGGGCCATCCCTCCACAGCCGCGTTTCCCTACCCGTCACCTCGATAGCGAGGTCCATGCCTTCAAGGCCCGGCCATCCAGCGGCCCTGGCAGCCAGCGCGGCCAGATCGAAGCGACCATCGGGATCATGCGCGATCACGACATTGGGCGCGCCCTTCTCCCGGATCATCCGCGTCAGCGCGCGGGTATCGACGCCGGAAAGGCCGATGCGGCCCTGCCCGGCCATCCACTGATCGAAAGGCTCGACGTTGCGGAAATTGCTCGGCGCTGTCACATCCTCGCGAACGACGCAGCCTAGCGCATAGGGGTGCGCGGCTTCAACATCGTCCAGATTGGTGCCGACATTGCCGATATGGGGAAAGGTGAAGGTTACGATCTGCCCGGCATAGCTGGGATCGGTCATGATCTCCTGATAGCCGGTGATCGCGGTGTTGAAACAAAGCTCGCCCACCGCGTCGCCGACAGCGCCAAAGCCACGGCCAAAGACGGCGGCACCGTCGGCGAAAACCAATACCCCCGTTGCTCCCTTGGGCACGGTGAGGGTCTTGGCGTCAGCCATGGCTTATATGTCCTTCGAGCTTTTGCGGGAACCCGTCATGTGCGGGTTAAACGGCCGGTCACCTATGCCTGTGGACCCGCGCGGTCAACTCCTGTTAAAAATCTCTTTTGCCGCTATATCTGTCTCTTTCCGACAGACAGGGACGTTCCTCGCCATGATTCGCGATACCATCAAGAGCGCGCAGATCACCGCCATGAAGGCCGGCGAGAAGGACAGGCTGGCCACGGTGCGCCTTATCCTGGCGAAGCTCAAGGATCGCGACATCGAACTGCGCACGGCAACCGCGCTGCCCGACGATGATGCGACGGTCGTCGAAGTCCTGCAAAAAATGGTCAAGCAGCGCCGCGAATCGATCGATATGTTCATCAGCGGCGGGCGCGATGAGCTGGCGGCCAGGGAACAGGCCGAAATGGCCGTGATCGAAAGCTTTCTGCCCCAGCAGCTGAGCGAAGATGAAACCCGGGCCGTCATCAACGCTATCAAGGTGGAGGTCGGTGCAGCGAGCGTCAAGGATATGGGCAAGGTCATGTCGGTGCTGAAAGAGCGCCATGGACAGGTGATCGACATGAGCAAGGCGAGCGGGCTGGTGAAGGCCGCGCTGGCCTGATGCGGCGGAGATGAGCCTTACCCCTGCCTTCCTCGACGAACTGCGCGCACGGACGTCGCTGTCGACGCTGATCGGGCGCACCGTCAAGGTGCAGAAGGCGGGCCGGGAATATAAGGCTTGCTGTCCTTTCCATAATGAAAAGACGCCGAGTTTCACGATCAACGACGAGAAGGGTTTCTACCACTGCTTCGGCTGCGGTGCGCATGGCGATGCGATCCGCTGGATGACCGACCAGCGGGGCCTACCCTTCATGGAGGCCGTTAAGGAGCTGGCGCAGGCCGCCAGCATGGAAGTTCCTGCCCCTGACCTGCGCGCGGCAAAACGCGCGGAACAGGCAAAGGGCCTGCATGACGTCATGGCGAGCGCGCAATTCTTCTTCGAACAGCAGCTTGGCGGTATCGACGGAGCAGAGGCGCGCGCCTATCTTCAAAAGCGGGGCATCACCAATGCAGCATGCCGCGCCTTTGGCTTTGGATATTCACCGGATTCACGCGGCAGGCTGAAGGCTGCGCTTAAGGATTACGGGGATGCGCTGCTGGTCGAAGCGGGCCTTTTGATCGACCCCGACGGCGCAGAGGCGGACAGCGAAAAAACGATAAAGCGCGAGAGTTATGACCGATTCCGCGGGCGTCTCATGTTGCCAATCCGGGATATACGTGGCCGGGTCATCGCCTTTGGTGGCCGCATATTGGGGCAAGGCGAGCCCAAATATCTGAACTCGCCCGATACCCCGCTCTTCGACAAGGGGCGGACGCTCTACAATATCGACCGCGCGTCCCCGGCAAGTCGGACCACGGGCCGCATCATCGTGGTCGAAGGATATATGGACGTCATCGCACTTGCCGAGGCGGGATTTGGCGACGTCGTCGCGCCGCTTGGAACGGCGCTGACCGAGCACCAGATAGACCGCATCTGGAAGATGGTAGATGTGCCTGTCCTGTGTTTCGATGGCGACGCCGCCGGACAAAAGGCTGCGATACGCGCCGCCATGAGGGCGCTGCCGATGCTTCGCCCGGGGCATAGTCTGGCCTTTGCGACACTCCCTACCGATCAAGACCCTGACGATCTGGTGAGGGCTCAGGGGCCAGCAGCTTTCGAGGCCGTACTTGCCGCAGCAGAGCCGCTGGTAGAGCGGCTATGGAAATATGAGCATGACGCAGCGCCACTCGATACACCCGAACAGCGAGCCGCGCTCAAGCAACGATTGGCTGGGATAACCGATGCGATCGCTCATCCTGACATCCGCGCGCATTATCTACGAGCGTTCAAAGATCGATACGATGCGCTTTTCTTTGGGCGCGCTTCATACACAGCCGCCCAGCGTCCTTCCGGCGGGCAAAGGGCAGGCGGCTGGCAGCGGGACAGGCGGGGCAACTGGAAAGCGCCGCTGCCGCCTGCCGGCGGAGAGGCGCGGGCAATCGGGGCGACGGGCCTTGAACAACGTCTGTTGCGGGCAATTCTGGCGAGCCTGCTGCGTCATCCAGATCAAATCCCGCAGCATCGCGAGACGCTTTCGGGTCTTCGGATCGGCGACCCGATCCTCGCGCGGCTGCTTGCCGCGATGATCAGCGCATCCTTCCGCAAAGAAACAGTTGAAACGCAGGGCATCCTTACCATATTGGGCCAAGGTGAAGTGTATAATATGGCGAAGGGGATGCTTCGGGCCGATACATTCACATTCACCCCCCACAGGATGGTAGCCGACTCGGATCGCGTGTCTCGCGACCTGGAGGAGGCTGTAAGGGTAATGACGCAGGGGCCGGAGCTGGAAACGGCGCTGGCGGAAGCGACGAAGCGGGCCAGGGATGACCTCACCGAGGAAACCTTTGCCGAGCAGCAACGGGTCCATCGGCTCAAAATGGATCACGACAACCGTCTGGCGGAACTGGTGCAGTCGGAAGATATTGTCTGAAGGCTTGCGTTTCTTGCAGGGAATGCGCCGGATTTGAAGGTCTGCATCCCCAAGGATGCAACGGATTAGATTGGATCGTTCCTCGACCGGAGCGGCGGAATTAAGGCGAATACATGGCGACCAAGGCGAACAGCAAGAGTGGCGGCGGGGCGGATGCGGGCGATGAAGGTGGCGATGCCCCCCTGCTCGATCTCAACGAGGCGGCCGTCAAAAAGCTGCTCGCGCGCGCCAAAAAGCGCGGGTACATCACCTATGACGAACTGAACGACGCGCTGCCGCAGGACCAGATGTCGTCCGAGCAGATTGAGGATGTGATGTCCGCGCTCAACGACATGGGCGTCAACATCGTCGAAAATGAAGAAGCAAGCGAGGACGGCGACGAGCCACAGCGCGACGACAGCGACGATGATTCGAACGACGAGACGACCGAAGATGACGGTTCGCCGCGTCCGATCACCGAAAAGAAGAAGGAAACCGTTGATCGCACCGATGATCCGGTGCGGATGTATCTGCGCGAAATGGGCGCGGTCGAGCTGCTCAGCCGTGAGGGCGAGATCGCCATCGCAAAACGTATCGAAGCCGGCCGCGACACGATGATTTTGGGGCTGTGCGAAAGCCCGACGACGTTCAACGCGATCATCGAATGGTCGACGGCGCTAAACAATGGCGAGATGCAATTGCGCGAGATTCTGGATCTCGACGCGATGTTGTCCAAGGACCCGGCCCCAGAAAGCCTTGAGGAAGGCGCCGAGGATGATGATGGCGAGATCAGCGAAAAGACCGCTGGCCCGAGCTTCAAGGAAGAAGAAGAGCCCGAAGAGGAAGCCGCCGATGCCGATGAGGACGAGGATGGCCTGACGGAGCGCCGCGCGCCGCGTGTGGAGGAGGAGGACGAGGAGGACAACACTCTCTCCCTCGCCCAGATGGAAGAAACCTTGAAGCCGATGGCGCTGGAGAAATTCGCGACCATCACCGAGATTTTCCATGCTTTCTCGCGCGCTCAGGCCGCGCGCATGGCTGCCATGGCCAATGGCGACTCGCTGAGCCAGAAGGCCGAGGACGATTATCAGGAGTTGCGCGAAAGCCTGACCGCACAGGTCGAGAGCGTCCAGTTCCACCAGCAGAAGATCGAATATCTGGTCGACCAGCTCTATGCCTATAACCGCCGCCTGACGGCTCTTGGCGGACAGATGCTGCGACTGGCCGAACGCCACAAGGTGAGCCGCAAGGACTTCCTCGACCGCTATGTCAATCATGAGCTGGACGATGGCTGGATGGACCGGGTCTCTGGCGTCGACAAAAAATGGGCTGCCTTTGCCGCTGCGGAGGCCCGAGCGGTCGACCGGATCCGCAACGAGGTGAGCGAAATCGCCCAGGCGACCGGCATGTCGCTCAGCGAATTCCGCCGCATCGTGAACATGGTGCAAAAAGGCGAACGCGAGGCACGCATCGCGAAGAAGGAAATGGTCGAAGCGAATTTGCGCCTCGTCATCTCCATCGCTAAAAAATATACCAACCGTGGCTTGCAATTCCTTGATCTTATTCAGGAAGGCAATATCGGCCTTATGAAAGCCGTCGATAAATTCGAGTATCGCCGAGGCTATAAATTCTCGACCTATGCGACCTGGTGGATTCGGCAGGCGATCACCCGCTCGATCGCCGATCAGGCGCGGACCATTCGTATTCCGGTCCACATGATCGAGACGATCAACAAGTTGGTGCGCACCTCCCGCCAGTTCCTGCACGAACAGGGCCGCGAGCCTACGCCCGAGGAAATGGCCGAGCGCCTGTCCATGCCGCTGGAGAAGGTTCGCAAGGTGATGAAGATCGCCAAGGAGCCGATATCCCTCGAAACGCCGATCGGTGACGAGGAGGATTCGCATCTGGGCGATTTTATCGAAGACAAGAACGCGATCATCCCGGTGGACGCCGCGATTCAGGCCAACCTCAAAGAAACCGTGACGCGGGTTCTTGCCAGCCTCACCCCACGCGAAGAACGTGTTCTGCGCATGCGCTTTGGCATCGGCATGAACACCGATCACACGCTGGAGGAAGTGGGCCAGCAGTTCAGCGTGACCCGCGAGCGAATCCGTCAGATCGAGGCCAAGGCATTGCGCAAACTCAAGCATCCAAGCCGCAGTCGCAAGATGCGGTCTTTCCTCGACCAATAGGCATTTTGCGCCAAAGCGAAGCTGGAATGGGGCGGCCGGAAGGCCGCCCTTTTTCTTGCCGTAAACCCCTCGTTTACTCAATCCAGATAAAGAGTCTGAAGTCCGCGAGCGCACGCGAAGCACAGGGGTTAGAGCATGAGTGAAGCGGCACCGCGATATCAGGGTGGAGACATCGCCCAATTGTTGGAGTCGCTGGTTGCCGCCGATGGAACTGGGGCACATGCCTACGCCCATCGTGCCAGCGTGGCACCAACCCGCGACGCCATGCTGTCATTGTTCGATCTGGCTGACATCGCTTATTATCTATGCCTTTTGCATGGCCGACACCCCGGCGTCATCGATCATGCCGCAACGCGATCGGCGGATAATGCCGCGCGCGAGTGGCTGGTCCAGGCCGCAGACGCATTCGCCGGAGAGCGCGCCTATCTGACGCAAGTGACGGTCGCTGTCGGCCCCGCGCCCAGCACCGCGGGCCAGAGCGACTGCGAAACAGTGGTCGGCCAGCAGCGCCACGCACTCGATATGCTCGCGCAATCCGACCGGCGTGGATGTGCCATGGGTGCAGCCACCGCCCTCGTACTCGATTGGCGGGCAGTGCGCCGGTTCCTGGACATTGCGGCCATCCGAGTCGGCCTGGAACCGCTCCCTTGCGGCCTGCCGGACAAGGCGGCCACGTTGAAAGTCGCTCACGCGATCGGTGGCGACGATGGGGTCGACCGCGCAATCCAGTTCGGTGCCCGCCAATTGTTGAATCAGCATCGCGGATTGTGGGACCTGTTACAGGCGCGTGCAAAGATCAGGGCCCGTGACCGCTAACGCCATCATCTATATCACAGGACGCAACCTCAGTGCAGCGCGCCGATGTGTCAGCCTCCCGCATTTGTTCCCATGTAAAAGCCCAACTGTTCGTTGATGTAGCCGCGGTTGATGGCGGGCGCGAAGCGTGCTGATGTGCGCACCGGCATTACCGGTGGAGCTTTGTGGATTCGTATGCGCTTTGAAGGCACGCAAGACTATGTCGCGACCGATGACCTGAGGGTTGCCGTCAACGCGGCGGTGCTTTTGCGCCGCCCCTTGCTGGTCAAGGGAGAGCCGGGCACCGGCAAGACCGTTTTGGCGCAGGAAATCGCCAAGGCCCTCGCTGCACCCCTGATCGAATGGAACGTCAAATCCACGACCAAGGCGCATCAGGGCCTCTATGAATATGACGCCGTGGCGCGCCTGCGGGACGGCCAACTGGGCGACCCGCGCGTCCACGAAATCTCCAACTATATCCGCAAAGGCAAATTATGGGAGGCATTCACGTCGCCTGTCCTGCCCGTGTTGCTGATCGACGAAATCGACAAGGCCGATATCGAGTTTCCGAACGACCTGCTTCAGGAACTCGACCGCATGACGTTCCACGTCTACGAAACCGGCGAAACGATCGCCGCCGCCGAGCGCCCGGTCGTCATCATCACTTCCAACAACGAAAAGGAACTGCCGGATGCTTTCCTGCGCCGCTGTTTCTTTCACTACATCAAGTTTCCGGATCGCGAGACTATGCAGGCGATCGTTGACGTCCACTTCCCCGGCATTCAGAAAATCCTGGTCGGCAAGGCGATGGACATCTTTTACGATATCCGCGACGTCCCCGGCCTCAAGAAAAAGCCTTCGACCAGCGAACTGCTCGACTGGCTCAAACTGCTGCTTAACGAGGACATGCCGCTCGACGTCCTCCAGAATAGCGACCCGACCAAAGCGATCCCGCCGCTCCATGGCGCGTTGCTCAAAAACGAACAGGATATCATGATGTTCGAACGCCTCGCTTTTATGGCGCGCCGGCAAGGCCGCTGAAAATGGCGCTCGAAGCGGGATGTCTGTCCCGCGCGGGGCGCAGGCCTGATCGGCTCAAGGCATCATCTGGATGCAAATGCCGCCGGTTGCCTGAAAAGATAGCTTGCGCAAGCGAGGATTCCCCGTAACCTTTCCCCGAATATTCAATACCGCGTCAAGACGGTCTGGATCATGGGAAGGATGCCGGCTTGTCTATACGCCTGAAGTCCATTTTATATGCGGCGCTGATGATTTCAGTGTCCGGAACTGCTCGCGCCGTCGAGGTGGAAGCCTGGACTCCCACGGCTACTACATTGCGCGCCGCTGCGGCAGGGATTGCTGTGCCGCAGACCGTTGCCGGCCTTTCACTCTCGAAAAGCGGAGAAGCGTCAAACGGCGGCAAGGGGATCGATAATTACGCGCAATATCTGTCGGAGGACGGCGCAATTCAGGCGACGCTCTATATTTACATGCCCAGCTACGCCGATGCGTCCATCGCTGCCTATATGACCGACAGGGCGATCATGGAGCGGTTCGGGTCGAAAACCCGTCGCAGCGCCTATGCGACGGCTACCGTTTCGGGACGCCCCGGCACGGCGATCCGCGCCGTCTATGACGAAGCCGCCGACGGCGCGCTCACGACCGCAGCCGCCTTTGTTCATGCAGGGCGCTGGCTGGTGAAGTTGCGGGTGACTGGCCCCTCATCACGGCGCAAGGCCGTGCTGGCAGGCCTGGACGGCATGTTGCACGCGATGACGTTCGACGATGCCGCTACGGTGCATCCTGTTGCCCCTGCACGCTTGTCGAATTGCGCGGCGACCGCCGATGTCGATGCTCGCCTGATTGCTCCAACGTCAACCGCACCGACGGAGAACGGGCTTCCGCGGGACGGACGCGATGCGCTCTGCATCCGTGGCAAGATAGATACTGCCCAGGGACGCTATGACATGCTCCAACAGGTGAATGTGGCCGGCGGCGCGATGATCGTGCCCATGGACGACGCCGGGGCCGTTCTCGCCTTTAACCCGTCGAGCACCATGCCGGGCTATCAGCTATCGATCCATTCGGTGGGTCAGACGGACCTTTACGGCGTTTACGACAAGGTGCCGAGCCCCCGACAGATCGCCGCTATCATCGACGGCAAGGACCCGCAAACCGCTCGGGCTGCGCGGGTTGCCGATTATGCCGCCAATGGTGACATGACTGTACGCACCAGCGCGCGCTGACTGTCTCTAGAAAGTAGCTGAATTTTCTCGCAAAGCGCCAGATCACCACATTTCGCACCTTGCGAGCGCGATACGGAACCTCACCTTCCCCCCTGCGTATTTTCTCCATGGCCGGCACAAGAGCGATTTGACAGGCTCGGGGGCCGGTCCGGCCTGGAGAGCGCGATGTGGAAACAGTTGACGATGCGGCGTATCTTGCATCCGTTCCGCGCGGATGACGGAAGTGATCGCGCCAGCAAAGCGACCAAATATGATGGACCTTTTGCCGACCTGATGGCCAAGCTTGACCAAATTCCCTATCAACCGCTGCGAAAACCGGTTGCCAGCAGTTGAAGCGCTAAAAATCTGGGCGCGCAGTCAGATAAGATAGCCGACTTCATACAAACCCCAACGGCGACCATGAAAAATCAGGGGCACGAATACGCTCCGCAACGCTCGATAGCGGCCTGAGCCCAGATCCTGTCTATAGGTATAAAGGAAGAAATCGCCTTCGCCGTCGAGCGCACGACGAGTCTGGCTGTCCATGAAGATCTGGCGGTTGCGCGCATGCTCCATATTCCAGTCGAACTCTTTCGCGCGCTGGGGCTGGCTTCGCTGGCTGATATGCGTCGGCAGATAACCGTTCATATCAACGAGACAGCAGCCGACGATCGACTCATCCTGGGCTGTCCGCCGGTCCAAGACAGGCTGCAATTCTGCGTCGGCAAACCGGGTGAACCCGTTTTCGAACTGGACCGGGGCCGATCCGGGAATGGCCCGATATCGGGTGTCGAACAGCGCATTCAGGTCGATTTGCCCATTCCCAAGCGCGTCTTCGACGATTGCCGATACTTCCTGCGCGCCATCTTGGGCTAGCGCGATATATCGACTGTTGCCAGTCACCTGACCGCCATGCGCGGCGATGTTGAGCATGTCGTTAGCCATCCCCTCTAGCCCCTCAAGCTGTACGCGCGCCGTTTCTACCCGGTTCGCGCTCTCACTGGCGGACTCGCTGAAAAGTGTCAGGCCCTGACGCAACGCCGTAACGTCGGCATCGGCCTCATCCGTGCACGTTACGATCGCGCCGGATCGGTCTCCGAACTGAGTAACCAGCGACGCGATTTCCGCCATCGTGGCGCGCAGCGTGTCGATATGGGTGCCTACGTCCCGCCCACGGCCGATATTGGCCTCGACGCCGCCGATCAACCGGCGCGCGTCTCTGTCGAGCTGTCCCAACTTGTCACCCACCGAAGCCGCGGATTCGCCAGCTTGCCCCGCAAGTCTTCGGATTTCGTCCGCAACAACGGCGAAACCTGATGTGGCTTCTCCTCCCCGCGCAGCTTCGATTGCGGCGTTGACACCAAGCAGGCGGGTTTGCCGGGCGATCGCCCCAAGCTCGTCGGAAACATCGCCGACCGCTTCGATGACGGTCAGGAACTGACGCAGATGCCCCTCCAGCCCCGTAACATGGTCGACCAGATTCGCAACTTCGCCGAGGGAAAGCGTGATGACCTCATGCCCCTCCGCGATCATGCGGGCGGCGCGGCGCGCTGTGAGGCTGAGCTCCTGTGCGGCGGCCACGCTCTCATTCTGGCTGGCGGCCAGCGCCTCCATATTCGTCTGCAATTCTGACAGACGCGCGGCATCGCTTTGGATGCGGCGATTAAGGTCTCCTAGAAACCCTGCGGTCTCGCTGCATTGCAACGCGATGTCGCCGGACCTTTCGCCCAGGTCGATCGATAAATGCTGATTTTCCAAAGCCGCCCCGCTGCCATCGAGTAGGAGAGATAGTGCGTTATTAACCATGCGATGCAACAATTAACATTCTGCCAACAGTTAATTTGTCGCCACTTGCATCTCTTCGCCCGCTATCGGACAAGACGTGTCATGCTATTAAATTTTCTCGATGCGCTCCGCGCTGCCGGCGTTCCTGCAGGCCTGAAAGAGCATTTGCTGTTGCTTGAGGCGCTCGATCGCGACGTCATCGAGCAGCGGCCGGAGGATTTTTATTATCTCGCGCGCGCGACCTATGTGAAGGACGAAGGACTGATCGATCGCTTCGACCAGGTTTTCGCCAAGGTGTTTAAGGGGGTGATGGGCAATGCGGACATGGAAGCGGAACTGCCCGAAGAGTGGCTGCGCCTTGTCGCCGAGAGGTTTCTCACACCCGAAGAGATGGAGAAAATTAACGCGCTCGGGTCATGGGACGAGATCATGGACACGCTCAAAAAACGGCTTGAGGAGCAGAAGGAGCGGCACGAAGGCGGTAGCAAGTGGATCGGGACCGGCGGCACTTCGCCCTTTGGCAATGGCGGTTATAATCCCGAAGGCGTTCGGATCGGCGGGAAGAGCAAGAACAAGCGCGCCATCAAGGTTTGGGAAAAGCGCGAATTCCAGAACCTGGATAATGATCGGGAACTTGGCACCCGCAATATCAAGGTAGCGCTGCGGCGGTTACGCCGGTTTGCGCGAGAAGGCGCCGCCGACGAACTGGATCTGGATGCAACGATCCGTGGGACGGCGCGCCAGGGCTGGCTGGACATTCGCATGCGGCCGGAGCGGCACAATGCCGTCAAACTGCTGCTGTTTCTGGATGTTGGCGGGTCGATGGACCCGTTCGTCACTCTTTGCGAAGAGCTGTTTTCCGCCGCGACGGCAGAATTCAAGAATATGGAATTTTTCTATTTCCATAATTGCCTTTATGAAGGCGTATGGAAGGATAACCGCCGTCGTTTCGACGAGCGCATTCCGACATGGGATATTCTCCACAAATATGGCCATGACTATAAGGTGATTTTCGTCGGCGATGCGGCGATGAGCCCCTATGAGTTCACCCATCCGGGCGGATCGGTCGAACATATGAACGAAGAGGCTGGCGCCGTCTGGATCGAGCGCATCCTTCATACATATCCGGCTACGATATGGCTGAACCCCGCCAACAGGGAATATTGGACCTATAGCGCGTCCACGAATCTCATTTCTCAGCTTCTGAACGATCGCATGTACCCGTTGACGATCGATGGGATCGACGACGCCATGCGCGAACTGACACGCAAGCGCTGAGCGCTGGTATGCGCGTCACGGATCGTAGCGAACCCCGCCGGTCATCGGGACGGGCGCTCCGGTTGTGCCCGGAAAGCTGATGGGCATGCCCTTGAGCGAACGCACGGCCATATAGGCAAAACCCTGCGCCTCCAGCGCATCGCCATCCCAGCCGAGTTCATCTACCGGCCTGACGTCGGTGCCCGTGCGATCGGCGAGCATCGCCATCAGCGTCCTGTTGTGTCGCCCTCCGCCCGCCACATAAATGCAGGAAGGCCGATCGTGCAAATGATTGAGGCCGCGGGCGACCGCAGCCGCCGTAAAAGCCGTCAGCGTGGCCGCGCCGTCGGCTAGATCGAGGCCGCGCAAGGCTTCCATCGAAAACGCCTCACGGTCGATACTTTTTGGCGGCGGCAGCGCGAACCAGGGATCGGCCAGCATGATCGCCAGCCGGGTCTCGTCGACTCGTCCCGCCGCTGCAGTGGCCCCGCCTTCATCAAAGGCAAGGTCGCTATGGGCCTGCATCCAATTGTCGATAAGACCGCTCGCCATGCCTGTGTCGAAAGCAATGATGTCATCGCCACGGCCAATGACGGTGATATTGGCCACACCGCCGAGATTGAGCACACCCACGGGCCTTGGCAGATCATGCGCCAGCGCGCGATGATAGACCGGCAAGAGCGGCGCGCCCTGCCCGCCCGCGCGCACATCCGCGCTGCGCAGATCGGCGATGACGCTGATGCCAAAGGCTCCGGCGAGCGCCTTGCCCTCCCCGATCTGCCAAGTCCATCCGCGCTCGGGCCGATGCGCCACCGTGTGGCCATGGAAGCCGATAACGCCGATATCCTCCGCGACATGGCCGCTGCGCGCTAGCAGATCGGCCACCGCCTCCACATGCAACTCGGTCAGTTCCTCCTCGACGGAATGAAGGATCGGTTCGAAGCCCGGCGCTTCCATGGCCATGGCGCGCTGGCAGACCTCGGCCAGCCGGACGCGAAAGCCGTCATGATAAGGCTGGGCGTGGAAGGCGAGCGGCGTCACGACAGCATCGCCGTCGGTCTCGATCAGCGCCGCGTCGATGCCGTCGCGCGACGTGCCCGACATGAGGCCGATTGCAAGCATGCGGGACATCGTCACCATCCTTTGTCCGGGTCCAGCCCTTGGAGCCTCGCTTCCTTCTTAAATCAGTATGACAGGTCGACAAGTCAACGGCGCAGCCATAATCCGACAGGCCACTTCCCCGCCTCCTGCTGCGATGCTAAAGGCGCGTCGCTATGACATCCCGCTACTCATCCGATCTCCTGCGCCTGCTCGATACGCGCGGCTACATCCATCAGCTTACCGATGCTGAAGGACTGGACTCCCTTGCCGCCCGGCAGATCGTACCGGGCTATATCGGCTTCGATCCGACCGCCCCGTCGCTCCATGTCGGCCATCTGGTGTCCATCATGATGTTGCGACAGTTGCAGAAGGCCGGCCACAAACCGATCGTGTTGATGGGCGGCGGCACGGGAAAAATAGGCGATCCGAGCTTCAAGGATGAGGCGCGCAAGCTGCTGACCACAGACCTGATCGCGCAGAATGTCGCGAGCATCAAGCGCGTGTTCGAACGCTTCCTGACGTTCGGCGATGGTCCCACCGATGCTATCCTGCTCGATAATGCCGAATGGCTCGACCGGCTGGAATATATCCCGTTCCTGCGGGATATCGGCCAGCATTTTTCGGTCAACCGGATGCTGAGCTTCGATTCAGTCAAGCTTCGGCTCGACCGCGAACAGTCGCTCAGCTTCCTCGAATTCAACTATATGATCCTTCAGGCCTATGATTTTCTGGAACTGTCGCGACGTTCAGCGTGCCGACTCCAGATGGGCGGTTCGGACCAGTGGGGGAATATCGTAAATGGCGTCGAGCTGGCCCGCCGCGTCGACGGCACGCAGGTGTTCGGCCTGACCACCCCCCTGCTCACAAATTCGGACGGTTCCAAGATGGGCAAGACCGTGGGTGGCGCCGTGTGGCTCAACGAGGACCAACTGTCGAGCTACGATTATTGGCAGTTCTGGCGCAACACGGCCGATGCCGATGTTTTTGACCGGCTGCGCCTGTTCACCGACTTGCCCATGGATGAAGTCGACCGGCTCGCGGCGCTGCAAGGCGCGGAATCGAATGAAGCCAAGAAGGTGCTGGCCAATGAAGCGACAGCGCTTTGCCGAGGCGCAGACGCTGCCGCAGCGGCGGCGGAAACGGCACGCAAGACCTTCGAGGAAGGCGCTTCCGACGCTAATTTGCCCACGGCCAGCCTGGGCGTCGAAGGGCTCACCATCGTTCAGGCCAACACCGCACTGGGCTTTGCGACGTCCAACAAAGAGGTACGGCGCAAGCTGGCCGAGGGCGCGATCAGGGTGAACGGCCAAGTGGTCAATGATCCTGCGCTGGTAGTAAAGGTCGGCGACAAGATCAGCTTCGGCGCCAAGCGACACGGGCTGATCATAGCCTGAAGAAAAAAACGCTAATTACTAATACCATGCCAAGTAGGCAAGCTTCGGGCTAAAGCGAGTCTAGGCTCACCTGAGCATCGGCTGCCTGCCTTTGCTCGACCCTTTAGGAAGAAGCCAACTCGCATAACAACGCCGGTCCAAACCGGATCACCGTCGTTTAGCGCAGACAGGCTTTTCTTCGCCAAAATAGGCTGACGGACGCTGGTTGTGATTGGCTCCCCGAGTAGGATTCGAACCTACGGCCATTCGATTAACAGTCGAATGCTCTACCGCTGAGCTATCGGGGAGCAGCCCGGTTTCCGCCGGGCAGGCCGCGCCTATAGCAGCGGGATTTGCGAACTGGCAAGTGCTAATGACCGCATTTTTTCAGGCGATGAACTGCTCCGCCGCGATCCGGTCGTCCAGCGTATGTTCGGGGTCGAACAGGAGCGTGAGCGGCGTCGCGCGATCGATCTGAACCTCCACTTGCGCCACATCACGCACTTCGCGCTGATCGGCCACCGCGCTCACTGGCCGCTTGACGGCATCGAGCACGGTGAATTTGATGATCGTGTTTTCCGGCAGGATCGCCCCGCGCCAGCGACGGGGCCGAAAGGGGCTGATCGGAGTCAACGCCACGAGGCCGGACCCGAGGGGCAGGATCGGCCCGTGCGCCGACAGATTATAGGCAGTCGACCCCGCCGACGTCGCGACCAGAACCCCGTCGCACACCAATTCGGGCAGGACGGGCCGGCCATTGACCTGAACTTCCAGCTTGGCGGTCTGGCGGGTTTCGCGCAGCAGGGACACTTCATTGATGGCCGGGATTGAAAAGCGCTCGCCATCGATCGTGTCCACGGTCATGCGCAGCGGCGTAACCTTGAACGACTTGGCCGCTTCAATTCTCTGTTCGAGCCGCTCCAGCCGCCATTCGTTCATCAGGAAGCCGACCGTGCCCAGATTCATGCCGAAGACCGGAACAGTGCGCCGGCTCTCGAGCATCGCATGCAGCGTCTGGAGCATGAAGCCGTCGCCGCCCAGCGCGATGATCATTTCGGCCTGATCGACCGGCACGAAGTCATAGGCACCGCGCAGCCGCTCCTCGGCGGCTCGGGCCGCCTGGGTCGGAGACGCGAGCAGAGCGCGCCGCGGCTCGCTGCTCATCCGCCGGTCACACTCATATGACGCCTGATCGCAGGATCGAGGTCTTGACCGATCTGAAAATCATGACGCGCGGGCTTCAGCCGTAACGCGCGGTCGATCAGCGGTTCGACCGCCGCCAAGCCACCTTCGCGCAACGCGGCCTTAAGGTCGACATGATCGTCATGGCCAAGACACATGAAGATCTTGCCCTCGCAGGTCATCCGCATACGGTTGCAATCCGCGCAGAAATTATGGGTCATGGGGGTGATCAGCCCCAGCCGCGCGCGCAAGCCGTCGACGGCGTAGTAGCGCGCAGGCCCGCCGGTTCGCTGCGGCAGCTGCGTGATCGCATAATGTGTGCGCAAACTCGCGGCCACTTGTGTCAGCGGCAGATAATGGTCGGTGCGGTCCTCCCCGGTTTCGCCGAGCGGCATGGTCTCGATCAGCGTGAGATCGAAACCCTGCTTGTCGCACCAGTGCAGCATGGGCAGAATTTCATCATCATTCACACCCTTCAGCGCGACCATATTGATCTTCACGGCAAGCCCCGCTGCCTTCGCGGCTTCCAGCCCGTGAAAGACGGACCTGATATCCCCGCCCCGCGTTACATGAGCGAACCGATCGGGGTCCAGGCTGTCCAGGCTGACATTGATTCGGCGAATGCCTCCATCATGCAGGGCATGGGCATGGTCAGACAGCCGCGTACCGTTGGTCGTCAGCGTCAGTTCGTCCAGTCCCTGCCCGATATGTCGCCCGATGCGGCGGACCAGATCGATAATGTCGCGCCGAACCAGTGGCTCACCCCCGGTCAGCCTGATCTTTCGCACACCCCGACCGATGAACAGATCGGCCAACAGCGCGATCTCTTCCAAAGTGAGAACCTGATTTTTCGGCAGGAAAGTCATGCGCTCGGCCATGCAGTAGCGGCACCGCAAGTCGCAGCGATCCGTGACAGAAATACGCAGATAGCTGATCCGGCGGCCCAGCGCGTCGGTCATCAGCTTGCGGGAAGGATCGGCAATCGCCATGACAGCGTAGGTAGGCCAAGGCCTTGCGCTTCGCAAGCGCCGCAGGTTGCCGTGATGTGAACCGGTCGGTAACGGGATGGTGCTAGGGCCGATCGATGCGCGACAGGGGAGAAGGCAAGTGAGCGGCGACACCGCATCGGACGTGCAGCGCAGCCTTTTCATCCTTTCACCGGGCGATCGCGACGGACTGATCCAGGCTACCCGCCGCGCCGGATGGCGGGCTATCGGCGCGCGCCGTCCGGCCGACGCCATCCAGCGTTATCTCCGCAGCGACGCTCAGGTTGCTCTCATCGATATGCGCGATGGCGGTGGTGACGTTGATTTGATCGCTCCACTCGTGCCCGCCATCGATGCGGGCGGGGGCGCTCTGATCGTCTTGATCGAACTTCACGATATGGCCAAAGCACCGGCGCTGCTTGCGGCTGGTGCCACACATTTTATCGCGACCCCGCTAACGGACGGAGCCTTGCGAGCGACCCTCGCATCGGCTCAACGTTTGATCGACAGGCTTGGTGGAGGCGCCGCTCATAGCCAGCGCGCGCAACGCATCCGCCGAGGCGACGCCCTTCACTGGACGCTGGAACCCACCGGCGTGGTGCGGCTGAGTGATAATCTGGCGCGCCATCTTAATCTAGCGGAAACGGCATCGACTCCCGCCAACCTGATTCGCCGACTGCCGCGGGTAGATCGGCGGGGCGTGCTGCTCGCGTTGCGCGACATGATGCGCGCCGGTGGTCCGGGCGTTTTTGTTCATGCCGCGCCAGACCGGCCGGGGGACCGGCTCGTGCATCACTTGCGGATCGAGGACGGCGTAATCGCCGCCGATGTCGAATGGCTTTCGGATGGACATGCTCAGGAAGAGGCGTCCTCCCGCGATTTCCTGACCGGGGTGCGCTCGCGCGGCGCTGCGCTGGACTGGCTCCAGCGTCGCACCGGGCTGGCGACCACGGTGCTTTTGCTGTCGATCAGCCAGTTCGACCGGATGAATGCCGCTTATGGTCAGGTGGTCGGCGACGCATTGCTGGGGAGGATTGCCCGGCGAATCGAGCGCATGGTCGACGAATTTGCGCCGGGCGCCATGGTCGCACGGATCGCGGGCACCGAATTTCTCGTGGGCCTCAGCGGCGAAGCGGCAACGGCCGAAAGGGCGACCTTCCTCGCGCGGCAGCTGATCGCGGCAATCGGTCGTCCGTTCAGCGCTGGCGATCATCTCATTCGGCTGACAGGGCGTTGCGGCATCGCGCAATCCCGAACCGAAGATGACGCCACCCGGCTGATCCGCCGCGCTGGCACGGCGCTGGCCGATGCGCGTCAGGGCGGCGGCGAAGGTATCCGTATCCTGTCGGCGGAAAAGCGCAGCCGTCAGGTCGATGCCGATCAGCTCGAAACCGACCTGCGCCTGGCGCTCGACCGGGGCGAAATCGGCATCGTTTTCCAGCCGCAATATCCTATGGACAGCGAACGGATCAGCGGGGTCGAGGCGCTGGCCCGCTGGAACCATCCCAAATATGGCCCCTTGAGCGCCGGCATTTTATTCGCGACGGCGGAACGGTCCGATTACATGCTGCCGCTGTCCGCGCATATTCAGGGCGAGGCGCTGCGTCAGGCGGCCGCGTGGCCCGGCGCATTGCGGGAATTGCGCCTTTCGATCAATCTGACGGCGGCCGATATCGCGCAGCCGGCTTTCATGACCGATTTTCTCGCTCTCCTAGACGACAGCGGCTTTCCGCGCTCCCGCCTCACGGTAGAGATCACGGAAAGCGGGTTGATCGAGGATGTCCAAGCCGCCGCGGCGCTGCTGACGGCGCTGCGAGCGCAGGGGCTCGCGGTTGCAATCGACGATTTCGGCACGGGCTATTCGAGCCTTGCCTATCTGAAAAGCCTGCCGCTCGACTATCTCAAGATCGACAGTGGTCTGGCGCAGGATATTGCAGGGTCGGCGCGCGACCGGATCATCGTGCGCGGCGTCATTCACATGGCAAAATCGCTGGGGCTGTCCGTGATCGCCGAAGGGGTCGAAACCGAACAGCAGCGCGACCTGCTGAGCCGCGAGGGTTGTGATTATTATCAGGGCTTCCTGCGATCGGCCGGCGTGTCGTCGGCCGATCTGGTGGCGCTGATGCTGAACTAGAACCGCAGCAAAGGCCAGAGCGCCATGCCAAGGCCGACCAAGCTGGTGAGCCACACCAGCGTTCGCACCTTGGGAATGCCGAGGCCATATAGAGGCATATAGAGGATCCGCGCACCGAGCCAGATCCAGCCGCCAAGTGCCGTCAGTTCACTTGTCTTGCCGACGACCACCACCCCGATCAGAGCGACGATGGCGATCGGCAGCGTCTCCTGAAAATTCGCCTGCGCGCGCATTAGCCGGCCTGCCACCGGATCGAGCGGTGGCAAGTTTTCGTCCCGCGCGCCCATATTCCATGTCGTGCCATATTGCTTCGTCTTCACATGGGCGGCGGCGAAGATGTGGACGAGCAGCAGCACCATGGCCCAGGCGACTATACTGATTTCGACGGGCACTTCATTCTCTCCATCAATATGCGACGCCGCCTGAGGCTAGGCGCAATGACGTCATGCCACAAGCAGTCATCCCGCGGCCTTCGCCAGCCCCTTCGACAGTTGCAGCGCTCCGTTCAGTCTCGCAGCCGGGTCCCCCCAGGTCCTGTTCACCACGACCTTGCTGTCGGGGCGCAGCCGCGCCACGCCGTCCAGCCTTTGAATATAGGCGACAAGGCCGGCGGGATTGGGGAAACGATCCTCAAAAAAGCTGACGAGAGCGCCCTTTTGCCCGACATCGATCTTGGCGATGTTCGCTTTCACGCAATTCTGCTTGATCTCGATGACCTTGAGCAGATTTTGCGTGGGCGCCGGCAGCTTTCCGAAGCGATCGATGAGTTCGGCGGCAAAGGCCTCAAGCCCCTGCCGGTCCTCGATTTCGTTGATCCGGCGATAGAGACCCATGCGCAAATCGAGATCAGGGACATAATCATCGGGAATCATGATCGGCGCGTCGACGCTGATCTGCGGCGAGAAGCTGTCCCGCGAACGTTCGAGCCCTGCCCCGCCCGCCTTGGCATCCATGATCGCCTCTTCGAGCATCGACTGATAAAGTTCGAACCCGACCTCGCGAATATGTCCCGACTGCTCGTCGCCGACGAGATTGCCTGCGCCACGTATGTCGAGATCGTGGCTCGCCAGCTGGAACCCTGCTCCCAAAGTATCGAGGTCGGACAGCACTTTGAGACGTTTTTCAGCCGTTTCGGTGATGATGCGGTTGGCGGGCGTCGTCATATAGGCATAGGCGCGGGCCTTCGATCGCCCGACGCGACCACGCAACTGATAGAGTTGCGCGAGGCCAAACCGGTCTGCGCGATGAATGATCAATGTGTTGGCGCTGGGAATGTCGAGGCCGCTTTCGACGATCGTTGTCGACAGCAGCACGTCGTAGCGTTTGTCGTAAAAGGCCGACATGCGCTCTTCCACCTGCGCCGCGCTCATCTGACCATGGGCGACGACCGACCGGACCTCGGGCACTTCGTTGAGGAGAAATTCCTCGATCTCGGCCAGGTCGGCGATACGCGGGACGACGAAGAAGCTCTGGCCGCCGCGATAATGTTCACGCAGCAACGCCTCGCGGATCACGACCCCGTCCCACGGCATGATATAGGTTCGCACTGCAAGGCGATCGACCGGCGGGGTCTGAATCACCGACAGTTCGCGCAGGCCGGACATGGCCATCTGTAAAGTGCGCGGGATCGGCGTCGCCGTCAGCGTCAACACATGGACATCGGTCTTGAGGGATTTCAGCCGCTCCTTGTGGGTGACGCCAAACCGCTGCTCCTCGTCAACGATGACGAGCCCGAGGCGCTTGAAATCGATCCCCTTGGTCAGCAGCGCATGCGTGCCGACGACGATATCCAGCGTGCCATCGGCGAGGCCCGCCTTGACTGCCTTGGCCTCTTTGTCAGGAACGAGCCGCGAGAGGCGGCCGATATTGACGGGAAAGCCGCGGAAACGCTCCTCAAACTGCATATGATGCTGGCGCGCGAGCAATGTGGTGGGACAGATCAGCACCACCTGCATCCCCGCCATCGCGGCGACAAAGGCGGCGCGCAGCGCGACTTCGGTCTTGCCGAAGCCCACATCGCCACAGACGAGCCGGTCCATCGGCTTGCCCGAGCCCAGATCTTCGATTACGTCGCCGATCGCGCGATCCTGATCCTCGGTTTCCTGATAGGGGAAGCGGTCGACGAAACTTGGATAGCCGGCACTGTCGGGCTCGGCGACCGTGGCGGCGCGCAATGCGCGCTCGGCGGCAGTCTTGAGCAATTCACCCGCGATCTCGCGGATGCGCTCCTTCATCTTCGCCTTGCGCCGCTGCCAGGCTTCGCCGCCCAGTTTGTCAAGGCTGACGCCATCGCTGTCGGAGCCGTAGCGGGACAGCACCTCCAGATTTTCGACCGGTACGAACAGCTTGTCTCCGCCCGCGTAGCTTAACGCGACGCAGTCATGCGCAGTCTTGCTGACCGGGATCTGCGTCAGACCCTCATAACGGCCGATCCCGTGGTCCATGTGGACGACGAGATCGCCCGGTGAGAGCGTAGCCAGTTCGGCGAGGAAGGCGTCGGCGCTCTTCTTACGTTTGGCGCGGCGGACGAGCCTGTCGCCCAGCATGTCCTGTTCGGTGAGGACGGCAACATCGGGCGCGGTGAAACCGTGATCCAGCGGCAGGACGGTGAGAACGACGCTGCCTCCCCCCGCCAGCCCCAGCGCTTCCTGCCAGTCGTCGGCGGCCGCCAACCGCTTGACGTCATGATCGGCAAGCAGGCCAGACAGACGTTCGCGCGCCCCGCCGGAGTAGCTGGCGATCAGTAT
Organism: Sphingobium fluminis; assembly: GCF_037723805.1. Classification (NCBI taxonomy): domain Bacteria; kingdom Pseudomonadati; phylum Pseudomonadota; class Alphaproteobacteria; order Sphingomonadales; family Sphingobiaceae; genus Sphingobium; species Sphingobium fluminis. Next base: position 195,054 of record NZ_JBBJUK010000006.1, read on the forward strand.
CTTTTTCTTCGCGCGGCGCAGCGCGGCGATATGCTTGCCGACCGCCTCATAGATATTCAGGTTCTGCGCGCGCTCGGGCGCGAAGTCGCGCGGCCCGTCGACCCCAAAATCGAGCACGGTCGCGCTTTCGGGCTCGTGAAAGGGCGTCGCCTCATGCATCGGCAGCGCCGCGACCGCCGCATTCCATTCCGCCCCGTCCAGATAGAGCGCCTCCGGCCTCAATGGGCGATAAGCCCCAGGATCGGAAGATTTCGCCTGAACCCGATTGGCATGATAGTCGCGGATCGCCTCGAAACGCGCATCGGCGGCACCGGCCACGCCATGATCGCGAATGACCACGACATCCTCGCCCAGATGTTCGGTCATCGGCACCAGCCGCTCCTCGAACAGGGGGAGCCAATGTTCCATGCCGGCCAGCCTTCGCCCGTCGCTCACCGCCTGATAGAGCGGATCGCCCGTTGCCGTCGCACCGAACAGTTCGCGATACCGCCCCCGAAACCGCTTGATGGTCTCCTCGTCGAGCAGCGCCTCTGACGCCGGCAGCAGGGTGAAGCTGTCCACGCTGCCGGTTGTTCGCTGATCGGCGGGATCGAAGCGGCGGACGGTCTCGATCTCGTCGCCGAAGAAATCGAGCCGCAGCGGCTGTTCCTCGCCGCCCGGAAACAGATCGACGATGCCGCCGCGAACAGCGAATTCGCCACGGTCATGCACCGTGTCGGTGCGGACATAGCCATTACCCTGCAACATCTCGGCCAGCCGGGGGATGGCGATCCGCTCTTTGGGCGCGAGCCTCGCGACCAGTTGCCGGACACGAAATGGCGTCAGCGTTCGCTGGGTCAACGCGTTGAGCGTCGTCAGCACCAATTGCGGTCCCTTGGGGACAGCCTGCAATGCGTGAAGGCCGGCGAGCCGCGCGGCCGCCGTCCGCAAGGAGGGGCTGGCGCGATCATAAGGCAGGCAATCCCACGCGGGAACTTCGATAATCTCGATCTCCGGCGCGAAATAATGCGCCGTATCGGCCACCGCGCGCATCAGTTGATCGTCCGAAGCGACAAATACAGCGCGCGTCTTTGCGGCCCGCGCGATATCGGCCAGCAGCCAAGGCTGGAAACCGGCCGGAACGCCGGACAAGGTCAACGGGGCTGCGGCCTTGAGGATTTTCTGAAGATCGGTCACTTCATTATCATCCGTTTCCAGCCAGCCGGCGGCAGTAGCGTCAATTTTCAATCTTCACGAAATCCAGCTTCAAAAAGCGATCCATCATCGCGCCTTTCCATTCGTCCGGCACGATTATGGTCCCGAGGGCCCAGCCGATGATGTCGGCATCCTGCTCGTCCATGAAGCGTTCAAACCACGCGATTTCATCCGAGGTCCATTCTTTATGATAGCGTTCGAAAAATCCGCCGACGGTATAATCCGCTTCCCGTGTACCACGGTGCCAGGCGCGGAATTTCAGCCGGCGCATCAGCGGATCATTGTTCACAATTTGTTCCTTCAATGGGCATAGCTCTGGACCCCATCCGGCATTTGTACGACCGGGCGAGCTGAGATAGAGGGCAGCAGATAGCCATGCGACCCGACATTCTCAATCCGCTGTTTGCCGAAATTTCCGCGCTCAAGGGCGTTGGGCCGGCGCTTGCCCGGCCGCTGGAGCGGTTGGGCCTTGCCCGCGCGGTCGACGTTGCCTTTCATCTGCCGGTCAGTTGGGTGGACCGCAAGCTGACCGGCGCTCTGGATATAGCGGATTCGGGCCGGGTGATCGGCATCGAGCTGACGCCGGTGGACTATCGTGCCGGCGGCGGCACTCGCGCACCGTTTCGCGTCGATGCGGTGGACGCCCGTGGCAACCATGTCGCGCTGGTCTATTTCGGCCGCAACAGCGCCTGGCCCAGAAAGCTGCTGCCGCTGAACGAGCCGAAATTCGTGTCGGGCAAACTCGAAAACTATGGCGACGCTCTTCAAATCGTGCATCCCGATTATGTCCTGGCGCCCGAAGAAGCGGCGACCATTCCAGCGCGCGAGCCCGTATATGGACTGTCCGACGGGCTGACCAACAATCGGATGCGGGATCTCGCCGCGCAGGCATTGCTCCGTGCGCCGGATCTTTCCGAGTGGGCCGAGCCCAGCCTGATTGCAAGCAGGAGCTGGCCAGGCTGGCGGGAAGCGCTGGGGCGAGTCCATGCCGACCCCGGCGACGCGGTAGCGCGCGAGCGGCTCGCCTATGACGAGATTTTCGCCGGGCAGCTGGCGCTTATGCTGGTTCGACAGGCCGGGCGACGTCGGCGGGGCGTCCCTATCGCTGGCGATGGCCGTCTGAGGGCGTCGCTCGAACTGCCCTTCGCACCGACCGGGGCCCAGCGGCGTGCCATGGGTGAGATTGAGGGCGACATGGCGCAAGGAACGCCCATGCTGCGGCTGCTCCAGGGCGATGTCGGATCGGGCAAGACGCTGGTGGCGCTGATGGCCCTGCTCAATGCTGTCGAGGCGGGCATGCAGGGGGCGATGCTCGCGCCGACCGAAATCCTCGCGCGCCAGCATTATGAGACGTTGAGGAAAATGGCATCCGGTCTGCCGGTGGAGATCGCGATCCTCACCGGCCGGGAAAAGGGCAAGGTGCGAGAGGCGACGCTGATGGGGCTGGCCGACGGCAGTATCCATATCCTCGTCGGCACCCATGCGATATTTCAGGAGGCGGTCAACTATCGCAGCCTTGGCCTTGCCGTGATCGACGAGCAGCATCGCTTCGGCGTGGCGCAACGCATGCTGCTCGCGTCCAAGGCCGAGCGCGCGCCTCATCTGCTCGTGATGACAGCGACGCCCATCCCTCGCACGCTGACGCTGACCTACTATGGTGAAATGGACGTATCGCGACTGGACGAGATGCCACCAGGACGCCAGCCGATCCAGACGGTCGTGATGACGGCCAGTCGCCTCGACGAAGTGATCGATGCGCTGGCTCGTCATATCGAGGCCGGGGGGCAGGCCTATTGGGTTTGCCCGCTGGTCGAAGAGAGCGAAAGCAGCGATCAGGCGGCTGCCGAAGCCCGCGCTGAGGGCCTGAGGATGCGGTTTGGCCAGGCCGTCGGGCTGGTCCATGGCCGCATGAAGGGCGCCGACAAAGATGCGGCAATGGAGGCTTTTTCGGCAAACAGGACGAAAGTCCTCGTCGCCACGACGGTCATCGAGGTCGGCGTCGACGTACCCAACGCCTCGCTGATCATCATCGAAGGGGCCGACCGGTTTGGGCTTGCCCAACTGCATCAGTTGCGCGGTCGCGTGGGCCGGGGCGACAAGTCATCGGTTTGCCTGCTGCTGCGCGGCGGTGCGCTAAGCGATACCTCGCGCGCCCGGCTGGCCCTGATGCGCGAGAGCAACGACGGCTTTCGCATTGCCGAAGAAGATTTGAGGCTGCGGGGCGCGGGGGAAGTATTGGGAACGCGGCAATCCGGCGAGGCGCGGATGAAGCTGGCGACGCCCGAACATCTTGCCACCCTGCTGGATGCGGCGCGCGACGATGCGAGGCTGTTGGTGGACCGCGACGGGGGGCTGGACGGACCGCGCGGGCAGGCCGCCCGAACCTGTCTCTACCTGTTCGAGCGGGACGCTGCTGTGAGCCTGTTGCGCGGCGGATGAACGTAATCGGGCTCCGGGCGGTACGCGCGTGTCACGGCATGACGGCGTTGACCGTTCCATCGCGAGGGACACCGGCCCGGTCGAGTTCCTCCGCCAGATGCCCGGTCATGAACCGATACCACATCAGGAAATCGGCGCGCAGCGACCAGAGCGGATGGCGCAGGGTCGCGGGGCGATTGCGTTCGATCAGGCCGTGGCCGGTCCAGGCGAAGCCATAGCCAACGACCGGAAGCGCCGCGCCCATCCACCAGCGTCCGGCCAGCGGCATTGCGCCCAGCAGCAACAATATGATGCTGGTCCCCGCATAATGCATGACCCGCGTTCCGGGACGGGCATGTTCGCGCAGATAATGAGGCCAGAAATCCTGAAAACGGGCAATGCTCTTCATGGCAGTCCTCCCCGATCGCCTTGCTAGCGGGAAGCCCGATAGTTGTTAAGGGCGAAACGATCAGCCGTTGCTGCGATCGGGCGCGAAGAGGAAATAGTCGTAGGCCGCCCTCGCCACTTCGGCCATGATCCGGTCGCGGGCGTCGTGGCCCTTGCTGTCCTTCATCACGAAGACCGAGATCGCGAACAGCCGCCCGTCCGGCAGGGTGACGAGGCCGACATCATTGCCGAGACCATTGAGCGATCCCGTCTTGTGCGCGATCGGCGTGCCGGGCGGGAGCATCGCTTTCAGCCGGGAGGCGCCGGTGCGGCAGCGGACCATGATGTCCAGCAGCGTCGCCGTGCTGGCGGGCTTGAGCGCCTTGCGCCGTTCGATCGCGGACAGGAGGTCGGTCATCGCACTGGGGGTCGCGCTGTCGCGCGGGTCGGTGGCGAAGGCGATGTTGGGCAGGTCGCGAGCCTCGCGGTCGCGCAGGGCCGCATCCGATTGCATCGCCGCCGCGACGTTGCGGCGGAAGGTGCCGGCTCCGGGGCGAAGGCCCATGGCGCGGTAGAGCAGCTGGGCAGTGTTGCTGTCCACCCGCATGCCGTGGACGCCGATCGAGCGGAGCCAGGCGTCGACCGTCTGCGGGCCGCCGGCCCTGGCGATGAGCATGTCGGTCGCGTTATTGTCGCTGCGCGTCAGCATAAGGTCGAGCAGGTTGGCGACCGAAAAGCTCGCGCCGCCATGGGGCAACTGGTCGGCGATGCCGCCCTCGCTCAGCAGCGCGGGGTCGACCGCGATCATGGTGTCGAGCGAGAGCGCGCCCGCATCGACCATGGAGAGGATCTTGCCCGCGACCGCGACCTTGTAGGTGCTGGCCATCGGGAACAATGTGTCGCCGTTCAGCGCCAGCGTCTCGCCGGTGCCAAGGTTGCGAATGGCGATGCCGACTGTGCCGTCGGACAGGGTGGCGAAGCGGGCGAACTCGGCGAGCAGGCGGCCTTGCGCCGATTGATGAACCGCGCTGGTCGCGGGGCCGAAGGCGTCGGCGGAGGGCAGCGGCGCGAGGAACAGGGTGATCGCGGCGAGCGAGGCGCTTAGGGAGCGGAAGCGAGGCATGGCCGTTCTTTTCACGATCCGCAAAGCCGGGGCAAGGGGCTTTGGCGGTCCGTTGACAGCGCGTCGGCCTCCGGTCCATCAGGCGGCGATGAGCGAGACGATAAAATTGCACGAAAGCTGGCGCGTGCCGCTGGAAGCCGAGTTCGCCAGCCCGGCGATGCAGGCGCTCAAGCAGTTTCTGGAGCAGGAGAAAGCGGCGGGCAAACGCATCTTTCCCAAGGGGTCGGAATATTTCCGCGCGCTCGACCTGACGCCGCTCGATCAGGTCAAGGTCGTGATCCTGGGGCAAGACCCCTATCATGGCGAGGGGCAGGCGCATGGGCTGTGCTTCAGCGTGCGGCCGGGGGTGCGGACGCCGCCGTCGCTGGTCAACATCTACAAGGAGTTGCACAGCGACCTTGGCATAGAGCGCGCGGGGCACGGCTTCCTCGAACATTGGGCGCGGCAGGGCGTACTGCTGCTCAACAGCGTATTGACGGTCGAGATGGCGCGCGCCGCGTCGCATCAGGGCAAGGGGTGGGAGACATTCACCGACGCCGTGGTGCGCCTCGTCAACGGTCGGGAACAGCCGGTCGTGTTCATGCTGTGGGGCGCCTATGCTCAGCGCAAGGCGGGCTTCGTCGATGCGAGCCGCCATCTGGTGCTCAAGGCCGCCCACCCCTCCCCGCTGTCGGCGCATAACGGGTTTCTGGGATGCCGGCATTTTTCGAAGGCCAATGCGTTTCTGGAAGCGCATGGGCGCGGGCCGATCGACTGGGCGCTGCCCAAACTTGGAGGGTAAGGCGCGCGATTGCCGCCTTAACTTCGTATAGTTCCCGCATATTTCGCCCATTTATTGCGTGTCGTTGAAATTATCGGAAAGTCGGCTGGTGGAGGGTGGACGATGGGAAAGAGCCGGATGACTGGGTTATGGCATGGGTGGGGGATGTAGGACAGGGCAAGTACTGAATTTAGCCCATAGATGACTGTCCGCTTCCGAATAGTCTCATCACTGAGCGAAGGGAATTTCAATCTTCTTGCGAACCTCCGGGATGACGTAATCCATGAGATATTGCGCGCGCGGATAGGTGCTTGCAATCGGCTCGCCGGGCCCGCTGCTCACCAGAAAGAGCACTTCGTCCACGACCGGGTTCGCGATAACGGTGTTGACGATCTCCGAAACGGCCTTTGCCCCGTCCCATATCCTATATAGATCGATATCGACCGCCTGCTGGATATTTTCGAAACGCGGATGTTGCACCAACCCACGATCGACATAAATATTCACGTAATTAAGCGCATATTGCTCCAGTTCCGCAACCGCTCGCTCCGGGTCTTCCGCGATGAGGGCCACCTGTGAGGCGACCGCGGTGCCAGTGCGCCCAAATTCTTCCAGGGCAGCCACGTAGGCCGGCAAATGCGCGTTGTTGCTTGAGAGAAAACCGTCACCGAGCAACGCTGCCCTTCTGATGGCTGGCTCGGCCATGCCTCCGATCAATATCCGCGGCGGATCGGCGGGCACGGGCGTCACCGCAATTTCAGGCATATTGAACCTTTTCCCTTCGAATGCGAACGGCTCGCCGGTCCACGCGCGACGGACGAAATCGACGGTATCTTCCATCAGGCTCGGCCGGTGGCGCATGTTGACGCCGAAGGCTTCAAACTCCTTTTCGCTGTAGCCCATGCCAATGCCGAGGTCATATCGCCCCTCCGACAGCACGGAAACCATTGCCGCCTCCTCAGCAAGACGGAGGGGGTGATATAGGGGAGCAAGCATCACGCAGCTGCTAAGGCGCACCCGCTTGGTGCGCATGGCCGCCGCAGCCGTCATGATCAGCGGCGAAGGACATAGTCCATCGAAATGATGCTCGCTGAACCAAACCGAGTCGAAGCCGATGGATTCCGCCCAAACCACGTGATCGAGCGTTTCTGCCCAATGACGTTCATACCCCCGCCGCGACGGATCGGTCGCCGTGGCACGGTCATTATCCACATAGGCGTACGCCAACCCGAACCGCAGCTTCTTCGCATTTGCCTGCGTCGGGGCAGCGGCTTGGCTCGTTAGTTCTGGCATCAGGTCCTCCAACCTAAGGGCGGCTGCCCCCTCAATTTAACGACGGTATGAGGTGTAGCAGACGGCGCATCAAGGGCTCACGCATCGCGATGTTCGATCCACGATTTTGAAGCGATGAGTGGTTGTGTGATGGGAACGAGAGACGAAGCCGGTCCGCCAACCTGGATTGACACCCGGCAGGGCGTCAGGCATCCCATTTGGGAGAAGTCATGATCGTGGCCCAAAGCTGGCTGATTAAAATCCGAGAAATGCGATCGGTTCGCCAGACATGAGGTTAACGACGAACATCCAGCTTGATCGGGATATTCATATGCTCGCACTTCAAGAAATTTCGGATCGGCTCGAGCTTCAGGATCTGATCTATGCCTATGCAAGCGCCATAGATTCGCGTGATTTTGCCAAACTGAACGACATATTCGCGCCGAACGCGCACGTTGACGCGATCGCATTTGGCGGCCCTGTCGGCGATGTGGAAGCGTTGTTGGCCTGGATTTACGAGGCCACGCCGTCCATCGGCGGAACGCATCATATGATGGCCAACCATCAGTTTGTCATCGCTGGAGATCGGGCAACGGGACGGGTCATGGGTTATAATCCGATGGACGTCCCGGCCAAGGAAGGCGCATCCCGCGACGTAATCGTCTGCGGCCTTTTTTATCTCGATGAATATGCTCGAATATCGGGGAGTTGGCGCATCGCTTCGCGGATCATGCAGAAAACTTATATCTTTCGCGTTCCACTGGAAACCAGTTCGCCCGCGCAATAAGCTCTGGCTCCCTGCCATTTACCGGCGTTGACTGAGTTGTGAAGATCCACGGGATCGTCCGACGGGGCATCTCGTGCATCAATCAGCTGGGTCCATTGGCGCTTAGCCCCCTCCCCCAAACATGTCGAGGCCCGGTCCTGCTTACGCAGTCCGGGCCTCGTCCCTCTCCAAACCGAAAAGCCTTAAATCGCTTTAGCCGTCGTAGTCGCCGCCGATATTCTGGTTGCGCGGCGGGGCGGCGGCGGTGAGGCGCAGAGCCTCGGCCGACTGGGCGATCGAGCCGATCTCGTCGGGCGTGTCGTCGTCGTCGATCTGCACCTTTTGCAGCGAGGCGATGACCGACGCATGCAGCTCGGCGGGAAGGACGGTTTCTTCGGCGATCTCACGCAGGGCGACGACGGGGTTCTTGTCACGATCGCGGTCGATCGTGAGTTCGGCGCCGCCGGAAATCTCCCGCGCGCGCTGGGCGGCGAGAAGGACGAGATCGAAACGGTTGGTAACTTTGTCGACGCAATCTTCGACGGTGACACGGGCCAATAGGGCCTCCTGAAACGGGGAATGACTTCAGCGTCGCCCTTAGCAGCGCCCTCCCCCCGAGTCAATGAAAGGCCATAATCGCGGTGGCCAGACGCGGCGCGAGCGGGCATGAGCGGCGGCATGACGAATGAGCAGAGTGGAGCGCGCGGGCACGGGTCGGAGATCGCCGTCACGCTGGACGGCAACCGGCTGCGCGTGATCGAGAGCGGCGCGGGCCTGCGCGAGGCGTTGATCGCGCTGATCGACGGGGCGCAGGCGAGCGTGAAACTGCTCTATTATATCTTTGCCGATGATGAGAGCGGGCGGCTGGTGCTGGAGCGGCTGGTCGCGGCGCGGGCGCGCGGGGTGGCCGTGACGCTGATGGTGGACGCGTTCGGCAGCGACCGCACGCCGCCCGGCTTTTTCGAGCCGCTGGTGGGGGCTGGCGGGCATTTCGGCCGCTTCGGGACGCGGCGCTCCACCCGCTACCTGATCCGCAATCATCAGAAGATGGCGATCGCGGACGATGAGCGGCTGTTGATCGGCGGCTTCAATGTCGAGGACAGCTATTTCGGGATTCCGCCGCAGGACGAATGGCGCGACCTGGGGCTGTTGATCGAGGGGCCGCAGGTGGCGGCGATGGCGCGATGGTACACGCAGATCTGGCGCTGGGTCGCGAGCCGCAAACAGGGCTTCCGAATGCTGCGGCGGATGATCCGGCGCTGGCATGGTGGGTTGGACCGGGGGCCGGGCGAACAGGGTGACGGCGGCGCGTTCCGCTGGCTGATCGGCGGACCGACGCGACGGCTGAGCCCATGGGCGCAGGTGGTGAAGCGCGACCTCGACCAGGCGGGCCGGCTCGACATGGTGGAGGCCTATTTCTCGCCGGGGCGCGGCATGCTCAAGCGGCTGGCGCGGGCGGCGCGGCGCGGGGGGGCGCGGCTGATCCTGCCGTCGCGGTCGGACAATGGCGCGACGGTGGCGGCGGCGCGGCTGCTATACGGGCCGCTGATGAAGCGCGGCGTCGAGATTTACGAATATCAGCCGTGCAAGCTGCACATGAAGCTGATCGTGATCGACGATGCGGTCTATATCGGGTCGGCCAATTTCGACATGCGCAGCCTGTTCCTGAACCTGGAGGTGATGCTGCGGGTGGAGGATAAGGGCTTTGCCGGGGCGATGCGGGGCTTCATCGACGCGCGGGCGGCGGAAAGCCGCCGGATCACGCCCGAACTCTATCGCGCGCAGCGGACGCCGCTGACGCTGGCCAAGCAGTGGATCAGCTATCTGCTGGTGGGCGTGCTCGACTATACGGTGACGCGGCGGCTCAATTTTCGCGATCCCGACGCCGACTGAGTGGCGGCGTCGGGATCGCGCGGTTACATCTTGAGCGCGTTGCGCAGCATCAGGTAGGAAATGACGATAAGATAGACGCCGAAGATCTTCTTGAGCGGTCCGGCGGGCAGCGCGTGGGCGGCGGCGACGCCGAGCGGCGCGGTCAGCACCGACATCGAGGTGATGGCGAGGGTCGCGGGCATGTTGACATAGCCGAGCGAACCCCAGGGCAGCCCCCCTTCCCTGAGGCCGATCAGGACGAAGCCGATCGCGGTCGGGATCGCGATCAATGTGCCGATACCCGACGCGGTGGCGATGGCGCGGTGGATGGAGCGGCCGCACAGCGTCATCACCATGATCGCGATGACTCCGCCGCCGATGCCCAGCAGCGACGAGAAGGTGCCAAGCCCCCCGGCAATGCCCATGCGGACCACGCCCGAGGGCATGGTGTCGCTGACCACCTTGCCGCCGACCTTGGGCAGCAGGAAGTTGAGCGACATGAGGCCGACGCCGACCGCGAAGATCATCGTGAGCACCTTGCCATCGACATGGCCGGCCAGCATGACGCCGATGCCGTCGCCCAGGATCAGCCAGGGCGCCCATTGTTTGAGCACTTCAAACTCCACCGCGCCGCGCTTGGCATGGGCGAGAAGCGACCGGATCGAGGTGACGATGATGGTCGCCGCAGACGTACCGATCGCGACATGGGCGATGGCTTCATGGGTGCCGCCCAGCAGCGGCAGCACGACGAACAGCGCCGGCACGACGACGAAGCCGCCGCCGATGCCGAACAGGCCGGCGGCAAAGCCCGCCAGCAGTCCCGCACCCAGCATCGCGACGAGCGGCACGAGCCAGGTCATCATATCGCCGCTCATGAATAGGGCCCTTCCTGATGCGCCTGAACGGCGTCCCTGTGGTCGTAATCGCGCCCCTGGACCGGAACGGCGGAATGTATCTGGTCGACCATGATGCGAACCATGCCCCTTTTTCGGCGAAAACCCTGTTAACGGAGGCATCCAGTTGAAACAAACTTGCCCCGCCCGATCAGACGAACGAGCGGGGAGAATCCGCACCCTGTGCTGCCGATGAGGCCTTCGGTCAGCCGATCGCGGTGTCGGGCGATGTGAACGGGATATCCAGCGCATCCGCTACGGCCTTGTACGTCACCTTGCCGTCCCAGACGTTGAGCCCCGCGAGCAGATGCGGATCGGCGCGCATCGCCGCCTGCCAGCCAAGATCGGCGATGCGCAGCGCATGGGGCAAGGTGACGTTGTTGAGCGCATAGGTGCTGGTGCGCGCAACCGCGCCCGGCATGTTGGCGACGCAATAATGGACGATGCCCTCGACGACATAGGTCGGGTCCGCATGAGTGGTCGCGTGGCTGGTTTCGAAGCAGCCGCCCTGATCGATCGCGACGTCCACCAGCACCGCGCCTTTCTTCATGGTCTTGAGCATATCCGCGCTGACGAGCTTTGGCGCGGCGGCGCCGGGGATCAGCACCGCGCCGATGACGAGGTCCGCATCCGCCACGCATTCGGCGAGGTTCGCGCGATTGGAAAAGCGGGTCTTGGCGCGTGCCTCGAAAAAGGTGCCGAGCCGTTCGAGCGCTTGCGGATCGCGATCGAGGATAGTGACGTCCGCCCCCAGCCCCGCCGCCATCTGCGCCGCGTTGAAGCCGACCACGCCGCCGCCGATGATCGCGACCCTGGCCGGCAGCACGCCTGGCACCCCGCCCAGCAGCACGCCTCGACCGCCATGCGCCTTTTCGAGCGCGGTCGCCCCCGCCTGAATCGACATGCGGCCCGCGACCTGGCTCATCGGCTTGAGCAGCGGCAGTCCTCCGCTGGCGTCGGTGACCGTTTCATAGGCGATGCAGGTCGCGCCCGACGCCATCAGGTCGCGGGTCTGGTGGGGATCGGGCGCGAGGTGGAGATAGGTGTAGAGGATCTGGCCCGGTCGCAGCATCGCGCGCTCGGGCGGCTGGGGCTCCTTGACCTTCACGATCATCTGCGCCGAAGCGAAGATCTCCGCTGCCGTCCCGACGATGCGCGCGCCGGCGCGTTCGTAAAGCGCGTCGTGCGCGCCGATCCCCTCCCCCGCTCCGGTCTCCACAAGCACGTCATGGCCATGGGCGGTCAGCTCATGCACGCTCTCGGGCGTCAGGCCGACGCGATATTCGTGGTTCTTGATCTCCTTGACGGTGCCGACGATCATGATGGTCTCCGCTATGCTGGCGGCGCGGATGACGCCGGCCTCGCCTTCATCCTATATCGCGGATCGGGCGGTGATTGTTCCCGCATCGCGCGCTTTGCGGCATCGATGCACGCCATGCGAGCGCGCATCCGTGAAAAGCCATCATCCGCCCTTGCCTCGCGCACCACCCCGCGATAGGGAGCCCCACTTCCAGTGCAATGCGGAGCGGTGGCCGAGTGGTCGAAGGCGCTCGCCTGGAAAGTGAGTATACGCCAAAAGCGTATCCAGGGTTCGAATCCCTGCCGCTCCGCCACTTCGGAACAACGGTGGGCACTCCGCCCACCGCCGAGGCTACGCCGTTCGCGGCGAGCACGCGCAACAGGTTGCTCTTCGAGCCCATGATGCGGACTTCCTCGCGATCGACTTCCACCCGCTGCGCGAGCGCACGCAGATGATCGCGCCGGTAGCCGCCGCCCTCCAGCCGGATACGTCGCCGCGCGGTCGAGGCGAAGTCGCGAAGCATCGTCGGCGTGATCGCCTGCTGGGTCGAGCTTACGAGAAGCGCTGAGGCGCGCTCGGCATCCGCTCGCGCCTGATCGCGGGTCGCCTTCAATCCGTCGATGCGATCCTTGAGCGCCGGATCATCGAGATCGGCGACTCCACTTTCGATTGCGTCATAGAGCCGCTTCAAACGCAGCTCGGTCTCCGCAGCACGCCGGTTCAACTCCGCGATATGCTCGCGGCGCCGCTCGGATCGTTCTTGCCGGCGATCCAGAACCTCGGACAACACGACCTCAAGCCTGACTGGATCGAGCAGCCGTTCCGCCAGATGATTGGCGACAAGATCGTCCAGCCGCTCCATCGCCACGGTCATGCCTTCACACGCCGTCACGCCCTGCCGCGCCTTCATCGAGCAGGTGTAATAGCGATAGCGCCCGCCCTTGCCGGTGCGGATCGTCATCGCGCCGCCGCACTTGCCGCAGTGGATCAGTCCCGTCAGCAGCGTCGGGCCGCCGACGACCTGCGGGTGGGCGACCTTCGGGCTGCGCGCCTTCAGATGCGCCTGCACTGCATCGAACATCGCCTGGTCGATGATCGCCGGAACCTCGACCGCGATCACTTCGGTGGCGGGCTTCAATTCCTTGCTCTTGCCGCGCTTGTTGAACTCGTGCCGGCCCGCATAGGTGGCGCGCGTCAGCATACGATGCACCGTGCCGATGCCCCAGCGCCCACCGTCGCGGGTGAAGATACGGCGCTCGTTGAGATGCTTGGTGATCGTCTTGACACCCATCGGGCCGGACGTGCCGTCCCCTTCCAGAGCCAGCTTGAACGCCAGCCGCACCGTGTCGGCGTGCAGCGGGTCGATCTCCAGCTTCTTCTTGGTCTTGGCGCCGCGCTGTTCGGCGGCGACGACGCGATAGCCGATTGGTGGCAGCGAGCCGTTCCAGAAGCCCTGTCGGGCGTTTTCCTTCAAGGCGCGCAGGACGTGCTTGGCGTTCTCCTTGGACTGATACTCGTCGAACAGCGCCATGATCTGGCGCATCATGACGTGCATCGGATCATCACCCATCTCCTGGGTGATGGAGAGCAGCTTCACATCGTTCTTGGCGAGCTTGCGGACGTAAAATTCCAGCTCGAAATGATCGCGAAAGAAGCGCGAGAAGCTGTGGACCACCACCACGTCAAACGGTGCCGGCTTGCTCGTTCCGGCCTCGATCATGCGCTGGAACTCGGGTCGGCGGTCGTTGGTGGCGGATGCGCCTGCCTCTACGAACGTATCGACCAGCTCCAATCCCCGCGACAGGCAATAGGCTTCGCCCTGTTTGCGCTGATCCGGGATCGAGACGTCATGCTCGGCCTGCCGCGCCGTTGAGACGCGCAGGTAAAGGGCGGCGCGCAGCGGCACGGTCATGGCAGTATCCTCACATCATTGGCACGGCCCGAACAGCTCGTCGAAGATATCGCCGAACCATGCCTCGAACACGTCCACTTCGGCGCTCGTGACCGGAACGCGCTCAGGCCAGTCGTCGGTGACGGTCCAGGTCGCAAGATCGTCTTTGGGCGGCCGACCCACATGAGGCTGAGCCGAGCTGACCGGCAATCGGACATAATCGAGCAAGTCGTCCGGGCAATATGCAGGACGGCGCGGTGTTCGGCGACGAGGCTTGCGAGACGTGGCCATGCAGACAGGGTGCCGCCCGCCTTTCTCTCGCGCAAAGGCTCCGACGAAGCGTAGCGCAGATAGGGACGGACGGCGGCGCGGTTCATGGCTCGCCCCACGGATTGACCACCGTGATGCCGCAGTCGGCGAAGTCGGCCACGTTGCGAGTCGCCAGCCGCGCCCCTCGCGAGCGGACGATGGCCGCGATCTGTGCGTCGATCTGGCTGATCGGCTGGCCGCCCTTCCGCCGCCCGGCCGCGATATCGGGATAGGCGTTGGCGGCATCGGTATCGAACGGCAGCACGCGCCCGGCGAGATCGACATCGAACATCGGCTGCGCGGCCGCCATTAGTGCATCGCGGCGGCGTCCCTCGGGCAGCAGCGCCAGGCCGTAGAAGATTTCCGCCTGCGTCAGCGTGGTCGTGAACACCCCCGCCATCGGCTGCTCGCCCATCCAGGCCATCACCGCCGCGTCCGGCTCGCGCCGCATCAGCTCGGAAATGACGTTGGTATCAAGGACGATCATTCGCCGAAGTCCACCGGCGGCCGGATCGCCTCGCGCGGTACGTCGGGCAGATCAACGCCGCCCAGCGGGCCGAACCTCTCATGGATCGCTTGAGCGAGATTGCGAGGGCGCGGATCATCTGTGGACAGCGCCGAGCGTAGAATGTCGCGCGCCTCGTCTTCCATCGACCGGCCATTGACGGCTGCGCGCACGCGGAGGCGCTTCTTGATGACATCGTCGATGTTTCGGATCGTCATGACCGCCATGCTGGCCTCCATAAGTCAATGACTTCATATTAGTCGATGCTGGTACAAATTACAAGGTCAGAGGGTTTGCGCCTCCCTGCGGGACCGCCGCTCTATCTGCGCTGCGCTCCGACCGAACCCCGGACGGGTTTCGGCCCTGCCTGGTGACGATCAGCATGGCGGGCGGCGCTGGCGCGCCGGGCAGCACGCGGTTTCAATAGAGCGCACTCTGCGACTTCTACGAAGCCGACAGGGTGCGCGCCTTATCGTAGCCGCGTTGCACTCTTGCTCTGCCCGGAGGGCGCGGCGGCGGCTGGCCCCCAGGCCCGCGCGCACGCCGCCGCGCCGGCCGGTCGCCGCAAGGGTGCCTTCATTGGTAGCGCCGCGGACGCGGCGCGGCTGCTTGGGGCTCTGCCCCCAGCGCCCTTCGGAGCGGCTTCCGCCCAGCTTCCCTCGCTTCGCTCAGTGCAGCCGGTTCCCCGCGAAGCCGCCCACTCCGGTTGCACCCCCGGTCTCGCCGACGGGCAGGGTTTCAGCGCGGCGCTCCGCTGCGCGGAAACCCAAGCCAAGGAGCAGTAAGATGACCGATACCGTTCAGACCGAAGCCGTCAGTGGCGTCGAGATTTTCGTGCCGCTGAACAAGCTCAAGAAGTCCCCCAAGAACGCGCGCAAGGTGCCGCATGGGGAGGCCGCCATTGATTCTCTAGCCGCTTCGATCCAGCACAAGGGGCTGATCCAGAACCTTGTCGTGGAACCGGAAACCAAGGAGGACGGGACGCCGACCGGCTGTTACCTCGTCACCGCTGGCGAGGGGCGCAGGCTGGCGATGCTGCTGCGCGCCAAACGCAAGCAGATCAAGAAGTCCGAGCCGGTGCGTTGCTGGCTCGATACGGCCAACGATCCCGCCGAGATCAGTCTGGACGAGAACGTGACCCGGACGCCCATGCACCCCGCCGACCAGTTCGAGCGGTTTGCGGAGCTTTCCAACGACAAGGGTTGGGGGGCGCAGGAGATCGGCGCGCGGTTCGGCGTGTCGGCGGGCGTAGTGAAGCAGCGGCTTCGCTTGGGCGCCGTCAGCCCGAAGCTGTTGCAGGTCTATCGCGAGGACGGTCTTACGCTGGACCAGCTTATGGCCTTCGCCATCACCGAGGACCATGCCCGGCAGGAGCAGGTGTTCGAGGGGCTGCATCACAATCGCGAGCCGTGGATCATCCGGCGCGACATGACCGCCGCCAACGTGCCCGCCGCCGACCGGCGCGCGGTGTTCGTCGGGGCCGACGCTTACATCGAGGCGGGCGGCAATATCATTCGTGACCTGTTCAGCGAGGACCGGGGCGGGTTCTTCGAGGATGCGGGCTTGCTCGATATGCTCGCCGCCGAGAAGCTGCGCGAGATCGCAGGCGAGGTCCAGGCCGAGGGGTGGAAATGGACCGAGGCGCATATCGACTATCCCCACGCCCACGGGATGCGGCGCTTCTATCCGCAGACCATCGCCCTGTCCGACGAGGACGAGGCGCGGCTGGAGGCGCTGTCCACCGAGCATGACGAGCTTGCCGAGGGGTATTCGTCCTATGACGAGATGCCCGAGGACGTGGCGGCGAAGCTGGAGGCGGTGTCCGACGAGATCGACGCCATTTCGGCCAAGCGTTCGGCCTACGACGCCAGCGTGACCGCGCATGGCGGCGCGTTCGTCGTGCTTCACCATGACGGCACGGTCAGGGTCGAGCGGGGTTTCGTCCGTCTCGAGGATGAGGCGCTGGCCGACCCGGAGCCGGAAGCCGAGGGCGATGCGACGGCCCCGGAGGCCGTGGAGGATGAGCAGGCCGAAAACGGCGACGAGGACGTGCGGGAGGTCGAGGACGAGGACGAGGAACCGGGCAAGCCGATTTCCGACAGCCTCACCCGCGACCTGTCCGCCCATCGGACGCTGGCTTTGCGTGTGGCGCTTGGTGAGCGGCCCGATCTGGCGCTGATCGCCTTGACCCACACGCTCACGGCACAGTTGTTCTATAGCTACGCCGAGGCCGGTTGCCTTGAGGTTCGTCCGACCGTGACGCCGCTTGGCAGTCATGCGGACGGGATCGAGGATATGCCGCTTGCCGCCAAAGCGAACGAGGCGCGCGAGGCGTGGGCCGAGCGGATGCCGCGTGACGTGGCCGACCTCTGGGGCTTCATCGTCGGGCTGGACGACGAGAAGCGTCTGGCGCTGCTGGCGCATTGCGCGTCTCGCACCGTCAATGCGCTGCGGTTGCCGTGGGACCGCAAGCCCCGTTCGCTGCAAACGGCGGACAGGCTGGCGACCGCGCTGGCGCTGGACGTGGCGAAGGACTGGACGCCCACGGTGGACAGCTACCTTGGTCGCGTGACCAAGGCGCATATCGTCGAGGCCGTTAGCGAAGGCGTGTCGGAGGACGCCGCCCGCCGTATCGCCGACATGAAGAAGCCGGACATGGCGCAGACCGCCGAGCAGCTTCTGGCCGGAACCGGCTGGCTTCCCGCCGTGCTGCGGACGCCCGAGTCGGAGCAGCCCGCGCCCGTCGAGGTCGAGGATGCCGGGACCGTGGGGCAGCCGTCCGAAGCGGAGGCCCCCGAAACCGGAGCGGAGGACGGCGAAGCGTCCTATGCCGTCGCCGCCGAATAGCGGCATTGGGCCGGGGCCGCGCGAGCGGTCCCGGCCTTCCTTTAGTTGTCGGCCAAAATCGCGGCCGCGCCCTTGCCGGGCGCGGCCGCTTTTCGATCAGGTAGCGGCTTGAAGGTCCAGCAACGTGCGTTGAGCCTTATCCAGACGGTCGGGCTGTCGGCTTTCCTTCATCATGACCTCGAAATAGCGGGTGGAACGAAGCATCGCGTCGAGTGCGAAGGACAGTGCCTTGGGGATCTCCGTCTCAAATGGACCAAGAATATTGGTTACGCCTCCCTTGCCGTTCCTCTTCTTCAGCCCGTCGAGGCTGCTGCTGGACAGATGGCCGTAGAAGGCACTGACCAGCCGATATTCGAGATAACCCGACCGCTTCGGCATGGTCTTGGCGATCTTTTTGATGCTGAGGCTCTTCCGTTTGGCCAGCTTCGACACGTGATGCGCCTCGCGCTTCAGTGACGCCGCAATAACGGCCGCGTCTGTGGGATGCTCTTCGCGCAATAACGCCTCCCGCTGGATCGCGTTGTCGTGCTCGTCGACCTCCAGCGCTTCGAGCGCTTTGAGCGGATCGGTAGCGAGCAGGCTAAGCCAGAAGCCGACTTCATAGATTGCGCGCACGGCGCCCGCCGCTTCGATGGCCATGGCGCGCTCGGCCAGCATGACGGAAGCCGCGAACGCATTCATCGCGCGCCCATACATGCGGACCGCCGTTGGGGCCTGCGCGTTGGCCGGCCCACCGTTGCCAGCGTCCTGATGCTCTTGGAAAAGCCAAGTGGCGTAACGATTGACGTCACGTGCCAGGTCGAACCACGGCGCATAGTTGTCGATGTAGATCGCCCGCCAGTCCTCGATCAGGGGCAATAGCAACCCTTCCTCCGCCAGACCCTCGCGAGGGTCTTGGTCTTCCCGCTGATCGTCGCGATTCGTCACCGCACTGGAGTAGCATCTTCGCGGGGATTGATGGGTATCACTACCGTGCGGCTCCGCGCTGTGGGCGCGACGACCGCCATGTCTCTTCTGAATTCCTAGCCCGGTGCTGCCCAAACGGCCTCTCCAATGGCTTGTCTGACCGAAGCCGATCGCCTTCCCGCAAGGGCGTCGTTCGGCTTTTTTCCGCCGCCTTCGGCTTTGCATCGCGAAACAAAAAAGCCGCCCGCCGTCCAACCTCCTCTGCGTTCCGGCCGCAAGCGGTGCGGGGTCGATCGTGCCCCGGCCGACGCCGAGCCATCGAGGCCGCGATGGGCGCGGTCCGAGCAGACAGGAGATCACGACATGGCTACGATCGGCACCTTCACCCCCAACACCAAGAGCGAGTTCAACGGCGTCATCAAGACGCTCACCCTCAACACCAAGGCCACCCTTCGGCCGGTCGAGAAGGAAGGCGAAAAGTCCCCTGACTTCCGGATCAGCGCTGCCAACATGGACATCGGTGCCGCCTGGAAGAAGACCAGCCGCGAAGGCCGCAACTACATCTCGGTCAAGCTGGACGATCCGAGCTTCCCGGCGCCGATCTACGCCACGCTGTCCGAAATCGATACCACCGGCGAATACGCCCTGATCTGGTCCCGCTGACCGGCGGCGACGCCCCCGCTCCAGCGGAGCGGGGGCTTTCGCGTTGGAACGGCAGAACTAGCCGGACAGCGAATCGAACAGGGGCAGCGGCATCGGGCCGCGCTCCGTCAATGCGCCAGCGTCATAGGGCGCGATCGTCACCCATTCGACCGCCCAATCCAACGTCAGCTCGCCGGAGCCGATCCGTGAAATCCCGGCGCCGTCCACCACGACCCGGAAATCGAAGCGATCTTCCTCGGCTTCTAGGCGGCCTTCGATCAACGAACCATCGCTCGCCGCCAGCAGGAAACGCTCCTCAACCTCGTCATATGGGACGCGCAGCGTTTTGGTGATGTCCCCTGCGACTGCGACGCGCTGGCCCGGCTGTCCTGTGATCGTAATGCTCATACCGACTCCTTGCAGCCGGTTTGGATCAAAACAGGAACAAATGGCAAGGGCTGTTTGCTGGCGCCGCAGGGCGGCGCGTGCTTGGGGCTCTGCCCCTGGCGCACTCCAAGCGGCTTCCGCCCAGCTTCCTCCCCGCGCTGCGCGCGTTCCGTGCAGCCGGTTCCCCGCGAAGCCGCCTTCCGTTTGCACCCCCGGTCCCGCCGACGGGCAGGGTTTCAGCGCGGCGCTCCGCTGCGCGGAAACCCAAGCCCAAGGAGGCCAAAATGCACTACCAGCTTGCCACTCGGTTCGGCCGCAACGCCCATCAGATCAGCGGCCGGGAGCCGCTCGACAACGAGGCACTGTATCGCCACGTCCCGTCCATCTTCGCCCGCGAGGCGCACGACAGCCGTTCAGAGCGCTATGTCTATGTTCCGACCATCGACATTGTGGAGGGGTTGCGTCGGGAAGGATGGTCGCCGTTCTTCGCGGTGCAGTCCGTTCCGCGCGACGGCAGCCGCCACGGCCACGCCAAGCACATGCTGCGCCTGCGCCGGGATGACGGCATCGGCAAGCCGGAGGCCGCCGAAGTCATCATCGTGAACAGCCATGACGGGACGAGCGCCTATCAGATGTTTGCCGGGATGCTGCGCTTCGTATGCACCAACAGCATGATCGCGGGCGAGCGGTTCGAGGAAGTCCGCGTGCCGCACAAGGGCAATATCGAGCATGACATTATCGAAGGCGTGTTCACCGTTGCCGAGGACTTCCCACGGCTGATCGACGCCAGCGGGTCGATGAAGGCGATCCAGCTTTCGCCGGACGAGCAGCGCTTGCTTGGCGAGGTCAGCCTTGTCGCCCGTTATGGCGATGATGAAAGCCCAGTTAGGCCCGAGCAGATCATCGAGCCACGCCGCCGCGAGGATGTGGACCGCAGCCTGTGGACCACCTTCAACGTCATTCAGGAGAATGTCGTTCGGGGCGGATTGCAGGGCCGCAAACGCAATGCCGAAGGCCGTATCCGCCGCGCGCAGACCCGCGCGATCAACGGCATCGACCAGAATGTGACGCTCAACCGCGCGCTCTGGACGCTCGCCGAAGGGATGCAGCGTCTCAAGGCCGCCTGACGGCTCGCCGCCGCAGGGCCGGTTCCGGCCCTGCGGCTTCGCCGTTTTCGCGCCGATCCGCTGCGGCGGATCGGCGGCGGTCGCGCATCCCGAAGGTCCGCGCGGCCGCAAGCGCGCTCGCCGGGCTAACGCCCGGCTCGCGGCAGTTCGGCCAAATTAGCTGGTCTCGGGCTGATCCTGTTCGGCTACAAGATCGGCAGGCGTGACGCCAAGCGCCGAGGCCAAGTGAAACAGGGTGACGACGGTCGGATTACGCCGGCCTCGCTCCAGATCGCTGACATATTGCTGGGTAAAGCCTGACGTCTCGGCAAAGCGCTCTTGGGTAAAGCCCTTATCCTTTCTCAGTCTGGCGAAGTTCAATCCCACGAGGCGGCGCATATCCATACGCGCGAAGCTGGACGATACATCTCATCCGGTTTATCCCATATGAGTTGTATCGGCCGGCGAGCCGCCATCCGTCGCTGCGAAACGTGCGGTCAACGATGCAGGGCTTGCGCATATCCGGTTCTGCATTTTGAATTAAACTAGTTAACGGTCAACATGACGGGGGCGCCATGAGCACCAGCCAATTCGCCGATCGCGCACCGGAGGTATCGCAGCTCACGGCGTATGATGAAAGCCATCTTACCGTCTATTTGCGACTGCTCGACGCAGACGACAATGGAACCGACTGGCGCGAAACTGCGGCCGCCATCCTCGGCGTGAACGCAGCCGCCGAGCCGCAACGGGCGAAGACGATGCACGACAGCCATTTGGCGCGCGCACGATGGATGACTGAGGTGGGTTATGCGCATCTGCTCGGCTGCTCGCGCCCGCTAAGGCGTTAAGTTTTAATCCATTTTGGTATCAATCTGTTGCCGCCATCGCAGCGTGCCCGGCATGGTTGAGTGCAGCATTGGCGCTATCGTGTGTTGGTTTAGCCGGAGATGCTCATCCCCCGAAATCCGCCTCAGTGCGGTTGGAGGATGCCATGCCGACGCCCCAGCGCCGGCGCGAGCGACGCGGCGGCAATCTGTCCGACGCGCTCGGTCGCGCCGATCTAGCCGCCGAGTTTCTGCGGCGAAACCGCACCTATCGCGCCGAACATACGCAGATGCAGCAGCGCATCGCGGACGGCGCCGTCGCAAAGAACGCCGCCGAAACGGCGTTCGCGCGGCGATGGGGGTTGTCCTTTCGCCACGGCGCCGGATGACCTGTCAGAGCCGGTCGTCTGGCGCCCGGAGCTGACCGCCGTCACGGTCATTCTGGACGCCGCGCCGGAGGGATACCAGACCGCCGCCCCGGTCGATCCACGCGCGCTCGGCGCGCTGTTCGCCGACTTGGCCGGGATCGATGGACGCCATGTCATCGTCGGGGATGCGGCTGGCGAACATCGGTTGTGGTTACGCGAGGCGACACCCGGCCGACCGCTAGCCGCGGTCATTCCCCTTGATAAGGATTTCATTACGCGCATCGCCAGCCTGCTGCGCTTTCATCGGCGTCTGCTCGGCCGGGCCGCGGGGCCGTTGCCGCGCGGCTGGCCGCTCACCGCCTATCGGCTTGCTCGCCTCGATCTCATGTTGCGCGCGCTCGACCTGCGCCACGCCGGCGCGACCTATCGCCAAATCGCGGCTGAGCTGGGGCGCGAAGAGGCCACCCGTCTCCCCGCAACCGAGTGGAAGATCTCGGCTACGCGCTCGTTTGTGGTGCGGCTGGTCCGTGACGCCACGGCGTTCGCGAACGGCGACTATCGCAAGCTGCTACGCATTCGCTGAGGTCCGCACCTCCTCGCGGGTGTCACATCCGCGTAGTCGCACATCTTCGTACTCCACCTGGCCGGGTCCGCCTCGGCATTTTCGCCTCCTGCCGCCACCACCCGCAGGAGCCGTCTCTTGTCCGATACGCCCACCAACTTGCCGCCCCGTTTTTTGCGGACGCCGGAAGCCGCGCGCTTCCTTGGTCTCTCGGGACGCACCCTTGAGAAGCACCGCTATTTCGGGACCGGCCCGGCCTACCGCCGGATCGGGGGTCGCGTCGTCTATTCGGTCGATGACCTGCGTGCCTGGGCCGATATCGGGATTAAGCACTCGACGTCCGATCCGGGCCAGAACGACCTCATGCCGCGTGCGGATTCGGCCATCGCCCGGAGCCGGCGATGAGCGTCCCGCCGTCGCCCATGCGACACCGCCAGCCGTCCGAGGACGGCATGACCCGCGTCGAACTGACGTGGATCGAGAAGCGGATCGAGCACTGGATCAGGTTCGGCCGCATCGCCAAGGACGAAATCGTCGACCGCCGCCGCCGCATCGTCAGTTTCCGGCCGGGCGCGGTGTTCGCGTTCGTCCGCTGGGCAGCGAACGACTACGGCACGGTCAGCTCGCGCATCGACGTCGTGCGCGCAGTCGGCGCCGGGGAACCGTTCACCACGCTGCCGTTCGTCCGGCCGGGCGGCGACATCCTGCTCAAGATCGAGGGCTGGCCCAAGGTTAGCCAAGTGCTGGCCGCGATCGACGCGACCGAGGCGGCCGGTGTCGATCCCTGCGACGCCGCACCCGACCATTGGCGACACGTTCACAACCGGATCGCCGCTGGACATCAGCCGCGCGCCTACACGCTGGAGCGCCATCGCGCCTGGCTAAAGCGCCGGGAGATCGAAGGATGACGCGCCGCTTCTACGCCCGCGCAACGGTGTTCGCTGCGTCGGCCTTCGCCATCTCGTTCGCCGTCATAGCGATCACCGACCCGCTGCCGCGTATCGTTTGGAACGCCAGTGCCAGCGCGCCGCTCGGCCTCTATCGGATCGTGACGGATCGCGATCCGCCGCGCGGTGCGCTGGTCGCGGTCGCGCCGCCAGAGCGCCTCGGCCGTTGGATGGCAGAGCGCGGTTATCTCGGCAAGAACGTGCCGCTATTGAAGCACGTCGCGGCCAAGGCCGGGCAGCGCATTTGCCGGATCGGCGGCCTGGTGAGCGTCGATGCCCGGCCGGTCGCCGTGGCCCTCACGCGCGATCGGCTCCGCCGCCCGCTCCCCGTCTGGCAGGGTTGCCGCACGCTCGCGGCCGGCGAGCTGCTGCTGCTCAACCCCGATCATGCCGACAGCCTGGACGGCCGCTATTTCGGTCCGCTTCCGGCCTCCACGGTGCTTGGCCGAGCGATCCCGATCCTTACCCGCGACACGCCCGACGCGCCGCTGACTTGGCGCGCCGGCCGTCCCTGATTCCGCATCCACCTGCCAACCGAAAGGACCATCACATGCAGATCGGCAGCTTCATCCGCACCGCCACCGGCTACGAAGGTATCATCGAGACGGCGACGCTCGACATCCGCATCTCCATCGTTCCGGCCGACCCGAGCGATGCCGACAAGGCGCCGGACTGGCGCGTCCACCGTGGCGACGACGGAGAAGGACCGGAGATCGGCGCCGGCTGGAACGAAAGCGGTGAGCGCGCCGGCGATTACGTCTCGCTGCGCATCGACGATCCCGCCTTTGCGCAGCCGATACGCGCCGCCTTGTTCCAGAGCGGCAATGACAGGTCGGCCTGGTCTCTGCGCTGGAACCGACAGCCGAAGTCGCGCGAGCAGGACTGAGCCCTGCGCTTCATCCTCATCCCTTTGTTCGCGGGAAGACCGCCTCATCCCTCCGTCCCGCTCGGTCGCAGGCCGGCCGGGGCGCGCAGCGAAGGTCAAGGGCGGCCAACGGCCGGCGCCACGCGCGCACCCTTTACCGCAGCGAGCACACTGGCAGGCTGGCGGCGGAGCGGAGTCGGATCGGCAGTGGCGCTTGCGATCGTGCTGCTGTTCGGTGGCGTTGCGCCAGAATCAGCGCTTGCGCAGGAAACGCCGGCCGCGCGATCGACAGCGGCTCATCCCTACGCTGTCTCTGTCGCGGATGCAGCACGGCGCTTCGGCATACCCGAAGCGTGGATTTGGGCGGTGATGCACGTCGAGAGCCGCGGCGTTTCGCGGGCGGTCTCGCCGGCCGGGGCGATGGGCTTGATGCAAGTCATGCCCGCGACCTGGGCCGGTCTTCGCGCTCGTTACCGTCTTGGTCCCGATCCGTTCGACGTGCGCGACAACATCATGGCGGGCGCGGCTTACCTGCGCGAGTTGCACGACCGCTACGGCAATGTGACCGCGATGCTAGCGGCCTACAATGCGGGACCTGGCCGCTACGACGACTTCGTGTCGCGCGGCCGTCCGCTGCCGCCCGAGACGGTCGGCTATCTCGCCCAGCTCGCGCCGAGCGTTGGGACAGCGGGTGCGACGGAGGTGGCGATCAGCGCTCCGCCCGATCCGTTCGCTTGGCGTCGCGCCGCGCTGTTCGTGCGCACGGCGAGCGCCGCATCAGATGCGGGTGGCGTGCAGGCGGGCGGCGCGTTCGATGCCACCGCATCGCCACCGGCGCAGATCGCAGCAGACGAGAAGACCACCGCCCCATCGTCGCCTATCAGGGAGGTGGACACGCTGTTCGTCCCCCGCGTCCGCGCGGGCCGACCGCAATGATCCGCCTGGCGTCCCCATCTTCCGTCCGAAGCAGCATTGTGGCTGGAGAAGGAGAAAACGGCAGTGACAGACGAGGGCAAGATATAAGGCGCGCCCCGTTTCGCCGAAAAGCCAAGGCTTTTCCGTGGCTTCACGCGGGGGCGTCGGTCGTCGAGCGTGCCGCTCGGAAGAGAAAGGCCAGCAATTTCAACGCTTCGAATGGCACCAACGGCTATTTCGTGCGGAAAGCGGCCCGGCCATGAGCAAGGAGCGCGAGTTCCGCGTCCGGCCGGGCAAGGCGAAGCGCAGCAAGGCGCAGGGGCGCAACGCGCGTGGCCTGGTCGCGGAGGTTCTGCGGGTCGCCGCGCTCCATAGTGGAGGCCGGCGTAGCGGCGTGAGCGGGTCGCGCCGACAGGGCCAGTCGAACTTCGGCCGAGGCCGCACGGCGTTCGCCCGTAGCCGCCTGTTCGGATCGGGCCGGCGGGTGATGGTCAAGGCGCTCCCCGTCAGCCATCGCAGTCGCGGCGGACGGCGCATGGCGCCGCTGTCCGCGCACGTCGCCTATTTGAAGCGCGAGGGCGTCACACGCGACGGTTCGCCGACGCGGATGTTTGATGCGGCCGGAGACCGTGCCGACGAGCGCGGCTTCACCGAGCGATGCCGGGACGACCGGCATCATTTCCGCATCATCGTCTCGCCCGAGGACGCGGCCGAGCTGACCGATCTGCGCGAATACACCCGCGATCTCGTGCGCCAGATGGAAGCGGATCTCGGAACGCGCCTGGATTGGATCGCGGTGGACCATTGGAACACCGACAATCCGCACGTCCATCTGCTCGTGCGCGGCGTCACCGACCAAGGCGCCGATCTCGTCATGGCGCGCGACTATATCAGCCACGGGCTGCGCTCCCATGCCGAGGAACTGGCGCAGGCCGAACTCGGGCCGAAGCCCGAACATGAAGTCCAGCTCGCCCTGGACCGTGAGGTGACGGCCGAGCGATGGACGCGGCTCGATACCGAGATCGGCCGCGCCGCCGGCGAGTTGGGCGTGATCGACCTGCGCCCCGATCGGCCCGGCCCGGACGATCCGCGGCTCCGCCGGTTGATGGTCGGTCGGTTGCAGCACCTGGAGACGATGGGTCTCGCGGCCGAGGGCGAACCGGGTCAATGGGCGGTCGCGGAGGGCGCGGCGGGAAAGCTGCGCGAGCTGGCCGCGCGCGGCGACATCATCCGCACGATCGGCCGAGCGCTAAACGATCGCGGCGACGACCGTCCGCTCGATAGCTACGCCATCGTGAGTGGCGCGCCCGTGAAGCCGATCGCCGGCCGGCTGATCGACAAGGGTCTGCACGACGAGCTGACCGGCACGGCCTATGCGGTGATCGACGGGACGGACGGTCGCACGCACCATGTCCGGCTGCCCGGCATCGAGGCACTGGAGCATAGCCCGGCCCTCGGCGGCATCGTCGAGCTGCGGGGCGTGGGAAGGCCCGGCGAGGAGAAGCCGATGCTGATCCTCGCCACGCGATCCGACCTTGACCTCGCCGCGCAGGTCAAGGCACCCGGCGCGACCTGGCTAGACCATCGCCTGATCGAGCGCGGCGCCAGCGTCGCGGACGGCGGGTTCGGCGCGGAGGTGCGACGTGCGATGGACGCGCGCACCGATCATCTCGTCAGCGAGGGGCTGGCGCGTCGTTTCGGCGAGCGCACCGTGTTCGAGCGCGGAATGCTCGACACGCTTCGGAAGCGCGAACTGGACTCCGTTGGCGCGAAGATCGCCGGCGAGACCGGGCTTGCATACCGCCCGGCGGCGGCCGGCGAGAAGGTCGCCGGCATCGTTCGTCAGCGCCTCGCGCTCGCGTCCGGCCGTTTCGCCATGATCGACGATGGCCTGGGTTTCCAGCTCGTTCCCTGGGCCAGCACCCTCGAACAGCAACTCGGCCGCCAGGTGTCCGGCGTGGTCCGCGCCGGCGGTGGCATCGACTGGACGCTCGGCCGCAAGCGCGGGCTCGGCATCTGACTCAGGAGAAAACCCATGTCCGCGACCAAGATCTTATGGGGCCAGGTCATCACCGTGTTTCTGATCGTGCTCGCCGGTGTGTGGGGCGCAACGCAGTGGACCGCCGCCGCGCTCGGCTACCAACCCCAGCTTGGCCCGCCCTGGTTCATGCTCGGCGAGTGGCGGGTCTATCCGCCGCCGGCCTTCTTCTGGTGGTGGTTCAGCTTCGACGCCTACGCACCGCGCATGTTCCTCACAGGCGCCTATATCGCCGCGTCCGGCGGGTTCGCGTCGATCGCCGCGGCCATTGGCATGTCGGTGTGGCGCGCACGCGAGCTGAAGAACGCCGAGACCTACGGTTCGGCGCGCTGGGCGAGCGAGCGGGAGGTGCGTGCGGCCGGGCTGCTTGGGCCGAACGGCGTGGTGCTCGGTAAGCTCGCCCGCGACTATCTCCGCCACGATGGCCCCGAGCATGTGCTGTGCTTCGCACCGACACGGAGCGGCAAGGGTGTCGGTCTGGTCGTGCCGTCGCTGCTCACCTGGCCGGCCTCGGCGATCGTCCACGACATTAAGGGCGAGAACTGGACACTCACCGCGGGCTTTCGCGCGCGGCACGGCCGCGTGCTCTTGTTCGATCCGACCAACGCCGCGTCGGCGGCCTACAACCCTTTGCTGGAGGTGCGGCGCGGCCAATGGGAAGTGCGCGACGTGCAGAATGTCGCGGACGTGCTGGTCGATCCCGAGGGCTCCCTGGAGCGTCGCAATCATTGGGAGAAAACCTCCCACTCGCTGCTGGTCGGCGCGATCCTTCACGTCCTCTATGCCGAGCCGGACAAGACCTTGGCCGGCGTTGCGGGTTTCCTGTCTGATCCCGGCCGGACGATCGAGCAGACGCTGGCCGCGATGATGGCGACGCCGCACCTCGGCGACGCCGGCGTGCATCCCGTTGTGGCCTCGGCCGCGCGCGAGCTGCTGAACAAGTCGGATAGCGAACGATCGGGTGTGCTCTCGACAGCCATGTCGTTCCTCGGTCTCTATCGCGATCCCGTCGTCGCGCAGGTCACGCGGGCCTGCCAGTGGCGCATATCGGATCTGGTCGAGAGCGAGCGGCCGGCGACGCTCTATCTGGTCGTGCCGCCCAGCGACATCTCGCGAACCAAGCCCCTGATCCGACTCATCCTCAACCAGATCGGGCGCCGGCTGACTGAGGAGCTGACCCCGAAGGGCAACCGCCATCGCGTGCTCTTGATGCTCGACGAGTTTCCGGCGCTGGGCCGGCTCGACTTCTTCGAGTCCGCCTTGGCGTTCATGGCGGGCTATGGGCTCAAGGCGTTCCTGATCGCGCAGTCTCTCAATCAGATCGAGAAGGCTTACGGCCCGAACAACGCCATCCTCGACAACTGCCATGTGCGCGTGTCGTTCGCTACCAACGACGAACGCACCGCCAAGCGCGTGTCCGACGCGCTCGGCACTGCCACCGAGATGCGGGCAATGAAGAATTATGCCGGGCATCGCCTCTCGCCCTGGCTCGGGCATTTGATGGTGTCGCGGTCCGAGACCGCCCGCCAGCTCCTCACCCCCGGCGAAGTGATGCAGCTCCCGCCCGACGACGAGATCGTCATGGTGGCGGGCGTCCATCCGATCCGCGCGAAGAAGGCGCGCTACTTTCAGGACCAGCGCTTGTCCGAGCGGATCATGCAGGCGCCAGTGTCCGCGGCCGTCGCGATCCGTCCCGACGATTGGACCGGGCGGCGGGCGGCCGCCGATCCGAAGCAGGTCACGCGCATTGTCCGCGATGCGGAAGATGCGGCCAATGGTGGGCTGCGCCGTGAGCCGGAGCTGCCCGAGCATGTCGCCATCGTGCCGGAAACTCCGGCGCCTGCGGCGCAGGAATTTTCGATCGTCGACGACGAGCAGGACGACGCGGCCCGGCAGGCGGCCGTGCGCCGCCGGATGCAAGGCATTGCGCGTCAGGCGTCGCTAGATCCGGGTGACGGCATCGAATTGTAGGAGGCCGCCATGCGGACCCGGCTCAACGTCTACTTCCCGCCCGCGCTTGCCAAGCAAGTTGACGAGCTGGCGATCAGGCGGCGCATATCACGCTCGGCGATCGTGGAGGCTGCCGTGGCGTCTTACCTGTCGCCGGATGGCGCCGACCGGATGGAGGCCGCATTCGCGAGGCGGCTCGACCGCCTGTCGCGCCAAGTCCAGCGGCTTGAGCGCAACACCGGCCTGACCACCGAGGCACTGAGTCTGTTTGTCCGGTTCTGGCTGTCCGTGACCCCGCCACTCCCCGACGAGGATCAGGCGGCGGCGCAGGTCAAAGGCCGCAAGCGCTACGAAGGATTTATTGAAACGCTCGGCCGGCGCTTTGCCAGCGGCAAGACTCTCATGGACGAAATACCGGAGGATGTCTGGCCGCGGTCAACATCGTCCGAGTCGGAGTAGAAATTAGCGGGTCGACCTTGATGTAGTCTGCAAGCGAATTCGCCCCGGCACCGTATCTACCGCCCCCTCTACTACGCCGATAACTAGCTATTGCGACGTGAGCATTCCTGCGTCTCTTGATGTGCCCCTGATGCCGGGCGGCGGTTCGCCCGGCCCGATCCAGGGGCCGATCATTGACCGTCCAGCCGATCCGATCCGAGGCGAAGTCACGCGGCGCACGGATGCTGCGCACCGCACTCGGGCCGTCGATCGCAGCCTGGCTCGACGACCCCGCCGTCATCGAAGTTATGCTCAACCCGGACGGCCGGCTTTGGCTCGATCGGCTCGGCGAGGGAATTAGCGACACCGGCGAGCTGCTGCCCGCCGCTGACGGCGAACGCATCGTCCGGCTGGTCGCACACCATGTCGGTGTCGAGGTTCACGCTCGCAGCCCCCGCGTTTCTGCCGAGTTGCCGGAAGGCGGCGAGCGGTTCGAGGGATTGCTGCCGCCCGTCGTCGCGGCGCCGGCCTTCGCCATACGGAAGCCCGCCGTCGCCGTGTTCACGCTCGACGACTATGCGCGGGGCGGCATCATGTCGGCGGCCAATGCCGAGGCGCTGCGCCTCGGCGTCGAAAGCCGCGCCAACATCCTCGTCGCAGGCGGCACGGGTGCCGGCAAGACCACGCTGGTCAACGCCCTCCTGGCGGAAGTCGCCAAGACAACCGACCGCATCGTCCTGATCGAAGACACGCGCGAGCTGCAATGCGCCGCACCGAACCTCGTCGCCATGCGGACCAAGGACGGCGTGGTGTCCCTCGCCGAACTGGTCCGCTCATCGCTACGCCTGCGCCCCGACCGCATCCCCATCGGCGAGGTACGCGGCGCCGAGGCGCTCGACCTCATCAAAGCCTGGGGCACCGGCCATCCCGGCGGCGTCGGCACGATCCACGCCGGCACCGCGCTCGGCGCGCTCCGCCGCATGGAGCAGCTCATCCAGGAGGCCGTCGTCACGGTCCCGCGCGCGCTGATCGCCGAGACCATCGACCTGATCGCCGTGCTGGTCCGCGATGCGCACGGACGCCGGCTGACCGAGTTGGCCCGCGTCGACGGGCTCGACCCCGCGACCGGCGACTACCGCCTCGCCCCGCTCATCCCCCCCAAGCCCGGAGATCTGCCATGACGAAGGACATCAAGCCTATCAGCGCTACGAAGCGCCGCCTGCTCGGCGGCACCATGCTCGACCGCATGGGCCACGCCGCGATCACCGCCGCCGGCCTGCTCTACGCGATGCCCGCCCATGCGGGCGGGTCATCCATGCCGTGGGAAGCCCCGCTTCAGTCGATCCTCGAAAGCATCGAGGGGCCGGTAGCGAAGATCATCGCGGTCATCATCATCATCGTCACGGGCCTGACGCTTGCGTTCGGCGACACGTCGGGCGGCTCGCGCCGCTTGATCCAGATCGTGTTCGGCCTGTCGATCGCGTTTGCGGCCAGTTCGTTCTTCCTCAGCTTCTTCAGCTTCGGCGGCGGGGCGCTGGTCTGATGTCGGACGGGGCCGAGCCTATCCCTGGCTATTTCGCGCCGGTCCACCGGGCGCTGACCGAGCCGATCCTGCTCGGCGGCGCCCCACGGTCGCTTGCCATCGTCAACGGCACGCTGGCTGGCGCGATCGGGCTCGGCCTTCGCCTTTGGATCGCGGGCCTGGTCATCTGGGTGCTCGGCCATGCGCTGTCCGTCTGGGCCGCGCGCCGCGACCCGCAATTCGTAGACGTGGCCCGGCGTCACCTCCGTTACCCGACATGGATGCGGCCATGATGAGTTTGCGAGAATATCGCAGCAAAGCTGCGCACCTTGCCGACTTCCTGCCCTGGGCCGCGCTGGTCGGCGAAGGCGTGGTGCTGAACAAGGACGGCAGCTTCCAGCGCACCGCGCGCTTCCGCGGCCCCGATCTCGACAGCGCCACTCCGGCCGAACTGGTGGCGACCACCGCGCGGCTAAACAATTCGCTGCGCCGTCTGGGCTCCGGCTGGGCGATCTTCGTCGAGGCGCAGCGCACGCCCGCGCTCGACTACCCGGACGCTGAGTTTCCCGATCCCGTGTCAGCGCTGGTCGACATGGAGCGCCGCGAACAGTTCCGCGAGGAAGGGACGCACTTCGAGAGCGCCTATTATCTGACGCTGCTGTGGATGCCGCCCGCCGAAGAAGCGGCGCGTGCCGAAGGCTGGCTCTATGAGGGCCGGTCCACCACGGGCGTCGATCCGTGGGAACTGCTCAAGGGCTTCACCGATCGCAGCGACCGGGTTCTCAATCTGGTCGAGGGCTTCGTGCCGGAAGTTCGCTGGCTCGACGATGCCGAGACACTGACCTATTTGCACAGCACGGTTTCCACGCGGCGCCAGCGTGTGCGCGTCCCGGAAATCCCGATGCACCTGGACGCGCTGCTCGCCGACGAGCCGCTGACCGGCGGGCTAGAGCCCCGTCTGGGAAACCATCATCTGCGCACGCTTACCATAGTCGGTTTCCCGAGCGTGACGTTCCCCGGCCTGCTCGACGAGTTGAACCGGCTCGCCTTCGAGTATCGCTGGTCAACCCGCGCCGTCATGCTCGACAAGACCGACGCGACCAAGCTGCTCGCGCGCATTCGCCGCCAGTGGTTCGCCAAGCGCAAGTCCATCGCGGCCATCCTCAAGGAGGTGATGACCAACGAGGCGTCGACGCTGCTCGACAGCGACGCCTCGAACAAGGCTGCCGACGCCGACCTGGCCCTGCAGGAGCTGGGCGCCGACTATGCCGGCATGGCCTACGTCACCGCGACGGTGACGGTATGGGACCTTGATCCGGCCATCGCCGCCGAGAAGCTGCGGCTGGTCGAGAAGGTCATTCAGGGCCGCGACTTCACCGTCATCCCCGAGGGCATGAACGCGATCGAGGCTTGGCTGGGGAGTCTCCCCGGACACACCTACGCCAACGTCCGCCAACCCCCGATTTCCACCATCAATCTCGCCCACCTGATCCCCCTGTCAGCAGTATGGGCGGGGCCGGAACGGGACGAGCATTTCGGCGCTCCACCCTTGCTTTACGGCAAGACTGAAGGCTCGACCCCGTTCCGGTTTTCCCTTCATGTCGGCGATGTCGGTCATACGCTGATCGTCGGGCCGACCGGCGCGGGCAAGTCCGTCCTGCTCGCGCTCATGGCGATGCAGTTCCGCCGCTACGAGAACAGCCAGGTCTTTGCCTTCGATTTCGGTGGCAGCATCCGCGCCGCCGCGATCGGCATGGGCGGTGACTGGCAGGATCTCGGGCATAGTCTCTACGACGGCGCGGCGGCGACGGTGTTTCTCCAACCGTTGGCGCGGATCGACGATCCGGCCGAGCGAAGCTGGGCGGCCGAATGGCTGGCCGCGATCCTTGCCGGCGAGGGCGTGACGATCGACCCGCAGGCCAAGGAGC
Organism: Sphingobium fluminis; assembly: GCF_037723805.1. Lineage (NCBI taxonomy): Bacteria > Pseudomonadati > Pseudomonadota > Alphaproteobacteria > Sphingomonadales > Sphingobiaceae > Sphingobium > Sphingobium fluminis. The sequence continues at coordinate 227,989 of NZ_JBBJUK010000006.1, forward strand.
ATGTGTGGTCGGCGCTCGGATCACTCGCCAGCGCACCGCCCGCCGAACGCACGCTCACCGGCCTCGCCGTGCTGCTCCAGTCGCAAGAATTGAAGCAGGCGCTTGCGCCCTATTGCATCGGCGGCCCGTGGGGGCAGTTGCTCGACGCTGAGTTCGAGCGTCTCGGCGAGGCGTCGGTGCAGGCGTTCGAGACCGAGGGGCTGGTTGGCGCGGGCTCGGCGGCCGCTGTCCTGTCCTACCTGTTTCACCGGATCGAAGGCCGGCTGGATGGCTCGCCCACGCTCATCATCATCGACGAGGGCTGGCTTGTCCTCGACAGCCCAGACTTCGCCGCGCAGCTCCGCGAATGGCTCAAAACCTTGCGGAAGAAGAACGCCAGCGTCGTGTTCGCAACCCAGAGCCTGGCCGACATCGAGACCAGCAGCATCGCGCCCGCCATCATCGAAAGCTGTCCGACGCGCATCTTTCTTCCGAACGAGCGCGCGGCCGAGCCGCAGATCGCGGCCATCTATGAGCAGTTCGGGCTCAATGCTCGCCAGATCGAGATACTGAGCCGAGCGACACCGAAGCGCGATTATTACTGCCAGAGCCGGCGCGGCAACCGTCTCTTCGAGCTTGGGCTGGGAGAGGTCGCGCTGGCGTTCGCCGCCGCTTCCGCCAAAACCGACCAGCTCACTATCGCTGACATCACCGAGGCGCGGGGCCAGGCCGGCTTTGCGGCCGAGTGGCTGCGGCGCCGCGGCTGCGCCTGGGCAGTCGAGCTTCTTCCCGAACCCCAACCCGACCCGCTGGCCGGTCGCCGGGAAGATGCCGGCCAGCTTTCCCCAGCCTTGAAGGATATCGAACCATGAAGCCCTGCATCCTGCGCCGTGCCGTGCTGGCCGGCGCCATCGCCACGTCGAGCATGATCGGCATCACCGCCGCGACGCCGGCCCACGCCCAGTTCGGCGGCATCGTCTACGACCCGACCAACTATGCGCAGAACGTGCTGACGGCCGCCCGGTCGCTCCAGCAGATCAACAACCAGATTCAGCAAATCCAGAACCAGGCGACGAGCCTCGTCAACGAGGCGCGCAATCTGACCTCGCTGCCGTTCAGCTCGCTCCAGCAGTTGCAGCAGCAGGTGCAGCGCACCCAGCAGCTTCTCGGGGAGGCGCAGCGGATCGCCTACGACGTGCAGAACGTCCAGCAGGTGTTCAACGGCCGCTACAAGGGCGCGGCGCTCACCGGCACCCACGCGCAGATGGTCGCCAACGCTAACGCGCGCTGGGAGGATAGCGTCGGCGCGTTCGAGGACGCGCTGCGCGTTCAGGCCGGCGTCGTCGGCAATATCGACGGCACGCGCACGACGATGGACGGCCTGGTCAGGTCCAGTCAGTCCGCGACCGGCGCGCTTCAAGCCGCGCAGGCGGGCAATCAGCTTCTCGCGCTGCAATCGCAGCAGCTCGCCGACCTGACGGCGCTGCTCGCCGCGCAGGGCCGAGCGCAGGCGCTGGATTCGGCGCGCAATGCGGCGGTCGAGGCCGAAAGCCGCGAACGGCTCCGTCGCTTCCTGACGCGATCAACCGGCTACCAGCCGGGCAACGCAAGCATGTTCCACGACTGAGCCGATGGACACCAAGCTCCTCGCGCGCATCGGCGCCGTCATCTTCATCGCCATCGCCATCACGATAACGGCGATCGAGATGAGCCGTCCGCCCGAACCCCCGCGCGCGGAGCCGTCGGCCGTCGTCGAGACATCGGCGACGGACCCACTGCTGATCGAACTGCGCCGATGCCAGTCGATCGGTGCGGCCGGGGCGAGCGACCCCGACTGCCTGCGCGCCTGGGCCGAGAACCGTCGCCGGTTCCTCGCGCCGGGTGCGCACCCCGCCGCCCGCATCAGCGACGACGCTGCCGCACAGGAGAACTGACATGGGCGGCACCGGCGTCGTCGATCGCTTTCTGGATGTCTTCACCCGCTATATCGACAGCGGATTCGGCCTGCTCGGCGGCGAGGTGGCGTTCATCGCCACCACCCTGATCGTCATCGACGTGACGCTGGCCGCGCTGTTCTGGACCTGGGGCGAAGGCGACGACATCATCGCCCGTCTCGTCAAGAAGACCCTGTTCGTCGGCGTCTTCGCCTACATCATCGGCAACTGGAACAGCCTGGCGCGGATCGTCTTCGAGAGCTTCGCCGGCCTTGGCCTGAAAGCGTCAGGCACCGGCTTCACCGCCGCCGAGCTGCTCCAGCCAGGCCGGGTCGCCCAAGTCGGTCTGGACGCGGGCCAGCCGATCTTAGAATCCATTTCCGACTTGATGGGCTGGGTGTCGTTCTTCGAAAACTTCATCCAGATCGCGGTGCTGCTGTTTGCCTGGGTGTTGGTCATCCTCGCCTTCTTCATCCTGTCGATTCAGCTCTTCATCACGCTGATCGAGTTCAAGCTGGCGACGCTCTGCGGCTTCGTCCTCTTGCCCTTCGGCCTGTTCGGCAAGACCGCTTTCATGGCCGAGCGCGTGCTGGGGCTGGTGATCTCGTCGGGCATCAAGGTGCTGGTGCTCGCGGTCATCGTCGGCATCGGCTCGACATTGTTCGACGAGTTTCGCGCCGGCTTCGGCGGCGCGCAGCCGAGCATCGAAGATGCGATGGCCGTCGCGCTCGCGTCGCTCTGTCTTCTCGGCCTTGGCATCTTCGGCCCGTCGATCGCCAATGGCATCGTGTCGGGCGGCCCGGCGCTTGGCGCAGGGGCCGCAGCGGGAACCGTGCTCGCGGCTGGCGGCGCGCTTGTCGGTGGCGCCGCTGCCGCCCGCCTCGGCGCCGGCGCGGCGGCGGGCGCGGTCGGCGGCGCCGCGCGAGGCGCAGCCTTCACATCTGGCGCGGCCAACAGCGCCTATGCGCTCGGTTCGGCCGGCAAGTCCGGCGCGGCCGCAGTCGCTGGCGGCGCAGGCGGCGTCGGCCAAGCCGCCGTCGGCGCAGCCATGTCGCCGCTCCGCAAGGCGGCAGCCTCGCTCAAGGACAGCTACCGTTCCGGCGGACGTGCGGCCGTCACCGCGACGGGCGGGACCATTTCAGGCGGCAGTTCCACGCCGTCCCCGGACGCGCCGGCCGGCGCACCCGCTTGGGCGTCCGCGATGAAGAACCGCCAGACGATGACCCACGGTGCGACCATCGCCGCCCACACGCTGCGCTCCGGCGACGGCGGGGGCAGCGGCGCTTCCGTCGACACCAGCCAGAAGGATTGATCCATGTTCAAGCGACCGACCATCCGCTACGGCCAGACGCCCGAGCCGGCCACACCTTACCAGCGCGCGGCGCAGGCATGGGATGACCGCATCGGCTCGGCGCGCGTGCAGGCGAAGAATTGGCGGCTCGCCTTCTTCGGGACGCTCGCGCTTTCGGGCGGTCTGGCCGGCGGCCTCGTCTGGCAATCGACGCGCGGTCATATCGTCCCGTGGGTCGTGCAGGTCGATCGGCTGGGCGAAGCCCAGGCGGTCGCGCCGGCCGAGGCCGGCTACCGCCCGACCGATCCGCAGGTCGCATTCCATCTCGCCCGCTTCATCGAGCAGGTCCGCGCGATCCCGGCCGATCCAGTCATCGTCCGTCAGAACTGGCTCAGGGCATACGACTTCACGACCGATCGCGGCGCGCTCGCGCTCAATGACTATGCGCGCGCCAACGACCCGTTCGCCAATGTCGGGCGGGTGCAGGTCGCGGTGGAAGTATCGAGCGTCATCCGCGCCTCACCCGACAGCTTCCGCGTCGCCTGGATCGAGCGCCGCTATCAGGACGGCAGCCTTGCCGCCACCGAACGCTGGTCCGCGATCCTCACCATCGTCGTCCAGCCGCCGCGCACGCCCGACGCCCTGCGCAAGAACCCGCTCGGCGTCTTCGTCAATGCCCTCAACTGGTCGAAGGAGCTGTCGCAATGACCGGCATACCCATCCGCCGCGCGGCCACGGCCGCGCTGTTCGTCTCCGTATCCACGCTCGCCGGCTGCGCCACCACTTCGGCCAGGCCACCCGTGATCGCTCTGGACGATCCGCCCCCGGCGATCATGGCGACGCCCGCTGCCGAGCCACCCCGCGCGGTCGAGATCGTCACGATTCCCGAGCCGTTGCCGCTGCCCGGCCAATTGAAGCCGGTGACGGAAAGCACGCGACCGCCAGAGCCCACCGATCCGCGCCGCCGAGTCGGCGACGCAAACGACGCTGCGCGCATCCAGCCGGTGAGCGACGGCTTCCTCAACGCCATCCAGCAATATCCTTGGACCGAAGGCGCGCTCTATCAAGTCTACACCGCGCCCGGCCAGATTACGGACATCGCCTTGCAGGAAGGCGAGCAGCTCGTGGGGCCGGGGCCGGTCGCGGCCGGCGACACGGTGCGGTGGATCATCGGCGACACGGTGAGCGGCAGCGGCGCGACCGCGCGCGTCCATATTCTCGTCAAGCCCACCCGGCCCGACCTCGCCACCAATCTCGTCATCAACACCGCCCGGCGCACCTACCATCTGGAGCTGCGCGCCACGCCCGCGACCTACATGGCGTCCGTGTCCTGGACCTATCCGCAGGACCAGCTCGTCGCCTTGCAAGGCCGCAACGCGGCGGCTGCTGCCGCTGCGCCGGCCGCGACCGGCGTGGACGTGACGGCGCTCAATTTCCGCTACCGGATCGAAGGCGACCGCGTGCCGTGGACGCCAACCCGTGCGTTCGACGACGGACGCCAGGTCTTCATCGAGTTTCCGGCCGGGATCTCGCAGGGCGAGATGCCGCCGCTGTTCGTGACCAGCGCGCGCGGTGACGCCGAGCTGGTCAATTACCGCGTGCAGGGCCGCTACATGGTGGTCGATCGCCTGTTCGCCGCCGCCGAGCTGCGCCTGGGCGATCGGCGCACCGAGCAGCGCGTCCGCATCGTGCGCGACGACGGACGGAGGGCGCGGCCGTGACCGATAGCCACGATCCGTCCGTCGAGGATCGGCCCGCCTCGCAGTCGGCGCGCCCTGATCCGGCTGCGTTCCAGCTTCGCGGCGATCCACCCCGCGTCATGCGGCTCTCCCGTAAGGCGCTCGCCGTCGTCGGCGTCGCCGCCGGTCTCGGCATAGGTGGTTCGCTGATCTACGCGCTACGCCCGCCGGGCGATCGGGCCGCGCAGGAACTCTACAACACCGACAGCCGGGCAACTGCCGAGACCATCACGTCCGGCCCGCGCGACTATGCGCAGGCGCCCCGGCTCGGCCCGCCGCTGCCCGGCGACCTGGGCCGCCCGATCGTGTCGGCACAACAGCGCGGCGAGGACGTTCCCGTGCCGCCAATCGGCGCGCAGCCCGGCCCGCCTGATCCGCGCGCGCAGGCGGCGGTGGCGGCCCGGCAGCGCGCCGCTCAGGAGCGCGATGCGGCCCGCACCAGCTCGGTCTTCCTCGGCAGCGGCGGCGCGCGTGCGGGTGCGGAGCCCATCTCGACGCCCGTCTTGCCGGCGCCGTCCGGGCAGGAGCCAGCGCAACAAGCGGCGCAAGGCGACCAGGCCGGCAAGCGCGCTTTCATGGCGCAGGCGTCCAACCAGCGCACAGTCAGCGTTGAGCGGCTGACGGCGCCGGCATCGCCCAACATCGTGCAGGCCGGCAGCATCATCCCGGCTGCGCTCATCACCGGCGTCCGTTCCGACCTGCCCGGCCAGATCGCCGCCCAGGTGACGGCCAACGTCTATGACAGCCCGACCGGGCGCATCCTGCTCATTCCGCAGGGCGCGCGGCTGATCGGCGAGTATGACAGCGAGATCGCTGCGGGGCAGACCCGCGTACTGCTCGCCTGGGATCGGCTCATCATGCCCGACGGGCGCTCGATCGTTCTCGAGCGCCAGCCCGGCGAGGACGGAGCCGGATTCGCGGGCCTACAGGATCGCGTGAACCAGCATTGGGGCAACCTGCTCAGGGCAGCCGCCGTCTCGACACTGCTCGGGGTTGGGACCGAGCTGGGTGCGGACAGCGAGGACGACCTGACCCGCGCCCTGCGGCGTGGCTCGCAGGACACCATCAACCAGACCGGCCAGCAGATCGTGCGGCGGCAGCTCAACGTGCAGCCGACGCTCACCATCCGGCCAGGCCATCCGCTGCGCGTGGTTCTCACCCGCGACCTTGTGCTCGAACCGATCGGAGCAACCCGATGACGAAATTGAAGCTGGGGCCGCTGGCCGACGATCGGCCTGTCAAACTGACTGTCGAACTGCCCGCCGCTGTCCACCGCGATCTTGTCGCCTACGCCACCGCGCTCGCGGGCGAAACGGGCGGGGAGGCCGTCTCCCCCGAGAAACTCGTCTCGCCAATGTTGGCAAAGTTCATGGCAAGCGATCGGGGGTTTTCACGGCGTCGGGGGGCTGCGAAGGACTGAGCCTGCGGGCTGGTCAGTTACCTAAGAACCGCTTGCGGCGCTCTTGGGCCTCAACCTTGATTATCGCTTCCTCGGCAGTAGCGCATTCGCCACCCCGCACCGAGCCGTCGCGACATCCGGCCACGACCTGTCGCGCCTCGTCGATATGCGCGACGAAATATTGCGTGCCACGCACCTCGCTCGACATTGGAGCCGCAGGCGGCGCAATAGCGATAGCGTCGGCTTTTTGCGTTGGCGCAATCACCGGCCGCAGGATGAATCCACCTGCGAAACCAACGACCAAGGTGACGAGCACGATGATGATTGTCTTGCCTTGCCACATGGCGGTAACTCCAAGAATTTGACGGCCTAATTTATTGAAATCTATCTGATAAATCAAAAGACAGCGCATATCGCGACTTGATGAACCCAAGGAAACGCCGGAGTGCTGGATTGTCGTTGTTGTCGCGCCAACAGCCCGAATAGCCAGTGAGCGCAGGTCCCTGTTCGCCGTGGATCGGCCGATAGACGACATCGGGATAGCGCGCTCCCATCGAACCTTCACAGACAATACTCACACCCGAACCGCTGCCGAGAGTGCTGAGTACCGTTTCACGGCTGGTCTGGGACATCCGGACGTTCGGCCTTCCGCCCGAGATCGGCAGCCTGCCAAGCAGTATGTCGCGTATCTCTGGTCCGGGATCAGCCGTAGGCAACAAAAAGTGCTCGCCCCGAAGATCCGTCCAATGGACTAGGTCGCGTTCCGCCAGGGGATGCGACGCGGGCAGCGCAGTAAGCATCCGCTCGCTCCACAGCGGCTCGCAGCGAAACCCGTCATGACTGACTGTTCCCATCAGGATTGCAATGTCGATCTCTCCGCAGTCTAGACCGGCGATCAGAACGCTGCGGTCAGCTTCGACACATTCGACATCGACGTCTGGATGCGAATCGCGCCAACTCATAAGCGTTGCCCGCAGGTTGCCGGCAGAGATTGGGCTGTTATGGCCGAGCCTCAACCCGCCGGCGCGGCCCTGCCCGGCGGCTCGCATCATCGCCAAGAGTTTGTCCGCAGTGGCGATCATTGGTCGGGCGCCTCGCAGAAAGGCATTGCCCGCCAGAGTCGTCGTGACACCCGCACGCGATCGCTCGAAGATCGGCATCCCGATCGCGCGCTCCAATTTTAGGATGTGACGACTGAGGGTAGACTGTTCAACATCAAGCACGCGAGCGGCGCGATAGAAGCTGCCGTGATCCGCCGCTGCGACGGCATAGCGAAGTTGGCGGATGTCAAAGGGCACCTTCGTTCGCGATCTTGCAAAGTTTGGTCAGTTCGTCACGGGCACCGAATCCCATCCGCCGCCCAGCGCTCGAAATGACGCGATGGCCCCGCGCGCGGCGGCAGCGCGTGCCTGAATCACACCATCCCGCGTCTCGAATAGGCGGCGGTCAGCGTCGAGCACTTCGATCAGGCTGGCGACGCCGCCCTTGTAAGCGGCGAAGGACGCACTGCGCGCACGGGTCAATGAGACCTCGCCTTGTGCGAGTGTTGCGGACCGCGCTTCCTGTTGGACCAGCGTGGAGAACGCATCCTCGACGTCTTGCGAGGCGCGCAGCACCGTCAGGCGATAGGCCGCTAAGGCTTCGGCATTCCGGCCCTTCGCCACCTTGATCTCGGCATCGACGCGGCCAAAATCAAACAGGCGCCAGCGCAATCCCAGCACGCCATTGGCCTGCGTCGCATTGCCGGTGAAGAGACCGCCTGCAGCGGTTGTCGCCGTACCAAGCAGGCCGCTGAGCGAGATTTTGGGATAATATTCAGAGACCGCGACCCCGATCCGGGCGTTCGAGGCCGCGAGCGTCCGTTCCGCCGCGATGATATCGGGCCGGCGTCGCAGCAGCGCCGCTGGCCCACCCGCCGTCGAAACCGCGGGGGCGAGCGGTATCGGGGAAAGCTGCGCCAGCTCCGATCTTGTCGTGCCGGGCTGAACGCCGAGCAGCACGTCGAGCGCGTTCATCGCGATGTCGAGTTCGTTCTGCAGTGCCGGGATCGCGGCGCGCACCTGCGCCAGCGCGCCCTCGGCCTGGCGAACCTGAAGCTCGGCCGCGACCCCCTTGCGATATTGAAGCGCGATCAGGTCGACCAGTTTTTGCTGCGTGTCCGCTTGCGCGCGCGCGACTTCGAGCCGCGCCTGCAGTGTGCGGATCGCGATATAGGTGTCGGCGGTCTGCGCCGCGACTGTCAGGCGTGCGGCGACGGCTGCGGCCGCAGACGCCTGCCAGTCCGCGCGCGCGGCGTCGCGCGCCGCGTCGCGCCCGCCGAAGAGGTCCAGTTCCCAGCTCGCGCCGAGGCTGAGGTCATAGGTTTCTGTCGAGCGCTCAAATTGCGGGAAGGCGCTCCCGATCCGTCCGATCGGCGTTTCGAGCGACTGGTAGGTCTCGCCGGCTTGGCCGGTGACCTGGCCGGAGGGAAGCAGCGCGGCATTGGCATTCTTCAGGGCGGCGCGCGCCTGTACGACACGCGCGCTCGCCTGTTGCAGATCAAGATTCTGGGCCAGGGCACGCTCGACGAGGCTGGTCAACAGCGGGTCGTCGAACGCCCGCCACCAACTAATGAGATCGACCTCCGCCGGTGCCGCGCTCGATCCTGCCGTCCGCTCATCGACGGCCGCGGCGCCGACGAAAGCGGGCGGCGCGTCGGATGAAGGGGCTACATAGCGCGGGCCGGCAGCGCAGCCGCCAAGGAGGGTGATCGCCGCTCCCAGCGCTGCGGATCGTGTATATCGCATGGTCGAGCCTTGATTGACATGGATTCGCTCTATGACCATTGGCCGTTATGGTCACTGTTTGTCAATCGGGGCTTGAGCGATTATGGAGTGAGTATGACCAAGTCCTCCACACAATCCGCGCCAGCCCGCGGGCCCGCTGAACATAATGTGCGCGACCAGATCGTGGAGGCCGCTAAGGAATGCTTCGCGCATTATGGCTACGGCAAGACGACGGTAGCCGACCTTGCGCGCGAGATCGGCTTTTCCAAAGCCTATATCTACCGCTTCTTCGAATCGAAGCAGGCGATCGGCGAGGCCATCTGTAGTGCGCGGCTGAACCAGATCATCGCGGACGTCCGCAGCACGATCGACGAAGGCGGCAGCGCGACCGACCGCCTGCGCCGCATGTTCAAGACCGTTACGACCCTGAGCGTCGCCTTGTTTTTCGACGATCGCAAGATATTCGAGATCGCCGCGCTCTCTGCGGCGGAGCAATGGGCCTCGACGCATACCTATGCCGATGCGCTCAGAGCCATGCTCCTCGAAATCATCCGGGACGGGCGCGAAAGCGGAGAATTCGAGCGCAAGACGCCGCTCGATGAGGTCTGCCGGTCGATCTACTACGCCATGACCCCCTTCATCGACCCGTTGCACCTGGAGCGCAATCTGGACCTGCTGCCCGACGCACAGAGCGAGGTGACGGCGCTCGTTTTGCGCAGCCTCGCGCCCTAAGAGAAACGCTGCTCTCGCTCTATGACCTATTGACAAATCGGTCACATGACAACAATCGGTTCCTCATTGCATTGGAGGAATCGTGCGTGTCCCACCGCTACTGCCACATGGCCATGGGCGTGCCCGCCCTGCTCTCGATCGCGCTGGCCGGCTGCCAGCGCGCGGAAACAGATCCCAGAACCCAGCCGCCGCTGGTCCGGGTCGCGACGCCGGCGCTCGCCAACGGAGCCACCCGGGAATTTACCGGGATCGTTGCCGCCCGGGTGCAGAGCGACCTTGGCTTTCGCGTCGGTGGCAAAGTCATCGAGCGCCTGGTCAATGCCGGTGAAGTGGTCCGTCGTGGCCAACCCCTGATGCGGATCGACGCCACGGATCTGGCGCTGGCGACCCGCGCCACGCTTGGCACCGTCGAAGCGGCGCGCGCGCGGGCGGAGCAGACGGCGGCCGACGAGAAGCGTTTCCGAGATCTTGTGGGCGCAGGGGCGGTCTCCGCCTCCGCCTATGACCAGGCGAAGGCTGCGGCCGACGCGGCTCGTGCGCAATTGCGAGCTGCTGAGGCGCAGGCCAGCGTCGCGCGCAACGAGACAAACTATGGCGTCCTCCTCGCGGACGCCGACGGCACCGTCGTTGAGACGCTGGCAGAACCCGGACAAGTGGTCGCCGCCGGCCAGACCGTCGTGCGCTTAGCGCGCTCAGGGCCGCGCGAAGCACTGGTCCAGTTGCCCGAGACGATACGTCCGCCTCTGGGATCACGCGCCGGTGCGCGGACCTACGAAGGGGGAACAGGCGAGGCGACGCTGCGCCAGCTCTCCGACTCGGCTAACCCGGCATCACGGACGTTCGAGGCCCGCTATGTGCTCGCTGGCGCGGTTGCACGCGCGCCGCTCGGCTCTACGGTAACGGTCGCCCTGGCGCAGCCGGGTGACGCCGTGGCGACGGAGGTGCCCCTCAGCGCCCTGCGCGACATGGGCCGCGGCCCTGGCGTGTGGGTGATCAGCGGCGGCGCGCAACCGACCGTCACTTGGCGCCCGGTGCGGGTGTCCGCCGTCGGAGAGGAGACCGCGACCGTCACATCGGGTCTCAAATCCGGCGACCGGTTCGTGGCGATGGGCGCGCATATGCTGCATCAGGGCCAGCAGGTCCGGGTGGCGGCGCGATGAGCAGCGAGACCAAGGACCAGAAGGAACCGGGTCGGTTCAACCTCTCCGCGTTGGCGGTGCGCGAGCGCTCGGTCACGCTGTTCTTCTTAATCGCGATCATCCTTACGGGCACGGTCGCGTTCCTCAATCTCGGCCGCGCCGAGGACCCCAGTTTCACGATTAAGGTCATGACGGTCGTAACCGCCTGGCCCGGCGCCAGCGCGCAGGAAATGCAGGATCAGGTTGCCGAGCCACTTGAGAAGCGGCTGCAGGAGCTGCGCTGGTATGATCGCAGCGAGACGTTCACGCGCCCCGGCCTCGCCTTCACCACGCTGACGCTGCGCGACACGACGCCGCCTGCCGCTGTGCAGGGCGAGTTCTATCAGGCGCGCAAGAAAATGTCGGATGAAGCGCCCAATCTTCCGCGCGGCGCGGTCGGCCCCTTCGTCAATGACGAATATGGCGACGTCACGTTCGCGCTCTATGCGCTCAAGGCCAAGGGCCAGCCGCAGCGGCTGCTCGCGCGCGAGGCCGAGACGCTGCGCCAGCGCTTGCTGCACGTGCCCGGCGTCAACAAGATCAACATCGTCGGCGAGCGCCCCGAACGCATCTATGTAGAATTTTCCCAGGAGCGCCTGGCGACATTGGGGGTCTCGCCGCGCGATATTTTCGCTGCGCTCGCCGCGCAGAACATGATCACGCCGGCAGGCTCAATCGAGACCAAGGGGCAGCAGGTCGTCGTGCGGCTCGACGGAGCGTTCGATGATCTCTCGAAGATCCGCGACTTGCCGATCGTGGTCAACGGCACGACGCTGCGCCTATCTGAGATCGCCAAGGTCGCGCGCGGCTATGAAGATCCCGCGACCTTCCTCGTGCGCAGCCAGGGTGAACCCGCGCTGTTGCTCGGCGTCATCATGCGCGAGGGATGGAACGGCCTCGATCTGGGGAAGTCGCTCAAGGATGAGGTGGCGAAGATCGCCGAAGAGCTGCCGCTTGGCATGACGCTCACCCCGGTCACCGACCAGTCGGTCAACATCAGCGAAGCCGTCAACCAGTTCATGCACACCTTCCTCGAAGCACTGGCGATCGTGATGATCGTCAGTCTCGTGAGCCTTGGCTGGCGCGTCGGCATCGTCGTTGCCGCCGCAGTGCCGCTGACGCTGGCGGTGGTGCTCGTCATCATGTGGGCGACCGGCCGCGTGCTCGACCGCATCACGCTGGGCGCGCTCATCCTCGCGCTTGGCCTGCTGGTCGATGACGCGATCATCGCGATCGAGATGATGGTGGTGAAAATGGAGGAAGGCTATGACCGTATCCGCGCGTCGGCCTATGCCTGGAGCCATACCGCCTCGCCGATGCTGGCGGGCACGCTGGTGACGGTGATCGGGCTGATGCCGGTCGGCTTCGCCCAGTCGACCGCGGGCGAATATGCCGGCAACATCTTCTGGGTTGTCGGCTTTGCGCTGATCGCCTCCTGGTTCGTTGCGGTGATCTTCACCCCCTATATGGGGGTCAAGTTGCTGCCCAAGATCAAGCCGGTCGAGGGCGGACATGCCGCGATCTACCGCACGCCGCGCTATGAGAGGGTCCGCAGCGTGATCGCCTGGTCGGTGCGGCGTAAGAGGCTGGTCGCGCTGGCGACATTGGGCGCGTTCCTCGTCTCTGGCGCTGGCATGGCGCTGGTCAAAAAACAGTTCTTCCCCGCATCCGACCGACCCGAGGTGCTGGTCGAGGTGCAGATGCCGAAGGGCACGGCAATCGCCAGCACAAGCAAGGCGGCGCAAGAGGTCGAGACATGGCTACGCAAGCAGCCCGAAGCGAAGATCGTGACCACCTATGTCGGTCAGGGTGCGCCGCGCTTCTTCATGTCGCTCTCACCCGAACTGCCCGATCCATCCTTCGCCAAGATTATCGTCTTGACTGCCGATGAAGCATCGCGGGATGCCCTGAAAGTGCGCCTGCGCCAGGCCGCCGCCGATGGTCTCGCGCCGGAGGCGCGGGTCCGCGCGACGCAGCTCGTCTTCGGTCCCTATTCGCCCTTCCCGGTCGCGTTCCGCGTCAGCGGTCCCGATATCGCAACCGTGCGTGGCATTGCTGCCCGGGTTCAGGATGTCATGCAGGCCGATCCGACAATGCGCACCGTCAACGCCGATTGGGGCGACCGTGCGCCGGCGCTGCATTTCGTGCTGGATCAGGATCGGTTGCGGGCGCTGGGCCTGACCTCCGGCGACGTTGCAGAACAGCTTCAGTTCCTTTTGACCGGCGCCACCGTCAGCCAGGCCCGTGAAGACATTCGCACGGTCGATGTCGTCGCCCGTTCGCATGGCGGCGCCCGGCTCGATCCGGCGCGGATCGGCGATTATATGCTGACCGGCGCCCATGGCGAGCGCGTACCCGTCAGCCAAATTGGCAAACTCGAGGTGCGGATGGAAGATCCCATCTTGCACCGCCGCGACCGGCTGACGACGATCACGGTGCGCGGCGACATCGCCAACGGGCTGCAACCGCCCGACGTCTCGACCGCGATCCTCAAGAAGCTGCAGCCGATCATCAAGACCCTGCCTTCGGGCTACAAAATCGACATGGCGGGGTCGATCGAGGAAGCAGGCAAAGCCAATGCCGCACTGGCGCCTATTTTCCCAATCATGTTCGTCCTGATGATGATCGTCATCATCCTGCAGGTGCGTAGCCTGTCAGCGATGGCGATCGTGCTCCTCACGGCGCCGCTGGGGCTCATCGGCGTCGTCCCCACTTTGCTGGTAACGGGGCAGCCCTTCGGCTTCAACGCGATCCTCGGGTTGATCGCATTGGCCGGCATCCTGATGCGCAACACGCTGATCCTGATCGGCCAGATCCACGACCATGAAAAGGACGGCATGGCGCCCTATCACGCCGTCGTTGAGGCGACGGTGCAACGCTCGCGCCCAGTGATCCTGACCGCATTGGCGGCGGTGCTGGCGTTCGTACCGCTCATCAGCTCGGTCTTCTGGGGCTCGATGGCGGTGACGCTGATCGGCGGCACGCTGGGCGGTACGATCCTGACGCTCGTGTTCCTGCCCGCGCTCTATGCCCTGTGGTTCAAGATCAAGCCGCCGGCCAGCGAGGAAGCCTCACCCCCAACGCAGCACCGCGGCGCCCCGGCGACGGCTTAGCGGAGCGGCCAGACCGACGATCCAAGAGGAGACTTGCGATGCCTGTGTTGGAACGCCTGACCCTGCAATGGACGCGCTTCGTGCGGTTCCTTGAGGCGCTTGCTTATGCCGCGGAATATGATCCGCGGGAGGCCGATCGCGCACGCCTGGCATGGGTCGAAGACCGTCTGGCGTCGATCGAGCAGCAACTTCGCGCCCGCGACACGGAGGTCCTGAGCGAGGCAGGATCGCCGTGACGACGCCGCAGACGCCACCCGACAATCCGCCGGCGGTTGCCGATGCGATCCTGTCCGCGAAGTGGAGTCTGCAGATCCTGCGCGCACTGTTGCACGGGCCTGCGCGCTTTTCCGGGATCAGGGCGTCCATCCCCGCCATCTCGGCCAATATTCTGGCCGGACGACTGCGCACTCTTGAAGAGGCCGGGATCATCCACCGCACCACGCTGCCGCCCCCTGCCGACTGCCAGGTCTACGCCCTCACCGACCTTGGCGCGGCCGTCCGCCCGGTGCTGCGGGCGATCGACCTTTGGGGATCGCTTTTCCCGCGCGGGCAAGCGCAGCCAGGTGATGGCGAGCCGCAGCGTTGAGGAAAAGGGTGCTGCGCGCCAAACATCCCCTCGAAATCCAACGGGCTCCGGGAAAAACCTCCCTCTCTATCGGTATGGAAAATCACATTGCATTACGACCATAATTATATATTATGCTCATAATGCAATGACGGACTCCGTTCGGAACCCGTCATGCTGCGTCACACTTATTTTGCGAGGAATCCATGACCGAAACGACAGTGCGGAAAGCAATTGTTACCGGCGCTTCAGCGGGGATCGGAGCGGTTTACGCTCGAAAATTGGCGGAACGCGGATACGACCTGATAGCCGTGGCTCGCAATGCTGAGCGGCTTGAGGCCAATGCGAGTCGGATCAGAGAAGAAACCGGCCGAGCGGTGGAAGTCGTTGTTGCCGATCTTTCCAAATCATCGGAGGTCTTGAAGCTCGCCGCACGCATCGCCGAAGACGCGACCATCGCGTTTCTCCTGAACAATGCCGGAATCTCGTTGCAGGGCGGTGTGCTGCAAAACTCCCTGGCGGACGCTGAGGACTTGATCGCCGTCAACATCACCGCCCCGACGCTGCTCTCGATCGCTGCCGCCAAGGCTTTTGGGGAGCGTGGAGGCGGCACTGTCGTCAACATCAGTTCCGTCACGGCTTTCGTCCCTGAAATGTTCGACCGCGCCTATAGCGGCTCGAAGAACTACCTCATCAACCTCACTGTCTCCCTGGCCGGATCGACCAAGGATGCCGGCGTGCGCTTCCAGGCAGTTCTGCCCGGCCCCACCGACACGGATTTGTGGGCGCGCGGCCAGGTGCCGGAAAGCATCGTCCCACGCTCGATGATCATGAGCCCCGAAGATCTCGTCGAGGCGGCGCTTGTCGGCCTCGATCGGGGCGAGGTTCTCACCCTGCCGACAGTGGCTGATGAAAGCGTCTGGGCCGCTTACGAAACGTCACGCCTGGCTCTGAGGTCTTCGTTGGCGGCTGGCCAGCCGGCACAGCGCTATCGTCAGCCCGCCAAATAAGCGGGGTCCGCGCCCTTCGTCTCGGCCGTCCGGCCGAGACGAAGGGCGGAGGGACCGCGAACGGGCGCTTTTGATTCTGCTCCTGCCTGCGCTCCATCCGGCCTGGTCCAGATCAAGTCCACAGGCAGCGATCCACAGGAAGCGGCACACCTCGCCGGAGAAATACCAGAACTCTCAGGGCGGCCGGGACCGCGCGATGAGTCACGAATACTTACGCTCAAGCGACCCCCGGCGCCTTGAAGGAGAATTGGAATGAAGAACGAGGCCGCATCGGTATCGGACACTGCCGCAAATCCTGCTGCTGAACTTTTGCGCAAGGCGGCCGAGGATAGCGGTCACGCGGCCAAGCTTCGGGCGCGCGAGGCGATGCTGCATGGCCCGATCTTTAAGACGATGATGAAGCTGGCTCTGCCAACAATCGGAGTCCTTCTCGCGCAGACGCTCGTGAACGTCGCCGAGACATTCTACGTCTCGCGTCTCGGCACTGAGGCCCTGATCGGCGTCGCGCTCGTGTTTCCCCTCTGGATGCTCATGACGATGATGGCCGCCGGCGGGATCGGCGGCGGCGTCGCCTCGGCCGTGGCGCGCGCAGCCGGCGCCGGCCGGCATGACGACGCGAACGCGCTCGTCCTTCATACGCTCGTGATCGCTGTCGCCTTCGGCCTTCTGTTTTCGGTCCTCGCCATCGGCTTTGGCTCCCTTCTCTACCAGGCCTTGGGCGGTAGGGGCGAGGCGCTGCACTCGGCGCTGATCTATTCGAATTACATTTTCCTGTCGGCGGTGCCGATCTGGGTCGTCAACCTTCTGTCTGCGGCGCTACGCGGCATCGGCAACGTCCGGGTGCCGGCCTTGGTTACGTTCGTCGGCGCAGCCGTGCTGGTGCCGCTTTCGCCGCTGCTCATCTTCGGCCTTGGGCCGTTTCATGGTTTCGGGGTCGCCGGCGCCGGCATCGCGGTCACGCTCTACTATTGCGCCGCCGCCGTCGTGATGCTGCGCTACCTGGCGAGCGGGCAGTCAGGGCTGCGTCTGTCGTTCGAGCGGCTGCGCTGGTCTCTGTTTCGCGACATTCTCAAAGTCGGCCTCCTAGCCGCGCTCAATACCGTCCAGTTGAACCTGATGGTGTTGCTCGTCACCGCCGCTGTCGGCCGGTTCGGTGAAGGCGCGATCGGCGGCTACGGCACGGCCTCGCGGCTCGACTACGTGCTCATTCCGATCCTATTCGGCCTCGGCACGGCGATCCTCACCATGGTCGGCACCAATGTCGGCGCCGGCCACATCGGGCGGGCGAAGAGAATCGCCTGGTACGGGACCGCGATCAGCGTGGCCTTCACGGAGATCGTCGGCCTCATCGTCGCGCTCTTTCCTTGGCTGTGGATCGGGCTGTTTTCCCATGATGCCGCTGTGCTCGAAACGGGCTCGCTGTATTTCCGGATCGTCGCCCCCGTCTATGCCGCCAACGGGATAATCTTCGCGCTCGGCTTCGCGGCCCAGGGCGGCGGTCGCATGGGCTGGGTCTTCATCGCCGGCGCGGTCCGTCTCGTGATCGCGGCCGGCGGTGGGTGGCTCGCTGTCGCTGCCTTCGGCGTCCCCGAGGCGGGGCTATTCGCCATCGTTGCCCTCGCCCTGATTGTCGCCGCGGGCATTTGCGTCGCTGCGGCCCTGGCCGGCGCCATGTGGCCGCCCGCCAACGACAAGGCCGGAGTGACGGCAAAACGGTGACCGCCGATCCACGTCCATTCAACCTAAGCATTCAGGGACAAGATATGACACAGACCATGCCCGCCACCTGGCGCATCGGCGAGGCGACCGTGACGCGGATCGAGGAGTTGTTGGGGCCAGCCTTCCGTCCTCAGGAACTGCTCGCGGACTTCGATCCGGCGGTCCTTGAGGAACATCTGGAGTGGATGGCGCCGAACTACTACGCGCCGGCGACCGATCAATTCATCATGTCGGTGCATTCCTGGCTGATCCGCACACCGCACCACAATATCCTCGTCGACACGTGCGGCGGCAATGCCAAGCAACGACCAGGTTCACCGCATTTCCATCAACTCGAAACGCCCTATCTCGATCGACTCCGCGCCGCTGGCGTCGAGCCTGAAGACATCGACTATGTGATGTGCACCCATCTCCACGTCGATCACGTGGGTTGGAATACGAGGCTGCTCAACGGCCGCTGGGTCCCGACGTTTCCGAACGCGAAATACGTCTTCTCGCGCGAGGAGCTGGACTTCTGGAATCCCGCCAACAATCCGCACCTGCCGGAGGAGCCGCGGGATGTCTTCGCCGACTCCGTGCTACCGGTGATCGCTGCAAAGCAAGATCAGGTCGTGAGCATGACCGACCAACTCGGCGACAACCTGCTGATCGAGCCGGCGCCGGGCCACTCCCCCGGCCAGGTTTTGCTCAGGCTGCTGGGCGGCTCGGATGAAGGCCTCTTCATCGGCGATGTGATGCACAACCCGATCCAGATCTATCAGCCCGGTTGGAGCAGCCGGTTTTGCATGGACCCCGAACAGGCCGTGCAATCGCGCCTGCGTGTGCTCGGCCATTGCGATGAACATAACAGCCTGATGTTCCCGGCCCACTTCGGCGTCCCGCACGCCGGGCGTGTCCGCAGCCATGGCAGCGGGTTTGCGTTCGCGCCCGAAGAGGCGCGGCAGGCCGTGCATCTCTGAAGGCGAGGCCTGCCCAAGGTCTTCTTGGATTTGAGCCGAGACCGACCCCTCTCTGCACAATTGACTGCGGGGCGTCTTCTTACCACGGCGCGACTTCCACTTAGGAAGGCCGCGTCAAACCCATTGCATTATGATCGTAATTGTATATTACGAACGTAATGGAGCTAACGGCATTTGCTACCCGAAATGCCAGGTCCCAGCTTGCGAGGAAATCATGACCGACACGGCCACCGCGACACTTTCCAGCCGTACCCCACCGTCCGAGGATGCGGACTTCGCCGCTCTCGGGCTCGCCGCCGCCGCCCGAGCGATCCGGAATGGCGACATCACCTCCCAGGCTTACACGACCGCCCTCTTGGCGCGGGCGCGGGCGGAGGCCGATCTCAACGCATTCATCAGCATCGATGAGGCCGAAGTTCTTGCGGCCGCGCGCGACGCAGACAAGGCAAGGGCGGCTGGATCGTCGTCTCCGCTCCTGGGCGTACCGCTTGGGATCAAGGACAGCTATCTAACCAAGGGTCTCCCGACGAGCCTTGGTCTCGAACCTCTTGCCCGCTTCATCCCGCGGGAAGATGCCGACGCTGTCCGCGCCATCAAAGAGGCCGGCGCTCTGGTGCTGGGCAAAAACAATCTGGTGGAGATGTCCTTCGGGCTTACCGGCCATAACGCCGGCTACGGCCAGGTGAAGAATCCCGTCTCTCGGGATCGCGTCTCGGGCGGTTCGTCCAGTGGCTCTGCCGCATCCGTGGCGGCAGGCATCGTGCCCGCGTCCTTGGGTGGCGATACGATCGGATCTATCCGGGTGCCCGCATCGCTATGCGGTGTGGTTGGCTTCAAGCCAACGACGGGACGATGGCCGCGTGGCGGCGTCGCGCCGATCTCGCATACGCTCGATACGACGGGCGTGATCGCCCGCAGCGTCGAGGATTGCGCTCTTGTCGACCAGATCGTCACCGGCGAGCCCGGTTCGGAACACTCTGCAACCGCCGACGGCCTCAAGGGTGTTCGGCTGGTTTACGCGCCACGGCAGTTTCTCGATCTCATTGAACCGGATGTTGAGGCGCGCTTCCGTGACGTGGTGATGCAGCTACGGAGTGCCGGCGCCGACGTCGCCGAAGTCGACCTCGGCGATGACTTCGGCGCCCTGTCGCAAACCGCGACATGGAGCATCTTTTTCCACGAGACTATGGGCGCAGTCTCCGAGTTTCTTCGGCATCACGATGTTCCGCTTAGCTTTGAAGAGGTCGTCGCTAACCTGAAGCCCGAACTGCAAGGGGCATGGCGCTACATGGTCATGCCGGACGGCGGCGGCGCGACGTCAGCCGAAACCTATCAAACGGCACTCACCGTCAGCCGACCTGAAATCCAACGTCGCCTCGATGCGGGCTTTGCCGAACATGGAGCCCAGGCGATTTTGCAACCCACGACGCCTTGCACGGCGCCGCTGATTGATCAGCAGGCGAAGTTCCTGATCGGGGAACGCGAGGCGAGCGACCTAGTGCTCGCCAACCATACGCTGGTGGCCAGCTTGTTGGGCCTGCCCGGCATCAGCCTTCCCATGGGGCTATCGGGTAATGGCCTGCCCATTGGCCTTGAGCTTGATGGACCTCTCCGGGATGACCGGGCGCTCCTGGAACTCGCGCGCCGGATCGAAGGCCTCCTGGTCGGCCAAGTCAATTGAAGGGAGAGAGCAGATGCGTTTCGAGAAAGGACATAAGGCGGCAACGCGGCAACACATTCTTGAGGTGGCCTCGAAACGGTTCCGCCAGGACGGAATCTCCGCGGCGGGGATCGCCGGCATCATGGGCGAAGCTGGGCTGACCAACGGCGCCTTCTATCCCCACTTCAAATCCAAGGAGGAGCTTGTTCGCGAAGTGCTGTCGAACGCTGTCGGGGAGCAGCAACATCGCGTCGAAGAGAGCCTGCGGGCGGGCCACGACCTTGAGGGCGTAATCCGGACCTACCTCAGTCGTGAGCACCTCAATAGTCCGGCTCATGGCTGCCCGTCGGCGGCGTTGTTGCCGGAAATTTCCCGCCAGCCTGTGTCGACCCGGCAGGCCTATGTGGACGGGATCAATAGCTACCTCTCGATCTTGACGCCGCTCATTCCAATCGCCGACGCCGCAATCGCGCATCAACGTGCGACGGCGATCTTTTCCCTCATGGTTGGAACGCTTCAATACGCGCGAGCCGTGACGGATGCTGCCGCTGCAGAGCAGATTTTGGAGGGTGGCGTCGAGGCGGCGCTGTCGCTTGCACGAGCATTGTAAGGCTTCGCGGAACTGCTCCACGCCGCAGCTAATCTGATTATGTCGGCACGGACGGTCAATGGTGAGGCAGATAAGGCTGCAACCTAAATCGAAACTCGCAATCGACGTGCGCGGGATTTGAACGCGTTTTCGCCGCCTTCGAGGATTGCGCAAACGCGCTCACGGATCGATGCTTCATCGAGACCACCCGATGTGTAGTTGATGGACGGCATCTGACCGGGGACGTGGGTGCCGGCCTCCGCAATAATGATCTGATCGGCATCAGTGTTGATGACGAGATTGGCGTTGTGAGTGACCATAATAACCTGTCGTCGCCGCTTCGCCTCGGCGAACAGGGGCACCAGCTCATCGAAGATCGATTTTGGATCGAGGTTTTCTTCCGGCTGGTCGATAATCAGTGGCCGGTCATCGGACTGGTCGAGGGCAAGATACAATAGCAACAGAACGATCCCGCGCGTGCCAGGGGACAGGTTGCGAATGTCCGTCCCGTCGTAATCGACCGAGTATCTGACCGAGATATGGTCGGTGCTATAGAGCCATTTTGCGAAGGATTTCAGCCAAGCTCGGTGGGCTATAGGATCGGTATTGGCGACGCGTGAACTCGCCATAAGAACCTGATCGTGGTTGGTACGAAAATCCCGCATCGCGTCAGAAACGTCCTGAGCGGAACCTTCTTCCCATGCTTTGCGAAGATGTTCGTCGGCAAGCTCCAACAGCTTGCCCCTCCCTTTGAATGGGCCAGATTCGCGCAGGTCCACGAACGCTTCACCGGCCAACGCCCACTGTTTCAAGTCGGCAGTGCGCTGTACGGAGAACGCGAGCTTGCTCAGTGTTCCGGGCGATGCATCGAGCCTGCCTTTGATGGGCGAATAGAGGTCGTTAAGAACTCGTTCCTCAGCGATGATCGACTCGAACACGCTTTTGTAAGCCGCCGTCCGGTCGGCGACTAACCCCTCGCGCCTCTCGGCCGCGCCACCGGCATCCGTCAGACGGTCTTTCAGCGCGGTGAGAATGTCCGTCTCAGCGATCATCCGAGCGGAGAGCTGCCCGAACTTTTCCTGCGTGGCCTTATCGACATTTATTATTTGACCAAGCCGGACCACTTCAGCGTCGAGCGTGGCGAGGGTTTGCTGCTCAAGATCGATGTCGGCGGCAAGTGGAACAGGCGGTACACCGGGAGCCAGCGGCACACCTTTCCACGAGGCCGAACCAGCGCGGGCTTTTTTCAACCGGTCGTCGATGACGTCGATGACCGTGCCGACAAAATCGGTGCTGAATGGATCCCAATCGTTGTCTTTCAACCCGCTCGTGCCGAACTTCGCCTTCAGCCGCCGCAACGCCTCGGGTGATTGATTGGCACGAAAGTCGCTCACCTCGTCCTGGAGGGTAAGTAGTTGCTGCTCCTGAAGGCTGAAGTAACGGACATAGCCGCGCACCTTCTCGGCTGCCGCCGTGACGGCCGTGAGTCGTGCGGCGGTAGTGGCATCGCCTTTCTTGATGAGCGCCGCCCGTTCGTTGGTCAGCCGAGCTAGGCTCTGCTCCTTTTCTGCAATCTGCTTTTGAATGCTGGCGATGCTTTTGGTTTTCTCAATCTCCTCGCCGATGCGCTCGGACAGATTAATGAGCGCAACCTCGTCGCGCGATCGGGCCTCACGATGGCGCGCGGCGCGAAGGTCGAGAAGTTCGTTGAAATCGGTGGCACCGTCCCGTGTGCTGACCGAGTGAGACTCGAACACAACGCGTTCGACCTCACGCAACAGTTCGTCGGAAACGCCATCGGAGGAGCAGAGCCGGTCAACAAATTGCTGAGATAAATACTGCACGCGTTTGATCTGAAAATTCTCGTCGTCGGTGGCGTCGGCGATCGTCCGCTTGTCAGATTCGCCGGACGCCCAATTTACGTCGACTATTACGTCGGTCAGGAAGTCTCTGGCGCGGTAGAGAAACGATTGCTTGTGACGGTCGAGCGGAAGCGGCACGGCGTCGCAACCGGCGACCACCAGCTCGGCCAACGCGGTCTTGCCGGAGCCTCGGGCACCGATAATGGTAACTAGTCCGGGATTGAGCAGCAGCTTCTTCGTCGCCGCCCAGCTCGCGCCTTCGATCGCGAACGTTGAAATCACTTGCGACGGCAGTGCGCCGCTCGGCGGCGTCTCCCCAACATAGGCACGCTCTGGCGAAATGCAGGCTTGCCGGAGCGCATCGAAGGTGGGCGCACCCTTGAGCCAGCAGTAGCGCTTCCCATCCGGCTCGCCGACCCGCTCAATCGAATGAGCGTCGCTGCCGTGCAGGCAGGGTTTCTCGCTACCGTACTTGCGAATGAACTCGTCCGGCGCGAGCGTCTTCCCCAACCAGAAATCCCGGTCTTTCGGGTTTCCCGTAAATATGGCCTTGGCGAACTTCTCGACCTCACGGCGCAGGGTCGCGTCTGCGCCATCCTTCATCCCTGATGTGCCATCAGCTCCTGCCGCGACGGCAACGAGGATGTTGTCACGCGCCCATCCAAACTCGGTAAAAATCCCTTTGAGCTGCTCGAAGCTGACCTTGAACTGCGTTGAGCCGTGTCGTCGGGCAGCCCCCTCGTCTTGGATAGTCGGGTCGGCCTTGAAGCCGAGGCGGGCAAGATCAGCCGGCGTGCAACTGAAACGGTCATCCAACGCACTAAATGTGATGTTTGACAGGATGCGATGGAGTTCGTTCAGGTGGTTGGGGTCTTCCGGCGACACGAGCAGGTGAACATTTACCCACGAGCCTGCGGCGGTGCCGAGGCCCAGCCGCATTTCGATGTTGGGAAACAGCGTGGCGCAGTTAGGCAGCCGCCCCTCTTCGTCTTTTGACTTTCTCAGACGCGCGTAAGTGTCGGTGTTGTAATAGTCGGTGAGGCCGATCACTTCGAGCGCTGGGGTGACGGCCTCCAGCGCTTTCAAGTAATCTTCCCAAGGATCGGGCCCAGAAAACAGATCGTTCAGTTGCGTACCGGGCGCGTGAAAGTGGGGGTCCCACCGCCGCCAGACCGCGCCGACTGTCGTGCTCTCAATCAACCGCTCGCTCCCCAACTTTCTTTCGCTTTAGCCGTCTCAAGTCAAAGAAGCCGAACGGAACTAACGCCCGATCGGCTGCAGGATGAAGCCGGGGAAACTTACAATGTTGGCACTGTCGCCTAATGTCGCGCTGACAGCTTCATAGGTCTCCGATGTGGAGACAAGGACCTGTTGTCCATTCTGCGCCGACTGCGACGCGGAACGCAGAAACTCGAAAAGGCTGGACGACTCCACTTCCTGCTGGCCGGGTTCATCGAAGATCGCCAGCCCAGGATGATTCACGCTGAAATCGCGCATCAACTCCATGCAGGACAGGTAATAGGCCCATTTGAGCCTGATCGCGTCGCTCGCCGACATCTCGAAATTGATCTCTTTCTCCACCGTCTCACCCTTGTCGTTGCGGAGCACGAGAGGGCGGAAATTATCGTATGACAGAGAAATCTCGCCGGGCTGAAAAGACCGGAAGCCGTAGCGCTCGAGATGACGGCGGATGGCGGTTTGCAGATGCTCGATCTTGCGTTTGTCGGCCACGGTGAGTTCGTCAGCCGGAAGCTGTCGCAAATTGCTGGTCGCCAGCGCCCACTCGGACGCGATCTCCCTGAGTTCGTCCAACAGCGAGTTCGCAAGCTCGTCGATGCTCTCCAAACGGTCGATGAAGGCCTGGAGCCGGACAATCTCCTCGATCGCTGCGCGAGATGGCGAGGCGCTGGGCCGTGTCAATTCCTGACGAAGCACCCGCAATTGCTGCTGCTTGTCCTGGAGATCCCGTTCGGACCCCCGATAGCGCGCGGCGATCTCCTGCAATCGCTCGCGCGAGTTGAGCAGAGCGGAGCGATAAAGTTCGAGCTGGGATTTGACGAACGCGATATTCTCATCGAGTGCCATTCCCACGCTGTCGACGGTCGGCAACAATTCGTTCGAGACACCCTGATGGCACGTCGGGCAAACATGCTCCGACGCCGCGCGTCCAAGTTCAGAGCCAAGGCGCTGCAGCTTTTGTGCATCCTGATTGCGCTTCAAATCCGTCTCAAGCGCGGCCACCCGCTCTTCGAGCGCCGCATTGTCCTGCGTTTCGGCGCCATATTCGCCCCGGACCGCCTCTAGGATCGCCGATAGCGCGTCGAGCTGTGACCGAAGGTCCGTCACGCGCGCCTGGATGTCCGGCGCGGCCTGCTCGACGGTTTCGACCTGACTGGCCTCAAGCTCGGCCACCCTGCCGGTGGCGATCTGCAGCACATCGGCAAGCCGGGTCCATTCGCCCTGATAATAGAGCTGCAGGTCAAGCGTCGGCGCCGCCGCAAACTCTGCGCTCGGTTGGACGGCAAGACCCCTGATTCTGCCCACGCGGGCTGCTGCTTCTTCCATGCCCTTGCGACGGTCCGACCAGCGCCCCAGCAACTCTGAGATCGCCGCCCGCAATTCCGCACGCCGCCGGCGGTTTTTCGCAGTCTCCAAATCGAGCAGAAATTCCATGACCCGCCTTGCAACATCCTGGATGCGCAAGAAGGTCGGGAACGGACCCTGGATTGAGGACCATCCTCGCTTCTGCTCGACGAAGAGCATCGGGAAGATCGCCTCGAGATACAGCGGGCATTCCGTTCCGTCATAGCGGGCGACGATGGGCAGATCCCAGTCGAGGAACTGCGCGAGAAAGGCGTGAAAGCCGCTCTCGTTCGTCGCCGAGCCACCATCCAGAACAAAATAATCGCGTTGTTCGCCGCGCGGAATTTCGGAGCTCAGCGACGGACCGTTCCAGGTTTGGATCAGCTTCGTGCTCTTGTCGCCGACCACGTCGCGATGGAGCACGACGATCTCGCCCTGCGCGTTGGCGATCTCAAGTTCGACATAGGATTGCAGGACGAGATCGTAAGGATCTTCCTTGAACTGGTGGATTTGCTCACGCATCGCATAGGGAAGCGGAACCGTAAGCTGCGGGCCAAGCGACCGCTCCAGACCGAGCGCATAGATGATAGCCTGCAGGCAGGTCGACTTGCCGGATGTATTCGGCGCCTGGACGACATTGAGGCCGGCTTCGAACGGTATGTCGGCGCCAAAGGCACGCGTCGCCGTGAAGGAGCGCAGGCGCAGATGCCGTAGCTGGATCATGCCCGCACCTTCTCGCCCAGGAGCGCGCCGACCCCGGTCTCGGTTATCAGCTTGCCCAGCTCGGCGACGGCGGCCCGCTCCTCGACCAGTGCATCCTCGACGCCCATCACGGCTGCCGCTGCATCGACGCCTGTCTTGGTGAGCTGAAGCGCGGCCCGGCCGGTCGCCTTCGTCCAGATGGCCAGTTTCTCGCCAACTACAAAATCAACGGCGCGGGCGAATGCCGGCTCAACCCTCAGATTCCACGGCACTGCGGCATGTGTGCCGGACAGGATCGTCTTCAACCTGTCCTGCTGACCCGAACGAATGGCGTCGTTGATGATGTGGAGTTTGGCCAAGGAAGCGCGATTGGCGCGCGAGCTTCCCAGCATTGCCATGATGAGTGCGACGCGCCATGCAATGCGAAGATCGCCGGGAACCGGGACCGGACGACGCTGAAATGAGAAACGCCGGTTGGCAAGATCGATCTCCGTCACGATCAGCCCGCTTCCGGAAAATCGAGCGGGCAGCGGATCAGCCAGTCGCTGACGGTCCCCAAAGCGATCTGCGTGATGACGCCGGCTTGAAGCGTGGGTAGCGCCTTCGCCAGCGATTCCTCGATCTTCTGGGTGCTGCTCTGCAATTGTTCGGCGGGGAGGGTCGAACTGGCGCCAACGGCAATCAGCCGGGTCTCTTCCGCCTCGATCGATTGATAGGCGCGCTCCCAAAGCACCGCATGGTTCTGGCGCAGCTGATCGAGCGCATTCTCGCGGTAAAGATGCGCCTTCACATAGGCATCTCGCCGCGTGGCGATCTGCCGCGCCGTGGCGGCCGAACCATAAGCTCGTCCGAGCTTCTCATCGATTCGCGTTCCGATCGACGTCTCACCGGCGGCCGAGACATCCACAGGCGTCGGCATGTCGACGCTCAAGGGCGGGCCGAGCGATAAGGCTTTGAGCTGTTCGATCTCGCCGGCAAAATCCTCCTGTGAATGGCACAGAGCTTCGAAGTCGTCGGCTAGGAAGCTGAGGCTCTGGCCCTTAACGGCAATTCCGCGATTGCGGACGTCGGCAACCACATCCTTGTTGTCCAGGAACGGGCACAGCAAAATCCATCGATTGACCGAAATGCCCGACAGGATCGCCTCGATCTTGTCCTTGTTCTTGGAAAGCTTGGGAAGGTCCCGGCCCGCCTTCGCCTTCATCGCGCTGGCGGCCTTCTTGACGTCCGAAACCTCTTCCGGCGCATAGCATTGGTATAGGCAGCCATTGGTGGTGAAGAATTCCAGACCGGCGTCGCCGCCGACGGAGTCGGGGACGATCTGGACATTCTCTGGGCCGTGGCGGCGCTGGACGAGTTGCAGCGCGAACGCCTGCCACTCATCTCCTTTCCACGCGCGCCGAAAGCCCATACTGCGTCCCCCTGCATATTAGCCTAGTGAGGGAACTCGACGCTGCAAGAGGATTTACCAAAACGATTTTGGCAAGAGGTTGCGAACGGCAGTTATCAATAACAGCGCTGTCTGCTTTCGCACTCGCGCGACCAAGACCTGCCAGTCCGTAACCGGCTCAGAATCAGCCTTTGGCCGGACTGCGTGAATTGCCGTGCCCTGCCGAGCGCCGCACTACACCGCGATAGCCCCCTATGTGCGCTTCGCCTTAGTCTTTGCGAGACGACTCTATCGTAGTGCTATAGCGTAGACGTAGTGCTCATCTTCATCGGGCGTGGCCCGCCAAATTTTTTCTCGGTTAGAATCTGCGCCTAACACTCTGAACGGCAAGGATATATCGGGTGCGAACATCCTCATTCCAATCATATTCCAGATGGGTATTGAGGGTTAGTTTGAGGACTATGTTCTTGTCCTCATAAATGCCATTTCTCCATAGTTTCCAAGGGTTTGAGAGGACCTCAACAGCGGTTCGAAAACTTTCGTCACAGTCGGGCAAAGCCGTCCCTCAGTTCGCGGTTTTTTCGGCCAGAACCAGCTTCGCCCGTTCGAGTTTTTCGATCTCTTCCTCATAGCGCTTGATGAGAGTCGGGCTTTGGGCCTCGATCACCCGATCCAGCAGCACGGCATAAGCAAAAGCTATCGAGAGTATGTGTTAGAGTGCCTGTCTCTTTCGCTTGGGCGGACGCCGTAGCCTACCGCCATTCCTCTTTACCAGCAATTCCACTCAGCAACGCTTTTTCAGTCTTTTAGGCAGTTCCCGTATCATCAGCTTCAACAATGCAAGAACTTACCCCCTATGGATATTCTGACACATGGCAAATCCGGCGTATCCTTGAGGAGCATCATGGCCGTGATACCCGTCCGCTTGATTTCCGAACGGAGCTTTTTGCCGCATAGCTTTCGTGATGGGAAAAGTCGTGCCGTGAACACTCCCCTTCATGCTGTCACAGCGCAGCTTTCAAATCGTCGATGGGGATCATCAACGTCATATCACTGGTCGGCGATTGCAGGAAGCCGAGCGCCAGGTCGAAGGCTTTGGCTTCCTCATTGATCGCATGAACGACAATCCCGCGTAAGCCGATCTCGTCGCCGGCGACAATCACGCGCTTGGCGGCGTCACACACCAGAGCGCGGCCTATCCCCTTACCTTGATAGGCTTTACCGATAGCAAGCCGCCCCAGCACGACGATAGGAATAGGCTCCGGCATATTCCGGCGCATTCTGCCACTGGCCATTTTTGTACTGATCGAGCCTGACGAGAGCGCATAATAGCCTTCTACATCGTCGCCTTCGCAGATGACGAATGTGCGGCTAGCCCCTGACGCCTGATTGGCACGGGCACGGCGGCGCAACCATTCATCAAGAGAAGGAACGCCGGAATCGAAACCGTCGAGAATATGGTGATCGGCAAGCGGTGCAGGCGCGGATAAACTCACTGCGGCTCCCAAGGTGCCTTAGTCTGCATGGTCCTACGCAATTTGTCATTCGACTGAGGCGGCGCATCCAGCATCGCAACAAAACGCGCATAAGTGTCGGCATCAACGGAAATCACCGTCTGGTCCAGAATGGCGTCTTCCGCTGCGCGGCGTGATGCCTCGATCATGAATTCCGTCCGCGAACGGCCCTTGATCTGGGCGGCACGGTCAATCAGGGCGCGGGTATCCTCACGCATCTTGAGATTAACGGGCTTAACAGGGTTATCGGTGGCTTGCGATGTCGGCATGTTGGTTTCCTTTCCACGATCATACCATATGAGATACACGATGTGTATCTAAAAAATGGAGCGTACTCCGTAGGGTGCCGCGTCGAAAGAACGTCAGGGGGATGATGGCTCCCTCGTCGCGACGTGCCTTAAGGCCGACATGCAGTTCGGAGATGGCCTTCGGCCTGAACCTTGTCGATAAGCTCGTGACACAGAAAATCCCCGCAGGCCGTTGGCTTGCGGGGTACTGGGTTCATATTGCTATGGTAAGGTTATTATACTGAC
>NZ_JBBJUK010000007.1:0-207930 GCF_037723805.1 Sphingobium fluminis
TTTTGAGAAGACAGCGGCTAAAGGGGCTACGGCCACGCAAGGACCGGGATTTAAGGCGACTAACATGGGTTTGCAGGATGCAGATGCGGACGACGCCGGTTTCGGTACGCGCGTAAGGAGCGCTATCTTCTGGCGATCGGGCAGCCAGATCCTGTCACAAATGCTCAGCTGGGTCGTGACATTGGCGGTGATCCGCCTGCTGGATCCTGCCGATTACGGGCTTTTCGCCATGACCCAGGTGATTTTGAACTTCGCTACCTTCCTGAACGGCTACGGTCTCGTCAGCGCCCTGGTGCAATCCGACTCGCTCGATTCGCACCGGCTGCGTCAGGCTTTCGGAATCATGCTGCTGCTCAATGGCGGGCTTGCGATCGCGCAGCTGCTAATAGCGCCAATCGCCGCGGACTATTATGACCAACCCATGGTCGCTTCGCTGCTGCGGGTTCAGGCCCTGCTCTACTTGTCCACCCCTTTCCTCTCGATTCCCGAGGCGATCATGGGGCGGGCGCTCGACTTTCGCCGTCCGGCGCTCGTCAATCTGATCGCGGCCATCGCGTCAGCCGCCACGGCGCTGGTCGGGGCACTGTCAGGCTGGGGCGTGTGGACATTAGTGTTCGCGCCGATCGCGGGTTTCTGGGTCAAGGCGATCGGCTACGTCATCGTCACCGGCTTCCGCCCGATCCCCAGCTTCGATTTCCGGGGAACGGGCGCCATGGTGACCTATGGCGCCTCGTTGCTCGGCGGCCAGCTCTTCTGGATTGTGCAGAGCCAGGCGGATATTTTCATTGGTGGCCGCGTGCTCGGCGCGCATGAACTGGGCCTCTATGCCGAAGCACTGTTCCTGACGCAGATTTTCGTCAGCAAATTCATTCCGCCACTCAACGACGTCGCCTTCCCAGCCTATGCACGGATGCAAAAGGACCCGAACCGGATCGCCTGGTCGTTCTGCAAGGCCGTGCGTCTGCTGCTGCTGATGTCATGCCCGGTCTATCTCGGCATGGCGGTGACGGCAGAGCCGCTGGTCGAGACATTGTTCGGAGTCAAATGGCTCGCCATGGCGCCCTTCGTCGCGATTCTCGCGCTCGCCATGCCGTTCATGACGCTTCAGGTGATGTTCGCGCCGGTCAGCAATGCTGTCGGTCGCCCCGGCACGACCGCGCGGATCGCTGCGGTGGGTGCGATCCTGATGCCGGCCGCCTTCCTAATCGGCATTCGCTTCGGCGCCATCGGTCTGGCCTGGGCATGGCTAGCTGCCTTTCCCATCCTCACGGCGGTGACCGCCCGACTCGCGGGCGCACCGATGGGCTTGCGGATCAGCGACGTGATCCGCGCGGCCGCACCGGGCATTGGCTGTTCGGCTTTGATGGCCGGCGTCGTGCTGGCGGTGGATTGGGCGCTACCGCCTTTGCCCGCGCCGATCCTGCTCGGGATACTGGTCCCGACAGGCGGCGTCGCTTTTCTCGCCGCCCTGATGCTGTGCGCGCGCGGTACGCTGATGGAGTTGGTGACCCTGGTGACTCGCAAAGCGCCGCCCGCAATCCCCCCGGCCTGATCGGCCCTTATCAGCATGTCGCTCAGGCGGTGGCGATATAGTTGCGAAGAGCTGCCGCTTCCGATTCGATCCCGTCGATGCGGTGTTTGACGAGATCGCCGATCGAGATCAGCCCCACCAGCGCGCCATCCACGACCACCGGCAGATGGCGGATCCGCCGCTTCGTCATCAGCGACAGGCCCGAAATCACCGGCGTTTCGGTGTCGATCGTGATCGCCGGTGAAGTCATGACCTCGCTCACCGGCCGGTCGAGCACGCCTGGCCCGTCCGCGCCGACGCGATAGACGAGGTCGCGTTCGGAAAATATGCCCACCACCGTACCGTCGTCGACCACGGGCACGCAGCCGATGCGATGCTCGGCCAGCAGCTTCACCACGGAGAGGACGCTATCGCCGGGCCGGGCCTGAACCACATCCTTGCCTTTGCCCCGCAAAATCGCCGCAACGGTCATGGTCACTCTCCCTTTTCGTACGGACATGAGGTCCGGGTGCTTGATGATCCCACTTTAACACCCCAAAGAAAAGGGATGACTCGCAAGCAAGCGCTCGACGACCCTGTTATCGCGGCTACCGCCTGGGGGCGGTTTCGGCGGATGATGGTCTGGATGGCGCTCGGCGGCGCCGTCTGCGTCGGGCTGGCGCTCGGCGCATTGCGTTGGTGGGCCGGACCGCTGCCACTGCATATGATCATCGCCACGGTCATCGGGACATGGTGCACCTTCATGCTGGGCACCGGCCTGATGGCGCTCGTTTTCCTGTCGAGCGGCACGGGACATGACGAGCAGGTAATCGACAGACTGAAAGGCGAGGTGAACATTGACGATTGAAACGAGCGGAACGAGCGCATCCGGGGGCGGCGTGCCCATCCTGCGCGTGGTGCCGGGGCCAACCGACATCAACGCCAACGGCCATATCTTCGGCGGCTGGGTCTTGAGCCAGATGGATATAGCGGGGGGCATCGTCGCGCACCGGATCGCACAGGGGCCGGTCGCAACCGTCGCGGTCGAGAGCATGCATTTCATCGCGCCCATCCTGCTGCGCGACATCGTGTCGGTCTTCGCCCATGAGGAACGGCGCGGCCGGACGTCGATCGCGATCCGCATCGACGTGGTCGCCAATCGCGGCGCGGCGATGACGGACGTGCACCTGACCAGCGGGCTGTTCACTTTCGTGGCGCTTGACGAAGACCACCGGCCCCGGTTGCTCCCGCCAGCCTGATCAGTCCACCGCCGGGGCATCATAGTCGAGGGTCGCCGTAGCGTTCGCTGGCACGGTCGTCCGCCACAGCCAGTCGCCATCCTTGCGAAGCAACCCGCGCGCGGGCGAGACGGGCGTGTCGTCCGTCCGTGCGATCTTCACCTCGATCCCGACGGGGCGGGAGGTCGCGTTACTGAAATGCGCGTGCAAAAACCGGCGTTTCGTTCCGGCTTTGCGTGTCACGGCGAACCGCACGGGCGCGCTGTCGCCAGCCGCCATTTCCACATTTTCGTCGACGGCATGGTCGCCCAGCGTCGATTCGCTCAGCACCAGCGATTCAGCACCCACTGGCGCAAACAGCGCGACGCTACCAGCGGCAGGCCGACACCGGAGTTTGCGTCATTGCGGAAGAGCCGATGACAGGTCACTGTCGTCGTGCCCATCGGCCAGCATTGCAGGTTGAACGCTGGTATCGGGGGTTCGACGAGAGCGCGCGATAGTGCGACCGGCGATCCAACCGCCCGGCAACGGCCAGCAATTGCGCGCCGGGGAACCCGATTTCACCATTATTGGCGACCGTCATCCAGCCGAACGGGTCCATCCGGTCGCCGGTGGCGGACAGGCGGCCGACATAGTTCGCGCTTCAGTGAACCCCGTGGCGATATAGGTCAGCGTCACATCGGCCACCGTCGCGTGATCGGTCTTGCTGGTCAGGGAAAGAACCGCTCCGCCATTGACGCTCAGCACCCGCGTCTGCTCGCGCGGTTCAGCGCCGGTAGCGGGATTGATGCGCATGATGGTGACGGTGCGGCCGATGACCTTTTCCATCAGTTTGGCGGGCGACAAGAGGTCGAAGTCCAAATTCTGCTCGACGATGCCGCGCCATCGGCGGCGAAGGAGAGTGTTTCGGGGCGGATCTGCGCCGACACGTCGGGAAATTTGATGCGCGCGATACCGGCAGGGATAGCGATCGAGCGTATATCCTGCATCAGCGCCAGAATGTCATTATAGAGGGTGACGGCGACGTCACCCTGCCCCGATGCGCCCGTCGGATCGGATGCGCTCGCCTGGGCGAAAGTGATGGCGGGCAAGCCACATAGGATGATGCATAAATGGCGAACGGCTCTGATCATCATCGTCTCTCCCCGCATGGCGATCTTGTGCCGCATCCGGCTGCACTTGGAAAGCGGCAGAAAAAAGGGGATGGCACGCCAGCGCCATCCCCTTTTCGTGCCGCCGTTGCCACACGGCCTGGACGTTATGGCTTATTCGGCCGCCTCGGTCGTAGGACGCGGCCGACGGACGCGCTTGCGCGGCGCTTCGGCGGCCTCACTGTCATTATCGGCCCGCGCGATCGACGGCGGCAGCACGGCGAGGTCGAGACCTTCGCTCAGCTTTTCACCCTGATCGACTGGTGCCGGCTGACGAGGCGGAC
Organism: Sphingobium fluminis; assembly: GCF_037723805.1. NCBI lineage: Bacteria > Pseudomonadati > Pseudomonadota > Alphaproteobacteria > Sphingomonadales > Sphingobiaceae > Sphingobium > Sphingobium fluminis. Next base: position 4,184 of record NZ_JBBJUK010000007.1, read on the forward strand.
GGCCACGACGCGGACGAGGTGCTTCGGCCGATTGCTCGGCTGCGACGGTCGGCGCTGAGGGCAGGGGTGCGGACGGGGCCGCCTGTGGCTGTTCCACCGCGCCCTGCTCCACAGGGGACTGCTGGGTGACAGACTGCGAAACCGGGCGCTCGCGACGGTTGCGATCACGGCGCTCGTTACCGCGATCACGATCATTGGGCCGTTCGCCGGACCTGTCATTGGAGCGCTCGCCGGAGCGATCCGCAGATTGACCGCCGGAGCGATCATAACCGCGATTATCGCTGCGTTCCCGATCACTGGCCCGGTCATTGTTCCGCTCGCCGTTGCGTTCATTGCTCCGGTCATTCCCGCGATCGCGGCCGTCATTCTGCCATTCGCGCTCCTGGTAGCGCGGCGTCTGCTGCGGAGGATCGAAGCGGCTATCTTCGCCGGCATCGTCATTGCCGTCGAAATCCTCATTCTCTTCGTCCATGCCCTCGTCAGGGCGACGATAGCGGCCCTGCTGTTCTTCCTGACGCGCGCGATTATCGGCGAGGACACGGAAATAATGGTCGGCGAACTGAAGATAATATTCGGCGTTTACGCGATCGCCCGCCATCTGCGCGTCACGCGCCATATTCTTGTATTTTTCAAGAAGCTGGGTCGCGTTGCCACGCGCGCGATTGTCGATGCGGTTACCATTATCACCGCCGCCCCGGTTAGTACCACCGTTGGGGCGCCCGTTATTCCGGCCGCGATTGCGACGGCCGGCCTGCCTGTTGTTGATCAAGACATGGTCCTTGCGTTCACTAAGACATACTTCACTGAAAACATTGTTCAGTCGCCACCCCATTCCGGCCCGCTCGTCGAACCGGATATGGCTCCGCAGGGGAAAGCTCGCAGGAGCCATCCCTCATTGCCAGAGGCGCTTGCGCAGCAGCGCCGTCATGGCTTTTAGGAGCTGAGAAAAACGGCTTTTCCATCAATGGCCCTGAAGGCCAAATCCAAATATAGTGCCGCTCCTGCATGCCATGTAGTGGGTTTCGGGGCATAAACCAAGCAAATTTCGCTTGATCTCGCGTAAATCACAGCTTTCTCGTTGCCACCAGACACCGATCATGCCCGGCAAGATCGCGATGCACCGCGACATCCAGCCCCTGCGCATGGAGCAGTGCTGAGACGCTGTCCCGCTGATCGAACCCGATTTCGATCGCCGCCATGCCTCCGGGCGCGATGAGGCGCGGCAATTGCGGGGCTATGCGGCGATAGTCGTCCAACCCCTCGAGCCCGGCGAACAAGGCGCCATGCGGTTCTCGCAGGATATCGCGAGCGAGCGGGACGTCTCGTGCGATATAGGGCGGGTTGATCAGCATCAGGTCGAAGCAGCCCTCGATCCCCTCGCCCCAGTCGCCAGGCGCGAAATCGGCCCGGTCGCCCATGCCGAGCCGGTCCGCATTGCCGCGGGCCACATCGAGCGCGGCGGGGGAGATATCGACGCCGAGGCCTCGCGCTTGCGGCCACTGGTCGAGCGCAGCCAGCAGCAGCGCGCCCGAGCCGGTGCCCAGGTCCAATATGGTCGCGGGTGACCGCACCAAAAAATGCGCGACGGCCGCCTCGATCAGGGTTTCGCTGTCGGGCCGGGGTATCAAAACGTCGGGCGTGACAGCGAGGCTGATCGTCCAGAAATCACGGGCCCCGATAATATAGGCGACAGGTTCATAGCCGAGGCGGCGCTCGACAAACGCATCATAGGTCGGGGGGGCGTCAAGGTCATGCTGGCGCAACAGCAGATCGTTGCGGGGCAGGCCGAGCGCATGGGCAAGAAGCAGCTCCGCATCGAGCCGGGGCGAATCGCTGACGGAGGCAAGACGGGCGGCAGCCCCGCGCAGCGCCTCTGCGGCCCTCACCCCACCCCGTCCAGTTGCGCGAGCCGCGCCGCTTCATCCTCCGCCACCAGCGCGTCGATGACTTCGGCGAGGCCCGGCCCTTCCAATATTTCGGGCAGGCGATGCAGCGTCAGGTTGATGCGATGGTCGGTGACCCGCCCCTGCGGAAAATTATAGGTGCGGATGCGCTCGGACCGGTCGCCCGAACCGACCATCGCCTTGCGCGCGCCGGCCTGTTCGCTGTGCGCGCGCTCGCGCTCGGCTTCGTAAAGCCGCGCGCGCAGCACCTGCATCGCCTTGGCCTTGTTCTTGTGCTGCGACCGCTCGTCCTGCTGGATGACGACGAGGCCCGACGGCAAATGGGTGATGCGCACCGCCGAATCGGTGGTGTTGACATGCTGTCCGCCAGCGCCCGATGCGCGATAGATGTCGATCTTGAGGTCGCCATCGGCGATGTGCACGTCGACTTCTTCGGGTTCGGGCAGCACCGCCACGGTCGCTGCCGAGGTGTGGATTCGACCGCCGCTTTCGGTGACGGGCACGCGCTGAACCCGGTGGACGCCACTCTCGAATTTGAGCTTGGCGAACACGCCCGTGCCGGTGATGCTGGCCACCACTTCCTTGTAACCACCCGCTTCCGAGCTGTTGGCGCTGATCAGGTCCATCTTCCAGCCCTGCGCGTCGGCGAAGCGCTGATACATGCGGAACAGGTCGCCCGCGAACAGCGCCGCTTCGTCGCCTCCGGTGCCGGCGCGGATTTCCAGCATGGCGGGGCGCGCATCGGCCGAATCGCGGGGCAGCAATTGCAGCGCCAGCGCCCGCTCGGCCAGCGGCAGCTGGCCTTTGAGGAGCTGCATTTCCTCCTGCGCCATGTCGCGCATCATCGGATCGGCGTCCGCATCCGCGCCGCCAGCCATATAGTCGAGCGCGGCGAGTTCCTGCCGCAGCCGCCGCACCTCATGCGCCGCCCGCGCGACCGGCTCGATTTCGGCATATTCCTTCGACAGCCGCACAAACTCGTCCGCCGCCAGATCGGCGCGCGTCATCGACGCCTGCACCTCGTCCCGGCGCGCCTCGATCTGCGCGATGCGTTCAGGCGAGATGTGCATAAGGTTTGTCCACTTATCCGTTCGGGCTGAGCGAAGTCGAAGCCCTCTGCTGAGCGAAGCGAAGTGGCTTCGCCTGCGGCTCAGCCGAGCCCTTCGACAAGCTCAGGGCGAGCGGGGGCGGGTATGCGGGATTAGCCAAAGGGGGCATCAGACAGGCCGGTCCGCCCAAAGCGTTATAGGCTGGCGCTCGATCTGCAAGTTATAGCGCGATCCAAACATTGAATGCAGCACGTCGTCCGACGGCATTTCGATCTGCGGATACTTTGCATAATAGCGGACACGGAGATTTGGTCGATCGGCCGTGACTTCCGATGATATGGAGATCGCAATGTCAGGGTTCTTTAATCGCGTTGCCTTCTCCCACCGTTTTTTGGGTGACCCCGTCGCCGTCACCTCGCAGGATAAAGACGATCGCCAAATCCTGCTGGCCACGTCATAACCGGCCGAAATGAGATCGTCGGACTCAACAATGACGGCAAAATTTGCTTTGGCGATCTCCGGCGCATCCACCAGCATCGCCAGCCGCTCGATCCCCGCCGCCCAGCCGACCGCAGGCGTCGCCGGCCCGCCCAGATTCTCGATCAGTCCGTCATAACGCCCGCCGCCCAGCACGGTGCCCTGCGCGCCCAGCCGGTCGGTGACGAATTCGAACGCGGTGTGGCGATAATAATCAAGGCCACGCACGAGCCGGTCGTTACGTTGATAATCGACGCCCGCTGCCTTCAGGCCCGCTGTCACCTTGTCGAAAAATGTCAGCGCCTCGTCGGTCAGATAGGCGTCGATCCCCGGCGCGCTGTCGGCCACGGGGCGATCCCGCGGGTCCTTGCTATCAAGGATGCGCATCGGATTGCGCGCCAGCCGGTCGAGGCTTTCTTCCGACAACTGATCGCGATGCGCTTCGAAATGCCGGATCAGCGCCACCCGCCATGCCTCCCGGCTCGCGGCGTCGCCCAGCGTGTTGAGCGTCAGCGTCACGCCATCTGCAATCCCCAATTCCTTAAGCAACTGGTCGGCGAATACCAGCAGTTCGACGTCAGCCCCCGGCTCGGCCGCACCGATAATTTCGGCGTCTAGCTGGTGGAACTGGCGAAAACGGCCTTTTTGCGGGCGTTCATAGCGGAACAACGGGCCGTGGGTCGCGACCTTGAGCGGCGCATATTGCTGCCAGCCTTCGGTAATATAGGCGCGGGCGATCCCGGCGGTGAATTCCGGGCGCAGCGTGATCGAATCCCCGCCCCTGTCCTCGAACGTGTACATTTCCTTCGACACGACGTCGGTGCTTTCGCCGAGCGACCGGGCGAATACCGCCGTCGCTTCGAACACCGGCACCTCGACGCGCTGGAAGCCGTAAAGCTTACGCACCCGGTCGAACGTAGCGATGACATGGGTGAAGCGTTCCGCAAACGCATCCTTGGTCCCGCCGAGCATGTCCTGTGTACCACGCACCGCATTTGGGGTTTTTGGGCGCGGCGTTTCGTTTTTAGCCATGGGTCGGGGGCATTAGCGATAATCGCCTCTCGTGGAAACGCGATTTTTGCGCGGTCGCCCCAGCGTTCTCCAGGCGCGTGATCGGATCATCGCGAGGGGGTGGACGACGGCGGTTCGCCTCGTCATGCTGCATATCCCTCGTCCCTCCCCCGTTCGTCCACCGGAGACCCGCATGATCCGCAGCCTGGCTGCCGCCCTCTTCCTCTCCACGACGCTCACCGGCCCGCTCGCCGCGCAGGACGCGATCCGCGCTCGGCCGACGGCGCCTGTCATAAACGATGCGACCCCGGCGCCGCGCGACGCGCCCTATCCCGGCGGCACGATCCGGCTGGAGGTGGACGCGACCGACACGATGCAGCGAATCTTTCGCGTACGCGAAACGATCCCCGTCGCGGCGGCCGGCCCGATGACATTGCTAATGCCCCAGTGGCTGCCCGGCAATCATGCCCCGCGCGGCCAGATCGACAAGCTCGCAGGGCTCAGCTTCACCGCCGATGGCAAGCCGCTCGCCTGGACGCGCGATCCGCTCGACGTCTACGCTTTCCGCATCGACGTGCCTCAGGGCGCGAAGCAGGTGGTGGCACAATTCCAATTCCTGTCGGCCACCATGCCCAATCAGGGCCGGGTCGTGGTGACGCCCAAGATGCTCAACATCCAGTGGGAATCCGTCTCGCTCTACCCGGCGGGCTATTATACCCGGCAGATCCCGGTGCAGGCGACCGTCACCTACCCGGCCGGCTGGCAGGCGGCGAGCGCGCTGCGGGGCAGGCGAACCGGCGACACCATCGCTTATGACGTAATCGATTATGAAGCCTTGCAGGATTCGCCGGTGTTCGCCGGGGTCCATTACAAGGCGGTCGATCTTGGTCACAACGTCACGCTCAACATCGTCGCCGACGACGCCGACGAACTGGACGCAAAGCCCGACCAGATCGAGAAGCACAGGAAACTGGTGGCCGAAGCGGGGTCGCTGTTCGGCGCTTATCATTTCGACCATTATGATTTCCTTCTCGCCATCACCGACGAGATGGGGGGCATCGGCCTCGAACATCATCGCAGTTCCGAAAATCAGGTCGAGCCGGGCTATTTCAAAAAGCCGGGCGATGCCGACGCGCTGCTCGACCGCAACCTGTTGCCGCATGAATTCACCCATAGCTGGGACGGCAAGTTCCGCCGCCCCGATCTGCTATGGACCCCCGATTTCCGCACGCCGATGCAGGACAATCTTTTGTGGGTCTATGAAGGCCAGACGCAATTTTGGGGCTATGTGCTGGGCGCGCGATCGGGGCTGTTCACCAAGCAGGAAACGCTCGACGCCTATGCGCATATCGCGGCGAAGCTCGATACCGCCAGGGGGCGCGAATGGCGCGCGATGGAGGATACGACCCACGATCCGATCATCTCGGCCCGCCGGCCCAAAGGCTGGGCCAGCTGGCAGCGGTCGGAGGATTATTATAATGAAGGGCTGATGATCTGGCTGGAGGCGGACGCGATCCTTCGCCGGCAGACCGGCGGCAAGAGGGGCCTCGACGATTTCGCGCGCGCCTTTTTCGGGATCAATCCCGGCGATTGGGGCCAAGTCGTTTATAATCGCGACGAGGTCGTCAGGACCTTAAACGGCGTCGCGCCTTATGACTGGGACGGCTTCTTCAAGAGCCGCGTCGATGCCACGACGAAGGAGTCCCCCAAGGGCGGCTTCGCTCTTGGCGGTTACAAGCTGGTCTATGGCGATACGCCGGGCGCGATCACGCGCAGCGCCGAAAGCGCGCAAAAGATGGTGGACCAGAGCTTCGGCATAGGGCTCACCATCAAGAATGACGGCGAGATCAGCGGCATTACGTGGGACAGTGCTGCTTTCAGGGCAGGCCTCGCGACGGGCACGAAGATCGTTGCGGTCAATGGCGACGAATATTCGTCCGATGGCTTCAAAGCGGCGATCAAGGCCGCGCAGACGGTTCGAAAACCGATCCAGATCATCGTCCGGCAGGACAAATATTACCGGATATTGTCCCTCGCTTATTGGGATGGCCTGCGCTATCCGCGCCTCGAAAAGACAGGAGAGGGTGAGGGCAGCCTGGACCGGCTGCTCAAACCGAAAACATAATCACCCCGCGCCCTAACGTTAGCAGAAGGCCCTTTCATGAATATCGAACTGATCCCGGTCGGCGACGATCCACCGAACAGCCTGAACGTCGTCATTGAAGTGCCGATCGGCGGCGAGCCGGTAAAATATGAATTCGACAAGGCCAGCGGCGCGCTGTTCGTCGACCGCATCCTGCATACGCCGATGCGCTACCCGGCCAATTATGGTTTCGTGCCGCACACTTTGTCGCCCGATGGCGATCCGCTCGACGCGCTGGTCATCGCGCGTTCGCCCTTCGTGCCCGGATCGGTCGTGCGTGCGCGGCCGATCGCCGTGCTGAACCTGGAAGACGAAGCGGGCGGCGACGAGAAGCTGGTGTGCGTACCCGACAACAAGACTTTCCCCTATTATGCGGACATCAGCGAGAAGGACGATCTGCCCGGCATCGTGATGGAGCAGATCGAGCATTTCTTCACCCACTATAAGGATCTGGAAAAGCAGAAGTGGGTGCGCGTCGGCACCTGGGGCGGCGCGGAAGACGCCAAGCGCATCACGCTGGAAGCGATCGCCCGCTACAAGGCCGGCAAGACCGCCTGATACAAAAGATCGAAAGGGGGCCGCGCGAACAGTCTGCGCGGCCCCCTTTTTTGCGTCAGATCAGTCGATCAGCTTCCAGCGCCAGCGCCAACGAATCACGACCTCGTGGCGCGCGGGCATGCAAGCGCGCGTCTGCTTCGGCGAGGCGCGCGACGCCCATTGCCATCTGCTCCTCCGGGACGGCGAAGGGCAGACGCAGGAATCGCTCGAACGCGCCGTTCACGCCAAAGCGCGGCCCCGGCGCGATGCGCACGCCATGGCTTTCTGCCAGCGCCGCGAGCGCGGTGGCCTCCGCATGGGGAAGCTCAGCCCAGAGTGACAGGCCGCCGGCGGGCGATTCGACCCGCCAATGCGGCAAATGTCGCTCCAGCAGCCCAAGCAGATGATCCCGCCTCGCTCGCAGCATGTCCGCGCGCGCGCCCAGCCCCTGATCGGCGTCGATCAGATGCGCCACGGCAAGCTGTTCGACCACGGGACTGGCCATGTCCATGGTCGTGCGCAACCGGCCGAGCGCAGCGATGGTTTGCGGGTCGGCGCGGATCCAGCCGACCCGCAGCCCGCCCCAGAACAGCTTGCTCGCCGACCCCATGGTGATGACATGCCGGCCGGAAGGGTCATGTGTGGCGACCGGCGGCGGGGCCATGAAGTCCAGCCCCATCGCCATCATCGTCTCGTCGATGATCAGCGGCGTGTGGCTGCGCATGGCGGCGGCGACCAATGCCCGCCGCGTCGCCGGGTCCATCGACCGGCCGGTCGGGTTATGAAAATCGGCGATGATATAGGCAAAGCGCGGGGACGTTTGGCGGAAGGCCGCATCCATCGCGTCGATGTCCCAGCCCTGCCGCGGCAATCCGACCGGCACGGGCACGACATGGGCGCGCTGCAACGCCTGGATCGCATTATGATAGGTCGGATGATCGATCACCGCCCGGTCGCCCGGCCCGGCCAGCCATTGCAACAGCAGCGCAAATCCCTGCTGCGCGCCGTTGGTGACCATGATCTGGTCCGCGCCCGTCGGACAGCCGCGCCGCTCGAAATCCGCCGCGATCGCGCGACGCAGCGGCGCAAGCCCGAGCGGATCATAGCCAAGCTCGCCAAGATAAGCGGGCAACGCCTCGACCGCCGCCTGACAGGCGCGGGCGACGCCGGGGGACGCGGGCAACGCCGCGTGGGTCCAGTTGAACAGATTGCCGCCGGTCGGGCTGTCAGGCTCTGCTATCGTCGGCTCCGTCCGGCCCGGCGGCAGGCGCGTGACGCTGCCAGAGCCCTGCCGGCTTTCGAGATACCCCTCCTCGCGCAGCCGGTCGAAGGCGGCGGCGATGGTGGTGCGGCTGAGGCCCAGCGCCGCTGCCAGTTCCCGTTCACCCGGCAGGCGCACGTCGAGCGCGACCCGCCCGTCGAGCACGAGCATCCTAAGCGCGCGAGCGAGCTGACGATAGGCGGGTTCAGGGCTTTCCGTGGCACGCCATGCGCCAAGCTGGCGGATCAGGGAGGGTGGACGGAGGGACGATGTAGACATGATATTGGCATCCGATAGCCGGTGACAGTCAAGCCAATTATCCCATATTGGCCATTTGGTAAAATGCCACTTTGACTATTGCTGGTCTTCATGATGATCCGCCGCCGTCTTTTCCAACTGAGCTGGGGTCTCGTCCTCTATGGCTTTGCGATGGCGCTGCTGTTGCGCGCGAACCTCGGCCTAGATCCATGGGATGTGCTGCACCAGGGGCTCGCACCGCGCCTTGGTCTGAGCTTCGGCATGACGGTCAATCTGATTGGCTCGGTCGTTCTGCTACTGTGGTGGCCACTGCGCCAGCGGCCGGGTATCGGCACCGTTTGCAATATCGTGGTGATCGGCACGGCTGTGGACCTGAGCCTGATGATCCTGCCGACGCCAGCAGGGTATGCGATGCGCGCCGCTTGGCTGATCGCCGGGATCCTCCTTAACGGCATTGCCGGCGGCGCCTATATCGGCGCTGGCCTCGGCCCCGGGCCACGCGACGGCCTGATGACCGGCTTTTGTCGCCGTACCGGCTGGTCGGTCAAAAGGGTGCGCACCGGAATCGAGATCGCGGTACTTGGCATCGGCTGGCTGCTCGGCGGTACTGTCGGCATTGGCACCGTGCTTTATGCCGTGAGCATCGGCTGGATCGTCCACCACAGCCTGCCTTTTTTCACGATCCGCGATCGACCACCCGCCGCTCCGGCATAAAGCTCAGTTCGACACCAGTCGGATCGCCGCGCTCGACACCCAGCCGCTGGCGCAAGGCCCGCTATAGGCTTGCTTGCGATCTGCTGGTCCGGATACGCCACAATCGGTGGCGGGAGCGTCGGCACCGGCTACATCCTTATTCGCCTTATCCGCTGCCGGGGGGGCTGGAATGACGACGACGCCCAACCATTTTTGGTCGAGGCTGCGGGTGCAGACGAAGGTGCGGTCGCCTTCGGCAAGCCGGCCTGTCTCCACGCTCTCATCAAATGGCGCGGCACGTAAGGCGATGCCCCCTCCGCCCGCACGCGTCACCCGGCCCACCGTTCCGCAGGCGGCGAAACGCGCGCCGTCCTCGCCGATCGTGACGGGCCGCGCGACCGGGGCATCCATTCGGCTTTCCGGCACATCCGCGCGCGGTGCGCCTGCGAGCGAACTGTTAGGCAGTTCCTCCAGCACGTCGCTGCTGCTCGAACAGGCGGCGAGCAATAATATCGGGATGAGAATGGCGCGCATCCCTGCCTGATAGACCTCCCCTCGCCCCGGCGGAAGCCGGCATGTTTTGCTTTAGTTTCGCAGGCGCATTCCCTATATGCTGGCCCATGAGCGAAGACAGCCAAGCAAATCCCAACAGCAACGAATATGGCGCCGACAGCATCAAGGTGCTGAAAGGCCTGGACGCCGTGCGCAAGCGGCCCGGCATGTATATCGGCGACACCGACGACGGGTCGGGCCTGCATCATATGGTGTTCGAAGTCAGCGACAATGCGATCGACGAGGCGCTGGCGGGCCATTGCGACCGGATCGACATCGTCCTCAATCCCGACGGTTCGGTCAGCGTGACCGACAATGGTCGCGGCATCCCGACCGGCATCCATAGCGAGGAAGGCGTGTCGGCGGCCGAGGTCATCATGACCCAGCTCCACGCGGGCGGGAAGTTCGAGAATACCAGCGACGACAATGCCTATAAGGTGTCTGGCGGCTTGCACGGCGTCGGCGTGTCCGTGGTCAACGCGCTGTCCGACTGGCTGGAGCTCAACATCTGGCGCGACGGGCAGGAACATTGGATGCGCTTTCGCAACGGCGACGCCCAAGCGCCGCTCAAGGTGCTGGGGCCGGCTGCTGCGGGTCAGAAGGGCACGAAGGTCACCTTCATGTTCTCGACCGAGACGTTCAAGAATGTGACCGAATATGATTTCGACAAGCTGGAGCATCGCTATCGCGAACTGGCCTTCCTCAACAGCGGCGTCCGCCTGTTCCTGACTGACGCGCGGCACGAGGAAAGCAAGACGGTCGAGCTCTATTATGAAGGCGGCATCGCGGCGTTCGTCAAATATCTCGATCGCAACAAGGCGTCGATGATGCCGGAGCCGATCGCGATTTCGGGCACGCGCGACGATGTGACGATCGACGTCGCGCTGGAATGGAACGACAGCTATTACGAGAACGTCCTTTGTTTCACCAACAACATTCCTCAGCGCGACGGCGGCACCCATCTGGCCGCCTTCCGCGCGGCACTGACCCGCACGCTCAATAATTACGCTGAAAAATCCGGCGCGATGAAGAAGGAGAAGGTATCGCTGACCGGAGAGGACATGCGCGAGGGGCTGACCGCCATCGTGTCGGTCAAGCTGCCCGATCCGAAATTCAGCAGCCAGACCAAGGACAAGCTGGTCAGCAGCGAGGTGCGCCAGCCGCTCGAAAGCCTGATGGCGGACAAGATGGCCGAATGGCTCGAAGAAAATCCGGCGCACGGCAAGATGATCGTGCAGAAGATTATCGACGCAGCCGCCGCACGAGAAGCCGCCAAAAAGGCGCGCGAACTGACGCGGCGCAAGGGTGTGCTCGACGTCGCCAGCCTGCCCGGCAAGCTCGCCGATTGTCAGGAGCGTGACCCCGCCAAGTCGGAACTGTTCCTGGTCGAGGGCGATTCGGCCGGCGGTTCGGCGAAACAGGGCCGTAACCGCCACAATCAGGCGATCCTGCCGCTAAAGGGCAAGATTCTGAACGTGGAACGCGCGCGGTTCGACAAGATGCTTTCGTCCAAGGAGGTCGGCACGCTGATTCAGGCGATGGGCACCGGCATCCGCGACGATTTCAACCTCGACAAGCTGCGCTATCACAAGATCGTCATCATGACCGACGCGGATGTCGACGGCGCGCATATCCGCACGCTTTTGCTGACATTTTTCTATCGCCAGATGCCGCAGATCATCGAGGCCGGGCACCTCTTCATCGCCCAGCCGCCGCTCTACAAGGCCACGCGCGGGCGCAGCGAGCTTTATCTCAAGAACGACGCGGCGCTGGAGCAATATCTGGTCGACAATGGCGCTGATTCGATGGTGCTGGAAGGTGGCAGCGGTCCGCGAACCGGCAATGATCTCAAATCGCTGGTCGACCATGCCCGGCGCATGCGCGCCGTGATGCGCTATGTGCCGCGCCGCTATGATCCGACGATCATCGAGGCGCTCAGCCTTACGGGGGGGCTCGACCCGGAACTGTCCGAGGCGCAGCAGGCCGAACGGCTGATCGCGGCGGTCGTGTGGATGGGCGAGCATGACGCCGAGGGCAAATGGACCGGTCGAATCGCCGAGGGTGGCGGCTTTCATTTCGAACGGCTGTGGCGCGGTGTTACCGACCATCATGTCATCGAACATGGCTTTCTGGGGTCAGCCGAGGCGCGCAAGCTGCACAGCACGGCGTCCGAGGAAGCGTCGAGCTATCGCAGCCCGAGCCGCCTCGTTTCGGCCAAGGCCATCGCCGTGCAGGAAGATCCGGGCGACGATGAACTGCCCGCCGCCCCCGCCAAGGGATCGACCCTGATCACGCGGCCGAGCGAATTGCTGGAGGCGATACTCGCCGCCGGGCGTAAGGGCCTTGCGATCCAGCGCTATAAGGGTCTGGGCGAAATGAACGCCGAACAATTGTGGGAAACCACGCTCGATCCCGAAAATCGGTCCATGCTGCGCGTGGAGGTGGAGCAAGCCGACATTGCCGACGAAATCTTTACCCGGCTGATGGGCGATATCGTCGAGCCACGCCGCGAATTCATTCAGGACAATGCGCTGAACGTCGCCAATCTCGACGTGTAAGGCAGGCGGCGATGCGCGCCTGTTTAACGATGGGGGCCCTGCTGCCGCTTATCCTTGCCGGCTGTGACGACGAGGACGGACGCAGCCCGCCGGCCAATCGCGCCGTTGCTACTACGCCGATCAGCTCTGCGCAGATCGGCGTAGTACAGGCGGCCAATGCGATCGCGGTGGTCGATCCCGCGCCTCGATCGTCGCCGAGAGGGCCAGCCCTGAAGTCAGGGTCCGCTTCTGGACCCCCGGCACGGATCGATTATCGCGCCATCGGCACCGAGCCTTTCTGGGCCGTGACGCTGCGCGGGTCGACGGCGGTGCTGGAGCGCCCGGACAGGCTGCCGCTCGATGTCGCGGTTACCCGCTCGGATGATGCCAATGCCATCCGCTATCGGGGCGAAGGCTTCGCCATGACGGTCAGCGCCGGCCCGTGCAGCGACGGCATGAGCGATGCGATCTGGTCCGATAGCGTGCAGATCGCCTTTGGCGAGGGGACGCTCAAGGGCTGTGGCGGTGTTCGGGAAGAACCCTGACCTCGCCTTAAAAATCGAAGATGGAGAGACGAACGATGTTGGTGCAGCGGTTCAAAGAGAAGTCGGTGATCGTGACCGGCGGCGGCTCAGGGATCGGGCGCGCTACGGCGGTGGCCTTCGCCCGTGAGGGCGCCAATGTGCTCGTCGCCGACATCGTTCGGGATCGCGCCGAGGAAACAGCACAGATCATCCGGCAGGCGTCGGGCAGCGCCGAGGCCCATCAGGTCGACGTCAGCGAGCGCGCGCAGATCGACGGCATGTTCGACCGCGCCATCGCCCTGTTCGGACAGCTCGACGTCTATTTCGGCAACGCCGCCGTCATCGACATGGGGACGCCCTGCGAAGATATGTCGGACGAATTGTGGCACCGGAACATCTCGGTCAATCTGTCGGGCTGCTTTTACGGCGCGCGCGCCGCGCTGCCGCACCTCGCGCGGACGAAAGGCAATATCGTCATGACCTCGTCGGTCGCGAGTCTCGGCGGACTCGCGGGAGGGGTGGCCTATACGGCCTCCAAATATGGCGTGACGGGCCTTGTAAACCAGCTGGCCTGCGAAGTGGCGGCGCGCGGCATCCGTGTCAACGCGATCGCACCGGGCGGCGTGCTGACGAACATATTCGAGGTCATGGACTTTGCCGGCGTCGACGAGCAGGTCAAGGCGGTGACGCCGCTCGGCCGCTTCGCCGCGCCCGAGGAAATCGCCGAGCCGGTCCTGTTCCTGGCCTCCGACGCGGCCAGCTTCATCACCGGCACCTTGCTGCGCGTCGACGGCGGCTGGCGTTCCAAATAGCATTCGCCCTCAAGTGGGCGCATCCCGGTCCCGTTCGGCGAGAGAGCGGCGAATTCTGCCGTGCTCAGCCTCGTCGAGCGGGAAGTGATGGATGAGCCAGGCCGATAGCATATGCGCCAGCGCAGGGCCGAGCGCTAAGACGTAGAGCAGATTCCTCAGCGCTTTGGGCGCGTTCGATTTCGCGGCGGGATCGAAACGCAGCCATGCGACCAGTGGAAGGGCGATGCCGACCGCCGCTGCCATACCGGCCTTCATCGAAATGCTGAAAGCGCAGAAGAACAGCGCCGTCCGGTCATGCCGGTAAGCAGTCGATGACGATCCGCCACGTCCGCGACCCGTCGAGGCGAATGGCCGTCGCGGTCCCCCTTATCTGTCGTCTGCTTTTTCCAGATATTTCCCCAAGGTGGGCAGCATCGCCCCGCCCACCAGAAAGAGGGCGGCCGTCATGTAAAAGCTGGCGTCATAACTGCCTGTCAGGTCACGAAGCCACGAAAACATCATAGGGCTCGCCGCGCCTGCGCATGCAGCGGCCGCATAGACCCAGGAATAGACTTTGGAAAACAAATGCGGCGCGAAATATCGCGATGTGAGGAGCGCCAACAGGTCAAGCTCGGCCCCTGTCGCCAGCCCGATCAGCAAGGCTGCGGTCACCGCCGCTGAAAAGCCCGGGTCCCAGGTCAGGAGCAAGCAGCCCAATGCCGGCGGCGTCAGAAAAACTGCCCCAATCGCGGGGGCCCAGAAGCGATCGACAAGGAAGCCGACAACGAGCCGGCCCAGGATCAGGGACGCGCCAAACGCGCCTTGCGCTATCGCCGCGCGCTCAAGGGTCATGCCCTTATCCGTCAACGCCGGAATGAAATTCGGCATGACGCCCGAGATCGCGCAATAGGTGCAGAAAATGGAGATCAGCAGCACCCAGAACCTGTACTGCAAGAACATGCCGCTTCGAGCGCGTCCCGACCGGGAATGTGGCTCGCCACTATCCGGCCGGACCCGTATCGCAGATGTTTCCGCCGGCCTGAACATAAGAAAGACGATCGGCATGGCGACGAGCGCAGGTAGGCAGGCCAGCGCCAGATAGCCCGTCCGCCAACCATGGCCCCCGATCACCCAGGCGAGGAAGGAGGGCAGAAAAACGCCCGCGATGCCGGCACCGGACAGGACGATGGCGAGGGCAAGCCCCCTGTTCTTGTCGAACGCGGCGGTGACCGCGCGCGACCAGGTGATAGCACTGGCGCCCGAGCCGATCAGCGCGGTCAACGCCATGATCGCATAAAATTGCAGGATCGACTGAACAAAGGATATCAGCGCCAGACCAAGGGCCGTTGCCAAAAGGCCGACAAGCGCCAACCGCCGCGCGCCGACCCTGTCCAGCAGCAGACCGGTCGCGATCACGCCCAGGCTGCTGAAACCCTGCCCGAAAAGCAGCGACATCTGAACGGCGGTCCTGCTCCACCCCATGTCCCGGCCAAGTGCGGTTACGAATGGCCCGATGGAAATGGTGGCCAGCGTGCCCATGCAAAAGGCACAACCGACGATCGCAGGCATCAGGATCGTCCATCCCCGCTGAAACTCCCCCTGATGGCGAGACGCGGCTGGAAAGGCTACAGGGTTGCTTACGCCTTCAGTCATGCCTGCACCTTTCCGGTCGCGCCGTGGCTTTGAACGGTCGCATCATTCTGCCAGCCATCAGGCGGATCAGAAATTAAAGCCGATGCTCGCCCCATAGGTGATCGGCTTGGCGAATACTTCGGAAAAGCCGAAATTATTCCCAAATGTATACATGGGGCGCTTTTCGTTCGTGAGATTGTCGCCCCAGACCCGAACGAAATATTTGTCGTTGGCCGTGCGCCACGTCACCGACGCGGTGACATTCGACCAGGACGGGATCGACAGCGGTCCCCTGAGTGGCTGCGTGTCGAAGCCGTCATTATAATAATAGGATGAGCTGAGCAGGATGGACGAGCCGCCTGGCAGGATGGTCTTATAGTCGAACCCCAGACTGACGGTCCATTTGGGCGCGAATGTGAGATCAGACCCCGACGCGTTGGTGCTGATCGCCACGGCGGCGCCGGACGGCGCCGGCACGAACACGGCGGCGTTGGGGAATTTCTTGTATTCGGCATGAAGATACGTCGCCGACGCCCGCAGATTGAGTGCATCATTGACGACCACGGTAAGGTCACTGTCGATGCCGTAGATTTCCGATTTGGCGGCGTTGCGCAACTGGCTCTGGACGGTGACCGGGTCCACGAACTGGACCGTGATATCGTTATATTTATAGAAGAAGCCTGAGAGATTGAGGCGAACCCTTCTGTCGAACAGCTCGCTTTTCAAACCGATTTCATATGCGTCGAGAACTTCGGGTTCCAGCGCGGCCGGCTGACCGCTCGCCGTCGCGATCGCCGTCGGCACATAACCGCCGCTCTTGAAGCCGCGATTATAACTGATGAAGCCCAGAATATCGTCATTGAACTTGTGATCAAAGGCAAGGCGCCAGGTCAGCTTCCTGAACGTCTTATGCGTATCGGCGCTTCGGCCGGGCACGATGACTTCCGCCCCGGTTCGATTGATATAAGTGTTGTAATTGCGCAGCCCCTTGCGGTCCTCGCTAAAACGCAGGCCAACGGTCACGCGGTCGCGGTCGGTGACGCCATAAGTCGCCTGTGCATAAACGGCCTTGGCCTCGGTCGGCATTCTCGCATGGGTGAACGAGACATAGGGCGCAACGAATGGCAAGCCCGACAGGGTCGCCGGATCAAAACCATTGGAGACGCCGACACTAAATCCCGAAGGATCGATCCTGGCGACGTTTTTGTAATAGAATAGGCCCAATATCCAGGAAAGACGATCATTGCCGCTGGACGTCAGTTGGAGTTCTTCGGAAATCGACTTGCTGCTTTCACCCTGAATAGCGAACTGTCTGGCTGCCGATGTGCGGTCCGCGTCCACCGTGATGTTCGCTTTGGCATCCTGATAGGCGGTCGTGGAGACCAGATCGATCTTGTCGGTCAGCCCATATCTGATTTTGCCGATCCCGATCTGCGATCTGGCCCCAATGACCGGAATGAAATCGAAGGAAGACTGATAATCGCCCGTCGCATTGATGGTGCCGGCGGGGAATGCCACATGCATGCCGCGCTTGTTATGAGTCAGGACGCCGGCATTATTATCTGTTTTATATCGGAGATAAGTCGCCTCTACATCCAGTCGATCGGACGGCGACCACAACAGTTTCGCCATGACGGCATAATTATTGACATTCCCCACCGTGCGACCGCTCAAGATATCCTTGATGTAGCCGTCATCGTTGCGGAAGGAGCCGGATACAGCCAGTTTCAGCGTATCGCTGACTGGCACGGAGAGATGGCCTTTGGCGGCCCATTCGTCGAACCGGCCGAGGCCGACCTCACCGCCATATTCGAGTTGCTCGCCAGGTCGCCGGGTCACGACATTGACCGCGCCGCCCGTAGCGTTGCGTCCGAACAACGTGCCCTGCGGCCCCTTGATGACCTCGATCCGCTCGATCGTCCCGAGATCGAAGATCGCGGAGGATTTGGATGAAAGATATACCCCGTCCAGATAGACCGCGACGGGGCTTTCATAAGCGACGCTCGATATATTGCTGCCAACCCCGCGGATGAAGGGCTGAAAAGACGTCACGGTCTGATAGGCGACGAGGCCGGGAACCGCGACCTGTAAACCTGTGGTGCTGCGGATATTGGCGTTGGTCAAAGCCTGTTCCGTCACGGCCGAGACCGCGATCGGGACATCCTGAAGATTTTCGCTCCGCTTTTGAGCGGTGACCACGATGTCTTCCAGACCGACGGGATTTGCCGTCCTGTTTTCAGTACCAGCCGATGCTGCGGGCGAAGAAGAACCAGGCTGCTGCGCCAATGCCGAAGTCGACATCAGCGCGATCATAGCATATCCTATTCCAGCTAAATGACGCCTCTCCATGAAATCTCTCCCCATATTTTGACATTATGATTTTTAAGCGAGCGTATTCATGCCGCGATCGATATTTTTCCGACCGTCACATGCGCTTATGCTCGACCCTGCCTCAGGGCTGCGTGCGCGCCAGTCCTTCAAATCCGATCGTTCGAAGATAATCCATCTGAACCTCTTCGGTGAACGCGTTCATTCGGGATGCGCCCGCATCCATGCCCACCGTCGTCCGGATCGGGCGTCTGCCCGGCTCCATCTGAATCAGCTCCAGCACGAGATCCGCGACATCGCGAGGATCAAGGGAGATTTTGGACGCTTCGAGCAGCGGCCACAGGCGCTCGCCCAATATTTTGTCGAGCCGGCCGTTCTCGCCATATTCCTCGACGATCAAGGAATCCGCCGGACCGATCTGATTGGCCCCCAAATTGGTGGCGAAGGGACCTGGCTGTACGATGACGGTGTCGATCCCAAGGCCCGATACCTCATAGCCCAGCGATTCCGCGAGGCCCTCCACCGCAAACTTACTGGCGTTGTAGATGCCAAGGCCCGGCGCGATCACCCGGCCACTCACCGAGCTGATGGTGATGATGAGCCCGGAATTCCGGGCGCGCATGTTGGGCAGCACGGCCTTGTAAAGGCGAAACGGTCCAAGAACATTGGTTTCGAGGATCAGGCGGAACTGGTCGGTGGAAAATGCCTCGACAGGTCCAGCTGACATCAGCCCCGCACAATTGATCAAAATATCTATGTCGGATGTCTGACCCAATATTGAACCGACGCCTCTCATGACGGAATAATCATCGGTGACGTCGATTTCGACCGGGACGATCTGGTGCGGCACGTCTATCGAAAGCAATTGGGCGGCATTGTCGGCATTGCGCCCGTGGACATCGCGCATGCCGGCAAACACCCGGAACCCTTGCAACGCAAGCACCTCCGCGATGATCTTGCCCATGCCGCTGCTTGCGCCGGTGAGAATGACTGAACGCGCGTGGCTCATGCCATTTCCCCCTCATCTTCCTTGACGAGCACTTGTTTCAGGTAACTTTCCGGGCGGCTTTCATCGATGATCCACTTGCACATCCGGCGCATCGGCTCGATCGCGTCCTGCGGCCCGGTGAATACCGGCATGCCCGACCCGCCGAGCGAGACGATCCGCTGCGCGCCATGAATCGACAGACGATCGCGTAATTGCGCCTTCAGCGATTCAGGGTAGATGCCGATCGTCTGGGTATAGGCGGTGACGGCGCGAACCGGGATTTCGAGATCGTCGACGGGGACGACGTTCGCGACGCGATTGGCGAGCAGCTTGGCGAAATCCACCGGCTCGTCCATCTGCGACACGACGACCGCGCCTTCGCGCCCGCCACCGTAGATTTTATGCCATTCGCTGCTGAGCCGCAGCGCGTTCATCTCGTTTTCCAGTGCCGGGTCCATCCGAACCGCAGGCCCGCTGAAATGCGGGGGCAGCGCCCTGATTTCCTCGTTCAGCATGGCGCCAAAGGCGTTGGCCTTGTCGATCCCGTCCTGATCGGTGCCGCTTTCGACATAGATCACACGCGCGTTCGAACAGGCCTCCTGATTATAGACGCCGACATCGAGTGCCGCCAGGGCGGCCGCGGCGCGCATCGTCGCCTCATCGGCAAAGGTCTCACGCCCCAATATGGTCGAGGAAAGCTTCGGGTCGAGCGTGATGAGGTCAATGCCCGGTTGCAGATATTTGGAGATATGCGTGATCGACGCGAAGCCGCCCCAGGCGATGATCTTCTCGATATTGGCGGGACGGTACAGCCGCTCTTCCACGGTTTCCGTTCCGCCCTTCCAATAGGCGACGCTCAGATGCCGGGTGATAGGATGATCGGGCGCCATGTCGATCATCGTCCTCGCGATGGCCGAGGCCGTAAGCGGATCGTTGGACGGCGTCTTGATGATGGCATCCCCGCGCGTCACCGCGTTGCGAGCGATGGTTATAGCGGCAACCTGTGGCACATTGCCCGCGATCACATGGACACTGCGCGCGCCAAAAGCGCGGATCGCTGCGCGTCCGCCGTTGCCGATCGCATGTTCGACCCATCCTTCGACATGGTCGATGCCGATGGTCCGATCGACCGTCTGGCGCCATTGTTCTTTTCCGAAGATTTTGTGAAGATTGGCGTAGCAGTCGCGCAATATGCCTTCGGAAAGGCCAGACGTGCGCAACGACAGGTCGAGAGCGTCCTGCACATAGCTGTTTTCCGCGAGATGGAGCCGCGTACCGAGTTGTTCCAGATAGTCGAGAATTTCCTCGAAGCTGATGGCGTAAAGGTCGCTCATTGCCGAAGGCCGGGTCAGGGCAAGCTCCGACATATATTTGCCCACGGACGGCGTCACGAGTTCGGTAGCGCCGTCGCGTCCGCCGAATTGCGCCTCATAATCTTCGATCACCTTGCCGCGGATGATCAGCGGAACCTTATACTGCGTCATCTCAGTTCTCCACCGAGGCCATCAGGAAGGCCAGGGCATTGTCATGGGCCTCGGGCGCGCCGGCGCAGTTGATCTTGTCGTCGCCGCCTTCCGCTTCGCTGTAGCGGCTGATGCTGTTGGCCAGCACCATCGGCGTCGTGCGCCCGCAGGGGCAGGGTTCGTAGGAGACCGTGACCTTGTCGCCGGTCAGGAACCCGCCCCAATAGGTGGTGGCGCCAAGGTCGAACACGCCGAACCGGCCGGTTTGTTCACCCTCGCGCGGATAGGGCTCGCCGGTCAGCGGATCGAGCACGAAGGGGATCTGGAAGGGATAGATATGATAATGACCATGTTCGCACGAACGCGCCGAGGCGATACATTCGGTCATGCCGTAACCATCGCGTATTTTGTCGACGCCCAGGAATCCGGTGATGACCGCTTCCCAGTTTTCCGGCGGCGTGCGCCCTTTCCAGCCGCCGCCGAACATGATGTTGCTGTTGGAAGCAAAGATGTTCGACAGCCCCCGGTCGAGCCCCGCCTGCGCAAGGTCGTATAGCTGGCCAACCCATGCCAGCATCGCCACGGGGCGTCCCGCCAGCGATTTGGCGACGGCGTCGATGAAATCGCTCATCCGGGTCGGCGCTTCGGTCATGCTGCGCACATATTCGTCGCGCCGCGCGATAAGCGCCGGCGAAAGACGCACTTCGCCCAATTCGCCTTTTTGCGCGGCGAGTTGCAGCCGCCCGCCAAGCGACAGCGCGTCGGCGCTCATGCGTCCCTCGTTGAGGGCAACCAGCATAGACTGGTCGCCGCCGAAAACCGTCTCCACCATCCGGTTGAACATGCGCTGCTGAGCGAATGCACCGGTTCGGTAGGCCGGGAAAATGACCGGGACCTCGTCCATCGGCGGCAGATCGGGACCGGCCCCTTCATGCAGTAGGCGCCATCCCTGGATCATCAGGTCGGTTTCCGCGGTGCCGCGCGGCAGGAACGACAGTTTCCCCGATGTGCCGCCCGAATGGAGCACGCGGACGGATGTTTCCGCGTCCAGCATCATGATCCAGTCGTCGATAGTCTCGACGCCATCGAAGTTGAGGCCCGACAAGTCCGCCGTCGTAAAGCCGGACAGCCATTTCGTCAGTCGATCGAACTGGGATTTCTCGACGAAGCTGACCGGATAGGATTTATATATGGAATGCTGGAACAGCAGTTTAGCGGCATCATTGACATCGAGAATTTCAGTAACGCCCTGCTCATCGGCCAATTTTCCGAGCATGAGCAATCTGGGTTTTAGATACTCGAACCGCTCCC
Source organism: Sphingobium fluminis (assembly GCF_037723805.1). Classification (NCBI taxonomy): domain Bacteria; kingdom Pseudomonadati; phylum Pseudomonadota; class Alphaproteobacteria; order Sphingomonadales; family Sphingobiaceae; genus Sphingobium; species Sphingobium fluminis. The sequence continues at coordinate 25,643 of NZ_JBBJUK010000007.1, forward strand.
TCAAACCCCGGATAGCAATATGATCCAGATCTTCGGCCGGAACGGAATGCAAATCATCTATAGAATAATAGAATAAATCGGCCCATTCATCCTGATCATCGACGTACAGGCCCCATGACTTAGCCTGCTCTGCGTTCGATCGCATCCTAATCTCCAGCTTTATATTTCCATAAGGATCGATCAAGCGACGCCGACGGTCAACTGGGCAAAAAATCCAGTCCTAAATCGGCGTACAGACCACTACGGCGCTGGCGATCCGGGTGCACGCCTTGCCTTTGCGCGGCTTGAAGGACATAGTTCCGCAGGCGAAAAGACGGTTCAGGAAGGCCGCCATTCCGGAGGATGTTGAGGAACGAGTGGTGACATACAGAATCGGCTTCGTCATACATGCGGGCTTCCAGCTTCAGCATGTCGCCGGACCGCTTTCGATCTTCGAAGCTGTCGCTGGTTATGGCGACCCGGTCTATGCCGCGATCCTGCTCTCGGACGATGGCGCTCTCGTCCCGTCCTCGGCCGGGGTCAGCGTCGCATCGACGCCCTTCTCGAAGGCCGGCCCGCTCGATATCCTCTTTATCTGTGGTGGCTACGCCTGCTTCGAAGCGGAGCGCTCACCCGCTATAGCGCAGTTCGTACGAACCCAGAGCGGTCGTTGCCGCCATATCGTCGCTATTTCCAGCGGCACTGTCGTGCTGGCCGCCTCCGGCGTGCTGGCCGGGCATCGGGTGACGACCCACTGGTCGCTGAACGGCGAACTGGCCGAACTCTATCCCTCGATCCAGGTGGAGGGCGACGAAACCATCGTGCGCGATGGCAAGTTCTGGACTTCGACATCGGTGACGGGCGGCGCGGATATCGCGCAACGGATAATCGAGGAAGATCTGGGGCATGACGCTGCCAAGCGCGCCGCGCGCGAATTTCTGCCCCACCACCGGCCCAATGCGAGCGACAGCCCCGACGTTACCGGCGACGAGCGCTTCAAATGCCTGATCCATTGGGCACGGGATAATCTGAACCAGACTTTGTCGGTCGAACAGATGGCCGAGCATCTTGGCATGCATCCGCGCAATTTCGTGCCCGCCTTTACAACTGCGCTCGGCCAGACCCCGGCCAAGGCAATCGAACGCATCCGTCTGGAAGCCGCTCTCGCCCTGTTCCGCGAGCCACAACTCGCTCCATCGGCGATCGCCCGTCAGGTCGGTTTCGGCAGCCCCGACCGGATGCGCCGCGCGTTCATCAGGGTGTTTGGCGTTCCGCCGCAAAGCATGCGGGTGATTGCCCGGGCGCGCGCTGCCAAATTCAGGGCCGATCGCGTGGAACTGGCCAGTTCCAGATAAACGCTGTCCGCGTAGGCGGTGCCTGCCGCCCTATATCTGCCGGATGCGAAACAATCTGCGCGCCCGATGGCGGGTTCCTCATGCTTGTGCGTTTTAAATAGAAACTCTTACAAGTTTCAATGATGCTCGCGCGCCTAGGCTATTATGCGAGTGATCGGGGGGAATGTTCGGCTGAAGCAATCGGCCGGTCTGAAGGGCGGACCAGACAGGGGGTTTGCCATGACGAAGATATCTCATCACATTGGTTTCAGCTCGAAGCGCGCCCGCCGGACCATGCTCGCATTGTTGATGAGTTGTTCCGCGCTTGTCAGTCTGCCGGCAACTGCGCAGGACGCCGCTCCCGCACCAGAAGAACAGGGCGAAATCCTGGTGACCGGCCGACGCATTTCCGTATCATCCGAAGCGATCGGTCAGGACAGGGTGACAAATACTGTCGGCATCACACGCGAAGCATTGTTGTCAGCGCCATCCGGCATTTCGGGCCTCAAGATGCTGGAGCAGTTGCCCGGCTTCAACGTCCAGACCGACGGCCCGCTCGGCCTTTATGAATTCGGCAACAGCGTGCAGGTGCGCGCCTTCAATCTCGACCAGATCGGCTTCATCATCGATGGCATCCCGACCGGGCGCAGCGACGCCTTCGGCGGCAGCCCGGTGTTCCGCTATGTCGATAATGAAAATCTAGGGCGCGTCGAGGCATCGGTCGGCGCGGGCGACGTAGGTCTGCCGAGCTATTCCTCGCTGGGTCCCATCATCTCGTACAACTCGATCGCGCCGCAAGAGGATCTTGGCCTGTTCGTGTCGCAAAGCTTTGGCGATAATGATCTCAAGCGCACTTTCATCCGTTTCAGCACGGGCCAGGTTGGGCCGTTCAAGGCTTATGTCAGCCGCACCAAGCTCGACACCGATCTGTGGCGGGGCGTGGGTTCGGTCGATCGGGAACATTGGGAAGCACAGGTTCATGCCGACCTGGGCGGCGACAGCTGGGCGCGATTCAAATTCGTATCGAACGATTTCTTCGATTATGATTCGCCGGGCCTTGGCCGCGCGCAATATTTTTCAAGCACACCATCTTACAACGGCCTCGGCGGGACCGGGCGCAATATCGGCTATATTATCGCACCGCCCAACACGACGCCGGGATTCGCGCCCATCGCACCGGGGGTCGCCTATTCCAGCCTAGCCTATATCAACAGCTATAATCTGGCGATCAACGTGCGAAAGGACAAGCTGTATGGCGCCACCGTCCATCTGGGCATCGCTGATGGCGCATGGGTGGAAAGCACTGCTTATTGGGAAGACAAGGGCGGCTATGGCGTGTCGCCCGACAGCTATACCAACAGCCTGCTCAATTATACCGAACAGAGGGCGATAGGGCTGCCGGTCAATGCGCCGCGCGGCACCCAGTTCGGGCGGTCGGGCGTCGGCGGCGATCGCTACGGCCTTACCACCAAGTTTCACTGGGAGCTGGGTGACCATGCGGTAGAAGCCGGGCTATGGGCGGAACAGGACAAATATCATCGCACCCAGGCGCGTTACAACACCACTGATGGGTCGCCGGCCAGTCCCGCTGACCTCAATTCCCTCGTCTTCCTGCGGCGCGATTATCGGAGCAAGCGCGACACCACCCAGTTGTTCCTGAAAGATACGGTCAAACTGCTCGACGACCGCCTGATCGTCGATCTCGGCTTCAAGTCGCTGTTCCTCGACTATCATTATTTCGGCTATCGCGATTTCGACGATTATTCTCGCAATATCGGCACGGCACAGGCGCCCATTTTCGTCGGCGGCCGTGGCCAGCATGGCGCGACGGCCCATTATAATGACGGCTTCCTGCCCATGGCGGGCTTCATCTACAAGCTGGACGGACGAACACAGCTCTTTGCGTCATTCGCCGAAAATATGGCGTTGCCCAAGGGATTGGACGATATTTTCTCGGTTGTCCCGTCCACAGGTGTGCTCGCGCCCGCACCAAGGGCAGAAAAATCACGCAATTTCGAACTGGGTGTCCGGACCAACCAGTCCGAATTCTATGGCGCGCTCGCGCTTTACTACACCAAATTCGACAACCGGATCGCACAGACATCGATCCCGCTGGTCGGGAGCAACGTGCCCGAAAACGTCTATACCAATGTCGGCCGGGTAATGGCCTATGGCGCGGAATTCACCGGCACCTACAAGCCGGCCTTCCTCAACGGCCTTGCCTATTTCAACCTCAACGCGACTTATAATAATGCCAAGTTCAAGGACAATCTACCCAACGGCACATTGCTGGCCGGCAAATATCTGCCCGATAGCGCGAAGTGGATCGTCAATGGCGGCGTCACCATCGAACCGGCAAGCTGGCTGGTGGCCAATTTCAGCGGCAAATATACCAGCAGCCGCTGGGCTACGCTGGCCAACTCGCCCAGTTCGAGCGTGCCGGGCTTCACGATCTTCAGCGCCTATGTCGATATCGGCGACGGGATCACGCTGGGGCCGGTCAAGGGCGTGAAGGCGCGGTTCAATCTAGACAATGTGTTCGACAAGGATGTGCTATCCTTCATCATGCCCAATGTCAGCGGAGACGGGCTATTTTTCCGTCCGCAATCGCCACGGACCTTCCAGTTTACGATTTCCGGAGAGATTTGAATGAAGCCATTTCCGTTGGGGGCGGCGCTGCTGGCGTCGCTCTCCATCCCGGTCCAGGCTCAGGACGTGTCGAAAGCGACGCTCAAGCTGCATCAGTCGCTGATTACCCTCGACACGCATCTGGATACGCCCGCCTCGCTTGATCTGCCTGGCTGGTCGATCGAGGACGAACATGATGCGACCGTGGACTATACGCAGGTCGACCTGCCCCGCATGAAGAAGGGCGGGCTGGATGGCGGTTTCTTCGCCATTTACACAACTCAGGGTCCGTTGACCCGCGAAGGCTATGAGAAGGCTCGTGACTTCGCAATCCTGCGAGGCATGTCGATCCGCACAATGGTCGCGGCGGACCCGGCGAACTTCACGCTCGCCACAAAGGCATCGGACGCGGCGGGGATCGCCGCCACCCGCAAGCGCATCGTCTATATGTCGATCGAAAACGCCTATCCGCTGGGCGAGGATGTGAGCCTGATCGACCTGTTCTTCCACATGGGCGTTCGCGTGTCGGGTTTTGCCCATTTCGCGAACAACCAGTTCGCCGATAGCGCCACCGATCCATCGAAACAGGCCAAATGGGGCGGCCTCAGTCCGCTCGGCAAACAGCTGCTGGTCGAGATGAACCGGCTCGGAATTGTGGCCGATGCGTCGCACAGTTCCGACGCGGTGCTCGACGATCTTCTTGCCCTGTCGAAGACGCCGGTGCTGCTAACGCATTCGGGGTGCAAGGCCGTGTATGATCACCCCCGCAATATCGACGACGCCCATTTGCGCGCGTTGGCCGCCAAGGGCGGTGTCATCCAGATGAACGCCTATGGCACCTATCTCAAAGCCGCAAAGCCCAATCCCGAGCGACAGAAGGCGATGACGGCGCTCTTCGCCCAGATGCGCGAAGGCGCCAAGGTCAGCGTCGAGGCGCGAGCCGCGTTTTTAAGGAAGCGTCACGAGATCGACACGCTCTATCCGGAGATCGATCCGCCGACATTCGACGATTTTCTCGCGCACCTGTTCCATGCGCTCAAGCTGGTTGGCCCTGACCATGTCGGCATCGGTCTCGACTGGGATGGTGGCGGGGGCGTTCGGGGGCTGGAGGATGTGACCAAAATTCCCCGCATTACCGAGGCCCTGGTGAAAGCCGGCTATTCGGAGACGGAAATCGGCAAAATCTGGTCGGGCAATGTGCTGCGCCTGCTCAAGGCAGCAGAGGTCGAGGCGGCCGCCCAAAGGAACAAGGCACCGCCCGCCCCGCAATCCTAGCAGCTAGACCAGCCCAAGTTTCGCCAGTTCGCCAAGCAGGCGCGGCGGCATCGCGTCAGTGTCGTCCGCCTCGCCATCGCCAAGATCCGCCGGCGCGTCAGCGTCTTCGAGATAGCGCCATCCCTGATGGGCGCGCTTGGCCTTGGCGCGGACGGGTATCAGGACGGGTTCCAGCCTGATCCATTGACGGCCCTGCCCCGTCTCGGCGAAACCGAGGATCGGGCTGCGACCGACGAGGCGGTGGCCATGAATCCAGTACAGTGAACCACCCGCCATCTCCGCGACACGCTTGGGCAGATAGCGGGTGGTGAGGCGCGCTTCGCCATCATGGCTTTCCAGCCAAGCGCGCAATGTGGCGGGGCTTTCGCTCTGGAACGCGATCTTGGTCATGTGCAGCGGCATCATGCACCTATCTGGGCAGAGAAGGGCCGCGGTTCAATCGACCGCAGCTTTATCTCAGCGCAGGAACAGGGTGGCAAGACCAAGAAAGCTGAAGAAACCGCAACAGTCGGTCATCATCGTCACGAACACCGCGGACGAAACCGCCGGATCGACATTGCTGCGTTCGAGCGTGATCGGGATCAGCACGCCCGCCAGCCCCGCCACCATATTGTTGATGAGAATGGCGCAGGCGAACACGATCGACAGGTCGGCACGACCATAGAGAATATAGGAGCCGACGCCGATCAACAGGCCGAGCGATGCGCCGTTCGCGGCGGCGATGCGAAATTCGCGGCCGATCATGCGCAGCGTATTCGAACTGGTCAGCTGGTTGGTCGCCAGCGCCCGCACGACCACGGCCAGCGTCTGCGTACCGGCATTGCCGCCCATGCCGGAAACGATACCCATCAGCGCAGCGAGGAGCGCAAATTTCTCGATCGTTCCTTCGAACAGGCCGACGACCGACGCCGCCAGCATCGCGGTGCCGAGATTGACGATCAGCCAGATGAGGCGCGCGCGCACCGTCATCAGGATCGGCTCGTTGATGTCGCCTTCGCCCGCGCCCGACAGGCGCAATATGTCCTCGCCGGCTTCTTCCGAAATGATGTGGACGACGTCGTCGACCGTGATCATTCCGACCAGCCGGCCCTCACCGTCGACCACGGCGGCGGAGATGAGAGCATATTTCTGGAAGCGCAACGCCACTTCCTCCTGATCCATGTCCACCGGGATCAGCGTCTGTTCCCGCTTCATCAAGTCCGCCATCGCGACCGAACGCGGGCAGGTGAGTATCCAGCTGAGCTGGCAATAGCCGATCGGCTTGTGCAGCGCATCGACGACGTAGATTTCCCAGAAATCGCTGGTCAGGTCGCGATTGTCGCGCAGATAGTCGATGACCTGGCCCACAGTCATATGTTCGGGCACCGCGACCAGATCGCGCTGCATCAGACGGCCGGCCGATTCCTCCGGATAGCCGAGCGCACTTTCGATCGCGGCGCGGTCTGCCGGGTCGAGCGCGTCGAGGACGGCCTGCTGGTCGGCCTCCTCCATATCCTCGATGATGGCGACGGCGTCGTCCGTGTCGAGTTCGGCGGCAAAGCCCGCCACCTGTTCGGGCGCGAGCGCGCCGATCAGGTCGTCGCGGACATAATCATTGAGCTCGGAAAGAACTTCCGCGCCGACCAGATCGCCCAGCGCCGCCGCCACCGCGCCCCGCCGGTCGCCGGGCGTGAGTTCGAGCAGATCGGCGATGTCGGCGGGATGCAGCGGCGCGACGAGATCGCGCGCCTTGTCGGTATCGCCATCCTCGACCGCATCGAGCACGGCGGAGACGAACCCATGTTTCAGACGATCGTCCTCGTCATGGCGCGATTCCGCCACGTCCGGGATCAGCGTATCGCTATCCTGTGTATCCGGCCGCGTCCCGGCCATGTCGCCGCGCTCGGTCATGGCGCGTCCTACTATCGGGTTCCTGAAGCATTTAAATGCTTTCGCTCATGCACAATATAATTGCAATGGGCTTGGAAGCGCTTCCATCGCGATCCCAACCCTCTATATGAACCCCGCATATCTGCTTGCCCAAGAGAGGACCCTGCATGGCCGACGAAACCCTGACCCTTAGCCTCGACAGCGGTGGCGATGTCGTCATCAAGCTGCGCCCGGATCTTGCGCCCGGTCATGTGGCGCGCATCGTCGAGAACGCAAAAGAAGGCTTTTATGACGGCGTGGTTTTCCACCGCGTCATCCCCGGCTTCATGGCGCAGGGCGGCGATCCGACCGGCACCGGCATGGGCGGCCATCCCAACAAGCCCGACATCAAGGCCGAGTTCAGCCGAGAACCGCATGTACGCGGTGTTTGTTCTATGGCGCGATCATCCAATCCGAATAGCGCCAACAGCCAGTTTTTCATCTGTTTCGACGACGCTGGCTTCCTTGACGGCCAATATACCGTCTGGGGCGAAGTGACGTCGGGCATGGAGCATGTCGACGCGCTGCCCAAGGGCGAGCCGCCGCGCACGCCCGGCAAGATCGTCAAGGCGACAGTAGCCTGATCACCGGGGCTTGACCATCGCATCGGTGGCGGAAATGGCGTTGGCCGTTTCCGCCCCATTCTCCGCCGCTCCACCATCTTCGGCCAGGGCTTCATAAGGGCGGATAGATATGATGTGCCAGCGCCGTTCGGCCGCGCTGGCCCCCGGCACGTCGTTCACGCGCCGCAGAACCACTTGTCGAAGACGATACCAGGGTGACCCATTGGCAGCGATCCGGCCGTATACCTGCACCGGGACGGTCACATAGCTGGATCCGGCCGCCCCTTCAGGATGGCGTGGTGCGCCAATATTGGCGTGGATTTCACTGAACCCCCGAAAGCGCAACGCGAAATGCGCATCGTCCTGCGCGCCCTCTGGACTATTGTCCGACCACAGGTCCTGCGCATCACCATAGCGCTTCTGTTCCAGCAGGCCATAATAGCCCTGCACCACCTGCGCCGCGCCCTGCGCCGACTTGGGATCGATCTTGTCCTCCGCAGGCGGGGGAGCAACCGGAAGGCCGCCCGGCGTACCGGGAGCAGGCGGCGCAAGCGGCTCCATCACCGCCTGCGCCTCCGCCCGGAGGCTGTTATCGACCTGCGCCACATTCGCGCCGTTGGCGAGATTGTCGAGCGCGCTTTCCTCGCGACCATCACAGGCGCCAAGGATCAGCAATCCCACCAGCGCGACGGCCCGCACACCATGCCGCATTAATCGGCGCGGCCCCGGCGTCCACCCCGGTTGAAGGACCGGCCACCATCCTGTGTCGACGGAGCGTTGCGCATACCCTGCTGACGCCCCGCCCAGGGATTGGGGTTCACATTCTGCTGAGGTTGCGGGCGGGCCTGAGGCGCAATGGCGTTGCCAGCACCTGGCGCCATCTGACCACCGCGATCACCACGCTGCCATTGTCCGCGATTTGCCCGCCAGTCGCCACGTCTTTCACCACGATTGCCCTGCCACTGACCACGATCGCCATCACGCCATTGCGGGCGACCCTGGCCATTGTTCCAGTTACCGGGCCGACCATCGCCGCGCCCTTCATTCCCTCGTGCCTGCCTGCGGCCTTCCCAGTAGCGGCGCTGGCCATCGTCCCAGCGACGGCGCGTACCGCCGCGATCATAGATATAATAGCCGCTGCCGGGATAATAGAAGCCGTTATACCAGCCGCCATAGCCGCCGGGGCCATAACCATAATCATCATAATATCCGCCACCGCCGGCATAATAGCCGGTGCCGACGCTGACGCCGCCATAACCATATCCGTCGTCATAGGCACAGCCGCCGAGCGCGAGTGCTCCTGCTAGGCCCACCGCAGCCAGGAACTTCTGTCCAGTCCACGTCATCGCCCGTCTCCTTGTTCGAGTATCTGATGACATCGTAACGCCCGGCGGTTGAATTGGTTGTGAATGAAATAGCGATATGTTGCCGTTTATCTACCGTTCAGAAACGAGATGCTGCGTTCATCTATCCGACAGGAACCGTGCCCTTTCCGTCACATTTTGGCTCTTTTCGGCGCTTTTCACTTTCGTTCAGGAAACCTTCTGCAGACCCCGTCCATTACCCCCTCATCCATCGCGAGCCGCTTAAAGCCGCTCCGGGACGCCGGTGGGTCCACACCCCGGCTTTGCTTTCACACATATTGTAAGGGTTAAACCCATGAAGACACTGCTTCTCACAGCGGTCGCTGCCGCGTCTCTGATCCCCGTCGCCGCCCTGGCGCAGGACGACGCCGGATCGACACGCCGGATCGAACCCTATGTCGGCGTCCTTGGCGGCATCCATAATTTCGACAGCGAGACGAGCAAGTCGGGCATCCCGCCTGTGGGCTATAAGGGCCGCATGGTCGAGGGCGTCGCCGGCGTGAACGTCGATGTCGCCGGACCCATCGTCCTGGGCGTCGAGGGCAATGCGGCCAAGGGCGTGTCGGGCGACATCGACTGGGAATATGGCGCGGCCGGCCGAGTCGGCGTCAAGGCGGGCAAGGACAGCATGATCTTCGGCAAGGTCGGCTATCGATGGGTCAATTTCGACGCACTCGGTTCTAACAGCGGCGACTATCATGGCATGAATTATGGCGCTGGTGTCGAACTGTCTCCCGCCGATATGGGGGGTTCGGCCGCCAGCAGCAATATTCGCCTGCGCGTTCAGGCCGACACCGACGGCAACTTCCATTCCATCCGCCCAATGGCGGGCGTGGTCGCGAAATTCTGATCGCCCAATTCTGATCGATTGAATAGGGCGGGGCTGGCCTGATGGTCGGCCCCACCTTTCACCAGTCACCCCCCGCTTGCGAGGGTTGAGGGTTCGGGGCGGCCATGGACTGCTGGCCGTCCCGCACTCTATGAGAGGCTTTCGAAGGGAGCCTCTTTTGCGTCGGACGAGATTGAGCATTTGCGCCCGCAAAAGGCGATTCGACACGGAGCAGGATGCGCATGGGGCCATCGCCGCCGCCACGATGCCGCTCAGACTTTATCGTTGCGACCGTTGCGCGCAATTTCACCTGACAAGCCGGACCAAGGGCAAACGGATCGCGCGCCCTGTCGCGTGAGCGTCTCAAGCCGCTTGCGCTGCACCGGCCGCTTGGGCCAAAGACCCTCCCGTGACAGCCAGCATCACCATCGGCACCGACGGCGCGGGGAAATCCGTGACCATCGACGTGGAAGAATTGCTCGCCACCCGATTGCTCGTTCAGGGCAATAGCGGGTCGGGCAAGTCGCATCTGTTGCGCCGCCTCCTGGAGGAAAGCGCCCCGCTGGTGCAGCAGGTCGTGATCGACCCCGAAGGCGATTTCGTGACGCTCGCCGATGCCCATGGCCATGTCGTTATCGAAGCCGGCGATTATAATGAGCGCGACATCGTTCGGATGGCGAGCCGCATCCGCGAGCATCGCGCGTCGGTGGTGCTGAGCCTCGAATCGCTCGAACTCGAAGCGCAGATGAAATGCGCCGCGACCTTCCTGTCGACCCTGTTCGATGCGCCGCGGGACCATTGGTATCCGGCGCTTGTGGTGGTGGACGAGGCGCAGATGTTCGCCCCGGTCTCGGCGGGCGAAGTATCGGATGAAGCGCGGCGCCTCAGCCTCGCGGCGATGACCAACCTCATGTGCCGGGGCCGCAAGCGCGGCCTGGCCGGCGTGATCGCGACGCAGCGGCTGGCCAAGCTCGCCAAGAATGTCGCGGCCGAAGCGTCCAATTTCCTGATGGGGCGCACATTCCTCGACATCGACATGGCGCGCGCGGCCGATCTGCTCGGCATGGAACGGCGACAGGCGGAGCAGATCCGCGATCTGGAGCGCGGGCGCTTCCTGGGGCTGGGTCCGGCGATTTCGCGTCGGCCGGTCGCGGTGAAGATCGGCGCGGTCAGGACGGGCACGCGCGGGGGCACGCACAAGCTGATGCCGCCGCCGGTGACGACAACCGGGGATTTCGTCGAACTGCTGTTCGCGCCCGCCAAGGAGGACGCCACCCCTCCCCCGCTCCGCAACGAACCGGCGCCGGTGCCAGCCGAAAACGTGATGCAACAACTGGCCACCGCGCCGAGCGCGAAGCCGGCCGCGCCCGAACTCGACTTTGGCCAGAACGAGCCGGTGGTGATCGCGGTGCTTGAAGCCATCGTCGCCGATCTGGGCGACGCGCCGGCCAGCGCGGCCACGCTGTACCAGGATTTCACCGTGCGCTGCCGGATGAAGGGACTGCGTGCCGTTCCGCTCGATTTGCCGGCTTTCCGCAAGCGGCTCGCCATGGCGATGGCGGGGATGGCGGACGCGGCCGATCCGCGTTGGGACGATGCGATGCGCGCTGCCGCGCCGCTCCCTGAGGATATGCTCGCGCCCTTCCTGCTGATCGCGCGGGCGGCGATGACCGGCGCGCCTTGCCCCGACGATGCCGTACTGGCACGCGCCTATGGCACCAGTTCGCCGGGGCGGGTGCGGCGCTTGATCGAGTATATGGAGAAGCTGGGCGTCGTGGTCGCGCGCACCGATTTCGGCGGGCGGCGATCGATCGGGGTGCCCGATCTGGGGCTTTCGACGGCCGCCGCCGAGGGCTGAGCACGGCGCCTCACCGCCCGACCGCCCGTTCGATCCGTTGGGCGGCGCGCTCGCCCAGCGCCTTGACCCGGTTGCCGGCGGGGAAAAGCCGGGGCGCGGCGGGTGACAGGCCCAGGCGACGCAGGCGGCGGTTGAACTTGTGCGCGTCGATCGCGGCGAAGCTCCATGCGCTGCACCATGTCAGTGACAGCGAGACCGAAACCGCCTCATGCACCTTTACATGATGGGGGGCGAAAAGCGGCACGAAGATCGATTCGCCCGGTTCGATCGCGATCGCTTGTCCGCGCTGCCCATGTTCCTCGCGCCACGGCAGATAACGCTGGCCGCCGGCGAAATAGCTTTCGAAAAAGCGCTGGCCGACGATCTGGTCGTCGGCGGTCGGGAAAAGCGTCATCGTCTTGGCACCATGCGCCTGGAACAGGATATTATATTCCGGGTCGAAATGGGGCTGCGTCACGGCCTGCGGCGAGGAAATGAAGATGAAGGCGCGCAGCTTGTGCATCGGCCCGGTGCGCGCCTCGATGATCGGGCGCAGCTCGCCCAGCACATCGGCCATCAGCACGGCATAGGCCGGGTCCTGCTCGATCTCGCGCAGCAGCACCCAGGAGCCGCAGGTCTCGATCTGTTCGATCGTCTGGAGCGTGGTGAGGCCATTAGGGGGCAGCTTCGTCGTCGGCGTGCCGAGCGGCACGTCGATCGCGGCATTATGCTCCAGCGTATCGGGCCGCATCCGCGCCGCAAGGCCTGCGAGCGCGTCGAGGGTGAGCAGCGGATGATCGGCAAAGCCATGGGCCATGCGCGCGGGGACCAGCGGATAAATGTCGCGGAAACGCTGCTTGGATGAGTCGGGGATGACGCCGTGCATGAACCGATGCCCTATAATGTCCGATATGTTGCCCGATTGTAAATGACGGGCATGAAGAGCGGGTAAATGGTGGGTCCGCCGCCGGAGCCGGACGCTTGCGCCGAAGTTCACACCGTCGTCGCGTCTTTCGGCCCCGTTTTTGCCCATCTGCGCCGCCGGTGCGCCGCAAACGCGACACCCGCGCGCCGCCGCCGCAACGACCGGGTCACAGGCGCGCGCGCAGGACGCGATGGGCGGGCGACCCGGCGGCGTCACCCCTGCGACCGCTGTGCGGCGGGATCGGCACCGAAGGGATCGGCGAGCCGCCGGGCGTAGAGGGCCAGCGCCTTGTCCCAAAGGCGATCGAATGGCGTGCCCGCCAGCCGCCGGCGCAGGCGATGCGCGCTGGAGCGCGACATGCCGGCGGCGCGGGCGGCATGGACGACGCTGCCGGTGTCGAGCAGGGCGGTGAGGAAAAGCCGTTGCTTGGCCGGGGTCCAGTGGGTGCGGTCGGCGGGTTCAGGATCGGGGTGCTGCTGTTCCATCGGACAGTATGGAGCAGAGGAAATCCTATATTGGAAGGGGATTTGCGCGGTGGCGCTTGTCAGGATTAGCGCTAAATCGTATAAAGTCTGTCATGGCTCAAATGAACATCTCCCTTCCCGACGCCCTGAAAAGCTGGGCCGAAACGCGCGTGGCCGAGGGCCGATACAGCAGCACCAGCGACTATGTGCGTGACCTGATGCGGCGCGATCAGGATCATGCGGAGAAGCTGGCGCGGTTGCAGGCGGCGATCGACGAGGGTCTGGCGTCCGGGGTGAGCGATCGCGACCCGTTCGATTATCTGGATGAGGTGCGCGCACAGTTGCGGAGTGCGGATGCGGCTTGAGCTAAGCCGCAGGGCGCAGGCCGATCTCGATGATATCCGAGACTATAGCGTCGAGCATTTCGGGTTGGCGCGGGCGATCCTGTATTTTGATGCGATCGAGGAGGCATTTCGCCGGGTGCTGGCATATCCCGAGATCGGGGCGACACAGACGGATTTGGCGACAGGGTTGCGCAGCTTACCGGTTGGCGAACATCGGCTGTTTTACCGCGTCGAACGGGAAAGGATTTTGATCGTGCGCTTGCTGCACAAGGCGATGAACCCGGTTCGGCATATCTGATCACGCGACGTCAGCATTCTGCCGCGCCGTGCCCGGCGGATCATCACGACATTGGAAGGGCGGATCGCGACGCTGGACGATCCGCGCCTGCCGGGCAGCGCGCTGACCGACGATCATGCGGGATTGGCGTGGCGGATGGGGTAGCGGCGGGAGGCTATTGGCAGATCGCAATCTGCTTAATTCTATCGCTTTGGCCCATGCCCATAAGTATCGAAGATTTCCAGCATGCGGTCCGCGCTGATGCCCTCTTCCTGCGCAATCGCCAGCGGGTGATCGTCATCCATCACCCAAAGCAATGGCCGTTGCCGATTGGGCCTGCGTTGGACCCATATGGCGAGAGGATCGGTTCCAACATAGTCGGCCAAGCGGTTGCACAAACATCCGCTTAATAATGTTTCATCAGCCTCGCAACCGCCGTCAAATTCTTCAAGATATTTGTCGAAATTATCCCGCGATAAGGTTGACCAGCAGCCAAATCCGAAAGGCTCATCCAAACCTTGGACGGGTAGGGTCAACACAGCACGGATCATGAAGTATTTCCCATCGAGGACGCAGAAATCTTCCGAAAGGAAATTACCGTCCATACGAAGCGCGCCATTGGGCTGATATTCTTGCCCATGGGGCCAAGGGTCGGGCGCGCGCGCGGCAAGGTCGAAAGGCCAGCCATGGACTGCATCACAGCTATCACAGCGCCAGCTTCCGTCTCGCAACAATTGTGCAGCGGTAGGAGGCTTGTTCCTGAAGCCGAACATGGTTCCGCCTATGCCTGTTTCGGCGCAGGCGCACCCCTGAGTAATCCTTCGGTACTCAAATCTTCGTCGATCTCGGGCCAATGAATCCCGTAGCCGCCGCCCGCCACTTCCCACACGGCGCGCTCGGCTAGCGTGGCGCTGGCGAGGCGTGGATACCAAGCGAGCGGCACCGAGATCGTGCGGCCGTCCATCAGGTCGACGATCAGACTGTCGTCGTCGCAGCGGACATCGGCGACGCGCTCGTCTGTGACCCTAGCCGAAATATTCATGCCACGCCTCCAACAGCCGGCTGCGATGCTCCGCGACCATGGCGATTATGCCATTGATTTCGGAACGACGAAAGCCGGTGTTCTTGGCGTGCGCGACCGGATCAAGCCAGACCTTCAGGGATGCGCTGCCCTTGTCGATATGGACATGCGGCGGCTCGTTGGGTTCGTGGCTGTAAAAATAGAATCGGTAGCCATTGAGGCGAAAGATGGTTGGCATCAGCGATCATCCTTGCAGTGATGCCAACCATCTATCGCGTGAGCCGCTTCTGCGTCCAAGGCTTGCCCTCAATCATGCTGCCTACCCCCAGCGCCCATATACAGCTCTGACCCCTTCGCCTTGAACATGGCGCTCATTTCTTCCATGCCCTTGAGCGCGGCGGCCTTGCTGGCGGCGGCGGTTTCCGCGCCCGTGGGACCGGTCGCGATAAACCCTTCAACGCCCTGATTCTGCTTAGTGGCGAAGTCGCGGACTTCCTGACTGATCTGCATCGAGCAGAATTTGGGGCCGCACATCGAGCAGAAATGGGCGGTTTTCGCGCCTTCTGCCGGAAGCGTCTGGTCGTGGAATTCTTCCGCCGTGTCGGGGTCGAGCGACAGGTTGAACTGGTCGCGCCAGCGGAATTCGAAGCGTGCCTTTGACAGGGCATTGTCGCGGACCTGCGCCGCCGGGTGGCCCTTGGCGAGGTCGGCGGCGTGGGCGGCGAGCTTGTAGGTGACGACGCCGACCTTCACATCGTCGCGGTCGGGGAGGCCCAGATGCTCCTTGGGCGTGACGTAGCAAAGCATCGCCGTGCCGTACCAGCCGATCATCGCGGCGCCGATGCCGCTCGTGATATGATCGTATCCCGGTGCGATGTCGGTGGTGAGCGGCCCCAGCGTGTAGAAGGGCGCTTCGCCGCAGACTTCGAGCTGCTTTTCCATATTCTGCTTGATCTTATGCATCGGCACATGGCCCGGGCCTTCGATCATCACCTGCACATCCTGTTTCCAGGCGCGATGGGTGAGTTCGCCCAGCGTGTAGAGTTCGCTGAACTGCGCTTCGTCATTGGCGTCGGCGATGCTGCCGGGGCGCAGGCCGTCGCCAAGGCTGTAGGCGATGTCATAGGCCTTCATGATCTCGGTGATCTCGTCGAACCGCTCGTAGAGGAAGCTTTCCTTGTGATGGGCGAGGCACCATTTCGCCATGATCGATCCGCCGCGCGAGACGATGCCGGTGACGCGCTTGGCCGCCATCGGGATATAGCCCAGCCTGACGCCCGCATGGATGGTGAAATAATCGACGCCCTGTTCGGCCTGTTCGATCAGCGTGTCGCGGAAGATGTCCCAGGTCAGGTCCTCGGCGACGCCGCCGACCTTTTCGAGCGCCTGATAGATGGGCACGGTGCCGATCGGGACGGGCGAGTTGCGCAAGATCCATTCGCGGGTGTCGTGGATGTTGCGGCCGGTCGACAGGTCCATGACCGTGTCCGCGCCCCAGCGGATCGACCAGACGAGCTTGTCGACTTCGGACGCGACGTCGGACGCGACCGCGCTGTTGCCGATATTGGCGTTGATCTTGACGAGGAAGTTGCGGCCGATCGCCATCGGTTCGGATTCGGGATGGTTGATATTGTTGGGGATGATGGCGCGACCGCGCGCGACCTCGTCACGGACGAATTCGGGGGTGACATAATCGGGGATCGACGCGCCGAAGCTTTCGCCGTCGCGGACATAATCGGACAGGCGCGCGCGGCCGAGATTTTCGCGCTCCGCGACATATTCCATTTCCGGCGTGATGATGCCGCGCCGGGCATAGTACATCTGGGAGACGTTGCCGCCCGCCTTCGCGCGCAGCGGGCGGCGGTTCATGTGCGGGAATTGCGCGACGCCGCCGGAGCGGTCGGGGCCTTTGAGGCCGTTATCCTCGGGCTTGATGGCGCGCGCGTCATATGCCTCGACATCGCCGCGCCCCATGATCCAGTCGCGGCGCAGCGCGGGCAGGCCCGCCATGATGTCGATGCGGGCATTCGGATCGGTATAGGGACCGGACGTGTCATAGACCCGCACCGGCGGCTCGCCGCTGCCCGGCTCCAGCGCGATTTCGCGCATCGCGACGTTCAGGGGGCCGACGTGGATCTTCTTCGAGCCACGGATCGGTCCAGTCGTAACGCGCATTTCGGTGCGGGCGGGAACGTCGGCCATAAGATTCTCTCCTTGGGCGGAGAGGAAGCGCAATCCCAAACGGACCACTCCCTCCCTACGCCAGTGTCAGCTGGATCAGGTTCGGCGGGTCGGGCGGATTTGCACCGCCCCTCTCAGCCTCATGGCTCCCCGGGGATGTGGACAGGATAGGGGCGGTGCGGCACAAGGTCCAGCCTCTTATGTTCGATCGGTCCCCCATGAACCGCAGACACGTGAAAAGGATATTGACCCTGGTTTCCGCTGCCCTGCTGACCGGCGCCGGTGCGCCGCCCGCCATCCCCGTGCCGGCGGACGATCCTTTCGTCTGGCTGGAGGACTGGACCGGCCCGCGCGCGATGCAGTGGGTGGAGACGGAGAATGTAGCGACGGTCAAGGTCCTGCAGGGCGACCCGCGCTATGCCGGCTATCACGCCCAGGCGCTCGCCATCGCTTCGGCGAAGGACCGGATCGCGATGCCGAGCCTGATCGACGGGCGGGTGTTCAACTTCTGGCGCGATGCCGACCATCCGCAGGGCATCTGGCGATTCACCAGCGCGGCGGACTATGCGAGCGCCAGCCCGAACTGGACGACCGTGCTCGATCTCGACGCGCTGTCGAAGGCGGAGGGCAGGAAGTGGGTGTGGAAGGGTGCAAGCCTGCTCGACCCCGAGGAGCGGCTGGCTCTGGTCCATCTGTCCGATGGCGGCGAGGATGCGGTGGCGTTGCGCGAATTCGACCTGCGCGCTGGGCGGTTCGTCGGCGGTGGCTTCGATATTCCGACGTCGAAGCAGGATGTCGCCTGGATCGACGGGGACACACTGTTGCTGGCGCGCGACTGGGGGGCGGGCACGACGACGGCATCGGGCTATCCGTTCGTGGTGAAGCGCTTGAAGCGCGGACAGCCGCTGAGCGCGGCGACAGAAATCTTTCGGGGAGCGCACGAGGACCAGCTGATGTCCGCGCCCTACATCCTGTCGGACGGGGCGGGCCATCGCGCCGCCTTCATCCAGCGCGGCGTCACCTTCTTTGGCTTTGAGCATCTGCTGGTGACGGGCGACGGCGTCAAAAAGCTGCCGTTGCCCGCCAAGAGCAGCATCGTCGGCATGGTCGACGGGCAGGTGCTGATCCGCACCAGCGAGGACTGGACGAGCGGTGGAGTGACCGTGGCGCAAGGGGCGCTCGCGAGCGTGCCGCTGGCCGCGCTTGAGGCGGGCGAAGCGCTCAGGCCGCTTATCCTGTTCACGCCCAATGCGCGCCAGTCGATCGACGGCGTGGTGGCGATGAAAAGCCGCGTGATCCTGACGATCAACGACAATGTGCGCGGGCGGGCGATCCTGTTGACGCCGGGCGATAAGGGCTGGACCAGCACGCCCGTCACCCTGCCCGACAATGCGACGATCAGCACGGTGGCGGCGACCGACCGCAGCGACACGGCCTATCTGAGCGTCGCGGGCTTCCTTGCGCCGACGACGCTGTGGGCGATCGATGCCGCCGATCCCGCGCCCCGGCAGGTCAAGGCCACGCCCGCGCGCTTCGATGCGGCGGGCCTTATCGTCGAGCAGTTCGAGGCAGTGTCGAGCGACGGGGTCAAAATCCCCTATTTCATCGTGCATCGAAAGGACATTCCGCTCGACGGCTCCACCCCGACGATCATGACCGCCTATGGCGGCTTCGAGATTTCCAATACGCCCAGCTATCCGGCGATCACCGGCAAACTGTGGCTGGAACGGGGCAACAGCTTCGTGCTGGCCAATATCAGGGGCGGCGGCGAGTTCGGCCCGGCCTGGCACGAGGCGGGGCGCAAGACGAAGCGCCAGATCATCTATGATGATTTCGCGGCCGTCGCGCGGGATATTTTCGCGCGCAAGCTGTCCAGCCCAGCCAAATTCGGCATCTATGGCGGGTCTAATGGCGGGCTGCTGATGGGGGTGGCGTTCAACCAGCATCCCGAGCTGTGGAATGCGGTCGTCATCCAGGTGCCGCTGCTCGACATGATCCGCTACGAGGCGATCGCGGCGGGCGCATCCTGGGTCGATGAATATGGCAGCGTGCGCGTGCCCGAGGAAAAGGCGTTTCTGGAGACGATCTCGCCCTATGCGAACATCAAGAGGGGCGTGAAATATCCCATGCCCTATGTCTGGACGACGACCAAGGACGACCGCGTCGGGCCGCAACATGCGCGCAAATTCGCGGCGCGGCTCAAGGATTATGGCCTGCCCTACCTGTTTTACGAAGACACTGCCGGCGGGCATTCGGGCGACGCGGACATCGAACAGGGCGCGCGGTTGCAGGCGATGCAGATGGTGTATTTTGCGCGAGCGCTGGAGGGGGAATAGGCATCATCCACTCCGTCATCCCGGATCAAGTCCGGGATGACGGTATGATGTGAGCGGAGCGAACGAGGGCACCTCACTGCGTTCGGTGGTGCCCTTCGACTTCGCTCAGGGCGAACGGGGTAACAGAATCTCGTCCCCCGGGCCAATTCGTCATTGCATTGCAGCAAGCGGTGGCGTTTGATCGGCCCATGCTTAAAGCCGCGCTGCACCACCTGACCGCCTATCGTTATTCGCGCCCGATCCGGCTTGGCCCGCAGGTCATCCGCCTGCGCCCCGCGCCGCACAGCCGGACCAAGGTGCCCAATTATGCGCTGAAGATCGAGCCGTCTGGCCATTTCCTCAACTGGCAGCAGGACCCGCATGGCAACTGGCTGGCGCGGGTCGTCTTTCCCGACCCCGTCGATCGGTTCAGCATCGAGGTCGATCTGCTCGCCGATCTCGACATCATCAATCCGTTCGATTTCTTCGTCGAGCCTTATGCGGAGAATTATCCCTTCGCCTATGACGAGCAGATCAGGACCGATCTCGCCGCCTATTTCGATATCGAGATGCAGGGGCCGCGCTTCGAGGCGCTGGTGGCGGAGCATGCCGCGTTCCGGGGCCGGACGATCGACTTTCTGGTCGATGTGAACAGCAAGCTGCAACAGCGGGTCGGCTATGTGATCCGCATGGAAACAGGCGTGCAGACGCCCGAAGAAACGCTGGATATCGGCATCGGATCGTGCCGCGATTCGGCCTGGCTGCTGGTGCAGTTGCTGCGGCGGCTGGGTTTCGCCGCGCGGTTCGTGTCGGGCTATTCGATCCAGCTCGTCGCCGATGTCGAGCCGATCGAGGGGCCAAAGGGCGTGACGCAGGATGTGGTCGATCTGCACGCCTGGGCCGAGGCCTATCTGCCCGGTGCAGGCTGGGTGGCGATGGACGCGACCAGCGGCATGTTCGCGGGCGAAGGGCATATTCCGCTCTGCGCGACGCCCCATTATCGCTCCGCCGCGCCGATCAGCGGCATGGCGGAACCCGCCGAAGTCGATTTCAACTTCGAAATGAGCGTCAGCCGCATCGCCGAAGCGGTGCGGATCACCAAGCCGTTCACGGAAGGACGCTGGGCGGCCCTCAACGCGCTGGGCGAGAAAGTCGACGCCGACCTCTTCGCGCAGGATGTGCGGCTGACGACCGGGGGCGAGCCGACCTTCGTCGCGATCGACGATCCGCAGGCCGAGGAATGGAATGGCGACGCGGTCGGCCCGACCAAGGCGGGCTATGCCGACCGGCTGATCCGCCGCCTGCGCGACCGCTTCGCGCCTGGCGCGCTGCTGCATCATGGGCAGGGCAAATGGTATCCGGGCGAAAGCCTGCCCCGCTGGGGCTATTCGATCTACTGGCGCACCGATGGCGTACCCGTCTGGCGCGACGTCAGCCTGATCGCGGGCGAGCCGGAAGCGGGCGACGCCACGGTGACGCCGGAGGATGCCGGACGCTTCCTCAACGCCTTTGCCGATGGGTTGGGCGTCGAGACGGATTTCGTCCAGCCGGTCTATGAGGATGCGCTCGCCTGGTCGGTCAAGGAGGCGGAACTGCCCGCCAATACCGCGCCGGGCGATCCCAAATTCGACAATCCGGAGGAGCGCGCGCGGATGGTGCGTGCGTTCGAGGGCGGCCTGTCCAAGACGGTCGGCTATGTGCTGCCGATCCAGCGCTGGCAGAGCCAGGTCAGCGCACCGCGCTGGCAGAGCGAAATCTGGAAAGTGCGGCGCAAGGCGCTGTTCGCGGTGCCGGGCGATTCTGCGCTGGGTTATCGCCTGCCGTTGGGCACCCTGCCCTATGTGCCCCCGTCCGACTTCCCCTATATCCATGCGCAGGACCCGAGCGAGCCGCGCGACCCGCTGCCCGATTATCGCGCACAGCCCGATCCGCGCGAACGGGTGGAGCGGGCGCAGGTAGCGCAGGCCGAGCATCAGGAACGTGTCGAGCAGGAGTTTATCGAGGGCGCGGTGCGCACCGCCGTCACGGTCGAGCCGCGCGGCAATTTCCTGTCGGTGTTCATCCCGCCGGTCAAGACGCTCGACGATTATCTGGAACTGATCGCGCAGGTCGAGCGCGTGGCGGAGGCGACGCGGATTCCGGTGCGGATCGAGGGATATACGCCGCCGGCCGACCCGCGCCTCAACCTGCTCAAGGTCACGCCCGACCCCGGCGTGGTCGAGGTCAATATCCAGCCGGCGAAGAGTTGGGCGGAAACGGTGGCGATCACCGAGGGCGTGTACGAGGCCGCGCGCGAAACGCAGATGACCGCCGACAAATTCATGGTCGACGGCCGATCGGTCGGCACCGGCGGCGGCAACCATCTGGTGCTGGGCGGCGCCACGGTGAATGATTCGCCCTTTATCCGTCGGCCGGACCTGCTCAAAAGCTTCGTCCTCTACTGGCAGCGGCACCCTTCGCTCAGCTATCTGTTTTCGGGCATGTTTATTGGCCCGACCAGCCAGGCCCCGCGCATCGACGAGGCGCGGCATGACAGCCTTTACGAGCTGGAGATCGCGCTGGCGCAGGTTCCCAATCCGTTGCGTGACGGCGAAGGCGCGTTGCCGCCGCCATGGCTGGTCGACCGGCTGTTCCGCAACCTGCTGGTCGACGTCACCGGCAACACCCATCGCACCGAAATCTGCATCGACAAGCTGTTTTCGCCCGACGGGCCGACCGGGCGGCTCGGCCTCGTCGAATTTCGCGGATTCGAAATGCCGCCCGCTCCGCAGATGAGCCTCGCGCAGCAACTGCTGCTGCGCGCGCTGACCGCATGGTTCTGGCGCGAGCCGCAGCAGGGCAGCCTCGTGCGCTGGGGCACGACCCTGCACGACCGGTTTTTCCTGGGGCATTTCGTGTGGGCCGATTTCATGGAGGTGCTGAGCGACCTGCGCGGGGCTGGCTATGATTTCGATCCCAACTGGTTCGAGGCACAGAAACAGTTCCGCTTCCCGGTGCATGGCGCGGTGGATGCCGGCGGGGTCGGGCTGGAAATCAGCCACGCGCTCGAACCGTGGAACGTGCTGGGGGAAACCGGCGCGATCGGCGGCACGGTCCGCTATGTCGACAGTTCGACCGAACGGTTGCAGGTGCGCGCCACCGGCCTTGTCGACGGGCGGCATATCGTCACCTGCAACGGCCGGCGCGTGCCCATGACGGCGACCGGCGTGCCGGGCGAAGGCGTGGGCGGCGTGCGCTACAAGGCGTGGGCACCGGCCAATTGCCTGCACCCCAACCTGCCGGCCGATGCGCCGCTGACGTTCGATGTGCTCGACAGCTGGAGCGGGCGGTCGCTGGGCGGCTGCGTCTATCATGTCGCCCATCCGGGCGGGCGCAATTATGACGATGTGCCGGTCAACAGTTATGAAGCTGAAGCGCGGCGCAAGGCGCGGTTCCAGGATCATGGCCATACCCCCGGCCCG
The DNA here is from genome assembly GCF_037723805.1 of Sphingobium fluminis. Classification (NCBI taxonomy): domain Bacteria; kingdom Pseudomonadati; phylum Pseudomonadota; class Alphaproteobacteria; order Sphingomonadales; family Sphingobiaceae; genus Sphingobium; species Sphingobium fluminis. The sequence continues at coordinate 48,348 of NZ_JBBJUK010000007.1, forward strand.
GTCGACATGCCCGCAGCCGAGCCGGCCGGTGAGTTTCCGATGACGCTGGACCTGCGGTTCAGGCACCGGGCGATCTGACCATGGTCGATGCGTCCGTCCTGCCGGGCCAGGAGAGCGGCGGACGGGTCGCGCCCGGCTGGGGCGCCGATTATCTCGCGCGCGCGCCCAAGGGCGACCTGTTCGCCGGCGCCGACCCTGATCTGACCGCACAGTGGCGGGCCATGCTCGACCGGCTGTCGACGCAGGCGCAGGGCAACCCGGCGATCCTTGCCGACAATGTCGCGCGGCAGGCGATCGACCTTGGCATGGCGTTCCGGCTGACCGGGGACGAACAGGAACGGCCATGGCCGCTCAGCCCGATCCCCATGCTGATCGGCGCGGCGGAATGGCAGCGGATCGAACTGGGGCTCGCCCAGCGCGCCGACCTGCTGGAGCGCGTCATCGGCGACATTTATGGCGACCAGTCGCTGGTGCGCGATGGCAGGCTGCCGGCGGCGGTGATCGCCGGCAGTCCGCATTACTGGCGGGTGATGACCGGTTCGCCACCACCGCATGGCCATCATCTGCATTTCTACGCCGCAGACCTCGCGCGCGGGCCCGATGGCGAGTGGCGGGTGCTCGCGGATCGGGTCCGCACCCCCGTGGGCGTCGGCTATGCGCTGGAAAACCGGCTCGCTTTGTCGCGGGCGACCGGCGACCTGCTGGGGGCGATGAATACGCGGCGGCTCGCGCCCTTCTTCAGCGAATTGCGCCGCGGTCTGGCGGCGGATTGCGAGCGGAGCGAGCCGCGCATCGGCCTGCTGACGCCCGGCCGATTCAACCAGAGCTATGCCGAACAGGCGCATCTGGCGCGCTATCTGGGGCTGCTGCTGGTCGAAGGCGAGGATCTGATCGTCACCGACGGCCAGTTGTTCGTGCGCACCATTCAGGGGTTGAAGCGCATCGACGGCCTGTGGCGCTGGATGGACAGCCGCTTCCTCGATCCGCTCGCCTTCGACGGCAAGTCGCGGATCGGCGTGCCCGACCTGTTCGACGCCTGCGCGCGAGGCGGGCTGATGCTGAGCAACTGGCCGGGCGCGGGCGTCATCGAATCGCGCGCCTTTGCCGCCTTCCTGCCGCAACTCGCCCGCGCGATGCTGGGCGCGGACCTGCTGTTGCCCAATATCGCGACCTGGTGGTGCGGGCAGCCGGCCGAGCGCGATCATGTCATGGCGCATATCGACGATCTGGTCGTGGGATCGGCCTTCGATCAGGACGCCGCTGGTCTTTCCGACGCGCATTTTACGGCGGGATCGGCGCTCGCAGGGGACCAGCGCGCAGCGCTGACGGAGGGGATCAATCGCCGTCCTATGGATTATGTGGGGCAGGAGGTCGTTAGGCTTTCCACCACGCCCGCGATCGTCGATGGGCAGTTGACGCCCCTGCCCTTCACCCTGCGCGTGTTCGTCGCGCGTGACGGGCAAGGCGCGTGGCGGATCATGCCGGGCGCCTTTGCCCGACTCGCAGCCCATGGCGATATCCGGGCGGCGTTGATGGGCGAGGGCGACCTGTCCGCCGACATGTGCGTCATCGACAGCCATCCGGTGCCGCGCGAATCGCTTCTCGGGTCGGGTGGCGCGCCCGCGATCCGCCGCGTCGGCGGCATGCTGCCGGCCAAGGCGGCGGACAATCTCTACTGGCTCGGCCGCTATATCGAACGCGCTGAAACGACCTTGCGGGTGATCCGCGCGATCGTGGGCGGGTCGATCGAAGCCGATCTCGGCCCGGCGGTCGGGTCGCCGACGATGGAGCGGCTGATCGGCCAGCTTGCGCTGTGGGGCGCGGTCGACGGCACGTCCGGCAGAACCGGCGCGCTCTGCGCCCGCGCGCTGGGCGATGCAGGGCAGTCGGGCAGCGTTCGCGCGCTGATGGCGGTGGTCGCCAATATCGGCGAGGGGCTGCGCGACCGGCTGGCCACGGATTTCTGGCGGCTGGTGCGCCTGCCCCTGCCCCCGTTCGACGGCAGCGTCACCGAGTCGCTGCTCGATGCCTCCTCGCGCATGATCGAGCGCATCTCGGCGCTGTCGGGGCTCGCGGCGGAAAATATGGGCCGGACCGAAGGCTGGCGCTTCCATGACATGGGGCGGCGGATGGAACGGGCGGTCAATGGCTGCCGCCTGACCGCGCTGTTCGGCGCGGACTGGGCGTCGGCCGACGACCTGACCGTGTTGCTCGACCTCCACGACAGCCAGATCAGCTATCGCAACCGCTATCTGAGCGGGCCGTCGCTGGGCCCCGTGCGCGACATCGTGGCGCTGGAGCCGCATAATCCGCGCGCCATCGCCTATCAGGCGCAGCGGATCGCCGACCATATCGCGGCGCTGCCGACGCTGCGATCCGATGGCATGCCGGAAGAGCCGCAACGCCTGTCGGGGTCGCTGGTCGCCACACTCGCGCCGCTGACGGGCGATTCGCTGACCATGGCGGGGCTCACGGAAATCGAGGCGCGGCTGCTGGCGCTGTCCGATGCCATCGGGCAGCGCTATTTCCTGCCGATCCGCAAGGAAAAGAGCGACGGCGCGGACCTGCTGTCATGATCTATCACGTCCGGCACGTCACGATCGTGGGCTATGCGTCGCCCGTCCGGCTCGCGCGCTTCAACCTGCGCCTGCAACCGGTATCCTGGCCCGGCCAGCAGACCAGCGATTACAGGCTGAGCGTCGACCCGGCGCCGGTCACGACGCGATCGCGTCCCAGCGCCTGGCCGGTCCATGTCGCCCGGCTGGTGATCGACAGCCCGTTGCGGCAACTGACGATCGAAAGCCGCTTTCGCGCCGATGTGAGCGGCGGCGATCCGGTCACGCCACGGCCGGACGATCCGACCATCGGCGCGGTGGCGCAGGCCGCCCTGCTGGACCGCGATATGGGTCCGGCCGCGCCGGCCCACTATCTCTTCGCTTCGCCGCGCGCGCCATTGCTGGAGGCGATCGGGCAATGGACGGGTGAGGATCTGAACCCTACACGGCCGATCATGGCCGCCGCACTCGCGCTGGCGCAGCGGATCAGGGCCGAGTTCGCCTATGATCCGGGCGCCACCGACGCGAGCACCCCGGTGGCCGACGCCTTTGCCGCGCGGCATGGCGTCTGCCAGGATTTCGCGCATGTCATGGTGGTCGCATTGCGGCTTGCCGGCCTTCCCGCAGCCTATGTCAGCGGCTATCTGCGCACCAGTCCGCCGCCGGGCCGCCCCCGGCTGGTGGGGGCCGACGCGATGCACGCCTGGGTGATGCTATGGTGCGGCCCCGCGCGCGGCTGGATCGGCTTCGATCCCACCAACGGCGTCATCACCGGCGAGGGGCATGTGTTCGTGGCGATGGGCCGGGACTATGCCGACGTCACGCCGATCGACGGGCTGTTCGTGGGCGGCGCGGGTCAGGCGATCCGAACGATGGTCGATGTCGTGCCGGAGGGCTGACTTTCCGATCAGCTTTCGATCTTCTCGAACATCAGCTTCATGCCCTTGCGCGGGCGGATGGTGAGGCGGCTGATCGGCTCGGGCTTCCAGCCGGGTTTCACCACCATGCGGTAGCGGCGCAGCACGGTCGCGATCACGGTCATCACCTCCTGCTGGGCGAAACCCGCGCCGACGCATACGCGTGGCCCCCGGCTGAACGGGAACCAGGCCTGCTTCGCCATGTCCGCATTGGCGGGATCGTCGAACCGGTCGGGATCGAAGCTGTGCGGGCAGGCCCAATTATCCTTGTTGCGCTGGGTCAGCCAGGGCGCGACCACCAGCATCGCGCCCGGCTCCAGATCCTTGTCGCGCATCCGCATCGGGCAAGGCACTTCGCGGGGGAAGAAGGCGAGCGGGGGGTAAAGACGCAATGTTTCGCGGAAGATGTTGCGGATGACCGGCATGTCCTTGAGCATGGCGGCGGTCAGCGGCTGGTCGCCCGCGACCTGCGCCACTTCGGCCCGCGCGCGGTCCTGAATATGTGCGCATTCGGCGAGCAGATAATAGGCCCATGTCATCGTGCTGGCCGATGTCTCATGCCCGGCGAGGAAGATGGTCGCGACCTGATCCATCACCTGCGCCAGCGTGAAATGCTCGCCGGTCTCGGGATGTTTCGCCTCGATCAGCGACTGGAGGATATCTTTATGCGGGGCCTGCACGCCGGCATGAAAACCGTGGAACCGCTCTTCCACTACAGGGCGGAAGACGTTGCGGATCGCCTCAGCCGGCTTGACCGAGCGCCGCGCGAACCAGCCACCCGGCAGGCCGTAGAGGTCCAGCATCGAGGCCGAATGCGACAGGCGCTGAAAGCGGCCGAACGCCTGATGGATGATGAAGGAGCGATCGGTATCGAGCGTCTGGGAGAAGAGCGTGCGAAAGATGATGTCGGCGGCGACATGGGTCATCATCGGGTCGATATTCACCGGCTTCGATCGATCCGCCGCGTCGAGCCGATCGATCAGCGCATCGGCCGCACCCACCATCAGCGGCATGGATTTGGTCAGCGCGGTATGCGCGAAGGCGGGATTGACCATCGCCCGCTGATTTTCCCAATCCTGCCCATTGGCGGAAAAGACACTGTTGCCGATCAGCGGCGTCAGGCTCCGCACCAGCTCGCGATGCTTGGGGAATTCCGTACCCCCGCGCAGGATGCGATCGACCAGCGACAGTTCGTTGGCGATATACATAAGCTGGCCACGTCCGCGCACCTCGCCCATCTTCATCGTGTAGCTTTTTTCGAACAGCACATGGATCCAGCTGTCCCAGCCGATGAAGAATCGCCGCAGCATCGTGCGCTTGTTGCGCGTGGGTTGTGGGAAAGGCGGCGTGAAGAGCGGATCGGTCATGGGATCGTCCTGAAGGCGGCCAGCGCCTGATCGAGCGAACGGCGGCCCGCCGTCAGGCTGATGAAGTCCAGCGGCGACAGGCGGTCGCCCACCCGCAGATAATCGAAATGCGCCTCATATTTGTTCGACCAGCCGCCATGATAATTTTCGGGGTCATAGAACAGGTGAAAGCGTGGCGAGAGCATGTCGACCCGCGCGGCATGGGCATCGGCGCAGAGCAGCAGCGGATTGACGTTGAAATAGGCCGCGCCATCCGGGGGAAAAGACAGGTCGATATAATGAAACGCCTTGTCCGCCAGCGACGCCAGGTCGGCATGATACCAGCGCGCATCGGTGCGCAGCGCCACCACCGGCACCACCTGCCCCATGCCCACCATGGCGAACCGATCGGGCAGCGGGCCGGCGCGGCGTTCGAACACGCGCCGCATCACCGACATGCCCAATATCGTACCGGCACTATGGGTGACGAACAGGATTTCGTCCCATGGCTCGTCCATCTCCCCCACGATCCGCTCCGCGAACCGGTCGAGCCTTGCGTCCAGATCGGGCCCCGGCCCGCCGGCGGCGAGGCTGTGGTGATAATAGGTGAAACGCAACAGCCACGGCACCACCAGCTTGTTGAGCCAGCGCCCTGACAACAGCGCGCTGATGCCGACACCGGCCAGCGCGGCCGCCCAGAGGGGCAGGACAATCCACAAAAGCAGCGCCGGCAGCAAAGCGAACAACAGCGGGATGACGATCGCCAGAACGGGCGGATAGCAGATGGTCAGCACCGGCCCCGGCCGCAATTTTTTCATACGCCCGAACTGCATGAAGCGGGCATGGCCGATATAGGTGGCGATCGAGCGCAGGCCCAGTTTCAGCGGATTGCGAATCCACACCTTGCCGACCAGATCCTCCCAGCGGAGAAATTCATAATCCGTCTCGACCCCGGCCTGGGGATTGTCGATGCTCCAGTGGGTCGAAACGACCGAACCGGCCGGTCCGGCCCGGCGCCCGCTGACCGCCACCGGCTCGCCAGACAATTGCGCGAAGCGTGCTGCCTGATCCCGATACATCTGGTGGTAGAAACGGACGCCCCGGGGATCGAAACCGCCAAGGTAGAAGACTTTACGCTTGAACTTTTCCACGACCCCCGCCCTAATCGAGCCATGAACATACCCGAACGCGACTACTGCTATTTCATAGACCACCGCAAATACAACCGAAACATCGGCTGCAGGCGGCACGACAATGCCTATGGCATCAACGGCGGCGGCACGGAACGCGACCGCTGGCGCGCAGATTTCGCCTTTTACCGGCATATGCGTGACAATGGCGATCCGATGGCATTGCCGTCGCTGCTGGCCTGCCTCCTGTTCGGCTGGTTCTGCTGGAATTATCATCCGGGCAAAGGCCTGTGGCGCGGCCAGTTGCTACGCCGCATCGCAAAGGCACCCAAATGAGCGTCGTCGCAAAGCATGTCACGACAGGGTCGGTCACGTTCGGCAACGACCTGCCCTTCGTCCTCATCAGTGGCCCGTGCCAGATAGAGAGCCGCGATCACGCGTTGCGCACCGCCGACACGCTGGCGCGGATCGCGCGCGACGCAGGCGTGCCCTTCATATTCAAATCCAGCTTCGACAAGGCGAACCGGACGTCGGTGGCGGGGCAGCGCGGGGTCGGGATTGACGCGGGACTTGCGATTCTGGCGGAGGTGAAGGCGACGCTTGGATGCCCGGTGCTGACCGACGTGCATGAGGCGGGGCAGGTGGAGGCGGCGGCGCAGGCGGTCGACATCCTCCAGATTCCCGCCTTCCTCTGCCGTCAGACCGATCTGCTGCTGGCGGCGGGGCGAACCGACGCGGTGGTGAACGTCAAAAAGGGGCAGTTCCTGGCCCCCTGGGACATGGCGGCCGTGGCCCAGAAGGTCGCCTCCACCGGCAATGAGCGCATCCTGCTGACCGAGCGAGGCGCGAGTTTCGGCTATAACGCCTTGGTCAGCGACATGCGCGCGCTGCCGGTGATGGCGCAGACCGGCTATCCGGTCGTGTTCGACGCCACCCACTCGGTGCAGCAGCCCGGCGGGCTGGGGTCATCGTCGGGCGGTCAGCGGGAGTTCGCGCCGCTGCTCGCGCGCAGCGCCGTGGCGGCTGGTGTCGCGGCGGTGTTCGCCGAGGCGCATGAAGACCCGGACAATGCGCCCTCCGACGGGCCGGTCATGTTGCCGCTCGACTGGATCGCGCCGATGCTGGCGCAATTGAAGGCGATCGATGCGGTGGTGAAGGGGTGACCCCCCCTCAGGGTCGCGTTTGCCCCGTCCCGCGCACGATCCATTTATAGGTGGTCAGCCCTTCCAGCGCGACGGGGCCGCGCGCGTGCAGGCGGCCGGTCGAGATGCCGATCTCCGCGCCGAGGCCGAACTCGCCGCCGTCCGCGAACTGGGTTGATGCGTTCCACATCACGATCGCGCTGTCGACGGCATTGAGGAAGCGTTCCGCGCCAACCGCGTCTTCGGTGATGATCGCATCGGTATGATGGCTGGCATGGGCGGCGATATGCGCGATCGCGCCTTCGACGCCGTCGACCAGCGCGACCGAGACGATGGCTTCGAGATATTCGGTGTCCCAGTCCTCGTCGCTCGCAGCTATGACCCGGCCGTCCATCGCCAGCACGCTCGCATCGCCACGGACTTCGCACTGCGCGTCGAGCAGCGCCTTCACCAGCGCGGGCGCATCGCCGAACGCACGATCGATCAGCACCGTTTCCGTCGCGCCGCAGACGCCGGTGCGGCGCATCTTGGCGTTGACGATCAGCGCGCGCGCCATGGCAGGGTCCGCCGCGCCATCGACATAGCTGTGGTTGATTCCGTCGAGATGCGCGAGCACGGGCACGCGCGCCTCCTCCTGCACCCGCGCGACCAGGCTCTTGCCCCCGCGCGGCACGATCAGGTCGACGAAGTCCGCCGCCTTCAGCAAAGCGCCCACGGCCGCGCGATCGGTGGTGGGGACCAGCTGGACCACTTCAGCGGGCAGGCCAGCGGCGATGATGCCTTCGATCAGCGCGGCATGGATAGCGCGATTGCTCTCCTTCGCCTCGCTGCCGCCGCGCAGGATCACGGCATTGCCCGCGCGCAGGCACAATGCCGCCGCGTCCGCCGTCACATTGGGGCGGCTTTCATAGATGATACCGATGACGCCGAGCGGCACGCGCACACGCGACAGTTTGAGGCCGTTGGGCCGCTCCACTGAATCGATCACGCGGCCGAGCGGATTGTCGAGCGCCGCTACCTGATCCACACCATCCGCCGTCGCCGCGACCCGCGCCTCGTCCAGCCGCAACCGGTCCAGCATCGCCGACGACAGGCCACCGGCGACCGCATTTTCCATGTCGCGCGCATTGGCCGCGAGGATGTCGGGCGCATGATCGCGCAGCGCCTGCGCCGCGCGGCGCAGCGCGTCGACCTTTTGCGCGTCGTTCACGCTCGCCAGCTGCGCGCCCGCGAGCCGCGCCCGCGCGCCGAGCATGGCGATCAGCATTTCGGGGGTCTGGGTCAGGTCGTTCATCATCGGTCTCGCCACTGCTTGCGACGCGGCCCTTAGCATGAAAGCGCGCCCCGGCGAAAGCGGCGTCAGCGCCGCTCGACCATGGGCAGGCGTGGGGCGGGCGGCGTCAGGCGGCCTGGGCGATCGCCTCGTGCCTGACCGCTATGAACAGGCGGCAGGGCGGAATATTGCGCCACTCCCGCTTCTCGCTGACCACGCCGAATATGGGCGCGAGGAGTCGCCCGACATAGCCCGAATATTGATAGGCAAGGAACGCCCCGCCGGGCTGAAGCGCGTTACGCGTCTCGACGCAGATCTTATCGCCAACCCCCGCCGGCAGGGTCGAAAAAGGAATGCCCGACAGGATATAGTCGGCCTTCTCATGCCCGGCTTCGGCGATGAACCGCCCGACATCGGCAGCCGATCCATGCACGGTGCGCAGCCTCGGATCGGCGATCTGGGCATCGAGATAGGCGACGAAATCGGGGTTGAGGTCGATCGCCAGCAACGTCGCGTCGGGATGCATGCGATCCAATATGGTGCGGGTGAACGTCCCCACCCCCGGCCCATATTCCACGAACAGCCGCGTGCGGTTCCAGTCCACATCCGCCAGCATGCCGTCGACCAGCGCCGGCGAGGACGGGATGACCGATCCGATCATGCCCGGATGCTTGACGAACTGGCGGAAGAACAGCCCCCATTGGCCCATGAACTGGCCATATCGCCGGGCGATGTCGGCCAGCTTGTTCTTTTTCTCGAAGGGAATGGAGGCCATCAAAATCCGCCTGTTGGTCGAACATAACGCGTTGCAAATATGGGGTCCGCTGGCAAGCGGCTTTACCCCGATGATCGCCCAACGCACGGACGACAAAGGGGTTTCGCGACCTCTCGTCCTGCCGGCGCCCCCGCGACGATCATCCCTGCCGGGGCCGCAACATGCCCGGTGACACGAAACCGATAGGATCGATCTGCATCGCATTCTGTTTGAGCTTGGCGCGGATCTCCTCATATTCGCGTTCCATCTCGGGCGTCACCGATGCGCGCGTCTCTTCCAGCGCATCCTCGAAATGGGCCTGGCCGACCTTTTCGATGGACAGCGACTGGCGCAGCGCGACGAGGCCGGCGCGACGCACCAGATCTTCAAGGTCCGCGCCGGTGAACCGGTCCGTTCGCGCCGCCAGCGAATCGAGATCGACATCGTCGGCGAGCGGCATCTTGCTCGTATGGATGGACAGGATGCGGCGGCGTCCCGATTCGTCGGGCACCGGCACATAGATGAGCTCGTCGAAGCGGCCCGGTCGCAACAGCGCGGGGTCGACCATCGTCGGTCGGTTGGTGGCGCCGATGACGACCACCGATTGCAGCGCCTCCAGCCCGTCCATTTCGGCGAGAATGGTATTGACCACCCGCTCGGTCACCTGCGGCTCGCCCAGGCCGTTGCCGCGCGCGGGCACGAGGCTGTCGAGTTCGTCTATGAAGAGAACCGTTGGCGCGACCTGCCGGGCGCGGGAAAAGAGCCGCGCAATCTGCTGCTCGCTCTCGCCATACCATTTGGAAAGCAGGTCCGATGATTTGGTCGCGATGAAATTGGCCTGCGCTTCGCGCGCAACCGCTTTTGCCAGCAAGGTCTTGCCGGTGCCCGGCGGGCCGTAGAGCAGGAAGCCCTTCGCCGGACGGATACCGAGGCGACGAAAGGCTTCAGGGTCCTTGAGCGGCAGTTCCACCCCTTCCTTCAGGCGCATCTGCGCATCGTCCAGCCCGCCAATGTCCGACCAGCCGATATTGGGTGCCTGCACCATCACTTCGCGCATGGCAGACGGCTGGACGCGCTTGATCGCGGCCATGAAATCCTCGCGCGTGACCGACAGTTCCTCCAGCACGTCCGCCGGGATGGTGCCATCCTCCAGATTGAGGCGGGGCATGAACCGGCGCACCGTATCGATCGCCGCCTCCCGGGCCAGCGCAGCGATATCGGCGCCGACAAAGCCATAGGTCATCCGCGCCAGCTCGGCGAGATCGACAGAGTCGGCCAGCGGCATGCCGCGCGTGTGGATGCCCAATATCTCGCGCCGTCCACGCTCGTCGGGCACGCCAACGACGATCTCGCGATCGAAACGGCCCGGTCGGCGCAGCGCCTCGTCAATGGCCTCCGGACGATTGGTGGCGGCGATGACGACCAGATTGGTGCGCGGCTCCAGCCCGTCCATCAGCGTCAGCAACTGGGCGACCAGTCGTTTTTCGGTTTCGCCCGTCACCTGGCCCCGCTTGGGCGCGATCGAATCGATTTCGTCGATGAACAGGATCGAAGGCGCGGACCTGGCCGCGGCCTCGAATATTTCGCGCAGCTGCTTTTCCGATTCGCCATAGGCCGAACCCACGATTTCGGGACCGTTGATCAGGAAGAACTCGGCCTCCGATTCGTTGGCGACGGCCCGTGCCAGGCGGGTCTTTCCCGTGCCGGGCGGGCCATAGAGCAGGACGCCGCGCGGCGGATCGACGCCCAGCCGCTGGAACAGTTCGGGGTAGCGCAGCGGCAGCTCCACCATTTCGCGCAGCTGGTCGATCGTGTCGGCCATGCCGCCGACATCGTCATAGGTGACGTCGGCCCGGCGCGATTCGCGCGGTTCCTCATATTCGGCGCGCAGTTCGACCTCGGTATCCTCGTCGATCAGGACGAAGCCCTTGGGGACGGTCGACACCACAACGAGGCGGATTTCCTGAAGCGCATAGGCGGGCGCGGCCAGCATCTGGCGCAGATGAGCAGGCATTTCGCCGGGCGGCACCTGCTGCTGCCCCGCCGTCGCGACGACATCGCCAGCCGTCAGCGGCCGGCGATAGAATACGCGCTTGAGCGCATCGGGATTGCCCTGAAGCCGCAGATTATCCTGCGCCGGCGCGAAAACCACGCGTTGCGCGGGGCGCGGCTCCGCCTTGCTGATATGCACGAAGTCACCGGAACCCACCCCGGCATTGGCGCGCTGGAGCCCGTCGAGGCGCAGGACATCCAGGCCCTCATCCTCCTTATAGGGCCGCACGACTCGCGCGGGTGTGGATCGCTTGCCCGCAATCTCGATGACGTCGCCTTCCGACAGGCTGAGTTCGGCCATGACGCCCAGCGGCAGGCGCGCGAGGCCCCGCCCCGCATCTTCGGGCCTGGCGTTCGCCACCTGGATCTTGCGTCCTGTGCTTTCCTCGTCCGCCATTTTGCCACCCGCTCCTTTTTGCTTCAGTCGCGAGATAGGGAACGCCACGCGGAAACGGAAGAGCCGGGACATGCCGCAAGCGGAACAAAAAAAGGCCGGCCCGAAGGCCAGCCTGATGAGTTTTAGGAGAGGATGCCTGAAAGGCCTGCTCTATATGCGTTGCAATTGGCTATCTTGCAAGTGCGAAAGAAATTGATCGGGTTGCAAAAATTGCATCTTGCCATTTGCCTGATTTTCCGGCTCTGTGTTAACAGGATGCTTGGAAATTGTCCGCGCCGTCGCCTGATAATAAGATGACGCGACGCAGCGGACCGGCTTCGGATTTTGAAAAGTCATGCGTAGATTGCCGCCACTTACGGCCCTGGAGGCCTTCGTTCAGGTCGCGCGCCTGGGATCGGTGAAGGCGGCCGCAGAGGAACTCGCACTGTCGACGCCGGCGCTCAGCCGTCGCGTACAGGCGCTCGAACGCTTCATCGGCAAGCCGTTGTTCGACCGCAAACATCAGGCGCTGGAGATCAATGCGGACGGGCAAAAGCTGCTGGACGATATCGCGCCGGCGCTCGACGCCGTCAGCCAGGCGCTGGAAAATATCCAGAGCGGCGGCAACCAGTTGCGCCTGCGGCTCGGGGTCATGCCGCTTTTCGCCACCCAGCGGCTGTTCCCCCATCTTGGCGCGCTGCGGCGGCTTCATCCCCAGTTGCATATCGATATCGAGACCAATTCCTACGCACTCTCTCGCCTCGGCGAGGGGCTGGACGCCGCGATCGTGCTCGCCAAGGATATCGATCCGGCGCTCGACGCGCATGAACTTGATCGCGACGAGGTCTATCTGATCGGTCGCCGTGCCCTTATGGAGTCACCCGGCGGATTGACGTCGCCGGCTGACCTCGCACAGCAGACCATATTGCTCCACCGCGATATGGTGCTGGCCTTCGACGCCTGGAAAGAAGCCGTCGGCCTGCCGGACCTGCAACCGCTGGCGATCGATAATTATGATTCCGGTCAGTTGATGCTGGAAGCCGCCGCGCAGGGCCTGGGCATAGCGGTGATGCATGCCTCTCACTTCAATGAGGCTGACGATCCTCGGCTGGCGCGCCTGTTGCCCGTCCATGTCGAAAGCCCTTATCGCTATTATTTCGTTTGCCGCCCGCGCGCTTTGCAAAATCGCGCGGTACGGATATTCCGGGACTGGCTGGTGGCCGCCGAACTGTGATCGCGTCCCCACGACGGATTTGCGGTCGGAACACTTAACCTTGTTTAGCCAGGTCCGTTATATCGCATTATGAATGGGGCATCATCATCTTCCGCCAGCCCGCAGCATGGGCTGACCGACCGTCTGACGCGATGGGCCCGAAGCCTGTCGGGCAAGCCCGACGAGGGCGAGGATGAGGCGGAAAGCATCCACCCGCGCGCGGGCGGCGCCACTGGCCGCGAAATCACGCGGCGGCGTCAGCTTTACGAGGAAATCGGCGATTTCCTCTTCGCCCATGACCTCGATCTGAACCCGCTCAATTTCGGCGTGGCGCTCGACTATCTGACCGGCGCGAATATCGGCGTCGAAAAGGCGGTGCGCGCCGTGCTGATGGAGCGGGGCAAGATCACCAATGGCTGGGTCGAATCGGTCGCGGCGGAACAGCGCGCGGACGAAGTGACGCCCGAAGCGCTGGCGTCGATGCTCGACAAGGTCGAGGAAAATCTGGCGCAGTTCACCGGACTGGTCCACGAATCGCGCAGTTCGGCAAAGGATTATGGCGCGGCCTTGCAGGAGCAGGCGCGCAGCCTCACCGAAAATGCCGATGCCGAGCCGATCCTGTCCCGGCTGGTCGGCCTGACCCGGTCGATGGTCGAAAAGACGCGTCAGGTCGAAAACCAGATGCGCGAGAACCAGAAGCAGACGATCGCGCTTAAATCGAGCCTGGAGAGCGCGCGCCGCGCCGCCGAGCATGATCATCTGACCGGCCTGCCCAACCGCCGCGCCTTTGAAACCGTGCTGCGCGCCGAAGTCGCGCTGGCGCAGGCCGATCACGAGCAGCTTTCGGTCGCCTTTTGCGACATCGACCATTTCAAGCATATCAACGACACCCATGGTCATGACACGGGCGATCGGGTGCTCAAGTTCATCGCCAGCCTGCTGACCAAGATTTCCGGCGATAAATGCCATGTCGCGCGCCATGGCGGCGAGGAATTCGTACTGCTGTTCCGTGGCAAGACGGCGGCGCAGACGTGCGAGGCGGTGGATGGCGTAAGGGAAGATCTGGCGACACGGAGCCTCGTGAACCGGACCAATGGCGAACGGATGGAACGGGTCAGCTTTTCAGCCGGCGTCGCCAACGTATTGGCCTATGAAGATCCGCGCGCCGCGCTCAAAGCCGCCGATCGCGCGCTGTACCTGGCCAAGGAACATGGCCGTAACCGCGTCTATCTCGCAGCGGAGACGGATTGAGTCTCCAGGTGTTTGGCACCGGTATTTGATGGTCCGGTTTAAGCTGAAGCTTCAGGCTCTGTGCAGCATTTACAGATATATTCATTGGGTGGGAGGCCGCACAGGGTCTGCAGATGGCGGCCATTGTTGCAGGAAGCGGTAGACGCCGCGGTCGCCCGGTTCGGCCATCTGGACGGTGCATGCAATTCTGCGGGTATGACCTTCATGGGACCGCCGTTCGATGAAATCACGCTGGACAGTTGGGACCGCGGCCGTCGCGGGCATTCCAATGGCGCGGAATATTGTTCTGCCAAGGTTGGTGTCGCGGGTGTGACCCGCGCAGCCGCCACCGACATTGTTTGGCCGCGTGCGGCATCCGCCGTATCATGTCGCGGAGCGGACGGTGCGCACCTGAGAAGCGAAAATCGGAGGCTGAGCGTCTTGGATGGGTCGACACTGTAGTCGACAGTTGGGACACCGCGTAATTGATTTAGCCACCCTCGTGCATGGTACGAAGTCGCCTTGGCGCTTCAATGCAGGAGGGTGACCGAGGTCGATTTATGCAGCATTAGATGTGAGTGACAAGACGACGCATATCTGCGTGGTCGATGTCGAGGGCCAGGTTTTGCGGCGAGATGTTGTCGCCAGCGATCCCGATGCCCTGTCCAAATGGCTTAAGCGGCACTGCGCGGATCTTGAGCGCGGCGTGCCGGAAACAGGGTCGCTATCGACGTTTTTGCATCACGGGCTGGTCGAACGCGGTGTTGCAGCCGCGGACCAGCGCCTTAAGGCGGCGGTGGTCCGAAGGCGATACATCAATCGAGATACTGGTGCGCATCGCCCACGGTCGCACGCCGCACCGTCGCCGGGAATCCCCGCACGGACTTAACCGTCAGGTTCTATCCACTAGAGCGTGATCCGTTCATACTGAATCGGATCACGCTCTAATAATTGTTTGATTTCCGCATTTTCCGAGCCAGCAGACGTTAGCGTCTGCTTCGAAAATGCTCTAGCAGATATTTTGACGCTGGAAGATTTGGGTCTAATCTTCGTTCCTTCGTCACTGCGACGAGACCCAAATCCTCCTTAAATCACAATCCTAAATCTGGGCCACAGGTGCTGACAGGGAACAACGGCCGACCCTGCATATTCGTTCGTCGTATCCAATATCGGCCAAGACGCCTACATAAAAACCAGGCGGTTCAGGGGGATTAGGAAGTCGGTATCCGGATTGCTTTTCGCAGCGCCAAAGCGCTCTTGCGCCACTCCGGCGACCAAATCGCGACGGATAGGAAGACGCGCTTTCTCGGCTGTAGGCAGGGCGGCCGCCATCTCCTCTTTTTTGAGATCGGTGCAATAGACTGGCGATCCGGGTTGCTGACGCCAGGACTCTGCAATTGATCCCGCGTAAAACGGATCGAAACCGGTTTCGTCGACCAGACGCATCGCCACCTCTTTATCGACCGGCCGATCGGCGGAGACGGGAATGGCGATGCGGTCGGGACTGCCCGGCGCCTTGCCATATATAGCGAAGGAACGTGCCCCTATCGCGTTCCACGCCTTGGCGATCGGCCGTCCCAATTGCTCGATCACCCAAAGGCTTTCGACCTGACCAACTTCGATGGCGTCAATCGCGCCGTCTCGTGCCGGATAATAGTTGGCGGTGTCAATCACCACCGTTTCTTCGGGCACCCCGCCCAGAATGGGCCTGACCGTCGACAGGCGCTGAAACGGAATCGAAAGGATGATGACATCCACGCCTTTCACCGCGTCCTCAGCCGTGGTTGCGCGGGCACCGGAGGCAAGTATCTGCGCATCGATCGTCTCCGGACCGCGCGAATTCGCGACCTTGATCTCATGACCGACTTTGGTCAATTCGCGGACGAGCGTCTTTCCGATATTACCTATGCCCAGAATTGCTATCTTCATGATCTTGTTTCCTTCGCTCGAATATTTGAACATGGGGTCGCGTGGTCAGCGCATCAGGCGTGGACCGGTCCCGGACGATGCGGCGGGCCGGAGCGGCGTCTGCGCCTCGACGGCACCCAGCCAAGCGTCGAGTGTGTCGCCCCTTCAAGATAACTACGCTTCTTGCCGCGCCGGTATCTTCGCTGCGACGACAGCTTAACCGCATTCAGACAGGCACTCGCCCATGGCCCCGGGATAGATACGTCGCCGCAACGACGGCCCGTTGCTCTCGGGGCTCAGCCGCCCTCGCGCCGAAAAGGGCCACACCGTGCACGACTGATGTCCGCCCGCGCCTGCCTGAACGACTTTTGGCAAGCGACGGGCTGCACGATCGGCGTCAACGGCAGGTCATGCCGCCATCGACGACGAATTCTGCGCCGGTGGCGAACGATGACTCGTCGCTTGCCAGCATAAGTATTATGTTCGCGATCTCTTCAGGCTCTGCCCAACGACCGGCAGGCGTTTCAGCAAGCATGCGCTCCAAAACGGGTCGATCTTCGGGCGAAAGATCCGTCAACGGCGTCCGGGTCACCCCGGGATGAACCGAATTGACCCGGATATTGGCGGGCGCAAGCTCGATCGCTGCAACCTTCGTCATGCCTCGAACGGCGAACTTGGATGCCGTGTAACCAATTGCATTGGCTGCGCCGATGAGGCCGGCGACCGACGAGAGATTGATGATGGAGCCGCTCCCCGCGCGCTTCATCGAAGCGACAACCGACTTCATGCCCAGAAACACGCCAATCTGATTGACCTCGATCACCTGCCGGAAGTCATCCTCGCGATGTATCTCCAAGGGACCGTGGCGAACGATTCCAGCGTTGTTTACCAGAATCCCTACTGGCCCAAAATGGCGCTCCGTCTCCGCGACCACCTCCAGCCACTCATTTTCATCTGCAACATTGAGATGGCTGTATCGAGTGTCGGGCCCACAGGATCTTGCTACCTCTTGGCCAGCTTGATCGGCGACGTCGGCAAGCATTACCTTGGCGCCCTCCCGGGAAAAGGCGCGGGCGACGGCGGTGCCGATTCCGCCCGCGCCCCCGGTTACGATCGCCACCTTGTTCTCCAGCCTGCCCCGTTTCATGCGCCATAACTCCATTGTTGCAATTTCACCGGTCGGTCGCGCCGGCCCCGTGGATCGATTGATATGCGATCCGATCCTGTGCGCCCCCCCCCAAAAAAAAACCTTTGCAGCGACGCCTTGCAGAGACGTCGGGGGGGGGGGGGGGCGCGCTACATTGCTTGCAGAGTGACCAGTCGTGCGAAGCTCTGCCTCAGATCGAAAAAATGGTCACCGTTATTGCATCCGACCACATCAGGCGGGCCGGTGCGTGCGCCGGCATCTATGCCGGTTGGACGGGCTGAGGAGGAAATGAGGGCAGGACCGTGCGTCGTTCGAACCGCCAACCTTCTGCGGTCCTAACATAATCATCTTCGTAGCGGATATAGTAACGCACTTGCCCGCTGCTGCGCGTGCGGGCTTCGCACAGCGCGAACACGCAACCCGACGCCTTATTGGCGCTAGCGTCGAGGACAAGATGATTCATCATCAAATGGACGACGTTCAGGACATCCGCCTTTATCTCGGCTCCATATGCGGCGATGGCCCCGCGCCCCTCGAACATGGCGACGTCCATCTCGCGCTCATCAAGGACACCCTGTTCTGTAAACAGGGCGACCCAAGCATCAATCTGGCCCAGGTCCAGATGATAGGCATATCTGCTGACCAAGTCCTGAATGGCAAACCTGTCCTCCGAACTCAACATAACCTCTCCATCATTGTGCTATAGCCTATCGCTTCGATGAACCCTCGAATCGAGCTACTCTATGTAGCGGCGGCCCAAAGGTCTAGTCCTCCCCGCTGTGCCGGGCATCAGGCCATGGGTGCCAGCTCGTTTTTAAGATCATTAAGCATTAATTCGTCCTTCCGTTCATAACAGTATCGATGCTGGGCTTGATTTTCCCTAAGTTTTATCGAGTCCATCATGATCAACTGCGCAACGCTCATCGCTTCTAAGGCGTAGGAAATTTCCAGAAATTCCTACTAGCTGGCGAATGTTTTGCCACCATTTCGTCCTGATCTTGTCGATACTTGCTGCAGTGGGAGCGATTACGATCGGCGTCCGAGCTTATATTAAGTGCCAATATGTAACGCAGCGCTCATACCGTCCAGCAGATTAATTAAATCTCGGTTTAACTGGGCCTCCTCGCCGGGGCGGTATCTTTTAAGCGACAGTTGGACGGGACCTGGCCTGCGGGCATGAATCGCCTGCTCCAGGGCATCCAGAACGAAGCCTGCAGTGGCTGACGTGCTGACCTTCCACCCCACAATCCGCCGGGCAAAAGCGTCAATCACAAAGGCGACGTAGACGATGCCCGCCCAGCTATGCACGTAGGTGCAATCGACAACCCACAGAGCGGTAGGCCGGCTGACGCGAAACTCCCGATTGACCTTGTCCAGCGGACAGGGCGCCTTCGGGCTGCTGACAGTGGCCAGCATATCCGCGGATAACCATCAGGGCCAGTGGGGCAGTTCACCACACGCAAAGGCCGGAGACAGGACCGCACCCGAAGGCGTCGGATTACCGAAGATCATCCTTGATCGCAGGGCGCCGTCCAGACATGACAGTACCGCCAGGGTTGTTACATGGAGATGGTTAATGGGTGAGTTCGGCAACGTCCAGGACCGGCTGGAAATTGGTGCTTTGAATCAGCGATATGCGTTTCATTTCGATTTTCATGAGATCGAAGAATGGGTAAGTCTTTTCACGCCCGGCGCTGTTTTTGACGAGAGCGAGTTCGATAACCCGCTCATGAACGGTCACGAAGAAATCCGGGCATATGGAAATCATCTCACTGAGATCGTGCGGCACGTCCTTCATCATATGACCACGCACCATATTTTCGATATGACGGCGACAAGCGCTCGTGGGAGAGCCTTCGCACTGATAGAAGCCGTACTGAACGACGGAACGCACGCGCGTACTCATGTTGTTTACGAAGATCGCTATGAAAAGATTGCTGGTACTTGGCTTATAGCAGAGCGAATTCTCCGCAAGACCATCGAACCCGAAACGATCGCGGCGCCGTAACAACCTCCGAGCTGAGCTGTAATTGCGGCTGCTGCAGGCGCGTTGTCTTTGTCAGCACCTATGGCTCAGATTTGGTGTTGTGATTTAAGGAGGATTTGGGTCTCGTCACAGTGACGAAGGAACGAGGATGAGACCCAAATCTTCCAGTGCCAAAATTCTGCAGAGCAGCTGGTAAAGGACATCCGCAGGCGAGACGGCAGCATTTTTCGGCGGAAGACAGAACTCGAAGGATGGACGACAAGTGATAGCGTGTTGGCGATTCCCGACGGCATTTAGCGTTCCGCAGGCTGAGGTGATCGCCCAAGCGCGCCCTAGCGCCAGGCGGGCGCCTGCGCGTCCACGATGCTGGCACGTTGGAACTCTGGTCGCGCGCACGCCCTTTCGAGATAGGCGCGGACGTGCGGTCCGAAATTCGCGCCAAGACCGACGATGCGATCGGCGAGATATAATGCGTAAGCAATCGCGATGTCTGCGATCGTGAACCGCCCGGCGCACAGCCACTCCCGGTCCGCCAGTGCGGATTCCACTGCCCTGAGCCGGCCGTTGAACCATTTTTCATAATCCGCTGCCGGCTGTTGCGCGCGCTTCTCGGGCGCTTCGAGATGCCGGTATCGCAAGACGATGGTTTGCGGGAAAGTCAGGGTCGCATCGCTGTAGAACAGCCAGTTCAGAAATAACGGATAGTCTGGTTCGTCTGGCGACAGCGCGAGCAGCGTCGGGCCGTAGCGGGTGGTCAGATACAGGCAGATGGCGGTCGATTCCGTCATCCGGACCTCGCCGTCGACAAGGAAGGGAATGGTGCCGATGGGGTTGATGTCGAGATATTCCCGCGCAAGGGCTCTGGGCGGGAAGGGAAGCAGGACCGGTTCATAGGGGACGCCCATCTCCTCAAGCGCCCATAGCGGGCGCAGCGAGCGCGTCTCCCGGCAATGATAAAGCTGGATCATGACGTTTTCAGCCCTCCCCAAGATCGGCGATCATCGCTTCGCGCAGCAGATATTTCTGCACCTTGCCGGAGACGGTCATCGGGAAAACATCGACGAAACGGACGTAGCGCGGAACCTTGTAATGGGCGATCTTCCCGCGACAGAAAGCAATGATCTCGTCGGCATCTGCCGACGCACCGGCGCGGAGCTTGACGCAGGCGAGGACCTCCTCGCCGAACTTCGCGTCGGGCACGCCGATCACCTGCACATCCTCGACCGCCGGGTGGCCGTAGATGAATTCCTCGATCTCGCGCGGATAGATGTTCTCGCCACCGCGAATGATCATGTCCTTGATGCGCCCGACAATGCGGGCGTACCCCGCCTCGTCGATGACGGCGAGGTCGCCGGTGTGCATCCAGCCGTCGCGGACAGCGGCGACGGTCATTTCTGGATCGTCCCAATAGCCAAGCATGACCGAATAGCCCCGCGTGCACAGCTCGCCCTGCTGGCCGCGCGGCACCGTCTCGCCCGTGTCCGGATCGACGATCTTCACCTCAAGATGGGGCTGAACCCGGCCGATCGTGCCGACACGCCGCTCGATCGGATCATCGAGCGCGGTCTGGAAGCTGACCGGACTGGTTTCCGTCATGCCATAGGCGATGCCGACGTCGCGCATGTGCATCCGGGTCATGACCTTGCGCATCACCTCGACCGGGCAGGGCGATCCGGCCATCAGACCGGTGCGCAGGCTCGACAGGTCGAAACGCGCGAATTCGGGATGCTCGAGCGCGGCGATGAACATCGTCGGCACGCCATGCAGCGCGGTGCAGCGTTCGGCCTCGACCGCTTCAAGCACGGCGAGCGGCTCGAAGCCGGGCGACGGGTAAACCATTGTCGCACCATGAACGAGGCAGGCCAGATTGCTCATCACCATGCCGAAGCAGTGATAAAGCGGCACCGGAATGCACAGCCGGTCGCCCTGCTGCAAGCCCATGGCAAGGCCGCAGAAATAGGCGTTGTTGAGCACGTTCCTGTGCGACAGCGTCGCGCCCTTGGGCGATCCGGTGGTCCCGCTGGTGAACTGGATATTGATCGGGTCGTTCGGCTGAAGGCCTGCAGCGATAGCGGCGAGTTCCTGTTCGGACGCGTTCGTCGCAAGCGCCGCCACCGCGTCGAAGTCGAGCCAGCCGGAGCGATGATCGCCGCCGATCTTGATGAGATGGACAAGGTCCGGCAGGCGATCGGACGTGAGCGCGCCCGCCGGGCCTGCGACCTCCGGGACCAACGTCTCCACCATGGCGATATAGTCGCTCGTCTTGAAGGATGCCGCGCAAATGATCGCCTTCGCACCCACTTTCCGCAGCGTATATTCGAGCTCGGAGATGCGGTAGGCCGGATTGATATTGACCTGTACCATGCCGACGCGGGCGGTGGCGAATTGGGCGATGGTCCACTCGGCACAATTCGGCGCCCAGACACCGACCCGGTCGCCGGGACGCAGCCCGAGCGACAGCAGTCCTGCCGCGAACGCATCGGCCGCTGCCTTGAGCCCGGCCCAGGTAAGGCGGATATTCTGGTGGCGCGACACGAGCGCGTCGGCCTCCGGCCAGCGCTGCGCCGCCAGTTCCAGCGCCTCGCCGATCACATGCTCAAGCAGCGGTGGATCAGAGGCGCCGATAACGTGACTGAGTTCGTCAATGCTCATGGCATACCACCAGTTGTTCCAACTTCCGTAAGTCCCTGCAACGCCATGCAGCGTTCGGCCGCGACGAAGAAAATGCCGGCAGTGATGATGAGCGTCTGGCCGAGAGGGGGCGTATGTGTGACCTAGCACCTGCTTCAAACATCGTTCTGCGACACCAACCATGCGCCGGAGCCGAAGGAGTAGGGACACCAATGCGTACCTCCCGGTGCAGAATTGGTCGGGTGCCCATTCCCGAAAATGTTCCATTCGCTCGCGTCAATTTCATATCATCACCAACTGAACGAGAGACTTGCTCAAAAATACGGTCGCGACCGGAAGTGCTTGGGTCACAGGCTTCGGAAGGTCAGGCCATCGTTGGGATCACGAACGATTCTTCGATCTGGGTCGGGCCGCCGTCCTCCGCACGCCTATGATCGGGCCAGCGCTGGGTGACGGTCTTGACCTTTGTCCAGAAGCGGACGCCCTCGGTGCCGTGCTGGTTGTGGTCGCCGAACGCGGACCGCTTCCACCCGCCGAAACTGTGATAGGCAACCGGTACCGGGATCGGCACGTTGATACCGACCATGCCGACATCGACGCGCGCGGCGAACTCGCGCGCGGCATCGCCGTTGCGGGTGAAGATTGCCACGCCATTGCCATATTGATGGCTGGACGGCAGCGTGATTGCCTCCTCGAAGGTCGAGGCGCGGACGATTTGCAGCACCGGGCCGAATATCTCCTCGCGGTAGGAGGACATATCGGACGTGACGTGGTCGAACAGGCTGGGACCGACGAAGAAGCCGTCCTCATGCCCCTGCAGGGTGAAGCCGCGGCCGTCGACCACCAGTTCCGCGCCCTCGTCCACCCCGGTCTGGATCCAGCGTTCGATCCGCGCCTTGTGCTCGGCGGTGACGACCGGGCCGTAATGCGCGTCGGCATCGGTTGAAACGCCAACGCGCAGGGCCTCCATCGCGGGGATCAGCTTCGCCTTCAACCGATCGGCAGTCTCCGCGCCGACCGGCACTACCACCGGCAACGCCATGCAGCGTTCGCCCGCCGAGCCGAACGCCGCGCCGCACAGGTCGGCGACGGTCTGGTCGAGGTCTGCGTCGGGCATGACGATGCCGTGGTTCTTGGCCCCGCCCATCGCCTGCACGCGCTTGCCCGCCGCGACACCGCGCGAATAGACATATTGCGCGATGTCGGACGAGCCGACGAAGCTGACCGCGCTGATCGCCGGATTATCAAGGATGGCGTCCACCATCTCCTTGTCGCCGTGCACGACCTGAAAGATGCCGTCCGGCAGGCCCGCAGCCTTGAACAGTTCGGCAAGGCGAACCGGCACCGAGGGGTCGCGTTCTGAGGGTTTGAGGATGAAGGCGTTGCCGCAGGCGATCGCTACCGCGCTCATCCACAACGGGATCATCGCCGGAAAGTTGAACGGCGTGATGCCCGCGCCGATGCCGATCGGCTGGCGCATCGAATAAACGTCGATCCCCGGCCCCGCTCCCTCGGTATAGTCCCCCTTCAGCAGGTGCGGAATGCCGCAGGCAAACTCGACCACGTCAAGACCGCGCTGGATGTCGCCCCTGGCGTCGCTGACCACCTTGCCATGTTCGCAGGCGAGCAGCCGCGCCAGCGACTCCATTTCCGCTTCCACCAGTTGCTTGAACGCAAACATCACCCGGGCGCGGCGCTGCGGGTTGACCGCGGCCCAGGCCGGTTGCGCCGCCTGTGCCGCAGCGATCGCTCTGTCCAGATCGGTGGCCCCGCCCAGACCCACCCGGGCCTGGACCTGTCCGCTATTGGGATCGAATATGTCGGCGGTGCGGCCGGACGAGGACCGCACGGACGCGCCGCCGATAAAATGTTCCACCTCGCGGACGGGGGACGTAGTCATGTGTGTCTCCTAGTAATTCGGGCTGCAATCAGGACCGGCCAGCGTCGGCAGCGGTGCGAGCGAGCAACTCTCGAAGCAGCGCCAATGTGCGGACCAACGCACGATCCGCCGCAGGCACGAGAACGGTGAGGCCCGTGAAGCCATGTGTCAGGTCGGGAAACTCTATCAGTTCGACCGGCACGCCGGCGGCACGGAGCCGATCGGCATATTCCACGGCCTCGTCGCGCAGGGGATCGACCGTCAGGACCGCGATGACAGCCGGCGGCAGACCGGAGAGGTCATCCGCCGCCAAAGGCGAAAGGCGCGGGTCGGCGCGGTCGTGCCCGGCGCTGTACAAAGGATAGAGCTGGCGCAGCGAATGGGTGCGCAAAGAGGGGTCGGCGTCCGCCAGGAGCGAGGCGCGCTGGAACGTGGTGTCGCGCAGGTCGACCGCAGGATTAATGAGTAATTGGGCGTTGAAGCTTCTGCCCGGCTGCTCGTCGCGCAGCACGAGCGCCACCACGGCGGCAAGATTGGCGCCGGCGCTCTCGCCGCTCACCACTACCGGCCGCTCGCCGCCACCCAGTTCGCCGACATGATCGAGCGTCCAGCGGGCCGCGACAAGGCAGTCGTCGAGACCTGCCGGGAACGGATTCTCGGGCGCAAGGCGATAATTGCTCGTCACGACCACCATCGACAGGTCGCGCGCCAGCCGGCGCGCGATCGGATCGATGATGTCAATGTTGCCGACCGACCAGCCGCCGCCGTAAAAATGGTGAAGCGTGCCCGCGACCGCGCCGTTGGGGCGATAGATGCGTAGGACGATGTCGCCGCGCGGCCCGGCCAGCGTCCGATCCTCGATCGACGCCACCTCGATCGGCCCCTCGGGTCCGATCATCATCGAGCGGAGCGCCTCGGCCGATGCGCGGTAGGCTGCGATGTCCAGCTCCTCCGACGCGGGGATCGGCATCTGGTTGAGCATCGTCTGTAATATGGGGTCTAGAGCCATCGTCAGTTTCCTGTTCAATCGTCTGTCACGGGAGGGCGCGTGATCCACGCGTGCGCCGGATCGTTGGCGAAGACCCAGTTGCGACGAGGCCCCGCCATCACGTTGAGATAATAGAGGTCATAGCCGTGCGCGGCCCCGACCGGGTGATAGCCGCGCGGCACCATGACGACGTCGCCATCCTCGACCGCGATCGCCTCGTCGATCGATCGGTCGTCGGTGTAGACCCGCTGGAAAGCGAAGCCCTGCGGCGGCGACAAGCGGTGATAATAGGTCTCTTCGAGGAAGGTTTCGTCGGGATAGGCATCGCGATCATGCTTGTGCGGCGGATAGCTCGACCAGTGACCGCCGGGGGTGATCACTTCGACCACGAGCAGGCTTTCGGCCTCCGCCCTGTCGTCGAGGATATTGCGCACGAAGCGTGTGTTCGTGCCTTGCCCTCGCGTTTCGAGGGCAACATCCTCTGGCGGGATCAGGCGCAATCGCCCTTTGCCCATCGCCGGGGCGGTGCAGATGGCGATCTCGGCGATGCTGTCCGCCGCGATCCGGTAGGGCATTCCGGCCGGCACATAGACCGATGTGGCCGGGCCTTCGAACACGTCCGCCCGCCCGCCGATGCCGGTGAAGCGTTCATGGCCGCCGGTGACGCTGATCGTGCCCGAGAGAATGACAAGGCACGCCTCGCGCCCCTCCTCCACACCGTCATAGGCCTGGCCGGGCATCAGCCTTACGACGCGGAAGCCGACATGGCGCCAGCCCGCGCTCTGCGGCGTGATGTCCAGCACGACGCCGCTTGCGTCGGGCGTCTGGCTGCGGATGCGCAGGCTCACAGCACCAGTTCCGCGTCGCGGGCGAGACGCTTGAGCGTGTCGAGGCCCAGTTGCTGGTAGGTGCGGGGATTCGCGATCGCCGGATCCTGCTCCGCCTCGATCACGATCCAGCCGGTATAATCGACGCCCGCAAGCGCCCGCATGAACGGCGCAAAATCATAATCGCCATCGCCCGGCGTCGTGAACATGCCGCCGATCACGCCGTCGAGAAAGCTGGCGCCGCCGGCGAGGAACGCCCGGTGCCTGGCGGCGCGCACATCCTTGCAGTGAACATGGTTCACGCGTTCCAGTCGCTCGTGAACGACCGTGACCGGATCGATGCCGCCGCAGAAGGCGTGGCCGGTGTCGAGCACCAGCCCGACATGGTCGCCGGTCACATCGAAGAAACGGCGCAGTTCGGCGTCTGTCTCGACGACGGTGCCGCAATGATGGTGGTAGGCAAAGCGCAAGCCGCGTTGGTTGACATGGGCCGCGACCGCATCCAGCCGCCGGCCGAAACGAAGCCAGTCATCGTCGGCAAGCTGCGGATGCGTGTCGAGCCGGCTCGACCGGTCGCCATGCACCGCGTTGGAGGTTTCGGCGAGGATGAAGACGCTGGACCCCATCGCTTCGAGGAGCGCCAGATGATCCGCCATTGCCTCCATCTCGGCATCGGCATCGCGCACCAGCAGGTTCGAAGAGTACCAGCCGCCGACGATGTCGAGGCCATAGCCAGCCATGACCGGCTTCAGCGTGGCCGGGTCGCGGGGAAATTTATTGCCAAGCTCGACCCCGTCGAAGCCGATCTCCTTCACGTCGGTCAGCAGCGCGTCGAGCGTCGTGTCGCCGCCCAGTTCCGGCAGGTCGTCATTGGCCCAGGCGATCGGGCTGGCGCCCCAGCGGATCGTCATTTCACTTGTCCCTTCCTGGAATCGTCGTAGCGCGCCCGCGCCGCCAGCACGTCCGCGCGGGCGGAAACCTCGGGCACTGCGACGTCCCACCAGTGGCCGCCGGCCTCTGTCGTGGGCACGGGATCGGTATCGATCACGACAACGGTGCTGATCGGTGACGACGCGGCGCGGACGAGCGCGGCATCGAGTTCGGCAAGGCTCGCCACCTTCTCCGCTGCCGCGCCCAGACTGCGGGCATGAGCGGCAAAGTCGATCGCCGGCAGCGTGTCGTGGCGCGTATCGGCGAGCAGATTGTTGAACGGCTTACCGCCGGTCGCCTGCTGCAAGCGGTTGATGCAGCCATAGCCGCGATTGTCCAGCAGCACGACGGTGATCTTCAGCCCCAGCATGACCGAGGTCGCCAGTTCCGAATTGAGCATCAGATAGCTGCCGTCGCCGACCATCACGATCACCTCGCGCGACGGATCGGCCATCTTCACGCCCAGTCCGCCGGCGATCTCGTAGCCCATGCACGAGAAACCATATTCGACATGATAGCCGCCCGGCCGGTGCGTGCGCCACAATTTGTGCAGTTCGCCCGGCAGTCCGCCCGCCGCGCAAACGACGACGCTACTGGCGCTCGCCTGTCGCCAGACCGCGCCGATGACCTGCGCGTCCGACGGCAGTGGGTCCGACGGCGTCATGGCCGCCTCGACCGCCATGTTCCACGCCGTCACTGCGGCGGCGTTAGCTTCGCGCCATGCCGCTGGCGCTTGCCAGTCGTCAAGGTCCATCGCCAATGCCTCGATCACCGCGCGCGCATCGCCGACCACGGCGTGGGCATCGTGCTTCGCGGCATCGTGCGGGGTGACATTGACCTGAAACAGCGGCCCGCCGAACAGGGTGCGCGAGCCGGTGGTGAAATCCTGCAATCGCGTGCCGATTCCGATCACCAGATCCGCCGTCATGGCCGCGCGATTGGCGGCGCTGGAGCCGGTGACGCCGACGGAGCCGAGCGCCTCTGGCTGGTCCCACGGTAGCGCGCCCTTGCCTGCTTGCGTCTCCGCGACGGGGATGCCGGTCGAGCGTGCGAACGCCGCCAACGCCGCCTCGGCGCGCGAATAGAGGACCCCGCCGCCGGCCACGATCAGCGGGCTTTGCGCCGTGCGGATCGCGTCGACCAGCGCGGCGAGTTCGCCCTCGTCGGGCCGCACGCGTCGCCGCCGCCAGACCCGCCGCGCAAAGAAGCTCTGCGGCCAGTCATAGGCCTCCGCCTGCACGTCCTGACACAAGGACAGCGTCACCGGCCCGGCAGATGCCGGATCGGTCAGCACCGCCATCGCGCGCGGCGCGGCGTCCAGCAATTGCTCGGGTCGGGTTATACGGTCGAAATAGCGGCTGACCGGGCGGAAACAGTCGTTGGCGCTGACCGTGCCGTCGCCGAAATCCTCGATCTGCTGCAAGACGGGGTCGGGGCGACGGCTCGCATAGACGTCCCCCGGCAGGAACAGCACCGGCAGTCGGTTGACATGCGCCAGCGCGGCAGCGGTCACCATATTGGTCGCCCCCGGCCCGATCGAGGTGGTGCAGGCCATGGCCCGTTCGCGCCGGTTGGCCTTGGCGAAGGCGATGGCGGCGTGCGCCATCCCCTGTTCGTTGTGTGCGCGATAGGTCGGCAGGCTATCGCCGATATCGGCCAGCGCCTCGCCGAGGCCGGCGACATTGCCGTGGCCGAAAATCGCCCAGACGCCGGCGAAGAAGGGCACCTCCTCCCCGTCAATGGCGACATGTTGCGCCGCCATCCACCGCACCAGCGCCTGCGCGGTCGTCAGCCGGATCGTCGCCGCGCTCATGCCGCCTGCCCTTCGCGAACCGCGCGCCAGCCATCGACGAGGATGGAGAAGTTCGCCGCCATCGCCGCCACCGCGCCTTCATCGTCGATCGTGCCGCTCAGCCAGTCCGCCGCCGGCTCCGCCCATATCGTGCGGCCCACCGCGAAGCCCTTGACTATCGGGCTGGTCGCCGCAGCGGCGAAGCTGGTCAGCAGCGCGTCCTGCGTGGCGG
This sequence comes from Sphingobium fluminis, assembly GCF_037723805.1. Classification (NCBI taxonomy): domain Bacteria; kingdom Pseudomonadati; phylum Pseudomonadota; class Alphaproteobacteria; order Sphingomonadales; family Sphingobiaceae; genus Sphingobium; species Sphingobium fluminis. The sequence continues at coordinate 76,657 of NZ_JBBJUK010000007.1, forward strand.
CGAGACCCAACAGCACGACGCCGCGGCAATAGGGATCATGCTTGCCGATCACCGCCTCCACCGCAGTCCAGGCCGCCGGTTCGGCGGCCGGCTCCAGCTTCCACCAGTCGGGATAAACGCCCAATGTATAGAAATGCTCTACCAGCGCCGCTACCGTCCCGGTCGAGACCGGGCCATGTTTGGAGGCGATCACTTCCAGCAGCAGTTCGTGGCGCGTATGGCGGCATGCCTCGAACAACCGCAAAATCTGTCGGTCCTGGGCCTCGCGCAGTGCGGCGTCGTCGTCGGGATGATAGAAGACGAGGCATTTGACGACATGGTCGAGCGGCCAGTCGGCAAGGATTGTCGCCGCTTCGTGCCCGCCCTCAAACTGGAGCGGACGAGAGCCGGGCATCTCGATCGGACGGCCTATCCAATAAGGCGTATCCGCCGCCGCTTCGAGCGCGCGGGCGCCATAGCGCCCGTCCGCCAGCAGGCCGCAGCCTGGGTGGTTATGCGCCACCCGCTCCAGCGCGCGCAACGCCAGTTGCTTGAAGCGCGGTACGCGGTCGAGATTGCCTGTGCCCAAGGTCGCAACCAACTCATCGAACTGGCTGCGATGGTCGATCGCGAGCACGGTCAGGTCGCTATAGGCGGGATGACGGTTGCTCGACCAGTGCATCTGTTCGAGCGCCGCGCTGTCGCGCAGCCGGCGCGGCCAGTCGTCGCGCGCGAGGAACAACTCCAATTCCCGCCAGCTCGGCTCGGCCGGCGCGCAGCCGTGCCGCGACACCACGATGGCGCCGCACGCATTGGCATAGGTGCAGCAGGTTTCGATCGGCTCGCCCCGCAGCCAGCCGCGCAGAAATCCGGCCATGAAGGCGTCGCCCGCGCCCAGAACGTTGAACACCTCGATCGGGAAGCCGCGCCCGACGATACCGTGATCGAGGCTATCGGGAATCGCGCCCTGAAAAGCCACGCACCCGTCGGCTCCGCGTTTGCAGACGAGCAATCCGTCGGTGGCTGCCCGGATCGCTTTCAGCGCCGCAAGCGTGTCGGTCGTGCCACCCAGGATATGTATCTCCTCCTCGGTGCCGACGATCAGGTCGCAGAGCGGCAGGACGCTTTGCAGCTGACTGGTCACGATCGCACTCGCGACGAAGCGATCCTCGCCATTGTCCTTGCCGGCCAGCCCCCAAAGCACCGGCCGATAATCGATATCGAAGATCACTTGCCCGCCAGCCGCCTTGATCGCCCGCGCCGCCTTGAGGCTCGCGGCACGCACGCCGGGACGCGACAGATGCGTGCCGTTGATAAGAAGCGCGGCGGCTGAAGCGACGAGCTGCGGATCGATATCCGCTTCGCACAGCGCCATGTCGGCACAATTTTCCCGATAGAAGATCAGCGGGAAGGTGTCGAGGTCGCGGATACCAAGGATGACCAGCGCGGTCAGGCGGTCGGGGTCGCTGACCACGCCGGTGACGTCCACCCCTTCACGCTCCAGCTGCTCGCGGATGAAACGCCCCATATGATCGGCGCCGACGCGGGTGATGAGCCCGGTGCGCAGTCCCAGTCGCGCGGCCCCGACCGCCGTATTCGTCGGGCTGCCGCCCACATATTTGGCGAAGGACCCCATATCCTCCAGCCGGCCCCCGATCTGTTCTCCATACAGGTCGACGCTGGACCGGCCCAAAGCGATGAGGTCCAAAGATCCGGCTGCAGCCACCGCTTCGCTCATTGGCCTTGTCCCCCCCGTTGCGCTCGCTTCGCCCCGGCCGCCACGATATCGCCCACCAGCCCGCGGCTGCGGAATTGCAGCGACAGGCGCTCGGCATCCGCCAGCAACTGGACCATGCAGACGAAGGCGACATCATTGGCCGGATCGGCCCAGAACCAGCATCCCGCCGCCCCGTCCCAGAAATAGGTGCCGGTTCCCAGGCGAACCTGCGCAGCGACCGGATCGGTGACGACCACGCCATTATAGGCATATTCATAGCCGGGGCGCAGCATATGCGGCGCGGTGCCGAAAGCCCCGGTCAGGAAATCCGGCGGCGTGTGGCTGCGCGTCATTTCCGCGACCGATCCGGCGCTCAATATATCCACGCCCTCCAGTTCACCCCGATTCAGCAGCATCCGGGCGAAGCGCAGATAATCGCCCGCCATCGACACCAGTCCCCCGCCACCCGAAGCGAAAGCAGGGATGCGATCATAGGGCAGCACGAGTTGGCGCGCCGGCAGGAACGCCATATTATCATAGGGCATCGGCCCTTCGGCACTGGCTTCAACCAGCATGTCGCCGGGCAGGACATAAAGGCTGGCGAAACGGTCGCGCTTGGACGCCGGCACGATGAAATCGGTATCGACCATGCCGAGTGGCGCGAAGATGCGCTCGATCAAGAAATCGCGCAAAGTCATTCCGCTCAGCCGCTCGACCAGCGCACCCTGCACGTCCATCGCGACGCCGTATCGCCACCCCGTCCCCGGATTGAATGCCAGGGGCGCGCGCGCCAGTCGCGCGAGATAGTCGGCCAGTGGCAGGTCATGGGGAATGACGGGCACGTCGGCGGCGCGGAAGGCGCGATCGACCGGCTCGTCGCTGAAACCGTAGGTAAAGCCGGCGCGATGCGTCATCACATGTTCGATCAGCACCGGAGTCGAGGGCGGGGACAGGATCGGCATGCCGCCGGCATCGATACCATGCACGACCTCAAGTTCGGCAAGTTCAGGCAGATGGTCGGCCAGCCGATCCTCCGGCGTCCAGCGCCCTTCCTCGCGCAGGATCATCATTGCGACGGCCATGACCGGCTTGGTCATAGAGAATAGCCGGAAGATCGTATCCGGGCGCATCGGCACGCCGGTGGCGACGTCCTGCCGTCCGATCGCGGACATATGCGCGAGGCTGCCGCGATGCCAGGCCATCGTCACCGCGCCACTGAGCAGACCGCGATCGACCACGTCGCGGATCATCGCATCGATCGGCACCCAGGCAGCGGCGCTGCCGACCGACGACGGGTCGGGATCCGACCGTTCCGTCACTGATTGCATGTCGGGATCAACTCCAGAATAATATTTCTATCATATAAATTAGTAGAATAATTAATGCAATATCACATTGTCGGAGTGGCGCTTTGCATTTACCGCGCGATGCGAATCAGGATCGCGCAAACGCCCGCCAGTGCGGCGACTGCCGCGCCGAAAACAAACAATGCCGGGTAGCCGCCGGCTTCGATGATCGACGCCGCGATCGCAGGGGAGATGACACCCGGGGCGGATCCCGCCGCCAGAAGGATACCCAAGTCGCGTCCGGCAGTCTCCGGCGTCGGCAGGACGAGGGTGGCAAGCTTTAGGTCCAGTACGAAATAGGCCCCGAAGGTCAGCCCGATGCCGAGAGCGAAAGCGAGCATAATCGGCCAGCGCGCGCTTGCCGCTGGCAGCAGGGTGACGATCGCGGCGGCAAAGGAAGCAAATGCGACGACTAGCGCAGTGCGAGCAATTCGGTCGGCGAAATATCCAGATCCGATCGTGACCACCAGCCATGTGACCGTCATCACGCTCAGCAGGATGCTGACGCCCGCCGCGACATTGCCAAAGGGCACCCTCGCCGCTCCGACATAATCTTGTACGATGTAGAACATATACCCGTTGACCGCAAAATAGCACAGGAACATCAGGAAGCGCGACGCCAGCGCCAGTGCGAAATTGCGTTCCCGAACGCTGGAGAATTGCGCCAGGAAGCTGGTCAGTGACAGGGGCTGCCGTGGCAGGACCGACATGTCGGCCGACGATCCCTCCGGCTCCAGCAACAGCAGCGTCCAGGTCAGGATAGTGAAGGGGATTGCCAGAAGGATGTAGCCGACGAGCGTGTTCGACGCGAACGCCGCCAGATTGACACCGCAGAATATCCCGACCGGCGCGCCAAGGCCGATTGCGGCCGATGCGAAGCCCAGTTCATCTTCCGGGATGCGATCGGGCAGAGCGGCCAGCAGGACCGACTGGTAATAATTCAGCGCGAACCACAGCAGCGGCATCGCCACCGCGAGAAGAGCGACCGAACCGGCGATGCCCATGACCGGCATCAGGATCATGGCCGCGAACCACGAAAGCGCCAGCGACGGCGCACGCCGTCCCCAGCGCGACTGCGTGCGATCCGACACCGAACCTCCAACAAAGAGCGAGATGACCGTGGTGACCGAGGCAAGCGTGACCAGCAGCGCCATCGTTGACACCTTCGCATCGGGCGCCAGCCGCTGCACGACGGGGGGCAGCAGGATGTTCTGCACGCCCTGGAAGATGGTGATGAGGGAGGAATAGGCAAGGAACAGCAAAATGGCCAACCGCCGCGTATTGGAGCGCAGCAGCCTTGGCTGCCGCGCCGCCACGGTGAATCCGATCATTTCGGCCATCGCATTCTCCTCTCCACTCCAAAATACGAGAACAAAACCTTCTGTCAATAAATTATATGGAATATTAATTCCATTAACGAGGAGTGCGCGAACGCATAGTTTCCGAGAAAGCCTCTTCACAACGGAGCGGTTTATGGCTAGGTTTGCGGAACATATATTCTATTTCAATGAGGAACGGACATGATTGGTATTGCGGTTATCGGTGCCGGCCGGATCGGCAAGATTCACGCTGCCAACGCTGCGGGCAATGCGCGGCTGTCGCTGAAATATGTCGTTGACCCGTATGGCGATGCCGCTGCCTTGGCGAAGGCGCATGCGGCGCGGACCACCGACGTGGAGCAGGTCTGGGCCGACCCCGATGTCGCCGGCGTCGTGATCGCGAGTTCGACCGACACGCACCTTGATTACACACTCGCTGCGGTCCGGGCAGGAAAACATGTTTTCTGCGAAAAGCCGCTCGATCAGGACGTCGATCGCGCATTAGGGGCGTTGAAGGAACTGGAGGCCGTCGGGCCGAAGGTGCTGCTCGGCTTCAATCGCCGCTTCGACCCGAACTTCTCCAGCCTGCGCGCGCAGCTGTCACAGGGCGCGGTCGGCTCGCTGGAGACGCTCCATATCATCAGCCACGATCCCGCGCCGCCGCCGCCGGCCTACATCAAAACCTCGGGCGGCATCTTCAAGGACATGTCGATTCACGATTTCGACATGGCGCGCTGGCTCCTGGACGAGGAGATCGAGAGCGTCTTTGCCTCCGCCTCGGTGCTGGTCGACCCGGAGATCGGCGCGGCCGGCGACTTTGACAGCGCCAAAATCATCCTGCGCACTGTCACTGGCAAGCTATGCGTCATCTCCAACAGCCGGCGCAGCGGCTATGGCTATGACCAGCGAATCGAAGTCTTCGGGTCCAAGGGGTTGATTCGCGCCGACAATGTGCTCGAAACCACAGTGCAAAGCTGGACCGAGCCCGGCGCGCAGCAGTCGCCGTTCGAAAACTTCTTCCTCGACCGCTACGCCGACGCCTATCGAATCGAGATGAACCATTTCGCCGACGTGGTGGAAGGTAAAGCGACGCCGCTGGCGGACCAGCATGACGGCGTCGGCGCGCTGCTGTTGGCGCAGGCCGCAGAACAGTCCGCGCGCACCGGCAACGTGATCACTCTTGGAACCGGAGGCGGTCAATGAGCGCCGACAAAGGCCGCTTTCCAGACGTCCCCTTTTTGCTCGCGGCGTCGAGCGAGATGCTGTTCGTCGATCTGCCGCCGCTGGAACGCGTGCGCAGGATCGACGCCGCCGGCTTCCTGGTGGAGATCTGGGACTGGACGCGCCACGACATCGATGCGCTCGCGGCAAGCGGCGCCACTTTCTCGTCGATGACCGGTTATATTCGCGGTCGCCTCGCCGACCGCGACGGCGCCGATGAGTTGCTGGCGACGGCGCGTGAATCGGTGGCGGTCGCGAAACGGCTGGGCGTGCCCCGGCTCAACCTGCACGGCACTGGGCTGGGTGGCGATGGCCTGCCGCTGCGACCGGCGACCGAAGTGACGGGCGCCATGTGGCTGCAGGCAGGCGACACGCTGCGCCGCCTCGCCGACCTGGGCGAGGAAGCGGGCGTGACCTTCGTGCTCGAAAATCTGAACGCCCCTGTCGACCATCCTGGCGTACCGTTCGGCAGGGCAGCCGAATGCCTGGAACTGATCGCATTCGTCGATAGCCCCTCGCTTCGTCTTATGCTCGACCTTTATCACGCGCAGATCGGTGAGGGGAATCTGATCGAACTATGCCGCCAGGCGCTGCCTTATATCGGCGAGATCCAGGTTGCCGACGTGCCGGGCCGCTGTGAGCCTGGAACCGGCGAGATCAACTATCCCGGAATCGCGCGCGCGCTGGCAGACATGGGCTATGACGGCGTTATCGGACTGGAAGGCTGGGCATCGGGCGATCCCGCCGTCGCGCTTGACGCATTCCGTGCCGCGTTCACCGTCGCTTAGGGCGCAGGCGGTGACCGCGGTGCCGAGGGGCGATTGGCACGAATGCCGTATCGAGAGCGATGATGAAATGGTTGTTCTGAAATCCATTTCATGGTCAAAGTCGGCGTGATGGAAACGACGAATAGCCCGCCTGAGGATCTGGAGGCCTTCCTTTCCGCCATACGCGAACGCTATGACGCGCTGAGCGACCGTTTGCAGCGCATAGCCCGGCACATTCTCGACGAACCCAACGACCTCGCTTTCGAAACGGTAGCCATCGTGGCCGAACGCAGCAACGTGCAGCCTTCGGCTATCGTCCGATTCGCGCAGGCGTTCGGGTTTTCGGGTGCCAGCCCGATGCAGCGCCTGATCCGGGACGGGCTGCTCAAGGAGGACCGATCGCTTGGCTATGCCGAGCGAATCCGGCAGCATCGTTATGCCGCTGCCGGAGAGGCGGAGGGGCCGCGCGAGTTGCTGTCCGAATTCGTCAAGGGCAACATCCTGGCGCTGGAGAATTTGAACCATTCGGTGGGAATGCGCGAACTCACCCAGGCCATCGACCTCATCGAGAAGGCCGACACGGTCTATGTCGCCGGTTTTCGTCGCTCTTTCCCCGTCGCCAGCTATCTCACCTACATGCTTGCGCAAGCTGACAAGCGGACCGTCCTTGTCGACGGGGTCGGCGGCCTTCACCTGCAGCAAGCCCGCGGCGTACGCGACGGGGACGTCCTGGTGGCAATCAGCTATGCCCCGTACAGCTTCGAAACGATTGCCCTTGTCGATGCGTTCGCCGGTCATGGCGCGGTGATCGCCATCACCGACAGTGTCATCGGTGCCATTGCCAAAGAGGATGCGCTGGTTCTCCAGGTTCGCGAGTCCGAGGTCCGCGGCTTCCGTTCTCTGGCGGCCTCAATGTGTCTCGCGCAGTCGCTCGCAATCGGGCTCGCCAGCCGCAGGATTGCGGGCACCAACGCCTAGCGCACCATAGCGGCGGCGATAACTGCGCGATGGCCAGTTGTCGTCCCGCTGCCGTCGCTCAGCGATGGCGAACGACGAACTGTTCCACCGGCACACGCTCGGTCACCAGTCCGTTCACCACTGCTGTTGCGTCCTCATAGCCGAGCGCCATGCCCGAGACGATCACATGGTCGTCGCGCACCGGCAGCACGCGCCGGACCACGGCGCCATATTCCGCCCAGGCCTGTTGCGGGCACGTCGCAAGCCCGAACGCGGGCGCCAGCGTCATGACATTGGTCATGAAATTGCCCATGTCGATCCAGGCGCCGTAGCCCCAGTCACGCTCCATCGTGAAGAACAGCCCTACCGGCGCGCCAAAAAAGTCGAAATTGCGCAACAGCGCGCGCTGGCGCCCCTCCAGATCGTCCCGGCCGATGCCGTAGATCGCGAAGAGGTCGAAGCCGACCTTGCGCCGGCGACTGCGATAGGGCTCGCGGATGTCGGCCGGGAAATACGGATATTCGTCACTGCGTTCCCCGGCGGATACGGCGGCGGTGACCTCGGCGCAAAGTCGTGCGCGCGTGTCGCCAGTCACGACGCGAACCTGCCACGGCTGCATGTTCTGCCCTGATGGCGCGCGCGACGCCGCTGCGAGAATGCGATCGATCACCTCGTCGGCGACCGTGGTGGGAAGGAAGGCGCGCACCGAGCGGCGGCCGGCGACCGCGTCATAGGCGGAAACGGTCTGATCGGGATCGGCCATCGCTCAGTCGACCAGCTCGAACGCCATGGCGGTAGCCTCGCCACCGCCGATGCACAGGCTCGTGACGCCGCGACGGCCACCCCGCAATCGCAGCGCGCCCAGCAGCGTGGCGATGATGCGCGCACCGCTCGCGCCGATCGGATGGCCGAGCGCGGTCGCACCCCCGTTGACGTTGAGCCTGTCGGCCGGGATACCTATTTCGCGCGCGGCGATCATCGGCGCCACCGCGAAGGCTTCATTGATTTCGAACAGGTCGACATCGGCGACCGACCATCCGGCACGATCGAGCAGCGTCCGGATCGCGGGCACCGGGGCGGTGCCGAAGAGGCCGGGCTCGCGCGCATGGGCGCTCGCACCCACAATGCGCGCCGGTTGCGGTTGCCTGCTGCGCGTTCGAGCGAGCGCACCGCATAGGCGTCCTGTTCCTCGCGGGTGAAGCAGTATTGGCCTTGTCGACGAGGCATCGGTCATTTCGGGGGCATGCGGATCGCGCCGTCGAGGCGGATCGTCTCGCCGTTCAGCATCGGGTTTGCGATGATCGCCATGACGAGTTGCGCATATTCGCGCGGGCGGCCGAGGCGTGGCGGGAACGGCACCGATCGGCCGAGGGCATCCTGCACCTCCTGCGGCATCGCGCTCATCATCGGCGTTTCGAAGATGCCCGGCGCGATCGCGCAGACGCGGATGCCGACGCTGGCAAACTCGCGGGCGGCGGGCAGGGTCAGCCCGACCACGCCGGCTTTCGACGCGGCATAGGCCGCCTGGCCGATCTGGCCTTCGAACGCCGCGACCGAAGCGGTCGAGATGATGACGCCCCGCTCGCCGTCCTCCAGCGGGTCCAGCCCGGCCGCGCCCGCCGCAACCAGGCGCATCATATTATAGGTGCCGATCAGGTTGATGCCGACGACGCGGGAAAAATCGGCAAGCGGCGCCGGCCCGTTGCGGCCGACAATCCGCGCCGCGGGCGCTACCCCGGCGCAGTTCACCAGGATACGCGCCGGCCCATGCGTCGCGGCCGCCTGTGCGATCGCCGCCTCGGCGTCGGCTTCGTCGGTGACGTCGCAGGCAAGCCCCAGTCCGCCCACTGCATCCGCCGCCTCCGCAACCCCATCCACGTTGCGGTCGATCAGCGTTACGCGCGCGCCGGCGGCGGCCAGCGCCTGCGCCGACGCGCGGCCCAGCCCCGAGGCCGCCCCGGTCACGATCGCCGGCATATCCATCACATGCATCAACTCAACCCCGTCTTGTGATTGGCCACCGGCATCACGCCGGTGCCTTGGTCCTGGCGATTTCCTGGTTGCGCAGCAAGAAGCGCTGCACCTTGCCGCTCGGCGTCTTGGGCAGGTCCGCGACGAATTCGATCTCGCGCGGATAGGCGTGGGCCGACAGGCGCGAGCGGACGTGAAGCCGCAACTCCTCGGTCAGGTCCGCACCCGGCGCGTAACCCGGCTTGAGCACGACGAACGCCTTGATGATCTCGGTCCGCTCGGGATCGGGCTTGCCGATCACGGCCGACTCCGCCACCGCCGCATGCTCGAGCAGCGCACTTTCCACGTCGAACGGGCCGACCCGGTAGCCGGACGTGGTGATGACATCGTCCGCGCGCCCGACGAACGAGATGCTGCCATCTTCGTTCAGCTCGACCATGTCGCCACTGCGGAAATAGGCATCGCCCAAAGCTGGCGTCTCACGGCCGTGATAGCCCGTGAACCACATCATCGGCGAGCCCGCAATGTCGAGCGCCAGTTCGCCCGGCACGCCCACGCCGAGTTCTTTCTCCTCCGGCGAAAGCACGACCACGCGATGCCCCGGGGTCGCATAGCCCGCCGATCCGATCCGTATCGGATGATCGAGGCCGTGATGGTTGCACAAGACCATGCCCAGCTCGGTCGCACCGTAATGATCGTGGATCGTCACGCCAAGATTCTGATCAAACCACCGAATGATCTCGGGGTTCAGCGGCTCGCCAGCGCTGCTCACCGCGCGCAATCGCCCTTTGATCGCCGCCGCCTTCTCCGGGCCGTCGGCCATCAACATGCGATAGGCGGTGGGCGATCCGGCGAGATTGGTGATACCATGATCGGCGATTGTCGCATAGGTCGACTCGACACTGAAAGCCCCTTCGTGGAACAGGGTGGTCATGCCCATCGCGAGGGGACCGATAACGGCATAATAGAGGCCATAGCCCCAGCCCGGATCGGCGAGGTTCCAGAAGCGGTCATCCTCCCGCAGGCCGACCGCATCGCGCATGTAGCCCACGAACGCCGCGATCGCGCGCAGCGGGATGAACATCGGCTTGGGCAGTCCCGTGGTGCCCGATGTGAACATCATCAGAAAGGGGTCCTGCGCTTCGCAGGCGACCGGTTCCAACCCTTCGTCGCGGCCATCGAGCGACGGCCAGAAATCGCGATCGCCCGACCCCGTCGTCGCGCCGACCTGGACGATGGCGGCCAGATGCTCGAGCCCGGCCAGCTTGGGACGGTTCGCCGCGTCCGTGACCACGACCCGCGTTTCGGCGAGGGTGAGACGATGTTCGATGGCCTTCGGCCCGAAGGCGGTGAACAGCGGCTGATAGGCCGCACCCAGCCGCCAGGTAGCGAGGATGGTGACGATCAGCTCCGGCGTTCGTGGCAGCAGGCCGGCAACCCGGTCCCCCCTGCCCACACCAAGCCCCGCCAGCACATGCGCGAACTGGGACGACCGCCGCTTCAGCTCGGCAAACGTCCAGTCGCGGGTTTGGCCGGCCGGATCGCGGTGACGCAGCGCGACCCGGTCCCCGTCGTCGGCATGCCGATCGCAGCAGACCTCCGCCGCGTTCATATGCCCGGCCGGATCCATCGCCACCGATGCCAGCGCCGCCGCCGCATCGAAACCGGCCACCGCTACGCTATAGTCCGGGCGGCTCATGCTGACGCCTTTCCGACGCCCGGCACAACGGGCAGCTCGATGAACGAGGGACGATCGGCATCATGGAAGATGCGCTGCTGCGCGGCCTGCATCGCCGTCCCATCCTGATCGCCGGTATTGAGGTTGCGGTCCCAGCGGGGGAAGCAGCTGCTGGTCACCTGCACGCGGATGCAATGCCCGGCCAGAAACACGTTACTGGTCGACCACAGGTCGATCTCGTGACGATCGATCGCGTCCGCGCCGGCTACGACGCGGGTGATACCGTCGGCCAGGATGATCGAGCGCCCGTCCGGATGCACGTCGCACAGCCGCGCGACCCAGTCAGTCGACGGCGCCGAGCTGGCCGCGTGCAGCACGACGCGGATACGACCGGTAACCTCGACCTCTTCGTCCAGCGGGGCGGAGGTGAAGACGAGCACATCGTCGCGCCCCTCGACCGGCGCCTGGTCCAGCGGCCCTGCCGGATAGGCAGCCGCCATGACAAGCGGGCCGCCAAGCGTCGGCACCGGGTCGGCGGGATCGTAGATGAAGGTCGAGACGTCCTCCGCCGCATCCGGTTTGGCCGTGCCAAGGCCGCCGTCGCTCCGCAGAAAATGCTGTTCCGTGCGCGCGCGCGCCAGTGGCCACGCCGGCTCGTCGCGCCATTCGTTGCGACCCATCACGAAGATGCGCACCGGCGTGTCGGGTAGCGCCACCCCGGCATCGGGTGCCAAATGGCGCCGAAACCATGCCAACTGGAAGTCATTGGTGTCGCCGTGCGGATGGACCGGGGCATAGAGCCGTGACGCCATCGCGCCGAAACACAGATCGCCGATCGGGTCGCGGAAGACGCCATGCGTCCAGGGGCCGACCAGAAGCCGTGCATCCTTGCCGGCGGTGGCCATCGCAATATAATTATCGAGCGTGCCCTGCAGGAAGATATCGTACCAGCCACCCCAGTGGAGGCTCGGCACGTCGATCCGGTCATGCTGCCCGGCAACCCTGCACCATGCCACCGTCTCGGGCTCGTCGATCGCCCGGATCGCGCCCAGGCCCGGCAAATTATATTTCTGGAGAGTCGGGCTGCGGCGAACGGGCAGGTCCCAATAGCCCCGGTCCTTCATGCCGTCGACGTCGGCGAGCAGTTCCCCGCCCAGGCGCGCCTTCTCCTCGGGCGCGAGCGCGGGGGTCTTGGCGATATACTCAAACCCCATCTGCGTCGTCCAAGGCAGTTCGAGGCCCCATTCGATCGCGCCGCCGCGGCCGTAGAGGCCGTCCATGGGATCGCACCACGTCACCATCGGGGAGATGGCGCCCAGCGACGGCGGCTGGGCCGCGGCCGCCATCCATTGCGTGTTGCCGACATAGCTACCGCCGAACATGCCGACACGTCCGTTCGCCTTGGGCAGGCGGGCGGCCCATTCGATAGTGTCGTAGCCGTCGTCATATTCATGGCGGAACGGCATCCATTCGCCCTCGGATCCGCCTCGACTGCGGGTGTCCTGATGCACGACGATGAAGCCCTTCTGCGCCGCCCGAACGGGTTCCAGAACCATCAGGTGATCCGGCCCCGCGCGACCATAGGGCGTGCGCGACAGCAGGACCGGCCACGGTCCCGGGCCTTGCGGCGTATAGACGTCGGCGCGCAGGATGGCGCCGTCGCGCATCGGCACCGGCACGTCGGCCTCCACCGTCACGGTCATCGATCGCTCCAGCCTGTCGACAGGGGCCTGAATAGTCATATCTCTCTCCATCGTCCTTAATTCTTGCACGGGCTTTAGCCGTACTCGGTCGCGCTGCTACCGTGTCGCACGCGATTCAGCGAGTCTGCGACATTTTCCGCTTCCGCGCATGAGATGCGCGCCGTCGCAGCACTGCATATACGCCTCTATCCGCTCATCATCCCGCATAAGATGAAATAGAATTTTTATTCCGTCAAGTTCACAGTCGGAATTCACCCCTTTAATCGGTTCCTCCCATGTGGGGGTGAATATGGTCAATGCAGCGCAGAGCGTTCATCAATTTGGACCCGGCCCCGTCCGACCAGCCATGCCATCGCCATGCCTCATTCCTACCACGCCCCGATTACGAATCGTTCGAATGATTTATTCCATAAATAAATTTGACAGAATATATATTCTTCCCTATAAGAATGTTGTCGCTTGAATTCGGCAAAAAAATGGATGGGAGGATATAATGAGAAGCAAGCGTGCCCTGTTAGGCCGCGTCGGTCTTGTCGGCCTGATGGCAGCGGCCTCTGCGCCTGCGCATGCGCAGATGACGGCAGAGTCCTTGGCCCCGGCGGCGGACGCCCAACCGGATTCCCACCCGTCGCAGGCGATGAATGTCAATTCTGCGCCAACAGGAGCAAGGCAAGCCGCATCCCCCGGCGACAAAGGGTTGCAGGACATCATCGTCACGGCACGACGTCGCAGCGAGAGTGCCCAGACCGTGCCTGTCGCGGTAAGCGTTGTAAGCGCAACCGCCCTAGAGCAGCATCAGGTTTTTAATGCTTACCAGTTGGTAAACCTGACCCCGAGCCTCCAGGTGCAATCGAGCAATCAGCAGGTTGGTGCCGTCAACTTCGTTATTCGCGGTATCGGGACGACAGTTTTCGGGCCGCAGGTCGAGTCGAGCGTCGGTATCGTCATCGACGATGTCGTGATGAGCCGCCCACAATTCGGCAATATCCAGTTCTTCGATCTTGAGCGTGTGGAAGTTCTGCGCGGGCCCCAGGGAATGCTGTTCGGGAAAAACGCCGCAGCGGGCCTGATCAATATCGTCACGGTCCAACCGAAACTGGGGCGTACCGAACTGCTGGCCAACGCCCAGTATGGCAACACAACCGCGCCGGGATCCGGCAATGTCGCTACGTTCCAGGCAGCGGCTAACCTGCCTGTCACGAGCAATTCAGCGCTTCGGATTTCCGCGTTCGTTACACGTCAGGACGCTTATGTTCGCGATGTGACGCTTAATCAGAACCTGGGCAATACGGCCTATGGCGGACGCCTCAAATTCCTTTGGGAACCAAGCGATGCTATCCGCCTGACTATCGCGGGCGACTATCAGCATTCCAAAGGACCGGGTGAAAGTGTCCTCATACATCGCTTCACCGCGCCGGATGGCTTGATCGACACGGTCAACGCTTCCAATGGCGTTTTCGCATCTCCCAAGAATACCCGCATGGCCACGGATGTCCCCAATGACAACGATTCCGACGTCTATGGCGTGCAGCTCAAAGCGGAATTCGAACTGGGTGGCGGCTATACGTTAACCAACCTACTTGCATACCGCAACTACAAGATGAACACGTCGATCGACACCGATACGACAACAGCCGACCTCTTCAGCATCAACACCGGAGGTTTCAGGCGCCATCAAACGACCGCAGAAGTGCGCCTTTCATCGCCACAGGAAGGCCGGTTCAGCTATCAGCTGGGGGCTTTCTATCTGAACCTTGTTGCCCGTGATTTTCTCCTTCAGGGCGCAAACCTCGGTGCGCCGGTTCCCCCCGGGCTGTCGCTCCTCGGCGGATATCAGGATGCCACATCCCCGACTAAGAGTTATGCCGGATTTTTCGAGGGTCAATTCAAGCTCACCGAGAAGCTGGGACTGACCGCGGGGGCCCGCTACACGCATGACGATATCGGCTACAGTCTGGACCTGACCAACCCCGCGGCACTCCTGCCGCTATACGGTCCTGACACCCATTTCACACGTCGGCTTACCAAGAATAATTTGTCCTATCGCTTTGGTATCGACTATCAGATCGTGCCGGACGTGCTTGCCTACGCTACCTACTCGCGGGGTTATAAGGGGCCGACGTTCGACCAGCTGAGTGGTACCACCGTCAATCCCGAGATACCCAAGAGCATCGAACTGGGCCTCAAGTCCACGCTTCTGGACCGCAGGCTCCGGTTGAACGTGGCGCTCTTCGACACGACGTTCGATGGCTATCAAACGCAGGCGCAGAAGCAGGGCACGGCAGCCGGCTTCATGAACCTCAACGCGGGGCAATTAAAGACCCGGGGCGTCGAAGTCGAATTTACCGCCCTGCCGTTCGAAGGTCTGACGATCAGCGGCGGCACGACGTATAATCATACCGAGTATAAGGACCTGTCCGGCATTCCATGCTATTATGGGCAGCCGTCAGGTACGAGTGGCACGAATGTCTGCATTCCAAGTGCTACTCCCGGCGCTCCGGGCACTACCGATGTCAGCGGAAACCCGCTTGCAAACGCGCCGCAATGGACCACGACAGCTACGGTGCGTTACGAGCACCCCGTTGCGGGTAATTGGATCGGATTCTTGCAGGGTGACGTTTACCACCGCAGTTCCTTCTACTTCTCCCAGACTAACGATCCGAACTTGCGCGTCAAAGCGAACGCGATTGTGGGCCTTTCGATAGGCGCGCGCAGTTCCGATGACCGCCTGTCGCTGACGGCCTTCGTGCGGAACCTTTTCGACAAGCGCGTGCCAAGCTACATTCTTGCCGATCCGGTCGCCAATTTCTACACAGGTTCCACGGGGCAGAGCGACGGTGCGTTGGGCGGCAATTATTGGCACAATTTCGGCCCAAACTCCTATCGCACCATCGGTGTGACGCTGAATTACCGGATGTAACCGATTGGCGCCGGCATCACCCGTGGGGTGAATGTCGGCGCCTGCCTACCCAATTGGGCTGATGATATCGCAGGGAAACGGGGCCTCACCGCTCCAAATCCAAGCGATGTCCTGGACAAGGCCCGGCAGCTAATGAATGTCCACGGCTGAAGAGGACTCGAAATCGATCGGTTTTGGCCCATAAATTCGCCATTAGGTGAGAATGATTACAAGGCTATACCATGATCGATACCTTGGGAATTTCCATCGGAGTGATCTGAGTCCCGAAGTCTCCAAAATCATGTACACTGGCAGGTGATTCGACGCGGCTGCATTGGGGCCTGCCTATGCCGCGCCACCGTGTCGCGCCAGATCTTCCGGCAGCGGGATCTGGCCACTGCGGTTCTTCACGGCAGGAAGGTCGGCTACCTTGCCGCGCCAGGCGTGAAGAGCCGTGAGTTCCGGAGCGATCGGCAAGCCAACAATGTCGGCAAACATCAAGCCGGCAAACAAAGTTATGTCGGCCATCGAAAACTGGTCGCCCGCCAGGAAAGGCCGTTTCGCCAGCACATCATTGAAATATGGCATATTGGCCACGGCAAATGCACCACGCCGCTGCCCCCATTCCTTTGCGCCACTCCAGTCTGGCGCCCGCCACGGGCGCAGCGCAGCCCCAAGGCCGGGAGTCCCATAGTGGAAATAATCGTCGACGGCATCGATCAGCATCATCTCAGCCCGACGCTGCATCATGTGGATCAGCCCCTTCTCACGCGGCGTCGTGCCGGTCAGAATGGGGTTGCCATCCAGATTATCGAGATATTCGGTAATTGCCGTAGACTCGGAAATAATCGTGCCGTCGTCCAGTTCCAGAACAGGGATCTTCCCGATCGGGTTCATTGCGAAAAACGCCGGCTGCTTCTGTTCGGCAGCCATCAGGTCGACGCTGACGAATTCGACCTGGTCCTCAAGGCCTTTTGCAGCCAGGACGATGCGGACCCGCGCGGGATGGACTGCGGCCTCCCGATCATAGATCTTCATAAAATTCCTCTCTATCTGGCAGTTGATAGGTGTAATATGTCTACCGTGACCGGTACGTCAATGCCTATCTGTCACCTGGCAGGCGCGAACTTGCAGGGTATTGGAATGAGTACGAACACCAGAGAGTTAATTCTAAGCGCTGCCACGCGGGCTGCGCAGGCGCATGGCTATGGCGGTCTGAACTTTCGTGATCTCGCGGAAGCCGTGGGCATTAAGTCGGCAAGCATCCATTATTATTTCCCCAGCAAGGCCGATCTCGGCGCGGCGGTGGCGCGGCGTTATCGCGAGGATGCTGCAGCGGCTCTGGAAGCCCTGTCGGACGAAACTCCGGATCCGCTCGCATGCCTGTCTCGTTATCCCGATATGTTCCGCAAAGCGCTTGAGAACGACAACCGAATGTGCCTCGCCAGTTTCATGGCCGCCGAGTTCGACGATCTGCCCGACGCGGTGGCAAAGGAGGTTCAACTCTTTGCCGACGTCAATGTCGCGTGGATCGACCGCCAACTGTCCGCCGCTTCCCTCATAGCCGTTGAGAAAAGCAAACAGAGGGCACAGGCGATATTTGCCGCCATTGTCGGCGCGCAGCTTCTCGCCAGAAGCCGGTCAGATGTCTCACTCTACAATTCGATGATCGCCAGCTACCGCGATGCTGATCTCTTGCCTTGATAAGTGCGTCGTAGAGCGTGGTATGAGATTTAGGATTTTGCCCGGAACGGCAGCACAGTCGCGAGGCTGTGTAAAAACGTATAATCGTGCTATGTTTTCCTGAGATTTCGGGAGGTTTTGGGATGGGCCGTTTCGTCCAAGGGTAAGATCGCCGGCAGGACTAACTGCTGCCAGCATCGCTCGATGATTATGTGTCGGCAGACAACCCGGCTCGGGCAGTCGAGGCCTTCATCGATGCGCTGGATCTGAAGGCGTTGGAGTTTGCGGGAATGACGCCGGCCGAGACCGGTCGCCCTGCCTATCATCCGGCGACGATGCTCAAAATCTATCTCTATGGCTATCTGAACCGGATTCAGTCGAGCCGGCGTCTTGTGCCGGCAATTGGGGCTGTTCACGCCGGCGGTCGTCGCGATCGACGGCAGCAAGATGAAAGCGGTCAACAACCGCCACAAGAACTACACGGCCGCGAAGGTCACTGCCAGAGCACCGGCTCTGAACCATGGGCCTTCTCACCTGAAACCGTTTTTGCACGGCCTGTCCCAATGTCGGCCGTTTGACCGGATAGCGGCAGGCGATGAGATTGGGGCCGCTGGTATGGCAATTCCCTTCAGAGTGGTTGATAGCGAACAGACTCTGTCTCATGCAGGGCCGCCATCCACTCGTCATGGAATCTACCGGCGTCAGCCGATCAGTCGTTTAGTCGGGAGCCCGCCGCAGTTGGAACTAAAGTTGTGTTACCATTCGAGCGGCGAGAATGGCATGGGACGAACCGTAAAATGAAGTGCATATGAGATCGGGGAGCGGAGGGTGATGATGCCCAATCAGTTGGGTGATGACACGGCATCTTCATCGCGCGGTAGCTCCAGGCAGCGCCTGCTTGAACGGCTATACCGTGATCATGCCGCCAATCTGGTCGACTGGCTGCGGCGGCGCTATGGTGGCGGCCCCCCCTCGCCTGAGGACATTGCGCAGACAGCGTTCACCAAGCTGGCCTCGCATTCCGACATACAGCATATCGAGAAAATCAAGCCCTATCTCTATGCCACGGCCGTCAATGTGGCTCTCGACGAGATCAAATGGATGAAGCGCACAGAGGCCTTCATAGATCATGAACTCAACCGCATCGGCCAAGCCTTGGAAGAAATTACGCCCGAACGAGTCTATCAAGGGAGGGAACAGTTGGACAGGCTTGCGCGCGTCATGGAAAGATTGCCGAAAAAGCAAAGGGAAATCGTGAAAAGAAGCCGCTTTCTGGGCCAGACCTATGCTCAGATTTCGGCAGAGACGGGGTGGAGCGGCGCTGACATTTCACGACAATTGGGTGAGGCCATGATCGCCATCCAGGCAGGGATTGCCACAGTGTCGACGGAGGATAAATAGGCAAAATGGCGGACATCCTTCCTCCTGTTGAACGTGACGTCGACACGCCGCAAGAACGAGCGGCGCGCTGGCTCGCCTATCTTTATTCCGGAGCCGCGACAGATGAGGGCCGCGGGGAATTTTCCGCATGGCTGGAACGCTCGTCCCGTAATGCGCGCGCCTATCGCCGCACGCAGCAGATCTGGCGCGATATGACCGTCTCCGGGATCGAGACCTTGTTCCCGGACGACGACGCTGTCCGCGGTGAACCAGACGGTAAAGTCGTGCCGTTCGAAAGACCTGCGAGGTGGTTGTCCTTGGTGACCGAGCGGCGCGGCGCGATGGCCGCGATAGCTGCATCGTTGGTGTTGGCAACCGGCGTCTGGCGCATGGAATTCTACGATCCGCTCACCGTCCAAAGCTATCGGACAGCCATAGGGGAGGTGAAGACCTTCGCCCTTCCTGATGGCTCGCGGGTGACGCTCGCGGCTGACTCGCGGATGGAGGCGACATTTTCAAAACGGCGCCGGGGCGTGGACCTGGCTCAGGGCCGAGCGTGGTTCGATGTTGCGTCCAACCCCGCAAAGCCATTCACGGTCGTCGCCGCCAGAACGCAGATCCGCGTGGTCGGCACGCAGTTCGACGTCGATTACGCCCCTGACGATGTGCGCGTGTCAGTAGCCAGGGGTATCGTCCGCGTCCACCCGCTTACTGGCCGGAGGCCGGGGGAAGCAGGTGTCCAGCTGGTCGCCGGCCAGCGGGTCGTGTCTTCCCTCAATGGCCGCATCGGGCCGATCGAGCGTTTCGACCCCGCCAGTGCGGCGCTGTGGCGCACGGGGCTGCTCATTTATCATGATGCCCGGCTAGGAGACGTGGTGGCGGAGGTGAACCGTTATCGCGCCGACAAAATCGTCCTGGCCGACAAAAGTCTTGGCGAAATGAAGATCACGATGGCGGTGCGCGCCAGCCACACCGACGCCCTGCTCTCTGGCCTGGAGGCCACAGCTCCGCTGCAGATAGATCGCACCTCGTCGGGCATCCTTGTGCGGCCGAAGCGCTAGACGGCAGGCATTATCGCCAACGGACTCCCAAAAAATATCATTCATATTGAACGGCTTGCTGGATTTTTTGCAAAAGCCTGGAATCTTTTCTGGCCTGCGCAGTCTCTCCACTAGGGACCCGCAAAGCGGCCCGTCGATTACGGAGGGGAGATCAGAATATGCACCGCAATCATTTTTATCGCAAAGAGGTATCGGGCCGCTGGAATAATGGACTGAAGGGGACTTGTTCCAGCCTGGTCCTGACGCTGGGCATCGCGGCCGCCGCGTGCATGGCGCAGCCAGCGGTTGCCCGGGCAGCCTCACAATCCATTTCGATCGCCGCTGGACCGCTGGACGCCGCGATCCTGGAGCTTGCCACTAGGACGGGAATTTCGGTGTTTGTCCCGCCCGCGCTGGCGGCGGGGAGGACCGCTCCATCCATAGGCGGCACGATGACGCCGGATCAGGCGCTGGGCAGTCTGCTGCGTGGCAGCGGCCTGGCCTACAGCCGGAGCCGCGATGGGACCTATGTGATCGTGCAGACGCAACCGAAGAAGATTGCCGCCGCGTTCACGCCAGCGGCGAGTCAGGTAGCGCCTCAATCCGCAGCGGCAGCCGTGCCCGAAACAGCCGCCGATAATCCGGCAGGCGACATCGTCGTGACTGCCCAGCGTCGGGAGTCGAGTCTGTCCAAGACGCCGGTCGCGGTTGCAGTTGTCAGCGGGGATACGCTGGCGAAGGCCCAGATCGTTTCCGAGCAGGACCTGCGCACGGCGACCCCGGGCCTGACGATCAAGGCGGGCGCAGGTAGCAATCAACTCAACTACGCGCTTCGCGGCCAGACCGTCGATCCCTTCTCATCGGGGCGTCCTGGCGTGCTGCCCTATTTCAACGAGGTGCAGATCGGCGGTCCCGGTGCGGCATCCGCTTTCTACGACCTGCAGTCGGTACAGGTTCTCAAGGGACCGCAGGGGACGCTGTTCGGCCGCAGCGCGACCGGTGGCGCGGTCCTGTTCACCTCGGCGCAGCCGACCAATGACTTTGGCGGCTATGTCAGCCTGCTGGGCGGCAACTATGATGCCAAGAAGGTCGAAGGTGCGCTCAACGTGCCAATCGTCGACGATGTGCTGCTGGCGCGCGTGGCCGGTTTCTGGAGCGAGCGCGATGGCTTCCAGAAGAATCTGTTCGATGGCGGCCGTCTGGGTGGTTATGAACGCTATGGTCTGCGTGGCAGCGTCACCGTGAACACCGGGGCGCTGACAAACAATCTGGTGGTCGACTATTATCATGCGACCGGAAGCAACAACCAGAATATCGTGACGCAAGCGGTTCCTGGCGGTTTTCCGATCGGTGCGCTTTACGCTGGCGTTGCCACGCCTCAGGATCGCGCCACTGGTATCGCCACCGTTCAAGCGTTCCTGGGTGGAGCGAACACGCCGGCCGGCGCCGCGGTGCCAGCCTTTTACGACGCCTATTTCGCGATGCCGGGCCATGTCGGCCTGGGCCAGTTTTTTGCCGAACAGAAAGCGCGGGGCCCCTATAAGGTGGTTTCTGACGCCCTCACGGAGACCTCGACCAAGAATTTGGTGATCACCAACAAGACGTCATACGAAATCGGCGACAATGCCCAGATCAACAATATCATCGGCTATACCCGTCTCAAAAGCTTCAACGGGTTCGACGACGGACTGCCCTACGGTGTCGCCCAGAATAACTTCAAGGGCGGCAACGGCCGGGGGGTCGACAATCTGACCAAGCAGTTTTCCGAAGAGCTGCAGTTCACGGGTAAGACGTTCGATGAGCGGCTGACCTATGTCGTCGGCGGGTTCTTTTCCGACGAAAGCTATGATCAGACCAATTATTTCGTTTCACTCGACATCCTGCTCGGCGGCTTCGTCCAGCCCTTTCATTTCAGGCTGAAGAACAGGACCTATGCCGGCTATGCGCAGGGCACCTATGCCCTCAACGACAACGGCCTGTCGTTCACCCTGGGCGGCCGGTACACGTCCGAAAAAGTGCGCAAGCTCACGCTGCCGGATGACGCGAACAGGTTGGTGCTAGGCGATCCGGCACCTGCTGGTGTTTCTTACGACAAGTCCCGGACGTTCAACAAATTCAGCTGGGCCGTCGGCCTGCAGAATCAGTTCGACCCCTACACCCTGCTCTATGCAACCACGCGGCGCGCCTACAAGAGCGGTGGCTTCAACGGGGCGGCCCCGCCGCTCAACGGCACCCCGGCGCAGGGTGGCGACAGCGTCGAGGCGGAACAGGTCACCGACGTCGAACTGGGCCTCAAATATCAGAACAATGCTGGCGGCCTGCCCAAGCGCTTCAACATCGCCGCCTTCCACAACTGGGTAAAGAACCGGCAATCGATCGCTTTCTTCCTGCTGAGAGGCGCAGGACAGTCGGCAACGGTCAACGTACCGACCGCGAAGGTCTATGGACTTGAGGTCGACGGCTCGATCGGTCCGGTCAGCGGCGTGACCCTGGGCGGGTCGTTCAACTACACCCATGCCAAGTTCGGCTCGGAGCCGGTGAACGTCCCGGGACCGGCATTGTTGCAGTATAACCAGTTCCCGGACACGCCCAAATTCTCAGGGTCCGTCTTTGCGGAATATGCAGTGCCGGTCACGGCATCGATCGAAGCCATTTTCCATGGCGATGTCTATGCCCAGTCGAAGACCAACACCTATGTTCGCCGCGAAGCAGGCGCTGGCTCAACCATCCCAAGCTACGCGCTGGTCAATTTCCGCATTGGCCTCAACGATGCGGACGCCGGCTGGTCGCTGACGGCCAACCTCAAAAACGCTTTCGACAAGGCCCACTATGTGGGCGGCAGCGCGCTGGGCGAGGTTTTTGGATATAATATGCTCGCCGTTGGTGATCCTCGCACCTTCACCCTTGAGGCGCGGTATAAGTTCTAGATCATGCGAAGGGCCAGCGGCTACGGCGTCGCTGGCCCCTGGTCCATTTGAGGATTTGTAGACTTGGTAAGATCGAATTCCGTTACTATCTACCTTGATTGCCAGTAAGTCTTGGAACCCAGTTTTTATCGAGAGGGATTGTCAGTGAAAGTCTATCGGTGGACGTCAGGCGCTACCCGCAGTCTCGAAGCGCATGAGGAGCCGCTGCCAAGCGTTGGTGATCGCGACGTTCTTATCCGTGTTCACGCTGCTTCGCTCAACTATCGGGATCAGGCAATCCTGGATGGCGAATACGGGGGGGCGCTTCAGTCGAACGGTGTTCCCCTGTCCGACGGCGCAGGAGAGGTGGCCGCGGTGGGAAGGGCCGTCACCCGCGCGAAAGTTGGGGATCGGGTTACCGCCAGCTGTCATCCTCAATGGATAGCCGGCGACACCCGCCAGGAATATCACGCTGACAGCCTCGGTATGACGACTGACGGCTGGCTGGCCGAGTATATTCTACTGCATGAAAATGCGGTTGTTCATATACCGGACTATATGTCCTACGTAGAAGCGGCCTCCCTGCCTTGTGCAGGCGTAACGAGTTGGACAGCGCTGAACCTTCTTTCGCCGCTTCAGCCAGGTCAGACGGTGCTGGTCCAGGGAACGGGGGGCGTTGCCTTGTTCGCGCTCCAGTTCGCGCGGCTTTTTGGAGCCAGGGTTCTGGCGATCACTTCGTCCGACGCCAAAGCTGAAAGGCTGAAGGACCTGGGGGCTGCCGAAGTCGTAAACTATACGACCCTGCCCGATTGGGACGCAAAGATTTTGGAACTGACCAGCGGTGTCGGCGTGGACAAGACCATCGACATCGCGGGCGACACCACAATCGTGAAATCGGTCGCTGCGACGCGCAAGGGCGGCGAAGTAGCGGTCGTCGGGTTCGTAAGCGGCTTCGGGGGTGGATTGCCGCCCATGGACATATTGTTGCGGTCGGCGCGGCTAGCAGGTTCCGCCATCGGGCCTCGGGCAAATTTCGACGCGATGATGGCGGCGATGGCGATGCACGGTGTCAGGCCAGTCATCGATCAGGTTTTTCCCTTCGCCCAATATCAGGACGCCTATCGCCGTTTGAAAAGCGGACAGCATATCGGGAAAGTCGTAATTCAAGTTTCGGACCAAAATGAGGCTCTCCAGCATGGATGAGAGACAGTTGGCCCGAAAGTGCGCACTGGTGACGGGTGGTCTCTTCGTCTCTCTTGCGAGACAACGATGGCCGCTATATGCATCTTTGTTATGCGCAGGGAAGCCTATACTGTCGTAACATGCATATAATTGCCCTGGAGAACCAACAATGTCTAAATATAGTGATGCTGAACTCTACGCCAACTATCAGGATATCTTGGACCTCGTCAAGCGCAAGGATCTGACGATGGCCGACGAGATATACAAGATTCCTGTAAGCGAATATGCCGACCGGGGCATCTGGGAACGTGAAGTCAAACTGGTCCGCAGGACGCCGATGATGTTGGGCTTTTCCTGCGACCTGCCGGAACCGGGCAGCTACTGGGCAATGACGCGCGTTGGCGTGCCTCTTCTCCTGACGCGGCTGAAGACCGGCGAAGTGCGACTGTTCATCAACGCATGCCGCCATCGCGGCGTGAAGGTCGCCAACGAAGGCCAAGGCAAGCAGCCTCGCTTTACGTGCCTGTATCACGCCTGGACCTATGGTCTTGACGGCTCGTTGCTGGCCTTGCCCGAAAACAGGATCTTCGGCGACGTCGACAAGTGCGACTACGGTTTGATCGAGCTGGCGGTCGAAGAGCGGGCCGGCATAATCTGGGGCGTGCTGACGCCCGGTGTCGCGCTGGACCTCGACGATTTCCTTGGCGAGGAGCTGGACGCCATGCTTCGCAAGGAAGGGTTCGAACGATTCCATTCGGTCGAGTTGGTCGAGTTGCCGGCCGCCAACTGGAAGATCACTTATGAAGGCAATGGCGAATCCTATCATTTCGCTAGTCTGCACGCGAAGAGTTTCGCCAGCTTCACCTACCCCAATATCCTGCACAACACAAAGCTGGGCAAGCATAGTCTGAATATGACGCCGGTTGTTGGCATAGAGAAATGCGACCCCTCGTCGCGAGCGGATCTTGAGCGTTTCGTGCAACGTTCCTATATGTTATTCCCCGGCACGGTCTGCTCTTTTGCGAGCGACACGGCTTTTGGCGAGCGGGACAGCAAATCGGAGGTCGTTTCGCGCATTTTCATGAATCATGTGCTGCCAGGGGACTCTCCGGAGACATCCATCACCATTTCCCGCACGCTGGTCAGTGCTCCCTTCGTCGGGACGCCGATCGAGGAAGAGACGCGCATCTGGGCGCGGTCCAGTCATGAAACGGTACGGCTCGAAGACTATCCCGTCGTGCAGAGTGCTCAGGATACGGTTCACTCTGGAGGACAGGACTATTTCACTTTCGGCCGCAACGAGATCGCCCTTCACCACTTTCATGACGCGCTGCACGAGGCGCTGAAGGATGAAGCCCTCGACGCATAGGAGGTAGCGCGGTAAAACAGGGAGGAAGCCGCCGCATCCTCCCTGTTGCGGTGAGCCAAGGCGGCCTCGCGCCTCATCGCATAATGACTAAAGCCCCGCCGGACGTTTGCGTAAGGCGCTCGGCGGTCGTTCCTGGTGTTGGCCACGAGAATATGGGGTCCGTGTTTTGCCGCATGCTCGGAAAAGCCATGAGATATTAGAGCATTTTCGAAGCAGACGCTAACGTCTGCTGGCTCGGAAAATGCGGAAATCAAACAATTATTAGAGCGTGGTCCGATTCGGTATGAACGGATCACGCTCTAGTTTAACAATATGGGGAGCCTTATAATGTCCAACCGATCCTTTGGCGCTCAGTCGACCACCGATGAAGTGCTCGCTGGCGTCCAGCTTGCTGGAAAGCGCATCCTCGTCACCGGCGTCTCCGCAGGGCTCGGCGTTGAAACGGCGCGCGCGCTTGTCGCACATGGCGCGGATGTGGTCGGCGCAGTACGGGATCTTCATAAGGCCGAGCGGGCATGCGGCCCCGTGCGCGATGCGGCAACGGGCGGCGGCTCGTTTGAACTCGTCGAACTCGACCTCGCCTCGCTCGCCAGCGTTCGCGCCTGCGCCGACGCACTGATGGCGAAGGCCCTTCCCTTCGATGTCGTCATCGCCAACGCAGGCATAATGGCGCCGCCATTCGGCCGTACGCAGGACGGATTTGAAACCCAGTTCGGTATCAATCATCTCGGGCATTTTCTGCTGGTCAACCGCCTCGCGCCCTTGCTCCGGGCAGGCGGTCGGGTGGTTGCCCTGGCATCATCGGCGCATCGCCTCGCCGACGTGGATCTGGACGACCCGAGTTTCGAACATACTCCATACGATCCCTGGGTCGCCTATGGCCGTTCCAAGACCGCGAATATCCTCTTCGCGGTTGAATTTGACCGTCGGTTCAAGGGAAGAGGCATAAGAGCCGTGTCGCTCCACCCCGGCGGCATAGCCACCGAGCTGATCCGGCACATGAGCAAGGAAGAGCTGGAAGCGATGACGGCGTCGTTCACTGCCAGCAATGCAGCGGCCGGCCTGCCACCGCCGGATTTGAAGTCGGTGCCCCAGGGAGCAGCCACCACCGTTTGGGCTGCGGCGGTTGCGGATGCCGATGCTGTGGGGGGACGCTATTGCGAGGACTGCCAGATCGCCGTTCTGGACACCGCGCCGCAAATGGACCGGGGGGTTCAGCCCTACGCTCTCGACGCGGCGCGCGCGCAGGCGCTTTGGGCGAAGAGTGAAGAGATGGTCGGTGAACGATTCTGAATGAGTCCGCTCCAAGGAGCTGATAGAATTCGCTGTTCGTCGGGATGCGTGACTTGGCTAGAGCATTTTCGAAGCAGACGGTAACGTCTGCTGGCTCGGAAAATGCGGAAATCAAACAATTATTAGAGCGTGATCCGATTCAGTACGAACGGACCACGCTCTAGTCATCGAGGTTCGCAGAGAGGGTGTGCCTTGCATGCGCGGGTTCATGCGTTGGCAGTAGCAGCTGGCCGAGATTTTGCGGTGCTGATCGGTTCTTCCAAAGCTTGCGCCGCTCGTCGTCGGGCAAGCCGAAGGTCATGCCATTGTTGACATTGTTGACGGGGAGGAGGCACACCGCGTCATTACCCTGAAGCGCGGTTTGCAGTACTTCGAGAGAACATAGGCACCCTGCGGGATAAATTTGGCGGGGACAAGATTCAGGAGCGGATATGAGAGGATTACAGGACAAGGTAGCGATCGTTACGGGAGCAGCCTCTCCGATCGGGATTGGATTTGCCACGGCCAAGCGTTTGGCTGAAGAAGGCGCTCGGGTCGTGCTGACCGATATCAATCATATTGACGTCGAGGAAAGGGCCGCCGAACTTCAGCGAGCCGGTTACCGTGCGATCGGACTTGCTCATGATGCCGTTGACGAAGCGTCATGGGAGGACGTGCTCCAGGCCACGCGCAGGGAATTTGGTCCACTGGACATACTGGTGAACAATGCCGCCGTCTGTATTCTAGCTCATGTCGTTGACATGGCGTTGGCCGACTGGCGCCGCCAGCTCGACATCAATGGGGTCATCACCTTTCTGGGATGCCGGATGGCAGCCCGTGAGTTGCGATCATCCGGCCGGAAAGGAGCGATTGTAAACGTGGCATCGGTTACATCGATGGTGGCCGGAGAAACGTCTGCCGCATATGCCGCAAGCAAAGGTGCCGTCGCGATGCTGACCAAGGTGCTGGCGATCGAAAGCGCGCAATATGGCATTCGGGTGAACTCGGTGCACCCTGGCTGGACCAAAACGGCAATGCTCGGTGATTCGGACGATGCCGAAGCCCAGACCGCGGAGATCCTGTCGAAAATACCGGCCGGGCGGTTAGGGCAACCTTCAGAGATCGCAGCAGCGATTGCCTTCCTCGCTTCGGACGATGCGGCTTTCTGCAACGGAACCGCTCTTGTCGTCGATGGGGGCCAGTCGGCACAATGATCAGGGTTCGATAGAGCTGAAGAGGGCCGTCGCGCCAACGTTGAATTCAAGCACCGATAAGAAAAAATAGTTATGGTTAGTGCCACAGACCCGTTCGCGGGAACATCCGTCGGTCCCCACCGCAAGCGACCGACACGCTCGAGGAGCGGATATAATTGATCGAGGATCACGAGGATATCGCGCGATTGATGTTGCTCTACTGCCAGTACAATGACGGCGGGTGGAAGGTTAGGGGCCGAGCCACATGGGCCCAGAATAATCGTTCAAACCGTTTTTTGAAGTTGCGCGCACCTGTCGGGGCCAAAGTAAACCATTTTCGCAACGCACCGCCAGTGCGGCGACGCGCTACTGATGGGGAAGACGGGATAGGCGTCTATTCTGCGCCAAACAACGGTAAGCGTGGCCTGAGGGCCGCGGTTCAGGCGGCTTCGGCGATTACCTGATTATCTGGCTGCCAGTTCCACGGCATGAGTCCATCCCAGCGCGCAGCAGGCCAATCGCCAGCAATCTTGGCGATGACATCAGCCATATAGGCTGCGGCTGGTCACCGTGGTTGCCGCATCAAGTGGCAAGGCCAACCGCTTCCGACTCAACCGTGGCGGAAACCGGCGAGCCAATGCAGCGCTATATCGGGTCGCAATCCTTTGGATGCGTAACCATCCGCCGACACTTGCCTATGTCAGCAAACGAAAAATGGAGAGAAAGAGCAACCGGGAGATTATACGTTGCCTTAAGCGATATATCGTCCGCGAAATCTTACCCACCTATGTCGCCAAAAACATCGCGGACGAGCGCTTGACAAATATAGGAGCCTCAACGCCTTGGCCGAGACGATCAACGGCCTCTACAAGGCGGAGGTCATATGGCGGCAGCGCTCTTGGTCGGGCGTATCAGCCGTGGAAATGGCAACGCTGCGCGGGGTAAGCTGGTATCAACAATCACCGCCTATTTGGCCCCATCGGGCACATCCCGCCCGCCGAAGCCGAAGCCAACTACTATGCGGCCATTGAGAACCTCGATATGGTCGCATGACTGAATGGAAAATGTCTCCGGGAAGCCGGGGCGGTTCATACCGCCGCTCACATTTCGCGATCGGCTATATCAGCTCGGCGCAAGCAACACAGTCAAATTAGCAGCCGCGCCTGTTCGACCCCACAGATCCCGCTCCAATGAGCGATTTCGCCAATTACCCGGCTAACGGGATCCCTTTTGCACGCCGATCCCCATGAATGGGCTCGGGTCTTTGAGATCGTCGTCGCTGTGGCTCGCGCCATTCGCGAGTAGTTCGTTGCGCAACATGCGCACTATATTCTCGATCCACACAGCGGTTGGCAAGGAGCCGATCGAAGTATCCAATTGTACCGGGCACATAGGCATTGCCGCCAGAGGAGTGATCACTAGACCTAACAACATCCAAGTCGCCACCACGGGGTCGAGTTCCGGACGGTAAATACCTTTGGCGATGAGTTTACGTATAATCCTTTCAACACGAACGGAGCTAAACTCGCGGTTCAGGTAGAGCGCGCCAATCGGCGTATTCGCGCGGTATAGCTCAATGAAAAACAATGGCGAGAGCGCCGCATGGTGGTAATAGGCAGCAACGATCCCGCGCACGATGCATTCAGTGGGATCTCCGTCGTTGCTCTCTATGTCCGCTTCCATCGTATCAAGATGCTGATCAATGTCCCGGACGGTTCTATTGAACAGCTCCAACAGCAGTCCCTCTTTGCCCTGGAAATAATAATTCACCATGGCCGCCTGCGTGCCCGCCGCTTCAGCTATCTCGCGACAGGTTAGGTCGAGATGGCTTTTATCGCGAAGCTGGGATTCGGCAGCCATTAGCAATGAATCGGATAAATTGCGTCCGGCGCCATTGCGGGGGCGTCCTCTCATCTACCTCTCTCCATTCGCCGCGGCAGTCTCAATTCTGGCTTGGTTTGTCGGTCGTGTTTGCCATTAGATCAAGGATACGGCGCCTGCCCATTCAAATTCATTGCCACCGTTCTCGCCACGTTACCATAGCGCGGTGACACGCATATGTCCATGGATCGGCGCGTCGTGCGGGCACTGTCAGACCAATGCGCTAGGCTGCGCGGGGTGCTAGATGCCGTAATGGGCCGGCGTCTCGCACAATAGCCGGTTTGGGTGGCTGTGCCTCAGAATGATGTTGTTGAAACGGGTCCGAGCCAATCGGTCCGAAGCATCATGAAGGAACATCCGTGGACCATTATGCCGGGATCGATGTCTGGCTGAAAGAGAGCAGCGTGTGCTTGGTGGACGCCAAGGGGAAGGTCGTCTGGGAGGTCAAGATCGCCAGCTAGTTCGAAGCGCTGGTTCGCTATTCGGCGACTGGGCTTTCCGATGAGTGGCATTGGGCTTGAGGTCGGGCCGCTATCGCAGTGGCTGCACGCCGCGCTTGGCGCCGTCGGCTGCGGCAGGAGATATCAACCCTCAGGCCTACCTCACCGAGATCCTCGCCCGCATCGTCCTGAGGGACGACGCGGGCCCCATCGATGATCTGCTCCCCTATAATTGGGTCGATAGTCGCGCCGCCGCCAGCGCCGTCATCGATCAGGCCGCTTAACGCGTCCCGGCGGAGATATTTTAGCGCTTACGTAAAGCTAGACACAGCTTCTTCTTGGAGGATAGCATATTATGAGCGATATCAGAAACCTCTATGTTCTCTTGCGATCAAACTCGAATCCGGATCATATATTCGCAATTTCCTCCGGCTCTCCCAGGCGCGCTGCAGGAGTATCCCCAAGCATCGGTTGTGCAATCCATCTCTCCTTCATGCGCGATGTCACTACGCGGCAGCGTCCTCCCGAACGGCTTCGGACGATTCTGTTCTTGCCTTCTTACTATCACGCTGCTCGTCACTGATTACGAAACCTGCGCCTGCTTTTATCACCTCGGGCGTGAAGCTTTCCATCACTCCCCAGCGTGCCATGCGTCGCAGTAATTCGATCGCATCGTGCGGGTTCGCCATGCCTTCGCCAACCGCACAGCCAAGATCGGTGATGCGTTGCGCGCCATGTAGCAGGCAGCGATCCCTGATCTGGGTCTTGAGCGACGCCGGATATACGCCAAGCGTCTGGGTGTGAACGGTGACGTGGTCGAGCGCCTGGTCGACATGGTCCAACGGCACCAGATTGACCACGCGGCCGCCTAGATAGTCGCGGAAATCCACGGGGTCGTTGGTTTGCGAGACGATGACGCCACCTTCATTTTCCTTGCAACCGAAGACGCGATAGGAATCGCTGTAGCGAATGCCGTCGATTTCCTCCTTCAGATGCGCATCGAAGGAGGGATGGGGGGTGCTCAAGGTGGACGGCAACGCCTTGAGCGCGGCAAGCACTTTCTTGCCGAACTTGTTGAGGCGATCGATATCCTCGTCGCCGGTGCCGCTGACGACATAGGCTACGCGCGAGCTCACGCAGCCTTCCTGGTTATAGGCTCCGAAGTCCATCGCGAGTCTTTCCGCCGCTTCGTCCATCGACGCTTCCGAAGCCAGCGCTTCGGCGCCGATGATCGAGCCGCTGATCTTCGGATCGAGCGCGATCAGGTCGAGGCCCGGACCGATATAGCCACGGATGCTCTGCATCGAGGCCATGCCGCCCCAGGCGACGATCTTGTCTATCGCACCGCCGCCATAGAGGCGCTTTTCGAATTCCACATCCCCGCCCTTCCAATAGCCGACAGTGAAATGCCGGGTAATGGGATGGTCGGGCGCCATTTCGATCATGGTCTTGACGATGGCGAACATGGTGAACGGATCGTTCGACGGGCTCTTGATGATATTGTCGCAGCGCAGGATGGAGCCGTTGATGACCGCGAAAAGCGTGAGGATCGGTGAATTGCCTGCATTGAGATGGACGATCCGACTGCCGAAGGCGCGTACCGCGATCTCACGGTCATGGAGCGTGTAGCTGTCCCACCCTTCCAGATAACGCGACCCGATATTCTGCTCGATGATATCCCGCAGAAACGTGCGATTGAGGCTGGAGCTCAGCGCCGCATAGGCACCATAAAGCTGCTCCCGCTTCAGGCCGGAGGTGTGTACCGCAATGTCCAGCGACTGGGCGATATAGGGGTTGGTGTCGGGCGAAAGGCGCGGACCCAGCTCCACCAAATAATCGACTATCTCATCGAGCGACACATCGTAGAGATCGCCAATCTTCGACGGGTCTTTCAGAACGATCTCGTCGATATACTGATTGATGTCCGGCGTCTGAAACGCAACCACGCCGCGGCGTGCTTCGAACCGAACCAGGTTGTCTTCGATGATCCGGCCGCGAACGATCAGCGGAATAGTGTACTCAAGCATCATATTTCCTTTAACTTGGCAGATCAGGCTGTGAGATATTCTTCGAGGCGCTCGAAGGCCTGCGGCGTCTTGGCGCAGGTGATCTTGTCATCCCCACCGCGCGTGTCGGCGAGGCGCTTGATCGAATTGAGAAAGTAAGGGCCCTTGCGTCCGCAGTCGCATCCGCCATCCCAGTTGATCGTCACGTCGTCACCCGTCGCGGTGCCCGACCAATAGGTGCTCGGCAGCAGGTCCATGACCAGCATGCGACCCCGCTGGACACCCTCGCGGGGCAATGCCAGTCCGGTTTCCGGGTCGGCGACATGCTGTATCCCCCACGGCAGCGGATGGAGATGTCCTTCGTCGCAGCGCAACGATAGCGCCGTCGTCTCGGTCATCGCATAGACTTCGCGGAACTGGCTTGGATACTGGAACGGGAACACGCTCTGGACCGTATCCATCCAATCCTCGGGGAAGGTATAGCCCTTGGTGCCGCCACCAGCGAGAATGGCCGAATCCTGTGCCCATTCGACTTTGACGCCGCGGCTCGCGCACTCTTGTGCAATCTGGAAGAGCTGCAGCCAGAACCCGTTATACACGACTGTCTTGCCCTTTTGCGCGAGTACGGCGCGTTCGATGAAATCGTCCCAGCGTTTGGCGCTGTCCTTAGCGTCGGCGGCTAGCCGCTTCGCCAAGAGCTGTTCGCGCGGCGTCAATTCCAGTTTCTCGCCAAGCGTGTCGGCACGACGCACCTTGCCGGCTAGCCACAACTCGCTAGCACCGGTGCGACCATCGCCGAGCGTGATGATCATGTCGTCGCGGCCGCCGTAGACATGCTGTTTCATCAGGTCGAATACGAGCGTCATGCTATGTCGGCCATGACGGGCCGGGTACGCGCAGATGAAAGGATAGTTTCCGCTCGCCACCATGTCGCGAAGGGGACCGTACATGCGCAGGAAATGCTCAAAGAAAAACGGCACTTCCACCGTGCTGCGCGGAAACAGCGAGATCTTCCCGCTTGTGCCGGATGATGCACTGGGTCGGAGCGGCGTGGAAGCTTCTAGGACATCTAGCCAGTCGTCGAGCGTCTCGACACCCTCAAGATTGACGCCGGAAAGATTGTGGGTGGTAAACCCCTGCAACCAGCGCGTCAGGCGGTCGTAGCGACGGTTCTCAACGTCAGCCGAGGCGTAGGACTTGTACATCGTATGTGGAAAGCCAAGGCTCGCCAGATCATCAAAACTCGTGACGGATTCAATATCCACATCCTCGGCCAACCGATCAAGCGCCTTCAATTGCGGGCGCAACTTCTCAAATCGCTTTTGGAAATGATGGAGCTGAAGTTTAGCGACATCATCATAATCCAGCGCGAAGAGTTCGTCGCTGCTTAGGCGAGTGAAGTTAATGGGATTCTCGTACAATTCCGCAAGCGTTGCCGTCATGGGGCTAGCCTTTCCTTCGTTAGGGGCAAACAGACGTGACTCTCGTTGTCGTCCGGAAATTTTCTTCGATCGAAAGTTATGTCGCAGTGTCCATATGGTCTAGCGGATTAATTAACTCGCCGTTTAATTCCTTAGCGGCCGCTTGGAAAATCGGCATGGGACCCGCAACGCGCCGCCGGTGGGCAGCACGGTCGACGTGGCCAACGCGACCTACACCAACAGCATCGGCGATCCCGAGCTGGCTACCGTCGGACGGATCATACGGAGTTCCGTCCCGACCAACGCGCCATCTACTATGTGCGCGTGCTGTAAATCCCAAGCCGCGCTGGATCGCCTATGACGCCAAGTTCTTCAAGGTCCGGATGCCTGCCAACATCCCGATGACAGTGCAGGATCGCACCTTCAGTTCGCCGATCTGGTAAGATCACGGAAGGTGACGGAAGGGACGCGTCAGCCGGTTTCGAACATGGCGCGCAGCCCCGCTCAGGTTGAGACACGGCTCGTCTCCATCCGGCGCGGCCCGGAACACCGGAATCCTGTGATGCGACCGGAGCGCAGTGACACGTTCGCGCGTCCAGCGATTGCCGTTGCCCGTCATCAGACCATTACTGCATGCATACCTGCCGGTGTTGCTAATATCCTCTGAATAGCTGCGGTGTGCGGAGGAACTGCTGCGTAGCGAAAGGGCGACACTATCTTCAGTGAGCGTCATAGAGGAGAGAGTGGCTATCGCAGGCTGGCCGCTCTCTGGGAAGCTGTTCAAGCATTTACAGGAGGTGGTTTCATGGCCCAAAAACGAGCCGAATTGATCCACGCTCAACGCGCTGCTTGAGGGGCCGCGATTGAACACTTGGCGAGTTCCCAGAACTCCTCTCCGGCCGCCGAAAGCTGAGCCCTGCGGCGGAGCAGCTGGAAAGGAACGGTTGCTGGTGCCGCTAGCGGCACGCGGACCCCTATGACGGAACCCGGATCGTCTGCTCCAAAGTCGAAAAAGGCGGCGATCGCGTCCGGTGATCGAGTCTGGTCGGCTATTTCCGGCACTTCGACGAATTGGGCGCCGGCGTTGATCAGCGGTGCATAGAGCGCGTCCCACAATTTGGGGTAGAGGGCTCGGGGGTAGGCCTCAATAGGGTAGCGCGCTACGTCCTCCGGCGACAGCGAAGTCGCCGCTGCCAGCGGGTGCTCCCGGCCGAGGGTGAGTGCGACTCCGTATCGCTTTAGCAAGATTCCCTCATAATGGGCAGGTTCGACAACCCCCATTATGAAAGACATCTCGATATCTCCAGCGTCGAGCCAGCCGAGTAGCGCCGGCACCCAGCCCGTCTCCAGCTCAAGGCTCACATTTGGGTGAGCGAGGACGAACCCGTCGATGAGTTCCCGCCGCTGCCGGATGATCTTGGTATAAGGGGCGGCGCCGATTCGCAGGATGCTCTCCTTCTGGCGCCCGAGCTGAAATGCCAGCCGGTCAGCGGTTTCCGATGCTTTCGCGACCTCACGCGCTGCTTCGAGAAATTCGTGGCCGCGTGCCGTCAATGACACTCGCCGTGTTGTCCGATCAAGTAGACGGAACCCGACGATCTCTTCAAGCTTGCTAAAACGGGCGGATAGCCACGGCTGGGCAACGCGCAGCCGCTGTGCGGCGCGAGTGAACGATCCTTCCTCGGCGATCATGGCGAAGTCGATTATCAGTTTGGGGTCAATACGCACGGGCATTCCCAGATTGTGGCATCTAAATTATTATGACGGGTTTCCTATTAATCAAGCGGAAATCCGGCTTAGACAGCGCAGCAAACCGGTGCGTAGTATGAAGGAGCCAGTGACTGCTCCGGCGGGCGATAATGGAGGATAGCCATTATAGCTTAGGAGCGAAGGCAGGTTGCTTAAAATAACAAAGTCGCTGCCGCAGCGTTACCGGCAAGTTACAGGAGGGGATTATGAGAAGATTAGGACCGGTATCGATCCTGCTTAGTGCGCTGCTCGCTTCGGCGAGCAACGCCCAGGCCCCGGGGGACGCAGCGGGGGCGACATCCCCCCCGCGGGACGTCGGCTATCAGACGAGCGAGATCATCGTCACCGCCCAGCGCAGGTCGGAAAGTCTGCAGAAAACGCCGATCGCGGTGACAGCGGTTACGGCCGAGGCGGTTCAGAGTCTGGGGCTTAGCGAAATAAAGGATATCGCGGCAGTAACGCCGGGCGCGAGCTTTACGACCAACTCGAACTTCTTCGCGCCCTATATTCGCGGCATCGGAACAGCTTACGTCTCGGTGGGCGTCGAAGCGCCCGTGGCGATATATGAAGATGGGGCTTATCTGCCGCGGACCCTCGGGGCGAACGACCTGCTCGATAATTTCGATATCGGCAGCATTCAGGTTCTGCGTGGGCCTCAGGGCACCTTGTATGGGCGCAATGCGACTGGCGGCGTTGTCATCGTCAACAGCGCCGATCCCGAGCCGGAATTTGGCGCTCGCGTTCGCGCGGGAGGCTGGCAATCTTAACCATTATTCTCTGAACGCGATGCTCAACGTCCCGCTCGGCCAAGATCTTGCTCTGCGCGTAACAGGGGGCTACAAACACGATGGCGACTTTGTCTCAAATGCTGCGACGGGTGAAAGCACTGGTGGAGGACGCGCCTATAACGTGCGGGGCAAACTGCGCTGGAATCCCGGGGACGCCGACATCGTGCTGGGTGGGCAATATTATAATCTTTCCAACCGGGTGGGTCTCAACACGTTGGGACGCAACGACCTGACCTGCCTTGGCTGCCAATTCTTCCCGGCCGGTCTGCCCGCCAATCCGGGACCGCATGATTATGCAGCCCGTCTCTCGCAATCGCCGATGAAAAATGAATTTTACGGCGCGAACTTGAGCATGAAATTCCAGGTGGGCGACTTTGAACTATCGAGTGTCACGACCTATCGCCATCAGAAGGTGACCGATAGCGTCGGGGACTCCGACTTTATCCCAGAGCTGCTGTTCGAGTTCAACGTACCGGAATCCGGCGGCAAGACGTTCACCCAGGACTTTCAGATAAGCTCCGGGCTGGACGGCCGGTTCAACTATCTCTTTGGACTGAGTTACTTGCACGACAAGGGGTATTTCAACCCTTGCCTCATCGGAGCGGGCTTCGGCGGTTCGACGAGTGCGGCCAACGGGTTTTGCGCCGACAACAGCACGACAACCAAGTCTTACGCTGCATTTGTCGAGGGCTATTATGAGATTACGGATAGTCTGAAGGCAACGCTCGGTGGCCGCTACACCTATGAGCAGCGCAGCGCCGAAGTCCTTCAGCGCGCCTTCCCGGCTTTTTTCATTCCCGCCTTCTCGATCTCCAATAAAATATCGCAGCGTGCCTTCACGCCGCGTTTCGTGTTGGCGTGGAATGACGGACCCACCAATATCTACTACAGCTTCACCCGCGGCTTCAAAGCAGGCGGATTTCCGGGTCCCTTCTTTCCTGGCTTCGGTGGCGGGATCACCACCGTGCAACCCGAAAAGATTTTCAGCCACGAAATCGGAGTCAAGCAATCCTTGCTTGGCAATCGCATTCGACTGAACGCGGCCGCATTCTATTTCAAGAACAAGAACCAGCAGTCCCAGACGCTCGATCCTCTCACGAGCGTGGCTACGTCAAGGAATTCGGGCGCCGTCGAAAATTACGGTCTCGAAATCGAGGCGCAGGTTGTCCCGACCGATGGTCTGACTTTGGGCCTCACCGGTGCCTGGCAGCACGCTCGCTACAAGCCGTTCAGTGACGCTGCGCTGGTTTGCTTCGACCCGACGCGGCCGTCACAATTGTTGCCGGCTCCGACAGGGACGCTTTATCCTTGCTCTCGCGATATTACGGGAACGCCGCCGCCCCATGCTCCGAAGTTCGCGGGATCGTTTAATGCTAACTACCAGTTCCCTATCGCTTCGTGGACCGGCTCGCTTTCAGGCATCGCGCAATATACGTCCGCGATCCTATATTATCCCGGCGCGAGCGGCCCGTTGAATTACGACCGTAGGGGTGAACTCTTCCTGGTCAATGCATCGGGCTATGTGAGCCCCCCCGGCGAACATATTCGTATCGGCTTTTACGCAAATAACGTGTTCAACAAGTCCTATGTCGACTACCGGCAGACCAATGCTCCCTGGGGCCTGGCCTTCAATGGCGCCAAGCCGCGCACTTACGGTCTTCGTGTCGAGTATAGGTTCTAGATACCTTTAGTCGACGAGTTGTACTGGCAAACATGACGTCACCTGGACTATTGAAAATATCTTAGGAGGGAAGCGAGTGGTTCGGGTTTGGCTTCGCTGCGATCTTCGCAGTCCGGAATTTGGTACCAAGACCCGCGATCTTGCTCGCATTCACATCGAGCAGGCATCGTGGGCCGATCGCCACGGGTTCGAGGCAGTGGTTCTGGGCGAGCATCACGGCTTTTCGGATGGCTTCAATCCCTCTCCAATGGTCCTGGGTGCTGCGATAGCCGCGCGCACTTCGCAAATGCGCGTTCATCCGTCGGCACTGCTCTTGCCATTGCATGATCCCATTCGCGTCGCCGAAGATATTGCCGTACTCGATAATATCAGCGGTGGCCGGGTGGATCTGACAATTGGTCTGGGTTACGTAAAATCGGAATTCGCAATGTATGGCGTTCGCCTCGAAGACCGGGCGAGGCTAGCCGAAAGCAAGTTCGAGGCGTTGAAGCGTGCTCTACGCGGCGAAAAGTTCGTATATGAAGGTCGAGACGTTTATATCACCCCGCGGCCTGT
Source organism: Sphingobium fluminis (assembly GCF_037723805.1). Classification (NCBI taxonomy): domain Bacteria; kingdom Pseudomonadati; phylum Pseudomonadota; class Alphaproteobacteria; order Sphingomonadales; family Sphingobiaceae; genus Sphingobium; species Sphingobium fluminis. Next base: position 114,760 of record NZ_JBBJUK010000007.1, read on the forward strand.
TCAAAATCCTCATCCGCCCTTTTACTTTGGAGGTGGCGTCAAAGCGTCAGCCCGCCGCGCAGCATTGCTGGGTGACGGGTTCCTGCCCACGTCGCCCGATCCTCAGCTGCGCGAGCTGTATGTGAGCACCTGTCGTGACATTGGAAAGGAGCCGGGCCCAATCATTGATTTCCTGACCGGTCCCCAATTCATATATGTAACGGAAGACCCGGACAGGGCATGGCATGACGTCGCGCCCCATGCATTGCATGAAACGAACAGTTACAGCAAGCTCTTGGCAGAGTCCGGCACGATCGCACCGTATAAATTCATGAGCAGCTTGGAAGATCTCAAAGACAGTGGGTTATACGCTGTCGTGACCCCGGACGAGTGTGTCGCCCTTGCTCGGAAGCTGGAAAGGTCCGGATCGATCATGTCGTTCAATCCAACCATGTCCGGCATGAATGAATCTCTGTCGTGGTCCAGTCTGGAGTTATTCGCGTCAAAAGTGCTTCCGAGGCTGACCTCAACCGATGCAGCGTCACCGGAATGACGGAGGTGGCGGCAGAGCAAACCCCTTTTTGATGAAAGCAGTGGCCTGGAGAGCCAAGTCATGGGACATAGGAGAAACAATGTTTGACCTTAACGGCAGGGTGGCAATTATCACGGGCGGGGCAAGCGGTATCGGCGCCGCAGCAGTTCGGATGTTCCAGGAACTGGTGAGATTGTCCATCGTAGCGGTCCTCCGCAGGACAGAACGTGGTTAAAAACATAGATTGGAATAAAATGGGACTGCTCGAAGGCAAGGTTGCAATCGTCACAGGTGCGGGGTCCAATATGGGCGAGGCCGCTGCCGAACTGTTCGTCTCTGAGGGAGCAAAGGTGATCGTCGCTGATCACCACGTTGAGCGGGGCACGGCGGTCGCTGCCCGAATCGGAGCACTTTTCGTGCAGGTTGACGTCTCAAAATCCGCGGAAGTCGATTCACTTGTTCAGATTGCGATCGACAAGTTCGCGAAGCTGGACATCATGTTCAACAATGCCGGCATTGCGCGGTTATGCCCGGTCACCGATGTGGGCGACGAGGAATATCAGGCCATTATGGGGGTCAATGTAGGGGGAGTCTTTTTTGGCACCCGGGCGGCGGGCAGGATCATGCGGCAACAAGGCTTTGGGACGATTATCAATACGGCTTCCACCAATGCAATCCTCGGCGTTCCCGGGATGGCACTTTATTCGGCGTCGAAAGCGGCGGTAGTCTCCTTCACGAAAACGGTCGCGGTCGAACTCGCTCCGTTCGGCGTGCGGGTGAACGCCATTTGCCCCGGCGCCATTCCCTCCCCCATAATCATGGCCGATATGGGCGTAACGACTGAAGACCTTGCGGATTTCGACAAAAAATTGCCGATGGGCCGGGCAGGAAAGCCTCAGGAGGTCGCACGAGGAGCGCTGTACCTCGCGAGTGACCAATCATCATACGTCACAGGCCACGCGTTGGTTATTGACGGTGGTCTGACAGCTGCCGGCTTGCCCCCAGTCTGAAGATGTGAAGGCCACCAAGCTAGCTCAAGGCGGCGCGGGAAGCAATGGAGAGAGCATCCCAACTCTGCCTGTTATGCAGCAAAGACAGGCTGCAGCAAGGATCCATGACTTGGGCTAAAATCTAATGCCTATCTTTTGCCTCATAATTTCGCTGAGGCTAATATAGCCCGGTCGCCGACTATGACCCGATAATCTGGAGATGATGATGTCACTATTGAATAGCGGCCCGATGCATGTATATCCTGCCAAAGACGAACTTCCGCATGAGCCTGGGGCGCATGAGTACTGGCAGGAAAGTTTCGTCCTTTTCTTCGGTGATCTCAGGCAATCGGTTGGCGGATATCTCCGCCTAGGTCACGAACCGAATTTCAACGGAGGACAGGTTGCAACCTGGACCAATATCTGGTCACCTGCCGGCACGTTCCACAAGGCGGTCGATCTGCCCCTCCGGCCCGAAGACCGGCTCGAAAACGGCTTCGGCAGCGGCGACGACACGCTGCGATACGAATTCGATGGGCGGATCAGATGGACGATCCACGAGGAAGATTTGCAGGGCGTGCTGACAGTCGTCGAGGACGGGCCTGCCATCGACGGGTATGCGGGAGGCGACGGCAAGCATCTCGGCGAGTTCGTGACCAATCACGTCGATACGGGTGTTCGCGTCGTCGGGACACTGACGGTCAAGGGAACGACCTACGAGGTCGATGCCTATGGCATTCGCGACCATGGCTGGGGGATTCGCAAGTGGGATGACATGCGAGCGCTGCGATGGACGGTCGCAGCGTTCGACACCCGGGACCACTTCATCGCAGTCAGCTTCATTCTGGCCGATAATGCGCACACGACGTTCGGCTGGGTCGTTCGAGGGGATGAAGTGATCAAGACGAAGGATCTGGACATCATCGCGTTCATCAACTCGGACGGCGCGACCAATCGCGGCGGGATCACGCGGATGAATCTTCCGACGGGCGAGATCCTTGAAGCCCGGTTCGAACCCATTTTCCCAAGCATGGGCAGCTGGATCCATGGCGTCATGGGTTTCGACACGGCTTGTGTCGTCCGGTGGGGAGACAAGGTTGGTTTCGGGTGCTTCGAGACGGTCAACAATCTGCAAGGCGGGAAAGAGCACCCAGCGGTGTTCGACCGCGCCACGGTCGCTGACGGATGGTATCCGGGCGTCCTTCCGCTCGACTACGGGAAGCGACGGGAGCCGGCTGCGTGATTCCGGGCGATCTGAGCATCTTGCGCGCCATCAGGCGGGCCGTTGATGACCTGACGGCAGTCACCAGCGGAGAGCAGCGGGCGATGCTTGGCGCGATCGACGTGTCCCTCAACGAGCTGCTGCTCCGCCAGGACCGCAGCTTCTACCTGGACTATTACAGAAAAGGGTTTGAACTGGTTAACGACGGGATCCGCCTTGGCCTCGGACCAACGAGCGTCCTGGCGGACTGCCCACCGGAACTGGGAGCGGATCTCGCCAATGACGCGGTCGGACTCCACACCGAACGGGTTACCGGGATACTCGAAACATTCACGGCCGCGGCGCAAGAAATCGGACCGGCAAAATTCAAAGCCTATCTCGACAATATTACCTTTTGGGAGATCGAGCTGTTCCAGCACCGGCAGCGCAGTGAGAGATCGGTGGTCGGCACAGCACCTCTGAACTTCACTAAGGCGGCTCTGATTTCCTATCTCCAGCAGCGTTTTCCGGACGCGGGACCTGTCGAGGTCACGACGTTCACGCGCATATTCGGTGGCTATTCGAAACTGACGATCATGTTTTCGACGGATGTCGAGCTGTCTGGTGGCACGGAGTTCGTCATCCGCGCCGAACAGGCCTCGATCATCCCCCATGCCGGCGGCTCGTCGGAAAATGAATTCGCCGTCATGCGCTACGCCTACGAGCACGGCATTCGCATACCCGAGCCGCTCTGGGTCGAGCTCGACGCCGGCAAAATGGGTGCCCGCTTCGTCGTCTCGCGAAGGGCGAGAGGCGCCGTGTTCGGAACGACGATCGGCGCCTCATCTCGCCTTGAAGAGGGGGCGCTGCGGGACCTGGTGCGCGAACTCGTCAAGATTCACAGCGTGGAAGTGGACGGCGCCAATTCCTGGGTCCGCAAATCGCATCTGGCAAAATGGGCGTCCTTCCCGAACCTGAGGGAAAACGTCCTGTTCAAATTCGACTATTGGAAGGATATCATCGCGCGGTCCCCGCATAGTCACTCTCCGCTCATCGAGAGATGTGCCGGCTGGCTTCAGCAGAATGTGCCCGAAACGGACGACCGCCCATCGCTAGTCCATGGCGACTATGGTCTGCACAATATCCTCATAGAAAAAGGCGCCGTCACGGCGGTGCTCGATTGGGAAGTGACACATTTCGGGGATAGAGCGCAAGACCTTATCTACTTTATCATTTGTCTTACCGGCGCAGCAACGCCGGAAGAGATTCTAGAAATGTACGTCGAAGAGGGGGGAATGCCCGTTTCCCAGGAGCGCCTTCGCTTCTATGACGTTTATTACAGCTATAACATACTCATCGTCTGTAACATTGCCTTAGCGCGGCTGAACGCCGGGGCGGAGAATTTACTCCTCGCGGAGCTGGGATTAAAGGCGATGCACTTCTACGCGGAGAGAGCAAGAAACGTAATGATCTAGAGCGTGATCCGTTCATACTGAATCGGATCACGCTCTGATAATTGTTTTATTTCCGCATTTTCCGAGCCAGCAGATGTTAGCGTCTGCTTCGAAAATGCTCTAGTCGGTCCGGAAAGAAACCTCTGGATGCCGCTTCAAGCGACTTGAAAGGCGGAAGTGCGAAGGGTCTACGGACGGCGTGGCGGGGAGACGGCGGATCAGGCTGCTCGGGCCGGTTGCGGATCTGCTGCCAATCCATGGCATGAGTTCGTCCCAGCGTGCAGCAGGCCAGTTGCCAGCGATCTTGCCGCGGCTTAGCGAACGACTTTCCGATCATGAAGGCGACGCGATAACCCTTCATTTCTCGCACCTTCAGCCCACGCCGATAGCGACCCGCCCACGCACAATCCGTCCAAGGGACGAGAGCATTGTTCGCCTGTCGGATAGCCACAGGTTTTACACATCAAAGGAATAGGTTAGTTCCAGCCGACGAGAAGCAATGCGCCAGCCTGCTCCCGTGCGACTATATTCATCCACATAATAATGACCGTGAACTTCGATTGCACCAATACCATTTTCGTCGGGTAGCCGCCGCATGGGATTGTAGCACATCACGCGCCCGGTCGCTCTGTCGCCATCTATCTTAAAGTAATGGTTAGCCATGAGATGATGTGAATTGCCATATGCGGCCATACCTGGTCTGACCCATGCCAGCATTGCATCGACATCGCCGACCGGGCCGCCGATTGCGCTAAAATCTATTGTGCCGTCCGGTGCGAAAACGTCATTGACCAGCGCCTCGAAGTCGCACGAGTCGACTGCTCGCGCATAGCAGTGGGCGAGATCTTGAAGTTCAAGGCGATCAGATATTGTCTGCAAGTTAAGCATCGTTGCTGTCCTTCTATTACCGCCGTCGATCCCTACCATGATGAACCGATGCTTGGTGAGGCCCTGACCGACACTCGTCATTCCTTTAGATGAAGATGACTGATCCAGAATTTCTTCGAATCGAAATCTCGGATGAGATATTGAAATTTTACCAATTACTATATCGGCAAATGTCACTCTCGCATATCTGCCGCATCATACAACCCCATCGGCCGTCCTGCCGGTTTCGTTGGATGAACGCACCCCCGCCGCAGCGTGCCTGCCCGCGCGACGCCCCGAAAACACGCCATCCGCGAGAGAAAGGCCGCTTATATAGCCGTTGGAATGAAGCCCGACCGCAGACATGCCCGCCGCGTGGAGCCCTGTCACCTCGCTCCCGTCCGCGCGCGTTACAGCGCCAGTCTCCTCATTCACGGTGAGCCCACCAAGCGTCATGAAAATGGTAAGGGAGTAGCGATTCCACATCGACATGTTGACCGCGTAGTAGGGACCGTCGCCCAGCAGGTCACGACAGTCGTTCACCTTACCCAGTTCATCGGGACGGTTTTCGACGATTGCGCGGTCATGCTCCATTGCAGTCTCGACGAGTGCCGCAGGATCGATCCCGCACGCGGCTGCCAGGCGGTCGAGCCGCCGGTGCCTCTTGGTGCCGCCCAGTATCAGATTGAGCAGGGCCTGTCCGCCGAAAAACTTCAGCATATACCAGCCGCTGAAGAGACTCTGCCGGATTGTCCGGCGGAAGTCCCTCGCGGAGAAGATGAGCCAGGCCGTCCCCTCGCTCTGTTTGCTGATCGCGCTACCTACGACCGCGATGTAGGCATCCTCGTTGACGAACCTGCGCCCCTGCTCGTTGACGAGCACCCCGCGAACCTGGGCAGCGGGGGGAGCGAGGACACGATTGACGAGGAACGAGTCCATGTAGCCGGTCGCGCCGCCGACCGACACTCCCAGTTCGATGCCGCTACCGTCGCTGCCCGGCATCGCCAGCCGCTGCAGGAGGGGATAATTAGCTGCCAGGCCCGGATTGTATCGCGCGACCTGTTCGCGGTTGAAGGGGAAACCACCGGTCGCCAGAACGACCCCGCTTCGCGCCCGGATCAGTAGCGCACGTCCCTCCTTCGTTTCCAGATCATGGAGCGCAGCAAGAAGCTTCTCATACGTTCGGTTGCGGAACGGGACATAGGGGCTGATCTTGCGATAAAGCTTTTCGTGCCTCTCGTGGAAGCTTGGCGGCAGACTGATGACCTCGACGCCCACCACGCGGCCGGCCTTATCGACAATCAGCCGATTGGCCTTTTCATGCCGGCGCACATCCACGCCCAGGCGATCCACGGACCCAGCCATTGCAGCGAAATAAGGGACGCCGCCATAGCCCGGACCGAATACTCTGTGACCGCGCGGCATTGGCGGCGTCTTCGCCGCGAAGCGGGATGTTTTCTCGTTGCCCGAAAAATACAGGAACTTGCCCTCGGGCGGAAAAGTCGTCTTCTCCTTGTAGACGCTCGATGCGAACCGCACGCCGTGGCTTATGAGCCAATCGAGGTCGGCGGCGCTGCCATCACAAAAGCGGCGCAGTGTCTCCGGTCTCACGGCATCGCCCACCTCCATCGCAAGATAGGCGCACATCTTTTCGCTGTCGTCGTCATATCCCGCCTCCTTCTGGAAGCGTGTACCCCCGGCGTAGATAATCCCGCCACTGTAGCGCGTCGCTCCGCCGCCGCCGAAACGCTCGACGACAACCACCTCGGCTCCCTGTTCGCGCGCGTCGAGCGCCGCCGCCGCTCCCGCTCCGCCATAGCCGATCACCACGACATCGGCGGAACAGTTCCAATTCAACGCATTCACGTCATCGACAACGACGGGGTCCATATCTCTAAATCCATAGCTCCAAGAACATATATCTGTTGCCGCACGCACCGGTTTTTGGTCATAAACCGCAACCCATTGGCTATCGACATGGGAGCTTGCACAGGGACGCTGGTACGTCAAATTGTGAGGTCGACCATTCTCATTTTCTGTGCCATCGCAACAGCGCGCGGGAGACGCATCGCAGGTGGCGAGTCGCGACAAATTTACCACGAGATGAGCGGGCGCAAACGCATGATGAGCAAAGTCCAAGGCACCGCGTTTCCGCAGTTCGAGGCCATCCTCAACTTTCGCGATTTCGGCGGGCTGCCCACGCGCGCCGGGCATGTGCGACGGGGCATGTTGTTTCGCTCCGCTGCGCACGATATCTCCACCGAGGCGGATCTGGCGCTGATCGCCAGCCTCAATTTGGGACTGGTAGTCGATCTTCGCCGGCCCAGCGAACGGGCCACGGCACCGTCACGTTGGCCTGTAAACTTTCAGGCACGGGTCATTGAAAATGCCGATCCCGAAGATGTAGAGCCGCCGCATATGGCCGCCATGTTCGGGGATCCCAGTCCCGAGGCTATCCGGCAGAAGATAATTGCTTATTATCGCGGCGCTGCGTTCGATCCCCATCATCTGTCGGTTTTCCGCGCCGCGTTCGAGCATATGGCGGCTAACGATGCTCCAGTTCTTATTCACTGCGCAGCGGGCAAGGATCGCACGGGCTTGTTTGCGAGCCTGATCCTCCAAGCGCTCGGCGTCAGCCATGAAGATCTGCTTGCCGACTATCTGCTGACCAATTCGGCCGGTCTGCATGACAGGCACGGCCCCGTTGCCGAGACGATGGCGCGGGCCGGCGGCTTGGACGTTCTGCCAGCGGAATCGCGCCAGGCAATGCTGGCAGCCGACCCTGCCTATCTGGCTGCATCCTGGGAGTCGATTGACGAGCGCTGCGGATCGATAGACGTCTATCTTGAGACACTTGGCCTCGATAGCGCCCGCCGCGAAAGGCTGGTGCGCCTATTTACGGAATGAAGGTTGGGCGATGCTGGGTTGAAAACATTCCGCGAGATACTAACCCATCTTCTGCACGGCCGTTGCCTGCGCACCGGCCAGCATAACAGCTGCCTTCGAGATCGCACCATAGTGGACGGTCAGGGCCTGCCCGCGACGGTCTGATGATCAGACTCCCAATCATGGCCGCGTCCCCCCCTCCATTCCGATGACAGCAGGTTCTTGGACGGCAGCTTCCGGCTGCTTCAGTGCTGGCAGGTCGATCAAGACGGCGATCGCCGAGACGAGCTATCATCGAACCCGGTTCATTTGTCCACGCCGCCTAGGCAAACCGTCCATGGCAACAATCTCACTCATGATCATCAGGCACATTGTAGCGTCAGTTCAGCACCATAGTCGCGGTCCAGATGAGCCCGCCTGGTAAAGGAGGCGCCACATACCGATTGCTGGCTTGGCTCCGTGCTCCCGCCGCCGAGCAGCACCGTTTCGAACGACCACAAATGTTGTGATCATAGACTGCAGCGGGTCCGGCCTGCTCTAGTCACAGATTCGCCCAAAGAGCAGGCCGGCGGCGAGTTGGTCAGCGCGTCATGGAGCGGTTGATCGCTATGATGTCATCGTGCGACAACTCGGCATAGCGGGGGAAGACCTCCTTGAGGATGGCCTCGCGATTATGTGCCCTCTTTTCCCTGTTAGCGCTATCGAGGGCCGACGGGAGTTCATCGATCGTCAGTTCGGTGCAGTAGGCCGGGGTGCCTGTTTGCTGCCGCCAGGAGTCCACTAGCGACCCCGAGTCGAAAGCATCAAAACCGGTAGCGTCCACCAGTTCCATTGCGATGCGCTTTGCCGCAGCGTCGTCCCCAGCCACCGGCACGGCGATCCGCCCCTCTGCGCCCGCCGGCTTGCCCTTATTTACAAGCGTGCCGGCCAGCACGGCATTCCATGCCTTCACAAGGGGACGACCGATCTGCTTGCTAACCCACAGGCTCTCCGCTTCGCCACCGTCGATCCCTTCTATCTCACCGTCCCGGAAAGGGTAATAGTTGGAAGTGTCTATCACCACGACATTCGACGGTACGCCGGAAAGGAGGCTGGCGAGAGCCGCATAGCTCAGGAATGGAATGGAAAGGATGATGACGTCTACATTCTGAACGGCCTCTTCCTTGTGCACCGCCGTAACGCCCTGCGCCTGTGCGAGCTCGCTCAGCGTTTCCGGGCCCTTCGAGTTGGCGATCTTTACGTCATGTCCCGCAGCAGCCAGTTTTCGCGCGATCGTCGCGCCGATGCTGCCAGCGCCAATAATTCCGATTTTCATATCTGTACTCTCGTGTTTTAGGATCGAAAACGAATCTAGATGTCAATTAGACGGCTCCCGCGCCGCGCGCCAACAGCTTTTCCCGATGATCTAGGTCGAGCAGGCGGTCCATGCTGCCCTCAAAATGTCCGAATTGGCAGCCGTCCTTGTTCCACATACCGCGCAGCCCCGTAGGGGATGCCGTAAGCCGTCATTCAACCTCCGTCGATCGCGAATCATCAGCCTGAAGCTCAGGGATAATCCTGTCGGCAATGAGTTCGAGGCTGCGCCAGGAAAAATCCGGGTCTATGCCCGATATCAGCGGATTGACGACCACGTGACGGCCCAGATCCCGTTGCTCACGGCAGTAAGCCAGGCCGTCTTCCGGGGTAAGAACCATGTAGCTGCCCGCTTCACGGAGCGCTTCCGACGATTGGGCCTGTTGCTGGTGCAATGCCTGGCCGGTCTTGGCAGCGTTGGCTGCATAGGAATTGGTTTCGTAAAGTGCGAAGGGCGCGAGCGTTGCCCAAGCTTTTTCGGGATCCTCCGCGATATGGATCACCGTTGCCCCGGGCCCATGAAGCACCCGGCCGGGAACTTTGCCCAGTTCAGCGCAGCGGCGCCTATATTCCGCCACGAAGTCTGCGCGATACACCATGGGATAGTAGCCATCGCCATATTCTGCGGCGCGCCGCGCTGCGGCCAGAACCCCGCCGCCGATGAAGAGCCTGGGTCCTCCCTCTTGCACCGCAGAGGGGGTCACGCGGATCGTCCGGTCGTCATATTCGAATGTTTCGCCTTTCAGCGCCCGTCTCAGCGCTTCCAGCTTGCGATTCATGAGTTGGCCGCGATCCTTCAGCGATACACCAAACATCTCGAATTCTGCTGGCATGTAGCCTAGCCCGAGCACGACATCGAGCCGCCCGTTGCTGACGATGTCGACCATGATGCAATCCTCGGCAATCCTGATCGGGTCGTGCAACGGCAAGATGATCGCCGATGGTTGAAGCCGGATGTTGGACGTCCGGCTGGCCATGGCCGCCGCGATGATGAGCGGTGATGGATTGACATTGTCGGGCGTGCCATGATGTTCGGTCAGCTCGACCTTGCTGAAACCCCGCTTGTCCGCCCATTCCACCTGCTCGAGCGCGGCGCGGGTCAGGTCGGCAGAGCCTCGTCCGAAAGACGGGCTTCTCAGATCATATCTCAGCCAAAATTCCAGCATGGTGCATACTCCAGTCGCCGCCCCGTGTTAGCCGGTGCTGGCTATCACTACATATAAGCGGAAAAACGATCGATATAGGGCGCAAAGGCTGCGCGTATTTCCGCATCGCTCCTGCCGATCTCTTGAGGCGTTCCTCGCCAGGGGCATGTTCAGCAGCAACATCCATCAGAAGCGGTTGCCCAGACGCCCACTGCCCGAACGGGTGGCCAGGGCCAATGCACGGCGCTCAAAGGTCCGCGCTGCCGTAGAGCATGTCTTCGCCGGGCAGAAGCACCGGATGGGCCTTGTCGTCCGAACCATCGGTATCGCCAGAGCCCGCATCAAGATCGGCATGGCGAATTTGGTCTATAACTTCCAGCGCCTCGCATGGCTCGAAGGCAGGCTGCGCCTGCTTGATGCGAAAACGGCCCCAGATCGGGCATCGGAATGACAAGAGTCCATCAAAACCGCCGGAAAACGCGCCTTTGTCAGGCCGCCTCCACTTCTCAATGCGACATCACGCCAAAATTAACCGGTTCTTCGAGGCGTCCAGCTTTTCCGACGGATTTTCCCGGGTGAAGGAAGGTTTCGTCAGATGAAGTGGAAGCGGTTTTCGGTAGCAGATCCTCACGATATTCACACCCGGCCCCGGAAGGCGCGGATGTAATCTGGCCGCAGTCCGCGCTGCAGCTCGCCATAGGAAATGCGACCTTCGCACTCCCAGCGCACCGAGCAGATGACCGCCTCGAGCGTGGGCCACGGGTACCAGGGACAGGCCGCAAGGATCGTGCCCTTCATCTCGTAGGTTCGACCATTAGCGTCCGTCAGCACCATTTCCACGGTTTCGGGAAAGAGCGTGCCTGCCGTACGCTGGCTGCGCTTGTGTGAGGAGACCAGCGGGGTCAGCGCGCCGTCGCGCCACACCCAGCCGAGCTTGAGGGGATCGCCGGGCGACGCCTCGATGACGCCCTTCCAGTCCGGGTCGGAGTCCAGATTGTCCTGCGCGGTGCAGCCGAAGCTGAAGTCGTCGCCAAAGACGCCCGTCATCCAGTCGATCGGCGGCATGCCCCCCGGCTGCAACGTGTCCCGCCGCAGCTCTGACCAGGTGCGGTCGCGGACGTTGAACCCCTCGACGGGGTAGGTCTTGCCTCCCAGCGTCAGCTCGCCCGTGGTGCGCATCGCTTGCTCAAGGTGGTGGCCGTTAGCGAGAACCATTGCCGGCATCACCGCTTCAAAGGAGATGTCGAGCGCGTTCCCCCGGCTCGTGTCCGCGTAGCGCAGCCGGTGTCTGCGCATCGGCTCCTGCGTCGTGACGTGATAGCCGTTGGGCAGCTCGTAGTCGTGGAGGTCTCCGGCCAGGCAGTCATCGGAGGCGAAGGTTATCATATCGAACAGCTCCGCCTCCAGGGGGCCACGCTTGACCCCGCGCCAGGCAAAGACGCCGCCGCTCACGACGCCGAGGTTCGGGTGATGCCAGAGATATGTCAGGCCGTGGATATGCTCTTCGGGGACGCTGAATCCGAAATATTGCGTTTCCGTGAGCGCCGGGTCGGTCTCGCCCTCGCGCGCCTCCGGGTGCAGCAGGTCGCAGGCGGGCGTGGGTTCGCTGAACGATCGGTTCTGCTGTTCCCAGAAAACTTGCTGCTGCGTATCCGTGGACATGTCTCTCTCCTCTCGACCTAGATGCGCCACCGCAGCCGCGGCGGAAGCATGCAGTGCTCGATCACGCCGTAGCCGCGTCACCCGTGTTTTCAATCATCGACTTCTTTGCGCAGGCGCTGCCTGCCAATAGAACGGTTTTAAGAACAAATTATCTCAGGCACATCTTTATTTCCTTTTCACAAACTCGGCTTTTCGCCATTATTTCGCAGTAATTTACGGCTCCATCTATGAAACAATATTCAATATTACGATTATCTATATTTTATTGACCATGAACTTTGTGCAAAGGCTAGAATTTCTAGCAGAAAGACAATATTGTCGAAATGTTGTCCTCCTGTGATAATCAATCCTCCAGTGTCGGATTATAAACCCATCCTTCACGCGGGCCGCAGACATTGTTCACCAAGCCGACGCCCTGTTCGCCGTTCAAGGTCAGTTCCACCAGACGATCCTGGATGTCGAAATGCCAGCGATCATCATCGCTGCTACGTTCGCGCCGGAGCGTTTCCAGCGTGCTGTTCTTGTTGAAATCCCACGTCTCGCCCTCGATCAGCAGCGGGCCGCGGTCGAGGCCATGGCGGTCGTCATAACCCTGGCCGGCATTGTAGAAGGGCTGCTGGATACCCTTGGCCTCCAGCCGCCAGATCTTGCCATGCTCGTCGATGAACTCCCATTCCGCGCGGCTCCACAGGCGCGTGCTGCCAGGCGCGGTGGTATCCTCGTCGAAATGGAAATTATGTTGCGCCTTGACCAGCCGGGTCACGCGCCCATCATCGTGCATGATCGCGCCGTCTTCCAGCAGGTAGTTATTGCCCTCGACTGGCACGTGGAAGAAGGTAAAATTGAAGCTGAAATCGTCGAAATGCCCCATGATCCAGAAATAGGCTTCGACATGGCGCATCAAGCCCTTGCCGCGCACGCCCCAGGTGCGATCGCGCACGCCGACGTAATTGTCGAGGGCAATGGTTTCGCCCTCGATCGTGATCGACCCGTCGAAATGCGCCATCTGGGTAAAATGGGTCATCGGATGGCTGGGAACGTCCAGCTTGTTGTAGAGAAATGGCTGCGCTCTGGCGGTCACATCGATCGAACCAGTAATGCCATGGGGATTGTCGCCGAGCGAAAAGCGGTGCCGTTTCATCGGCTCGATCGTCTCGATTTTCAGCGGGCCGACGACGCTGTTGTTGCGATCCGTCCCGTCGCCGTCATGCGAAATATGCCGCGACGCGCGGAAATTATACTGCACCCCGTCGCGGATCACGCAGAAGGAGCCATCGATCACGCCATGGCCGCTGACATTGGGATAAGTGCCGAGGCCGGCGGCAACATAGGTGCGGCCATCCTGCCCATGGCACCCGAACCAGGTGCGGTCCATAAAGCTTTCGCTTTTGTTGGCGACGGTATCGAGCGTATCGCCGGTCTGGTGAATGAAATAATCGTCCCATTGCGTCAGTGCCATCTTCAATCCTCTCAATTTCCATAACTATTTTAGAAGGCGCAACGGCCATCCCGCTACTATGTCTGGAGCCGGACGGCGTCGGCCTTTTCGATCGCCTGCGCCATGCGCGCGGCGGGTGTCTGGACGAACGAGCCAAGCACCAGCAATTCGGGATGGACGCCGGACAGCGAGTAGAAGCGGAACTCCGATTCCAGCATGACGACGTACATGATGAAAAATCGGAAGACGTTGCAATATTCGAGCTGGAATTGCGTCGGCGCTTTCCCGCCGGCATCGACATAATGGCGCATGAATATCTCTGCTTCTTCCTCGCTCGAAAGCGACGTGAGCAGCCCCAGGAGATCTTCCGCTCGATCGCCCAGATGCGACAATTCCCAGTCGAGCACGCCGCTGATCTGATCACCCTGCATCATGATATTGTGCAGGGCATAGTCGCCGTGGACGAGGACCGGCGGCTCTTCATTGTGCGGCAGATTGGCGCGCAGCCAGTGCAATGTCGCCTCGACCGTCGGCGAGGCGAGGCCGGTGGAGCGCCACAGTCTGATCCAGCGGTCCAGATAAGCGCTCACCGCATCGCGGGTCGGAACGCCGACGAGATCGGCATCTATCAGGCTCTGGCGCAGATCGGCATCGTCCGCGTCGAGCGGCAGGGCATGGATGCTGGCCAGCTGAATCGCCAGGGCGCGAAGCTGTGCCGGGCCGAGCCGCTCCGCCGAAACCACCGTGCCGAAATTGCTGCCCTCCAGCTTGCGCGTGACGAGGAACTGCGCGCCATATTTTTCGACGTCGCGTTCCAGCCAGACCGGCTCGGCCACGGCGGCGCCATGCCGATGCAGATAGCGCAGGAGGAAATATTCACCGTCGATATCGCGCCCCTCGATGCCGAGCGGCAAGCCGGTGCTGACGCGCGAGACCAGGTCCCACCGATCGCCTTCGGCGTCGGCAAGCGTGAACAAGGTGGTCTCATTTGAAAAGCCGCCGATGAGCGGGGTGAACGCGACGATCTCGGCATTCTCGAACGCACCGCCCTGCGCCCGGGCGGACTCCTGAAGCCTCTGCCGGAAATCACGACCCCCGCTTGCCGTGACTTCTCCCGGAGACGGAAGCTTGAGCAGGTCGCATTCCCACGCGGAAATTTCTGTGATGACAGGCTGGAGCGCCCCGGCCGGGTCCATCGGATAGCCGGATCGGGCGACCAATGAGGACAGGATTTTTTTCAATGCGACGAGACCGGCCTGGATTGCCGCATAATCATTCCCGCTGGGCGGCGGGCTGCGTAATTGCGCTGCTTCGTCGGCATCGGGACCCACCAGTTCGGCAAGGCGCTGTGCCAGCGCGAGGCCTGTCGCATAGAGACGGGCAGCCTTTGCAGGATCCTCGCGGCGAAGCAGTTCGCCTGCGATCGTGGTCGCCGCCATATGATCCATATCCGAAAGCGGAATATCAAAGCGGCTCGCCATGCGATCGACGGATTTTGTCAGAGCATCGATCAGGCGACGCGTGTCCAGGTTCATGACACTTTTCCAATATGCGCGCCCATACCGGGCCGCCATCCTCATCCCGACGGATTAGCCCGCCTTGATCAGGCATTGATCTTCCCCATTATTTTTGTCAACTTAATATTGCACTCTTGCCATGAAACTTGTCAAAAACAGGAAAAATGGGCAATATTACGCTACTATATATTGCTTATTGGGTCCAATAAGTGCTTCGCATTGCGCGCTGCCCGCAACCCGCTATCGAGTAGCCTTCGAAGGAGAGACAATGGCTGGCAAAAGCGTGCAAAATCTGGTGTTGACGGATCTGGATCGTGTTATTCTCGACGCGCTTACCGCCGACCCCCTCGCCAGCGCACGCGCTGTTGCGGAAACTTTGGGTGCGCCGGTGGCACAGGTGACGGGGCGTATGCGCGCCCTCGATCGCCGCCGCGTGTCACATGTTCTCGCAGTGCTCGATCTTGCGGCTGCTGGAGAGCAGATTTGCTTCGTGTCGATCGAGATAAGAGGCCGCGCTCTTCAATCCGCAGCCGCTGATATCGGAACGATAGCCGAGGTCATGCTGATTAGCACGTTGGTCGATGGCCATTACGACCTGCTGCTGATGATCCGCTTCGGTACGCTCGCGTCACTGCATGACCTCGTGAAAAACCGGATCTGTACGATCGAAGGGATATATCGCGTCACGGTTTCGACGGTGCTCGATATCCCCTCCTTCCAGGCGCACTATGTATTGTTCGACTCTTCGCCGGAACCCGAGGCCGATTTCGCCGAGACGATGCGCGAGGTAGCAGAGGTCTTTGCCGGGCAGGTCGACGAACTCGATTGTCAGATCATTACAGAACTGCTCGGCAACGCCCGGCAGTCAATCAATATGATCGCCCGCAAATATCAGATCAACGCCAGCACCATCCGCTACCGCGTCCGCAGCCTGGAAAGCCGGGGCCTGATGCGTTTCATTACCGTGCTCGATCCGCAGGCGCTCGGCATCCAGGTCTTCGCACTGGTTGAGATAGAAGCTAGGGCAAACTGCCTGGCCGATGTGGTGGCCAGTCTGCGGGGGCGTTCCTGGTTGCCCCAAATCTTCATCACGACGGGGACTGCGCCGATCAAAGGCATAATGCACGGCGCGGACCTGGATGCGATCAAGCGGATCAAGAACGAGGAGCTGACCCAGATCGAGGGGATCATCGACGTCACCGTCACGACGCTTTCCGGCGCGTACAAGAATGACGTACGATGGGGCAACAAATACACCTAGTCGTGGTAGAAACTCGTAACAAACTCGCACCGGCGATCGACACCCTGCAATGAGTACAGGGCAAGCGCGACCTTGATATTGGTTATCGTCGGCGCGACTAAATGCTACGTAGGACTAGCGAGGCATCGCCACATCTCTAACCGGAAACTGCCGCGGATTCGACTAGCTATCCACATTCAGTTCCGGTCGCCCGGCGGGCTGCTAACCAATCCTTTTTTTCATTGAACTCATTGAGCCCGACCCGGGTCGAGTATGCGCTGATCCCCTTGAGCAAACGATCCAGATCGTCTGCCGTCAGATTCGCCCACGCACCACCGTCGAATGCCCGTTGAATCGTCGATCGGAGATCGGTCCGACCGTTGTCGGATGAAGCGCCCGCTCCCCAACAGGACACCCAGGGGACGATCCGGACGATCTCACCCCAGTGCTCGCGGATATCCGGGGAACGATCCCACATGAATATGTTGAACACGACACCAAAAGCCATCAGGTCGCCGCAAATCATCGACCAAAATGCCGGATCGCCCGGCCAACGATGGCGCGTTCTCTCTCGCAGAGATTCAGATCCGTGCATTACACATTATCTGGTGGATGGAGCGACGCGATCGGCGGCACCGCTAATAATCAAACTGAAGCCCAGATCCCACAGGCTCGGGGCGTGGCGACATCCTACTTTGGCGTTCGTGCGAGGGATCATCGCCCAAGGCTTGGCGCAAGGTCTGATGGAGGTGGTGAATGGCGATTTCGTTGCGTCCGACTGTGAGATGATCCTGCGCACCCGAGAGCAATGTTTCCTGCGTGGACTGGACGACCGGATAATCTTCCTCTCGAACGGTCTTGTGGGTCATCATGGACCAGTGCCGCGTCTCTTCCTCAATCGGCGTTCCGATGAAGTCGGTGCTCACGACAGTACGCGAGATGGTTATCGACGTTTCCGGGCTGTCGCCGGGCAGAACCTGATTGATAAAGATCCGTTCTACAGGCTCAACTCCGGCTTCCCGTTCGCTCGAGAAGGCCGTGTCGCTTGCAAAAGCAAAGAAAGTAGTGGGGAAGCAGGTGAAAGCGAGTTGTACATAACGCTTCAGATCATCTATCGATGAGGGATCGCATTTATCGATACCCAGAACCGGCGTCAGGAACTGGCTGTGAAGACCTAGCTTGTCAAACTTCAGTACATTGGGAATGACAAAGCTGCCGAAGCTCTTGGCGTGCAGGCTGATGAAATGATAGGATTCGCAATAGCCTTCGAACGCCAGCTTCCAGTTCGCCGCCGGCAGTTCGATCTGGTTTACGACCTGGAAGCGATCCAGGCGACATTTCGCCAGTAGATCCGTCATTTGCGGCCCCAGATATTCGTCGAGGTCCAGCGATACGCCGGGGGTGAGCATGCCCCAGATCAAGCCAGCCCGTTCCTCTACGGCCAGTTCGGTGAGGCCATAGCCGCTCTTGTCGACGTTTCCGAATATCCCGTTTTCGGGCAACGCCAGAAGTTTTCCATCCAGCCCATATGTCCAGGCATGGTAGACACAGGTAAAGCGCGGTTGCTTCCCCTTTCCTTCCTCGACCACTTTGGCGCCGCGGTGTCGGCAGGCATTGATCAACAGCCGCACCTCGCCCGATTTCAAACGCGTCAGGAGCATCGGCACGCCGAGCCGGGTCATTGCCCAATAGCTGCCAGGCTCGGGCAGTTCGCTCGACAGCGCGAGCATCATGGGTGTCGTTCGAAGGAATTTGACTTCGCGTTCCCAACGCTCGCGATCGGTATAATCGGTCACGGGGACCTTGAGGATATCGGGCGCGAGTGTCGGCTCCTTGCGCGCGACCAACTCCATGATCTCATCATAATGGGAGCGCAACTCAGCGTGCTCGAAACCAATCATTTCAGACCTCATCCTCATTTTTGAACACCGCGTTCATGGCGCGTCGGAGTGCCGACAGGCGACTGTTTTACGAGCCGCCAGCGTCAAAATTACACAGATGCCGCGCCCAGTCAACAAAATAGAGTGATCGTTCACTTCCTGTTTCCATATTTTATTTGTGGGTGAGATGTGCAAGGTTTTCAGGCCACAAATTTTGTCACAGAGCGTGGCACGGAAAAGGCGATAATGACACGATCAGCGGAAGTGACGTCGCGACGGGAAGACCGGGCGAGCAGCCGTCGAAACCAAATTCTCAATGCCGCCCGCCGCTGCGTCATCGCAGAGGGGTTCCACGGAGCGTCTATAAGCCGCATCTGCGCGGAAGCGTCGATAACCGTCGGGCACCTATATAAAATTTTCGAGAGCAAAGAAGCGATCATGGTCGCTATCACTGAGCGTGATTTTGAAGAATTTATGTTGCACATCACGCATCCCGACAGTCTCGAGGGTCTGAATATCGATGGGCTCATTGATCGATACCTAAATGATGTGCAGTGGCTGCTTGACTTTGACCGGGCAGCACTCGCCCAAGAAGTTCTGGCCGAGGCGGCGCGCAATCCTAAAGTCGCCGAACTAGTGGCACGCGTCGATAGCCAATTTCGTGATGCAATCCGCAAGATTGTGGAGTCGGCGCTTGATGGCCTTAGCGAAAGGGAAATCAATGGGCGCATCGAAACTCTCCTCGTGATGACCCGGGCTTTGTCGCTGCATGCGAGTACCCATCCGGCCAGCGACCCGGGAATTATTGCCCCCGGGTTCGAGATCGCGCTGCGGGCAGTGTTGTCGCCGCCGTCGCAACCGATTGATGCTACACATGCTGGCCTAAGGGCCGAGCAGGTGCAGCGCATGGAAGACCTGGAGAGAGAGAACCAGCAGCTTCGCCGAATAATCTCCGACCTGACGCTGGAAAAGCTGATCCTGCAAGAATCAGCGCGAGAAAACTCCTGAGTCCGCGTACGATGGCACACGCCACGATCATGTGCGCCGGGAGCTTACCAATCCGAAAGTAACATGTGTGCGGCGCTGGATCTTCGATCGAGCACCGTGGTCCCCCTAGCATCCCCTTATTGCAGCACGCCTTTATTGCAGCACGGATGATGCGCAATCAGAACTCCGGAACCAAACATCTAAACAGGACCGCAGCTACGCATTATAGAGTGATCGATCACTTTACTAATGGGGTATCAGAGATTGGGCACGAGCCGGGGGGGCAAACCGGTTATCTCGCGCCCTTTTCCTCACCGGATGCGCTCACGCTTGAGCGAGGAGAAGAAGCTCTCGGCGACGGCGTCATCATGGCAGTTACCACGCCGGCTCATCGAATGCTCAAGATTGTGAGCCCGGATGAAGGCCGCCCAGTCCATGCTGGCGAACTGCGAGTCCGGAACGAAGTGACCGCAGGTCAAATAGGCGGTGGCTTTTTTTAGGATGTCGCGCTCCTCGGTCACGCTGGCCAGTTCGCGCTTTAACTGGCGGATCTCAGCGTCCTTGCCCGTATCACCAGACACTTGCCTGCCCAGCTGGCGCTTCCAGGCATAGAGCGAGTGCTGCCTGACGCCGAGCCGCTGGAAAACCTCCGCTACCGGATAACCCCGTTCGGTGATTTGGGCCACCGCATCACGCTTGAATTCATCGCTAAAATTGGGCTTCCCCATCATCGCCTCCTGTCCTCAAAATTAGGATCGAAGGCGTCCAGAAATAGGGGCTATTCAAATACAGCAGTGCTGGTCCCTGGCCGCGCGATCATAAACCTGGTTGCAGGTGGGCCCGCCGTGCATCGCCAGGGGGTGGCATCGCCCACGTTACCGGGCTACCGATCGACCAAGTGCCGCAAGGGTCACCGTCCAGCGTCAGTTTTGACGCAGCGATTTACGAAAGAAGTAGCTTTTCCGCTGTCCCTTGAGCGATCTGATGCGTATTATTCTATGTGCTACAACTCAAGAGGGTGAGCGCCAATGGATGCAGTCGAGGATATTGATTGTCAGGTCGACCTGTACCGACGTTGGCGTTCGCCGCTGATGGCCTTTTTCCGCCGCAGGGTCGATAACCAAGCGGAAGCTGAAGACCTGACTCAAGAAGTGTTCGTGCGGATTTTCAGGAGCAGCGACGGTACGGTTCCAGCCGATGTCTATGTTTTCCAAATCGCCGCCAACCTACTGACGGATCGAAGCCGGCGCGCACGTGTGCGAAACCGGTTCCGCGACCAAATATTGTTGGATCTGGATCGGGAAGTCGAGCCCATCGACCCCCACCGTATTGCAGCGAGCCGTGAGCGTATGAGGGCTTTCACCAGCGCAGTATCCGAACTGCCCGATCGCACGCGCACTATATTCATTCTTTATAAGTTAGAAAATATGAGCCAGGAAACGATCGGGAGAACCTATGGCATCTCGGCCAGCGCCGTGAAGCAGCATGTCGCCAAAGCTATGGCAGTGATGATCTCGAAAATGAGAGATGCGTCATGAATATGCTTGGCATAGAGCCTTTGCCCAATCGAGACGAGCAGGCCGCAATTTGGTATCTGAACATCGTGCAGGAGGAGCTTTCGGACGATGATCAGAAAGAATTCGAAATCTGGTTGTCCCATCCTGAAAATTTGAAGGCGTTCGAGGAAGCAGCCAGGCTGTGGAATGATGCCGATAGGGCGTCTGAGATGCCCGAGGTAATCCAGTTGCGCTCGGCGGCATTGCAGGATTTCAACCATTTCTCCCAGCGTTGGCCAAGGCGTCTATCGAGACCGGTCTATTTGTGGGGATCAATCGCTGCGACGTTGCTAGCCATCGTCGGCTCGACAGCCCTTTTATTACACCAGCCAGTGCAACGATATCAGACCGGTATCGGTGGAGGCAGAGTCGTTGTGCTGGATGATGGATCCTCGCTGGCACTGGACGCGGATACTGAGGTTGAGGTGCGGATGGGTCGCAATCGGCGTGAATTGACGCTCACGCATGGCCGCGCCGAGTTCGACGTCGCCAAGGATCCGTTGCGCCCCTTCACCGTGGCCGCGGCCGGAAAATTGGTGGTGGCGACAGGCACGGCATTCAGCGTCGAATTGCTGCGCAATGAATTTCTGGCCACATTATATCACGGCAACGTCGCGGTTCTGAACGAACAAGACGAAAAGCCCTTGATCCCGTCGCCGCTTCGGCCTGGCCAGCAACTAGCTGTGTCGCTGGGAGATAAAGCAAAGACTGTCATAACCTCGGTCGATCCAGCGAATGCGATGGCTTGGAGGACCGGTCAGCTCAGCTTCGAAAACGAGCCTATTGCCAGCGCGGTAGAGCGTATGAACCGGTACAGTCGCAAGAAGCTTGTCATCGCCAGTTCGGTAGCCGGTCTGCGCGTCAACGGCGTTTTCGAAGCAGGTGATGCAAACGCTTTTGTCGAAGCGGTCACCGCCCTTAGCCCATTGCAGGCCGTATATGGCGATGGACAGATCACCCTTGTCAGAAAACAAAAATGACAACTTCCAATATGCCGTTCGGACCGCATTGGATGCTCTAAGAAAAGGTGTAATACACTACATTCCGGGACAGGATCGCCGTTCCCCCCAGGTTGTGACTCGGTAAACCACTCCGATACGGGGCAGGCTATGGGCACCTTGTCCTTTTAACGGAGAATGGCCGTAAATTTTCTTACGCGCCATCTGTCCCCGCCGCTGCATGGCGCGTCTTACTCTCTACAAAAAAGAATTTGGAGAGGGAAAAGCAATGATTGGAAGATTCCAAGGATTCCGCCTTAGCTGCGGACCTTCCATTGCCGCATCGGCGATTTTTCTTGCGAGCATGCCGGCTTACGCAGAAGAGGCAGCCTATAGTCTGAATATCCCGGCGCAGGACCTTGATCGCGCGCTCAGGACACTGGCACGTGCCACGCACATGCAAATTACTTTTGACGCAGCATTGCTGTCGGGCAAACGGACGCAAGCTCTGAAGGGCAGTTATACGCCCCGTACGGCGCTTGGCCTCCTGTTGAAAGACACTGGTCTTGTCGGACAAACGGGCAGTTCGGGGCTGATCATTATCCGGCCCGCACCGGCTCATGTGCCGGCTGCGCTCTCAGCGCCCGCAGCGGGCCGGGCGAGGGCAGCGCAGCCGAGTAATAATGTCCCGCATCTATCCCCTGCAGCAGATGACGCGCAGACGTCGAACATCGCTGACATTATCGTTACCGCTCAAAAACGCGCCGAACGTCTTCAGGATGTTCCGATTTCAGTTTCTGCGTTCAATGCGCAACAGTTGCAAACGCAGCAAATAAATACCACTTCCGATCTTGCTCAGATGACACCTAGCCTGACGATGAGCGAACAGTCGAACGTTGTGCTTCCCTTCATCCGGGGCGTTGGATCAACGGCGATCATTCCTGGCGAGGTAGGTAGCATATCTACCTATATCGACGGCGTCTTCATGCCGTCCCCCTTCGGTGCCTCGTACGAATTGGCAAATATTGAATCTGTGCAGGTGCTAAAAGGTCCGCAAGGAACGCTTTTCGGGCGCAATACTGCTGGCGGCGCGATAATATTGAACACCGATCAGCCAGGGTTCACCTGGAAAGGCAAGCTGTCTGCCCAATATGGCAATTACGATTCTCGCAAGGTGGGCGCCTACGTGAACGGCCCGGTTTCGGACCGGGTGGCGATATCGCTGCTTGGCAGCTACGAAAAGGATGACGGTTACCTTCATGATATCATCCACAATGAGCGAACCGGCGAACTGGAGAGGACGATGGCTCGCGGCTCTATCCTGTTTCGGGCGACCGATAACCTCACATTGACGATAAACGCCGATTACGCGAAGAACGATGATAATAGCGGAATTTCGCAGCAGCCACGCAATGGCTATCAGGGAAAGACGGCGATCACTCCTAATCCGACCGGATTTTATGATGTCGCGTTAAACACCGAGGCTTCGGCCAGGATCAAGCAATATGGCGGATCGTTGCACATCGACTGGGACGCTGGCCCCGTACGCGTCGTATCCATAACAGCAAAAAGAAAAAACCGCTACGCCGTGCGGGACTATGACACTGACGTCACGCCGATCAAATATCAAACCATATCATTTGACGAGTATAGCGACAATTTTTCTCAGGAACTGCAGATTATATCGAATGGCGATGGGGCATTCAAATGGGTCGTTGGCGGGTTCTATTCAAATCAGGATGCTGGCTGGAACGATCTCAGTTTTAATGGCGCGATCTTCAGGACAAATACCAATGCAAAGGCGTTGGCGGTGTTCGCGGATGGCACATACACATTGGGCGACTTCAAATTCACTGGAGGTATACGCTATAATATAGACAGGCTAACATATACGGGGTCGCTAAATGGCGTTTTGAGAGCTGACGATTTCAAGAAGAAATATACGTCGGCAACGCCTCGCGCTGTCCTGAGCTATCACCCCAGCCGCGATGTTTTGGCCTATGCGAGCTACTCGAAGGGTTTCAAGAGCGGCACGTTCAGCCAGACGGCTTTTTCGCGCACACCCATCGACCCCGAACGGATCAATGCCTACGAACTTGGTCTGAAGCTCCAGCCCGTACCGTGGCTGACGGCCAACGCTGCCGTCTATCTCTATGATATCAAAGGTTTGGTCGTTCAGTCTCAGGACCCCGTTACCAATCTCCAGGTTTTACAAAATGCTGCATCGGCGCGGACGAAAGGCTTCGAATTCGAAGCGACAATCCGGCCGATCCCGCGGCTTGATATAAATGCGGGCGTTTCCTACCTTGACGCTAAATACAGGGATTTCGACAAGGCACAGGCATTCGTGCCGAGGGCAGCGGGACTCCCGCCGCTGACCCCCGATGGGACCGGCAATATGTCGGTGTCCGTGAATGCGTCTGGCAACAGGGTCGTTCGATCGCCGAAATGGACATTTAACGTCGGCGCTTCCTGGACGATCGATTTGCCATCTGGTGGGTCGGTCGTGCCCTCTGCCCATCTTTTCCACACATCGGCCTTCTTCTTCGACGCCATCAACCGGCTGAAGCAGGACGCCTACACTTTGGTCAACGCACAGATCGAATGGCGACTGCCCGGTGACAGGTTCACCATTGCTGCATATGGCAAAAATCTTGGTGGCACCAAATATCTGGACTCCTTCGGCGCTTCGACTTTTACCGACCGCGCGGTGCCCGGCAGCCCGCGGACATATGGGGTCAGGGTTGGCTACAAATTTTGATGCATCATGTCCTGACTTCCATGCCGTTTTTCAGAGTGGAGGTCAGAAATAGCTTTCATCTAATATGGTGCGATGATGGCTAATGCGGGCACTGATTATGCATTTCCCCAGCGATGAAAGCAAATGCCTTTCCCGTTTATCCGTGCGGATTTAAGAGGATTTCAAATATGCCTGTACGTCGATCTTTGCCACGGTGGATGGTGATCGGCATATGCTTTCTTGGCTGCAACATGACCATGGGCTTCGCTTTTGGCTCATTTGGTCCGCTACTGGCCAGTACAGAGCAGCATTTTGGGATAAACCGCCCTGCTGCGTCCCTGGGTATGGCCTTCGTCACCCTGGCCGTAGGTGGCCTCGCCCCCTTTCTCGGCAATGTCATGCAGATAGTCCCGGTGCGCTACGCGATGGCTGGTGGCTGCTTGCTGAGTGCAGTAGGTTATTTTGGACTGGCGACGCTAAACTATTATCCGCTGGCTCTGTTCATGTTTATATTGACCGGCGCTGGCATCTCGTTGAGCGGCATCATCGGGCCGCTGACCGTCATCAGCCGCTGGTATAAGGATGGTCGCGGTGCCGCGCTATCGATCGCAGAACTGCCCATCTTCATACTGGTCATGCCCTTTGTCATCGGTAGCGTCCTTCCGCAGGTCGGACGATCGGTAATACTTGCGACTATAGCGGTCATCTTTGTCGCGATCGCGCCGCTGTTTCTGCTCTTGCGCGACCCATTACACGACAGGTTCAGCACAACCGGCGACGGCGCGGTAACGAGTTCGCGGGTGATCGTCGACGACGCAGGCGGCCCTGTACTCACCAACCTCCAAATTCTCTCCATGCGTCCTTTCTGGCTTCTTTCGCTGGCCATGGGCATCATGTCGGGGGCCAGTCTGGCCTTCTATGTGCACATCGTCGCTTTTGCCATGGACCGGGGCATGACCCTGCTGGCGGCCGGCGGTATGCTCTCAGCCTATGGCGCTGCCGGGCTGGTCGGCGTGCTTTTGTGGGGCCGCATCGCAGACTGGCGCGGTCCGCCGCAGACGCTCGCGCTGACGAGCTTTCTTCTGACGCTTCTTTGGCTTGCCATGCTAATGGTCCCGACCGGAGGCCTGTACCTGGTTGCGGCGGGTTTGGGCTTGTGCGCTACACCTATGCTCACGCTTCACGGTGCCGCGCTAAGTGGGCTTATTCCGTCGAACAGCGCCAGTCGCGCAATGGGCCTGAGCTACGGCATAAAGTTGCCTTTTCTGTTCGTTGCCGCACCCGCTATCGCGTTCATCTTCGAATCCACCGGCGGCTATACGGTGCCATTTGGCGTCATCGCTGCGATCATGGCCCTGTGCTGCATCCTTTTTATCGCTCTTTCGGTGGCAGCCGGCCAGCAACACAATTCCAGGGCATCTCAAGGACGTCGCCTTGAGCCCGCGCTCTCACGGGAAAAGCTCCGTGCCAAGACTTAGCGTTAGGCATCTAACGCCACGGGTTGACCATATTTGGAGTATAATGATGGAACATGACGTTGTTACCGACGGGCTTTGCTTTCCCGAAGGCCCGGTATGGATGCTGGACGGCAGCATTATCCTGGTCGAGGTGGGCGCAGGCCGTGTCACCCGGGTTTGGCCCGATGGGCGCAAGGAAACCGTCGCCGAGCCAGGAGGGGGCCCTAGTGGGGCTGCGATAGGTCCCGATGGCTTTCTCTACGTAGTCAATAATGGGGGCTTCGTCTGCCACGAACGCGATGGGCTGACGATACCCGGCGAAGCCTTGCCGGGTTACAAGTCCGGGTGGCTCGACCGGATCGACATCGGGACGGGGAAGGTCGAGCGGCTTTACGACAATTGTGAGGGCCACCCCCTTTCTGCACCCAACGATATCATATTCGACTATCAGGGTGGCATCTGGTTCACGGATTTCGGCAAGCACCATAGCCATAATATCGGGTATGGAGGACTTTTCTATGCCAAGCCGGACGGCTCCTCGATCAGGCGCGCGGTGGCTGGCCCGCATTATAATGGCATTGGTCTGTCGCCTGATAGGAACACCCTCTATACCGCCCCATCTTACGAGTCATTGCTGGTCGCCTTCGACATAAAAGGACCGGGCGAACTGGCACCGACAGCAGGGTTCGTGATGGGTCGGCCTGTTGGTCAATTTGCCCCCCATCAAATGCCGGACTCCTTCGCGGTCCTCGCTAACGGGCATGTTGCCGTGGCGACGACGGTGGCGAAGTCGGGGATTGCATCGGTCGATCCGGCAACCGGGCAGATCATCAACTATCCTCTGGATGACATGGTCGTTACCAACATATGCTTTGGCGGCGAGGACATGCGCGACGCCTGGATTACGCTGGGAACGACCGGGCGTCTCGTCAAGACCCGCTGGGACACACCAGGATTACGGCTGGCGCACTATAGCTGAAGTCTTGATTGGCTTAGCAATGGACCTTGCTCTTATATCAATTGCAACGGCCTCCCGCATCATTCAAGTGGATACGCAATAAGTCGCTGGCCTTGAGGAGAGAATGGTAATGAAAGTGCTCGACGCACAGGAACTATTGCAAACCGCTCAGGATCGGACCGGCCTGTCCGACTTTGGACCGGGCGATTTCCGCGAAGGCCTCGACATGCTCGTGAAGGGTGTCAATGCCGAGGTCGGCGTCCGCCCCGATCGCGTCGAGCATCTGCGGGAGAACGTCTTGCGCCTGTTGATCAACCGGCTGTGGTTCCAAAAAGACCTCGCTGAGCATCCCGAAATTCTCGACGAGATCATCGACGCACCGATCATCATTACGTCGATGCCGCGCACCGGCAGTACGAAATTGCAACGGCTGCTGGGCGCATCGGGGGATTTCCAGCTCGTCGAATATTGGAAGGGGCATATGTTCGCCCGCATTCCCGGTGCGCCTGACGGCGGACGCGAGCAACGCATTGCCGAGACGCGGGCCTATGAGAAGTGGCTGTACGAGGTGTCCCCCGACATGATCACCGGCCATCCCGTCTTTACCGACGAGGCCGAGGAGGAGATGCAGCTTCTCGAATATTCTTTCCGAACGGGGGCGATGATGGTCATCGGTTCACCCTCCTTTTGGGGATGGCTATTGAGCGCCGATCCGACGCCGGCTTATGACTATCTGAAGACGCAGCTGCAATATCTGCAATGGCAGAACCCGGCGGACCGCAAGAAACCCTGGCTGCTCAAGACGCCCATTCATTTCGGGATGGAAAAGCAGCTGAACCGGATTTTTGACAACCCTCGCTTCATCGTCACCCATCGCGATCCGACCAAATGCGTGCCCTCGATCGCGGGCGTCGCCTATAACTGGCATTTGCTATATGCGGACGCCGAACCCGATCTCAGCGGGGGCGAGGCGCTGACAGCCTATTATGGCCAGTCTGTGGACGATCATCTCGCCTGGCGCGATGATGATCCGAATCTGCATATCCTCGACATCGGTTTTTCCGATATCACCTCGAATGATGACGCGGTCGTCCGCAGAATTTACGAGGCGTTCGGTCTGGCGCTCACGGAGAAAAGCCTGCAGGGGATGCGCGAATGGTCGGAGCGCAATCCGCGCAACAAACATGGTGGCTATTCCTATTCGGCCGAGAAATTCGGTACGACCGATGACGCGATCCGCAATCGGTTTTCCACCTATTACGATCGTTTCGCGCCATTGCTGACGTGAACATCGCTTTCCACGATGGGGCCTTGGATAGTCATGTCGTCTACGAGAGCGATAGGCAGACCTCGTCGAGAGGCTTCGCTCCAAGCACCTTAGGATATGATGGGAGATATATATATGAGCAGTAACGGCCCCGATATTGGCATTGCCACCGCTTGCACCAAGGATACCATCGCGCCAGCGGTCCTTGGCCAATGGGCCGAAGCCAATGGCTTTGAATCGCTCTGGTTCGGCGAACATTCCATATCCCCGTAGGTCTGAAATCCGAGCGTCGCACCTACAAGGAGGTGCCGGAAAGCTTCAAGGAGATGTACGATCCGCTGCTTTCGCACATGGCCGTGGCGGCGGTCACGAAGACACGGAAGCTGGTCAACTCGATCTCGATTATCACCGAGCATCACCCGATCAGTCTGGCGACCAGGATCGCAACGCTCGATCATTTTTCGGACGTCGTTTCATCCTCGGCGCGGGCGCCGGCTGGAGCGCGGAAGAAATGGCCGACTATGGCATTGCGTTCGAAGACCGCTGGAAGTGGGTGCGCGAATGCGTGCTGGCGATGCGCCAGATCTGGGGCAACGAAATTGCCGAGTTCGACGGCGAAATGGTCAAGTTCCCGCCGATGTGGTGCGGACCCAAGCCAGTCAAGGGCGGCAAGCTGCTGTCCTGATCGGCGCTTACACCAAATTCGCCTTCCCCCGCATCGCCGAATATGCCGACGGGTGGATTCCGGTCGACCAGAATGACGCCATGCCGGCCGCCGTGGCCGATCTGCGCGCCTATATGGCAAGCAAGGGCCGGTCCTTCGAAGAGCTGGACCATACGGTCATCACCCATCATCTGGGCATGTTCGAAGGCAATCCCGATCGCCTCAAGCAGCGGATCGGGGAACTGCACGCGATGGGTTTCAACCGCGTCCTGCTCCAGCTTCCCTCCGAAAGCGCAGACACCCAGTGGCGGACGCTGGAAACCCTGCACAAGGTCGCACAAGCCTTCACCTAGAGGCGGTCCGCCCCCACGTAAACTTTGCGGTAGCAGGGCCTCCGGGCCCGACCGCGCGTCGGTCCCTAACTATTGTCGACAGTCGCTCGCATGGCTTCGGTGTAGCGATTGCCTCGCACCGGGTGACTTGCGAGCAAATCACGAAGGGCGCCTAAGTCCGCTTCGGTCAATTCAACATCGGCACCTCCGGCATTTTCCTCCATGCGATGCCGTTTGGTTGTGCCAGGAATCGGGACGATCGCCGGGTCCTGCGAAAGTAGCCATGCCAAAGCGATCTGCGCCGGCGTGGCCCGCCTGACCTCTGCTATTTCCCCGATACGCTTGACCAGGTCAGCATTAGCTTCGCGCGCGTCGCCCTGAAACCGCGGCAGTGCGTTGCGGATGTCTCCATCCTTAAACGGTGTGTCGTGATCGATCTTGCCAGTAAGGAAGCCCCTGCCGAGCGGGGCAAAGGGAACGAGACCGATACCCAGGTCTCTTAGCGCAGGAATGGTCTCCGCCTCCAGTTCGCGTGTGAACATGGAATATTCACTCTGGAGCGCGGCAACGGGCTGTACCGCATGCGCGCGACGGATGTTGGCAACACTTGCCTCGGACATTCCAAAATGGCGGACCTTGCCTTGAGAAATTAGGTCTCTGACAGTCCCTGCGACATCCTCGATGGGGACGTTGGGATCGATACGATGCTGGTAGAACAAATCTATGACATCGGTCCCCATTCTCGTCAGCGATTGCTCAGCAACCAGGCGGATACGGGCGGGACTGCTATCCAGTCCGATTGCAGGGTTCCCATCTCTAAAGCCGAACTTCGTGGCAATGATGACGTTTTCGCGAAAGGGTGCCACTGCTTCCCCCAGCAGCTCTTCGTTCGCCGCACCATAGGCTTCGGCGCTGTCGAAGAACGTGATGCCGCGACAATAGGCTGCACGGATCAATGCGATTGCATCCGGCTTATCGGCTGCTGGACCGTAGCCAACCGTTAGACCCATGCAACCAAAGCCGATTGCGGAAACCTCAGGTCCATTCGCTCCCAAAACACGTTTTTTCATCTCGCTCCCTTTCTGCCCAAGAGGCGGAAGTCATTCGATTCTATGTGAAAATGCACGACTGCCCGTTTAAGTCCAAGACGATCCAGCGCGGTCAGAGCGGGTACGCGCGTTTGCCCGGTGCGGGCCATATGCGCGCTATTTGCTTACTTCAATGACCACTTTCCCGATATGCTTGCCGCTTTCGATGCGGCGGTACGCCTCCCTATACTCGGCAAAGGGAAACACACTGTCGATGACTGGCCTGATTTCATGCTGGGCCATCGCGGCGAGGAGAGATTCGAAATGTGTCCGTGGCCCGATGGCTGTACCGGCCAGGGTGAGTGACCTGGACAGGATGTCGATCGGCGGCAGTCCTCCACCAAAGCCGCTGGTGAAGCCGACCACCGCGATGTCGCCGCCGATCCTGGTCGATGCCGCCGACTTTACGATCGTTTTCTCCCCGGCAATGTCGACCACCTTGTCAACGCCCCTGCCGTTGGTGAGGGCAAGGATCTCGCGATCCCAATCAGGAAACGTGCGGTAGTTCACCACCGCTTCCGCCCCAAGCTCTTTGAGCTTATCGGCCTTTTCATCGGTCGACGTGATCGCCAGGACGCGGGCACCGAACATCCGCGCCACCTGGAGCGAAAACAATGCGACGCCGCCCGTACCTTGGACCAGTACCGTCTGGCCCGGCTGAAGGGGCGATGACAGATTGAGACCCATCCAGGCGGTCACGCCCCCGCACGGCAGCGATGCCGCCTCGATGAAAGACATATAGGAGGGCATTTGAACGATGGCGCTTTCGTGCAACAGAATATGTTCGGCCAGCATCCCGTCTCTGGTGATGTCGATACTATCCAGTCGATACGCTGGCATCGGACGTCCGCCGATCCACTGAGGGCTGCAGCCTGCCGTTACCCGATCCCCTATTCTAGCACGGGTAACGCCGTCCCCGATCGCAACGACCTCGCCCGCTCCGTCGACAGCGGAACGCCGTTTTTCAGCGTCGATCCGCCAAACTTGCCGTCCGGTATAGCCAGCACGATTGTCCAGCATCCTTCTGTCAGAATGCGATGGGAATGCGGAAATGTTCCCGCACCACGTAATTACGGTGATCGAGCAGTATTTGCGGTAGTGGAGTTTCAAGAAGCCGTTGCGCAATAACACCGGTTTCACGAACGAAGTCCGGCATCGTGCACAGATCTTCTGCCATGGGCACGAGAAGATTGCTAAAAGCGGCCCAGTATATATCCGCTGCCGTCAGATTATCGCCCATGAAATATCGCTTGCCTTCGATAGCCTGGCGATCAAGCACCCCGGCTAACGAACTGATGATCGCCGACACCCTCCGCCGGGCATAATCATTGGACACAGGCGATCTATATTTTGCGCGCAGCGCGTTGCTACGCTCATCCCCGGTCGTGTCGTTCGCACTCAATAGTAATAGACGGATATTCCATCCAAAGCCATCCTCGCTGCAAATCTCATGACATAGTCCGAACATGGTCATTCGCTCGTCTTCATCGGCAGGGATAAGCGGTGGCTCCGGTCGCAGTTGTTCCGCGAGCGCCAACATTTCGGACCAGTGTGGGCGCGGTCTGTCATCATTGAACATCGCTACCGGCGCGGATGTCTGTCCGGTCCACTCTTTAAGCAGTAGATTGGCGCCGCCAGGCTCGTGCGGAACGGCAATATACTCTATGCCTTTCATGTCGAGTATCGCTTTGATGGCAATCCCCCACACCCCTGGCACCCCACGAACAAACGCAATTCGCAGTCCCGCCATCGCTCTGGCTTGTTCGACTGGAACATAATCGAGGAAAGCATCACTCGTCATCGCCTATTCCTTCGAACTAAGAAATTGAACGCTTCCAGCTTCAATCAACCAAAGTAGGAACATAGGCCCAGCCTTCGCGTGAGCCGCAGACATTGTTGACCAGCCCGACGCCTTTGACGCCGTCCAATGTCAACTCGGCAAGGCGGTCGTGAATGTCGAAGTGCCAGCGATCGTCATCCCCGCTGCGCCGGAGCGACTTGAGTGTGTCGGGCTGGTTGAAGTCCCAGCTCTCACCTTCCACCAGCAACGGCCCGCGGTCCAGCCCATGGCGATCATCATAGCCGTTGCCCGCACTGTAGAAGGGCATCTGGATGCCCTTGGCCTCCAGCGTCCAGATCTTGCCATGCTCGTCGGTAAACTCCCACTCGGCCCTGCTCCACAAGCGCGTACTGCCGGGGGCAGTCGTGTCCTCATCGAAGTGGGACCGATGTCGTGCCTTGACCAGCCGGGTTTCGCGCCCATCGTCGTGCATGATCGCGCCGTCCGCGAGCAGGAAGTCATTATCGGCAACGGGCACGTGGAAGAAGGTGAAGTTCAGGCTGCAATTGTCGAAATGCCCCATGATCCAGAAATAGGCCTCTACATGGCGCATCAGTCCCTTGCCGCGAACGCCCCAGCTGCGGTCCCGTACGCCGACATAGCGGTTCAGCTTGATGGTCTCGTCCCCGATCGTGATCGATCCATCAAAATAGCCCATCTGGGTGAAGTGGGTCACCGGGTGGCTGGGCACATCGAGTTTGTTATAGAGGAACGGCGCTGCCCTCGCGGTGAAATCGATCGATCCGGAAAGGCCATGGGGATTTTCCCCTAGCGTAAAGCGTTGCCTCTTCATCGGTTCGATGATCTCGATCGACAGCGGGCCGACAGTGCTATTGCTGCGATCAGTCTCGTTTCCCTCATGCGAGATATGCCTGGACGCGCGGAAATTATGCTGCACGCCATCGCGGATGACGCAGAACGACCCATCGATTATCCCGTGACCGCTGGCATTGGGATAGGTGCCAAGGCCGGCAGCGATATAGGTCCGGCCGTCCTGCCCATGACAGCCAAACCAGCAGCGATCCATAAAATGCTCGCTTATGTCGGCCACAGTATCAATCGTGTCGCCTGTCTGATGGATGAAGTAATCATCCCATTGAGTAAGCGCCATCATACTACCTTTCCAGATTATATGATCATGTCAGCCCTGCGATTGGGCTGCCGTCATTATTGGTGAGATTTGGCTTTCTCCGCGTCCTCGATGGCTTGCGCCATTCGTTGAGCAGGATGTTGAATATAAGAGCCCAATACCAGAAACTCGATATGGACGTCCGGAAGAGAATAGAATCTCAATTGTGACTCAAGTGTTACGACATACAGCATGAAATATCGGAATATATTGCAATATTCCCGCTCGAACACGGTTATCGGCCGCCCGCCAGCTTCGATATAAAAACGCATGAATTCTTCGGCATCCTCCTCGTTCGAAAAGGATGCGAGAAGCCCGGAAATATCTTCAGCCGGATTGCCGAGGTGCGACATTTCCCAGTCCAGCACGCCGCTAATCTCATCGCCCTGCATCATGATATTGTGCAGCGCATAGTCGCCATGCACCAGGACCGCGGCATCCTCAACCCCGGGTATATTGGCCCGTAGCCAATTCAGCGTCGCCTCTATGGTCGGTGAGTTTTCGAGACCTGTAGACCGCCAGAGCCTAATCCAGCGCTCAAGATAGTTGCTGAGACCTTCGGTCATCGAACCGCCGGCCAGTTCCATATCGATGTGGCTGCGCTGGAGGTCGGGATGAGCTTCGTTCAGAGGCAGAGTGTGGATTTTCGCGAGTTGGATTGCCAGAGCCTGCATCTGCGACGAGTTCAGGCGCTGGGCCTCGACCACCGTTCCGAAATTCTCGCCCTCGACTTTGCGCGTCACCAGAAATTTCGTGCCGTCTCTTTCGACATTGCGTTCGAGCCACATCGGCTCGGCGACGGATACCCCACCCTGATAGAGATATCGAAGAAGATGAAATTCCCCTGCTATGTCGCGCCCGTCGATACCGAAAACCAAACCCGTGTTCGCGCGCGCCACCAGGTCCCAGATCCGTCCGTTCTTGTCTGCGAGCTTGAACAAGGTCGTTTCGTTGGTAAAGCCGCCGGTCAGCCTTGTAGTCTCCACCACTTGCGCACCCTCGAACGCCCCCGCTTGTGCTCTCGCGGAGCTTTCAAGCATCTGCGGAAAGTCGTAGCGCTTCTGCGTCTTCGGAGCAGACGAGGGCGCAACTTTGTGATGATCCCCTTCCCAGCTGCATAGCGATGATATGACGTTGGCCAAGCCGGCATTCGGATCGGACGGATAGCCCGAACGGGAGATGAGGGATGACAAAATCTCCTTCAATTCGACGAGAAGATCCTGCGAAGAAGCGAAATTAGCCGATTCCTCGATCGACTGTGGCAATCGGTGGAGCCGCGCGATATCCGCTGCTGCCACGCCATCTTGGCGGAGCATCTCGGCAAGGCGCAGGGCCAGAGCATATCCTGTGGAATAGAACGCTTTGACTGCATCAGTTTCCTCGCGCCGGAGCAACTCGACAACCGCTGTGGTCAGCGCAGCATGATTCATATCCGAGGCAGGAATCCCATAGCGGCTGGCCATGCGCACCATCGATTCCCCGATGGCGGCGAGCAGTCGTCGCTTGTCGGAATCCATGAATTACTCTCCAGTTCCGCTGCGCAAACGGATGTGTGAGGCGAATTCCTGTGCCGATCCTAATGTTGGCATCATTATCGTCTCTCAACCCGATCGACGTCATCGCGCTCGATTTTGTCTTGTGTCCGGGTCTCGAAATCCTGAGCGTCGTGCCGTTCGCGGAGTTGGCCCGATGGTTCGCCGTAGGTGCGATTGACCATGCAGCCGCGGCGGACCGCCGCCCGCACCCCGATCATCTCGGCCCAACGCTGGACGTGACGATAGTCCTTTACGCTGAGGAACTCGCCCGCGTCGTACATTTGCCCCCTGGCAAGGCTGCCGTACCAGGGCCAGATCGCTATGTCGGCGATCGTATATTCCGGCCCGGCGATATATTCGCTCTCCGCGAGCCTGCGGTTGAGCACATCCAGCTGTCTTTTCACTTCCAGCGCATATCGGTCTATCGCATATTCAATTTTCGTGGGCGCATAGACGTAGAAATGGCCGAAGCCCCCGCCGAGGAAAGGCGCGCTCGCAACTTGCCAGAACAGCCAAGACAGACATTCCGCGCGCGCAGCTCCTCCGGCAGGAAGGAATACGCCGAATTTTTCGGCCAGATAAACGAGTATCGCCCCGGATTCAAAGATGCGCACGGCCGCACTGCCGCTGCGATCGACGAGGGCCGGGATCTTCGAATTGGGATTGATATCGACGAATCCGCTGGTGAACTGGTCGCCTTCGCTGATGTCAATGAACCAGGCATCATATTCCGCTTCATCGATACCAAGCGCGAGGAGTTCCTCAAGCAGGATCGTGACCTTCTGACCATTTTGAGTCGCGAGTGAATAAAGCTGTAGCGGATGGTCCCCGACCGGCAGCTGCCGCTCACTGGTGGGGCCGGAAATCGGCCGGTTGAATCTGGTGAACTTGCCGCTGCTTTCATGTTCCCAAACCCATATTGCGGGTGGTACATAGTCATCGCTGGTCATGGCTGACTCCTGCTTTCATGCCTAAAAGATGAAACCGCACTAGATTTGGCAGGTGCCGTTAGGGCGTCTAAGTGGCCACAACCGCCGTCCACAATCACAGATCGCCACTTGCGATCTCTAGAACGAACATTGCTCAATTGAGGAGGAGGGGAATACCGAGATCATGCGCCAGGAATGTTCAAAAATATAACTTTTTGGCATAAGCTGGTGCGGAGGCAAAAATATCGATGATGCGGCAAGGGAAGTCCCGCAGCGGAGGCGGAAACCTGCAATATCCCGATCATTGATTTCTCCTCTCCAGCTTCTTTTGTGATGGGTAAGACGCGCCATGGAACAGCAGGGACAGACAGCGCGTGAAAAATTCCTCATCGCGATCTGGTAGCTTGTCTCGCCCGTCTTGATCCAAGAATGCTTATTGGCCCAGAATTGGTCATTGGACGGCTAGGGCACTGGCGAGCGCCAGTGCCCCCGAGGCTTAGGCTCGAGACCTTTTCGCCGCCTGAAAATCAGGCCGCAGCAGCGTTCCACCATCGCGCAACTGGTCGAGATAGTCCGACCAGTGCTGCATCATCACCACGCGCTCGTCCCAGTATTCGCCGCGTGCGTAGGCGCGCCGGACCTGGTTGGTATCGACATGCGCGAGTTGTCGCTCGATCGCAGCCGGATTCCACTCGCCCATCTCGTTGAGCAATGTGGCGGCCATCGCCCGAAAGCCATGCGCTGTCATCTGGTCGGTCGTGTAGCCGAGCTTGCGCAGCCCTTGGTTGACGGCGTTCTCCGACATCGCCTTACGCGGCTTGCGAAGCACGGGAACAGATACTTCCACCAGTGGGTGTGCTCGTGAAGCTCCTTTAGCATCGCGATCACCTGACGTGATAGCGGCACCCGGTGCGGCCGGCGCATCTTCATTCGCTCCGCCGGGATGAACCAGATCGCCTCGTCGAAATCGATGTCGGTCCATTCCGCCTCAGTTCCCCAGGACGCAGCAGCACATGCGGGGACAGGCGCATGGCCATCACTTCTTGATGAAAAACCCGGTTCACTTCTCAGCAGCAATCAACACCCATAGATTTCGAACGGGAAGCTCGTGAAGCTTAAATGAGCCTATCCCGGTGTCCACCAAACCGGCAGCAGGCCACTGATAGACGGGCGTTCTGCAATCAAGCCTGTTACAAGGAGCTGTACAGCCCAGCCAACATCGCTCGAACGGTCGGCCTAATGGCAGGCTATCCCATAGCCGCAATCGGGCCGTTCATTGCACTATTCAAGGTCTATGAGCATTTCGGCTGGACAGGTTTCGGCCTTCTCGCCGGTATCTTAGCGTTTGCCATCACCTGTGTTGTGGTCTCGTGGCCTATTTGTAGGTGGGTGGAAGGCTGATCGTCCAACAGCCAATTCTATCGCCCATCAGCAGCTTAAGACCCGCAAGGCACCTCAAGCGCCGCTGCGTACCTCTCCCTGTCCCCGAGCAATGTGGCCCGATCGGCCAGAACGCGCTTAACGGCCTCAAAGAGCTCATCGCCCGCCCCGCCCTGCTGTTCGGTGACGAGAGGTGACGGAGCGACCTTATCGACTTCGCAGGGCTGTGGGAGCGGAATGTAAACCGGGAGGGCTGGCGGGGCTTGGGGGGGGGGGGGGGCAGGAATGTAGCTCAGAGGGCTTTATGTGCCTCATCTTGTGGAGCAGAGACGTGCATGATACCTGTTGCAATGTAGGTTTTTGGATAAAATCCAGGCACTTCCACCAATATCTCCAATTCTACTAGCTTATCGATGGCCGATTTAGCTGTTGGATATGAAACTCCAAGCTTTTGTTGGGCGTCGCTCACGTTAATAGCAGGCTGCTCGAACAGAAGGTCTACGAGCGCAGCAGCGCTACCAGACCTTTGGGATGTCCTAGCCTTCTCTCTATAATTATCCTGTAAATTTAACAGCCTATCAATTGTTGATACGGCATCATTGCAGGCCTTACATACTGCACTAAAGAAGAATTGTACCCAAGGCGCCCATTCTCCTTTTGACGAAACATTATACATTAGATCAATATATCTATCCTTATCAGTTTCTAGTGCAGGACTTATATAAAGTACTGGCATATCCAATAGGCCATTCTTTATGGCCATGATAGATACAATCATTCGGCCAACGCGCCCATTACCATCGGCGAACGGATGAATTGTCTCCACTTGATAGTGGACCAACGCCAAATCTATCAAAGCGGCCGAGACGGTTATGTCTTCACGATTGATGTAAGCTTCGAGCGCGTTCATGCACTCCTGAGTTTCCTTGGGAGGCGGAGGCACGAAACGGGCATTATCGATAATGCGGCCGCCAATCCAATTTTGTTCCGTTTTATATTCTCCCGGCCGCTTTTGAGCTCCTCGTGCGTTGCTGAGCCCGCTGAGCAGCACCTCGTGCGCTTTCTGGATCACGCGGTGGCAAATGGGCAAAGTATCAAGCATCTGCAGTGATGTATTTAATGCGCGAATGTAATTACGGACTTCTCGGGTTTCGTCGCTATCGTCACGGTCGATGCCAGCCTCCGCGAGAATGAGATTGTCCGCCGTTGTGAAAGTGCCCTCCATTGCTGATGAAGTGAGAGCCTCCTTCCTTTGGAGCGGACGAATAAGGATATGGGGGTTTGAAAGGCGACGACAGGCACCCCGCAGCTCTCCTATCGCCTGGGTTGCCTGTACCAGCGAATCCGCAACGACATTCATGTCTAAGGTGGGCGGAAGCGGTGCGGGTACAAATGCCATCTGCCCGTTTATCGTCGGCACAAGGGTGCCAGGAGCGAAGTCGTAAAAGTGGGCCGGATTCATTGTGCGTACCTTTAAAGCGGATTGTAGCTTTCAAAAAAGGGGTAGCAATTTTTAAAGTGCGCCGTCCACTTTAAAGGCATAAATCCACATATAGCGCCACGGCGCAGCTAGCCCACCAGATGCAGATTAAAGCCAACGGGCGCTCGGGCGCGATAGAGCTACGGGTCCTGCCTGCTCAGCGGACCCCTAGCGTCTCAAGGACTAACTGCCGCATAGCCCTTCCATGCTGCGACAGGGTGATAAGCTTCTCACGCTCGTCCAAGGGGTTGCCCTGCCTGTATAGAAGCCTGAAACCTTCCCGTTTGTAGCGGTTGCGTTCAGCCAAATCCATGAGATGCCGGGACGCTGTAGTCATGCTGGCCCCCAACAGATTGGCATATTCATTCACGGGCTTGCCCTCCTCCAGAGCAACCGCGAGATACGCTTGGACGATCTGGCTGGGCACGTTCCTGCCCATAATCGTGCGGAGGTGCCTCAAGGCTCGCGCAAAGCGCTCCAGAGCCTCGCGTTCGGCAGAAGACAGGGTGTCCATAATGTGCCCCTTCAAATGATATCCGATGCTCAGAGAAGCTTGCGGCGGCTATGAGTGCTGATAGGCTGTTACCGCTGCGGAGCTGAGTTTGGCCTCCCCTGGTGGCACAGGGGTGAGGGTGCAGGTAACGATCCCTGGGAGCTCCGCAGCGCCCTACGCTGCGCTTCGATCGCTTACGGGGGTTCGCCAGGGCTTTACGTGGGAAAGGTCCAGTCCCTCATAAACGAGCTGATCGATATACAGACCGAGAGACTTTCGGCTCCCATAGTCCTGATTGGCCGTTGCGCCTGATCGGTAATGGCCTTGAATATACTCGCGGGCCTCCTCCAGGATACCACAGGCGCGGGCCGCCGTGGTCCAATTGTGACGAAACTCTCTGGAGGCCCTTCGCCCCTGTCCGGCCGGAAGGATGCCCTTTTGCTGGAGCAGCCCGTTCCACCATTCAGAGAATCCCTGAAACAGGAGCTTTCGGTCGCCCTTGGTGCGTAGAAGCGGGAACAGCGCCGTTTCGCCGGATGCCTTGATGTGCCGGACATAGGCGATGAAATTCAGGTCAATGAGTGTCTGCGGGACAGGGAATTCCCTACGGCCGCTTTTCGTGCCCTTAGACGTTTTCAGGCGTCGAGGACCTTTATACGGATGATCGCCTTCGTCTGTGATCCTGATGAACCAGCGGCCTTCGTCGCGGGACTCCTGGAAGATGTCGTGGATCATAAGCTGCGCCAGTTCCTCCGGCCGGGCACCAGTCCACAGTAGCAAGAGCGGAAGCCAATAGGACGCTTCGCCCTTTCCGCGCGTGGGCCGCTCGCCAGCCGTGAAGATGCGGAGCGAGAATATCGCGTGCAGTTCATCAAGCGAGAGCTGCTGCGCCTCTTCGGGCTTATCGGCCACAAGGTACTTTCGGGCCTTGAAGGGGTTGGGCAGCTCCTCCGGGATAAGGCCGTCCTCATACTGAGCTTTGGTCCACAGCGCGGCGAGCGCGCCCAAGTGCGTCATGATCGTTTTGGCCGACATGCGCGGAACGCCCTCAACGCCCTTGTAGAGCTCGACTACCTCTTGAAGTGGAATGCTCCGCTGCGCGGTGGGAAGCTTCGCTGGACGCTCGGCAAGAACTTTGAGCCAGTCAGTTACAGCAGCCTTGGAAATCCTGGCGGGCGCGGGGCGGCCGAAATGCTCGCGGAAGAAACGCAGCGCTGTCCGTGCCGCTTGCTTAGTGGCTGGGCCGACCTTGCGTAGCTGATTATTCAGAATGCTTTCGGCGATATCCTCAAAGCTGATGTCATTCGCAGCGCTGGCACGGCTGGTTTCCTCCCAAGTCGAGTAATCGGGCGGTGGTGGCGGCGGAGGCACCGCAGAGCCACCAAGCAGGGCTCGGGCAATCGGCTCGTATTCAATGGCGACGGCGTTGAGGGCCTTGCACAGGCGCTCGAAGCCCTGCCAGTCCGTTGGGTCCCGCACGACACGCTGCGCCTTCAGGAACCGCTCAGCAGGCTTCGACCACTCTTCCATGATTTCGTCGGTGTCGCCCTCGCCATGCCAGCGGACGAAATCGGACAGCTTCTCGTCCCAGAACACGCGGGATGGATTGGCAAAGTCATCGCCGCGACGCCGAAGCGCCTCCATGTCCTCAAGTTGCCATTCGTGCTTGAAGATGGCGGCCAGCCTCCCGACCTGATTCGGTGACAAAGCGTCATAGGCTGCTGTCTGCCGCTTACGCGCCACAGCGACGTTCGCCTCCCACTCAGCGTTAGCCTCGCGCCATATGTCCAATGCTGAGCTCTCTGCGAGCGTTTTGGCCTGGAGGCTCCGCTTCAGCTCCGTGGGTGCTTGGGTTTTGCCTGCGGGGACATCAAGAAACGGCAGCAGCTCAGGCGGATACGGCCGTCGATACGACAGCCGACCAGTTTTTTTGTCTTTTAGGACGTGAGCCAAGAGTTGCCCCATCGCGCGATTGTACCCTTCCTTGTACCGCATTTTCAGCCGGAAGAGTCAATTTTTCGCGGAAATCTAAGGCTTTCAAAACCTTAGAGAACAAATGGTGCCCAGAAGAGGACTCGAACCTCCACGACCTTGCGATCGCCAGCACCTGAAGCTGGTGCGTCTACCAATTCCGCCATCTGGGCACGGGGTAGGACGGCGCGATTAGCTGGTGGTCCTGGGGCTGTCAATTGTGGCGCGCATTATTTTACTGCCGCGCCGCGTGCGAAGGCTTAAGGCGCGAAGTCGGAGCGTGGCTGAGCCCTGGCCATGCAGGAGATGATGGTGGACCACCAAGATTTGCCCCCTGCCGCCCTGTTCACGCGACCGGACGGGCTGCGGCTGGCCTTTCGTCACCGGCACGGGGCCGGACCGACGCTGCTGTTCCTGCCCGGTTACATGTCCGACATGGAAGGGGGCAAGGCGGTCGCGCTCGATCGCTGGGCGGCGGAAAAGGGCCACGCCATGCTGCGGTTCGACTATGCCGGCACGGGCTCCAGCGAAGGGCGGTTCGAGGATGGCACGCTGGCGGGCTGGCGCGATGATGCGCTGCTGCTGCTCGACGCGCTGACCGACGGTCCGGTCGTGCTGGTGGGGTCGTCCATGGGCGGCTGGCTCGCGCTGCTGATCGCGCTCGCCCGGCCGGATCGCATCGCCGCGATCGTCGGCGTCGCCGCCGCGCCCGACTTCACCGAATGGGGCTTTACCGACGCCGACAAGGCGCTGCTCATGACCGAAGGCCGCATCGTCGATCCGTCCGATGGCGGACCTCGAATCACCACGGTCGGATTTTGGCAGTCGGGTCAGGCCCTGCGTCTGCTGGCGGCGCAGATCGCGGTCGATGTGCCGGTGCGCCTTCTCCAGGGTCAGGCCGATGATGTGGTGCCATGGGATATTGCGCCGCGGATCGCGGAGCGACTGCGTTCATCCGATGTGCAGACGCTGCTGATTAAGGATGGCGACCATCGCCTTTCGCGCGATGCCGACATCGCCCTGCTGATCGGCACCGTCGCCCGCTTGCTGGACAGCCACTAATGCCCCTTCTCCTGCCACTGCTGCTTCTGGCGCAGGCCTATGATCCCGAGATCGAGGCGGTGATGAACCGCAGCGCCAGACGCCGCCAGGAAGCCGCCGCCGAGGCGCAAAGTCAGGCGCACAGCCAAGCCCAGGCCACCCGGGCGACCCCGGCGCGCGCCGACGGGCGTATTCCGGTGCCGGAAAAATTCGCCGCACCCTTTCAGGCCTGCCTCGACGAAGCCAACCAGTCGCCCGAAAAAGGCGTCGCCTTTGCCGAAAAATGGCGGATCGACGGGGGAAGCTTCTACGCCCGCAACTGCATGGGCTATGCCTATGCGCGCGGCGAGCGCTGGACGCCCGCTGTCGTCGCGTTCGAACAGGGCGCGGACGAGGCCGAGCGCGGCGGCGAGCCGGTGCAGGGTGCGCGGCTTTGGGCGCAGGCCGGCAATGCTGCGCTGGCGGGCGGAAACCCGGCCAAGGCGCGCGACGATTTCGACGCGGCGCTGGCGCGAGGCTTGCCCGATGGGCTTGAGAAGGGCGAGGTCCATCTCGATCGCGCTCGCGCGCTGGTGGCGCTGGACGACAGGAGCAGCGCGCGCCAGTCGCTCGATGTCGCGCTGGAACAGGCGCCACAGGACCCGCTCGCCTGGCTGCTGTCGGCAACGCTCGCCCGCCGCACGGGGGAAATGGTGCTGGCGCAGGCGCATATCGCGCGCGCGGTGCAATTGTCCGCCGACGACGCCTCGGTCGCGCTGGAGGAGGGCAATATCGCTGTCCTCACCGATCATGACGATATCGCCCGCGCCGCGTGGAGCCGAGCCGTCAAACTCGCCCCGGCCTCGCCCGCCGGCAAGGCGGCGGCGGATAATCTCAGCCGCCTGCCCGCTGCGCCCGCCGCTACGCCGGCTCAGTCGAGGTAGAAGTCTACCGTCGTAACGACCCGCACCTTT
This sequence comes from Sphingobium fluminis, assembly GCF_037723805.1. Lineage (NCBI taxonomy): Bacteria > Pseudomonadati > Pseudomonadota > Alphaproteobacteria > Sphingomonadales > Sphingobiaceae > Sphingobium > Sphingobium fluminis. The sequence goes on from NZ_JBBJUK010000007.1 coordinate 157,641, forward strand.
TTATAAGGCGTGTCGGCCGACCCGTCGCTCTCGCCGTCGCGCGCGTCGATCGAGAAATAGCCCTGCGTCGCGCTTTTGATGCCGGCGACGCGCGCCCCGCTGTCATGGGCGAACTGTTCGGCGGCGGCCCGCGCGTCACGCGTGGCGGCGGCGACCATCGGCGGCTTCACGTCATTGAGCTTCGTGAAGCTGTAGCGCATCCCCGACCCCTCCTGAAGCGTCACGCCGCGCCGCACGAGATCGAATTGTTGCGCCACCGCGCGCTGAGCCCGGACGATGTCGGTGGTGCGCAACAGCATGCGCTGGGTGATGGTGATCGTGTTGACGCCATTATTGATATATTGGTTCACCCCCGCGCCCACCGGGGTCAGCTCGTCCGGCTTGAAGCCCAAGCTCGCGAAATAGGCTTTGAGCTGGCTGGTATTATTGTCGATCTCGGTCCGCACGGCGGGCAGGTCGAAGCCGGTCGCGGCATAGCTGATCGACCAGGTGGCGAGATCGGCCGTGACATTTTTCTCGGCGAGACCCCGCACGGTGACCGACCGGTCCGCCGCCCTGGCGCGCTTGAGCCCGTCGCCCAGCAGATAGCCGCCACTCACCAGCCCCACCGCCAACAGCCCCGCACAGCCGAGCAGCACCTTATCCCTGATGTCCAGACCCATGTTCCTCTTCCTTCGCCCGACAGCCAGCCCTATGTTGGTCTGAGCTTTGCCGTCATGCAGATGAACCGTTGCTTTATGGCGACGAATGGAGCCGAAACGTGACCAAATATCTCCATACCATGATCCGGGTGACGGACGTCGACAAGACCGTGGCGTTCTTCGAACTGATCGGTCTGCGCGAACAGCGGCGGTTCGACAGCGAGGGCGGCCGGTTCACACTGGTCTTTCTCGCCGCCCCGGGCGACGAGGACGCGCAGGTCGAGCTGACCTACAACTGGCCCGCGCAGGACGGCAGCCCCGCCGAACACTATGGCGAAGGGCGCAATTTCGGCCATCTCGCCTATCGCGTCGACAATATCTACGCGACCTGCCAGCGGCTGATGGACGCGGGCGTCACGATCAACCGCCCGCCGCGCGACGGCCATATGGCGTTCGTGCGCTCGCCCGACAATATCTCGGTCGAACTGCTTCAGGACGGGCGGCTCGAACCTGCAGAACCCTGGGCGTCGATGCCCAATATCGGGGTCTGGTAGATCATGCTGGAAGTCGTCCGCATCCCCGTGCTCAGCGACAATTATGTCTGGCTGATCCACGACGACGCCAGCGGCGAGACCGTGGCGGTCGACCCTGCCGTCGCGGAGCCGGTGCTGGCGGCGGCGGCCGAGCGCGGCTGGACGATCGGCCAGATCTGGAACACCCACTGGCATGGCGATCATGTCGGCGGCAACGCCGCGATCAAGGCGGCGGCACAGGCATGGGGCGGCTGCATCATCACCGGCCCGGCGGCGGAGGCGGAAAAGATCGGCTCGCTCGATCGGCTGGTGGATGGGGGCGACAGCGTCCGCATCGGCGATCATGTGGCGCAGGTGCTCGCGGTGCCGGCGCATACGGCTGGCCATATCGCCTATCATCTGGCCGACGACGCGATCATCTTCGTGGGCGACACGCTCTTTGCCATGGGCTGCGGCCGCCTGTTCGAGGGTACGGCGGCCCAGATGTTCGCCAATATGGCCCTGTTCCGGGAACTGCCCGACGAGACGACCGTCTATTGCGCACATGAATATACGCAATCCAACGGCCACTTCGCCCTGACCGTTGAACCGGATAACGCAGCGCTGCGGCAACGGGTGCAGGCGGTCGACGCCGCCCGCGCGCTGGGGCAGGCGACGGTGCCGACGACGATCGGGCTGGAGCGCGAGACGAATATCTTCCTGCGCGCCGCCAATGTCGATGAACTGGCGGCGCGGCGCGCGGCCAAGGATGCTGCCTGACGGTCGTCACGCCCCGGCGCCGTCTGTCTTACGGAGAAAGACCATGACCATGCGCCCCTGGATGTTGATGACGCCGCTGCTGCTGGCGGGATGCGCCGGTGCCTACCAGCCCGAACCGCTGACGCAGAAACAGGCGGCGAAGCTCGAAAAGGCGCTCGCCGGGCTGACGCCGGGGGACAAGGTCAGCTGCATCAACCGCTCCGCCTCTTCCAGCCTTACCGTCATCAGCGGCAATGTGCTGTTGTACCGCTCAAGTGGCCGGCTGATCTATCGCAACGACCTGATCGGGTCCTGCTCGGGCCTCAATCGCGGCGATACGCTGATCACGCAAAGCTCCGGCTTGCAACTCTGTCGCGGCGACATGGCCCGCAGCGCGGACCTGACGGTCGGGATTCCCACCGGCGCCTGCGCCCTCGGCGACTTCACCCCCTATCGCAAGCCGCGCTAATTTACCCCTTGTACAGTGCGTCCAGCCGCTCGCGATAGCGCTTGCCGATGACATGCCGCCGGATCTTCATCGACGGCGTCATTTCCTCATTCTCGATGGTGAAGGGCTCATCCGCCAGGATGAAACGCCGCACCCGCTCGATCACCGACAGATCGGCATTGACCCGGTCGACGGCGGCGCGCAGCGCGGCGATGTAGCCAGGATCGCTCGCGACATCCTCGACGTCCCGCGCCTGCACGCTCGCCCACTCGCGCGTCCACTCCGCATCGGGCACGATCAGTCCGACGAGATGCGGCCGCCGGTCGCCATGCACCATCGCCTGGCCGATTTCGGGTTGCAGCGTCAATATGCCCTCGACCTTTTGTGGCGACACATTGTCGCCCTTGTCGTTGACGATCAGGTCCTTTTTGCGATCGGTGATGCGGATGCGCCCGCGTCCGTCGATCTCGCCGATATCCCCGGTATGGAGCCAGCCATTTTTGAGCGCTTTTTCCGTCTCGGCCGGGTTACGCCAATAGCCATGCATCACCAGCTCGCCGCGTACGAGAATCTCGCCATCCTCGGCGATCCTGACCTCGACACCATCGAGCGGCGGTCCCACCGTATCCATCGCGATCCCCGCGCGCGGGCGATTGCAGCTGATGACCGGGCCTGCCTCGGTCTGGCCATAGCCCTGCAACAATGTCAGCCCCAGCGCGTCGAAGAACAGGCCGACATCGGGATTGAGCGGCGCCCCGCCCGACACCATCGCCTTCATCCGCCCGCCAAATCGGCTGGCGACCTTGGGCTTCAATGTCCGGTCGAGCAGTGCCTTCATCGGCAGGTCGAGGATCGACCGCTCGCCGCGCTGCGCCTTTGCCCCGATCCGCAGCGCCTGCCCCAGCAGATAGGTGGGAAATCTGCCCTGCTTCTCGATCGACTTGATGACCCGCGCGCGTAGCACCTCGAACAGCCGGGGGACGACCACCATGATCGTCGGCCGCACCTCCTCGATATTGGAGGCGAGCTTTTCGAGCCCTTCGGAATAATAAATCTGTCCCGCCAGCATGATCGGCAAAAACTGGCCGCCGCTATGTTCATAGGCATGGCTGAGCGGCAGGAAGGACAGGAACACCTCGTCCTTCCAGCCGAAATCCTCGGCCACCAGCCGCCCGGCGCCCTCGACATTGCTCAGGATCGCGCCATGATGCTGCATTACGCCCCGCGGCGCGCCGCCGGTGCCGCTGGTGTAGATGATGCAGGCCAGATCCTCGCGCCGCGCCGACTGCTCCATTGCACAGGCTTGCGGGTCGGTCGGATAATGCGCGATCAGCTCGGCCCACACATAGCAGGGGCACTGGCCCTGCATGCCGCGCAACGGCTCCATGCCGATCACGAACTGCGCCTGCGACCGCAGCACCGCCGGCATCAGGGTGGTGGCGAGCCTGGCGGTCGACACGATCACCGCGCGCGCGCCACTGTCGGTCAGCACATGCTGATGATCGCGCGTGGTGTTGGTGGTATAGGTCGGCACCGTGACGCATCCCGCCGCCATGATGGCAAGGTCCGCGATGCAGAATTCCGGCCGGTTTTCACTGACCAGCATCACCGGCTCGCCAGGCCGCAGTCCCTGTGCCCGCAGCGCGCTGGCGAGCGCGGCCACCTGCGCCGCCGTCTCCACCCAGCTGATCGATTGCCACGCGCCTGCCGTTTTGCGCCACAGAAAGGGGGTGTCGCCCTGCTCCTTCGCGCGCTCGAAAAACATGGTCACCAGATTGGGATAACGCTCGATCGCCCTCAAACTCGCTGCTCCTTGGCGTGCGGCGCATCTTCCGCGCGCCTCCTTATCGGCGAACTATAGCCGCGCGATTGCGTAACGGCCATGAATTTTGCTTGATTTTTATGGGCTTTCCCGGCGCGACGCGAGCGCCCGCTCTTGCCCGATGCCTAGTCGAACAGCCCGTCCTGCGAACCGGCAGGCGGATTGAGGCCCAGATGCTTCCACCCCGGCCCGTTGAGGCAGCGCCCGCGCGCGGTGCGGGCGATCAGGCCTAGCTGGATCAGATAGGGCTCGATCACTTCCTCGACCGTGTCGCGCGGTTCCGACAGGCCAGCCGCCAGCGTTTCCACCCCCACCGGCCCGCCGCGATAAATGTCCGCGATCATGTGGAGATAGCGCCGGTCCATCAGGTCGAGCCCCAGCTGGTCCACCTCCAGCCGTGCCAGCGCGCCATCGGCGACTTGCGCGTCCACGGTCGGCGCGCCCGCGACATTGGCGAAATCGCGCACCCGCCGCAGCAGCCGGCCGGCAATGCGCGGCGTGCCCCGCGAACGGCGCGCAATCTCGACCGCGCCGTCGGACGTGATGGCAAGGCCGAGCAGCCGCGCCGCGCGCCGCACCACCAGCTCCAGCTCGTCCACCGTGTAGAATTGCAACCGCACCGGAATCCCGAACCGGTCGCGCAGCGGCGTCGTCAACAGCCCCTGCCGCGTGGTCGCCCCGACCAGCGTGAAATGCGGCAGGTCGATCCGCACGCTGCGCGCCGACGGCCCCTCGCCGATCATCAGGTCGAGCGCACGATCCTCCATAGCCGGATACAGCACTTCCTCCACCGCCGGGTTCAGCCGATGGATCTCGTCCACGAACAGCACGTCGCCTTCGTCCAGATTGGTGAGCAACGCCGCCAGATCGCCCGATTTGGCGATGACCGGCCCGGATGTCGCGCGAAAGCCCACGCCGAGCTCCTTGGCGACGATCTGCGCCAGCGTCGTCTTGCCGAGCCCCGGCGGCCCGAAGAACAGCACATGGTCTAGCGCCTCGCCGCGCTGCTTCGCCGCCTCGATGAAGACGCGCAGATTGCCCTTCGCCGCCTGCTGCCCGATAAACTCGTCGAGGCTCTTGGGCCGCAACGCCGCGTCGGCATCCTCGGCGCGCCGGGCGGGGGTGATGAGGCGATCGTCGTCGCTCATGCCGCTGTCACGCCCGCTTCGTCATGCTGAACTTGTTTCAGCATCCATCGCACCGCTCGGCGACCGGTAAGGGGGGAAGTCCCAGTCCCACCGCAAGATCGATCCAGCCCGGATTCTCGGACTCGATCAAATTGATCTTCCATTGCCGCCGCCAGCGCTTCAACTGCTTTTCGCGCAGGATCGCCTGCTCCATCCACTCGCACATTTCGAACCGTACCAGCATGCGAACACCATATCGGTTGGTAAATCCCGGCAGGCTGCCGTCGCGATGCTGTGTCAGCCTGCCGATCAGGTTGGACGTCACGCCAATGTAAAGCGTCCCATAGGATTTGCTCGCAAGGATGTAGACGCACGGCTCTTTCATCCCATTTTTCCTCCAGCGCCAGACCCTTGCTGGATGCTGAAACAAGTTCAGCATGACGAGTACCGGAAAAACCGCTCATTTCGCCGCCTTGCGCAGCGCCAGCCGCACCAGCGCGTCAAGGCTCGCATCCTCGCCGATCTCGGCTTCCGCCGCCGCCACCGCGGCGCTCGCCTCGACCGGCCTGAAGCCCAGATTCTGGAGCGCCGATAGCGCATCCGCGCCGTGGCTGCCCACCGGCGCGATCACTATGCCCGCCGCAACCGCACTGCCCGCAGGGGCGACGCCCACCTTGTCCTTCAATTCGCGCACGATCCGCTCGGCCAGTTTGGGGCCGACGCCGTTCGCCCGCGTCACCATCGTCTTGTCGCCCATCGCCACGGCGCGGTGCACCTCCGCCGGTTCCAGCGCGGACAATATCGCCAGCGCCACCCGCGCGCCCACGCCCTGCACCGCCGTCAGCAGCCGGAACCAGTCGCGTTCCTCCGCGCTGGCAAAGCCCATCAACCGTATCGAATCTTCAGCCACCAGCATTTCGGTGTGGATCGTCACCGCCTCGCCCACCGGCCCCAGTGCCGACAGCGTACGGGACGATGCGCCGACCAGATAGCCGACCCCACCCACGTCGATGATCGCATGGTCGAGGCCCGTGCTGTCCAGCCTTCCTTTGAGTTTCGCGATCATGTCACTGGCCCTATGGTCATGGTCTGTTCTTTACAGACTGTAGCGCGCCGCGCCAGCCTTAAAGAAATCGGCGCGGCCCGGCACCAAATCCCGTTCCATGCGTAATGCTGGCCAACCTCAAGCCGATGGCTGCCCCGAACAGAAAGACGCCCATGCTTCCCCTGCTGACTGCCCGTGACTTCCAGTTCCCCGCCATTTCGCTCGCCGGCACGGTCGACCATGGCATGTATCTGCATTTCAGGAACATGCTTGCCACTGCGCCGCCGGAAGGTCTCGTCGCAATCGAAATATCGACGCTGGGTGGCGATCCCGAAATCGCGCGCATGATGGGCGAGGATATCCGCTTTCATTCCGATCTCTATCCGGGTCGCCGGCTGGTGTTCCTCGGCAAGACCGCGGTCTATTCCGCCGGCGCGACCTTCATGGGCTTTTTCGCGGTCGAAAACCGCTATCTGACGCGCGGCACCCGCGTCATGATCCACGAACGCATCATTACCAAGGACATTCGCCTGCAAGGCCCGCTTTCAACCTGCGTCGCCTCGCTCAAGGCCGTGCTGAACGAGATCGAGGCGTCGATCGCGATCCAGAATGAGGGGTTCGCCAATATCGTGCTGGGATCGCAGGTTACGATGGACGACGTGCTCGCCCGGTCGACCGAAAACTGGTATCTCGAAGCGAACGAGGCCGCCGCCATGGGGCTGGTCGCGGCAGTGCTGTAAGAAGGCTTGCGGCGCGCGGCGATTGCGCCTTTGATACGCCATGGCCAACACCGCCCGAACCCCGATCTTCCCCTGGCGCTACGGCATGTTCCTGGCGCTGCTCGCGAGCGCCGCGCCGCTCGCGTTGCTGCTGCCCTGGCATGAAGCGGTCATGGCGGGGTTCGATATCGCCGCGATTGCCTTCCTCGTGACGGTCGCGCCGCTGATCGAGGCCGACCCGGACGCCATGCGGCGCAAGGCCGCCGCCAACGACGCCAATCGCGGCCTTATGCTGCTTTTGACCGGCATCGTCAGCCTGGTCGTGCTGGTCGCGGTGGGCATGGCGGTGGCGCAGCATGGCGGCCCCGACGCCGCCAGCATCGCCCTGCTGCTCGCGACCCTGCTGCTGGCCTGGATCTTCTCCAACCTCGTCTATGCGATGCACTATGCGCATATTTTCTATCTGGCCGGGAAAGAAGGCAAGGATAGCGGCGGCATCGCCTTTCCCGACACGGACGAGCCGGCCTATTGGGATTTCCTCTATTTTTCCTTCACGCTGGGCATGACGTTCCAGACATCGGACGTAGATGTCACCACCATGTCGGTCCGGCGCGTCGTCCTGTTCCACTGCCTGGCCGCCTTCATCTTCAACCTCGGCGTGCTGGCCTTCACCATCAACGTGCTGGGCGGTTAAGGGTCGCAACGGAGGCGATTCATGGCTTGCTTACCAATTTCGCGGTAAAGCCTCGGCCATGACGCAGCCCGCCGATCCCTGCCCGAAATCCGCCGTCGGCCATGGCGTGGGCATCGCCGGGCTTGCCGGCCTTGCGCTGTGGACGCTCGCCGCCCGCCATTTCGGCATGGACGGTCCCCATGCCGGGCTCGCCGCCGTGGTCGCCTGCGGCGTGCCGATGGTGCTGTGGTCGCTGCTCGTCGACAAGGTGCATCGCAACCCCTCGACCGGTATCGACTGGACCGCCCCCGCCCGCCCGCTGCGAAGCGTGCGGGACATCAGCATCGTCAAGATCGCCGGCCTGTGGGCGACCTGGCTCGGCATCGCGATCTGCTATTGCATCGCGCGCTGGTACTGGGACGGCAATTACCGTTTTTCGATGAACCTGTTCATGGCGGCGGCACCCTGGCTGCTGCTGCTGTCCGTCCCCTATATCCTCTGGCTGGACCGGCGGCTGGTCGAACCGCGCGACGCCAGCTTCCACTTCGGCCAGTGGGTGATCGGCGGCGCGGCGGGATCGCCTGACCCGGCGCAGGTCGCGCACCACGCCCGCGCCTGGGCGGTAAAGGGCTTCTTCCTCGCCTTCATGCTGTCGATCGTGCCGGGCAATTTCGCCAGCGTCGTCGACTGGCGGATCGAGGATGCCTTTGCCCATCCGGTTGCGATGGCGGGCTTCCTGATCGCGGTCATGTTCATGATCGACGTGTGCATGGCGACGGTCGGCTATCTGCTGACCTTCAAGCCACTCGATTCGCACATCCGCACCGCCAATCCCTATCTTTCGGGCTGGGTCGCGGCGCTGATCTGCTACCCGCCCTTCGTGCTGATGGGCGGCGGCGGCCCGCTCGACTATCATGCCGGCGGCGCGGAATGGGATGTCTGGACTCAGGGCATGCCGGCGCTGCAATGGCTGCTCGGCGGCTGGCTGGTGCTGCTGACCGGGCTTTACGCCTGGGCGACGGTGGCCTTCGGCATCCGCTTTTCCAACCTCACCCATCGCGGCATATTGACCCACGGCCCCTATCGCTGGACCCGCCACCCCGCCTATCTGGCCAAAAACCTCTTCTGGTGGTTCTCGTCCCTGCCCTTCCTCGCGACCAGCGGTTCGATGGTCGACATCGTGCGCAACTGCGCGCTGCTGGCGATCACCAACGCCGTCTATTACTGGCGGGCAAAGACCGAGGAAAAGCATCTGTCGGCCGATCCCGACTATCGCGCCTATAGCGACTGGATGGACCGCCACGGCCCCGTCCCGCGCCTGTTCGCGTGGGTGACGGGCCGCAAGCATGAACCCGCGTCGCTTGCGCCAGCGGAATGATCCGCACTCGCCGATCCCGCTGCGCCTAGGCGGAAAGCGCCTTCACCTTCATCAGCGTATCTTCGGACGGCATGGCGGAAATGCTCGCGGCGATCATGTCGACCAGATTGGCTATATGCAGTTCGCACAGGGCATGGCCTTCCCGGAAGGACAGGGCCTCGACCCGCGACAAGCCCCAGACCACATCGCGCCGTAAAATATCCCTGCGCACTTTCAACACGGCGGGATCGACATGAGGGATGTTTTGCAGCAGGTCATTGGTTTCAAACAGCGCCGATGAACGGGCTTCGAACTCGTCGGCAAGATACTGGAATTTCTCGATCGCCCATAACTGGGAAATGAAACGCACCCAGTAGCAGTTGCGCCAGTTGAGAAATATCTCGTCGGCCATCGGAAAAATGAAGATGGAAGCGATGGTGCGGGGCGAAATCACGCTGCCCTCGGCGCGCTTGGCATCTTCGAGCAGCCTTCTGCGCCGCGCGTTCAATGCCGGTATGCGGTGACCCAGAATGGCGCGGATCAAGCCTTCCCGCGTCCCGAAATGATAGTTCGCGGCGGACTCGTTGCGCTGGCCTGCGTCGATGGCGATCTGCCGCATCGACGTGCCTTCCATGCCATGGGTCGCGAAATGGCGCTCCGCCGTCACGATCATCGCTTCTCTTGCCGGCAACGGTCCGCTCATTGCCTTCTTAGCCTTTCCCCTGGCATGCGCGCCGCCGCGCTACGATGGCCGCGCCTTCCATTCGGGTCGTTTGAGCCCAAGATGGTCGCGAAGCGTGTTGCCCTCATAGTCCTGACGGAACAGGCCCCGGCGTTGCAGTTCCGGGACGACGAGGCGGCCAAAGTCGCGCATGCCCGATTCCAGCGGAAACATCAGCATGAAGCCATCGGTCACGCCCGCGGCGAACCATTCTTCCATGACGTCGGCAACCTCGGCGGGCGATCCATGGACCGTCTTGGACGAACGGCTCTGGCAGAACTCGAAATAAAGTTCCCTTACCGTCATTGGCCTTTGCGTGAGCCACTCACGCAGCACCGCATCCCCTGACTTGCTCGAATTGGCTTCGGCAGGCAATCTGTCGACGGTGACATAATCGTCGATGTCGAGGTCCATGACATCGGTTTCGAGATCATAGGAAACCGTGTGCTTCATCAGTTCGGGATGCAGTCGCTGCTGCATGTCTTCGAACGCGTCGATCGCTTCCTGCGTCGTTTCGCGAACGACGACCACCAGCGCGCTCAGTACGCGCATTTCGTCACGCTCGCGGCCATAATGGGCCATCCGACCCTTGATATCCTCGTAGAACGCTCCGGCTTTCTCCACCGTGCCGTTGATCGAGAAAATCACCTCGCCGAACCTTGCCGCAAAATCCTTGCCGGGGCCCGACGACCCGGCCTGAACCAGCACCGGGTGGCCCTGCGGCGTTCGCCCCAGCGGCATCGGCCCGCGAACCTTATAATATTCGCCTTCATGATAAAGCGGGTGAATCTTCGCGGGATCGAAATAATGGCCCGATTGGGGATCACGACAGAAAGCATCATCTTCGTAACTGTCCCAAAGCCCCAGCACTACGTCGGTAAATTCGTGTGCGCGCTTGTATCGATCGGAATGCGCGATCGAATCATGGCCGTAATTGGGGGCTGCCATCGGATGCCGTCCCGTCACGACATTCCAGCCAAAACGTCCTCCGCTGATATGATCGACGGACGACGCCAGCCGGGCCAGATTGAACGGTTCCCAAAAGCTGGTGCAGGCCGTGGAAACCAGGCCGATTTTCGACGTCAGTTGCGAAAGCGCGGCCATCTGTGTGAAGGGTTCGAGCATATTGGCATATGTCAGTTGCCGCGAAACGGCATCGATCGGCCCCGGCCGGATCGACGCGGCGTCGGCCTGAAAAATGAAATCGAGTTTGGCCGCCTCGGCTTCCTGCGCCATTTTCGCGAAGTGCCGGATGTCGTGCGCCGTATCCGGCTGATCGGCAGACACCTGCCAGCCGGCGTGATGAGTCCCTGCCGGCTCCATCAGCCAGCCGATGACCATTTGACGGTTTTCAGACATCCTGGACTCCATTCGACACGTGATGCGCCAGCACGATCGACTCAGGCGCTTTATTTTTCAATGACGGTCATTAATGTACGTCATTAAATTTTGCCCGCAACTGCTATTTCAGGCTGTATAAGGCATGGGAACGGCGCGACGCGGGTCGAGCGCCGCCGACAAGGCATCACAAATGCCGTCTATCACTGGCGGAAAAAGACCGAGGAAAAGCCTCTGTCGGCCGATCCCGATTATCGCGCCCATGGCGCCTGGATGAACGGGCACGGCCCGTCCGGTGCCTGTTCGCAGATGGTGAACCGACCGAGTAACGCATGCTTCTCCTGCGAAAGCAGGAGTCCAATGTCAGGCCAGTGACTTTGAACCCCGGATTCCCGCGTTCGCAGGAACACCGCTCATCCTAAAAACTCTCTTCGGTATAGACCCGGCTGACATCGCCCTGCCACTCGCCATGATAGCGTTCCAGCAGCCGTTCGGCATGGGTCTTGCCCGACGATACCACCTCGTCCAGCGCGGACAGATAGCCGGTCTCATTATCGCCCGCACTGTTCAGCCGGCCACGCGCCGCAAGCCCAGCCCGCGCGATGTCGAGCACTTCGCCCGCAATGTCGCGCAACCTCCGGCCGCCGCCGATGGGCGCGTCGAGGCCGAGCTTCGGCACGGAATCGCGCAGCGCCTGCCGCTCGTCCATGCTCCAGCCCTTGACCAGATCCCACGCCGCATCGAGCGCACCCTGGTCGTAGAGCAGGCCCACCCACAGCGCCGGCAGCGCGCAGATCCGGTTCCACGGCCCGCCGTCCGACCCGCGCATTTCGAGGAAGCTTTTCAGCCGCACCTCGGGGAAAGCGGTGGACAGATGGTCCTCCCAATCCTTCTCCGTCGGCGTTTCGCCGGGCAGGACCGCCAGTTCGCCCCTGAGGAAATCGCGGAAACTGTGCCCCGCCGCATCGATATATTTGCCGTCGCGATAGACGAAATACATCGGCACATCGAGAGCATAGTCGGCATAGCGTTCATAGCCAAAGCCATCCTCGAACACGAAGGGCAGCATGCCGGTGCGGCCGGGGTCGGTGTCCGACCAGATATGGCTGCGATAGGATAGATAGCCGTTGGGCTTACCTTCGGTGAAGGGCGAATTGGCGAACAGCGCCGTGCCGAGCGGCTGGAGCGCAAGGCTGGTGCGGAACTTCTTCACCATGTCCGCCTCGCTGCCATAATCCAGGTTGGTCTGGATGGTGCAGGTGCGCAGCATCATGTCGAGGCCCATCGATCCCACGCGCGGCATGTGCCGCAGCATGATCTCATACCGGCCCTTGGGCATGATCGGCAGTTCCGCGCGGGTCTTGTCGGGCCACATGCCAAGGCCCAGGAACCCCAGGCCCAATTGCTCGCCGACATATTTGACCTGTTCCAGATGACGGCCGGTCTCGGCGCAGGTCTGATGCAGATTGTCGAGCGGCGCGCCCGACAATTCGAGCTGCCCGGCAGGCTCCAGGCTGATCGTGCCGTCGACCCCGGACAGGGCAATGATATTCTCGCCTTCATAGACAGGCTGCCAGCCATAGCGGGTCAGGCCGATCAGCAGCGTGTGGATGCCCGATTTTTCCTCATAGGACGGGGCGTGATGATCGCTCGTCGCATAGACGAATTTCTCATGCTCGGTGCCGATCCGCCAGCGATCCTTGGGCTTTTCACCCTTGGCGAAGGACGCGATCAACTGGTCGCGGCTCTCGATGAGGGGGTCGCGTTCCCCGGAGTCTGTCCTAGTGCTCATGCCCCGCCTTAGCGATTCCCCGTCGCGCGTCAAAGCCGAGCGCGCGCGGCACAGATAGGAAGCCCCCTGTCATGCCGCAATCCGATTTCGGAATGAAACGGACAATCGGGCGCGACGGCCGGCGATAAATGCGCCTGTCCTATTGCCGATGCGCGATGCTAGACGGAACGCCATCGCTCTTTCTCATCGTGATGCCCCTTCTGCCAATTTGTAATTATATTACCGGTTCGCGACATAAATGGGCGAAATATGCGGGAAATATGCGAAGTTAAGCGGTCGGCGGCGGCCCGCGCCAGTCGCCATTGATCGTCATCCACGCCGCCGTCGCGGCGATCGCCGCCGTCTCCGCCCGCAATATCCGTGGGCCAAGCGACACCGGCACCGCCTCCGCCACGGCGCGGATCGCTTCGCGCTCCGCAGGATCGAACCCGCCCTCCGGCCCGATCAGGAAGGCAGCCGGTCCGCGATGCCTTTCGAGCGCATCCCCCAGCGGCGCGCCACCGGTTTCGTCGGCGAAAAACAGGTGCCGCCCCGCCGGCCAGCCCTTGAGCAGCGCGTCCAGCTTCACCATCGCGCCCAGTTCTGGCAGCGCCGTTCGTCCGCATTGCTCCGCCGCCTCGACCAGATGGGCATGGAGCCGGTCGAAATTGAGCTTGTCCACCACCGCCCGCCGCGTCAGCACCGGCTGCAATTTCGCCACGCCAAGCTCGCACGCCTTTTCCGCGATCAGGTCGATCCGCCCCTTGCGGATCGGCGCGCAACACAGCCAGAAATCGGGCACGGCCTCGGGCGGCCTGGTCCGGCTGATGCAATCGAGCATCAGGTCGCGCTTGCGCACATCGCGCACCCGCGCCGCCCATTCGCCCGACCGCCCGTCGAACAGCAGCACTATGTCGTCCGCCTTCACCCGCATCACGCTGATCAGATAATGGGCGGGGTTGCCGTCGACCGGCACCGCGACGCCTTCGCCCAACTGGGTTTCGACATGCAGCCGCGGCGCGCTTTGCGGGGGCCAGGCGGGGGTGGCGGTCATCGTCGCACTCTTTCATTCAGCTTGTCGAAATGCCATTTCACTCTTTAGGGAAGTCGTGGGCCGCGACAAGCGTGACTCGATCGGAGTTGAAGTTGAGCCAAGCCATCGTCCCCGACAGCCAGGCGCACGGCCTGCTCGCTCTGCTGCCGGATCTGCCCTGCAATCTCGCGCTGCTGGCGCGGCTCGACCGGCCGATCGGCTGGTGGCTGCTCTACTGGCCGGGCGCCTGGGCGGTCGCGCTGGCGAGCGGTGCCGGGGATCGCTGGCCGCTCTTCTTCTGGCTGCTGCTGGGCAGCATCGCGATGCGCGGCGCCGGCTGCGTCTTCAACGATATCGTCGACCGCGATCTCGACGCTAAAGTGGCGCGCACCGCCTCCCGCCCGCTGGCGAGCGGCGCCGTCGCGCTCGCGACCGCTTGGGGCTGGCTCGTGGCGCTATGCCTCGTCGGCCTCGTCGTCCTGCTCCAGCTGCATCGTCCGGCCCAACTGGTCGCGCTCGCCAGCCTCGCACTGGTTGCCGCCTACCCGTTCATGAAGCGCATCACCGGCTGGCCGCAGGTCTGGCTCGGCCTCGTCTTCTCCTGGGCCGCGCTGGTCGGCTGGACCGAGGTGGCGGGCGACCTGACGATGCCGGGGCTGCTGCTCTACGCCGGCTCGATCTTCTGGGTGATCGGCTACGACACGATCTACGCGCTTCAGGACCGGGAGGACGATGCACTGATCGGCATCGGATCGAGCGCGCTGTCCATGGGTCGCCATGTCCGCGCCGGGGTAGCGCTCTGCTATGCGCTCGCGCTCGCGCTCTGGGCCGCCGCGCTCTGGCAGGTCCGGCCGCAGTGGCTTGCCATGCTCGCGCTGCTGCCGATGGCGGGCCACCTGCTCTGGCAAGTGGCGACCCTGCGCGAGGGCGGCGTTGACCCGCTGGCGAAATTCCGATCCAATCGCTTTGCCGGCTTCCTGATGCTGCTCGCCTGCCTCGTCGTGGGTGCAGCATGAGCGTGTCCGTGCCCGGCCCCATTCCCGGCGACGATTGCTGGCGGATCGAACAGGCGACCCGCGCCAGCGTCATCATCGACGCCGACGCCTATTTCCGCCACGCCCGCGCAGCCATGCTCAAGGCGAAACAGCGGATCATGCTCATCGGCTGGGATTTCGACGCGCGCATCACCCTGATCCGAGAGGATGAGGCGGACGACGGCGCCCCGGTCATCATCGGCGATTTCATAAGCTGGCTGGTCGATCGCAATCCCGACCTCGAAATCTACCTGCTGCGCTGGGACATCGGCGCGATGAAGTCGATGATCCGTCCGACCAATCTCGTCACGACGCTCAAATGGATGTGGCATCCGCGCGTGACGGTGAAGCTCGACAGCCATCATCCCCCCGCCGCCTCGCATCACCAGAAGATCGTCGTGATCGACGACTGTTTCGCCTTTTGTGGCGGGATCGACATGACCGCCGACCGCTGGGACTCGCGCCATCATCGCGATGAAGATCCCGGTCGCCATCATCCCGACGGGTCTGCCTATGGCCCGTGGCACGATGCGACCACGGCGCTGCAGGGGCCGGTCGCCGTAGCGCTTGGCGACCACGCCCGGGCGCGATGGAAAGGGGCCGGCGGCGAAGAGCTCGCGCCGATCCTGGGTGAACATGATTGCTGGCCGGACGCGTTGCCGGTGCAGTTCCGCGATGTCGAAATTGCCATCGCCCGCACCGCGCCGGCGATGGACGACCAGGACGAATTGATCGAGATCGAGCGGCTTTATTGCCACCAGATCGCCGCTGCCCGCCGCTGCATCTACGCCGAAAGCCAGTATTTCGCCTCCCGTCGCATCGCCGAGGCCATCGCCGCGCGGCTGGGCGAAGCCGATGGGCCGGACATCGTCATCATCAATCCGACCGAGGCGGACGGATGGCTAGAACAGCAGGCGATGGACACGGCGCGGGCGCGTCTGTTCGAAGCGCTCAAGGCGCGCGACCCGCACGGCCGCCTACGCATTTATCATCCCTTCACGGTTCGCGGCGCGCCCATCTATGTGCATGCCAAGATCCTGATCGTCGACGACCGGCTGATCCGGGTCGGCTCCTCCAACATGAATAACCGTTCCATGCGGCTCGATACCGAATGCGACGTCTGCATCGATATGGCGCTACCCGGCAATGCCGGCCACAGCAAAGATCATGGCGCGGTCATTCTGGGCATTCGCGACGAACTGATCGCCGAGCATCTCGATCTGCCACCCGAGCGCGTGGCGACGGTGATCGCGGAGCGCGGCCTCATCGCCGGCATCGAGGAATTGCGGGGCAAGCCCGGACGCACCTTGCGGCCCTATGTCACGCCCGATCTCAACGACGTGCAGGCCTGGCTCGCCGATAATGAGATCCTCGATCCCGAAGGTCCGGGCGAAATGCTGGAACCGATCCATGAGCGCGGCCTGTTCCGGCGGATGCGTAGTGCGGCGGGCAGGCTCAATCTGCTCGCGCATCGGCCTGACACAGCAGAAGACTGAGGCGCTATTCCGCGGCCAGCATCGCCCCGGCTCCGTCCAGACTGACCGACACGAGCCGGCTGATCCCCTGCTCGACCATGGTCACGCCGAACAGCCGGTGCATCCGCGCCATGGTGACCGCATTATGCGTCACGATCAGATAGCGGGTCCGCGTCTGCGCCACCATTGTGTCGAGCAGGTCGCAGAAACGCTCGACATTGGCGTCGTCCAGCGGCGCGTCGACCTCGTCCAGCACACAGATCGGTGCGGGGTTGGTGAGGAACAGGCCAAAGATCAGTGCGACGGCAGTCAGCGCCTGCTCGCCGCCCGACAGCAAGGTGAGCGTAGCCAGCTTCTTGCCCGGCGGCTGGGCCATGATCTCCAGGCCGGCCTCCAGCGGATCGTCGCTGTCGATGAGCGCCAGATGCGCCTGCCCGCCGTTGAACAGGGTCGTGAACAGGCGGCGGAAATGGCTATCGACTGCCTCGAAGGCCGCGAGCAGCCTTTGCCGACCTTCGCGATTGAGGCTGCCGATCGAGCCGCGCAGCCGGTTGATCGCCTGCGTCAGTTCCCCGCTTTCCGCGCGACTGGTCGCCTGCATTGCTTCCAGTTCCGCCAGTTCCTGAGCGGCGACGAGGTTCACCGGCCCGATCCGCTCGCGCTCGGAAGACAAGCGGTCATGCTGCGCCTGTTCGGTCTGGGCGATGCGGATGTCGCCACTGTCGAAGTTCAGCCGTTCGGGCAGCAGCGGCGGCGGGCATTCGAACCGCTCGCCGGACAACCGCCCGGTTTCGATCCGCCGTTCGTCGGCCGCCTGTGCCCGGGCGATCGCCCCGGCGCGCGCTTCCCGGGATGCGCTCAAGGCTTCGCCCGCCTGTCCCATGCGCGCTTCGCACTGTTTGAGGGTCGCTTCCGCTTCGGCTTCGGCAAGCCGCGCCTGTTCAGCCTCGTGCGCCAGTGATGAACCCTCGCGGCTCAATGAATCGATTGCAACCTCCAGCGCGGCGGGCCGATGCTCGATCTCGCTGCGTTCTGCGGCGATCGCCTCGCCCCGCGCCACCATCGCCGCGATTCGCTTCGCCGCCTCGCCCGCGCGCCCCCGCCAGCGCCTGATCTCGGCATCCGCCGACGCCGCTCGCTCGCGGTCGTCGGCGAGGCCGCGATCGGCGAGCGCCTCATCCGCCTGCAACTGACTCACCGCCTGTCGCGCCTTCTCGCTCGCCAGTGCCAGTGTCGCGATCAGCGCGCGCGTTTCGCCGCCATCGGGCATGGCCACGCGCGCCGCCTGCGCCGCGTCGAAGTCCGCCGCCGCGCCTTCTTCGTCCCCCCGCGCCTCGATCAGCCGCTCCTCCATGCCCTCGCGCCGCCCGGCGAGCCGCTCCAGTGCGGTCGTCGCCTCGTCGGCGGCGCGCAGCGCCCGACGCAGCCGCTGGTCGGCGTCTCCCTGAGCCTGACGAGCCGCATCGAGCGCGTCGAGCGCGTCGCGCTCGGCACGGCCCGCCTTGTCCAGCGCTGCGCGCGCCGCATCGACCTCCGCCTGCATGGCCGGTCGCGCGGCCTCGATCGCATCCAGCCGGTTGAGCCGGATCAGTCGCTCGGCGGCCGCAGCCCCGCTCTCACGCGCGACGAAGCCGTCCCAGCGCCGCATCCTCCCGTCCATCGTCACCAGTCGCTGACCGACCCCAAGCCGCTGGCCATGGTCGATATGAACAGTGGCGACCTGCGCCAGCCGGCGGGCAAGTTCGGGCGGTGCGGTCACATATTCGGACAGCGGTGTGCAACCGGCCGGCAGCGCAGGGTCGCCCTCCATCGGCTCCGCCCCCGCCCAATGCCGCGCGCCATCGGCAGCGATCGGCGCTTCCAGATCATCGCCCAGCGCCGCCGCCAGCGCGCGCTCATATCCGGGCGCGGCCTTCAGGCGATCCAGCGCGCGCCCCTTGCCTTCGCCGCTATCCACCGCCCGATGAAGCGCCACTGCCTCGCCGTCGATCGCCGACAGCGCCGCCTGCGCGCCCGCAATCGCCGATTCCGCCAGCGCCCGCGCCTCACTTGCTTGCTTCCGCGCTGCCTCCGCCGCGAGCGTCGCCGCCTCGGCCCTGTCCCGATCGACGATGGCCCGACGTTGCGCGTCGATCGCGCCATCGCGCTGCGCCTCGATGGGAGCGGCTACCGGCAGCGCGGCCATCTCGGTCTCGATCCGCGTGACATCGCGCCGCACCTTTTCGAGGCGGCTGCGCACCGCCGCGAGCGCGGCTTCGGTGACTCGCAATTCGGCTTGCTCGCCCGCCTGCCGTGCCATGGCTTTCGCCAAATCCAGTTCCGCATCGCGCGCGACATGCTCTGCTTCGGCGATGCGGCCGGCAAGATGAGGGCGCGTCGCTTCGGTCCCGGCGATGCGCGTCTTGAGCAGCGCGATCTCGCCCGTCAGCCGGGCGATCGCCTCCGCCGCGTCATTGCCGAGCGTCCCTTCGCGTTCGCGATCCTCCGTCAGCCGCTCCATCTGCTCTGCCAGTTCGGCCACCCGGCGGACGATCGCCTCGCGCTCCGTGCGCAGCGTGGCGAGCCTGTGCCCGGTTTCACTGGCGGCATCGCGCGCGGCCTGGGCGGCGGCGCGGCGTTGCGCCAGCGTCTCGACCGCCGCGCCGGCGTGCGCGGAGGCGGCGGCCTGCGCCTCCTGCGCGACGGCGACCAGCGCCTCGGCCTGTTTCGCTTCAGCGCGCGCGGTGTCGGCGCTCGCGCTTGCTTCGCGCCAGCGAGCGAAGATCACGCGCGCTTCTGCCACCCTGATGTCACCCGACAGACGGATATAGCGCTCGGCAGCCCGTGCCTGACGCCGCAAGTTGCCGGCGCGTGCCTCCATTTCGATCAGAATTTCGTCCAACCGGGCGAGATTGGCTTCGGCGGCGCGCAGTTTCTGCTCGGCATCGCGCCGACGCACATGCAGGCCAGCGATCCCGGCCGCTTCCTCCAGCATCGCGCGCCGTTCCTGCGGCCGGGCGGCGATCACCGCGGCGATCCGTCCCTGGCTGACCAGCGCAGGGCTATGCGGCCCGGTGGCGGCATCGGCGAAGACCAGCGCGACATCCTTGGCCCGCACATCGCGGCCATTGGCGCGGTAGGCGCTCCCGGAACCGCGCTCGATCCGCCGCGTGACCTCCAGTTCGCCGTCGGCGCCGACCTCCACCGCGCCGAACAGTTCGCCCTGCTCCTGCACTGTCAGCATCGACACTTCGGCGAAGTCGCGTTGCGACCGCGTCGCCGTGCCCGCGAAGATCACATCGTCCATGCCCCCGCCGCGCATCGACCGGGCACTGGATTCGCCCATTACCCAGCGGATCGCCTCCAGCAGATTGGACTTGCCGCAGCCATTGGGGCCGACGATGCCGGTCAGGCCGGATTCGATCCGCAGTTCCGTCGCGTCGACGAAGCTCTTGAACCCCGAGAGTTTGAGGCGTCGAATCTGCATCAGCGGCCGGCCGGGCTGAGCGCTGTGGCCGCGCCCCTAACGGGCGCTGCTGGAAAGAGCCGCCCCCCGCCGCCCAATCAGATGCCCGCTTCCTTGAGCTTGGCTTTCAGCACAGCCCATGTCGTGGCGTTTTCCACCACCGCGTCGTTGATCAGGAAGGTCGGCGTGCCGCTGAGCTGATACTGGCTGTTGGCCGCTTCGACGCCCTTGGCCAGTTTTTCGGCTGCGGCAGTATCCGCCAGACATTGATCCGCCTGCGCTTGCGCGATGCCGCGCTGTTTGGCGAAGTCGACAAGTCCGACCGCCTGCGCCAACTGGCCGAAGCGCTGCTTGGGCGGTGCGCTCATCAACGCCTGATATTTGGGATCGCCCAGCGCCTGCGCCTTGGCGAACATCGCATTCTGGTTGGCGAAAAACTGTTCGGAAAGCGGGTAGAAAATATCCTTCCCGCCACAACGGGCCAGCAGGGCGGTCGCAATGTCGATCGGATCGCGCACATAGTTGCGCAATTCGTAGCTCATTTTGCCCGTGTTCACGAGCGCGCGGATTTCCTCCGACGCCTCGGCGGAAAAGTCGCGACAATGGCTGCATGTGTAGGACGCATATTCGGCCAGTTTAAGCTTCGCCTGTGGATTGCCCATGATGAAATGGCCGTCAGGCGTCTCGTTAACGGTATCCGACCAGGTCGTTCCGGCAGGCGGCGCGACGGCGGTGATCGGATCGCCCGAAGACTTGGGCGTGCCGTCACCCTTGCCGCAGGCGGCGAGGGACAGGCTCAGGGCGATGGCGACGAGGCCGGGCAGGATTTTCACGACGCGACTGGCTCCGGGGTTGTTCAGACGGGGAAGCGGATGATCTAGTTTACTGCGCGGCCGGGGGCAATGCCGCCTGAAGCGCCGCCCAGTCGGAGCCGCCGACGAGCGTTCCGTTGACGGTGAATCCGGGCGTGCCCTGGATCTTCACCTTGTTCCAGGCTTCGTCCGTCATCGCTACGAGCGCCTTGGTCGCGACGGGATCGTTGATGCACGCATCGAGTTGCCGGCGGGCGAAGCCCCGCTTCGTCATCAGCGCATATAGGCCGGTCTTCTGTCCGATATCACGCAGCGCGGCCTTCTGATCGGTGGGCTTGGCGGCGGCATCGCCATCATAGGCGATGACCTGTTTCATCCAGACGCTCTGGTTGGCGAACAGCATTTCATGATTGCCGAAAAAGCGGCGTGGGCCACCACAGCGGGCCAGCAGCGCCGCAGCCATATCATATTTGTCGCGCACCGCATGGCGCACCTCGACGCTGACCTTGCCGCCCCTCACATAATTGGCCTTCAGCGGCGCGCTCGCCTCCCCCACGAAATGGGCGCAATGGGAACAGGTGTAGCTCACATATTCGATCACTCTGGTCTTTGCGGCCGGATTGCCCATGACATGTCCGCCGACGGCCGAAATCGCGACGCGCGCGACCCAGTTCGGCCCGGCCGCGGCGGCAAAGCTGGCCGCAGGCAAAAAGATGAGAAAGGCAAGCAGGCGGATTTTCATCATCGCAACAGGTCCATCACTCGCCCCATCAGGAGCATCTGTCAGCTGATCTTGGGCAGGCCGCGCGAATTGGCAAGCCCCTGCGCCAGCGATTCCAGCACGGCGCGCAGTTCGGGATCACCGATATCGCGCAGCGAATCGCCCAGTTCCACCGGCAGTGGCTTCAGGTTTCGGGGCGGCGGGCGGCGTTCGGATTGCGCCGGTCGAATCTGGCCCTGCCGCATGGCCACTTTGGCGACCGCCGCATAGCCGAAGAAGCGGTTCACCCGCTCGATGATGTCGGGCAGAACATGCTGAATCATCGGCGCATGGCCGCTCAACACGGTGAGCTGCAACGTACCCTCGGCCTTTTTGCCGATCGGAAAGCGGATCGATTCGGGCGCGGTCACGGCGGCATAATGGGTGCCCACAATGTCGGTCCAGCGCGTGACGATGCTCGACTGGACGAAGCCGAATTTGCGGAAGGCGGCGCGGCCGATCTCGGGCATCAGGTCCGCGATCGCGCGCGGTCCGCCGACTCGCGGCCGCTCGACGGGCGCGGCCTGACGGCTGGTCGATCTGGCGACCATTTTTGGCGAGTGGGGGCGTTCCGTCATGGGCTGCTTAATGGCATAGGGCGACCATGCCCGTCGAGACGCCCGTGCCAGAAATCGCAATCAGCTTGCTGGCGCATTATGATGTCCACGCCCGCCGCCTGCCCTGGCGAGCGGCGCCCGGCGCGAACGCTGCGGATCCTTATCGCGTGTGGCTGTCCGAAGTGATGCTTCAGCAAACGACGGTCGCCGCCGTCGGCCCCTATTTTACGCGCTTCACCCATCGCTGGCCCGATGTCGCGGCGCTGGCGGCGAGCGAGGACGCGGACCTGATGGCCGCCTGGGCCGGGCTTGGCTATTATGCGCGGGCGCGCAACCTGCTCGCCTGTGCCCGCGCCGTCGTCGCCGATCATGGCGGGATTTTCCCCGACACGGAAGAGGCGTTGCGGGCTTTGCCGGGGGTCGGTGCCTATACCGCTGCCGCCATCGCCGCGATCGCCTTTGGCCGCCGTGCCGTGGTAGTCGACGCCAATGTCGAGCGCGTGGTCGCCCGGCTGTTCGCCATCGCCACCCCGCTGCCCGCCGCACGAACCGAAATCCGCGCCGCCGCCGACTCGATCACGCCCGATGTGCGCGTAGGCGACTTCGCGCAGGCGATGATGGATCTGGGCGCGACCATCTGCACATCGCGCAATCCCGCCTGCGGCATTTGCCCGCTACGGGATGGCTGCGCCGCGTTTCGCACCGCCGATCCAGCCGCCTTTCCGGTCAAGGCCGCTAAAAAGCCACGCCCGCATCGGCTGGGCCATGGCTGGTGGATAGAGGATGGCGATGGCCGGGTGTGGCTCGCGCGACGGCCCGACAAAGGCCTGCTCGGCGGGATGCGGGGGCTCCCGACTTCCGACTGGAGCGCCGCGCCTGATCCGACGCCGCCAGTGGAGGCGGTCTGGTCGAGGCTGGATGCCCCCGTGGACCATGTCTTCACCCATTTCTCGCTCGCCCTTGCCATCCATGTCGGGCGGGTGGAGAGCGGTTGCGTTCCGCCCGGGCCCGGTGAATGGTGGCCGCTCGCCCTTATCGAAGAGGCTGGCCTGCCTACATTGTTCAGGCGGGCGGCGGACAGGGTGATGAAGGAAGAGCGCGAAGATGCACGGCAGTGAAACGCACCAGAGAATATTGCCCGGCTTTGCCGGCAGCACGATCGACCGGGTGGATCAGGTCCGCAGCAATCCCGATCTGCTAGCCCGCGCCTTTGCATCCACCCAGGCCCGTTTGCTGCTGCTGGACGGGCTGGACCCGGTGGCCGACAATGGCCATCTGGCGATGGTGCCGCTGCCGTTCGGCGCCGCGCTCGCGGACCATATATTGCTCGGCGTGAACAGCGATCAACATCCGATATTCGCCCGTCTGGCGACCAGCCCGCCCCATGGCGCCAGCAGCACGCCGCGCAGTTGGGCGCTCGCGACGCAGGTTCCGGCGGACGAACTGGCCCTTTACGGCGCGGCGCGCAGCCTGGTCGACTGGCACGCCCGGCATGGCTTTTGCGCCCGTTGCGGCGGAACGACCGCGCCCGAAAAGGCCGGTTGGGCGCGCCGTTGCGGCGCATGCGGCACGGAACATTTTCCCCGCGTCGATCCGGTAGCGATCATGCTCGCCGAACATGAAGGCCGGGTGCTGCTCGGCCGCCAGCCACGCTTTCCGCCGCGCAGCTATTCGGCGCTGGCGGGTTTCATCGAGCCCGGCGAAACGATCGAGGAAGCGGTCGCGCGCGAACTCAAGGAAGAGGCCGGCATCACAGTTCATTCGGTGCGCTACGTCGCCAGCCAGCCCTGGCCCTTCCCCTCGTCGCTGATGATCGCCTGTGTCGCACAAGCGAAGGACGATGCGTTGACGCTCGACGAAACCGAAATCGAGGATGCTTTCTGGTGCGATGCCGCAGGTGTGCGCGCCTCATTGGCCGGCGATCCGGATGCGCCTTTCATCGCGCCGCCACCCATGGCGATCGCCTGGCATCTACTCACCCACTGGCTGGAACGGATTGAAGCGCCAGTCTCGTGATGGAAGGTCGCCTGATCCTTCTGGGGCGATCCGTTGCGCCCGCTCGTTCGAGCGCGTAAGGCCCAAAACCTGCTGCTAACCCCAAGGATCGTCCTAACTCCATGCTCAGCCTCGAAGAAGCCCAGTCACGCGCGCAGGATCTGGTGTCAGCGGCGCGCAAGGCAGGCGCGGATGCGGCGGATACGCTCTATCATTGCACCGCGTCGACCAATGTGTCGGTGCGCCTCGGCGAACTGGAGGATGTCGAGCGGTCCGAAGGCGAGGAGATCGGGCTGCGGGTTTTCGTCGGTCGCCGGTCCGCCAGCATTTCCGCGTCCGACATGAACCCGGCGACGCTCGGCACCCTGGTCGACCGCGCGATCGCCATGGCCCGCGAGGCGCCCGAGGACCCCTATGCCGGTCTGGCACCCGAAGACCGGCTGATGCGCAAACGACCGCCCGCGCTCGATCTGGCCGACGAGGCAGAGCCGGAACCGGCGGCGCTCAAGGAGCGAGCTCTGATAGCTGAGGAGGCCGCGCGCGGCATTCCGGGCATCACCAACAGCGAGGGTGGCGGCGCGGCAAGCGGCCGCAGCCAGATGGCGCTCGCCACCAGTCACGGCTTTGCCGGCGCCTATGCCGGCACCAGCCATTCGACCTGGGCGAGCGTGCTGGCGGGCAGCGGATCGGCAATGCAGCGCGATCATGCGAGCCACAGCGTCCGCCACCTGGAGGATATCGACGATGCCGAGGCGATCGGCGTGCGCGCGGGGCAGCGCGCGGTCGCGCGGCTTAACCCGGTCAAGGTGGAGAGCGGCGTCCTGCCGGTCATCTTCGATCCGCGCATCGGCTCCAGCCTGATCGGTCATCTGATCGGCGGCATGGTCGGTCCGGCGATAGCCCGCCGGTCGAGCTTTCTGCTGGAAAGCCTTGGCGCTGCCCTGTTTGAAGCGGGCGTCACCATTATCGATGACCCGCTGCTGGAACGGGGCCTGCGCTCGCGGCCGTTCGACGGGGAAGGGCTACCGACGCAGCGGCGCGCGCTGATCGACAAGGGCGTGCTCACGGGTTGGCTGCTCGACAGCGCCTCCGCGCGGCAGCTTGGCCTGGCCCCCACCGGCCACGCCAGCAGGGGCGGCGGCGGATCGCCTTGCGCGGGCGTCACCAACGTCCATATGGAGCCCGGTATCGCAACGCCGGGCGATCTGATGAAGGACGTCAGGCGAGGCATATATGTCACCGAACTGATCGGCATGGGCGTCAATGGCGTGACCGGCGACTACAGCCGGGGGGCGTCGGGTTTCCTCATCGAAAATGGCGCGGTCGGCCATGCCGTGTCAGAGATCACCATAGCGGGCAATCTAAAGGATATGTTCCGCGCGCTGGTGCCGGCGAACGACCTTCATTTCCGCTACGCCATGAACGTGCCGACGCTGCGCGTCGATGGAATGACCGTTGCGGGGGGCTGAGGTCGATCTGGACGGCGTCATCGCGGCGGTGACGGAGGCCGGGTCCCATGCACTCAAGCTCTGGGCGGGCGGCGAGACGCGCGTGCGCCAGTGGGAAAAGGAACCGGGCCATCCGGTGTGCGAGGCCGATCTGGAAGTCGACGCCATGTTGCGCGACCGGTTGCAGGCGCTCGACCCGTCGGCCGGCTGGCTGTCGGAAGAGACCGCCGACACCGTCCATCGTCTGGGGCTCTCACGGGTCTGGGTGGTCGATCCGATCGACGGGACGCGCGATTATCTGCGCGGGCGGCCGGGTTGGTCGGTCTCGGTCGCATTGGTCGAGGACGGAGCGGTGCGGCTCGGTATCCTCGTCGCTCCCGCGCGCGGGGAAGTGTGGATCGCACAGGCGGGCTACGGCGCGACTCGCAACGGCATAGCCCTGCGCGCCGGATCTATGGCCAGCCTGTCTGGCGCTCGCGTTCCCGCCGACCAACTGCCCCGGTCGGATCGCGACCTCGTCACCGTCGCCAAGCCCAACAGCATCGCGTTACGGATGGCGATGGTCGCCGCCGACGAGGCCGATCTCGTGGCGACCGTGCGCTGGGGCAATGAATGGGATGTCGCCGCCGCCGCGCTCATCGTGCAGGAGGCGGGCGGGACCGTGACCGATGCGCTGGGCGCGCCCCTCGCCTTCAACCGGCCCGATCCCACGGCGTTCGGCCTGTTATGCACCGCGCCCGATATCCATGGTGCGGCGGTCGCCCGCCTTGCGCCACGCGTGCGAGAGATATTGGGCGCTGCTTGACCCGGCTTTCAGGCCGGCATGCATCTACGGATCGTCGCCGCAGGCAGAACTTGCGTCAGCCGGCGCTGCACGACATTTGCCCAGATGCGATAGCCTGCATCGTTCATATGGACCCCGTCCGCGTGATAATTGTCGCCGAGCTTGCCGCCTTGTAGCAGCGGCGTCGTAATGTCGGCATAATAGCTGTTCGGAAAACGTCCCAGCAGCCGGCGCGCCGCATCGCTGAGTATATGCTGGTCTGCAAGGCTGGCCCACCGGCCGGGACTTGGCTTTGCCGACAGGACGAGGACGGGCACGTCCCCCATGATTTGGCTGCGCAGGGCCAGGAAGGCGGCCAGTTGACGAACGATCATGCGCAAGGGGACACCCTGGGCGATATCATTCTCGCCTGCATAGAGGATGATCGCCTCTGGCCGCACGGCCTGCACATTGGCGAAACGCGGCAGAATTTCGGCGAAGGTCGCGCCATCGATCCCGCGATTATGGGCGATCCACGGCGCCATGTCGCGATCTAGGCTGCGCCAGCGGTTGATCGACGAGCTTCCGACGAACCACAGGGCGCAGGGCTGACGTACCGCGCTGGTGCTCGCCTTGTCATCGGGCAGGATGGCAGAAGCATCCCGGTAGCGCGTGAAGAGCATCCACCCGCCCACGATCAGGGCGAACAGGATCACCGCCATGACAGTTTTGGCGATCGGCGAGGATTCGAGACTTCGCAAACTTTCATGTCTCCGTGGCCACAACGCATAGCCTAGAATGATTTGCGGGGAAAACACCAGAATGGATCAGACCGGCGCCCGTTTACCCTGTCCGTTAAGAGACGTGGAATAAAGGTAGCGATATCGCACCGATCAACGGGGCAAGCACGAGTGTTGACTAAAAATCCTTCGATCGATTTCTTGAAAGGCCTGCTGACTCTGCTCGTGATGGGTGGTCATGCGATGGAGCTTGTCGGTCGTCATGACCTGCTTCTTTGGCTTGGCTCGGGATTGCGCATGCCGTTGATGATCGGCATTTCTGGCTATCTGCTCAACGTCACGCGCATCCGCACCGAAGCAGCGCGAGCGCTCTTTCAGCGTTATAGCACGAGACTGCTGTTGCCATGGCTGTTTGCGACGATCCTCTATCTGATTATAAGCGGATGGTCGGTGGGCTGGGCGACGCCATTGGACCCGATTTTGAGACCGCCCTTCCATCTCTGGTATGTACCGGTGCTTGTTTTCCTGATCTTTGTGGCGCGGCTCATTCCGCGCTCGCCATTGTTGCTGCTGGTCATGGGCACGCCGGTCAGCCTGGCGACGATGTACGGCTTCGGACTGGACCATGGCCCGGTGGGCACCAGCTTTTTTGCGCCCGACAGCCGGTTCCTGCGCTATCCGGTCTATTTCTTCTTCGGCATGCTTATGGCGGAGCGTGCATTTCCCAAACGCTATCTGCCGGTTTGCCTGCTGTTGACATTGCTTGGGCTATGGTGGTGGTCAGGCCTTTATCGCGACGGCCACAGGCTCGCCTATGTCCCCGCGCGGCTTTTGATGTGCCTTGGTCTGATTTCGCTGTTGCCCAGCCTGTCCGCGCTCCGCCTCCGCTTCGCACCACTGAATCTGATCGGGCAGGACAGCCTGTTTTTCTACCTGTGGCATCCGTTGATCATGGGCCTGCTAATGGCGGGCGGAATGCACAGCTTCACCATGGTCATCGCCTCCGTTCCGCTTCTCTTCATGGTCAGCCGGCTCGCCGCTCGTGCACCATTCATAGGGCGCATCCTTGGCGCCGCGCCCGACCGGCGGGTGGACCACAAAGCGCCTGGCGGTCCGGTCGCGCTGGCGGGCACCTGACGATCGCCGCGATTAGAGCTTGCCGTATTTCGCCTCGAACCCAGCGACATCGCCAGCCGCGAGATATTTCGCCTGATCGACCCATTGGTCCCGGACCGGGCGGCCACGAAAAGCGCCGAGCTTTGCGTCGACCGCCGCGATGTCCGAATCGGTCCAATCGGCGATCTGCGAAAAGCGGGTTACGCCTAATTCGGCAAGCATCGTACGAAGCTTGGGTCCCACGCCCTTGAGGCGCAGCAGATCATCCGGCTGACCGGCCTCCGGCGAGGGGGCCGGATCGGACCGGGAAAGGGCGGCATCGGTAATCGATACTACAGGCTCGGCTGGGACAAGTGCCTCCATGGCCGGTTCGACAGGTGCCGCCGCGATGAGGTCGCCTTGAGGATCAGACGCGAGTAGCGAAGGAACGATCGGTTCCGGCGTGTCATTCTGGCGCGACGCCGGGTATTCCGATCGCCGTCCCCGTCCCGAAAGGAGGAAAACGACCGCGATGACCACGAACAATGCGAGCAAAAGCCACAAGCCGTAATCGATGAGGAATAGCTGCATATTTATGTCCTCCCTGCTGCCGACGCCCGGCCAAATTATTCATGCGGTCCTGCTGCGCGTGCGCGTCAGCTCTATGCGGCGTCCTCGCGCGCGATTTCGCGCCACCCTATGTCACGACGGCAAAAGCCGGTTGGAAAATCGAGCAAGTCCACCGCCGCATAGGCAGCCTTCTGCGCCGCCCTCACGCTGTCCCCCGTCGCCGTCACATTCAGCACACGCCCGCCGCTGGCGACCAGCGCGTCGCCCCGCATCGCCGTGCCGGCGTGGAATATCCTTGTTCCGGCCGCTTCCGCCGCTGCGACGCCGGCAATAGCCCCGCCTTTTTCCGGCGCATCAGGATAGCCGTTCGCCGCCATCACCACGGTCAGCGCGGTGCGTTGCGCCAGTTCGGCCGGCCCATGATCGGCCAGTCGCCCCTGCGCCACCGCCAGCAGCAGCGCGACCAGATCGCCGTCGAAGCGCATCATCAGCACCTGGCATTCAGGGTCGCCGAAGCGCGCATTATATTCGATCAGTCTGGGACCCTCGTCGGTCAGCATCAGCCCGGCGTAAAGCACGCCCGAATAGGGCATGCCTTCGGCGGCCAGCGTCGCGACAGTCGGGCGGATGATGGTCTCCATCACCTGAATTTCCAGCTCGGGCGTCAGCACGCGCGCCGGACTATAGGCGCCCATGCCCCCGGTATTAGGGCCGGTGTCGCCATCCCCCACGCGCTTATGATCCTGCGCAGAGCCGAAGGGCAGGATCGCTGTGCCGTCGGTCAGCGCGAAGAAGCTCGCCTCCTCGCCGGTCATGAACTCCTCAAGCACCACTTCCTCGCCGGCCTTGCCGAACGCGCCGGAGAACATGGTGTCGAGCGCATCGAGCGCCTCCGCGCGCGTCTCGGCGATGATGACGCCCTTCCCCGCCGCCAGACCATCGGCCTTGATGACCACTGGCAAGGCAAAATCGTCGAGCGCGGCGATCGCGCCATCCTTGCTGGTGACCCGTATGTAAGCGGCGGTGGGGATGCCCGCGCGCTTGCACAGGTCTTTCGTAAAGCCTTTCGATCCTTCGAGCTGCGCCGCCTTCGCCCCCGGTCCGAACACGGCCACGCCCATGGTGCGCAGATTGTCGGCCAGCCCGTCGACCAGCGGCGCCTCCGGGCCGATCACGACCAGCCCGATGGAATGGCGCGTACAGAAATCCAGCACGGCGCGGTGATCCGTGGCGTCGATGTCGACCAGTTGCGCATGCTGGGCTATGCCCGGATTGCCGGGTGCGGCATAAAGAGTGGATAGCGATGGCGATTGCGCCAGTTTCCACGCCAGCGCATGTTCGCGGCCACCGCCGCCAAGCAGAAGGATGTTCATCTCGCCCATGTCCCCGGAATATGAAGCTGGTTTTGACGTGTCGGGCCGCCTGTTAGCGGAGGAAAGGCCGGGCGACAACGCGCCCCCGTTAACCGTCAGCGAATTGTCGGCCTCACTCAAGCGCGCAGTGGAGGACCGCTTTGGTCATGTCCGCCTGCGCGGCGAGATTTCAGGCTTCAAACGCGCGGCGTCGGGCCATCTTTATCTTTGCCTCAAGGACGATAGTGCCGTGATCGACGGCGTGATGTGGAAGGGCGGCGCGCAGCGCCTCGCCTTCGCCGCGCAGGACGGGGTGGAAGTGATCGCGACGGGCAAACTCACCACCTATCCCGGCCGGTCCAAATATCAGATCGTGATCGAGCGCATGGAACTGGCGGGCGAAGGCGCGCTAATGGCGCTGCTAGAAAAGCTGAAGGCGAAGCTCGCCGCTGAAGGATTGTTCGATCGGGATCGAAAGCGGCCGTTGCCGTTTATGCCGCGCACCATCGGCGTGGTCACATCACCGACGGGCGCGGTGATCCGCGACATTCTCCATCGCCTCGCCGATCGTTGCCCGACCGATGTGCTGGTCTGGCCGGTGCTGGTTCAGGGTCAGGACGCGGCGCAGCAGGTCGCGCGCGCCGTGCGCGGCTTCAGCGCGATGGACGGCAGCGGCCCGCTGCCCCGGCCCGACCTGGTCATCGTGGCGCGTGGCGGCGGGTCGATCGAGGATCTGTGGAGCTTCAACGAGGAGATCGTCGTCCGCGCGGTGGCGAATTGTTCGATCCCGATCATTTCGGCCGTGGGCCACGAGACCGACACGACCTTGTGCGATTTCGCCGCGGACATGCGCGCACCGACGCCCACCGCGGCAGCCGAGATGGCGGTGCCGGTGCGCGCGGAGCTGCTCGCGGGCCTCACCGACCTTGGCCTGCGCGCCGGGCGGGCGGCGCGGCGCGGCCTGGCGCAGGCGCGCGAGCGGCTCGACATGCAAGCGCGCCTGATGCCCACACCCGATTCGCTGCTGGAGGGCCAGCGTCAGCGGCTCGACCAGCTGTCCGATGCGCTGGCCAGCGGCCTGCGCCATCGCGCCGCGGATGCGCGCGTGCGGCTGGGGCTTGTCGGCGGGGCGCTCCGCCGTCCCCTGCTCGACCGCCAGCTCGACCGAGCGAAGGAAAGGCTTGATCGCTTGCGCCTGCGTCCCGACTTTCTGGTAAGAGTGCATCAGGACAGGGCCACCGCGTTCGACCGCCTCTCGCGATTATTCGTATCGCTCGATCCCGATCGACCACTGGCGCTCGGCTTTGCGCGAGTCATGGCGAGTGGTCATGTCGTCGGATCGGCGGCAGCGGCCCGGACGGCGGGGTCGGTGACGCTCTGGTTCAAGGATGGGCCAGCGGATGCGCTCGTCGCAGACCCAGCTCTTGAGAAGCCGGGCGTGCCGCTTATATCTCCGGAACCGCGAGGTGCGGCGCGCAAAGCCCGCACGGCGGAGGAAATACGCCAGCAAGACCTGTTTTCATGAGATTTGCCCAACCGAAGAGGTAGCCATCCATGTTGATGTCCCAACGCGATCGGCCCGCGCGTCTACATTATATGGCGTACAGCTTTCGCGTGCTCCAGCCGGGCGACCATGTGATTTGCGCCACCACCGGCGCCAAAATCGCGCTGGAGGATCTGCGCTACTGGAGCATAGCGCGGCAGGAACCCTATGCCAGCGCGCAAGCGTCGGTGCAGGCCGAATTGAACCGCGCGCGGGCCGGATGAGCATTCGGGGCGGCCGATGGTTCGCGACTGCCCTGCTGATGCTCGCCGGGACCACCGCCTTCGCCGCACCACCCTCCGTAGGGACCGCAGGCGAGTTCGCTCTATCCGGTCCGATGACGCAGGGCGGCGTCCTGCTTGGTGTCGCGCCTTTGAATGCGGTCGATCTGCGGCTCGATGGACAGCCGGTGCCCTTCGACAGGGATCGCCGCTTCCTCATCGCCTTCGACCGCGACGCCAGGACGCAGGCGCTGCTGACCGCTCGGCTGGCGGACGGACGGCTGATCGAGCAGAAGCTGGCGGTCGCCCCCCGCGCGTGGCGGATCGAGCATATCGATGCGCCGATGCGACTTACCAGGGATAGCCAGGCCTTCATGGCGTTGCGCAAGCCGGAACTGGAGCGGATCGCGGCCGCGCGAACGGTGCGTGGCGACAGCGGCGGGTGGCGCCAGCGCTTCATCCGGCCCCGCCCTGGCCGCATATCGGGCGTGTTCGGCGCTCAGCGCATCTATCAGGGTACGCCCGGCGCCTATCACAGCGGGGTCGATATTGCGGGTGCGACGGGCGCGGTCGTCGTCGCACCGGCAGACGGCGTCGTCATACTCGCCGCCGACCGGCCATTTACGCTCGAAGGCAATCTGCTGATGCTTGACCATGGCCATGGTCTCAACAGCGCCTTCCTGCATTTGTCGCGAATCAATGTGAAGCTGGGTGACCATATAGTGCGGGGCCAGCCCATTGGCGCGGTGGGATCGACCGGCCGGGCGACCGGCCCACATCTGCACTGGGCCGTCAAATGGAATGAGGCTCGTGTCGACCCCCTGTTTTTAACGGACCAGCTCGGGGCGACATTATGCTCGACTGCACCACGATGTGCGCAATGATCCGACGCTGTTGAGCAATTGCTCAACAGATAAGGGCTCCATTTGTTCCCTACGCTGTAATATAATTATCAAGCCATCCTGCGCGGAGTTTCGCCGGACTGTTGCATAATTGCGACAGCGCGAATCAAATCATGATGGCCCCAAGGCAGGGCGCTTTACAGCCAGAAAAGGGCCGCGCAGACTAGACCGCAGTACGAATGAAGGGTGCGTTGTCGGGCGCTCATACCTTTCATTTGTCATCTGAACAGGCGGGGGAGACCTCGTGGTTGCTCCAGAGCAAGGGACTGGATAATGAAGAGACTATCGAAGAACGCGCTTTTGCGCGGTGCTGCCGCATTGCCGGTATTTATGTTCGCCAACATGATCGGCACGGCCGCCGTCTTTGCGCAGGGGCCACAAGCGGCTCAGGCCGCAGCGGACGAACCTACTGACACGATCGTCGTTACCGGGTCGATCATTCGCCGCACGGATGCGGAAACGCCATCGCCGGTCACCAATGTCACGGTGGAAAATCTCGACCGTCGCGGCATCAGCACGGTGCAGGAAGGCCTGCAGCGGATTGCGGCCAATAATGGCCCCGCGCTGACCAACAGTTTTTCTGCCAATGGCGCATTTGCAGCCGGCGCTTCGGCGGTGTCCCTGCGCGGTCTTTCGACCAACTCCACGCTCGTCCTGTTCGACGGTCTGCGCGCGGCCTATTATCCGCTGTCGGATGACGGCACGCGCAACTTCGTCGACCTCAACACCATTCCCGACGATATCGTCGATCATGTCGAGGTGCTGCGTGACGGCGCTTCGTCCAGCTATGGTGCGGACGCCATTGCCGGCGTCGTCAACATCATCACGAAGAAGAATTTCAAGGGCGTCGCCGGACGCGCCGAAGGCGGCATTTCCAGCCGAGGCGACGGTTCGCAATATCGCCTGTCCGTCACCGCCGGAACCGGCGATCTCGATGACAATGGCTATAACGCCTATATCAGCGGCTTTTATTTCCAGAGCAGGCAGGTCAAGAATAACCAGCGTCCATATCCCTATAACAGCGACGATTATCGCGGCGTCTGCCATGAGGGCGTTTGCGGCGGCAATAATGTGGTTGACGGTCTGGACGGCACTGGCGCCTATCCCGGCTTCAGCCCGGTCGTCACCAACACGGGCAGCACGCTTTTCGTACGTCCAGCCAATGCTGTGGGCGGCGCGCAGAGCGGCCAGTATCAACTACTGAACCCTGCGGTCGCTTGCCAGCGTGGCTCGCTCTACAACCTGACCGGTGCGGAACTGGCCGACAATATCGCCGCCGGCGCGCCCTCAACCGTCTGTCAGGAGGATCTGACCAACAATTACGGCATCATCAATCCCAATATCAAGCGCTTCGGTGCCTCGGCCCGCTTCACCGCGCGCGTCGGCGATACCGGCGAAGCCTATGCGATGTTCAACTTCCTCCAGACCGACGTCGCATATGATGGCCTGCCCAGCACGATCCGCGCGAACGCACCGGCGCCCTTCTATTTCCCGCGCTACAGCACGTCGGGCAATGTCGCCTATTATGGCAATAACAACATACTGCAATTGCCGGTCTATGTCTGCCCGCGTGGCACGACCGTGGCCTGCACGGCGGCCAACGGCACGCTGAACCCGAACAACCCGTTCGCCGCGGCGGGCCAGAACGCCGCCATCATCGGTCGCTTGCCTAATTCGCTCGAACATGACGAAACGCGCACTCGTGCCTATCGCGGCGCGATCGGTATCAAGGGCGATATCAGCGACAAGTGGCATTATCAGGTCGATGCGACCGCGATGCACATGGACCTGCGTCGTAAATCGAACGGCTATGTCTATATCCAGCATCTGCTGGATGTGATCGCCGACGGCAGCTTCAACTTCCTCAATCCCGCCGCCAACAGCCGGGCGACGATGGATTATCTGACGCCGACCGCCACAAATACGGCTACGTCGGATATGGTTCAGACACAGGCCGTGGTCAGCGGAGATCTGCTCGACCTGCCGGGTGGTCCGCTCCAGATCGGCGTCGGAGTGTCGTTCCGCTACGAAGCGATCGACGCACCCAGCCTGAACTCCGACATAAACGGCGGGACGGAGCGATATTATCGCCTGAACGGCTTTGCCGTGAAGGGCGACCGCAAGGTCTATTCGGCCTACGCGGAGGTGAACGCACCGATCTTCGACCAGCTCGAGCTCAATGCGTCGGGGCGCTATGACCGCTATTCGGGCGGTCTGAACAACTTCTCGCCGAAATTTGGCGTTAAGGTGAAGCCGATCCGCGAGGTCCTGCTGCGCGGCACCTATTCGAAGGGCTTCCGCATTCCTAGCTTCGGCGAGGCAAATGCAACCTTCCCGACCACAGGCTTCGTCACCAACAACCAGAGCCTGTTCAACAACGCCTATCTGGCGCAATATGGCTGCACCGTCGCCACCTTCAGCAGTTGCCCGCAATATATCCGTCAGGGTAGCTACGGCGCGACCTCGCTTTCCAATGCGGATCTTAAGGCGGAAAAGTCGCGCAGCTTCACAGCCGGCATCCTGATCGAACCGATGCGGGGCGTTTCCTTCTCGGTGGACTATTATAACATCAAGAAAACGGGCGCGATCACCACGGCTGACAATACGCCGGCATTGCAGGCCTATTATGCCGGCCTGCCGATCCCCGCAGGCTTCAACGTCATCGCCGACGTGCCCATCGCGCCAGGCGATCCACGTCAGCCGCGTGTTGCCTTCGTCCAATCGGGCTTCATCAACGCCAACACCATCAAGTCGGAAGGCCTGGACTTCGCTGCGGACGTCAGTTTGCCAGTCACCGACAATATCCGTTGGACCAGCTCCCTGCAGGCGAGCTACATCATGCGTCTGGAAACCGAATTTCCCGATGGCACGGTGGAACGCTATGACGGCACGCTCGGCAATTTCAACCTGACGGCGGGTTCGGGCACGCCGAAATGGCGCGGGACCTGGACCAACACGCTCGACTTCGGCAAGTTCGCGCTGAGTGGCACGGCCAACTTCTTCGGTGGGTACGACACCTCGGCGATGGATCAGGGCACGGCTTATAAGGATTGCGGTCTCAATGACGGGTCGCTGCCGTGCCGGGTGAAGGACTATATCACCTTCGACCTCAATGCGCAGGTCAAGGTGACGGATCAGTTCACCTTCTACGCGAACATGCTGAACGTGTTCGACAAGCTGCCACCGATCGACACGATCACCTATGGCGCGCATGCCTATAACCCGGTTCAGGGTGGCGAGGGCATTCTTGGCCGCTACTTCCGGGTCGGCGCGAAGTTCAACTACTGATCTTCCACCCGAACGGCCAAAAATAAGGGGGCGCTTCCCGAGGGAAGCGCCCTTTTCTATTCTACGCTCAGCACCAGCCCGCCATCGCCCTCATCCACGCGCACGGTCGATCCATCCGGTACTTCGCCGCGCAGGATCAGGTCGGCGAGCGGGTCCTGCAGATAGCGCTGCACCGCGCGCTTGAGCGGGCGGGCGCCGTAGACGGGATCATAGCCCACCCGCCCCAGCCACACGCGCGCGCCATCGGTCAGGTCCAACACCACCTTGCGATCCTTGAGCAGTGTCTGGACACGTGCAACCTGGATATCGACGATCGGCGCCATATGGTCCGCGCCCAGTCGGTGGAACAGGATGATCTCGTCCAGCCGGTTCAAAAATTCAGGGCGAAAATGCGCGCGGACCATGTCCATCACCTGCGGCTCGACATCCTCGGTCTTCTGCCCGTCGGCAAGGCCCGTCAGATACTGGCTGCCCAGGTTCGATGTCAGCACGATGATCGTGTTGGTGAAATCGACCGTCCGGCCCTGCCCGTCGGTCAGTCGGCCGTCGTCCAGCACCTGAAGCAGCACATTGAACACATCGCCATGGGCCTTTTCGACCTCGTCGAACAGGATCACCTGATAGGGACGACGGCGCACCGCCTCGGTCAGTACGCCCCCTTCTTCATAGCCGACATAACCGGGGGGCGCACCGATCAGCCGGGCGACGCTGTGCTTTTCCATGAACTCGCTCATGTCGATGCGCACCATCGCGCTTTCATCGTCGAACAGGAAACCGGCGAGCGCCTTGGTCAGTTCGGTCTTGCCCACGCCCGTGGGGCCAAGGAACAGGAAGCTGCCGAGCGGGCGGTTGGGGTCCTGCAAGCCCGCGCGGCTCCTGCGGACGGCCTTCGCCACGGCTTTCACCGCATCGGCCTGCCCGATGACGCGCTTGCCCAGTTCCGCTTCCATCGCCAGCAGCTTCTCGCGCTCGCCCGCCATCATCCGCTCGACCGGAATGCCGGTCCAGCGCGCGACGATGCCGGCGATATCCTCGACCGTCACTTCCTCGCGCAGCATCGCGCCTTCGGCGGCTTGCTCCACCTCGGCCAGCTTACGCTCCAGCGCGGGAATGGTGCCATAGGATAGCTCGCCCGCCCGCCCCAGGTCACCGGCGCGCTGCGCCTGCTCCAGTTCCAGCCGCGCGGCGTCGAGTTGCTCCTTGATCTTCGCTTCGCCGGCGATCTTGTCTTTCTCCGCCTGCCAGCGCTGGGTGAGGCCGGCGGACTGCTCCTCCAGATTGCCAAGATCAGCCTCCAGCGCGACCAGCCGGTCAGCGCTCGCCTTGTCGGTTTCCTTTTTCAGCGCTTCGCGCTCGATCTTGAGCTGGATGATCCGCCGGTCGAGCGCTTCGATCTCCTCGGGCTTGCTCTCGACCTCCATACGCAGCCGCGATGCGGCCTCGTCCATCAGGTCGATCGCCTTGTCGGGCAGGAAACGGTCGGTGATGTAGCGGTTGGAGAGCGTCGCCGCCGATACGATCGCGGCATCGGTGATCCGCACGCCATGGTGCAGTTCATATTTCTCCTTGAGGCCGCGCAGGATGGAGATCGTGTCCTCGACGGTCGGTTCGCCGACGAACACCGGCTGGAACCGACGCTGGAGCGCGGGGTCCTTCTCGACATATTTGCGATATTCGTCGAGCGTGGTCGCGCCGATGCAGTGGAGTTCGCCGCGCGCGAGGGCGGGCTTGAGCAGATTGCCGGCGTCCATCGCGCCCTCGGACTTGCCCGCGCCGATCAGCGTGTGCATCTCGTCGATGAAGAGCACGACCTGCCCCTCGGCCGCTTTCACTTCGTCGAGCACGCCCTTGAGCCGCTCCTCGAACTCGCCGCGATATTTGGCGCCCGCGATCAGCGATCCCATGTCGAGGGCCATCAGCGCGCGGTCTTTCAGCGTATCGGGCACGTCGCCATTGGCGATGCGCAGGGCAAGGCCCTCGGCGATCGCGGTCTTGCCCACGCCGGGGTCGCCGATCAGGACCGGATTGTTCTTGGTCCGGCGCGCGAGGATCTGGATGGTCCGGCGAATTTCCTCGTCGCGGCCGATCACCGGATCGAGTTTGCCGGCCCGCGCCGCTTCGGTCAGGTCGCGGGCGAATTTCTTGAGCGCATCATAGCGATCTTCCGCGCCCGCCGTGTCGGCGGTGCGGCCACCCCGCAGATTGCTGATCGCTGTATTGAGCGCCTCGGCTTTCACGCCGGCGGCGCTCAATGCCCTGCCCGCGGTGGTTGTCGACGCGAGGGTCAACGCGAGCAGCAGCCGCTCGACGGTGACGAAGCTGTCGCCCGCCTTTTGCGCGACCTGCTCGGCAGTGTCGAGCACGCGCACGGCGTCATTGTCGAGGCCCGGCGTCTGTTGCGCGCCGCTGCCTGACACGGAGGGCACTTTTGCCAATGCCGCGTCGGTCTCGCGCAGCGCCGCCGCAGCGTCGCCGCCCGCCGCCTTGATAAGGCCGGACGCCATACCCTGTTCGTCTTCCAGCAACGCCTTGAGCAAATGTTCGGGGCTGATCCGCTGATGGTTCATGCGGATGGCGACGGTTTGGGCCGACTGAAGAAAACCCTTGGCGCGGTCGGTGAATTTCTCGATGTTCATAACACCCTCTTGATCATCATTGCCGCGATATGGTGTTGCATAAAAGGCACACAAGGGCCAGTTGCGGATTTTGTGCAGCAACGCCCTCAACCCTCGACAAGCCATTCGGCTGCCTCGATGGATATTGCCTCCCAATCATGCCCCGCTATGCTGCGCCAAAGCGGCGCGCCGCCCGACCCTGTTCAAGAGGTTTCATGACCAAGCTATCCCCGTCGCGCCGTCTGATCGTGTCGCTTGCGCTTTCGGCGTCCTTCCTCGCGCCCGTGGCCCTAGCCCGCGGCGCGCCGGATGCGCCCGCGCCTGTTGCCTCGCTGGCAGCCAGGATCGACATTCCCTATGAGCAGTTCACGCTCAAGAACGGCTTGCGCGTCATCGTCCATACCGATCGCAAGGCGCCGGTCGTCGGCGTGACCGTCTATTATCGCGTCGGCTCAAAGAACGAGCCGACCGGCAAGACCGGCTTTGCCCACCTGTTTGAACATCTGATGTTCGGCGGTTCGGAAAATGTGACCAGTTTCGACGAGCCGCTGACCGCAGCCGGGTCTACGCCAACCAACGGGTCCACCTGGTATGACCGCACCAATTATGTCGAGACGGTGCCGACCGGCGCGCTCGACCTGGCGCTGTTCATGGAAGCGGACCGCATGGGGCGGCTGCTCGGCGCCGTCACCCAGGCCAAGCTCGACGCGCAGCGGGGCGTCGTCCAGAATGAAAAGCGGCAGAATGACAATCAGCCATTCGGCCTCGTCAGCTATGCGCAAAGCGAAGCGCTGTTCCCCGCCGGCCATCCCTATGGCCATGACACGATCGGGTCGATGGCCGATCTCGATGCCGCGAGCCTTGCCGATGTGCATGGCTGGTTCAGGGATCATTATGGCCCCAACAATGCTGTCATCGCGCTGGCCGGCGATATCGACGTTGCGACCGCTCGAAGGAAGGTCGAGAGATATTTCGGCGCGATCGCTGCGGGCAAGGCTGTTCAGCCGGTGGCCGCACCGGTGCCGACCCTGCCGGCGCGCGTCGATCAGGCGATGAAGGACAGGGTCGCGACGACCCGCCTGTATCGCGACTGGATCGTGCCCGGCATGGGGGACCCCGACAATGCACCGCTGGCGGTCGCGGCCGACGTGCTGGGGGGCCTCGCCAGTTCGCGGCTCGACAATATACTGGTGCGGCAGGAACAGCTGGCGGTCGCGGTGACCGCAAGCGTCCAGACTTTCGAGCAGCTTGCCCAGTTCGAAGTGACGGTGGACGTCAAGCCCGGCGTTGATCCCTCGCTGGTGTCGAAGCGGCTTGATGCGATCATCACGGACCTCATTGCCAGGGGTCCGACCGCGGACGAGGTCGGCCGGGTCGCCACCCGCCAGATCGCCGGGCAGATTGCCGGCCTTGAGATCGTCGGCGGCTTTTCCGGCAAGGCATCGACGCTGGCCGAGGGGGCACTTTATAAGAATGACCCCGCCTTCTACAGGAAAGAATTGGCGGCGCTGGCGGCTGTGACGCCTGCGAGCGCTACGGCCGCGATGGGCAAATGGCTGAGCCGCCCGGTTTATGCGCTGCGGGTCGATCCGGGGCCGCGCGCCGATTATGCCGAAGCGCAGGGGCCAGCTAAGGAGGCTTCGGCGCAGGACGTGGCCGCCTCCCTGCCGAAACCCCGCCTGCCGTTGCCCGCCGTGACCGCCTCCCCGGCGCTCGACTATCCCGCGGTCGAGACGTCCAGCCTGTCCAACGGCATCAAGGTGCATTTCGCCCGGCGATCAGCGGTGCCGATGCTGCTCGTGAGCCTGAGTTTCGACAGCGGCATCGCCGCCGATCCGCGTGACAAGCTCGGTGTGGGCCAGTTCACCCTGTCGATGCTGGACGAAGGCACGACCAGCCGCAACGCGATCCAGATCGCGGAAGAACAGGAGCGGCTGGGCGCGAACATCAGCGCCGGGGCGACGATGGACCGATCGGTCGTCACCTTGCGCGCGCTCACCGCCAATCTTGGGCCATCGCTCGATCTGCTGGCCGACATCGTCAAGAATCCGGCCTTCGCCCCCAAAGAGGTGGACCGCGTTCGCGCCATCCAGCTTTCGCAGATCGCGCAGGAAAAGACGCAGCCATCGGGCCTCGCCAGCCGGGCAATCTTTCCCCTGCTCTACGGGCCGGGCCATCCCTATGGCGTTCCCGCGCACGGCCTGGGCGACAGCGCGGCCGTGACGGCGCTTACGCCGGCGGACCTCGCCGCCTATAAAAACAAATGGCTTCGGCCCGACAATGTCGAGATTTTCGTCGTCGGCGATTCGACGCTGGCGCAGATCAAGCCGCTGCTGGAAGCGCGTTTCACCGCCTGGCGTTCGACCCGCGATATGAAGGGGGTTAAGGATTTTTCCGCGCCCATTCCCGCGTCCCGGCCCGGCATCACGCTGATCGACCGGCCGCAGTCGCCGCAATCGGTGCTGCTGGGCGGTTTCGTGACCGGCCTTAAGGGCGGGGACGACCTCGTCGCCTTTGGCGCGGCCAATAGCGTGCTGGGCGAAGACTTTCTGTCGCGTATCAATACCGACATTCGCGAGGTCAAGGCCTGGTCCTATGGTGCCGGCTCCTATCTCGCGGAACGGGCTGAGCGCAGCCCTTATCTGATCTCAGCGCCGGTTCAGGCCGACAAGACCGGCCCCGCCATCGCCGCGATCCAGCAGGACATCGCCGATTTTCTGGGCCCCAAGGGCGTTACCCCGGCGGAGTTCAGCCGCGTCGTAAAGGGTAATATCGCGGCCCTTCCGGGTCAGTTCGAAACCTCCTCCGCAATCCTTGGCGAGATGCGCCAGGACGCGTTGTTCGGCAGGCCGTTCGATTATGTGACGAGCCTCGCGCGGCGCTATCAGACGCTGACACCCGCCGCGCTGGATCAGGCCGCACGAGCCGTCATAGACCCGGCAAAGATCCGGTGGATCGTGGTCGGCGACAAGACTCAGGTGCTGCCGCAGCTTCAGGCGCTCAAGCTGCCCGTCACAGTGATCGAAGGAGAAAAGGCGCCGATGCCCTGAGCGATGTCCAGCGACGGTTTGCCGTTCCGGACATGGCATGCACGAACGCCGCTTCAGCTGCCGTTAGGTCCGCCCGAACCGGGACCAGCGCCGCCGCCGCCCATGCCGCCTGCGCCCACCGCGCCGATATTGCCGAATATCTCGTCGAACAGGCTGCGGTGACGGCCAAGCGTCGGGGTCTTGTCGCCCGAAGGCGAAATCCGCGCCACCTGCTCCAGCCCCATGCGATCGACCGCGACCACATTACCGGCCGGATCGAAACGGACATGCAGCACGGTCTGCGCCACGGGCTTGGGATTGGAGAAAGCGAGCGCGCGCATGTCACGCGAAACATAATACCAGTCGGCGTCGCCAAACTGCGCGGTGAAGCTAGGACGACCCAGCGTGCCTTCCACCGACGCGCGATTATCGATCCCCGGCTGAACCGAATCGACCAGCAGCTTGTCGACCTGATAGCCCTGATGCGTGCGCACCCGCGTGCAACCCGAAGCCCCCAGGACGAGCGCCCCAAGGCCCGCCGCGAGCAGGATGCGTCCGCTGAAGGACGGCCTGCTGAAGCACTGGCGGTTGAGCTGACGCATGACATTCTCCTGCGGGGACGGCCCCGGAACCCAAGAAACAACAAAAGCCGCCATTGC
Source organism: Sphingobium fluminis (assembly GCF_037723805.1). Taxonomy (NCBI): domain Bacteria; kingdom Pseudomonadati; phylum Pseudomonadota; class Alphaproteobacteria; order Sphingomonadales; family Sphingobiaceae; genus Sphingobium; species Sphingobium fluminis. Next base: position 199,910 of record NZ_JBBJUK010000007.1, read on the forward strand.
ATTGCGCGACGCCCCGATCAATATGGAAATGCAGGGGCTGCGGCAAGGGGCCGCCGGCCCTCCTCCTTACACAGCCCGAAAACAACGCGAACCATGTCCAGCACAGCCCCCAATTTTCTGCAGCGCCTGTTCGGGCGAACCGATCCGAAAGAAGCGATCGTACCGCTTTATACCGCAGTCGTCGCGGAGGGCCGCCAGCCGCACTGGTATCGCGACGGTCAGGTGCCGGATTCGCTGGATGGGCGGTTCGACATGATCGTGGCGGTTCTGGCACTCGTGCTTATGCGGCTGGATGAAAAAGACGCTACGCAGGAAGGCGTCTGGCTCACCGAATTGTTCGTCGACGACATGGACGGGCAGCTGCGGCAGGAAGGTATTGGCGATGTCGTGGTGGGCAAGCATATCGGCCGGATGATGAGCGCGCTTGGCGGTCGGCTTTCGGCCTATCGCGCGGCGCTGGCCGGCGAGGCCGATCTCGCGGACGCCCTCGTGCGCAACCTCTACCGCGGGGAGCGGCCCGCGCCCGACGCGCTGGCGCATGTGGAGTCGGCGCTGCTGTCCTGCTGGGCCCGGCTGGGCTCGACATCGCGTGAAAGCCTGCTGCGCGGTGACCTGATATGAGCGCGCCTTCGCCCCCCGAATTTTCGAGGATCGTGCGCATCGACCAGATTGGCCGGCTTGCGGCGACGACCCATATCAGTGCCAAGGAAGCCGAACGAACCGCGCTGGCGCGGCGATTCCGCCTGCTGGCCCTGGATCGGCTCGACGCCGACTATGCGCTGAGCATGGACGGCACCGGGATCGTCGCGCGTGGACGGGTCCGCGCCGCGCTGGCCCAGCCTTGCGTCGCTACCGGCGTGCCGGTGCCCGAGTCGATCGACACGGACTTCACCTTGCGCTTCGTTCGCGACGATGCGCCGATGGACGAAGGCGCGGAACTGGAGATCGACGCAGAGGATTGCGACACGATCGGCTATGACGGCCAGGTCATCGATATGGGGGAGGCCGTGGCCGAAACCGTGGCGCTGGCGATGGCGCCCTATCCCCGGTCGCCCGATGCCGATGCGGTGCTCAGGGAAGCCGGCGTCATCGGCGAGGAGCAGGCCAGCCCCTTCGCCGTGCTGCTGGCGCTTAAGGGTCAGGGCAAGAAATAATAAGGGCGGGTCAGATGAGCCCGCCCGCCTGTTTCCCTTTCGTTCCTGCCATGGCATAAGCATGCCGCATGGACGCCCCGCCACCTGCCATGGCCACCGGCTTGCCGCGCAAGATCATCCATGTCGACATGGACGCTTTTTTCGCGTCGGTCGAACAGCGCGATCATCCCGAACTGCGCGGCAAACCGGTGGCCGTCGGGGGTAGCGGGCCACGCGGGGTTGTGGCGGCCGCAAGCTATGAAGCGCGAGTCTTCGGCGTTAGATCGGCCATGCCGGGTGCCCGGGCACGGCGGCTATGTCCGGACCTGCTCTTCGCTCCACCCCGTTTCGAGGTGTATCGCGCGGTATCGACGCAGGTGCGGGCGATCTTCGAACGTTTCACCGATATCATCCAGCCGCTCTCGCTCGACGAAGCCTATCTCGACGTGACGGAGAATAAGCGGGGCATCGCATCGGCAACCCGGATCGCGGAAGATATACGCTCGATGATCCGCGAGGAAACAGGGCTTACGGCGTCGGCGGGTGTGTCCTACAACAAGCTGCTCGCCAAACTGGCGTCCGATCAGAACAAGCCCGACGGGATCTGCGTTGTACGACCCGGCGGGGGTGCCGCCTTCATCGCGGCGATGCCAGTGCGGCGCATCCACGGCGTGGGACCGGTGACGGCACGCAGGATGCAGGCGCTGGGGATCGAGACCGGGGCCGACCTGCGCGCGCACGACCTACCCTTTCTGGAACGCCATTTCGGCAGCGCCGCTCGATTTTACTTTTCCGCCGCCAGGGGGGAAGATGACCGCCCTGTGCGCGACCGGCAGGAACGCAAATCGGTCAGTGTGGAGGACACGTTTTTCGACGACCTGATCACGGCCGATGCCCTGATCACGGAGATCGACCGGATCGCGCAGAGCCTGTGGCACAGGATCGAGAAAAACGGTTCCTATGGCCGGACCGTCGTCCTGAAGATCAAATTTGCCGATTTCCGCATCATCACCCGGTCGAGAAGCTTCGCGACCGCAGTGCGCTCGCCAACGCTACTGGCCGAAGCCGCCCGAGCGCTGCTGTTCGCGCAGTTGCCCTTGCGCATGGGCGCAAGGCTGCTTGGCCTTGGCATTCACAATCTGGAACAGGACGAAGGAGCCGGCAGCCCTGCCGAGCAGCTCGCCCTATCCCTGTAAACGTGCGATGATCAGAAAGGCAGCCAGTTCCGCTTTTCGGTGAACTTCATATAGCCGGCATTGATGCCCAGCCGATAGCCTACGCCAAGGCGGATCGGGATCAGCACTACGCTGCCCCAGCGCAGATAGCTGGCGGTGAAGCCGCCGACGAGATAGGCCGTGCCTTCGGCCGCAGGAAAGCGATGGAACAGATCCTGCGTGTCGTAGAGATTATAGACGAGAACGAAGGTGTTGGCGGCATTGCCGCCGACATCAAAGCCGATCGACGGGCCGGTCCAATAGACCTCCCGCTTGCCTTCCACCTTGTGATTGAGCGTGCCCGACCCGTAGCGGAGGCCAACGACGAAGGCGCCTGACGCCTCGCGCCCGGCGATATAGGCATTGGGACGGCCCTGATCCTTCAGCACCTTTTCGATGAGCCCGGCGAGGCCCTCGGCGCCCTTGCCGAAGACGCCCTCGGCTGCGCCTATCAGATCATCTTCCTGATAGGAGTCGGCGGGCACGGGGGCGGCCGGCGGCGAATTGGCCGTGACTGGCGCGCCGGTTGCGGTCGCGCCCGACGTTACGGCACTGTCAGTTTGCGTGTTATAGACGCCGCTATCGGTCCTGACGTTGGGACTGGCGTCGTTAGTGACCGGACTGCTTTTGGCGGGCGGCACGGGGGTCAGGTCGGAATCGATCGCGCTGTTCGGGTCGACCGTCCGCACCTGAGCGTCTGCCGGGACCATGGTTAGCGCAAGACCAGCAAGCACCGCCATCAGGGCGCCGCCGCGTCTGCCGTTGGCGGTTGCACACCTTAATAGTCCGATCATCCCGTCACTCCCCCGCAAGCCCGCTTGTTCAATAGACCGGTAGTTATCGGGAACGAAGCTGAAACGACAATGAACGAACCGGCGACACGAGTCTTATCCAAGCCGGACGGAAAAGATAATCCGCCCTGATAACTCGTAAAATCGTGGCAAGGGACCGTTGCCATGAGGCAAAGGCGTCGCTATAGCCCGGATCGCCTAGCTGCTGACCCGTTCTGAACGGGTATTTGGCCATGTGGAGACGTGGGTGAGTGGCTGAAACCAACGGTTTGCTAAACCGTCGTAGGGATAACTCCTTACCGAGGGTTCGAATCCCTCCGTCTCCGCCAGGCGACCCTCCGCAGGGGTCCACAGAAGTGCACCGATATCGACTTTTTCCCTCTGATAACTGACGTTTAGCAGGTCAGCTCGGCCACGGTCGTCCGCACGCCTCCGGTAATGGCGTGGGTTCAGCGCGTGGCATCGGCTTGGAAAAACGTGGTATCGGAGATGACCCTTGCTGAACGATGCATAAGTGCGAGCGGCAAAGCCGCGCGAGAAGGCCTACAAGCTCACTGACAGCAACCGCCTGTTCCTGCTGGTCACACCCAGCGGCGGCAAGCTGTGGCGTTGGAATTATTCGTACGACGGAAAGCAGAAGAGCATGTCGTTCGGGATCTACCCGATGGTAGCTCTCGTGAAGGCGCGTGAGAAGCGTGATGAGGCACGCGCCGTTCTCGCCGAAGGCCGCGACCCGTCCGTGGTAAAGAAGCTGAGGATCGAGGCAAATATCGAGGCGAGCCGGAATACCTTCGAACGGATTGCCCGCGAGTGGCATGCGACGTCCAAGCCGCAATGGGCAGCCGTCCATGGTGACGACGTGATTCGAAGTCTGGAACGGGATGTATTTCCCAGCATCGGCTCGCTGCCGTTGGTGGACCTGAAGCCCCCGAAAATCCTGGAGGTGCTTAAGTCCATCGAGGATCGCGGCTCGATCGAAACGGCGAAGCGGGTTCGCCAGCGAATTTCGGCGGTCTTTGTCTACGCTATCGCCAAGGGAATCGCCGAGACAGACCCTGCGGAGAAGCTTAGCGCCGCCTTGAAGCCACTGCGGCGCGGTCGCCAGCCGGCTATCACGAACCTCGATCAGCTTCGTAAGATGATCGACGATGCCGAGGGGGATTATGCCCGGCCAATCACTCGGCTGGCTTTGCGCTTCCTCGCTCTCACCGCAGTGCGGCCGAACGAGCTCCGCGGCGCGCGTTGGGACGAGTTCGAGGATTTGGACGGAGCGCTTCCCTTGTGGCGCATTCCCGCGACACGGATGAAGGGTAATCTCGATCGGAAGGACGAGCTCGACGGAGATCATCTCGTGCCGCTGACGCCGCAGTGCTTAGCGGTACTGCGCGCCCTCTGGCCCCTCACCGGGGATTGCGAGCTGTTATTCCCGAGCAACCGACACGCTCATCGGCCGATGAGCGAAAATGCGATCGGCTATCTGCTCAATAGGGCCGGATATCATGGCCATCATGTCCCGCACGGCTTTCGCGCGGCTTTCTCGACGATCATGAATGAATGGGCCGAGCGCAATGGCAAATCCCATGATCGCAAGGTCATCGACCTCATGCTCGCCCATGTGCCCAAGGAAAAGGTGGAGGGCGCGTACAACCGCTCCGCCTACATGCCGCGACGCCGGGAGCTGGCGCGGATTTGGGCCAACCTGCTTTCAACCGAATTGCCGGAACCGCGCGTACTGGTTGAGCGCCCGTCGAAAGAGACTGGGGACCACTCGCGTCGGCGCATTCCCGAGCCAGTGTCCGAGTCCTTTCGATTTCCACTCCGGGCGGCAAGCTCGAATGCCTGATTGGGATCATTTGGCGCAGGCCCAATGGGAAGAATTCAAATGTGATTTTAGATGCTTGGCGCCATCAAGAAAAGCTGGACGGTAAAAGGTTAGACCGAAATCCCGCGATAGCGCCTGCAACAGCTGCTTGCAGCGAACCAGCAGGAGCGGATGCCATTCGCTCAACGCTTTCAATGAACCAGAGGGCAGCCCTGTTTCACAGTCCCGGACGAAGTCCCAAATCAGGCGACGTATACCTCGGAACTGCTCGTCCAGCGGGCGCTTCATATGCACGAGGCAATCATGCTGGTCGTCCGTCAACAAGCCTGCAATGGCTACGCAGCAGCTGTTATACGCATCGCCCATCCGGCGCTGCCGCTCACGCTGCAGCACTGCGTTCGCGAAGGTCCGCACGACGCCTTGCCCCTGATCGCTATCCGCGCCGCTCCAGGTTTCCGACCATTCTACCGATCGGCAGACGATGGCAGCATCCTTGGGATCAATTTTGGCATGGTCGCACAGGCTGGCGAACGCAGCGATCGCCTTGTCCTCTTCGCCCTTTTTGAAGGTGATGAAATGGGGACCAGAAAAGCCCTCCGGTGCCGCGCGATGCGCGGCATCGTTCGTGCCGGCGAGTGCGTTGGCAACTTCGACGATTGCAGGGACTGACCGGTAGTTCACAGTCAAACGGCGCGCGGTGACCCCAGCCGTGCCGTGATAATCGTTCAGGAACTTCCCGTCGGCGCCGCCGAAGTCATAAATTCCCTGATTCACGTCACCGATCAGGGAGAGCTGACACCCCTTCGAGACCATCAGCTCCAGGATCGCCTGATGCTCGGCCGAAATATCCTGCGCTTCGTCGACCAGGACGTGAGGGTAGCGCCGTACAAGAGCACGGAGGATATCAGGTTGCTCGCGGAGGGTGCGCAGCACCCAGTAACGACCGAGATCGTGGGTGTAGGCGCCAGACTTGCCGAGCTTTTCGATCGACGCTTTGGCATTGGCAGGCGGCACAAATTTGCTGCCGCGTCCGACCTCGAACCGGAAATCAGGCCCGCTCACCCGCGCTCGCAAATCTCGGATCGGATGACTGATGGAGCCGTCATAGACCTTGAAGGAGCTGAGAAAGGCCTCCCCGCCCTCGACAAGGAAGGGCGTGCGGGATGCCTTCATCGTTCTGTGTCCGTGCGGTCTCAGCACATTACATGTTATGAAGCCATCAACCGTATCGATTTCGACGGCCATTGATCTGCGATGTCCACCCTCGGCACGCATCAGGTCGTGATAGCCCGCGCGGAACGTCTCCACTGCGATGTTGGAGAAGGAAAGGAGCGCGATCAGGCCGTGGTCGTCTTCAAACGCCGACCGCATGGCTGCGAGGCGATGGATGGCCGTCAGCGTCTTCCCGCTGCCCGCACAAGCCGTGACGGCCAACGGTGCCAGCGGCAGTTCGACGACCTCGCGTTGCTCAGGCGAGAGGCCATTCATCACGCGCAAACGTGCTCTACTGCAAGGCGGATGTATTCAGGCACTTCGAAGTCCGTGTCGTCATCTGCACACAGACCAGCTAGGGCCTGCGCGAACCGACCCTTCTGAACATTGCCAGAATCACGTTCGAACATTCCCTGAAACAGGCGTTTGGCCTTTGCCGCGTCATCGACTTCGGCCGCCACCTCGGTTTCTAGTTCAGCTCCGATTTGTGGATGAAGTTCCTTCAACGCGTCGAGCATGACGGCTCGATTCTTCGTGATGAGTCCAAGATCATATTCGAAAGTCTTCTGACCGTGGAATATACCGACATAGGCATCTGCGCTCTTCAGCATGAGCGCGGTATTGTCGGACACTGTGATCGTCTCGCCAGCGGCGGGATAGTGGGCGACCAGCTTTCCGGCCGCATTTGCAATCCTGGGATCGGCATCGGTCAGGACGGCGACCGGTATTCGGATCGCGTTTGCGCCGAACAGAGGCAGAAAGGAATCAAAGTTCAGTCCCTCGACGCTGATGAGACTGACGCCATGGTCCCGCAAATCATATCCCAGCCGCTTGGCGAGAATGCTGACCATGAGGAGAGCACAATGCGTATGCACTCAGCAGCGCTCCTCATTAGACAGCCCGATTTATCGAGGGCACTGAAATTTGTCTGGCGCACCCCGGGAGGCGGCCTCCTCAAGGGGTCACGTGCAGATCGTTCGCTATGATGTTTCGAGCCGCATGGCCCGGACCTTCTTACGCACTTAAGGGTGACGTCACCGCAATTTCGGACATATGGAACCTTTTTCCCTCGAACGAGGATGGCTCACCGGTCCACGCTCGAGGGACAAAATCGACCGCGTCGTCCATCAAGCTGGGCCGGTGGCGCATGTTTAGGCCGAGCGCCGCGACCTCTTTTCCGCTGTAACACCTGCTTGTGCCGAAGTCATATCCCGCTCGGAACGGATACCATTGCGGCATCCTCGGCGAGAAGGAGCGGGTGATATAGCGGAGCAAGCGCCACGATGCCGCTCAGACGCACGCACTGGCCCGCGTGGCCGCTGCGGTCGCCGTGACTGCCAGCGAGGGCATATCCCATCAAAATGGTGCTCGCAAAATCAAACCGAGTCGAAGCCGATGGACTCTGCCCAGGCCCGGTGATCGAGCGCCTCTGTCCAGTGAAGGTTCATACTCCGGCGCGACGCATCAGTCACCGTAACACGGTAATTGTCCAGATAATGGTACACTATCCCGAAACAGTTACTTGCATCCGGCTGAGTGTGGGCAGGCGCGGTGTTGGGCGTTTTCTTTTCCGCATGTTATATCACTGACCATGAAGCCATTCAGTGATGATAGAGCGCTGTGGATCGCACAGCACATCCTGCCCCACGAGCCTGCTCTCCGCGCCTGCCTGAGTCGCTGGCGCCTGCCCACGGACCTTGATCCCGACGACGTGGTGCAGGAAGCTTACAGCCGATTCGCCCAGATGGATTCGGTCGATCGGATCCTCGATTCCCGGGCCTATCTGTTCAGCGTCGCGCGGACGATCCTGTTGATGCATGTCCGACATGCTCGCGTGATTTCTATCCGT
>NZ_JBBJUK010000008.1:0-154000 GCF_037723805.1 Sphingobium fluminis
GGATAAATTAACAGATACTCATGATCGCTGAGGCATAACAACCATTGAAGCGATCAGGCTTCCTTTCCTCGATTGGCAGGAGCGTTTGTCCCAGGGTGCAGGGCGCCATTCAAGCAATGTTCAATCGCTTCCGACGAGCTATCGACATCCGGCCCGCGCGGTTACAACCCAGGTCGACCCGGCGCGATCAAGGAGACGGACAGATGACGACGCGCAAGCAATGGCGGGATCAGGTCAACGAAATGGCCTTGGAGCCTGACCTACCGATTATCGATGCGCATCATCACATCTGGCTCACGCCACCCCTGGAACCGTGGGAAGCGTACAAGGTAGACGCAATAACGGCCGATATGGAAAATTGCGGCCATACTATCTTGGCCACCGTCTATACCGATTCCCACGCCCATTACCGGACAGATGGCCCGCAAGCCATGCGCGTCGTAGGTGAAACCGAATATGCCAACAGCGTGGCGGATGCGGCGCAGGCGCGTGGTAGCGCGGCATCGGGACTGTGCGCCGCTATCGTTACGCATGCGGACCTGTTGCTGGGTGCCGCTGTGGGCGATGTTCTGGATGCCCATATGGCTGCCTCCCAACGATTCAAAGGCATTCGTTACATGACGGCTATCGATCCCGACCTCCCGCCTGTCTATGGTGCGACTGAAGCGGAGATAATGAACCGCCCGATTTTCCGGGAAGGCGTCGCCGAACTGGTAAAACGCGGGCTGAGCCTCGATACATGGATGTTCCAGCCACAATTACCCGAGTTGTTAGACCTGGCGCGCGTAGTTCCAGACGCTAATATCATTCTCGATCATACCGGCGGGCCGCTTGCGATCGGACGCTTTGCCGGACGACGCGGTGAGGCTTTTGCTCAGTGGAAGCGCGACATGGCGCGCCTCGCCCAATGCCCCAACGTCTCGGTCAAGCTGGGCGCACTCAACATGACCCAGACGGGAATGGACGCTACCAAAGAGCAACAGCCGCATAGTTCGGAGGAAACGGCCCGAATTCAGCGCGACCATATATTGACGGCTATCGACCTGTTCGGGCCGGAACGCTGCATGTTCGAGAGTAATTTCCCTGTTGACATGCATGCTATTTCCTACACGCTCTTATGGAATGCTTTCAAGCGGATGACCGCCGACCTGTCCGCAGACGACCGCCACGCCCTGTTCGCGGGCACGGCAGCGCGAGTCTACAGGATGGAAGATGTGAGCGCCCTTGCCAATTAAGAGGTGGAGCCTGCGCGGACTTGGGTCAGCGTTTGCGCAAAGCTTCCACCGCCTGGCGTAACCCTTCGCCTGCCATCGATTCCATCTCCAGCGAGACGCCGAGTTCGAATGATTCGGCCATGCGAGCACGTGTCAGTGCCGCAAACGTGCGGCGTGTGCCATTGACGCCCTCGGGCGGCAGGGTGCATATCCGCTGCGCCAGCGCCAGCGCGGCCGGCAAAACGTCTTCAGGGCTGTCGGCAAGATCGGTTACCAAACCCAGTGCGAAGGCTTCTTTACCCGTCAGAATGTCGCCGGTCAGGAGGTAGCGCTTCGCACGTGTGATGCCGATCGCCTGAGACCATGCGAGCACGCCTCCATCGCCAGCTACAAGACCAATATTGACATGGGTGTCCGCAATCTTCGCACCTTTCCAGGCCACGACGATGTCCGCCATTACCGCGACTGTTGCGCCCAGGCCAATGGCGGGCCCCTGAATGGCGGAGATTATCGGCACAGGAAAATCGATAAGGCCGTTTAGCACGTTACGCGCGTCGCGCATCATTTGCGCCCGAATGTCCGCCGAGCGGTTGGCTTCCAGCATCTCATTGAAATCTCCGCCAGCAGAAAAGGCGCGACCGTCAGCTGAAAGCACGAGAACGCGCAATTTCTCGCCGATCGCCGAGAGAAAGCGCAATGCCGCGACAAATTCCTCATGCGCGGGCGCATCTAGCCGGTTGAGCAGGTCCGGCCGCGCAAAGCGGATTTCCGCGATGCCGTCTGTCAGATTCAATGCAAAACACGCATATTGCGGCATGACCATTCCGAGGCTCTCCAAAGTCCAGCTCATTCTTGAGCCATTACGGGGTCGGCGCCCGTAAAACTAGGCGAATGATTGACTGGTCGGGCACTGCCCCGCATGTCCAACTGCACGATGGAGAAAATCTCAGGCAATCTGCCAAATGAAGTGAAAACAGTAACTGAATACGTGCTTCAGGTTGTTCCCACTCCACTACAAATCGTCTCCCGCGAAAGCGGCGATCGCCTTCGTCAGGCAGCGCGCAAGATCTGCTCACCACGATCGTCTTCGCACACGGTCGTTGGCGAAACAGACCCCTCGATAGCGTTTCGGAATTCGCGTGGAGGACAGCCATAAGCGGCCTTAAACATGCGGCTGAAATGTGCAGCGCTCTTGAAACCGGACATGAATGCAATCTCATGGATTGGGTAACCGCGCGTCCCCGGCGCAACCAGCAGATCGCGGGCACGCGGCAGCCTGTTTTTCCAAAGCAGATCAGAAAAGGACGTGTTGTTCGCTTTGAGTACGTAGCACAGATATCGCGGTGAAATACCGCAGTTGGACGCTACCCGATTGTAACAAAGATCGGGATCGGATAGATTCATCAAAATATAATTCTCAATGTCGGCGAGCCGCTTGTCGACCAGGCTCTGCCGTCGGGAAATATCCAGCCCCTTAAGATCGATGCAGTCGGCCAAGGCCTCTAGCAGGCTCTCCGTCAGTGGTTTAGCTGTTCGCCTGCTAAGATTCTCACCCTCCTTTACTAGCAGATGCAGCATTCGCTGCACAACCTTGCCCTGAGGCGTTTCGAGACTGAACACGTTATTGACCTGCTCTGCTCCCTCCAAATGGGCGAGGAACAAATAAGCAGGAACAGCAAGCTGATAAGATTCGAACATTCCGTCGACGCCTGGCGTCATCTTGCAATGGAAAGGCGCGTCGGAATCGAGAATGCCCATTTGCCCCTTTTCGATGATTGACGACCCATTCGAACGGGAAATGGACAATGTGCCCTTGCTGATGAACCAGATAACTTTGAAGCCGACCTTGTTGCTGCGAATGTGCTGCCATGTTCGGCGATAGGACGTGCCGCAATTCAAAGCCAAGTAAGTAAGCGACGCCGGAAATGCGAGGGCCTTCTCGAAACAGAACTGAAGTTTATCCACATGGTCAGCGACGAACTCGCCGTCATAAAACTCCCTGGCCGACAAAGTGGCCCACTTTGCCCAAACTTCCGAAGTGGCATTCCCATTTGCGGAAAAAAGCGTTTGCATGACATACTCTCCATAGCGGTGGGCGATCTGTGCCGCTGCCCTTGCCGTATCGCCGCGCCGAGGTGGGTCCAGCCCGAATCGATAACCCATCGGCATTCTATCGGGAATGACTATTCCTCATCAGGAATGATAGGTCAATAGGAATGCGAATCTGTCCCAGGATGCAGTGTAGTGACCTTCGTTTCGCGTATCCCGCGTTGCAGCCGCGATCGAACGGGGAGAAACCGTAGGTCCTCCGAAAACGCTCTTGGTTCAGCGCCGCAATCGCAATTGACTGGAGTTGAACCAGGCGGGCGACAGTTTGACTTCTAAATCGTGATCTGATGACGTATCTGACTGCAATATGGGCTTGAAGCGCCGGCAGCCTTTAAATACATGTCACTATGAGGATTTTTTGGATAAACCTGCCCTTAACGCACCAGAAATGGAAGTAGCGCGCCGAGAGAAGGCCAGCACGGTTACTTACGCGATGTCGATCTTGCGCCTTCTTGCTGAACGCGAGCATGCGCTCGGCGTCAACGCGATCGCGCGGGAACTTTCGCTCGCTCCAAGCACCTGTTTCAAAATCCTCAAATCGCTTGTCGCAGAGGAATTTGTCGAAATCGACCCGTTTACCAAGGGATATTCGCTCGGCACTGCCGCCATCATAGTCGCACGCCGCGCGCTGGACCCTGCCCGCGCATTCACGACAATCAGGGGTAGGGTGGATGAGATGGCGCAGGCCTATTCCATAGCAATCGGGATGTGGCGGATGATTCCGCGCTCTCGTATGGTGCTTGCTGGCTTTGCCGAAGGCACTAATCAGATGCGCATCCATATGTCGGTCGGAAAGCGCCTGCCTGTGCTGATCGGCGCCGTCGGACGGGCGGTCGCAGCGGATATGGACCTGTCCCAGAAAGAATTGGAGAACGGTTTCAGGGCGCTACACTGGCAGGTTCCCATCTCATTTGAGAGCTATGCTGAAGAAGTCCAGTTAGCGAAGGTGAGGGGATATGGATATGATGAAGGTAACTTTTCGCCAGGGGTAAATACCGTCGGCGTAACAATCCTCGACGAACTTTCTGTTATTCGGTACGGTTTGTCAGCCGTCATGTTCAAAGGGCAACATAGTGTCGAAACAGTCGAACAAATAGGACGCGATCTGATTGCCCTTAAGGCATGGGCAAGCGCGCGCTTGTTTAGCAAGGCCATGTATCGGGTCGCCGTTGCCTGAACATGCAATTCATTGCGCCCCGGTGTCTATAGCCCCAAAAATGCCAATATATTAACATCATGAGGGCCAGGATGACGAGTAACGAAATGCTGAGCAACGCTGCACTTGCGAAACAGGCAGTCCTGTATCAAGGTGATAGGGACTTCGATGCCCTACGCACCATCTCCCATCCCGACGTCGAGCTTGATTTTCCTTATTGGCCGACGGGCGCCAAACAATTTGTAGGTGTCGACGCGATGATCGACCAGATGAGCGTGATACGGGTTTTCCAGACGTTCAAAATAGATATCGTCGATATATTCGATACCGGAGCGGATACGGTGATCGTGGAGGGCCGCTCTCACGGTACATATAAGAGTGGCCGTCCGGACTACCGAAACCATTATCTGTTCGCCCTCTCCTTTCGCGAAGGCAGGCTGACGCGGTGGCGCGAGTTCTTCAATCCACTCGAGGCCATGAAACAGAATCTGGGCGCACCGTCGAATTAGCGATTTTCCGTCCGATGGAATCATCTGATGACCCAGAAATCTCGTTACAACAAGAATCTAGAGCGGTTGATCCGATGCAACCGGATCGCACATCGCTCTGGATCCGTCATTTCCGGCAGATGTGCGAGTTTAGAGCGGACGAAGTAGTCGAGGCTGCGCACGATCGGCCCCGACGAGTTCGGCCCGGCCACCCGCTCTTACAGACATTGCGCGCTGCCTGTGCAGTTGTAGCCCCTTACTGACCAGATGATAAAAGAGTTGCTGCCAGCCCGAGCGCCAACCGCCGGAGCGAGCAGAACCGAGAGGAAAATAATGCGGACAGACCCACCCTTTTCCCGCTGGATGGTGGTCGGGCTTTGTTTCCTTTCACAAAATATGGCGATAGGCTTCACCTTCGGCTCTTTTGGACCGCTTCTTGTAAGCACCGAGGCCCAGTTCGGCATCAGTCGGTCAGCAGCCACTATGGGTATGAGCGTCCTCAATCTCGCACTGGGCGGCCTGGCTCCGCTGCTGGGCGGTTTGGTGCAGAAGTTTCCCATACGCTACACGATGTCTGCCGGAGCCCTTATCAGCGCAGTCGGCTATCTCGGCCTATCCATGCTGACCTACTATCCCCTCTCACTCGCGATGTTCGTGCTTGTGGGCGCAGGCGTATCGCTGTGTGGCGTTATAGGGCCATTGACGCTGATCAGCCGCTGGTTCCCGACCGGGCGCGCTACCGCCCTCTCTATCGTCAACCTGCCGGTTGCGTTGCTGTTGACACCTTATATCGTCGGCGCAACACTCCCTGATTACGGCCGCTCGGCTATTCTGGCCGCCGCTGCAGCCATATTTATAGTTCTCGCGGCCGTGTTCCTTCTACTTCGCGACCACCCCCAAACGTCAGCCCTATTGTCGCGCAGTCGCGACAATAGGGCTGACGGTTCACCGCACGAACCCACATTAAGCGCGCGTGATATACTCTCATCACGGCCTTTCTGGCTCGTTTCGCTCGCAATGGGACTGATGGCAGGTACGGGAACGATTTTTGTCGTGCACATCGTCCCGTTCGGCCTTGGAAACGGCATGGATATCCAGACCGCCTCGAAGCTTCTTTCTTTATATGCCGGGGCAGGCTTGCTTGGCGTTCTCCTGTACGGACGTGTCGCCGACTGGATCGGACCTGTAAACGCTTTTGTATCGACCAGCTTTTTTCAGATGGTGCTGTGGTCCGCACTGCTTGTCGCAGACACGCGATCTTTGTTCATACTATCCGCGCTTATGGGCGTAATGCAGGTGCCGATGTCGACGCTGCACGGCGCCGCGCTTGGCCGCCTGATCCCGGTTTCCAGTATCAGCCGCGCCATGGGTCTAAGCTACGCGATCAAGCTTCCCTTTACTTTTTCCTTCGCGGTAGGAGCGGCTCTCGTGTTTGAAATGAGTGGGAGCTATGTCTTGCCCTTCGCACTGACCACCGGACTTGTGGCGATCTGTTGCGGCCTGTTCCTGGCCGTTTCGCTGGACCTGAGGGCAAAACCCGTCATGGCAAGAACGAGCTGAAATTCGCGCGCATGCAAGCACTCAATATCCGAAAAGGGAACTGGCGGACGAGGTGATGGTCCTTCAAGGCTGCGTTTGGCTGGCCGTTCCAGGCGATCGTCTTTCATGCAGCGATGACCTCGAATGACCAGGGATTTGACTGTCGTAACCAGCATCCTTGACCGGGTATACCGATGCGTCAATGCAGGATGGAATGAAAATCGTTGCGAGAGGCATGAGAGATGAAGCGCGTAGAGGTTTCCGAGCCATCCACCATCGATACGCTCCATCTCGTTGAGCGGGACATCCCAAAGCCCCGCGCCAGCGAAGTGCTGATTCGCGTGCGGGCGAGTTCAGTCAACTTCCATGACTATCTGGTCGTCAGCGGCATCCTGCCTGCCAGGGCGGGCACGGTTCCCCTGTCGGACGGCGTGGGTGAGGTTGTCGAGACAGGCGAGGGCGTGACTCGCTTTGCCGTGGGCGATCGTGTTATGGGAGTGTTTTACCCCTATTGGATCGATGGCCCCGCGACGCCCGAAAAAGTGCGTGCGTCGCGCGGGGAACATATGGACGGCTTTGCATCAGAATATGTCGCCATCCATGCGGATAGCCTGACCCGCGCGCCGACGGGCCTGTCCGATGTTGAAGCCGCCACCCTGCCCTGCGCGGCTCTCACAGCCTGGCGCGCGCTGTTCGTCGAAGCATCGGTCAAACCGGGCGACCGGGTGCTTGTCGAAGGCACCGGTGGCGTTTCCATCTTCGCACTGCAGTTCGCCCGCATGGCCGGGGCCGAGGTGATTGCCCTCTCCTCCACCACGGAGAAGCTGGAGCGGCTGAAAGCATTGGGAGCCGCCCATGTAGTCAATTATAAAGACGAGCCCGAATGGGGTAAGGCCGTCCGCGATCTGACCGGCGGGACAGGCGTCGATCTAGCCATAGAGGTTGTCGGCGGCGATCTGAATCAGACCATGACCGCACAGAAGCTGGGTGGCAAGACGGCGCTGATAGGGGCGCTCAGCCGCCAGCCGATCGCCTATACGTCTATGATGGCGATCGTGGGCAACCGTTCCGTATCAGGCCTTACCGTTGCGAGTCGAGCCGATCAGGAGGACATGGTCCGCGCCATCGAAACCAATGGCCTCAAGCCGGTGGTGGACCGCGTCTTCACGCTGGAGGAAATCAGCGCGGCGTTCACCTATCAGGCGGGCAAGACCTATTTCGGCAAGGTCGCGCTGGCCTTCTGATCCGCATCGGCGAAAACTTGCTTGCAGCGGATTTGCCAAGTCTCCCTGCCTGCATCCGCACGATCGCCGCTATGCCGAAGCCTTCCGAGAAAGCATGCTGACGGACAAGTTAAGGGAAGAATGAACAATATGGCCGTCGCGATAGCCGCCACATATGAAATGGTGCCGGGCCGATATCCCGAACTGGACCCGTTCGACATGTTCCGGGCAGTGCTTAAGGGTGCCCTTGGCAGTTGGGGGATCGGGCCAAAGGATGTGGACGGGCTGCTGACCTCTCCCGCCGGTCAATCGGCCGGGGCCACCGATACCTATGTGCATGACAAGCTGGTGTCCGAGCTGGCAATTTATCCGCGCTTTGCCGAGACGATGTGCCTGGGCGGCGCGACCTTTGTCGCCATGATCAATCGCGCTCAACTCGCCATCGAGGCGGGACAGGCGAAGGCGGTGCTGTGCATCGGCGCGGGCAAATTTATGAAACCGGGCGACGGCGGGGCCGAGATGATGGCGAGGGTCATTAGCGAGTGCGACTTCGAGGTGCCCTATGGCACGTTCATCCCCGCACTTTACGCGATGATCGCGCAACAGTTCATGCACGAACGCGGTATTACGCGAGAGGATATTGCGCGTTATGCCGTGTCCGCGCGCAAATGGGCGCTGCTCAACCCGCGCGCGCTGATGCACGCCAAAGGGCCGATCGAGGTGGCTGACGTCATCGCGTCGCGCGCAATCGCGGAGCCGTTCCATTTTCTCGACTGCTCCATTCCGACCGACGGTGGCGGCGCGGTCCTGGTGACACACGCCGACATGGCTCGCGACATCGCCGCCCAGCCAGCCTATGTACGCGGTTACGGCGAATGCCATTTGCGCGGAACGATGAGCAATGCGGGCAACCTCATAGAAACCGGCGCGACCGTGTCCGGGCCGGCAGCCTTCCGGCAGGCGGGCATGACGCCTGCGGACATCGATGTCGTACAACTCTATGACGCCTTTTCCGCGACCCCGCTGATCCTGTTGGAGAATCTCGGCTTCTGCGCGCCGGGGGATTCCGGTGCCTTCGTTCAGTCGGGCGCGACCGATCCGGGCGGGATACTACCTATGAACACCAATGGAGGCCTGTTGTCCTTTGGCCATACAGGCGATTCATCGGGCATGTCGGTGCTCATCGAGGCGGCGCGCCAGACAATGGGGCAGGCGGGTCCCAACCAGGTGGAAAAGGCCAGCAGGGTGCTTGCCCATTGCTATGGCGGCATGATGTACGATCACACGACCCTGATCCTGGCGAGGGACGCATGAACGCGAAACCAAAACCTGATATCACCAGTCTCAATGTGCCCTTTTGGGAGGGCACGGCAAAGGGCGAACTGCGGATACAGCATTGCGATGCCTGTGGCGCCAATTTTCGCTTCACCCATCCCTGGTGCCCATCCTGCTGGACAGCCGATCCCGGCTGGACAGTGGCTAGCGGTGAAGGCGTCGTCGCCACCTATTCTGTTCTGCACATCGCGCCCTTCGCCGCGTTCGAGGACAGGTTGCCCTATGTCCTAGCGCTGATCGACCTGAAGGAGGGCGTGCGCATGATGGCCAACATCGTGGAGTGCGAGCCGAAGGATGTCCGCATCGGCATGCCTGTCCATGTGATATATGAAGACCGCGATGGAATAGCCCTACCCCAGTTCCGGCCAGCGTAACGCTGGGCCGGATATCGTGTGGCGAGAGCAGACCGTTTTGCCATCGCACAAGGGGTTCGCCAAGCTCGCGCTGCTATCTAGGACAATCCTTGATGCCGCCCCGGATCATGCCGACGGCCATTGCACAGTGTATGTCCGTCGAATAATCCTATGCATAATCAGGAGACATTGATGTCGAATGCCGCAGAGGGGCTATCGCCCTTTCCCTTCCCATCGGTGGACGACGATCGTTTCAGGGCTGGCCAGATGGATACGGTGCTTCATGCGCTGGAACGAGCCGTGGCGTCCGTGGGCGACAAGATATTCCTTGATATCGCCGGTGACCAGGTCACGTACCGGGAAATCGACCGCCGGGCTACGCGCATGGCCCACGCCTTTTCGAACCTTGGCGTCGCCAAGGGCGATACCGTCGTCACGATCCTGGACACGAGCGCCGATGTGATAGCAATCTGGTTCGCGATCAACAAGTTGGGCGCCATCTGGGTGCCGATCAACACCGCCTATCGCCATGAATTCCTCCGGCATCAGGTCTCCGACGCCGATGCGGCTATCGTAATCTGCGACTTGGCTTATCTAAATCGGGTCATCGAGATCGCCGACCAGCTTCCCGCCGCCAAACTGGTCCTGTGCCGGGACAATGGGCCTTTCCCTGATTGCGCCACGCCCATCCAGCGTTTCGACGATTATCGCGGCACGGACGAAACGCCGATCCCGATCACGGTTGCTCCACGCGATCTGGCTTGCCTGATCTATACATCGGGCACCACCGGAACTTCCAAGGCCTGCATGATCAGCCACAATTATATGTGCATGCAAGGTCGGCAACAGCGGCGGGCGGTGCCCGAGGCAGACGATGAATGGAGTTGGACGTGCCTTCCCCTATTCCA
Source organism: Sphingobium fluminis (assembly GCF_037723805.1). Classification (NCBI taxonomy): domain Bacteria; kingdom Pseudomonadati; phylum Pseudomonadota; class Alphaproteobacteria; order Sphingomonadales; family Sphingobiaceae; genus Sphingobium; species Sphingobium fluminis. The sequence continues at coordinate 10,326 of NZ_JBBJUK010000008.1, forward strand.
CTCCTCCGCGGTCAACGTGGTGCTGGGTGCGCTGGTCGCGGGCCATCGCGTCGCGGTCTGGCCGCGCTTTTCCGTCACGAGCTTCTGGTCCGACATCGAAACGTCGGGCGCGGCCAATGCGACACTGATGGCCTCCATCTTCTCGCTTGTTGCGAATGCGCCCGACAATGAAGCCATGAAACGCTGCTATGGTCAGTTGAAGATGATCACCGGCCAGCCGGTCACACCCCCAATCAGGAAAATATGGGAGGAAAGGTTCGGCGTTCAGAGCGTTTCCTCATGGGCCTACGGACAGACCGAGGGTGCGCGGCTCACCATGACTTTACCTGACGAAGTGCCACCCGAAACGTGCGTAGGCCGGGCGGCAGACGAGTTCGAAATGCTGATCTTTGACAAAAATGATCAGCCACTCCCCGACGGGGAGGTTGGCGAGATCGTGTTCCGTCCGCGCTTTCCTCACGTCATGTTCGAAGGCTATTGGCGCCGCCCCGAAGATACCGCCAAGGTTTGGCGCAACCTGTGGATGCATACCGGGGATCTCGGTCGAATTGAGAATGGCTATCTGTTCTTCACCGATCGGCAAAAGGATTATCTCCGTTGCCGTGGCGAAAACATCTCCAGCTTCGAACTGGAAAAGACTTTTTCAGCGCATCCCGCGATTGCCGAAGTCGCGATCCATGCCATCGGCGCGCAGGACGCCGAGGATGAGATCAAGGCGACCATCGTCCTTAGGGAAGGAGCAAAACTGGCCGAGGATGAGCTTTGCTATTGGGCGATCGATGCCCTTCCCCATTTCGCTGTACCGCGCTTTTATGAGTTCCGGGCAGAACTGTGGAAAAATCCTACCGGCCGCGTGCTCAAATACAAGCTGCGGGAAGAAGGCGTGACCGGGACCACCTGGGACCGCGACGCGGCTGGCATCATCGTGCGCAGACGGCGCTAGAACTTTTCAAGCGAGTGGACCGCCATCGCAAAGCCTCCGCCTGCTGGCACGTAGAATGCGTTGCATCAAAAACGGGTAGGTCCCGCTCCGGGTCTTTGACTGTGGCGATCCAGAAAGCGTTTACAAGCGCAAAATCTTGGTTGTCCCAGCAAATAACATTGCGCGAAGGATCATCGCTATCGCGACGCTGCGAATGTATTTGTGAAGGCGATTTGGGCCGATGCCGCTAATGAAAGGTATGATGATTTTGGACAAGACGATCGACATGGCGGCCCGCATAGAGGGCCTGTTCAGGCCGTTTGACCACGGCTCGCTCCATCTTGAGAACCGGATCGTCATGGCGCCTATGACGCGATGCTTTTCGCCAGACGGCGTTCCGGGGGAAGATGTCGCCCGCTACTATCGTCGCAGGGCCGAAGGGGGCGTGGGCCTGATCATCACCGAGGGGACATGGATCCCTCATCCCAGCGCGTCAAATGAGCCCGACGCGCCGCGCTTTTACGGCGAGGATGCACTAGCCGGGTGGAAACGTGTCGTCGATGGCGTGCATGCTGCCGGCGGCAAGATGATGCCCCAGTTATGGCATGTGGGCCAGACCGTCAAAACCATCGTCGAGGGCGTATATAACGACGAGGACACCGGCGTTTCGCGACAGGTTGGCCCGTCCGGTTATGTCGGTGGAATAGGCGTGCTGCCCCGCCTTGCCGACGAACCCGCCACCCAGCAGGAAATTGATGAGGTGACAGCAGCTTATGCACATGCGGCAAGGTCGGCCTATGAGCTGGGTTTTGATGGCGTCGAACTGCACGCTGCCCACGGATATTTGTTCGATCAGTTCTTCTGGAACGCGACGAACAAGCGCGACGACATTTATGGCGGCGACATCGCCCAGCGGACCCGCTTTGCCGTCGATGTCGTTCGCGAGATCCGCCGCGCCACATCTCCAGACTTCCCTATCGTCATGCGGATTTCTCAATGGAAGCTGCATGACTATCGCGAGCGGCTGGTACACTCGCCGGACGAACTGGCGCGGTTCCTGGCACCGCTGACCGACGCGGGCGTCGACATGTTTCATTGTTCCCAGCGTCGTTTCTGGGAAGGCGAATTTGGCAGTGATCGCAATCTGGCCGCTTGGGTGCGCGAACTGTCGGGCAAGCCCTCGATAACCGTCGGCTCCGTGACATTGCAGCACGATCTGATGGCCAATCTGAAGGGCGACGCCAACCAAGCCGCGCCCAATCTGGAGAAGTTGCTCGACATGTTTGAACGCGGCGATTTCGACCTTGTCGCGGTGGGTCGATCGCTGCTCGCAAATCCGGACTGGCCGGCCAAGATACGGGCGGGTGCACTGGACAAGCTGGAACCCTTTACGCAATCCGTTCTTACGAAGCTTGATTGACCATGGCTTGGTGCTGCCCTGCTGGCTCACGTCGGGGGCGGGCCCGCCGACCAGGTCGGGCAGACCTTGGCGAAGGTCTCCTAGGAGCAGTTGGAGCGACTGGGAAATCAGGTTAAAACAAAGATCTAGAGCGGTCGGATATCGAGGAATGGCACAAATGCAATCCCGCATGATCTTTACCGGGGTACATCTCTATGACGGGCATGGCGGCCGCGCCCGGCACGATGTTGCGGTCGTTGTTGAAAACAGAATGATTTCCGCCGTCATAGAACAAGGGGATGTCGGGCCGGGCCAACAGGTCCGTGTCAACGGCATGGCGATGATGCCCGGCATGACGGTCGGACACTGGCATGGCGAGTTTGCCGACATTGGCCCGCCCTTGTTCAGCTATGGCCGCGCAGGAACGTTTATTGGAACGGAAAAGCCTCCGATCGTTCTGGCGCTCCAGGCCGCGAATGCGCTGCGCTACGCGCTGCATTCCGGCGTTCTTCGGGTCATCTCGGCGTCCTGCTCCAACGACATCGACGCGCAGTTGAAGCTGGCGCTGGCGGACGGCCTGATCGAGGGGGCCGACATTACGCCATGCAGCCGGCACGTGCTCACGACCGGCGATCAGGAAGATCGCGGGCATTGGTGGGCCAATGACTATGGGGATGGCTTGCGGCGGATCGGCGGCAATATATTCGTGGACGGGCCGAGCGCGGTGCAAAAGGCCGTGCGCCAGGAAATTCTGCGCGGTGCCGACATCATCAAGACCTATCTCGATGGCGGCCACGGGCTTGAATGGACGAGCGCGTATCGATCGCTGTTGCCCGAGGAGTTCGCGGCCTTGGTGAGGGCCGCGCATGAGCGGGGAAAGAGGGTCCGCGTTCATGTCACCAACAAGGAATCCATTCTGCGCTGTGTGGCGCTGGGCGTCGATATTCTTGACCATTGTGACTATATCGATGAGGAGTGCATTGAGGCGATGGCAAAGGCCGGTACGTGGTTCGTGCCAAGCCCATTGTTCGGTAAACTGGCCAGTAGTGCCGCACGCGGACTGCCACTTAATCCCGAAGATCCTACGGATCGCTCCTGGCTGAATTTGGTCGCGATGCTGCGCAAGGCGGACGATGCCGGCGTGCGAATCGTGCCGGGCGATGACTATGGGGCGCAGGGCATGGCCCATGGGCTAGGCGCTTATGCGCGCGAACTCGTCCTTTATGTCGAGGAATTCGGCATTTCGCCCGAAAGAGTGATCGGCTGGGCCACGGGCAACGGTGCCGACATGGCCTTGGTAGGCCAGGTTACCGGCACTATCGAACCCGGAAAAGCGGCCGACCTTATCCTGGTGGCGGGAGATCCGGCATTGGACATGACCCTTCTTCAGAATCCCACGAGCAATATCCCGCTCATCCTGCGTGCCGGAAAGCCGGTGAAGAATCATATCGGGGCCGACTTCGCGGCGGCAGGATAGGACGAATTCAGCCTCACCGGCCGCGCGCGGCCCGTCTCCTGCAACCAATTGCAACCAATTAGCAAGACAACGGAAGCCGGGCCTCTCTAGAAATCTTGCCGTAACGTCGCCACATAAGTGCGGCTTGGGACAAGTTGGAGGAATTGGAGCCTTGCTTTGAAACGCAATTGGTATCAATTGGGAGGAATTGGTTCAATCAACGAGGCTGACAAGCAGCAAAGCTGATGGGCCGGCAAGACCCGGACACTGTAGAGATGTGAGGACAGAATGACGATACAGTTCCCGCCGCTGAGGCCGGTATCCATTGACGACAAATATCGACAGGCGCGCGGCCGGGTCATGATGACGGGCATCCAGGCGCTGGTCCGGTTACCCATGTTGCAGCGGGAGCGGGATCGTGCCGCAGGTCTGAATACGGCCGGCTTCATCTCGGGCTATCGCGGCTCGCCTCTGGGAGGCTATGATTTGGAGTTGTGGAAAGCCAAAAAGCATCTGGAGGCGAATGATATTCTATTCCAGCCGGGTGTGAACGAGGACCTCGCAGCGACAGCAGTCTGGGGGACGCAGACGCTAAACTCCCTCCACCGCCCTAACAAAGATGGTGTGTTCGCCATCTGGTACGGCAAGGGGCCCGGTGTGGATCGATCGCTCGACCCGATCCGTCACGGTAATATAGGAGGAACTCTTCCCAACGGCGGCGTGCTCCTCGTGGCGGGCGACGATCATGCGGGCAAGTCGTCCAGTATCGCGCATCAGAGCGAAACCGCTTTCATCCATGCGGGAATACCCGTCCTGGCACCGTCGAGCATTCAGGAAATGCTGGAATATGGGCTGCTCGGCATCGCCATGTCCCGCTATACCGGCCTTTATACGGGTTTCAAGGTTTGCAACGAACTGGTTGAGCAAACGTCGACCGTGGAACTGCCTGATCTCGATGCGCTGCCATCTCTTCCTGACAAGGGTGAGTTGCCGGCAGTCGGTATCTACAATAACCCGAGTGATCGGGATCGCATGCAGTCCGAAATAGTGGTCAAGCGCTACCGAACACCGCTGATTGCAAAATTTGTCCAAGCCAATGGTCTGGACCGAACTGTACTTGTGTCTTCGCAGCCGCGGTTTGGCATCCTCACCGGAGGAAAGGCCTATCATGATGTCGTTCAAGCACTGCGTCTGCTGGAACTGGATAATGATAACGCAGCAGCGCTGGGCATAACCGTACATAAGCTGGGGTGCATATTCCCGCTTGAGCCGCGTGGGCTTGCCCATTTTGCAGGCAGCGTCGAAGAAATGCTCGTTGTCGAAGAAAAAAACCCGGTAATCGAGGACCAAGCCAAGACCTTGTTGTATGGCAGATCCGGCATGCCCCGCATTGTCGGGAAAGCGGACCCCGACGGGGCACCTCTGATTCCCTCAGATATTCAGTTGGAACCAATCCGGCTGGCCGTGACGATCGTCGGAAGATTAAAAGCGCTCGGCCTTGCAGACAACGCGATGCTTTCACGCGCAGACATGCTGGAACGGCAGGCCATATCCAGCAAGCTGCTCAAGACTTCCGATCTAGTGCGCGCACCCTATTTTTGCTCCGGCTGCCCGCACAGCACCGGCACGCGCTTTCCCGAAGGCAGCCTAGCGGCCGGCGGCATCGGCTGCCACGCCATGGCCATGTATAGCGGCCCAGAGATGCTGACGACGACGCACATGGGCGGTGAAGGCGGCCACTGGTACAGTGTCGGGCACTTTTCGGATGTTCCGCACATTTTCCAGAATATGGGCGACGGCACCTATTATCATTCGGGACTGCTGGCAATCCGCGGCGCCATTGCGGCAAAGGTCAACATGACCTTCAAGATTTTGTACAATGATGCCGTGGCAATGACTGGCGGACAGCCGGTGGATGGCCCGTTAAGTCCGGGAGACATCAGCCGACAACTGCTGGCCGAAGGCGTTCGCAAATGCGTGCTGGTGACGGATCGTCCCGACCTGTACGAGAATAACACCCTCGCGGACGGCGTAGCGGTTCACCACCGCGACAATTATGATGAGATTCAACGCGAGATAGCCAAGGAACCAGGCGTCACCGCGATCATCTATGAGCAGACCTGCGCGGCCGAGAAGCGCCGCCGCCGCAAGCGCGGCAATTTCCCCGATCCGGCCAAACGCATGTTCATTAACAGCGCAGTTTGCGAAGGATGCGGCGATTGTTCGGTGAAGTCGGACTGCGTAAGCGTCTGGCCCAAGGAGAGCGAACTGGGACGCAAGCGCCAGATCGACCAGTCCAATTGCAACAAGGACTATAGTTGCGTTAAAGGCTTTTGTCCAAGTTTCGTTACGGTGCTCGACGCGCAGCCGCGCAAGCCTGCAGCTGCCGATCTCGCCGGGATCGACATGGCGGAGCTGCCCTCCCCTGCCATCGTCGATGTTGAAGACAAGGCATTTAACCTCATAATTTCCGGCATCGGCGGGACCGGTGTCGTGACGATCGGCGCGCTGCTGGGAATGGCGGCACATCTCGAACAGCGTAGCTGCTCCATCTTCGACATGACCGGCCTCAGCGTGAAGAATGGCGCGGTGTACAGCCATCTGCGGATCGGCAATGCTAACGCCGAACTCGGCTCTCCAAAACTCGGTGTTGCGGAAGCAGACCTAGCGCTTGCCTTTGACACCGTGGCGGGTTTGTCCAGCGAACCCGCCGTCACCTATTCGCCGGATCGCACGCGGATCGTCGCTAATTCCTATCTCATCCCTGTCGCCGCCTTCCAGCGCAATCCTGATCTGGCGCTCGACAGCGGCGGGGCCATCCGTGACCTCAAACAACGCGGTCTTGAACTGGATGTCGTGGATGCGACCAGCCTGGGCGAAGCCTTGCTGGGAGATGCCATTGCCGCCAACCTATTCATGCTGGGCTATACCGCGCAGAAGGGAAAGCTGCCGGTATCGGTGGCATCGATCGAACGGGCGATCGAGTTGAACGGGGTTGCGGTTCCGTTCAACAAGCAGGCTTTTGGCCTTGGTCGCTTCTATGCCGTCAATCCCGACGCCATCATGAAATCCGTAGACCGGGATGTTGATGTACGTCCAGTGCGCCTCACCGCTTTCACCGACATTCGCGCGCATCGCATCGGGCTGCTCACGGACTACCAGAATGCGGAATGGGCCGATCGCTATGCGCGTGTGGTCGACATGGTCGCGCAGGCGGAGCAAAAGGTCCGCCCTGGCAGCGAGCGGCTGGCGAATACCGTCGCCCGGACCTTCGCGAAGCTTATGAGCTACAAGGACGAATATGAAGTTGCGCGCTTGCATTTGAGCGCCGATTTCGCACTCGATCTCGAACGCGCCTTCGAAGGCGGAGCCAAGCTACGCTATAATCTCGCGCCGCCGATCTTTTCCAGGCGTGATGCTCGAACGGGCGAGTTGCAGAAACGGGAGTTCGGGCCCTGGGTGCGCGTCGCCTTCCGGCTGCTCGCGCCACTCAAGAGGCTGCGCGGCACCTCGCTCGACATCTTCGGCTATACAGCCGAACGGAGAAGCGAACGCGCGCTGATCGACCATTATGAACAGTTGGCCAATCGCGTCGTTGCCACCCTCACCCCGGACAATATCTCCCTAGCGGTCGGCATTTTGGGCGCCGCCGATAAAGTACGCGGCTTCGGCCACGTGAAAGAGCGCAACCTCGAAGACTATCGACTCCGAGAAGCTGATTTGCTCACGGAATATGAAGGTCGCTCGAAAAAGCAGGAAGCGGAGGTGGAGGAATATGCCTGAACTGAATAACAAGGTCGCGCTCGTCGCCGGCGGTAGTGGTGGGATCGGGCTGGCGATCGCCCGCAAGTTCGTGGACAAGGGCGCGACCGTTTACCTTACGGGGCGCAACTCCGAAAAGACCCGTGCAGCGGCGCAGGATTGCAGCGCCCGGCCGATCGTGCTCGATGTCGTTGACGAAGCGGCGTGGGCCGCCGCGATGGCCGATGTCGAGCGACAGGCGGGGGTGCTCGACATCCTTGTAAACGCCATGGGTCAATGCGAAGCCGGCAGCGTAGAGGATACGTCTACAACCGATTTCCGTCAGCATATGGCCGTTAATACAGAAGGCGTATTCTTCGGCTGTCGGGCCGCACTCCCCCTGCTTGGCAAAAGCGGAAAGGGCAGCATCGTCAATATCGGATCGATCATTCAGGCCAAGCCGACGGGCGGGATGCTGGCCTACGCTGCTTCAAAGGCGGCGATGGTAGCGATGAGCAAGTCGATCGCGCTCCATTGCGCGAATATCGGATCGGGAATCCGCGTCAATATTGTCCATCCCGGCGGCATCAAGACCGACATGCTCGACCGGTTCGTCAGGGAAATGGACATGCCGGAGGAAGACGCTTACGCGTTATGGCGACAGACTCACCCGCTCGGGCGTTTTGGCACCGCTGAAGAAGTGGCCGAGGCAGCGCTTTATTTCGCTTCCGACGCATCCGCATTCACGACCGGCGCCGAACTATATGTAGACGGCGGCGCTTCAATCCGGCCTTAGGATGTCAGATATGGAAAAGAGCTTTGATGTTGTCGTCGCAGGCTCCGGTGCCGCCGGCTTTGCAGCCGCCACGCGCGCGCTGAGCCTGGGCATGAGTGTGCTGATGGTCGAAAAGGAGCATCAGTGGGGCGGGACGTCCGCTTCTTCGGGCGGAGGCGTCTGGATTCCCAACCATGGCATCGCCGCCAATGGCGACAGCCGCGAAAAGGCGCTGACATATCTGACGGCGGTGTCCTGCGGGGCCGTAAGGCAGGAACGGCTTGAGGCGTTTATCGACAATGGCGGGAAAATGGTGGCTTTCCTTCAGGAAAACGGAGTCCGGCTACATGTTCTGGACGGCTATCCTGACTATTTCCCAGATGCCCCCGGCGCGCATATCGGCCGATCCCTTTTCCCTTATGAGATCGACGCGATGGAGGTCGGCGAAAGTGTTCACACCATGCGCGAAGCGCCAGTGCGGGGCAAATTGTTCAATCGCTATGCATTCGGCCTCGATGAAGCATTTGCGCTCGCGACCCGTGCGCGGGGCTGGCAGAAAGTCATCGTCAAGATCTTCATGCGCTATTGGCTTGATCGCGGGTGGCGCAAAAAGACGACGCGCGACCGGCGGCTGACTATGGGTAACGGGCTGATCGGCGGCATGCGCAAGGCCTTCAACCAGCTAGGCGGCGAGCTGTGGCTCGGTACAAGTATCGAAGGACTTGAAATTGAGGACGGCCGGGTCAGCGGGGTCACGCTGAAGCGCCATGGCCGGCAATTCCAGGTGGAAGCGTGCAAGGGTGTTATCATCGCCGCGGGCGGATTCGAATGGAATCAGGAAATGCGTGATCGCTATTTCACCGTTCCTACACCTGCCCACTGGAGCAGTTCGCCCGAGCGCGCGAACGACGGCCGCGCCACGCTTGCGGCGCAGGCGATCGGCGCCGACGTCGAGTTCATGGAAACCGGCTGGTTCATTCCCAGCATGCTGATGCCTACCATCGGTGTTCCCAACACCGAAATGACGCACCAGATGTCGTTCGATCACGGGCGTCCACACAGCGTGTGCGTCAACCGCAACGGCGTCCGCTTCGTCAAGGAAACGATCGCCTATGACCGGTTCGGGCTGGCAATGATCGAGGACAATGAGAAGAGCGGTGCCAACATTATCAGCTGGCTGGTGTTTGATAGCCAGTTCCGCGAGAAATACAGCGCCGGGGGGTTCATGCTGAATGCGATCATGCCGGATGGAAAGGTACCGCCCCACTGGTGGGACCATTATGTCTATCGTGCAGAAAGCATCGATGAACTCGCTCGCAAGATCGAAGTCGATCCCACGGCGCTAGCGGAAACTGTCGCGCGGATGAACGAATATGCGCGCACAGGCGTCGATACAGAGTTCGGCCGCGGTAACGACGACTATGACCGTTTTCTGGGTGATGCACGGATCAAGCCTAACAACTGCCTCGCGTCGATCGACAAGCCGCCCTATTACGCGGTGCCCATCATATTGGGTGACATGGGGACCAAGGGCGGTCTGAAGGCTGATGGCCGCGCGCGCGTTCTGGACGGCCAGGGCATGCCTATTCCCGGCCTCTATGCTGCTGGGAACGCAGCAGGCTCTCCATTTGGCATATGCTATCCGGGTGCTGGCGGAACGATCGGGCCGGCAATGACGTTCGGGTTCATCGCCGCGAACGATATCGCAGTTGCGTCGGCTGACCATCCGTTTAGCGAAAAAATCGCAAGCACAGTCAATTGAAGGCTGTGCAAAATCGATGCCGATGGCATCATTTTCGGGTAGCAGAAGGGTTCGTGAAATGGCTGTGCAGGGGCATTCACCCAATTCCAGGCTTGCTTTGCGGGCGATCGAAATCGCCAGTACGCGCGAACTTGATGGGTTCCGCGACGTTTGCGCGCCAGATGTCGTGTTAAGCTTCCCCTTTCACCCCAACGGCGCGGAAACACACCATGGCGTGGAAGAGATGATCAAGCAGTTCAGCGTGGAAAAAGCTTTTCAGACTTTTAGCCTGGAAGCCGTCAACCTTTACGACAATGGCGAGGTGATCGTCGTCGAAGGCCGTTCTCATGGCACTTACAAAAGCGGTCGCCCCGATTACCGGAATCACTATATTTTCGTGATTCAGTGCAAGGATGGCCGCATCACGCATTGGAACGAATTCTTCAACCCGCTGGAAGCGATGAAGCAAAACTATGGAAAGCCAAAGCCGGAGAAGGCTGTGCACGACGAGTGACCCGGGTACCCCCGGATTACGAGGCGGGCCTGTAGCAGAAGGTGGTCAGATGCTGGAAATCCCAAGGGAAAAAGCCGTGCGTGCTTCCGAATTAATGTCGACATTTCACGACTGTATAAAAAATGGCCAATGGAAGCCCGGCTACCAGTTGCCCACCGAACGTGAGCTGGAAAATAGTTTAGGCGTTTCCCGGAACGCCGTTCGCAAATGTTTAAAGGAACTCGAACGACAGGGTCTGATCACACGGCATATCGGCCGGGGCACTTTCGTGGCGGACGCCATTGAAGCGGTGCATGATCACGTGGAGCCGATGAATCGCATTCTGGGCGCGGGACCATTGGAAGTCATCGAAGTACGATTGCGAATAGAGCCTTGGGCGTCGTCGCTCGCCGCCACACGGGCGAGCCTTTCCGATCTGGATAGTATTTGCGAATATGCGCGCAAGGCGGAAGCAGCGATCGATCTGCCGGGGTTTGGTGCCTTCGACGAGCATTTTCACGCCGCCATCGTCGAGGCTGCCAAGAATGAATTGCTGACCGGATTGTATCAGATCGTGAATCAGGTTCGTCATCAGGAAGCATGGAAAAAGATCAATAGCAGAGTCGCCATTCCAGAAAATCGCGAAGTGTATCACAGTAACCACCGCGATTTGGTTGAGGCGCTATGTGATCGAGATCCCGTGCGAGCGCACGACGTTTCGCTCAGCCATCTTCTTACGGTGAAAGCGCACCTGCTCGGCGAGTAAGATATAGGACCCATCGCGCAGGCGCGGTCTATGGAATTTGGCATATTTGACCGGACCCGCGTTCGGATGACGTCACAAAAGGAGAATATGGTGAGAGATCGTCTCTTTGATCCGCTTACGATACGGGGGGTCGTCGTGCCCAACAGGATCGTCATGTCGCCGATGACCCGCGGCTTCAGCCCGAACGGCGTTCCGACAGCGCAAGTCCTGGATTATTATGAACGGCGCGCGCAGGGCGGCTGCGGTCTCATCATTACCGAAGCGGTGGGCGTGGATCATCCGGGAGCACTGGGCGATGCTGGCCTCGGCGAGGACAATATTCCTGTCCTGCACGGCGACGCGGCGCTGGCTGGCTGGAAAGCGGTGGTCGATCGCGTCCATCACCATGGCGGCAAGATCGTGCCCCAGTTGTGGCATCAAGGCGCAATGCGTCTCCCGGGCACCGGTCCCTTTCCTGATGCTCCGGTCATGACGCCTTCAGGTATATGGGGGCCGTTGGGGCGGATGACCTCGATCACCCCCAACAAAATTCCCGCTGACCCCGCCCTTGGCGCGCCGATGACGGAAGCAGATATCGAGGCTGTTCTCAATGCCTTTGTCCATAGCGCGGTCAACGCCGTCGCCGTTGGCTTCGACGGTATCGCGATACATGGTGGCCATGGCTATCTGGTCGACAATTTCTTGTGGGAAGAGACCAACCAACGCGATGATCGCTGGGGTGGCGACCGAAAACGCCGCAGTGCCTTCCCGGCCGAATTGGTACGTCGCATTCGAGCGGCGATTGGCCCGAACCTTCCCATATTCTTCCGGTTTTCAGACTGGAAACAGCAGGATTTCCGCGCTCGACTGGCCAACAATCCCGGCGAGCTGGCCGAGGTTCTGTGCCCACTGGCCGAGGCAGGGGTTGACGTTTTTGATGCCAGCGTGCGTTATTTCGACAAGGCCGCTTATGACGGATCGGCAATGAACCTGGCCGGCTGGGCGAAAAAGGTTACGGGCAAGATGTCTGTGGCAGTGGGAGGCATCGGCATCAACAAGGGGATGTACGAGAGTAGTCAGGGCGTTGCGGCCACCGACAATGTCGAACTGCTGCTCGCCCGGTTCGAGCGCAACGAATTCGACCTGATCGCTGTCGGCCGTGCTATTCTAGGCGATCCCGCCTGGGCAAATCGCATAGCAAAACGGCAGATTCCGGATCAGTTCGACCCTGCCCGGCTTGATCGTCTCTATTGACCCCCGATCAGATAGATGCTCGGCAGGCGCTCTTTCGGCATCACCTGGCTGACGGCGCGCAATGCCGGGGTGGCAGGCCGGCGACAAAGATTACGATTGCAGCGATTTTCAACATGGACCAGGCCTGCCATGGCCATGGCTTTAACGAGCGTGCTACTCATGGGGAAATCGCCATCACCGGCCTGGGAGGGGCGCGTGCTGCATGATGCTGGCAAGCGCTATGGGGAACTCAACTCAACCCTCAGGCGATTCCCCATGCGTGTTGCCTATTCGCTGTTCAGGCAAACTTGACCACCCCTGTAGATATGGACCCACCAAACAGCGGGCCCCATCATGCACAAGGGCGACGCTCGCATTTCCGGATCGTTCCCTGATAGCGCGGACCGTTTTGGATTGCAGATCGGATCGAACAAAAAGAGGCGGGTAACGTCACATATTTAGCTTAATAGTAATGAAAAGCTTTCAGTAAGCTTATAAATTGATGAGGGGGTTGAAATGTCATTACGATCCAATTTTGTGCTATGCGCTCTACTTACCGGCGGCGCATTTTGTTCTTATGCGGCACAGGCACAGTCTACAACAAGCGATAGTTCTGCGCAGGCTCCGGCAGCTTTACCGGCGGACACCGTAACCGACGCTCCACCGACACTGGGCGAGATCATCGTCACCGCTCAACGCCGTTCGGAGCGGCTTCAGGACGTCCCGGTAGCCGTCACAGCCGTCAGCCCCGAAGCGGCACAGCAGCTGGGTCTGAGAAATCTGCGTGATATCAAACTGGTCGTGCCAGGCGCGGACTTCTCGGAAGGCACCGGTTTCGCGCAACTCTATATTCGCGGCATTGGCCAGGCCTTCGCGACGCCCGGCGTGGAAGCGCCAGTATCGGTCTATCTTGATGGAGCCTATCTGCAAAGGACCGCGGGTTATAACGCGCTGCTGGATATTGTAGACCCGGGGACAATGGAGGTGCTGCGCGGACCCCAAGGCACGCTTTACGGGCGTAACGCAACGGGCGGAGTCATCCGACTCAGTTCCGCGCTGCCGACGTCGAAATTCGAAGGGCGCGCCGCTGCCGAATATGGTCGGTTCGACCATAAGCAGTTCGACGGCATGATCAATCTGCCGATCAGCGAAACATTGAGTGTGCGCTTCGCCGGACGCTATCTCGATGAAAACGGCTATATCCGCAATATCGCTACGGGTAATGATCTGGGTGGCGGGCACAGCTATACGATGCGCGGCACGCTGCGATGGCAGCCGAATGACAGCACCGATATCGTAGTGGGCGCGGAATATCAAAAAAGCCGTTTTAACAAGGATATCGACCAGCTTGGAGCGGGTGCGCCGCTGTGCTGGGTATGCCAGACGAGCGGTGACAAGCCGGCAAATGGATTTTATGAAACAAACCAGAACGAACTCAACGTGTGGCGCAACCGGGTGTTTCGGACCTATCTGCGTGCCTCCTTCACTGTCGGTGATTTCGACCTGACCAGTTTGACGAGCTTTTTGTCGGATCGCAGTCGTCAGTTCGCCGACAATGATTTTACGCCGCAGCCGTTTTTCGTATTCGAGGGTCGCGCCGTAGGGGGCAAGACCTTCTCGCAGGAATTCCAGGTCGCATCGAACCTCGAAGGTCCTTTCAACTATCTCTTTGGCGTTAACTATCTGCATGACAAGGCATTTTTTAACATTGGCCTTACCGGTGACCAATATGCCTTTCTCGCATTCACAGGCGATGGCCCCGGTGTGAACAATGACGTCAAGACGGAGTCTGTGTCGGCTTTCGTAGAGGGTAATTACAAGCTTACCCAAGAATTGAAGGTTACCTTCGGTGGCCGCTATACGTACGACAAGCGATCGATCGACGGAGAAAATAATGCGGGTTTCCAGGCTTTCGGCCTGCCTGCATCGTTCACATTCGGTGGCTCGTTCAGAGCGTTCACGCCGCGTTTCGTTCTGGCATGGGACAACGGACCGACGAACATTTATTACAGCTTCACGCGGGGTTTCAAAGCAGGTGGCCTGAGCTCGCCTGCCACCTCGACAGCCGAAGCGTTGCGGCCGGAAAAGATTTTCAGCCATGAAATCGGCGTGAAGAACAAGGCGCTTGACGGCGCGCTGAATACCTCATTGTCTCTGTTCTATTACAAGAACAAGGATTTGCAGACCCAGATCATAGACCCAACCTCCGGCGGCTCCCGCTATGAAAATGCCGGGGGCGTGAAGGGCTATGGCGCAGAATTCGAGGCGAACATTCGTCCGACCGAGGGCCTGACTGTGGGAGGAACGCTAAGCTATCTGCACACCGAATTCTTCAACTATGAAAATGCGGCGCAGATTTGCGTCGATTATTCGGGCACGGGCAATCCAACGGCGCCGGGCGCAGTACTCATCAACTGCTCTCCCGGGGCCATCACCAATCTGAACGGCGTTCGCGCGGTTCATGCACCGCGTTTCCAGGCGTCCTTGAATGCGAGCTATGAGTTTCCGATCGGCACGTGGAGCGCTAACCTCGCCGGGGTCGCCCAATATCGGACCTCGTTCGATTTCGCGCCCAATGCAGGCGGCCCACTCAATTATGATCGGCAAAGTGCTTATACCATTGCCAATTTCTCTGGTTACGTAAGCCCTCCAGGCAACAATCTTCGTCTCGGCTTCTATATCGATAATGCATTTGCCAAAAAATATGCAGTCTATCGTGCTACGGCGCAGCCTCACGGCGTTTATTATCAGGCGGGCAGGCCGAGAACCTACGGCTTGAGGGCAGAGTATCGCTTTTAGAACATCCCTATAATAGGCTAAAGAGTGTCCCGGAACAGTGTTCCGGGACACTCTTTAGGGTTTCGTGCCGGCGGTGCGAAAAGTGCCGCTAATACCAACGCGCATTGATCAGAGCCAATGTGCCCGTTGGCGTAGTCCGAGGGACGTGATGTGCCAGGGCTGGTCGGCGAGCTTGTTCCAGGCGTAGCAGCAGCGGTCGACGATATCGTCGTAGGATTTGAAGATGCGGTTCGACAGCCAGTTGTCGCGCATGAACTGCCATAAGTTTTCGACCGGGTTGAGTTCGGGGCGCCGGGGCGGTAGCCTCATGGAACTGGCATCCAGATAATTATGTAATCGCCGAAGCCGCCTGAACCGCGGTTCTCAGTCCACGCTTACGATAGTCCTCGCGGTCATCATCGGCGCCCACGGCGCGATCTAGACTAGGTTGGGGACTCATTTGGTCAATTCTGAGACTATGGCGACGAGAGCGATGGTGGCAAGATAGTTGTCGGCGTGCCGGTCATAGCGAGTGGCTGTACGCCGCCAGTTTTTGAGGCGGCCGAAGAGGCGCTCGATCACGTTTCTCCGTCGATAGATGCGGCGATCGAGTGGGTACGGTGTCCGGCGGGTCGCGGTGGACGGTATGACGGCTTTGACGTTTCGGGCAGCAAGCCACGAGCGCAGGCTGTCGGCATCATAGGCCTTGTCGGCGAGCAGGCGCCTGGGCGGAGTGACCGTACCGAGCAACGGTATGGCTATGCTGATGTCGGCGATATTGCCTGGTGTCAGAGTCATGGCGACCGGTCTGCCGCGATCGCCGGCCAGCAGTGGATCTTGCATGTCCTGCCCGCGCGTGAGCGGCCGATCGCTTCTTCTCCCCCTTTTTGAGTCGGCTGCTGAGCGATGGGCTTTGGCATGGCTGCTATCGATCGACAGTTCTTTCGGGACCGGCCCCGCCGCAGCAACCTTCTCGAACAGGCGCTGCCAGATGCGCCTCTGGGACCAGCGATTGTAGCGGTTATAGATCGTCGCCGGTGGACTATAGGCGGCCTGGACATCGCGCCAGCGGCATCCCGTCTTCAGCACATGCAGAATACCAGAGATCACCGTGCGGTCATCCACCCTCGGCTTCCCCGGCTTACCATGCGGAAGGTGCGGCTCGATCGCATCCCACGCCTCATCCGAAAGCCAAAACAAATGCCGCGACATACCCACTCCTGCTCAAACCTACAGAAACGGGATATTTATCATATCATATCAATCATCTTTATGGGTTCTCAACCTAGCCAACACCGAGCGCCTAGCGGTCGCGACCGGCATCGCCAACCTCTACTGCCCGCGGTGTTGGCTATGGCGGCGGCGCGCGCCTTCAGCCAGTAAATCTAAGCGGCTTTGTCTCTATTCTTGATCACGTAGGCCGGACTAACACTTGCTTCCAATAGCGCCCCTTCCACGTCGGCCGTCGGAACCTGTCCATATATAGCTGCCCGTCGACTAAACCGCTACTTCGGTAAGATCGACAAGATGAGCGCCCCATGCATCGCGCCGCGCCCAACCCGGCGACAATCATGTCCCGACGTCGCGGGTCAAGCCGAGTGGCGCGGTCAGCATGCCAGCGTTGCGATGGAGCGCCATATCCTCCGCAGTCAAAGCATGCTCATTTACGCTGGCGGCCTGCAACCCGTGGTCGATTGCATTCCAGTCCAGCATCCGGTTACGCATAATATGCTAGTTTCAGGCCCGGCGTATTCCAACGCAGTTTCGCAAGACAGCCTGTGGTCGACAACGTGACCCAGGCATCCTGCATGTCGTCACCCCCGAAACAGATATTCGTTGTAAGCTTGTCATTAAAATCATGATCTACAATCTTTCCAGTCCTTGGATCAACCGAGCCCACCCCTGGGTCAACCATGCACAAGCCTGCGCAAATATTGCCCAAGGCATCCACCGCCAGAGAATCGGGATGCTGTTGCGGCTTGAACTGGCCCACCGCCCGACCAGCTGGACCGCCGCTCAAATCCAGCACGCCAGGCGCGGTTACGTCAAAGCCCACCAGCAGGGATTCAAATGAAAGCGCAGCGTACAAAGTTCTTCCATCTGGCGAGAGACCGATGCCATTGAAGCGCGGTCCATCTATGATGCGCGTTATCGAGGATCCATCGGGCAGGGCATAATAGATGCCGCCATTTTCCGTAAAATGGCCGCTGTGTTTACCAAAATCGGTGAACCAGAAGCCGCCAGCCGCGTCGAACACAATATCGTTTGGCCCCGCCAGGCGCCGACCTTCCACTTTGTCATATAAACGGTCCACCTTCCCTGTGGTCGGGTCGATGCGATCGATCCATCCGCCGTCATAGTCCGGAAGAGGCTCACCCTTCGTCCACAGGATTCCATCAGCCTCGTAGCAGATCATGCCTCCATTATTGCAAACGTAAAGCATTCCGTCGGGTCCGATGGCCGCGCCATTGGGGCCACCGTTGCATAGCGCGACCGTTTCTTTGCGCCCGTCAGGGCATATGCGCGTCAGCTTCCCGGCGCCAACTTCGGTCACGATGACGGTACCGTCGTTCATCCAGACTGGCCCCTCGGGGAAACACAATCCATCTGCTAGAATCGTAACGCCCTTGTCGCTGTTTTCCGTCATAGAGACACTCCGTATATCGGCGCTAACAGGCCTAAAAGTAGGCGCTCCGCGCCATGTCCATTATGTAATGAAGCGAGCCAACGCCTATTAAACAAACTGAAACAACTCTGATTGCGCCATAGGACTAGATAGCGCATTTCAATAGCTATCGTAATCAGTTTAAACCAAATGAGATTTGCTCCTCACCGAGGCCATATCGGGATGCTCTGGCGTGATCCATGCTCGCCTGTACTCATTGGGATGACAGCGCAGCTCGACACCTATCGCACGTCCGAGGCCTCGCTGAGAACTGCGTATGAGGGGTCTCCCACGTCGCGCGTCGACGAGCCGAGCTTTACTGCCTTCGGTACCTCCGTGACGACAAAGTCCAGAACAAACGAGCGAACATCAATAGCCCACCGCCCATCCCGGCAGGACCATGTATCTAGGTAGCGGCCGTGGCCCGTGCGCAGCACGTTCTCTTCGCCCTCGACGAAGTACAGGGTCGATTTCACATAGGTCTCGCTACAAGCTTTTCTCCCATTTATATTTATGGTTATATTTGAAACTCGATGGAACTGTGCCTGTAGCTTCCTATGATATTCACAAACCCAATCTATGAATTCTACCCCTGTGCCTTGAAAAATGGCTCCGTAGTCGGCAATGCCATCACTATGCCAAACTGAATATCCCAGTTGATGATCGATACGATCCATCGCGCGGCAATATTGGTAAATCACCTGTTGGATTGCCTGAACCGCGACCAACCTTTCCACCTCATCTTGCATCAACGTCTTATCCTCTATTTTTGCATCGACGCTCGGTACCTTGACCGCAAATTTGAGAAATCGCTGGCAAAGGAGATGCGCTCAAAATCCGCCTATATTTCATTACCGGCAGATTAGACCGATGCGTCTTAAATGCATGTTATGGCGCGCCGGGGTCGGCGTCGTCCCCTTTCGTTTTAGCGTCGCGATGACCTGTTAAATTTCTGCTCCCGCGCGGCGATTGCGAGAGATGGCCGCTGCACGAACTGGTCCTCCCTCCCATGACCCGAACGAGTAAGATGCAGTTCGACCTTTCCCGTCTTCGCCGCTTCTTGCAGCCTAGCCCCGTACCGTACCGTCCCATCTGCTCATTTGGCTACATCGCGAGACAAGAGAGCTTGCAGCACAGAGGATGGTGCAAAAGGCGAGGCCGACCGAGACTGTGCAATTGTCGATGCAAATTGAATGAAGATATCTGCCTAGTTCCATGCTGTGATCGCGAGCCCTGATAAAATTTATTGGGGCGAAAGGCGAGACAAGCCAAGTGTTGGCTCATCGGCCGGCAGCCCGCCCATTGGTGCTACGGAGCCGGCAAAGTTGCCTGTCCATCGGGCGAGGAGCGAATAAGCCAGCGTGACTCGCAGAGCGGAAGGACTTGCGGTGTATTGACGAAGAGGGGATAAAATCATTGTGAATTTGGAGTATGCACCCATAAAAGGCGCTCCGGCCCTCGCAGGAATTACGCTGAACCCGGGATGCGACCATCTGGACTTCGCATTGCTATCGCCTGGAGCCGTCTTGCTCAACAGGCAGGATCGAGACGGTACGCCGGGCGCGGGCAGCGAGCATATAAGGCAAATGCGGTCGCGTGCATGCATTTTTGCCAACGCGCGCCAGATGATTGCAGATAGGGGCTACAGCGGCGTGTCAATGCGGGATTTGGCCGAGCGGAGCGGTATAACACCCCCAACGATTTACAATCTGATCGGAAATAGGGCCGCCGTGCTCCGCGAGGCGATCGCGGAAGGCCAGCAAATGAAGGTCGCCTTCGCATCGATGTTGTCCCGAAAAACCGGAATAAACCCCATATTGGCTTATGCAGATACCATCCTGAACGGGCTTTCGCGCTCTCAAGATTATTCCCGCCACTCGATACATGCCATCGTTCATGAAAAGGCGGACAGCGAATTATCTCGGCTTATAACACAGCGATCTAGGACGGCGATGCTGTCCTGGCTTGCTCAACTCGAACGTGACGGGCGCATAGGCAGAAGGGTATGCCTAAAGACCGTCGCGGTTCTTATCAGCCGTACCATTCTCACAGTAGTTGCACCTTGGAGCGAGGGAGAAATTACTATCGAGCTATTAAAAAATAACCTCGCAGTAGGCATGGGCACCGTGCTTATGGGGCTAATGGACGATTCTGAAAGAGCGCAGATCGAGATCTGGATGACACAATAACAACCTTATGAATGAAAATGTTAATAGCTAGTGAGAAATTATATAACGTATTGATTTAGTATCAGAATGATAAAACGATATACTTGTATTGGCGAGGAATGATTATGGTTACCCGGAACGAAGCGCCCTCCCCCATACCTTTTATATTCTCGCACGATGGACAGGCGGTTGCGCCGGATTCATCTATGCTGAACCCTTGTGCTGTTTTTTTGCCGAGTTGCGCCGGCAACGACGGCAGCCAATATGGCTCGACAAAAGACTGGCGGCGCGCAAGAATATTAGCGGCGACCCGCTCTATGGTTGAAGAACGGGGCTTCGACAATGTAAACGTTCGCCCTCTAGCGCGCCGCGCGGGCGTTACTCCTCCGACAATCTATAATTTGATCGGTAGACGGCAGTATGTTTTACACTATGCGATCGAAGAAGGCATAGATGCGAAATGGCGGCTTGCACTCCAAAAGTCTGAAACGGAAGGCATATTGCCTATATTGGCTTATGTTGATGTTCTTTCTCGTGCGATGGAGATATATCCGCGTTATTATAAACAAGTGATGAAGAATTTATTCGATACAAAATCCGGACGCGAGCGAAAATTAAAATTGACGTCCAGAATTAATGATATTTTCTGTTCATGGCTCGATATCATGGCGCGTAATGGTCAAATTAAACAGACTGCTCTTAGCAATGAGACGGTCGCCGCGCTTCTTTCTACACAGCTGGCAGAGGGTACAATCGAATGGTGTCGGTGTGAACTCGATTTCACCACCATGAGAGGAGAGATCATTCTTGGGGTTGCTCTTATCCTGCTCGCCATTGTTACCCGGGGTGAAGCAAATAAAATCGAATTATGGCTCAGTACTCTGCCTTCGTAAGAGCAAGACGGCGCGCGCTATGGCTAGGGTCAGGACCAATTGATCTGAGAGGCACGGCCTGATTCAGGGTCCGTCAGGAGACTGAGCATGAGCGACCCGTATTGGTTGACGGACGAGCAAATGGCGCGGCTTTAACCGTATTTCCCAAGAGCCACGGCAGGTCGCGGGTCGATGATCGGCGGGTGTTGAGGGGGATCATTTTCGTCAATCACAACGGGTCAGATGGCGGGATGCGCCGAAGGACTATGGTCCGCACAAGATGCTCAAGGGGGCTTGAACGGCTAATTGGCCGGACAAAGGAGGTATGAACACGAAGCTTCATGCTGTCCCCGATGCAAACGGTCGTCCGCTCAGCTTCTTCATGACCGCTGGCCAGCACAGCGATTATACCGGTGCTGCCGCGCTGCTCGACGAGATGATCAAGCATACAGAGGAGTTCAAGCATAAGGCGGTGCGGATTGCACTGACCAGCGGGTTGCCCCGGGACCGGATTGCATCGGATTTGGGGATAGGGAAGTCGACGCTGGGCATGGGTGTCACGGTATCGGCCATCTGACCTGGTCGCAGCGCCGCAAGCAGATTTGGCGCGTGAGAATGAACGCCTTCGCCTAGAGAACCGTGTGCTGCGGGAGGAGTGGGAAGTGCGCGCATAAGGGGTGAAATCGCGGCCGATGCCACGCTCGCGCGCAAAGCTATGCTGCAGGAGTCCATTCCAGGCATTAGCACCACGACAGCGGCTGTGCTGATCGCCGAACTCCCCGAACTTGGTATCACTGACAAAAAGCAGATCGCAGCCCTTGCCGGCGTCGCTCCTATGAACCGTGACAGCGGCCAGTGGCGGTCAGGCGCATATTACCGGCGGACGACTCTCGGTCAGATGCGCGCTCTATATGGCAACATTGCCCGCCATCCGCTTCAATCCAATCATCCGTGCCTTCTATCAGCACCTCCGCGCTGAAGGGAAAGCCTCAAAGGTCGCGATCACCGCCGCCATGCGAAGACTCCTCATCATTGCAAACGCCATCGTCCAGCAGGATAAACCATGGGCCAATATCGCTTGACACCCAATACGGTTGCTGAGCCTGTCGAAGGGGCCACGCAGTTCTTCGCGAGCCAAAGGCCGTGAAGTTCGCGTTCGTGCATAGCTGGCGTCATCGTTGGCCTGTTGAACTGCTCTGCCGTGTCATGCTTGTCAGCGAGCGCGGCTATCGATCCTGGCGCTCGCGACCGATCAGCCAACGTGCGCGCACGGACATAAAAGTGCTGGCGCATATTCGGGAGCAATACCGCCTCAGCCTTGGCTGCGTAGTTTATCCAGAGCGCCTGCCGTAGGCGGGCAGTCGAAGGGGTCGTCCTCGCATGACAATGGAGTTAAAAGAGATTGGGCTCGATGTTGGCGAGCGCCGGGTCGGGCGCTTGATGAAGATCAACGGGATCAAGCCAGTCCGCACGCGCAAACACAAGGTGGGGCCGAGGCTCCGCTTACATTTTGAACAGGTTGTTGCGACCGTAAAGCGCCCATCCGTGCCTCGAGGCCGCCGACCGCATAGTCTCCAACGGAAATGAATGACGAGCCTGCCGCGATTCTGCCCGTAATTCCAGCGCTGACGAAGAACCCGCGCTCCGCATGACAACCAACCATCCGAAAGACGGAACTTACTATCATGTACGATCTCTATTTTCACAAATCGCCGAACACCTATAAAATATCGATGTTTTTTGAGGAAGCTGGCGTTCAGTATCGAACGCACGTCGTCCATGTGGGTGCGGGCGAGCAATTCACGCCGGAGTTTGTCGCGATTTCGCCCAACAGCAAAGTTCCGGTAATTCGCGACCCCGAGCCGCTCGGCGGGGGCGAACCGATTCTCGTGTTTGAATCGGGTGCGATCCTGCTTTATTTGGCGGAGAAGCTCGATGTGATGATTCCGCATGATGCGCACAGACGCGCTGAAGTGCTAAAGTGGCTTTTCTGGCAGGCAGCCAGTTTCGGGCCGA
The DNA here is from genome assembly GCF_037723805.1 of Sphingobium fluminis. Lineage (NCBI taxonomy): Bacteria > Pseudomonadati > Pseudomonadota > Alphaproteobacteria > Sphingomonadales > Sphingobiaceae > Sphingobium > Sphingobium fluminis. The sequence continues at coordinate 33,330 of NZ_JBBJUK010000008.1, forward strand.
TGATGGGCCAGTGCGCGCATTTCAATATGTTTTCACCCGAGACCACCTATGCACATGCCCGCTACTCCCGCGAAGCCCGGCGCCTCTATAGCGTTCTCGATCAGCGGCTGGCATCGCATGAGTTTGTAGGTGGGAGCGAATATTCCATCGCTGATATCGCTTGCTATCCCTGGACCGAGGAGCGCCCGCGAGTGTGTGCCGGCCTCGACTCAATCGACGAATATCCAAACATCGCGCGTTGGTCTGCGGCGGTCATGGCACGCCCCGCGACCCAAAGAGGCTACCAGCGACTGCGCGAAGATGAGGAAGCCGGCGCTAGTCTGGAGGAATTCGCCATGAACATGTTTGGTCATTCACCTGAACAGGCCCGACGGTCGGCTGAAAGTGCCCGCGCGACGCTCGAGCGAGTAGCGCTTCAGTTCGACCCCGATGCGGGCGCTGCCTAGGCTGTGGTTGTAATTAATCATTGAGCCATGACACGATGCGTGCCAGCCCTCTGTGCTAACGCTGCTTGCAGGCATGTGAGAGAGCGGTGCTGATATCTGCGACTGCTGCGGGGCGGGCTACCGTCTCGCCGCCTCGCTTGCGAACATGACCATCAGCCTTTCGACCGCGATGCCGCGATTCAGGTTGCCAAACAGGGCAAGTCAAATGCTGGCCCGGGATGCGCTGACAGGCGGAACGCTGCCCCTCTTATCCCTGCCCTCGATCACGCCGGATGGATGGCGTCTCGATCTCTCATTTCGCCGGTTCATGACCTGTGAACAGGGCATTTTTACGCTGGAGGGTAATCGCCTTGCCAGGAAACACGGCATCAAGCTGCGCCAATGGTTTCTGCGCGTGGGTCGGCGGGCGCGCCGCGACGTGTCCCGGCTGATCAATGGCCGGGGCCACAAACAGGCGGTGCGCTGGCTGCGGAAGCTGCGGACCTGGCTGGGGCGGCTCGACCGCGACATTGGCCGCAAGATCGCGGGACGAAGCGCTTGAAGCCGCCTTTGCGGTCGCCCGCCAGCGGGTCGCAAGCATCCTCGTCCAGAAGCCCGACGATTCCGCCAAACTCTATACCCTCCACGCCCCCAGGTGGAATGCATCGCCATGGGCAAGGCCAGGCCAGCTACGAGTTCGGGATGAAGATCTCGATTACGGTCACCAACGCGCGCACGGCCGGCGGGCAGTTCATCATCGGCATGCAAGCGCTACCGAGCAGCCCCTAGATGGTCACACCCTGGCAGGGCAGATCGACTAGATCGAGCGCCTGACCGGCACCGCTGTCGAACGAGCCTACGTCGATTGCGACTATCTTGGCCACAAGCACGGCGGCAAGGCAAAGGTCTACATCGCCCACACCCGCGGCATCACGTCGCCCACGATCACCCGAGCTGCGGCGCCGCAACGCCATCGAGCCGATCATCGGCCACACCCAATCCGACGGTCTCCTCGAACGAAACCACTTTGCTGGCCCACCGGTGATGCCATCCTGCTAGATCGAAGGGCTATCATTCATCCAACGCTTGACTGGAATCGAAGCTGCGGATGAACCTCTGCCATTATGTCTCCGCCGAGACGGTCAGGGTATGTTCTGACGAATGCCGTCACCTTCAACTGTTTTTCATCAGCAACGCGACCCGATCTGTCCGCGCTACGGTGCTGCTCTGAAGCAGGCCGGTTCCGCACTAGGCCGACGCTCCTGTCTCAACAACGCCTCCGCGTTGCCGCGCAAAACAAGTTCGAGGGCTGAATCCGAAAGGCCGAGCCGTGCAAGAAACCCAATTGTCTCGCCATAAGTCTCGTGCGGCGTTAGAAAGGGATAATCGCTTCCCAGGACAATCCTATCGGCACCGAAAGCCTCAATTGCGGCATTCATTGCTGCCGAAGAGCCGTGACAGCAGCTATCATACCACATTCTCCTGGCGGTAATGCTGGGTGGCTCGGCTAGTGACGCTACGAGTGGAAGCTGATTGTCGAGACGGCGCAGCAGCATTGCCAGACCGCCAGCAAGATGTGGGATAATGATTTTCAAGTTTCGATAGCGATTCGGAATCGTGGAGATCATGTAGTGGACCGCAATCACAGTGTCCTCGAGCGGTGGGCCGAGCGACAGCTCTAGGCTTGGATCATTCACGAATTTGGAGCACAAACCATTGACGCAAGGATGCAGGAATAGCACCGCCCCCCGGCGGTTCAGCTCGGCATACACAGGCTCAAAAAGGGGATCGGTGGCCGAGCGGTTACCCACGAAACATTGTATCGTAGCTCCATCCATGCCGAACACATCAAATGCGTAATCGATCTCGGCGAGCGCTTCATCGATATGCGGCAAGGGCAGCGACGCAAAACTGCGGAACCGATCCGGCTTTTTCACGACGAGGGCGGCAATCTCACGATTGACGAGGCGGGCCGCAGTGGCAGCAGCTGCTTTGTCTTCGAGATAGGGCGCGAATGTCGGCGAAAGTATATGCTGGCGAACTCCCGCGTGATCCATGAGATTGATCCGCATGTCAACGTCTTCCGCAGAATCACTCCATGGCGTCATCCGATTTCCTGGCGGTGCGTCGGAGGGTGGCGGTAATCTTTGCGGCCTCGATATTCCTTGTTTCGCCAGGAAGGCCATGTATCGCCGGGGAAGAACATGGGTGTGGACGTCTATCAACCTTTTATCCTTCTCCGATGAGAGCCCCGACAATTTTGTCTCGTGTGATCGGCATTGATGCGACACGAACCCCCACAGTCGCCGCGATCGCATTGGTCACGGCCGCCGCGGCAGGCCCGACTGACGCTTCCCCCACACCCAGACTTGGCTCGTCCGGGCAATCGATGAGTTCTACAGACACTTCCGGGATCTCATCGAAGCAAAGTATGGGATAGTCATCCCAATTCTCCGCCACCGGCACGCCATTTGCAAGCGGCGCTGATTCTTTCAAGGTCCAGCTGATTGATTGGATAATGCCGCCTTCAATCTGGTTAATTATGCCGTCTGGATCAATCGCGAGCCCGGCATCGACGGCGCACCAAACTTGCGTTACCTGAACCTGCACAGCCAGTTCGATTTGGGCGATCACCGCGCAATAGGCCGCCTTGTTCTTATATTGCGCATAGCCGATGCCGCAATTCGCGCGCGGCCACGACGCCATCTTTGCCACGCGCTCGATGACCGCCCGACAACGGGGGTCCGTTAGATGCAAGAGCCGATAGGCGATTGGATCCATGTCGGCCACAGCCGCAGCTTCATCCATCATCGATTCAATTGCCGTAATGTTGACATGCGCGCCCAGGGAACGAAGTGAAGATGTCCGCAGCTGCGGCGCGGTAACAATCTCCTTCGCCGCGGAAATATTCTCGATTGCATAACCTGTGAGCGCGTTGCGATCGGCGCCGCCGCCTACCGCCGACGGGGGATCGGTGACTATGTCTTGGGTGACGCGATCTTCGCGCAGATAGCCCGCGAGCAAGTTGATGCCTGCGCTGCCGGGGCGGCGCCCGTGCGATCCGCTGACGATCTGTGCGTGCATAGATTTCATCATTCCGGCATCATCAAGATGCGCTACGATGCGAGTCCGCATTGCCGGACCGAGCGGCGGACAGGTCAGTTCTTGGGCACGCGTCCATAACAGTCGAACGGGTTGTCCCGGAACTGTGCGCGCCAACATCGCGGCATCTGCAGCCGCATCGTCGGCGCCATTATGGCCGTAGCAGCCTGAGGACCGCGCATGAATGACTCGAATGCGGGTCTCTTCGATTGCGAACAGTGCGGCCAGTGCCCCTCGCAGGGAGAATACGCCCTGACTGTGCGACCATACCGTGAGATGGTCATCCTCCCATAGTGCGATCGAGCAGCTTGGGCTGATCGACGCGTGCGCAATAAAATCTCTGCTGGCGACGACCGTCAGTTGGCACCCGCTGCCACCAACCTCCTCGACATTGTCCATCTGGTGGAGCGCCGCTGCCTGGGCTATCTGGCGAAGTGGATCTGGACGCGTATCATCAGCCACCAACCACACTATCCTTTCAGCAATTCGCTGAGCGAAAAGGACCGCCTGATCCTCGCGAGGCGCTATGATGCCGACGAATGCACCATCATGAACAAGCTGCACGCCGGGCGGCAACACGAGGTGCCCAATCTTTCCTAAGCGCGCAGTGAAATCGGCGTTTCGAACCACGCGGGCGTGAAGCAGGCCTGGCCACATCATGTCATGAATATATGCCGCGCCCATAAGGGCGGCACGCAAGTCGATACCACCTCCATCCGCGCCGATCAGCCGATAATGGTTTGCAGATTTCGGACTTGCCCAATCGGCAATCGGGAGGCGCAAATCAACCTTCGGTGCAATCGTCCAATATGTTTCACCGGTGCACGTCCCGCCAATCATGAAGGAGCCATCTACGATGGCTTCGGGTGGCACAGTCGCCGCGCCAGCGAGCAGCCGGCGCGCGGCAGACGCCGCCCCGCGTATGCTGGCACCGCATAGCTCGATCGACATGCTTCCCGCAGTGAACCCCTCGTTGGGGGTCAGATGGGTGTCACCGGCTATGATATCTATTCTGACTGGATCGACATCCAACTCCTCCGCCGCGATCCGCGCGATAGCCGTCCCGATGCCCTGGCCGAACTCAACCTTGCCGATGCGCAACTGAACTTGCCCAGGCAGCTTGAAAGACACCCAATTATCGATTAGCGGGTGCGTAACTAGACCTAATTTGGTCATGAAACTTGCTCTTCGAGCAGGCTGTCGACCGCGCGAAGTATACGCACATGGGAACCGCAGCGGCAAAGATTCCCGTTCAGGCGTTTAACAATGCCCCCGCGAGTTGCGCCCACCATCAGGGCGGCTTCGATTCGCATGACAATGCCAGACAAGCAATAGCCACATTGTCCCGCACGATGATGGATCAAAGCCTGCTGTACGCGGCCCGGAATTCCTGCGTCGTCGATCAAGCCTTCAATCGTAGTGATGCAGCGATTTGCTGCCTGGCGAACGGTTACTTGGCACGATTGCTCATCAAGTCCGTTGATGAGAACGGCGCAGGCGCCACAGTTTCCTTCGCCACAGCCGAAACGGCTTCCCCGCAATCCCAGTTCGTTGCGTAAAGCATAAAGGAGCGGAGCGTCTGCATCTGTATCGAGGTTCACAGATTTCCCGTTAACGATCACTACGTGTTACTCCCAAGCTAAGATTACCCGTTTGCCAAGTCTGTTTCCTCGCTTCTCTCGACCACAGTCATCTTACAGCACCCGAAGCGGCATTTTGATCGATCGCTAACGATTCACGCTTGCGAGCTGAGCTTACTATCCAGTTACCAGTGAAAGCCGGCAGAATCACAATATCCAGTGATCCCGATCGGCGGACAAATCGTCTCCGGATAGCAAAACCGCTCACTATTTCCGCGCATTTAATATACCAACCGCAGCCATGTCACAGTTAAATATTATTGTTATGATAATACGACTTAACGGGCTAGGGCCTTATTGGCTCTAGAACTTGAATTCGGCAAATACGCTGTACGTCCTCGGACTTCCGGCAGAATAATAATCTCCTGCTTCTACCGATCCACCGAGGATCTGATATCTCGAGGCAAGAAGGTTTTCGGCCCGAATGCCAATGCCCAAGCCTTCGTCGGCGGTCTTCCAAACGATGCTACCGTTTATGAGCGTGTTGTTATGCTCTGGAACGCGCCCATCAGGCTCCCAATTGAATCCGTCACGATAGGAGATCCGCACCGTGGACGTGAGATTTCCACTCGCGAGCGGTTGTTCCCAAGTCACGCCTAGATTACCGCTGAACTTTGGCGATCTGATAAGCGGCTTACCAGTGGCGTCTGCGGGCACGATGCAATTGCCGCCGGTCGGTGCAGCCCCGGTCGTGACACCAGGGCAACGTTGCCCTGGCGCAAGAATACTGCTGACAGGGACAAATGACTGCGCACTTCGGAACGATACATATTTCGAATCGACATAGGCCGCCGCGGCATTGAATGTTAGCCCCGCGAAAGGACTAAAAGAAAGGTCGCCCTCCATCCCATTTACCTCAGCAGCTGCAGCATTAAAAGTCGAAGTTGTAAATCCCCGAGTGATGCGAACCTGCAGGTTTTTATACTTATAGTGAAAGGCAGAGGCGTTAAATCTTAACTTACCGTTCATGAAGCTGGTTTTAGTACCAACTTCATAAGAATCGAGCGTTTCTGGATCAAAAGGAGCGGATATTGGCTGAAGGTTGTAATTCCCACTTTTGAAGCCACGATTATAGCTGGCAAACACCATCACATCGTCATTAATATGGTGATCGTAAACCACTCTATACGTAGGTTCCTTAAATGTTTTTTCTAGATCTGGACGCATTGTGGTCACGCCGTTGGATGATCCTGACGCTTCTCTTTTGTCGATTGTGTAGCGCCCACCTATAGTCAGACGGCCTTGACCAAAGAGCTTGAGAGCGTATTCACCAAATATCGAGTAGGAATCGGTTTTGACTTGGCCAACAAGGTTGCTAACAAGCAATGCCGCAGGACCAGCGAATACTCTGAGGTGCGGTCCACCCTTTGAGTTCAAATAATACAGGCCGCCGATCCAGCTGCTGCGCCCACTCGTATCTGAACTGAGTCTTACCTCATGGCTCATGGTGTTTGTAAAGAAATTGCTTCTAAAATAGGCAACGACTGCAGGACCAACATCAGTGTCCGCTACGATCGACGATCGATCTCTGCGGATAGACCCGATATAGACTAGATTGGCATCGCCAAAATCGTGGTCGATCTGTAGTGATCCCCCATAAGCTTTTGTGTTGCGTACGAAGTCCAAATTGTTATTAGTATCGTAATATCTACCTGAAGATCGGTTTCCTGCCGCGCCGATTACGCCTGGCAATAGATTTCTGTTCAAACCCTGCGCAGACTCGATACGAGTATAATCGCCGATTAGCGTTAGCGACGTCGAATCTCCTGTATATTTCCACTTCGAACGGATTAGATACTCGTTGTTGAAATTGGTGTCGGTTCCTGTGGTTAAATTTATTCCATAACCCTTTTCTTGCCTTCGCACATAGTAGGAAACGTCGGCAGCGAGATTAGCGGTAATCCCGCTCGTGGCATATCCGCTGGTCGTGTATGTTTGGTGGTCTCCAGCGCTGACTTCGAACTCACCCGATGGAGTCGATGATGGATCTTTGGTGATGATGTGGATCAAACCGCCTGTTGCATTCCGGCCAAATAGTGTTCCTTGTGGCCCCTTGAGCACCTCAACTCGCGCAATGTTTTTAAGTGCGAGATTATTTGAATAAAGGCTTTGGATGTACACACCGTCCACGTAAGTGGATACAGGTGCTTCTTGGCCAGCGGTCGCATCGTTGCCGCCGATGCCGCGGATATACGGCACCGAGCCCCCGGCTGAGCGGTTGAAGGTCATGGCAGGAACTATCATTGGAAGGTCATCCGGCCGAGCGATCCCCGATTGTTCGAGTGCAGCAGAATCAAACGCTTGGATCGCGATCGGAACATCCTGCAATCGCTCAGAACGGCGCTGGGCGGTAACTATAATGTCACCTATTGACCCGACCGCCGTCTGGGGCGACATGGCTTGGCCATCCGGACCAGCGGCTGGCTCGGGCTGCGTTGCTTGATGCGCCCAAGTCGTGCCCGGCGTTAACGCTGAGATTAACAAAACGATTCTGATCGATCGCACGCGAAATGACCGCATTGGGGTCCCCTCCTATGATTTTCCCGAAACAATACGTTGTGGATTTATAGCAAATGGAGGGGTAGCGGATGATGCGTGCGAAGCCTAAGCGGCACTCTTTATCAAGAGCGGCCGCTGTTAAAGCACCTGCATGGTCCACGATTCAAACGTTCGTGGGCGCCGCAATTCGCTCAATCGGAGATCGTCCGCCGTAAGGTCCAAGATTTTTAGTTAGGCGCCGGCCCAATGACGAAAGGCCCATTTTAGCGTGTTACTTGGCAAATGGGCCCTGACCCAAATGTGTCCCTTTGCGCTCACGGCGGATTATTCCGGCGTAAGGTGCGGCGCGAACTGCTAGCACTACTTTGGTAAAGTTTGGGTTGGTTCAGCAGACGGCCTCTGCAGTGAGGGCAATGGCTTGGCGGCGAGCGCGCCAGGCGATCAAGGATGGCTTGGCGGACTGCTGGGCAGGCTGGGTTGAGGTGGCGGCGCGGAGACTCTTTTTGCCGGCCCGCCTGAGCGGGCCTTCTTGTTTGCAAGAACGCGCAGGCCATCATCGTCAGGGGCGCGTGTCGATGCAGCCCCGTCCATGACCTTCCCTCGAAATGATCGAGGCCAAGCTCTTTCTTGAGTTGCTGGTGGGCTTGTTCGTAAATCCAGCGGCCCTTGATCGCACCTGCCAGCTCGCGGATCTCGGTCTCTGGAGGCGGATTGGAGAGGTAGTATTTGCGCTCGCCGTTCGAACGATGCTCGCGCACCAGCCAGGCGTCTTCGCCGGGCATATGCTGGGCTCCTGCAGAGCCGATCCGCTGGAGCGGACGATCGGCGATGCGCACGCGCACGCGCATGGCGACGAAGCGGGCGCTCAGCCTTACCTTCGTTCCCCGCCGCCAGCTGACCCGTCGCCATTTCGCATCCTCGAGCATGGCCTGAGCCGCCCGAGATTTGACATGGGAACGTGCCGGACACGTAGCCGGCCATGCGCCGCAGACCCGCGCCCTGTGCGCCATTCAACGAGGATATTGCCCTCCGTGTCCTCTCAGCGGCAGTGGTCCGCCGCGTAGCGCCTCCATCGCAGCACCGTGCCGCTCGCAATCATGGCGCAGCTGACATCGCCGATCGCTCGCGCGGCGCACCAGGCACCGGTGCGATTCCCTTTCGCATTACCAGTCGATCGGCATTGGAGTGTCGGACCTTTGACAAGGATATGGCCTGTGGCGCTCCGCCCATTCGCGCCACCCAGCAACCGCACCAGCGTGTCGCGCGCGACAATCCCGCGGGCAGGGGTGTCCCGTGCGGCACGAGCCATCAATCTCCCGCGCCGCTATCCCAGCGAGCCGGATCCGTGGGCCCTCGCGACACCAGATCGGGCCATCGCCGTCCCAGACCCTGACGGGTGTGCAGGCGAAGGACTGGCCGCCCTGCACGACCGCGACGGCAAGCAGAAATATAGCCAGCATCAGCGCTCAACCCGGAAGGTGGCGTGCGTCATGCTTCAGGGAAGAGCGGCAATGTACCCGACCTCGCAGCGGGCTCGTCGGCGAGGATATCGTAGCAGCGCAAACGCACTGCCAGGTGTCGCGCCAACTCCGCCGTTGCACGGCGTCGTGCAACGGTATCGCCACACCCAACCGGTTTAGCGGTCGTCGTCGGCGGCGGACGGCTCGCCGTCGTCATCGGAAAGCGAGAAGAAATGCGCGACTTCGGGTTCGGCTAATTCTCCGGAAACCGTTCGCAACCAAGATATTGTCGAAAGGGCGCATCCACGACTCGGCCCTCCCAGGAACGAGCCTACACTCCGCTGGCTGAAGGTCGAGAAACCTCACCGGTCAACGATATCAATGGGTCGTAATTTTCTCGCGGCTTTTATCGCTATGTTTCGATAACTTGCTTAGCGGCACTTTTTGCACCGCCGTCACGAGAACCCCCGCCTCGATCCGTTCAGCCGCCGCGCCCGATCCACCCTTTTACTATAGATTGCCCGGTTTACTGCCCTTGCCAGCTTGGTCGCCTTTTTTCGGCGAAGGCCCGGGGGCCTTCGCGAGCGTCGGCCGATCGCATGACTATCGATCCTTCCCGCTTGTTTGCGGCCCAGAAATCGGCGTCGGAGGCGATCTTCCCCTCCACGATAGCCTTGGCGATCCGTTTGCTCGCCTGGACCGCCAGCGGCGCATTGGCGGCAATCTTTCGCGCCATCTTCAACGCGGTGGGCATGAGGTCTGCCAGCGGCACGACATGGTTCGCGAAGCCCAGTTCCAGCGCGCGCGCCGCCGTAAAGCTGTCGCCGGTCAGGAGCAATTCCATAGCAAGCTTCGGCGGCAGTTGCTGCACCAACCGGAATGCACCGCCTGCGGCGGCGAAGATGCCGCGCTTGACTTCGGGCAGGCCGAACTCGGCATGGTCTGCGGCGATCACCAGGTCACAGGCCAGTGTCAGTTCGGTGCCGCCGCCCAGCGCGAAACCGTTGACCGCCGCGATGATTGGCTTGCCTATCGGATGACGGACGACGCCGGCCCAGCCCCAGCTTCTCTGTTCGCGATCTTCCGGCCAGTTGCTTTCGCCCCGCGCCATGGCCTTGAGATCCGTACCGGCGCAGAACGCCTTGTCCCCCGCGCCCGTCAGCACGACGACACGTATGTCGGGATCATTTTCCGCAAGTTCCAGTGCCTTGCCGAGGCCCGTGTGCACCGCCGCATTGACCGCATTGCGGGCGTCGGGTCGATTGATCGTAACGATCAGAATATGTTCCTGTCGTTCAACGAGAACCGGGGTCTGCGGCTCTTCCATCACTCGCGCCTCGGCGCGATTTCGCGCACGAAATCATCGTCAGGCCGCATCCCGTAAGCAGCTGTCGTCCGGTTCGTCAGGTTAAACAGTCCGGCAAGCTCGACGACATAATAGATCGTCTCATCGTCCAGCCCGGCATCACGCAGCAGTCGCATGTCCGCCTGCTCCTGGTGACCGGGATGGCTGGTTAACTTTACGCAGAAATCGGCGATTGCCCGCTCGCGCGCAGACAGCGTAACCTGGCGGTAATTGATGCCGATCCGTCGTGCGCGCCCGTGATCGCCGATATACCGGCCCAACAGATGCGTGTGGACGATCAGGCAGGTGATGCAGTGGTTGACCGCCGAAACGACGACGCCGATGAATTCCCGCTCGGCGAGGGTAAGGCGGCCATAAGCGGGGTCGAAAAATATCGGCATTACATAAGCGCCCAGCCTCCCCCGTCCGTCCGGTTCATAGGATGAGAGGATCGCGATGGCATTGCGTTCGGGAACCGGCAAATCGCCGAGGCTATTAGGATCGACTTCAAACCCCGCGCGCGGCGTGAGGTAGCCATAAGCATCCGGCACGGTATAGCCCGGATGCAGTGTCGCCCCGTCCGTCATGGTCATATGGGTGATCCTCTTTCGTGCCCGGAAATAACTTTCCCGGTTATCTTATGATTGCGACACGTCGATAACGACCTTGCCGACCTGCGCGCCGCTTTCAAGGTGACGAAGCGCATCCCGGAATTCGAGGAAGGGGAAAACGGAATCGATCACCGGGCGCGTGCCAGTCGCGTGCATCGCGGCAAGCAAGGCTTCGAACGAGAGACGCGGACCGATCGACACCGGCTTGATATTGACCGATCGTATCTGCATCGCAATCGGCGACACGCCGCCTTCTGTGCCCGTGACATAGCCCACCAGCCCAATCTCGCCGCCGGCGCGGGTGCAAGCCACCGAATGATTGATCGTTCCCGAACCGCCGATTTCGATGACCTTGTCGACACCCTTGCCGTCGGTGAGGTCGAGTACGGGATGCTCCCAATCGGGCGTCTCGCGATAGTTGATGACGGCAGCGGCACCCATCGCCTTCAGCTTTTCCGCTTTTTCTTCAGACGAGGTCAGCGCGATCACGCGCGCGTTGAACATGCGCGCGATCTGAAGGCCAAACAGCGCGACTCCGCCGGTCCCCTGGATCAGGACAGTCTGCCCCGGTGCAAGCGGTGCGGCGATATGAAGAGCGGACCAGGCCGAAACAGCCGCGCAAGGCAGCGAGGCCGCCTCTTGATACGTCAGGCTATCAGGAAGGAGGATGACGGCCCGCTCTTCCACCCGGGCATATTCCGCAAGCATCCCGTCAATCGTGGTGCCGATGCTATTGCCACGATATTCGGCGATGTTGGGACCGCCGATCCAGTCACAGATGCAGTTTGCGGTGACGCGGTCCCCAACCTTGACGCGCGTAACGTCGGCGCCCACCGCGGCCACATCGCCGGCACCGTCCGAAACCGGCACCACGCGATGGGCGAGCGGCCCAGGGTAGCTGCCCTTCGCGATGATCGTATCGCGATAATTGAGGGACGCCGCGCGGACACGGATCAACACATCGCGCCGCCCAAGCTCGGGCGTCGGCTCCTCGATCAGTTCCAGGTCTTCATACCGGCCCGGCTTGGTGACGCGAATAGCTTTCATCAATTGTCTTTCCATGTGGTCGCGCAGAAACTGCCGTTCGCTCAGCCCGCCGCCGCGAGAAGGGGCGCTTGCGTAATCTTGGCGCCCTGCCGAATATCGACGGTGTAGCTGTCCTTACCTGCGCGCAGCACCTGGCCCGGCTTGGCCCAGGTATATTCGCCCTCGGCGATGATCGGCGTGCCGTTGACGATGACATAATCAATGCCCTCGGCGCCCGTATAGAGTCGCTCACCATTGGCGGGGAAGTCCGCGCGGAATTCAACCGGGGTGATCTGGACCTTGTCGAGATTCATCAGCACCAGATCCGCATGGTTGCCAACGGCGATGGTTCCGCGATCACGAAGGCCTATGAACAGCGCAGGCACCTGGGTGAAATTATGGACCGCTTCCTCGATCGACATCAGCCCATATTGCTTGACGGCGGACTCGATGAAGCGCGTGCTGTGCGAATAGGCCTCCAAGACGTCGAGATGCGCGCCGCCATCATCGCCACCCCACAGCGTGCGACTGTCGCGCATGCACCGCACGATATCCTTCCAGATAGCCAGTTCATCGACCGCCGGATCGCGCGGCACAAATACCGTTTCAAGGTCATCGGCGACGACCATGTCGAGGATTATCTGGAAGGCGCTGCGCCCTTCTTCCTTGGCAATATCGCCCATGCTGCGGCCGACATACGCCTGATATTGCGCGGACCTGACGCCCTGCACCTCATAATTTTCGAACTTCGCGCGATACTGGCCATTCGCGCCCGGGGGCAGCTTGCCCGCGTCCTCTTCCAGTTGCTTGCGCATGTTTGGATCTGCGAAGGCGGCGACCCGGCCCGCATGATCCTTGCGGTAGACATCCTTCCAGACGCCTGGAAACATGTCAAAGCCAAGGCCGTTCTTAAAATTGATGTAGACACCAACAGGGCATGAAGGCGCCTGAACGCGCAGTTCGGCACCCATGTTGCGCGCGGCGTCGGTCGCCGCCATTTTGGCGTCCATCATGTCTTCCGCATGAAGGCCGGGCACGAGCAGCGGCCATGCATAAGGCCGGTTCGCCGCCAGGCTCACCTCCGCCATCTTGCGCATCGCTGTCTCGTCTGGTTTGTAGCCGGTCAGCACATAGCCCACCATTGTGCCCTCATAGTCCTTCACGACGGACATGAGTTCCAGCAGTTCCTCATGCGGTGAATGAAGCGACGGCACGTCTTCGCCCTCATGGTCGACATGGGTTTCGATGTGGCTCGACGAAAAGCCCATCGCGCCATCGCTGAGCGACTGGCGCAACTGGCTTTTCATCGCTTCGATATCTTCGCGCGTCGCCTGCTCGTCATGCGCGCGATCCTTCATTACATTGACGCGCAGGGTCGAATGACCGGTCATAAAGCCGACATTGACGCCTACCTGACCCTCGAAACCCTTGAGCATCTCGCCCGTGCTGGACCAGTCGATCTTGGCACCATGAACCAGCGTATCATGCGGAATGCCCTCCACCTTGGCGAGCATCGGGACAAGATAGTCCAACGATCCTTCCGACAAGGGCGAGAGCGCGAAGCCGCAATTACCGCAGATGAAGGTGGTAACACCGTGACGCGTATGGGGCCGGAGCCAAGGGTCCCAGGTAATCTGCGCGTCATAATGCGTGTGGGTGTCGATAAAGCCTGGCGTGAGGAGCCGCCCGCCAGCGTCGATGACGCTCGTCGCTTCCTCTTCTTGCGGCCCGATATAGGCGATTTTCCCATCCCTGACCCCGACATTTCCGCCGAAGCCCGGCGCGCCCGTGCCGTCGATGATCGTCGCATTGCGAATAAGCAGATCAAACATGAAAACTCCTCTCATCACCGGCCCGCTCATCCGCGCGCTCGACTCAAAATAACTTGACACTCAGCAAGTTTTATCAGCTTAATTCGAAAGCGGCAACGACTTTTGATATAATGAGAATCGCTGCACTGTGCGCGTCGATATGCTGGCCGTCGGTCGAGAGCATTCCGGCGCAATCGAGCCGGAAAGTAGGAGAGTTTAGCTATGTCCAGCATGACGCAGGAAATTTCAGTCACATTGGACGGCCACGTTGCGGTGGTGGAGTTGTTCAGGCCCCCGCATAATTTCGTCGACGCGACAATATTGACGGAATTGGCCGATTGCATCGGGCGGCTGGACGCCGAACCCGAGGTCCGTTGCATCATATTGGCCAGTCAGGGAAAGTCCTTCTGCGCTGGCGCCGATTTTTCCCGCGACGAAGGCAGCGGCGACACCGCAAGGCGCTTTTATGCCGCAGCATCACGTTTGTTCGCCGGACGCAAGCCAGTCGTTGCCGCGATTCAGGGCGCGGCGATTGGCGCGGGGCTCGGTTTGGCGCTGCTTGCCGATTTTCGTATCGCTACTGCGGACGCACGCTTCTCGGCGAATTTTGTCAAACTTGGTATCCATCCGGGCTTTGGCCTGACGCACACGCTCCCGCTTGTTGTCGGTAAACAGCATGCCGCAATATTGCTATACACCGGTCGACGCATAGGGGCAGAGGAGGCTTTCCGCATCGGCCTGATCGACAGTCTGGTCGGACCGGAGGAACTACGCGATCGTGCACTCGCACTGGCAAGAGAACTTGCTGAAAACGCTCCACTCGCCGTCATCGCGACGCGGGCGACGCTTCGGGCCGGACTGGCCGCCTCAGTTACCGATCGCATGGCGCATGAAGCCAAGGAGCAGGAGAAGCTGTTCCTGACTGCCGATTATCAAGAAGGCCTACGTGCCGTTGCCCAGCGACGACCTGGCGATTTCACCGCCCGCTAGGTCACCTTACGCCGCTGCCAAATGGGCCGACCAGCTCTGCTTTTGAGAGTATAAGCTTCAGCCGAAGCGCCCTCTCTGGATCACTCACTATGCTCGGGGGACGCCACCTGCTTGGTGACCCGCTTTCGAACGGCAAGCTGGGCGCGAAGCAACTCGATGAAGCCTTCGACGACGAAACGGAAATCCGTACGAGATATATTATCCCGGTCGAGGACCTGCCGGTCGACATGACCCCTTACAAAGTCATAGGCCACCTCCGCGATTTGATCGGCATCCACCCCGCGTCTAATATCACCGCTGGCCTGACCCGCCAGAATAGACGCGCGAAATATGCCTACCGTCTGACTCCGGCGATCCCGAAATAATTGTGCCACTGGTTCACGAAAGGCGGCATCGCCCGCGATCCGCATATAGGCCGTAAAGGTCGCGCCGCCACGATCGGCTACGGTAGCGATATAGCGAATTCGCCGCGCGAAATTCTCAAAGCCGCTGAATTTGCCATCAAGCGACTCTAATTCGGTCGAAATTGAGCCAATAATATGTGTAGCAAGAGCATTTAGCAGGCCATCTTTGTTAACAAAGTAGAAGTTTACCAACTCATGGCTACAATTCGCCTTCTTGCCGATGTCTTGCAGAGAGAAGCGGTCAAAACCATTCTCGATGACAAGCTCCATGGCGGCATCTAGGATACGCGCACGCGATTCTTCCCGTCGCTGGGCTTGTGATCGCCTTGGCCGTTTCAATGTCATTTATTTAGTTTCACTCATTGTAATTCAAACTGCGGATTTTGCCTTCAAGGAACGCCGGCTCCATATAGCCCGTTGAATCCCCGGAGACATTGGACAAAAGACTGATGTCATTACCATCCTTTGAGCGCAGATCGAACGCAAATGAGCAGAGCGGCCTGCAACGCCGGTATCGAGGAAAAATTGACATGCAGCAAGTGGCGATGCTGCCGCGGCTCACCCCCGCATGCCTAGCTCGGGCTGTATCCTGGAGTGGTCCGGCGTGTCGACCATTTTCATTCGGACCTTTCATAGCCAACCCCGCTCGCACCCAGTCGTTTATGGATCACCGGATTTTGGGAAGGACATCCTCGACCGCGAATTTATAGCTTTCCCTTGGCCGCCCATTGGAATCCGCTGTCCACAGGATCAGTTTGTCGATCCCGAGTTCCGATATTTCCAGCAGTCGTTCGACACATCGCTGCGGGTCGCCCACCAGGCCGAACTTGTCGATGAATTCCGGATCGAGGGCCTGGGTCTGTTTGCTGACGTTCGCGCCATGGTTTTTCATATCGTATGAGTTGGCAACCCGCTCCAGATTGGCCCGCTCATTCTCCGATACGGGGCCGACCACTTTCTTGTTCATGATCGAAAATCGGCTCATCGACGCCACCATGCCCTGCGCCAATTGCCGGGCAAAATCGACGTCCGTATGGGGGTAGAAGGGAACGATCGCGGCAAATTTCACGGAAGCCGGGTCGCGACCCGCCTTCTCCATCTCCTCCCTTGCCGACGCCATACCCCAGGCAAGGCGCTCGACATCGCCACCGACGGCAAGGGCGATACGGTCAGCATGCCGGGCGGCAATGGCGATCACCTTGGGACCGGTGGCGACCACTTCCAGTTCAGGCTTGATGAAATCCGCAGGCAGCCATTTGAGGCGGCTCGTTTCAGGCGCGGAGCCGATGGCCAGATTGTCGAAACTGGTAGCCAGGCCACCAAGGAAACTGGCGGCATCTTCCCTGGGAACCTCTTCCCCCAGAAGATAGGCCTGGACGGTTGCAAGGGCGCGTTCGAAATACCCCAGCGGCACCGGGGGGGCGCCGATATAGGCCAGGGACGAATCGCCGCGACCGATGCTGAGCGTCATGCGGCCTTCGGACGCCACCTGGATGGAAGCCGCAGCGCTCGCAAGCACGGATGGATGCCGTGTCGCCGGGTTGCTCGTCCCCGTTCCCAGTTTCAGCGTCTTCGTCGCGGCGGCACACCATGTCAGTACCGTATAGGCATCGGCAGCCAGAGTCTGCGAGTCAGCGAGAACACCGCCATCCCATCCGTCCGCCTCAAGACGCTGCGCACGACGGGCAATGCCCCTCGGCTCCTGACTGCTGCCATCCGATACGAGCGACGCCCAAACTTCAACACTCATATTCTACTCCTATTGTTATGGGGCATCCGCGCCGGCGACGGATAAATCGAGGCGCCCTGACGCAGCCGCATTTGTCCGGGGACTCGAGTGCCAATCCTGGTGGATGGGGTCGTTCGGGGAAAATTGCCCCCAGTTGGACAGTTCGGGCGCACTCATCAGGTGCCACCCGGCGTCGGCCTTTATCTCCCGGTTCCAGTCCCACACGCATACGCGATGCAGGACTTTCCAACTGCCATCCCGTTTTTCGCAAAGGTCGCGGTATCGCCCGCCAAGAAACATCGCCGATCCATGCTGCTTATATATCGTAACGACCAGAAACATGCTCTCACGTCTCGCGAAGTCGCCGTCCACTTCGGTATAGACGTTGGAAACATGATGGTTGCTGCTGATCAGCTTTCCCTTGGCCCTAACGGCTTCATCACACCAATCATGGGCGTTCCCAACGAAGCGGCCATGATCGTCCGTACCATCGGCCCAATAGGTCGACTTCATGAGCGCAAGATCCATGCGGTCAACGCCACGGCAATATCGCATGAGATTTTCCTGGATCGCCTGCTTATCCAGCAAAGTTTCCAACGTCTGGTCGTCGGCCATCTCAACTTCCTCTATTTTCCGGATTGTCGTCCTATCCAGCCCGCGGCTTCGCCTTCGCCGGCGGTGCCAATAAACCTCTATTTCGGGATGTAGATGGACTTGGTCTGGGTAAATTCGAGCATGCCTTCCCGGCCATTCTCCACGCCAAAGCCCGACTGCTTAAACCCCGAAAATGGCACATGCGGCGCCACCTGCCGGTTCTGGTTGATCCAGATCGACCCGGTGTCGAGGCGCTTGGCAATGGCCACTGCCTGATCGATATCCTTGGACCAGATCGAACCAGCCAAGCCATATTCGCTGTCGTTCGCCCGGACGATCACGTCATCAATGTCGGTAAACCGCATTATCGGCAGCACCGGACCGAATGCCTCCTCGCATACGACCGCGGCATCTTCGGGCGGATTGTCGACCAGGGTAAGTGGGATGAAATAGCCCTCCCCCTTGGGAACAGCGCTGCCACGCAACAGGGTCAAGCCAGCCGCTTGCGCATCGTCGATAAGCTTGTTCACCCGGTGATACTGCGCCAGATTCTGTACCGGGCCGTGGGTGACGCCAGCGATCGCGCCATCGCCGACCACCCCAGCCAGCAGACGTTCGTGCAGCTTGTCGCGCACGGCTTCGTAAATATCGGAATGGACATAAAGCCGCTTCGTCGCGATGCATACCTGCGCGCTGTTGAAGAATGCGCCTGCGAACATCGCATCGGCCACCGCCTCCGGGTCGGCATCAGGTAGCACGATCGCTGCATCGTTACCCCCCAGTTCCAGGGTGATGCGTTTAAGATCCTTCGCCGCCGCTTCCATCACCCGCTTCCCCGTGGCAGTGGACCCGGTGAAGGAGATTTTCGCAAAACCCGGATGCAAAGACATCAACGGTCCCAGGCTATCGTCGCCCGAAAGGACGTTCAGGACGCCGCCAGGCAAGATCGTGCTGGCCAGTTCCCCGAGCTTCAGGGCGCAAAGCGGCGTGTAGGGAGACGGTTTGAGCACGACCGTATTCCCGGTCAGCAGCGCAGGCGCTATTTTCCAGATCGTCAGGAGGAACGGAAAGTTCCAGGGAACGATGGCCGCCACGACGCCGAGGGGCACATGATGCACCTCGACGCGGCGGGCAGCGCTATCCTCGACGACATCGATAGCGACATCCTGACGCGCGACCGCGCGAAGCCAGGTGGCGCCAGCGATGATCTCGCGGGTGGCAAGGGCAAGCGGTCGACCCTGTTCGCGGGTGAACAAAGCGCCAAATTCGCCCGCCTTGCCCTCGATCGCATCGGCCAGCATCAGCAACGCCTGTCGGCGATCTTCCAGCGGCGTGTCGCGCCACTGCGGAAAGACATTCCGGGCAGCGGCAACGGCGCGATCGAGCAGCGCCGCGTCGGCCGCCGGGGCGGTGGCAAAGACTTTGCCTGTGGCGGGATTGATCACGTCCACTTGCGAGGAACTAATCACGGCTTCGCCCGCTATCGTGAGTGTGAAGCTGTCGTCAAACGTCATCGCTAACTCCGGGATTGGATAGATATTCCACATCTGATCGAGCAACAGACGCCGAACCATCGATAGTGCGGCAGGCAGGTCAGCGCGGTGCCATCCTTATGGCGCCGTCAAGCCTGACATCCTCGCCGTTGAAATAGCCGCAGGTGATCATGGTTTCGGCCAGTTGGGCGAATTCATCGGCCATACCCAATCGCGAAGGGAAGGGCACGGTGGCGCACAACTTGGCCTTAAATTCTTCACTGGCGCGCGCGAACATGGGGGTGCTGAACAGGCCAGGGAGAATGGTGTTGATTCGGATGGCTTCCCGCGCAAGATCGCGCGCTATCGGCAATGTCATACCGACTACACCGGCCTTAGATGCAGAATAGCCCACCTGCCCGATTTGCCCGTCTTCGGCGGCCACTGACGCTGTGTTGACGATGACGCCGCGGTCGCCGTCAGCCAGCGGATCGAGCGTCAACATGCCCGCCGCGCTCTTCGTGATGCAGCAAAAGGTGCCGATCAGGTTCACCTGAATGATGCGCGCAAAGCTTTCCAGGGAATGTTCGGATATCTCGCCGCTCTCCCGATCGCGCGAGGCCGTGCGGGCCTTGCCGCTCCCCACGCCGGCGCAATTGATCAGGATGCGTTCCTGGCCGATCGCGGTCCGCGCCTTGGTAAAGCCTGCCTCGATCGAAAGCGCGGAGGCAACGTCCACCGAACAGTAAACACCGCCAAGTTCCGCCGCGACAGATTCACCGCGCTCTTCGTTGAGGTCGAAAAGTGCGACCTTGACGCCGTGCCCGGCCAGGCGCCGCGCCGTCGCCTCTCCAAGCCCGCTGGCGCCGCCTGTGATGACGGCGGCAATGTCCGAACCTAATTTCATACCGTTCCCCGGGCCGCAGGCCGTTCACTTTCCAATAGCGCGATACGCTCTTCGCGAAGCTGAGACCGGCGCACCTTGCCGGCATCGTCGCGCAACTCGGCCGCTGTGAACTCGAAACTGCGCGGCAATTTATAACTGACGAGCCGACCGCGGAGGAATTCGATCAGATCGGGACCTGTCAGACCGTCGCCATGTTCGACGTTCAGCTTGACGATAGCATGCGCGGACGCACCAAGATCCTCGCTCGGCAAACCGACTACGACAGCGACCTCGACGCCTGGGTGCTCCATCAGGGCGTTTTCGATTTCCGCAGGATAGATGTTCGATCCGCCGGAAATGATAAGGTCGGTGCGACGATCCGCCAGATACAGAAATCCATCGGCATCGACCCAACCATGATCGCCCAAGGATTCAAACCCGCTATCGTTGGCTGGCTGAGCCGCGCCAATATAATGATAGGCCTTTTCCGGTGCCATCGATCTGAGCCAGACTTCGCCGATGGAGCCCATCGGCACCTCGGCCCCGTCCTCGTCCCGGACACTGACCTCACAATTGCGTGGCTTGCCCACGGACCCTTCGTGCGCGAGCCAGTCCACGCCATTGATCGTGGTCGCGCCAACCGATTCAGTGCCCGCATAGGCCTCGTTGATTTTCTCGGCGCCAATCCAGTCGATCCACGCCCGCTTCAGCCAGCGGGGCATGGGCGCGGCCATATGCCAGACATTGCGCAGCGAAGAAACGTCGTATTTGGCCTTCACATCATCGGGCAGGCGCCAGATACGCAGCATCATGGTCGGTACGAAATTGACGCTGGCGACATTATGGAGATCGATGCGCCGGAGCGTTTCCTCCGCATCGAACTTTGCCAGATTTATAAGCGGATTGCCCTTGAACAAGGCGTTATGGGCCATGGAAAATGGTGCGTTGTGATAGAGAGGCCCGGGATTGAGCACCGCCTCGCCCTGGGCAACGCCGAGGTAGGTTGTTTCGCTGTCGTACAAAGCAGGCTTGTGATCGACGATGATCTTCGGTCGCCCGGTGGAACCGCCGGAAGACATCGCCTTCCAATAGGGAGAGATCGCGTCCGGCAGACGTGCGTCTGCGCCGGTCAGTCCCCAATCAGCGGGTAACGCACCAACATTCACCAGACGCTCATGCTCGCTGGCTATCACGGCAGTCGGGCGAGCCAGTTCGAGCATCGCGGCGAGTTCGCTGGCCGAACTGCGCCACGAGGCGGCGTGAGGAACGGCACCCAGCTTCCAGATTGCAAACGTCCATTCGAAAAAATGCACATCATTGTTGAGCGCTATCGTCACAAGGTCGCCAGGCCGAACCCCTCGCGCCTGCAGCGATTTCGCGCGGAGCGTGGATCTTTCCTCAAGCTCGCCCCAATTTAGGGACTTTTCTCCGACCCGAACGGCAGTGGCATCCTTGCCCAGTCGCGCAGCGTTATGCCGGGGAATGTCGCGCAGCGGAATGGTCACCATGCCCGCCTTCTCCCATCTTGATACGCTCACCATCGGTCAGCCGATCGTGGTCTTGAGCGTACCGCCGGCGATCAGTTCGACCACCGATCCTTCCGGTGCCCACAATGTCGTGTCCCCGACATCGACGAGCGCGGGTCCATGCAGGCTATGACCGATCCGGAAATCGGCTGCAGCGAACACCGGCACCGGCGTTGGCGCGCGCGCTGTCAGATACACATCCCGCTGGCTGATCGGCACGAGCGGCTGGCTGGCGCCCTCGGCCTGCGACTGAGGCAAGACGGCACGGATGGTCTTGCCGATCCCGGTCACGCGCAGGGTAGACAGTTCGATCGGCGTTTTGGCCGTGATGCTGCTGGCGCCAAATTGCCTGGTATAGCTGTCCCTGAACGTCTCCAGCAGCAGCGTAGAATCCAGCATTTCATCCTCGATCGTCAAGGTCAGCGAAGCATTTTGCCGATGAAAACGGACTTCCGCTTCGCAGTGAACGGAGCGGTTGGCCGGCTCGACATCCTGCGCGGCAAGATCGTCTTCGGCTCGCTCAATCAGTTCGCGCAAACTTTCCCCGGCATGTCCATTCACAAGGGGCAGGAATTGATCGACTGCCCGCGATCGTTCGCGCCGGATATCCGCGGTCGCCGCCCCATAGGCCGACAGCACCGACGCCAGCGCGGGCGTAAGCACCCATGGCAAATCCAGTTCCTTCGCCATCGCCGTCGCGAACAGCGACCCCGAGCCGCCAAAGGCGATCACGCCGTAGCGCCGTGTATCGAGCCCGCCCGACGAGATACGCGCGCGCATCGCCTTGCTCATTTCCGCAAGCGCAATCTCGCGAATGCCATAAGCGATGCCCATCGCATCCATGCCGAGCCGCTCGCCCAACCGCGCGCAGGCGGCCCGCGCGGCCTCGACATCGAGCTGCATCCCGCCGCGATTGAATGAGGCCGGGTCAATATAGCCAAGCAACACCATCGCGTCAGTCACTGTGGGCTCGGTGCCGCCCCGGCCGTAACAGACAGGTCCCGGTGTTGCGCGCGCGGACTGCGGTCCGACGCGCAGGAGTCCGCGATCATCGATCCAGGCGATCGATCCGCCGCCGGCACCGACCGATTCGACATCGATCGCCGACTGGCCGATCACGATCCCGCCAAGATCTGCCGTATGGCGGCGCTCGGGAATGCCATCGGTCACCACCGCCACGTCGATGCTGGTGCCGCCCATGTCGCAACATATGGCGTCCGGCAAACCGGCCGTCATCGCCACTTCGCCGGCAGCGACCGACCCGGCCGCAGGTCCTGACGAGGCGAGTGCCAGCGGCGTTTGCCGCGCTTCCTGAGCGCTGATTGCCCCCCCACCCGAATGCAGCAGAAGCATCGGGCATTTAAGACCTAGTCCTCTGAGATAATCTTCCAGCTCTTCGACGCCATCCAGCGCATCGGCGGCGAACGCGTTAAGCACCGCTAATGTGGTGCGCTCATATTCGCGCATGATGGGATGCAGGTCGACGCCGCTATAGACGGGTACGTCAGGGAAATTTTCCTTGAGAAGGGCGACAACCTGCTGTTCATGGGCTGGATTTCGGAACGACCAGAGGAACGACACGGCAATGGCGTTCACGCCGTTACGCTCGATCATGTCCCGCGCGGCCTCGATCACTTCTGCGGCCACCAGGGGCCGGATGATGTCGCCGTTGCGATCGACCCTTTCGTTGATGCCGCGGACGGCCTCGGGTTCGATCGGCATCCAGAATTTTTCGATCCATCCATCGCGGACATCGCGATGATTGCGCATGGCGTGCAAGTGGTTTTCAAAACCTTTCGTGGTCAGAAGCCCGACCGTGCGTCCGCGACGCGTCGCCAGCACGTTGGTCACGGCCGTTGTGCCAAGGCCAAAGCGTGTCACGCGTTCCATCAAGCCCGCCGGCGTCAAGCCCGCCGCCTGTGCGAGCAGCGCGCACGCACCTATCACTCCCTCGCTGAAACGCGCAGGATTGGTGGGGGATTTAGCCCTCCAACTGGTCTGCCCATCGCTACACACAGCATCGGTGAACGTGCCGCCGACATCGATGCCGATGACGTAGCCGGATTCAGTTCGCGCTTGGTTGCCCGCAACTATGTTGGCATTCTCGCTCACAAGCATCACTCCCAAATCCCGGCGCAACTTCATCCTGCGCCCACTTTACGAACCGCGGCAGCGCGAACAATCGGCCTGCCACACAAGTCTGAAACCCCGCCGGCCTGCGCTCATTTGAAAGCCAGATGACAAGACTGTCACCCGATCGCAGGCGGCACCGGGACTAGCCTATATATTGCGCCTTCTCTGCCGCCTCGGAACCTTGCTCAGCGTCTGCCCATCGCTTCGGAACCGACGTCCAACTGCATTCATTCCCTGCAGGGACCACGTCTACCAGGAGCAGATGCCCGGTTTCAGGGTCGAGATAGGCGCTGATCTCCACATCCGGGTGAGTCTCGATGAAATTCCGGATGCGCGGACATCCACCTGTCCAATGGTTTGGGCTGATCGCCAGCGGCGCGCCCGACATCACACTCACCGCAACCGAACCACGCTGATCGATTCCAGCCGCCAGCGGCCCGGAAACACCCTCTGACGCCCGCTGCAAATTCTGGTTCCACACCAGCGGAGCAGGCGCCGGCTCGGCCTTCGTCAGGCGCTGGCGGAGGATCTCGCCCCGATGGGCATCGGTAGCATCGCGGTCGCCAAGGATCACGCCGTAGACCCGCGCGGCCTCCTCCGACGATATCAGCCCGCGTGCCACCTCTCGTTCGACCACATCGACGTCGCGCAGCAAGGGATCTCCCCAGCCGCCGCCGTTGCTCACCTCCAGCATCAGCATGTCGCCCTCGGCCAGGGGAATGCCGTCCTGATGACAGGCCAGCGGCTCGACCCTGGCATCGACTGCTCTACGGACGTTGAAGTGCGTGATGCTGCCCGGGAGGCCACCGGCCGTCCCCGCTATGGGCAACCGCTCGCGATTACCCATGATGGTCAGGCTCAATGCCTTCGTGCCTACAACGGAATAGGCGAGCGAAATCGGCCTCCCTGCCGTAAATTCGCCGCCTCCGCCGGTCCCAGACCGCAGGTTGCGCCAATCAAACATGATGGGATACCAGGATTCCAGTATCTCGACATCAACCAGGTCGATCAACTGACCGTTGCCGACCAGTTCCCGCGAAAATTCTATTCCGTCGCGACTATGCGCCGCCGATGCGCCGCCCAAGGCGCCCTCAAGCATGATCCAGCCCTGGGATTCTCCCTCCAGGCCGATTCCCGAAAGCGTATGCAATGCCGAACCAGAGCTGGAGGGCGGGCCAGACAGGTGCGTTCGCCCACGCGCATCGGGAGACGCTGCGAGCGCAAGATTAAGAGCGCGAACGCCCACCTCCATCGCGTTCTGCCCCACTTCCAGATGCGGCCCGCCGATCGGCGCGGGCGGTTGCGCATCGAGAATGGAGCCTCGATCGCAAACGACATCGAAGGCGCGAAACAGCCCTTCGTTGAAGGGCAGGCCGCGGGCAATATAGGCGGCGATGCCGACACCCAGCAGGCTTTTGATAACGTCCGGCTTGGAGTTGAAATAATGTTTGGTCTGTGGCGATGCTCCGCGATAGTCGAAGATGAGATGATTATGCTCGATCCGCAGTTCGCATGGAATATGGTAGAATTCATCCGTCCATTCGGTCCAGCTCCGGGTGGTGTAAACGCCCGGTTCCAGTTCCGCGATTCGACGACGCACCTCCGCCTCGGTAAGGTCGGAGAGCGTCTTGATGACATCCTGGAAAACATTGTCACCATAATCGGCGACAACGCGCAAAATCTGACCACAAACGACCGACGCGCCTGCAATCAATGAACGAAGATCCATCTCCACGACATCGGGGAGACGAATATTGTTACGCAAAATCGCCCATATATCCTTCTGCTCCACGCCCTCGCGGAACAGGTGAACCGGAGGAAGGCGGAATGCTTCCTGATAGACTTCGGTCGCCGACGTGGAGAAGGAGCCGGGCACCATCCCCCCCATGTCCATCATATGCGCCGACGCCCCGACCCAGGCGACAATCCGGCCATCGACGAACACTGGGATATGAACGATCACATCCTGAGCGTGCAGCCCGCCGCCATTATAGGGATCGTTGACGAGAAACACATCGCCATCGGCGATCGTATCCCCGTGCAGTCCCCGTATTGCGCGAATGCCATTGCCGCCAATGTGGAAAGCGATCTGCACCTTGCCGCCACCGACAATGAGTTCGCCTTCCGCACTGTAGATAGCGCAGGAACAGTCCTTCGATTCCGCAACAACGGGGCTAATTGCGTTGCGAATGATCGTACGGGCGCCGTCACCAGCGATCGCTTCAAATTTGCACCGAAGGACTTCAAGGACGATGGGATCGATCATAGGATTGTTCCGTAACTTTCTATTCAGTTCCGTCCGAATGGGACTGCACCGATTGTTTCAGAAACGCGCAGTGACTTCGGCGCCAAAGGTACGCGGCGGCCCCCAGGTTCCGGTTTGCTGAAACGCGGAGGTCTGGAAGAAGGCCGAAGACTTGTAATCAACATTCGCGATGTTTTTGACGAATGCGCGAATGGTGAAACGATCGCTTGCAGGCGTGAATGAGACAAATATGTTCTGCAGACTGTACGGGTCCTGCTTCAGAAGAGGCGTTGCAAATTCGTCATAATAGACGCCTCCACTGAAATAGGATTCGCCACGCAGGGTTATTTTCCCTGCCGAGCCGATTTCCGTTTCATACTCAAGTCCGACATTTGCCGTGTAATTTGGCGCCCGGTTCAACCAGTTGCCTTTTACATCGACGAGGGTCGATGTCGCGGCGCTGCCGCAGGCGCCCAGGAAGGCCGTATTGTTGCAGGTCAGGAAGCTTGTATATTTCGCGCTCTGCAGGGCCCCGGACATGTCCAGCTTGAGGCCGTCCGCCAGGACGGCTTGCAGCTGCGCTTCAACGCCGTAAATTCGCGAAGCAGCAGCGTTGCGAACACGAAAAACCGAAACGCCGCTGACAAGCGCCGCGCTCTGGACCTGAAGATCGCTATAATCATAGTAAAATCCGGCGACGTTCAGGCGCACACGCCCGTCGGCAAGATCGCTCTTGATGCCGACTTCGCCGCCCTTGATCTTTTCGGGATCATAGGTGTTGACCGCCGTGACATTCGACGCAAATCCGCCCGACTTGAAACCTTTTGAATATTGCGCATAGGCCATGATCTTATCGGCCAGATCGACTTGGATGCCGACGCGCGGCGTCCAGGAATTGAAGGATACCTGGGTCGTGGTCGGCGCCAGCCCGGTTATCGTCGTGCCATTGAAACGATCGATGAAAAAGGATTGCAGCGCCGATTTTTTGTCGTGATTGAAACGAATGCCCGCCATCAAACGAACCGACGGTGTCACCGAAAATGTATGATCGGTAAAAAACGCGTACGACTTCGACTTCTGCAACGTGTCGAAACGCAACCTGCCAGTCGAAAAAATCGTCAGGCTAGTGTCTATGTCAACCTTATCGTTGAAGTAGAAGAAGCCGAGGATCGATTTCAACCTGTCGTCAAACAGGCTGGCATTGAGGTTAAATTCCTGTGTGAACGTCTTGGAATTGGTGATCGATGTCGTCGGGCCGCGGAAAGGCGCTGTAGCGCTGCCATCCGAGTCGATCACCATCAGCTGATGATAATCCTGATAGGCGCTGATCGATTTGACTGAAACATTGTCCGTCAACTCGAAATTGATCGTGCCGATCCCCTGATAATAGCGACTGTTCAGCTTGGCATCGACATCGGTATAGACTTCATGCGCTTTATAAGATTGCGGCCGGCTTGCAGCATTGATCCCTGCATCAAGCGAGGGGGCGAACGGGAAAAAGGCCGTCGAGGACTTGGAATCAAGACCGATACCCTGCACGGCGATGGTGAGCCGCTCAGTGGGCTTGAACTCAACGATCGCACGGCCGCCGATCACCCGATTTTGCTCAAGGCTGTCCCGGGGGGCGTTGGCATTCAGAACCTTGGTGAAACCCTTGGACTGATTATCGTAAAGACCCGTCACGCGTACGCCGACCTTGTCGCCGATTGGTCCAGAGATGCTGCCGGACACGCCATAGCGGTCGTAATTGCCGACGCGCCCGGTCACTTCGCCCTCAAATTCCTTGCTTGGGCCACGTAGAACATAGTTGACGGCGCCGCCGGTCGCGTTGCGGCCATAGAGCGTGCCTTGCGGGCCTGCCAGAACCTCCACGCGTTCTAGGTCCACCATTGCGACGTCAATGCTGCGTGAGCGCGGCTGATAGGCACCATCGATATGCGTCGCAACGGAAGGGTCATCGGTGCCAGATGTGAGACCCGTGCTGATCCCGCGCAACGTGATGAGATTGGTGCCGAACAGATTGCCGACCACCAGCGAGGGGACCTGTGATTGAAGATCGGACACGCTGCTGATCTGCCGGAGGTCCAACGCTTCCTGGCCAATCGCGGTCACAGATGCAGGCACGTCCTGCACATTCTCTGCCCGCTTTTGCGCGGTGACTACGATATCCTCGATACCGGAACCCGAATTCTCTTGCGCATGCGCAGCAGCAGGAAGCGCGACGACCGCCATGCTGCTGGCCGCAGCGAGGAAACCAAATTTCCTGTTCACCCTTATCACCTCTTCACCTCCCCCACATTGCCCGTCTGCAACTTCGCAGCGTCACCTATTATGTGGCCGCCGTGATCGGCGGTGCGAAACGGAAGCTGCCATCATATTCTCTTATCGTCAAGCATATACTTGATGGTTATCAAAGAACTTGGAGCAGCTGATTTCTGCGGATCCGGGCGGATTTTACCGGTGCAGTGGCGGTCTGGGATCGGAAAAAGCACGCGCGGAGCCTCGCCAATGCTTCCTTGCGCCACCCCCCTTCCGATTCTGATGCCTGCGCCCGAGGCGCCATATATACTTGACACTCATCAACTAAAATGCAAGCGTGGGACGGGATAAGCAAGAGCCATTCACACTGGTCGATCGGTTCAATATCTTGTCAAATATCGGAAGGCTGGGCCTTGCCGGCGTACCGCGTGGAGGATGTAAGTTGAAAGTGCCTGCCGAGCGCATTGCGGTGGTGGTTGGAATTGGCGAAGTCGTCGATCGCTCGCGTGATCCCGCCATGGTCGCCGAGCCGACAGCGTTAATTGCCCAGGCCCTTACCAAGGCCGATGCCGATGCTGGTGGCGGCTGGCTCGGAAAACTCGATTCGATCGATCTGGTGGCACTCACGAGCTGGCGTTACAAGGATCCGGTCGGAGACATTTGCGCCCGACTCGCTATCACCCCCGCTCATGCGGCGAACACCCGGCGCGGCGGAGAGACCCCTGTGCGCCTGTTGCATGAGGCGGCGCTCAAGGTCATCCGTGGCGAACACAAAGCCTGCGCAATCGTCGGCGGAGAAGCGACCAGCGCGCGCGCGCGCGCTCGATCGTCCGGCTTCAAGCTGCCGTGGACGCCGCTGGCGGCACCCGACGAAACGGCGCACTTCGCCGGCCTCTCGACAGTCCGCAGCCCGTTGGCGGAACGCTATAACATGCTCGATCCGGCGAGCATCTACCCCTTGTACGAAACGGCCAGCCAAGCCGCGTGGGGGCAGAGTCCGGCGCAGGCACATGACGAGTCGGCACGCTTGTGGGCGCGATATGCCAAGGCGGCAGGCACCAACCCCTTTGCCTGGATCGACAGCGCTCCCGATGCCGGGACCATAGCCAGGATCAGTCCCGACAACCGCCTGATAAACTGGCCTTACCCCAAGCTCATGGTCGCCAACCCGTCGGTCAACCAGGCATCCGCGTTTATCGTCACCACCCTGGCGGAAGCCCGTGCGTCCGGCATTGCCCCCGGGATGCTAGTCTATGTCTTGGGTGGGGCGGCAGCCAATGAGCCAGCCGATTTCCTCCACCGCGATCGCTATGACCGTAGCACGGCGCAGGAGGCGGTTCTGGGCGCGGTCGTTCGACAGGCGGGCGGCGTCGATTTGCTTTCGCTGATGGAGCTTTACAGCTGCTTCCCGGTCGTGCCGAAAATGGCGCTTCGTTTCCTGGGCCTCGATCCGGATGTAACGATGCCCAGCGTAACCGGCGGCCTCACCTTCTTTGGCGGCCCACTGCACAATTATATGGGCCATGCGATTTGCGCGATGGTCCGTGCGCTCCGCTTGCGGACAGAGGCTTGCGGCCTGCTCTATGGCCAGGGCGGCTATGTCACGAAGCATCATGCGCTGCTGCTTGGGACCCATGCGCCGCAAGAGGCTCTGCCGGACAACTGGTCTGTGCAAGACACCGCCGACGCGTTGCGCGGCCCCGCGCCGCCCGTCCGCGAAGATTATGACGGGCCTGCGACGCTGGAGGCCTTTACCGTGCGCTATGCTCGGGACGGCCAACCGCTTGAGGGAATAGTCGTGCTCCGCACGCCTGCGGGCGAACGAACCATGGCCCGCGTGCCTGCGCGCGATGAAAAGACCATGGCTCTTCTGCAATCCTGGGACAGTACGCCTGTCGGCCTGGCCGGAACCATCATGCATTTGGCCGACGGCGACGCCTGCTGGCAGCCGCTCGAAGCGGCGACGTTTTAACATGGGGTCCAACGTCATGACGAACAACAATGACGGGCTTCCGCTCGCGGGGCTTCGTGTTCTTGAACTCGTGGAAGGCACATTGGGAGAGATCGGGCGGACGCTTGCGGAATGGGGCGCGACGGTTGTCCGGGTGGAGCCACGTGCTGGCGGCGCGGATCGCCAGGCCGGAGCCAGGGTCGGCAACGTCGCCCTGGGCTTTGCGATATCCAATTTCGGCAAGGCATCGATTGCCCTGGATCTCGATCTGGCCGCAGACCGCGCCGCGTTCGACACGCTGGCGAGCACCTCCGACATTGTGATCGAAGATTCGCGGATGCGCCGGGGAGCCGCAGGCTCCATCGACATCGCGGCGCTACGCCGCGCCAATCCCGCACTGGTGGTGCTCTCGCTCAGCGGCTTTGGCGCCAATACGAGCTTTAGCAGCTGGCAAGCAACGGACCCGGTACTTCATGCCATGAGCGGCGAACTCTCCCGGTCTGGCCTGCCCGAACGGGAGCCGCTTTTGCCGCCCGGCGAACTTGCCCTCCACTGTGCTGCCGGCCAGGCCTTGCTGGCTGCTATAGCGGCGCGTTATGCCAGTGTGACGGGCGGCAGTGGCGACTGGCTCGACATGTCGCTGCTGGATGGCGCCACCGCGGCGCTTGATCCGGGCTATGGCAGTTCGGGCAGCGCCGCCCAGGGCGTGCCTGCGAGCAAATTGCCCAGGGGCCGGCCGGAAGCCCGCTTTCAATATCCGATCATCGCCTGCGCCGACGGCTATGTCCGCATCTGCATGTTGGCGCCGCGCCAGTGGCAGGCGATGTTCGACTGGCTTGGGCGACCTGAAGAGTTTGCCGATTCCTCGTTCAACACCCTGCGCGCGCGATACAAGTCGAAAACCCTGATTCCGCGTATCGCCGCGCTGTTCGCAGACAAAAGCAGTGCCGAGCTGGAAAGCGAAGCGCAGCGGCGCGGTCTGCCGCTTTCGTCCGTACTCGCTCTGGACCAGGCGCCGGTGTCGCCCCAATTTACCAGCCGGAACGCCTTTTCCGATGTCCAACTTGCCGCTGATATCGCTATCGCGGCACCAAACGGGATCGTCGAGTTCGATGGCGTCCGGGCCGGGCAGGCCGGACCACCACCCGGACTGGGCAGCGGACAGAATATGCTCAAGACCGGCTGGCCGGATCGCGTTGCCACTGCCTCGGTCCCGCCCGGTGAGGCCGGCGCGCTTCCCCTCAAAGGACTGCGCGTTCTTGATCTGGGGGTGATCGTCGTTGGCGCGGAAACCGGACGGCTGCTCGCGGATCTGGGTGCAGATGTAATCAAGGTGGAGAATGCGAGCTTCCCTGACGGCAGTCGCCAGACCCGTGGCGAGTCGATCAGCGTCAGCTTTGCAGTCGGCCACCGCAATCAGCGCAGTCTGGGCCTCAACCTGCGCTCGGAGGAAGGCAAAACGCTGTTTCGCGGCCTTGCCGCCAAAGCCGATGTTATCCTGTCCAACTTCAAGCCGGGCACGCTGGAATCGCTCGGCCTGGCACCCGACTCACTGCTTGCCAGCAATCCTCGGCTTATCATCGTCGACAGTTCCGCTTTCGGCTCTACCGGCCCTGAGAGCCGGCGCATGGGCTATGGTCCGCTGGTGCGCGCAGCCGCCGGCCTGAGCCTGCAATGGCGCTATCCGGACGATATCACGAGCTTCAGCGACGCACTCACCGTCTATCCTGACCATGTCTGCGGACGCATCGGCGCAGCCGGGGTCATCGCGTTGCTGCTTCGTCGGCTGCGCACGGGCCGGGGCGGCACAGTGAGCATAGCGCAGGCCGAAGTGATGCTGGGACATATGGCGGCTGATATCGCGCTTATGTCTGCCGAAGCACGCGGCCACGAAGTGGAAGCGTTGCCTCATTGGCGCGCACCGTGGGGCGTGTTCGCCTGCGCGGGAGAGGATGATTGGTGCGTCGTGACCGTTCGTGACGATGCCGACCTGGTTGCGCTGTGCCGCGTCATCGGCCTGGACGATATGGCGGATATTCAGGCTGTCGCCGACCCCGCCGGGCGACTTTCGGCTCATGAAAGCATAGATCGCACGCTGACGGACTGGCTTGCCGGTAAGAACCCGGACGAAGCCGCACGCGCGCTTCAGGCCGCGGGTGTCCCCGCTGCGGCGATGCTGCGCGTGGCCGACCTGCCTGCCCATCCCTATTATCGCGAGCGCGCATTTCTGCGTCTCGTTTCACATCCCCGGATCGAGGAGCCATTTTTCGCCGAGAATCTGGTGGTGGAATCCCGGTTCCTGCCCCGTCCGCCGCAGCTGCCTGCACCGATGCAGGGCGAGCATACAGTGGAGTTGGCGCGCGAACTGCTTGGCCTGGACGAGGCGTCCATTGCCAGACTGGTCGATGAGGGCGCGCTCGAACGGCCTGCGGATTTGATAGCCGCTGTGTAACGCCGACCGTCCGACATAGCGGGCTGGAACGCCTGCTATGCCGGACGGCCTTTAGCTTCACATCCGCTCTATGATCACCGCCGGCGCCATTCCGCCCGCCGCGCACATCGTCACCAAACCCCGCTTGAGATCCTGCCGCTCAAGTTCATCGAGCAACGTGCCGACCAACATGACCCCGGTCGCACCGATCGGGTGACCGAGCGCGATCGCGCCGCCGTTGACGTTGACCTTTTCCCGGTCGAGCGAAAGGTCGCGAATGAATTTTTCGGGCACGACCGCGAAGGCCTCGTTCACCTCCCATAGATCGATGTCGTTCAGTGTCAGTCCGGCCTTCGCGAGAACCTTGCGCGTCGCGGGTACGGGAGCGTTGAGCATCAGTGTCGGGCTATCGCCCAGTTCCGCCATCGCGACCATACGCGCGCGGGGCACGAGGCCATGCTTGCGCGCATAGTCGGGGGAGGCGAGCAGCAAGGCCCCCGCCCCGTCGACCACGCCCGACGAATTGCCGGCATGGTGGACATGATTGAATTTCAGGTCAGGATAGACCTGGCGAATGAGGTCACCGAAGGTCGTGCCGTCGGCGTCGAAAGCCGTATCCGCGGTTCCGACGAAGGATGGCGTCAGCGCCGCCAGCCCTTCGCGCGTAGTCTGCGGCCGGGGAAATTCGTCATGATCAAGCGCAAGTCTGCCATCCTCGTGATAGACGGGGATCAACGAGCGGTCGAACCGGCCTTCGGCAATGGCCCGTGCGGCGCGGCGCTGACTCTCATAGGCCAGTTCGTCGACCACCTCGCGGTCGATCCCTTCCAGGGTAGCGATCGCGTCGGCGCAAAGACCCTGACTGGTCTGCGGATGGCGCGCCCGCAACCGTCGATTGCCAGCATCCGGAAGCGCGGGCACCGCCGGATCGCGCGGCAGCAATTTGCGGTAGGACATCAGCTCAGCGCCGCCGGCGACATTGAGGTCCTCCATCCCCGCCATGATCTTGGCGGCGGCCAGGCTGACGGCAGTCAGGCTCGATCCGCAGAAGCGGTGAATGGTGACGCCGCTCGCACGCGGATCATATCCTGCGTCCAGCGCGGTCATGCGGCCAAGGTCGTTGCCCTGCTTGCCGGCCTGTTGCCCGTTGCCCCAGATGATGTCCTCGACATCCGCCGTGTCGATGCCGTTGCGATCGGCCAGCGCCTTTAACACGGCCGCGCCGACCTGTTGCGGATGGATGTCTGTCAGCGCACCCTTGCCGATCTTGCCGATACCGCGCGGGGTCCGGCAACTGTCAATGATCCATGCTTCCTGCATTATGTCCTGCTCCTGGGCCTGACTGGCAAGCAGGCCATGTCGTTTCGCGGCCACACACACGCAGCCATCGCTAAAGGATTTAGCGGATCACGGGTGGAAACTGTCAAGCATTAACTTGATGACCGTCAAACATAAATTGCCTTTATCGCGCGGCGACATGCTTCACACAATGGCTTCCATCGGCGCACCGCTTTGATAACATTAGGTAAGACTGACCGGAATACCGTTCAGGATCGACATTCCCGCCAGGGATTCGATGTCGTCAGGGCTTTTTGCGGCAAGGATGTTGGAATTGACGCCGGGAACCGCGTTCGCCCTTTGCCATCCGCCATTATGCCCCCAGCCGTGCGGCAGCGCGACATTGCCTTCCTTCATCCTGTCGGAGATTTTTGCCGGTACGCGAAGCGTTCCTGCGCGGGACCTGACGGTGACCTCCTGGCCATCGGCAATGGCAAGACGCTCCGCATCGACTGGACTGATGTGCAAATGATGCCGTCGCTTGGCCGTCATGCAGGACGGCACATTGTGGAGCCAGGTATTCATCGACAGCATTTCACGCATGCCGGTCAATCGGAAGGGAAATTCGGCGGAATGCTCAAATTCGCGCAATCGTTGCAGTTCAATCTTCAGCTCCGGAAACGCGAGCGCAATTTTCCGGTCTGGCGTGGCAATCACATCGGACAGAACGCCGCTGGGCAACTCGGCGTCCAGGCTTTTGCCATGGGGAAACCGACCAAGCAGCTTGCGCAGCGACAAGCCGTTGCGGCGCAGCCCGAAACGGTCCCCGCTTGCGCTCATCCGCACCATCCAGTCCATCAACCGCTTCGGACTCAAAGCGAAACCCATGGCTGACAGTCTGCGAAGCCAGCGATTATCATAGCAGCCCCCCAGACCTGACCGACGACAAAGCTCGTTCAGTATCTCCCATTCCTCACGAACCTCGCCCCTCGGCTCGACCACGGCGTCGGTGGCGAACAGCGCCGGCCTCAACATGTTCGATAGATATTTGTAGGGGATATCAGCATGTTCGAACATCGTCGCCACTGGCAGAATATAATGGGCGTGGCGGTTGGTTTCGTTGATATAAATGTCGAGGGAAAAGTGAAGCTCCAGCTTTTCAAGCGCCGCAGCGAAGCCTTCGCCGCCCGCACCGCTGGAATGAACCGGGTTGCCGCCGAGCATGAGCAAGGCGCGGACCTGCCCTTCGCCTGGCGTTTCGACATCCTCGACCAGGCATCGTGACGGCAACATGCCACCAAGTGCGGGAAGGCCGCTCACGCGACTGCGCACCGTCGTTTCCCGGGTCGCCGGAAATCTGTTCTTAGTAAGACTGGACCAGGTAAAAAGCGCCCCGCCCGGTCGATCGAGATTGCCCGTCACAATGCAAAGAAGGCTCTGCAAAACATTGTTCAGGGTGCCAAAGCGCTGGGTGCATGTCCCCGTCCGCCCATAGATGGTGGCCGAGCGGGCCTGGGCAAAATCGCGGGCCAGTTCGCGAATGAGCTGAGCCGACACGCCACATTCCGCAGCAGCGCGTTCGGGCGTGAATGGTCGAACCTGCTCCACCAGTTCTTCCAGCCCGTTGCAATGTTCATCGACGAAGTCGGCATCCATCCAGTCGTTGGCGATAATTTCATGGAGCATCGCCATCATGAGCCATGCATCGGTCCCGGCATTGACCTGCACATGTTCGAAAGACTGAGCCGTCTCGCTGCGGCGCGGGTCAATGACCAAGACCCGCCCGCCGCGCTTGATCACGCTATGCAAGGCGTCGCGCATCAGCGGCTCGGTGCAGACCGAACCATGCGAAACCATGGGATTGGCGCCTATGATGATCGCAAAATCCGTGCGCCACAGATCAGGGCGTGGATACAGCAGCGCGGACCCGAAAAGCAACTCGCTCGCCATCAGAAGGGACGCCGCATCCTCGGCATTGACGCTATAATTCCAGCGCGTCCCGAAAACCCGCTTGAAGGCTGAAAACCAGACCGCCGTAGCGAAACCGTTCGTCGGCGGCTGGCCCAGGAACGTCGCAAAGGCGCTGGCTCCGTGCCGATGCCTGATCTTCTTAAGCCTGTCGGCGATAACCGACATCGCCTCCGACCAGGAAACCGGCGCAAATTCTCCCGGACCACCGATCCGCTTTAGCGGCTGCGTAACGCGATCCTCATCATACATGACCTCCACGGCGCCCGTGGCTTTCTTGCAGAAATGGCCGTGCGAATAGGGACTGTTCTTGTCGCCGATCACGGACGTCAAGCGACCGTCCCTTACAGTGGCAACCAATGCGCACATCGGTTCGCACACCCGGCAGAAGGTGTGCACCGTCTTGTCCAGATTGCTGCTGCTCACGATCGATCCTCTCCCAAATTCTCGGACAAATGCGCAGCGTCCGCATGCGTCGCGCCTGTTGGACGGGCAAAGCCACGACTGCGATCAGCCACCTCTTGAAAATCTTGATGACAGTCTTGCCGGCTCGATGCGCGGCGCGGCGTCCGGCAACATTGGCGATCCTCGCTTCGCACATTCTCTCCTGCTTCTGGGCAGTGTCGACACCCAAAACACGCTGCTTTTCGTTGTCGGGCGCGCGCCTGCGAGAAGGAATAAGCGTAATCCGACGCAAAATTGTCAAGCATTAACTTGACGATCATCAAATATATTGCTGTTTGGCGGGAAAGCTCCACGCCACGAATCGCCGCACAGGCATTAGCGGGAGTTCAAACAAGACGCGGGAAGGATGGGCTGTGCATTTCGAGCTGAGCGAAGAACATCAGATGATCAAGGAGCTTGTCACGAAGTTCGCCCGCGACTTCATGATGCCCCTGGAATCCGCCGTGATGGAGCGGGAAGCCGCAGGCAAGGAAATGTACGTCACCAAGGAGGAGCAGGCTTTTCTCGACGCCAAGGCGAACGAGTTGGGGCTGTTCGGCCTGGATGCGCCGCTGGACGTCGGCGGTGCCGATCTGCCCATGGTCGCCATGGTCGGAGTCGAGGAAGCGATCGGCTACACCGTGACGCCCTATGTACTGCCGCCGGATTCGCCTAATCTTCGCATGCTCATCGCCACGGTCGATGATCGTCAGCGAGAGGCCTATCTGGTCCCGCTGGCTGCCGGAAAGACGAGATCGGCCATCGGCATTTCCGAGCCTGGCGCCGGGTCGGACCCCGCAATGATGAAGACGCGCGCCGTGCGCGACGGCGAGGACTGGATCCTCAACGGTCGCAAGATCTGGATTACCTATGCCGACGAGGCCGACTTCACCATCGTGATGGCAGTGACGGACCCTGAAAAGGGTGCGCGCGGCGGGATGAGCGCGTTTCTGGTCGACCGGCATACGCCCGGCTTCAACATCCTGCGCCGCATCCCGATGCTGGGCGGTCAGTCCACCTATGAAATCGCTTTGGAGGACTGCCGCGTCGAAGGCTGGAAGCTGCTGGGCGTCGAGGGACAGGGCTTTGCCCCCATGCAAACCCGGCTCGCTACGCGGCGCATCCAGATGGCGGCCTGGTCGATTGGTATGGCGCAGCGTGCGCTCGACATGCTGGTAGACTATGCGCCGCAGCGGGAGACGTTCGGCGCACCGTTGTCGGAACGGCAGGCTATCCAGTTCTGGGTGGCCGAATCCGCAACCAAGATCCACGCCGCGCGGCTGATGGCTTATGATTGCGCCTGGAAGCTCGACAATGGCCACGACGTCCGCTCCGAAATCAGCATGATCAAATGGTATGCCACGGAAATGGCCTATACTGTGGTGGATCAGGCCATGCAGGCCTTCGGCGGCATGGGCATGACGAAGGAAGTGCCGCTCCAGCTGATGCAGGCAAAGCTGCGGACGATGCGCGTTTATGACGGGCCTACCGAAGTCCATAAGTGGGTGATCGCGCGCGGCCTGCTCGGCACGCGCAAATAGCGCCGACAGGAGCAGACAGTCATGACTTTCGCCTGTCCGGTCGCCGAACAACGATTCCTCCTGCGGCATATAGCGGGGGTGCACGATTTGATCGGGCGCGAGCCTTTCGGCGCCCTTGACGACGACGTGATCGTGGCCGTCATCCATGGCAGCGCCGCCTTTGCGGAGGGCGAGTTCGCCCCACTGCTCCGGACCGGGGACGATCCCGGCCCCCGATGGTCAGATGGCAGGGTCACGATGCCCGTCGGGTTTCGTGAAGCTTATGCCAGGTTCGTGGAAAGCGGTTGGGGCACGATCGCGGCGCCGTCGGAATTCGGCGGTCAGGGGCTGCCGTTCAGCCTCGCCACATTGGTGCTGGAAAATCTGAGTGCCGCCAATCTGGGTTTCGCCGCCTGTCCGACCCTAACGGCAGGGGCGATCGAGGCGATCGAGGCGCATGGTTCGGCCGAGCAGAAGGCGCGCTGGCTCCCGAAACTCATAACCGGCCAATGGTCGGGCACGATGAACCTCACCGAACCGCAGGCAGGGTCGGACCTTGGCGCGTTGCGGACAGTGGCGGAGCCGGACGGGAACGGCCTGTATCGGATCCGGGGCCAGAAAATCTTCATTTCGTTCGGCGAGCATGATCTGGTCGAAAACATCGTCCATCTCGTGCTCGCCCGGCTTCCTGATGCCCCGGCCGGATCTAAGGGCCTTTCCCTGTTCATCGTGCCGCGCCAGCGGCTGGATGCAGATGGTAATCCAGTCGGCGCCAATGATGTGCATTGTGCCTCGATCGAACATAAGCTGGGCCTCCACGCCTCGCCCACCTGCGTCATGACCTATGGCGACCATGCCGATTGCCTCGGCGAACTGCTTGGTGGGGAAAATGGCGGGCTTCGCGCGATGTTCACAATGATGAACAACGCCCGGATCAACGTCGGCAATCAGGGGATACAGGTCGCCGAGCGTGCGCGCCAACTCGCCGTCGCCTACGCCCGCGATCGCATCCAGTCGCCCCGCGCGGATCGCAGCTCTGGGATGGAGCCGGTGGCGATCATCGGTCATCCCGATGTGCGACGTATGGTGTTGCGGATGAACGCCCTGACCCAGGCGGCGCGCGCAATGCTCTATTATGCTTCAGGCCAACTCGACCGTGCACATCTTGGCGATGCACAGGCCCAGGTTCGTGCTGACCTGATGACCCCGCTCGTCAAATCCTATGGTTCCGACATAGGCTGCGAAGTGGCAGCACTGGGCGTGCAGGTCCATGGCGGGATGGGTTTCATCGAGGAAACAGGCGCGGCGCAACATTATCGCGACGCCCGCATCATGCCGATCTACGAAGGGACCAACGGCATCCAGGCCGCCGATCTCGTCGGGCGAAAGCTTGTGGGTGACGGGGGCGCGGGGCTGGCGAGTCTGCTAGCCGATGTCCGGCGCGACGCTGCCGATGTTCCCACGATCATCGCCCTGGCCGACGCTGTCGAACAGGTCGCACAGTGGATGATCGCAGCGCCGATCAACGATCGGCTGGCGGGTAGCTATCCGTTCATGACGATGGTCGCGGTTCTGACCGGCGGCTGGTTGATGGCGCGTCAGATGCGACTGCTCGAGGGCGATGCAGTCGCATCTTATTTTGCCGCCGGCAAGCGGGCAGCGGCACGCTTTTATCTCAACTGCATCGTTCCCGAAGCCCTCGGATTGCGCGCCGCCGCACAAGCCGGCGCGGCACTATTCTATGATGTCCCCGACAATGGCCTGCTGGCCTGACAAGGCAGCCTGTTCACCGCATTCCCATTGGAGTTCCGCCCATGCGTTCCGCCGTTATCGTTTCCACCGCCCGCACCCCCATCGGCCGCGCCTATCGCGGTGCTTTCAACGCCCTGCCCGCGCCGACCCTTGGATCGCACGCTATCAGGGCCGCCGTCGAGCGTGCGGGTATCGATCCCGGCGAAGTGGATGATGTCGTTATGGGCTGCGCGCTGCAACAGGGCCACGCCGCTTTCAACGTCGCCCGAATGGCGCTGCTTGCCGCCGGATTGCCCGATGGCGTGTCCGGCGTGTCGCTGGACCGGCAATGCGCGTCCGGCCTGATGGCGATCGCCACAGCCGCCAAGCAGATCATAACAGACAGGATGGACGTGACGATCGGTGGAGGGCTGGAGTCGATCAGCCTGATCCAGACTCCGGAAATGCGGGCGGCGGTGGACCCGGCACTGGAAGCGCGCCATCCCGACGTCTATATGCCGATGCTCCAGACGGCCGAAGTGGTCGGTGCCCGCTATGGGGTCGGTCGCGACGCCTGCGACGACTATGCGCTTCAATCCCAGCAACGTACTGCCGCGGCTCAGGCAGCCGGCAAGTTCGACGACGAAATCATAGCCGTGACAGCGACCATGCAGCAGGTCGACAAGGCGACTAAGGCAGTTTCCGAAGTCCAGGTCACGCTGAGCAAGGACGAGGGCAACCGCCCGGAAACGACGCTCGACACGCTCCAATCGCTGAAACCAGTCATCGCAGACGGAATCGTGACCGCAGGCAATGCCAGCCAACTCTCCGACGGTTCGTCGGCGTGCGTGCTCATGGAAGAAAAGCTGGCCGAGCGCCGCGGCCTGGCCCCGCTTGGTCGCTATGTCGGGATGGCTGTCGCTGGTACCCGGCCCGACGAAATGGGCATTGGCCCCGTATTTGCTGTGCCTAAGCTGCTTGAGCGCTTCGGCCTCTCGATCAATGACATCGGCCTGTGGGAACTGAATGAAGCGTTCGCGGTGCAGCTTCTCTATTGCCGCGACACGCTGGGCATTCCCGACGAACTGCTGAACGTCAACGGCGGCGCGATCTCGATCGGCCATCCCTATGGCATGAGCGGTGCGCGGATGGTGGGCCATGCGCTGATAGAAGGAAAGCGGCGCGGCGCAAGGCATGTCGTGGTGACGATGTGCATCGGTGGCGGCATGGGCGCGGCCGGACTGTTCGAAGTATTGTAAAGGGTCGCACAGCAGGTCAACGCCTTCCGCCTCCCCCGACAGTCAAGCCAAACAGAATGAGAAGCATGATGCTCCGCCACAGCCGCATCGAGGACATCCTCGAAATCGTCATCGAAAACCCGCCAGTGAACGCGCTCGGCGCATCCGTGCGCCGCGCCCTTTTCGACGCGATCGATCAGGCCGAAAAGGATGCCCTGGTGCGGGTCCTCCTGATCCGTGGCGGGGGAAAGCTGTTTTCGGCAGGCGCCGATATCAGCGAATTCGATCGGCCAGAGGAGGAACCGGGCCTCTCAACCTTGGTGGATCGTATCGAGGATTGCGCCAAGCCGGTAGTCGCCGTTCTGCACGGCCAATGTCTGGGCGGCGGGCTGGAGGTGGCGATGGGATGTCACTTCCGCATCGCGGCGAGCAGCACGCGGCTCGCCTTGCCCGAAGTCACGCTGGGCCTGCTGCCCGGCGCTGGCGGCACCCAGCGGCTGCCCCGCCTCGTCGGGGCCGCTGCGGCCGTTAACATGATCGCGACCGGCGCGGCGATTACCGCGCAGGAGGCACAAGCGTCAGGACTGATCGACCGGCTGGTCGATGATGCGGAATTTGCCGCAGCCGCGCTGGACTATGCGCGAACGCTCGTCGCTCCACGCCGGACTCGCGATCTTCCCGTGGTGACCACGGCCGACGAGGTCGATGCGCATGTCGCCGCCAACGCCAGGAAATTTGGCGGGCTGGAAGCGCACAAGGCCTGCATAGAAGCGGTCAAGGCTGCGACCTGTCAGCTTTTTGCGCAGGGTCTTGCCCTTGAAAAGTCGCTCTTTGAGAAACTCGTCAAGAGTGACCAGGCGCGCGCATTGCAGCATGCGTTCTTCGCCGAACGCCGCGCGGCTACGATCGCGGACCTGCCCAGGGACACGGCCAAGCGCCCCATCGCGCAGATCGGCGTGATCGGAGCGGGCACCATGGGCACCGGCATCGCCGTGAATTTCCTGCTCGCGGGCTTGCCCGTCACGCTTGTTGAAAAGGGAGCCAGCGCGCTGCAACGCGGTGTCGATACGATCGCCAGGACTTTTGCCTCCGGTGTCGCGAAGGGCAAGATGACGGCAGATCAGGAGCAACGGGCCAATAGCCTGCTCGCGCCGACAATTGCGTTTGATGACCTGAGCGGGTCCGACCTGATCATCGAGGCCGTGTTTGAGGACATGACCATCAAGAAAGAGATTTTCAGCACCCTCGACCGGATCGCAAAGCCTGGCGCGATCCTTGCGTCCAACACGTCGTTCCTTGACATCAACGAGATGGCTGGCGTTACGAAGCGGCCCGAAGATGTGGTCGGCCTGCATTTCTTCTCCCCGGCGAACATCATGAAGCTGGTCGAAGTTATTCAGGGCGCGCGAACGGGCCAGGATGTGCTGGCGACCTGCATGGGTCTGGCCAAGCGGATCGGCAAGGCCCCCGTCCTCTCCGGCGTATGCTACGGATTCATCGGCAACCGCATGTTGCTGCCCAGGCTCGACCAGGCGAGACAGTTGCTGCTCGAAGGCGCTACCATTGCGCAGATCGATGCGGTCAGCACGCGCCTTGGCCTGCCCATCGGGCCTTTGCAGATGATCGATCTCGCCGGCGTGGATATCGGTTGGCATCGCGACCCAACGCGGATCGACAATCTCAACGATGCGCTGTGCGCCAAGGGGCGGCTGGGCCAGAAGAGCGGCAGCGGCTATTATGACTATGACGAACGGCGCAGACCCGTGTCATCGCCGGAAGTGGATGCGATCGTGCAGCAGTTCCGAGCTGACGCGGGCATTGTGCCACGGGCCATATCGGACGACGAGATAATGGTCCGCACCGTCTATATCATGATCAACGAGGCGGCGCTCATTCTGGAGGAAGGCATCGCTCAGCGCGCTTCCGACATCGATACGGTTTGGATGCTGGGCTTCGGTTGGCCTCGCTGGACAGGTGGACCGCTCTGGTGGGCGACACAGACTGGCATCGGCAGCATCATCGATGGTCTCGAACGGCATCGCGATCACTTCGGCCCGTTCTTCGCCGTGGCGGAGTCGCTGAAAAAAGGATCGTCGCGCTATCAACCCTTCTATCCTGCATAACGGGCAGAACATGGAGATGGACAAGTCAATGCGACGCTGGCGACTGGACGGCAAAGTGGCGTTCGTCACGGGCGCTTCGGGCGGCCTTGGCGCCTATTTCGCAAAAATACTGGCGTCGACGGGAGCCTCCGTCATCATCGGGGCGCGTCGGCAGGACTCACTTGCAAGCGTGGCGGCCGAGATCACGGCAATCGGGGGCGTTTGTGAAACCGTAAGCCTCGACGTCACGCGCGCTGACTCCATCGCCACAATCGCGCCGTTGCTGGAGCGGGTGGATATTCTCGTAAACAATGCCGGACTGGTGCGAGACGGCGGTGCCCTCGATCAATCGGAGGGCGACTGGGACACTGTCATCGACACCAATCTCAAGGGCATGTTCCTGATGTCGCAGGCGGTCGGCAGGGCGATGCGGGAACGCCGCACAGGCGGGTCCATCATCAACATCGCATCCATTCTGGGTCTGCGCCAGGCAGGCGGAGTCCTGCCCTATGCCGTGTCCAAATCGGGTGCCATCCAGATGACCAAGACTCTGGCGCTCGAACTGGCGCGCTACAATATTCGCGTGAACGCGCTGGCGCCCGGTTATCTGGCGACTGAACTCAACGACGATTTCTGGCGCAGCGATGCCGG
Organism: Sphingobium fluminis; assembly: GCF_037723805.1. NCBI lineage: Bacteria > Pseudomonadati > Pseudomonadota > Alphaproteobacteria > Sphingomonadales > Sphingobiaceae > Sphingobium > Sphingobium fluminis. The sequence continues at coordinate 76,801 of NZ_JBBJUK010000008.1, forward strand.
CAAGGCGATGATCAAACGCATCCCGCAGCGCCGCCTGGGGCAACTCGACGACCTGGAAGGGCCGCTGCTGCTGCTCGCGTCCGATCTCTCCGCTTACATGACCGGATCGGTGATCGAGGTGGACGGTGGTCATCTGGTCAGCACGCTTTGAAAACAGGGAACAATGAGATGACTGATCGCGCCATAGCCATAGCGGATCGCGTAGAGGCGTTCGTCCGCAACATCGTGGTTCCTTATGAAAAGGACCCGCGTATCGAAGTCCACGGTCATGGACCGCCCGAGGATCTGGTCGCGGAACTACGGGCCGAGGCACGGGCGGCGGGCGTCATGACCCCGCACATTCTTGACGATGGCTCCCATCTCACCCAGCGTGAAACCGCAATCATTCTCAAGCGGTCGGGCCTGTCGCCACTGGGACCGGTCGCGGTCAACACGATGGCGCCCGACGAGGGCAATATGTACCTGCTGGGCAAGGTCGGAACGCCGGACCAGAAGACCCGCTTCCTTGCCCCGCTGGTGTCGGGGGAGGCCCGGTCAGCCTTCTTCATGACCGAACCGGCGGCCGAAGGTGGCGCAGGGGCCGATCCGTCGATGATGCAGACCCTGTGCCATCCCGATGGCGATCATTGGGTCATCAACGGTCGCAAGGCGTTTATCACCGGCGCGCAGGGCGCGAAAGTCGGCATCATCATGGCCAAGGCGCAAGAGGGCGCCTGCCTGTTCTTGGTTGACCTGCCAGACCCCGCTATTCGCATCGAGCGGCTGCTCGACACGATCGACAGTTCCATGCCCGGCGGCCACGCCGTCGTCACCATCGACAATTTGCGGGTGCCGGCAGACCAGATGCTCGGTGCCAGTGGCGAAGGATTCGCATATGCGCAGGTTCGCCTCAGCCCCGCGCGCCTCTCGCACTGCATGCGCTGGCATGGTGCGGCGACGCGGGCGCAGGAAATCGCGACCGCCTATGCCTGCAAGCGTGAAGCATTCGGGAAGCTGCTCGTGGATCATGAAGGCGTCGGCTTCATGCTGGCGGAGAACCTCATTGACTTGCAGCAGGCCGAACTGATGATCGACTGGTGCGCCGACGTGCTGGACGGCGGTTCGCTCGGCACGGCGGAAAGTTCGATGGCAAAAGTCGCCGTGTCCGAGGCGCTGATGCGCGTCGCCGACCGCTGCGTGCAGGTGATGGGCGGCACGGGCGTGTCCGGAGACACCATCGTCGAGCAGGTTTTTCGCGAAATCCGCGCCTTCCGTATTTATGACGGGCCGACCGAAGTGCATAAATGGTCGCTCGCAAAAAAGATCAAGCGCGACTTCCTCAAGGCGAAAGACGCATGAGCACTGGCGACGACAATCTCGGCACGACCGCCGTTCGCGAAGGCTATGCGTTCGACGAAGCGGCGCTGGAGCGTTGGATGGCGGCAAACGTCGCCGGCTTCGCCGGCCCGATGCGGGTGGAGCAATTCCGCGGCGGCCAGTCCAATCCGACCTATAAGCTGCTTACGCCTGCTCGCGCCTATGTGCTGCGTCGCAAGCCGCCCGGCCAATTGCTCAAGGGCGCCCATGCCGTGGAGCGCGAGGCGAAAGTTCTGATCGGCCTGGCCAAGGCCGCCTACCCCGTCGCGCATGTCCACGCGGTCTGCACCGACGACAGCATCATCGGCACATGGTTCTATGTGATGGACATGGTGGAAGGTCGCATTTTCTGGGATGCGTCCATCCCCGGCGTGGACAAGGCCGAGCGGGCGGCGATCTTCGATGCGATGAACGATGCCATGGCGCAGTTGCACCGGGTCGATTATGATGCCGTCGGCCTTGGCGATTATGGCCGTGCCGGCAATTATTTTGATCGGCAGATCGGCCGCTGGTCGAAGCAATATGAGGAAGACACCGACGCGGGGCGCGATCCGAACATGGATCGGCTCATCGTCTGGCTTCGCGAGAATATGCCGGCCGATGACGACGAGACCAGCGTAATCCACGGTGACTTTCGGATCGACAATATGATCTTCCACCCGGCAGAGCCAAAGGTTCTGGCGGTGCTGGACTGGGAATTGTCGACGCTGGGGCATCCCGGCGCGGACTTCGCCTATAACGCCATGATGTACCGGATGCCGCCGCACATCGTGGCGGGTCTGGGTGGTGCCGACATCGCCGCCCTGGGCATTCCGACCGAGCAGGATTATGTCGCGGCCTATTGCGCGCGAACCGGACGCGAAGCCATGCCCAACTACGGCTTCTACATGGCTTTCAACTTCTTCCGGCTGGCAGCGATCTTCCACGGCATAAAAGGCCGGGTCTTGCGCGGAACGGCGGCAAACGCACAGGCGACGAAGCGCGTCGCGGTGTTGCCCGAGTTGTTTGCGCTGGCATGGCGTCAGGCCGAACTGGCCGATAGTTCGTCCGTGCGGACGACACGATCATTATAGGAGAAATCTCGTGAGCCATATCGTAGTGACCGGCGCGGCCGGCGTACTCGGCAACGCCGTTGCACATTTCCTGATCGAGCAAGGCCATGATGTAACCGGTGTCGATCTTGCAGGCCAGACCAACGACTTTGCGGGGACCTTCATCGGCTCGGTTGATCTGACCACCGCTGAGGGCGCGGCGAGCGCCGCCCGGAAAATCCTTGCGAACGGACAGGTCGATGGCCTGGTCAACATCGCGGGCGGTTTCCGGTGGGAAACGATTGCGGACGGCAGCCCGGAGAGTTGGGAATTTCTGCACAGGATTAATGTGATGACGGCCCTTCATATGAGCCGATCCCTCCTCGCCTCGCTCGTCCTCGCCAAAGGCGCCATCGTCAATGTCGGTGCGGCAGCGACGCTGAAGGCTGGCTCGGGCATGGGCGCCTATACGGCGAGCAAATCGGGTGTGGCACGGCTTACCGAGGCGCTGGCGGAGGAACTCAAGGACGAGGGGGTGCGGGTCAACGCCGTCCTTCCTTCGATCATCGACACGCCGGCCAATCGGGCGGACATGGGGGAGACCGATGCGGCCAAATGGGTAGCGCCCTGCGAACTCGCCCAGGTTATCGCCTTCCTGCTGTCCGACGCCGCCTCGGCAATTACGGGCGCAAATATTCCGGTGACGGGTCGGGTCTAGCCGTGATATGTTTCGAGCCTCGACATCGCAGATGCCGAGTGACGGACCGTCGCGTTGCGCACATGTACGGCGGTAAAGCCGGCTGCCAAGCGACATACCGCCATCCTGCATCTTAAGGTAAGGGTGTGCGGCTCGGGATTGGGGGCCGGCGGGGCAGAACACGGGGCCGCCGCGATCCGTTGTTCGACCGATCATCAGCTATTGCGCCGCCGAAGCAGGCTATGCGGCTTGAAAATTGCCTTCGAACGTCGCCAGTTACTATCGAACTGGGTCACACGCGCCAGCGCGTGACCCAGTTCATTGCCGGAACAGGTGCAATCAACCAGTACCCGTTCCCGCCAATCGAGCAGCATGGATCACAACGACGGTCTGTATTAGAACCGGACGGTTAGGTCCGCGCCATACGTGCGCGGCGGGCTCCAGTTACCGACCTGCTGGAATGCAGATGTCTGGAAAAAGCCCGACAGATGATAGGCCGTGTTGCCAATATTCTTGACGAATGCCTTAAGCGTAAATCTGTCACTATTTGGGGTAAACGAGACAAAGAGATTCTGTATATCGTAAGGCTTCTGGGTGATCAAAGGCGTAGCGAATTGATCATAAAATACCCTTCCGCTGAAGAATGTCTCGCCTCTCACCGTGAGCTTGCCGGCCGATGCTATATCGGCGCTATACTCCAGACCTACATTGACGCTGTAATTGGGAGCACGGTTTAGCCAATTACCTTTGACATTGACGAAGGTTGTCGTGGCCGGCGATCCACAAGCGCCAAGGAACGCCGTATTATTGCAGGTAGAGAAGTCCTTATATTTGGCGCTTTGGGCCATGCCAGCGATATCCAACTTCAGGTTATCGGTAAGGACAGCCTGAATCTGGGCTTCTACGCCGTATATCCTCGAACTTGCTGCGTTACGCACGCTGAACACCGACAGGTTGTTCACCAACGCGGCGCTGGTTACCTGAAGGTTTTTATAGTCGTAATAATATCCTGCGAGATTGACCCTGATCCGGCCGTCCGCGAGGTCGCTCTTGATGCCAATCTCTCCTCCCTGAATCGTTTCGGGATCATAGGAATTCACTGCCGTTACATTCGATGCAAACCCACCAGACTTAAAGCCCTTGGAATAGGTTCCGTAAACCATGATGTCAGAAGTCACGTCGATCTGAAAGCCAACGCGCGGCGTCCAGGAATTGAACGAAACCTTGGCATTGGTTTCCGGTAGAATGTTTGCAACAGTCCCATTGTTGCGCGTCAGGAAAAAGGATTGGTTTACGGCCTTCTCGTCATGATTGTAGCGCAGACCGGCAATCAGGCGGATATTGTCCGTAATCGAAAAAGTGTGGTCTGTGAACACGGCATAAGATCGCGCTTTTTGGAATGTGTGAAAATCATTCCGGCCGGACGCGAAAATGGTCAGATCAGTCGAAAGATCGACATTGTCGTTGAAGTAGAAGAAGCCGAGAATAGATTTCAGTCTATCGTCGAATAGATTGGCATTCAAGTTAAACTCTTGAGTGAGCGTCCGCGATCGTGTGCGTTGCGTCGTCGGTCCGCGAAAGGGCGCTGTAGCACTCGCATCGGAATCGATCACCATGTACTGACGGTATTTTTGATAACTGGTAATGGATTTCAACGAAAGGTCGTCGGTCAGATCCCACGTCGCCGTCGCAACCGCCTGAAAATATTTGCTATTCAGCTTGGCGTCTTCGTCCGTATAGGTTTCCCAAGGACGATAGGTCTGGGGCTGACTCGCTGCGTTGATCGCCGCGTTCAGCGACGGAGCGAACGCATAATATGACGTCGATCCCCACGACTTCAGGCCTATAGCTTCGACCGACAGCTTGAACGTATCGGTGGGTTTGACATCCACCACGACGCGTCCGCCCACCGCACGGTAATCGTCGAGACGATCCCTGGGTGAGTCGGCATTAAGCACTCGCGTATAGCCCTTCGACTGATTATCGTACAAACCCGACACGCGAATGCCGACCTTATCGCTGAGCGGCCCTGAAACACTCCCACTCAGGCCATACCGCCCGTAATTGCCAACCCGGCCACTAACCTCGCCTTCAAATTTCTCGCTCGGTCCGCGCAGCACATAGTTGATGGCACCGCCGGTGGCATTGCGTCCATAGAGCGTGCCTTGAGGCCCCGCCAGGACTTCGACCCGCTCCAGATCCAGCATCGCGATATCGATGCTGCGTGACCGGGGCTGGTAGGCGCCATCGATGTGCGTTGCGACCGACGGGTCATCCGTCCCCGAACTGAGCCCGCTGCTGATCCCGCGAAGCGTGACCAGGTTGGTGCCAAAGATCGATCCGATCACGAGCGAAGGAACCTGCCCCTGCAGATCTGCCGCGCTGTCGATCTGGCGCAAGTCCAGCGCTTCTTCGTTAAGCGCGATGACGGTCGCCGGAACATCCTGAACATTTTCGGACCGCTTCTGGGCGGTGACGACGATATCCTGGATCCTTGAGTCCCGGTTATCATCTGTTGCCACTCCGGCCGGCGCAGTCTGTGCGAACGCGACGACAGGCCCGATGGCGAGCGACAGGCTGCTCGCAGCGGCGAGCAGGATCGTCTTAGTCAAATTAGGCATTTCATGAGCCTCCCTCTCCTGACCGCATCCAGGTCGCTGATTACTGCAGCGCCGTCACGGGTTGGGTCACATTCGCATTATCCTTGACGTTCGTCAATTATATACTTGTGGTTTAGCAAGTAAAATGTCGCAACCCTGGACGATCGGGCATACCCGTTTAGCGAAGAGCCGGATCGTAGCATTTTCCGGGGTTAAAAGGCGTGAATGACGTGATCCTTTGACCCGCGATCGGGATGTCTGACCCGGTATCGGATGAAGGCCTTTTAGACCTTAATCCCTGTGACTGAGTCCCGCTGTGGTTCAAACTCACCAAAAGCGGGCCGGCGAAGTCCCAGATTTTCGCGCAAAGTCTTGCCCGCATATTCGGTCTTGAACAGCCCCCGCCGCTGTAGCTCCGGCACGACGAGTCGTCCGAAATCGCGCATTCCCGTGGGCAGGGTGAAAATCAGCATGAACCCGTCGACCGCGCCGGCCGTGAACCATTCCTCCATCTTGTCCGCAATCTGCTGTGGCGTCCCGTGGACGGACAGCGCGGACCTCGCCGAACTGAACTTGCTGAAAATTTCCCGGACAGTCATCGAGCGCTCGTTCAGCCACGAACGGAGGAGCTTGTCGGCTGACTTGCTGGAGTTGGCATCCCTCGGCAGATCAGCGACGGTAACATAATCATCGAGTTGGAGATGCGAAATGTCAGCCTCTATGTCGTTGGACACCACCTCCCTGATTGTGTCGGGGTGCAACAGGGCATTAAGTTCCTCCAGCTTGTCCTCGGCTTCGGCTTCGCTCTGGGCGACAATCGGTTCGAACCCGCAGCACACCTTCACGTCACCCGGCCTGCGACCGAAGGTCGAGGTCAAATTCTTTGTTTCCCGATAATAGTCGAGCATGACGTCGAGATCACCATAGGTGCAGAATAACACGTCGGCTACTCTTGCCCCCAGCTGCCGTCCTACATCCGATGCACCCGCCTGGAACCGGACGGGATATCCCTGGGGTGGACGAGCAATATTCAAGGGCCCTCTTACCCTATAATATTCCCCGACATGGTCTTGAACATGCAACTTCTTGGGATCGAAATAATAGCCGCTTTCGGTATCGCGCACGAACGCGTCGTCTTCGTAACTGTCCCACAGCTTCATCACCACATCGACGAACTCTTCGCCGCGACGATAGCGTTCCGCATGCGGTATCTCGCGTTCATGTCCATAATTGAGCGCGGCGATCGGCGATCGGCTGGTGACGATGTTCCAGCCCGCGCGGCCATGGCTGACATGATCCAGCGCCGCGAACTGGCGCGCCAGATTATAAGGCTCATTGTGGCTGGTGGAACCCGTCGCGACGAGGCCGATCCCGGATGTGACGCTGGACAGCGCCGACATGACGGTCAGCGGTTCGAGGTGATTGTTGTAGCTGGTGTTGCGGGCGATCATCGCATGCGCGCCCGGCCGGACCGAGGGCCAGTCCGCATGAAAAATGAAATCGAGCTTGGCGCGTTCCGCTTCGCGGGCCAGTTCCGTCCAGACCGAGATGTCGGTCAAGGGATCGGGCTTGTCGAGAAACTTCATCCAGCCCGCTCTGTGCGACCCGCTCGGATTCATGAGCCAGCCCAATATCATCTGTTCAGTACGCATGGCTTGGTACACCTCGTCAGGCACCGGTCCGGGGTTAAAGCAACATGCCTGAACCCGCCGATCTGCTGACTTTGTGTAAGACGCGGTTTGGCATTAGGACAAACGAGCTTTACGACTGGCTATAAGCTTTTCTCATATCATCAAACGAGAACCTGCTATAAAAGGCCTGATGATCACCCGTTATCTGTAAAGTGCCATGAGCAAATTCGAAAACCTGCCGATTTCAAATCTCCGCAGCTATCTCGCTATCGTCGAAGCGGGATCGATGACGCGCGCGTCCAAAGAGTTGAACGTCACCCAATCCGCGCTGAGCCTGCAAATGAAAAGGCTGACCGAGATACTGGGACATTCCCTGTTCGCCCGCAGCGGCAATGCCAGCATTCTTACTCCGGCAGGGGAGAAATTGGCGCTGTATGCGCGCGCCATGCTGGACATAAATGATCGGGCGGTTGCCGACATAAATGCGCGCAACCAGCCGGTGTCGGTCCGGATCGGGATCGTTCAGGATCTGGCCGCGCCGCTGGTATCGAGCGTTTTTGCGCGGTTCATGAAGATGTGGCCGGACGCCAACATCCGTATTCGTGTCGGTAACACGCCCAACTTGCACGCCGAATTCGATGCGGGATTGCTCGACATTATTTTGGTCCTGGGCGCTCCGGATGAACCGCACGTCGCCCGGAGATATAGCGTTGAGTGGCTCGGCGATGAACGCTTGAGCAGGCTGCCGGAGATTCCACTGGCCGTGATGGACGCACCTTGTCCATTTCGCGACGCCGCGATCCGCGGGCTGGAGCGAGCCGGACTGCACTACCGGATGGTGCTGGAAACGCCCGGCATTTCCGTGCTGCGTGCGGCGGTAGAAAGCGGCCTGGCGCTGACATGCCGGACGTCCAACTTCTTCTACCCGGCCATTCCCCAGATCAACTGGCCGGGCATGTCCTTAGGCGAAGTTGCGCTCGTCGTCCGGCATAATGCAAATGCGCCCGTTGAGATTCTGCGATTATATAATTTGATCATCAACTCCCTGGATGACGTCAAAAATCCAGGGATCTACCGGTGGTAGCGCTCTACCAAACCAAAACACAATGCCCATTCCGACATATGCTGTCTTAGAACTCGGGTATGTTCCGTATATTCGACTTACCCTTCGTGAGCGCTCTACCCAGCAACTCGGTGGAGAGTCCTGAGTTTAATGCATTGTGGCGCGATCCGATGCTCAGATCACGCCAGTAGCTTTGAATATCGCTAGTCAGTGCAAAGGCATTGGGACCAGCGACGTTCAATAACGTGTCGGCAGCCTCCCGCAGCAAGCGCATCGCATAGCCGCAATCCGTTTGGCACTGCACCTTTTCGAACGTCGTAACGGTTCGATCCTGTGACACCAGGTCCATGATGTCACAGACGCGATAGATGTGCAGGAAGGCAGAATCGATCTTAATCGCAGCCTCTCCCAGCATCGCCAGCAATAGATGGGAATCTGCCTGACGATCATATTGCCAGCCGATGATCGGCCGATCGTTGATCTTGTGGCGCACGGCTTCGAGCATGCCCACCGCCGCTCCGAGCATGGCCGGCACCACCGTCAATGCGAACTGGGGTTCAGCCGGCCACACGTCGCGCGGTTCGGCGACGTCCTTCGTCACAAAATTAGCCCGGTTCGCCAACTCGCTGTCGCGGATGAGAAGCTCGGACGGAACGAAGTGGGCTTGCGCCACCACGCGATGACTTCCTGAGGCAGACAGACCGGCAACCTTCCAGTCCCTGACAATCTCTGCGCCTTCGGCAGACAGGTCGATGAAGGCATTTCCCATATCGACAGGGGAGCCATTTACGTCATGAATGACGACGCCGCACCAGGCCCAGTCCACTTGCAAACATCCGGATGCATAGGGCCATTGTCCAGATATCAGAAAGCCACCATCGCAGGGCGTTGCTGTTCCCGTCTTGGAGCCGACGAAACAGGTTAGTTCGTCGCCCCGCTTGAATAATTGTTCTGCCTTCGCACGCGGCAAGGAAGCCGCCATGGCCGTACTTGCCGTCACAATGCCGTAGGCCCACGCCGAACCGGGGCATGTTTTCGCGAGTTCGGACACCGTATCGACGAACACGCGCACCGTTTCCCCTTCGCCGGCCATGCGTTTGGGCGAAGTAATGCGATAGAGTCCGGTCAACTTGAGCGCCTGCGCGACAGCGGGCGCCATGCAAGCGTCCCGCTCTGCTGCCTGCCTGTGTTCCGCAAGCAGGGGCTGCAGCATCCTCGCTCGCTCGACGGGACTCGATCGGTCATCCGATCCGACTCTACGTTCGGTATTATAAGACATTTTGCCTGCTCCAATAGGCTTTCTCCTGCACATTAACTTGATGACCGTCAAGGGGATTGGATTGAGCGACCAGCATTTCAGGGTCTCCTCTCACCATCAGCTTGGCCCGCCGGGAGCTTCCGACAATCATGACGACGCAAGTCCGCTTTGCGCGATCAGCTCCCCGAGCCATCATCACCCAGCCCGCGCGGCAGCCTTTTTTGCGAACTTCTGGAGGTGCAGAATACTTGAAGGTCATCAAGCATAAAGCTTGACATCCTATACGAAAATTGCCCACCTTCTGGACCAATGTTGTCACGTTGGTGTGCAAGGTTGGGCGACCACTCATCCTGACCAAAGCCCCCAAGCGAAAGCGGTCCGCTCGACATGAGTTGAATAGCCAGTCTGGCATGATCAGTCGGCGAAATCAGCCAGTCGGCGGTAGAAAATAAAGGGAAGAGGATGAGCAGCGAAATTGAAGGATCGGCGAATCATAATCCCCCACCCGGGGAGTTCCAACGCAACTGGAAGCTGATTATAGCCTGCGCGGCAGGCTGCGGATTCTGCATGAGCGCGATTTCGCAACATTCAATCGGACCCTTTGTCAAGCCGCTGTCAGAGGATATGAACTGGACTCGAACGCAAGTCCAAAGCGCGTTGCTGTTATCTCAACTCGCGGCGGCAACGGGCGTCATCTGCGCTGGCATATTGATCAGTCGTTTCCCGCTTCGAAGCATCGCTATTGCCGGGCTCACCGGCACAGTGATCGGGCTCTTGTTGGCCTCCCAGGCAAAGTCTTTGCCTTTTTACTATTTGGCTTACGTCATTGCTGCCTTCGTAGGCGCTGGCGCTGGCAACATTGCCTGGTCGAGGGCGATCACGGGCTCCTTCGACACGCATCGGGGCCTTGCCCTGGCGATAGCTCTCTCGGGCACCGGAATATCCGGAATTGCGCTTCCATCGATTTTGGTTTGGGTGATTTCGGAATATGGCTGGCGGACGGGCTATGTCGCGCTCGCCGCCTTTCCTGCCCTGATATCCTTGCCGTTGGTCCTCTTTCTGTTCTGGCCGGAGCGTAGCCACGGCGCCGGCGCCAAAGCACTGGCTGCCAATAGCCTCAGTAACAAGGAGCTGTTTCGCTCCTATCGGTTCTGGGTCCTGCTGATGTCGGTCGTCTGCGTCTATTTCGCGGTCACGGGGGTCCTTTCCAATCTGATCCCTGCCCTTACAGATGGCGGTTTTTCCGCAGCGAATGCTGCTATCGCGCAAGGAAGCCTCGCGGCTGCGATTTTGGCGGGGCGCCTTCTGGTCGGACTGCTGGTCGACAGATTCTGGGCGCCTGCGGTCGGCGCGATCTTCCTCACGCCGCCGGCCATCGGCTGCCTTATCCTGATGTCCGACCCCTCATTGATTGCCGCCATTTGCGCGGCAGCGATGATCGGAATGGCAGCGGGAGCGGAACTTGACCTTCTGGCCTTGCTGATATCCCGCTATTTCGGGCTAAGGCCTTTCGCCCGCATATTTTCTTACATGAGTGCCATGATTTCGGTCGGTGGCGGTGTCGGCCCGCTATTATTTTCCTGGATCCGCGAATTCACCGGAAGTTATCAGGCAAGCTTTACCATGACCGCAGGGCTGTTCCTCTTGGGCGGGCCTCTTTTAATGACGCTCGGACGCTATCCGCAGCTTGCTGAAAATGAGGCAAAGGCTGCGGCGGCGTGAGATTTTTGAGCTAGATCAAACAACGAGGCTGGGGATCGTAAAAACCCTTCTGGCGCATGGCGTCACTACCATTATTGATGGATATGGCAGTAAAGCTGGCCTGGCACCAAGCCGCCTGGCGTTGACGACGCCATGGTCTGGCTCGTCCGCGCCCGCGGACGACCCGCTCCTCAAAGCTGGCGCGGCGAAAGCTGGTGCCGCGCGAAAGCGTGCAAGTTCTGTAGAACGACCGACAGCCGGCGCGCTTTCGGGTCAAGCATGTCTTCGCCGGCCAAAGCCTTTGGTCTCAAGTCGATAAACCCCAAAAAGCTGGGCGATGTCGGCCTTACCCGAGGCCCATTTGCCTATAGGCTATGTTCAAGCCACGACGACCGTCTGACTAAAAATCGCATCTTTGCCGCAACCACCCGATGATGAGCCGGGCCAGAGCGATGCGCTTGGTGAGAAAGCTATGATCGGTATCCAGGATCACGTCATCGAATACCCGGACTCCCGCATCGCGGAACGCCTGAGCGATCGGCTTGTGGCAGGTTTCGATGGTCGCGACTCTGTCGTTCAGCGCTCCGATCAAAAGGACGTTCTTGTCGACGAGCCGCGGTGCCTGGACAATCGGTCGCACGCGATCCAGTTCAGCTGGATTCATGGACGCCAGGGTCTTCAACACATCAACTCGGCCCGCAGTCAACTCTTTCACCCGGTCATGAAAAGGCGTGCCCGAAATCTTTTCAGGCGATTGGGCAACAGCCATGCTGTTCGCGGCAACGGCGATGACCGACTGAATAAGCGGGTCCGTCGCACAAGCAAATATGCTTACATTGGCACCGCCGCCGCTCAAGCCCATAACGGCGATCCGCTGGGGATCAGTGCGCCATAGCTTGCCCTGACCTGTTTTGGCATCGCCAGTCGACGTTGACCTCACATAGGCTGCGGCCGCCAACAGATCGTCGGCGGCCGTCGCCAGTGTGTATATATGCTGGTTGTCCCACATGCCACGGGGGTGGAACGTCATCACATTGATCCCGGCGACCTGGAGCGGAATGATTACGCTTTCCAGCCGATCGCCACCAAACCATTGCGGGCTTAGGATCACCGTTCCTTTCAGCTCGCTACCCCGCGCTATCCACACGGTGGCGTGGACGACCGAACCTTGGCTGATAAAATGGGTAACGAATTGTTCAGGAGGAAACTCCGGATCCAGGATGCTGGGATCCGAAGTCACAGGGTCGCTGAATTTCGTGAGATCGAGGGTTTCAAAAGACATTATTTCGTCCTTTAACGCGCGGGTCACCCCGCAGAAAAATATGGTGCCTGGTGCCAGAATTGAAAAAAAAAGACGGCCCTCCGGACTGAGCAGAACCGAGGGCACTACTGCCGAAGCTACAAATTGCGTGCAGAACAATTTGATGCGCTCATTTGTCACCATCAACCGGACTGCAAGCGCCCGAATGCTCAGTCCGTGCGCTCCTGAGCATCGCAGTTTTAATTGATATCTGTCAAGTAATTGTTATTCGTTTACGCGTGATCGGTCTCTGGCGGAATGGTCTTGAGACGTGGGAAATCCCCCTGTCTCACATCCCGGCGTAATGTCTGCTTGCAGCCTTCATCTGCTAAGATCGGTCCTGGCGGATGAAGCAATTCGGAGGCGTCATTCTGCGTAGAGAGGTACGAGAATCGCACTCGTTCTAATTCTGTGCCACGCTGATCCGCTTCCACCACGCGGGCCGGTTTGTCTGTTAGTGATGGGGTGGACGCCCCCCGACGGCATCGATGTGCCACAGTGGAGGTGTTGAACACCACTTGGGGGAGGCGTCCCTGTCGGAAGTTAGCATAATCGGGTTGGATATCGCCAAGCATGTTTTTCAGGCGCACGGGGTTGTGCAGGGCGGTGACAAAACCAGCCACAGGAACGCCGGCGTTGTGCTGAGCGTGGCGGAGTAAAATCCGGCCAGTGGGTAGGCTGATTCCTTTGGGGTCGGCCAGGGATGTTTGCCGTGGAGAGCTATGCCGCCGTTCGGCGCTTCGTGTTCGTTGAGGGTCACAGTCGTCGCGAAGCGGCACGGGTGTTCGGGCTGAACCGCGAGACGGTCGCCAAGATGTGCCGTTTTTCGCTGCCGCCGGGTTACACGCGGACCAAGCCGGCGGAGAAGCCGAAGCTGGGTCCGCTGCTGCCGGTCATCGATGCCATTCTGGAAGCGGATCGGACGGCGCCGGCAAAGCAGCGGCACGCCGCCAAGCGGATCTTCGAGCGGCTGCGCGACGAGCACGGCTTCGCCGGCGGCTACACGGTGGTGAAGGATTATGTCCGGATCTGCCGGGCGCGGGGCCGCGAGACGTTCGTGCCGCTGTCGCATCCGCCGGGCCATGCGCAGGTCGATTTTGGCGAGGCGGTCGGGGTGATCGGCGGTGTGCGCCAGAAGATCCACTTCCTGTGCATGGATCTGCCGCAGTCGGACGCCTGCTTCGTGAAGGCATATCCGCGCGAGACGACCGAGGCGTTCCTTGATGGCCATGTATCGGCGTTCGCCTTCTTCGGCGGCGTACCGCTATCGATCCTGTACGACAATACGACGATCGCGGTGGCGAAGATCTGCGGCGACGGGAAGCGCGAGCGCACCCGAGCTTTTACCGAGCTGTGCAGCCATTATCTGTTCCGCGACCGCTTCGGTCGGCCTGGCAAGGGTAACGACAAGGGGAAGGTCGAGGGACTGGTGAAGTTCTCGCGTGCCAACTTCATGGTGCCGATCCCGGTCGCAGCGAGCTTTGACGAGTTGAACGCAATGCTCGCCGGCCGCTGCCGGGCTCGCGAGGCCGAGCGTGCTGGCCGACATAGCGAGACCATCGGCGAACGGCTGGTGGCCGATAGCGCCGCGCTACGGGAGTTGTCGGCGGTACCGCTGGAGCCGTGCGAGAAGCGGGCGGCGCGAGTCTCGTCGATGGCACTCGTGCGCTACCGGACGAACGACTACTCGGTGCCGACGGCCTACGGCTTCCAGGACGTCGTGGTGAAGGGCTTCGTCGACGAAGTCTTGATCCTGTGCGGCGGCAAGGAGGTCGCCCGGCATCCACGCTGCTATGGCGAGGGTGCGTTCGTCGCCGATCCGCTCCATTACCTCGCACTGATCGAGACCAAGCCCAATGCTCTGGATCAGGCCGCCGCGCTACAGGGCTGGAACCTGCCCGAGGTGTTCCAGCATCTACACCACCTGCTGGAGGCTCGGATGGGGAACCGCGGCAAGCGCGAGTTTATCCAGGTCCTGCGGCTGCTGGAGGCGCTGCCGCTGGATATCGTCACCGCCGCGGTGACCCAGGCGATCCACATCGGCGCGCCCGGCTTCGATGCGGTCAAGCTGATCGCATTGGCGCGGATCGAACGGCGTCCCGCCCGGCTCGATCTCGACGCCTATCCCCATCTGCCGAAGATGGACGTGAAGACGACGTTGGCCGCCGATTATGCGGTGCTGGCGGCATGAGCAGGACCGCCGACGACACGATGCCAACGGGCACCATGAGCACTGCGCCGCAGGTCCTGTCGCCCATCACCTCAAGCAGCTCAAGCTGCCGACGGTGCTGCGCGAGTATGACAAGGTAGCACGCGAGTGCGCCCGCGACGGCATCGACCATCCCCGTTATCTGCTGCGGCTGATCGACCGCGAGCGCCGGACGATCGAGCGGCGCATCCGGGCGGCGCGGTTCCCGGCGGTGAAGAGCTTCGACACGTTCGACTTCGCCGCTATTCCGGGTCTCAACAAGATGCTCGTTCTGGAGCTTGCTCGCTGCGAGTACGCCCTGCGCCGCGAGAACGTCATCGCACTCGGCAACAGCGGAACCGGCAAGACCCATGTCGCGCTCGCGCTCGGCCTGGCTGCCTGCCAGAAAGGGCTGACGGTTACGTTCACTACCGCTGCGTCGCTGGTCAACCAGCTCATGGAAGCGCGTGACGAACGCCGCCTGCTCAAGCTCCAGCGCGACCTCGCGGCGGTAAAGCTGCTCATCGTCGACGAACTTGGCTACGTGCTGCTGTCGCAGACGGGGGCGGAGCTGCTGTTCGAGGTATTCTGCCAGCGGTACGAGCGCGGCTCCACCATTGTCACTTCCAACCTGCCATTCGAAGACTGGACGCAGGTGCTGGGGTCGGAGCGGCTCACCGGTGCGCTGCTCGACCGGCTCACCCATCACGTCAGCATCCTGACGATGAACGGCGACAGCTACCGTCTCAAGCAATCCGCCCACCGCCGCCGCTCCGCCGGCAGGGCGGAGCAAAACCAGGCCACCGAGAGCATCGACCCGGACACCGACGAGATTACCTGATCACAAAAATGCCGAAGATATGAAGAGGGCCCCGATCGGGGCCCTCTTCATATCGTAGCGTTACACCATCACTGGCCTGCTTTTACTCCGCCACGCTGGCCTGGAATCCGACCGCCGTTGACAGACGAGCGTGTCAGGTGCGGGATCGTGTGGCCTGCAAGGCGTAGAGGCAGTCGTCCAGCGGAAGCAGCGTGTGCTTGCGGAAAGCGACGATGATCGCCTCGTGCTCGATGCTCAGCACTGTTGAATGCGCATCCTTAGGACCAGCAGGAAGATCGCTGACCGACGTGCGTCGCTTCCACTTAGCCACCGTCTTGGGGTTGATCCCGTAACGCTTGGACAGGACGATCAGGCTCTCTTGACTATGTTGTATTGCTCGACGGACTGCCGCTGTCGTGCGTGCGCTCCCGTGCAAAATCTGTCCCATAGTGCGTCCTTGCATTGTTGGCTGAATATTACACCATCAAATGCCGGGACTAAACACTTGAATGATCCGCTGATGTTGACCTCGGATCATCACGGTATTCACACCCGGCCCCGGAAGGCGCGGATGTAATCTGGGCGCAGTCCGCGCTGCAGTTCGCCATAGGCCGTGCGGCCCTCGCACTCCCAGCGCACCGAGCAGATGACCGCCTCAAGGGTGGGCCACGGGTACCAGGGACAGGCCGCAAGGATCGTGCCCTTCATCTCGTAGGTCCGCCCGCAGGCGTCCGTCAGCTCCATCTCGACGAATTCGGGGAAGAGGGTGCCCGCCGTACGCCGGCTGCGCTTGCGTGAGGAGACCAGCGGGGTCAGCTCGCCGTCGCGCCACACCCAGCCGAGCTTGAGCGGATCGCCGGGCGACGCCTCGATAACGCCCTTCCAGTCCGGGTCGGAGTCCAGGTTGTCCTGCGCAGTGCAGCCGAAGCTGAAGTCGTCGCCAAAGGCGCCCGTCATCCAGTCGATCGGCGGCATGCCCCCCGGCTGCAACGTGTCTCGCCGCAGCTCTGACCAGGTGCGGTCGCGGACGTTGAACCCCTCGACGGGGTAGGTCTCGCCTCCCAGCGTTAGCTCGCCCGTGGTGCGCATCGCTTGCTCGAGGTGGTGGCCGTTAGCGAGCACCATTGCCGGCATCACCGCCTCGAAGGAGATGTCGAGCGCGTTCCCCCGACCGGGGTCCGCGTAGCGCAGCCGGTGCCTGCGCATCGGCTCCTGCGTCGTGACATGATAGCCGTTGGGCAGCTTGTAGTCGTAAAGGTCTCCGGCCAGGCAGTCGTCGGAGGCGAAGGTTACCATGTCGAACAGCTCCGCCTCCAGGGGTCCACGCTTGACGCCGCGCCATGCAAAGACGCCACCGCTGACGACGCCGAGGTTCGGGTGGTGCCAGAGATATGTCAGGCCGTGAATATGCTCCTCGGGGACGCTGAATCCGAAATATTGCGTCTCCGTGAGCGCCGGGTCGGTCTGGCCCTCGCGCGCCTCCGGGTGCAGCAGGTCGCAGGCGGGCGTGGGTTTGCTGAACGATCGGTTCTGCTGTTCCCAGAAAACTTGCTGCTGCGTATCCGTGGACATGTCTCTCTCCCTTCGACCTGCATGCGCCACCGCGGCCGGGGCGGGAGCATGCTGTGCTCGATCACGCCGCAGCCGCGGTCATCCGTGTTTTCAATCATCGACTTCTTTGCGCAGGCGCTGCCTGTCAATAGAACGGTTTTAAGAACAAATAATTTTAGATGAATTTTAATCAATGTTTTATAATATAGGCTTTCGCCCATGTTATTTTACATTAGAATCAACAATTATTGCCATAAACAACAGACTTAATCGCGCGGTGATCTATATTTTTCATCATGATCTTTGTTCAACGGTTAGGATTCTAGCAGGAGTACAGTATTTTCGAAATATTGTCTTCCTGTGATCATCAATCCTGCAGTGTCGGATTATAAACCCATCCTTCACGCGGGCCGCAGACATTGTTGACCAGACCCACGCCCTGTGCGCCATTCAACGTCAATTCCACCAGGCGGTCCTGAATGTCGAAATGCCATCGATCATCGTCGCCGCTGCGGTCAGCGCGAAGCGACGCCAGGGTAGAATTTTTGTTGAAGTCCCAGGTTTCGCCCTCGATCAGCAGCGGGCCGCGGTCGAGGCCATGGCGGTCGTCATAACCCTGGCCGGCATTGTAGAAGGGCTGCTGGATGCCCTTGGCCTCCAGCCTCCAGATCTTGCCATGCTCGTCGGTGAACTCCCATTCCGCGCGGCTCCACAGGCGCGTGCTGCCAAGCGCGGTGGTATCCTCGTCGAAATGGAAATTATGTCTCGCCTTGACCAGCCGTGTCACGCGGCCATCGTCATGCATGACCGCGCCGTCTTCCAGCAGGTAGTTATTGCCCTCTACCGGCACGTGGAAGAAGGTGAAGTTCAGGCTGCAATCGTCGAAATGCCCCATGATCCAGAAATAGGCTTCGACATGGCGCATCAGCCCCTTCCCGCGCACGCCCCAGGTGCGATCGCGCACGCCGACATAATTGTCCAGAGCGATGGTTTCGCCCTCGATCGTGATCGCCCCGTCGAAATAGGCCATCTGGGTGAAATGGGTCATTGGATTGCTGGGTACGTCGAGCTTATTGTAGAGAAATGGCTGCGCCCTGGCGCTGACATCGATGGAGCCGGTGATGCCGTGGGGATTGTCGCCCAGCGAAAAGCGGTGCCGCTTCATCGGCTCGATCGTCTCGATCTTGAGCGGGCCGACATGGCTGTTGTTGCGATCCGTGGCATCACCCTCGTGCGAGATATGCCTCGACGCGCGGAAATTATACTGCATCCCGTCGCGGATCACGCAGAAGGAGCCGTCGATCACACCACGGCCGCTGACATTGGGATAGGTGCCGAGGCCGGCGGCGATATAAGTGCGACCGTCTTGCCCATGGCATCCGAACCAGGTGCGGTCCATGAAGCTCTCGCTCTTGATGGCGACGGTATCGAGTGTGTCGCCGGTCTGGTGGATGAAATAATCATCCCATTGCGTCAGTGCCATCCTAAATCTTTTCCTATTTCAAGACTATTTCCGAAGGCGCGACGGCCCGTCATGCTGCTATGCCCGAAGCTGGGCGGCTTCCGCCTTTTCGATCGCCTGCGCCATGCGCGCGGCCGGGGTCTGGACGAAGGAACCCAGCACCAGCAATTCGGGATGGACGCCAGGCAGTGAGTAGAAGCGAAATTCTGACTCCTGCATGACGGTGTACATGATGAAAAATCGGAAGACGTTGCAGTATTCGAGCTGGAATTGCGTCGGCGCTTTCCCGCCGGCGTCAATATAATGGCGCATGAATATCTCTGCTTCTTCCTCGCTTGAAAGCGACGCGAGAAGCCCCATGAGATCTTCGGCACGATCGCCCAGATGCGAAAGCTCCCAATCAAGCACGCCGCTGATCTGGTCACCCTGCATCATGATATTGTGCAGCGCATAATCGCCATGGACGAGGACGGGTGGCTCATCATTTTGCGGCAGATTGGCGCGCAGCCAGTGCAAGGTCGCCTCGACCGTCGGCGAAGCGAGGCCGGTGGAGCGCCACAGCTTGATCCAGCGGTCCAGATAAGCGCTCACCGCATCGCGGGTCGAAACTCCGACGAGATCGGCATCTATCAGGCTTTGCTGCAGATCGGCATCGGCTGCGTCGAGCGGAAGGGAATGGATGCTGGCCAGCTGAATCGCCAAGGCGCGAAGCCGCGCCGGGCTGAGCCGCTCCGCCGAAACGACCGTGCCGAAATTGCTGCCCTCCAGCTTGCGGGTGACGAGGAACTGCGCGCCATATTTTTCAACGTCGCGTTCAAGCCAGAGTGGCTCGGCTACGGCGGCGCCATGCCGATGCAGATAGCGCAGGAGGAAATATTCACCGTCGATATCGCGCCCCTCGATGCCGAGGGGCAAGCCAGTGCTGAGGCGCGAGACCAGGTCCCACCGCTCGCCGCTGGCGCCGGCGAGGGTGAACAGAGTGGTCTCGTTTGAAAAGCCTCCGATGAGCGGGGTGAATGCGACGATCTCGGCATTCTCAAAAGCCCCGCCCTGCGCCTGGGCGGACTCTTCCAGCCTCCGCCGGAAATCGCTGCCACCGCTTGCCGGGGCTTCTGCCGGAGACGGAAGCTTGAGCAGGTCGCATTCCCATACGCAAAGTTCTGCGATGACAGGCTGGAGCGCACCGGTCGGGTCCGCCGGATAACCAGACCGGGCCACGAGCGAGGACAGGCTCTTTTTTAGCGCGACTAGACCAGCCTGGGCCGCAGCATAATCTTTCCCGCTGGAAGGCAAGCATCGCAGTTGCCCCGCTTCGTCCGCGTCGGCATCGACCACTTCCGCAAGGCGCTGAGCCAGCACGTGGCCGGTCGCGTAGAAATGGGCAATCTTAACCGGGTCCTCGCGGCGAAGCAGTTCGCCTGTGATCGTCGCGGCCGCCATATGATCCATATCCGAAAGCGGAATATCAAAACGACTCGCCATGCGATCGAGGGATTTTGCTAGAGCATCAATCAGGCGACGCGTGTCCAGGTTCATGACACTGTTTTCCATTATGCCCATGCGACCCATGTTAGGCCGACCATCCTCATTCCGACGGATTAGTCCGTCTTCATTGTTCATTAGCCTCACCCATCAGTTTCGTCAACTTATGAATTGTCTTTTTGGTAGAAAACTGGCCAATATAATATGAAAGTAGCAATATGTGCTGCTATATGTTGCTCGTTGTATCTAATGAGCGCTTTGTTTGCACGCGGCCTACAACGCGCTATCGGATAGCCTTCAAAGGAGAGAAAATGGTCGGCAAAAGCGTGCAAAATCTCGTGTTGACGGACCTGGATCGCGCTATCCTGAACGCGCTTACCGCCGACCCCCTGGCTAGCGCCCGCGCTGTCGCTGAAACGTTGGGCGCGCCGGCGGCACAGGTCACGGGACGCATGCGCGCCCTTGATCGCCGCGGGGTGTCCCATGTTCTCGCAGTGCTCGATCTCGCGGCTGCAGGAGAGCAGATCTGCTTCGTGTCGGTCGAGATCAGAGGCCGCGCCCTTCAGTCCGTCGCAGCGGATATCGGAGCCATTGCCGAAGTCATGCTGATCAGCACTTTGGTCGATGGCCACCACGATCTGCTGCTGATGATCCGCTTCGGCACGCTCGATGCACTGCATGCCCTCATGACAAAACGCATCTGCACGATCGCAGGGATATATCGCTTCACGGTTTCGACCGTCCTCGATATCCCCTCCTTCCAGGCGCACTATGTATTGTTCGACTCTTCGCCGGAACCCAAGGCCGATTTCGCGGCGACGATGCGCGAGGTAGCAGAGGTCTTTGCCGGGCAGGTCGACGAACTTGATTGTCAGATCATTACCGAATTGCTCGGCAACGCCCGGCAGTCGATCAATATGATCGCCCGCAAATATCAGATCAACGCCAGCACCATTCGCTACCGCGTCCGCAGTCTGGAGAGCCGGGGCCTTATGCGTTTCATCACCGTGATGGATCCGCAGGCGCTGGGCATCCAGGTCTTTGCACTGGTGGAGATAGAGCCAAGGGCAAATTGCCTGGTCGATGTCGTGGCCAGCCTGAGAGGGCGGCCCTGGCTGCCGCAGATTTTCGTGACGACAGGGCCTGCGCCGATCAAAGGCATCATGCATGGCGCAGACCTCGGCGCGATTAAACGGATCAAGAACGAGGAACTGATAGGGATTAACGGGGTCATCGACGTCACCGTCACGACGCTATCCGGCGCTTACAAAAATGATATAAGATGGGGCAACAAATACACCTAGAGCAGAACCGGATCAATCTGGTTCATATCCGGTGGCGGTGAAGTAATTGGCGCACTCTTGCGGTGGAAAGCGCGGCAGAGCGTCGCGGATGGGATCCCAGAGTTCGGGGATGGTTCGTGCAGCGGCCTTCCGGAGGATGGCCTTCAACTTCGAGAAGGCATTTTCGATCGTGTGTTCATGATGACCCTGCAGTTCAGATTCCTGTTGAGGTATTTGCGGCGTTGACGAGCCAGATGCGTTGGGAACCGACCTTGGCCAGTCGTCCCTTGATCCGGCCGCGGCGAAGCCATCCATAGACGGTTTGGCGGTGAGCCCCGACGCGGTCGGCATATTCTTGGGGGTCACCTCGCCATCATGCGCGTGGGATATTACGAAGCCAGCCTGATCGTTCACAGTCCAGCTGCGTTGATCCATTGGAATCGGCCGGTGCGGACCGGCGTGACGATCGGTTCTCGCCCTTCATCCACATCAACCAGGAGGGCGTGCCCAGGCTCGTCGCGCTGGAAACGATCGGTTTCCGGCGTGCCTGCGTACCAGCTACGCGCATCAACTTTCAAAGCGCCATACCAGTCTCCTAGCGCTAAATAGTCGAGAGACAATCGCCGCGCCGGTCGGGGGCGATCTGGTTTTTAGTTTCTCCCTGCGAGCCGAAATCGCGGATCGAACCATGGGCGACACCGATGCGCAGGCGCGCGCCGGACGTCTCCATGGCGTCGAACAATTCGGTCGGGTCCTCGAGATGGTGTCGATGCATCAGCGGCGCCGGCAACAGCCAGACACCTTCCTCGATCTCGTGCGGCTGCGGCTCCGACAGGATCGTGATGCTTTCGCCCGCGCGCAGACGCACCCGATCCCAGAGACCGCCATTTCGCGCGAAATCATGGTTGCCGGGAAGGAGCCACCAGCGGCCCGGATGCCGCTCCATCCGCGAGATCGCCTGCATGATCGTGCGGTCTTCGGGGCCTTCGGTATCGAACACGTCGCCGGCGACCAGCACGTGATCGGCGCCGTGCAAACTCGCGGTCGTGCCGATGGCATCGATCGCGTCGAAGCGGGTCTCGGACGGTGCGGCGCGCACGTCGGGCTCGAAACGCCCATAGGGTTTACCGAGCTGCCAGTCGGCGGTGTGGATGAGCTTCATGATTAATCCTGCCCCGCCCTCATATCGCTGACCGGCATAGCCCTACGCATGAACGCGCCGAACATCGGCACGGTGAATGCCGTCTCCCCATAGCCCGGCGTGAAGATCATGCCCTTTGCGATCAGCGATGCGCGGACCGGCCCGAAGCTGGAAGGCTTCCGACCGATATGGTCGGCGATGACAGTCGAGGCAAAGGGCCCCTCCCCCAGATCCGCCATGCCGCGCAGATAGCGCTTTTCCGAGGGCGTTAGCCGGTCAAAGCGGACGCGGAAGAAACTGTCGTCGAGCGCGGCGATCGCTGTCGGATGCGCGAGTTCGACGTCGGCCGCCGTAATCGGACAGGCGTCTGCCGCATCCCAGCATTGCTTACCCCATTCCTGCAGGAAATAGGGATAGCCCTCGGTCACCGCGATAATCTGTGTGACAGCATCAGCCTCGATCGCACAATCCTCGGCCTCGATCGGATGGACAATGGCTGCACTCGCCGCCTCGCTGCCGAGCGGGCCGATGCTGGTGAACAGAAACAACCGTTCGGCGTAGGATTTGGCCTTGCCCATCTGTCCGGCCAGCTGCGGGAGCCCGGCGGCCACCAGCGTGATCGGACGATCGTTTTGCCGAGCGCGGTGGAGCGCCGTGATCAGGGCCGCCAGCTCGCGTTCTGGCACATATTGCAGCTCGTCGATGAACAGCACCAGCGCTGTCCCACGCTCAGCCGCTGCGGCTCCGGCCAAGTCAATGAGATCGATCAGGTCGGCTTCGAGGTCGCCATTATCGGCCACCCCTATTTCTCCAAGATCGAGCGAAGCCTCAAGCTCGCCATAGCTCAACTTGAACGCTTTCACGAACCGCGCAAGCGCTCCCAGGCCGCGTTTCGCCAGCGTCATCGCAGCCTGGCCGCGATCGAGCTTCAGCATGGCAGTCCGAAGCGCCGGGACTAACATAGCGGGCAATGACTGGCCCTCGGGAGCCTCGATCGGCACACTCAAGATACCCTCGCCTTCTGCTGCCCTGCGCATCGCATTGAGCAGAACGGTTTTCCCCACCCCCCGCAGACCAAGCAGGATCATACTTTGCGCATGACGGCCGTTTCGAATGCGATCGAGCGCGACGGCGACCGTCTCGAGGACGTCTTCCCGGCCGGCAAGCTCGGGCGGTCGGCTGCCTGCACCAGGCGCGAAGGGGTTACGGCGTGGATCCATTCTAGGCCGTTTATACAGTTCTAGCCCATTCGCATAGAACCATAAAAGCTTCCTATATGTCGGTAGCGGCGCGGACGCATGCGGCAATCACGATAATACGTCGATCGACCACATATCTTCGGGGAAAAATGACCTGGGCAATTGGCAGACTCCCCTTGCCCCGATCAAATTTAGGTAAGTCGAATCTGAAGCCAAGCAATCCGCCAGTCTCGCCGTCGTCTGACAAACGCGTGGGCAGAACGAACGCAGTCCGATCGAATGTGGATGGGAGCGGAAGACGATCGAAGATAACCGAAGGGATGTCAGTGCGATAGAGAAGATGGACGTTCATAGGCCACGCTCGGTCCGCGCCTTCTTCCACCAAGATTGCAGGCCACACACGCCCGAGTTGGGCGTCCGACCCATCGTTGGTGTGAAAGCGGCCCGAATAGATTCCGATGAAGTTGCACGCGCCGTCACCGCTCGCGTTCCGACCGTATCCTCCTGCCAGTTCGACTTGCCCGTGAACCCTCTGGATGACGGGAGACCCGGACATGCCCGGCCGCGAGGCGGTATCAACGATCAGCAATCGGTGATCCAGGAGCGGCGCGAGGAACGGCTCGCTTGCGAGCGCGCCCTGCTTCCAGACCGGCATGCCGACTCCAAGCCGTCCGAAAGGGAAGCCCAGGATGAACACTGGAATCCCAATGCGTTGTTTGAGCGTGACCGTTGGGATCGCGTTCATAGGCGTTAATGTCGCTTCATCTGGCGGGGGCAGCTCAATTTTCAACGACGCGATGTCGACCGCGCGCCCATGCTCCGGATGCTCGACCCAGAGAGGCCCGCAATCGGCGTCGATGTCGGCACTTTCACAATGAGGGGCGGCGCTCTGCGGTCACTGAGGGGGACGTAGATGCGAAGATGATCGGGGATCCCGCCCTGCTTGTGCGTGGGTTGATTGGTTTCGTTGTTGCGGCCGGAGACGACGTGCCAGTTCGTCACGAGCGAGAGCCGACGGTCGAACCGTAGCCATAAGAACGCGGTTGCTCCCCCCAAGGATCTGATCTCCGAAAAATGCCTCGACGTAGAGAGGGACCAACGAGCAGCTATCGATACCTGGTGACGTCATTCCAACCTTCCCATGAGGCGACCGACGGCACCGGCTTCGGCTGCCAAATTACGGTTGTAGGCGAGCGGCATGCGGGGACTTTTCCAGCGCAGTGCATCCATGATGCCGGCTAAATCCTCGCCGCTTGTGAACAGGTCCTGGTTGAGGCCCACCCGCGTCGAATGCGCGCTGATTCCCTTGAGCAACCGAGCCAGATCATCGGCCGTGAGATCGGCAAGAGCGCCGCGTTCAAACGCCCGCTGGATCATCGATCGGTAGATCGAGCCGACGGACGCAGGGTGGAGTGCCCCCTCCCCCACGTCATACTCGACCCGCGCCGGCACCGCAGGCTTCGAGAGGGTCTTGCGGAGGTCCCAGGCCTCGCGTCCGGAAATGCTCTCAATGCGTCGCCCCTTCGCCGCCGCCTTCGCCTTGTAGCGCCGCACATTTACCCGCCGGAACACCGGCCCAGCGGCAATATCGGCCGCCTCGATCCATGCGGCAATCGCCCGAACGGTGCGAGGGCTCAGAAACGCGGTGGCCCCCTCCCCCTCCTGATCACCCTTGCTGCGCGGGATGCTAAGCAGCCGCGCATCGGGATCGATCGCCTCGATAATGTGCTCGACCTCGATCGCGACCAGCTCCGAGGCACGAAGGCCGGTATCGTAGCCAGCCGAGAGCAGCGCCCGATCGCGCAGGCCCGGCAGATCCTCCGAACAGCTTTCGAGCAGCGCCCTCACATTCAGGCCGCGGGGCTCGTCGCGCTCGACATTGCGCACTAGCCCTTTGAACCGCAATGGCCGCGCCTGTTTCTGCGACGTGCCAAGACGGCGACGGATCGCCTGCAGGCGCAGCTTCACCAGCGAGGCCGGCGTCGGATCCTTGAGGTCGAGCAGCAGGTGAATCTTGGCGATTGACGCCTTGTAGCGGCCGAGCGACGCTGGCTTGCTCCCCTTCTCCGCGCGCGCATCGAGATAGTCCGCCACAGTTTCCGGGGATGCCGGCAGCGATGTGCGGTCGTGAAGCCGGCACCAGAGGTCGAACGCCTCCAAGTCGGACTTGAGCGCACGGACGCTGTGCGGCGAAGACGCCGCCTGGTACGCGGCGATCAGCGGCTCGTTGACGACGATGCGTTCGACCGCGCGCATCTTCACCACGGCCCAGGAGAGATCGTCGACGGACGTCATGGGCGCTGGCGCCGTTTCCCCCGCAATCAGGGCTTTGTCATCAAGATGCGCGGGGTGATCCATCAGCGTGATATGTAGCTCACTAATTATGAAAGGTCAAATATGGACACGTGATAACTGCAATTATCATAGGTCAACCTTTGAAGAGCGACAGCATGGTAGACGCTATGGCTACTTTGAGGATATTCTTATGCCATGCCTGTTGCCATCCCAGACCTCTCAGAGCCAATCTGGACCTCTAGGCTCGTCGCCCGTCTGGAACGGGCGGCAGCGGCGATAGGCCGCCTCGATGCCCGTGTTTCTGCCAGTCCTGCCGCAGCGCCGTGGCAGCGACGCGCTACCTGGACCGGCTATACCACGGCGCTGCGGGTGCAGGGCGCCGATATTGACGAGATTGATATTTTCGGACGGGAATGCGCCGTCAATCTGCCCGGTCGCCGGCCGATGCCGACCAATCTGGACGATCATGATGCGCTTCCGATTTGGCAGCGGCAATTGGCCCAGCGCGAATCCCGTTATTGGCGAGACGAGCTCGCGATCTCAACGGACGTCCCAGAAGATTGGAGCCAGCGGCCAGCCCTCCTCCGCGCGCTTGAGATTACGGCCCGGCGCTCCCGCGCAGACAGCACGATCACGCCGTGGCTTGCCGTCCCCGGGCTCCTGCGATCGATGAAGATCACCCAGGCCGCGCTGCCGTGCCTGACCATTGGCGACAAGGCGCTTCGCCTCTCGCCGCGCGACACGCAGGCCATCGTCCTGCGTAACCTCCGGTTGCTCACCGATCGGGCGGAAGAGGGGCTGGTGAGGCTCCAGGCGATCGAGGAAGACCGCTTACGCGCCGCCGCAGCCCTCCATGGCGCGCACCGTCCTGGCAAGCTCCTGGAGTTGCTCAGCCTTGTTCAGTTTGTCCCCGTCGTCAGTCCTCGGATGCTCGCCCGGCGATTAGACGTGACGATCTCTGGTGCCGGCAAGCTGCTTTCTCGCGCGGCAGATCTGGACCTTCTAGTGGAGGTGAGCGGTCGTCAGGCCTGGCGGACCTATATGACGCGCGATCTGGCTATCGCCTTCGGGTTTGGTATCCGTCCGGTAGAGCGACCCCCTGCCCCGCCCCAGGCGCTCCCAGATTTTGTACCCGCGCTCGCAGAGTTTGATCGTGAAATGGCCGAACTCGATTCGATGCTAGCTGGCCTCGGTATCGATGTCTCGGCTCACCACCACTGATTGAGTTGTAGCGAGGCGTGACCGCTCGATGTCACGCCTCCCGTTCTTGCGTCGACCCACTTCAGGCCCAGTGCGCGTCAAGCACCTCGCGAATGGCCTTCTCGGCATCCTCCCGAGAGGCCCCACCCCTATTGAGAAGTGTCAGGCGAATTCCCTTGCGATCGGTGCCCTCGATGCGAAGCACAGCTTTCCCGGTCTCGCTCGATACAATCTGCGCCATTCCTGACTTCTTGGGGGATCCTGACCTTTTGGGGGGATCGGCCGCCAGCGCCAATGCACGGACGATCTCCGGCACAGCCATGGGAGCGCCCTCCCCTCCCGATCGAGCACTGAGCGCGGCCGCTTCGGCAAATACGCGTTGGCGACGATCCTCCGGCTTCAGCAACGGCTTGATCGTTGTGACGTGCTTGATTCGCAAATCCTGAGGATTTGGAAAGGCGACCATCAATTCCACCGGGAGACGCGCGAGATCAAGATAGCGGCTCAACCAGCTTTCCGTGACGTTGATCCGCTCCGCCATGATCTTTTGCCTGCCCTCGTAATAGGCTTCGAGCGCGCGGAGATAATCACGGGCGCGCTCCAGATCACTCAGGTCTTCGCGGGCTCTGTTTTCGATGTCCGCTACGCGAAATGCTTCCTCGTCCGACAATTCGCGAATGTCGATCAGGAAGCGGAAATCGGGGTAATTGTGGCCGCGCAACCAGCTGATCGACCAATGACGCCGCGCGCCGCAGATCACCTCAAAATCATGGTCGGGTTCGCCACGCACACGCCGCACAATTGCCGGCATTTCCTGGCGTCCCTGCGCCTTTATACTCTCGATGAGATCGGCGCATCGTTCCTCGTTAAGGAGCGCATATTCTCGGTTGTGTCCCGCCCACATTCGGCATCGAGCGGGATCCACCAATTCATGCGTGCGACTGACGACCGATCCCGCTGCCAGTTCGGCCAAGCGGTTCTCTCTTCCGGTCAGTACATTAGAACCAAGGCCGGGGCGACGCGGGGCGGGCGCGCCATCTTCGGGCAGATTTATCCCTGCCGCCAAGTCAGCCGCGAAACTCGCATTCTTTCTGCTCATAATGCCGCCCCTTTACCCGGAATTGCACCGGTGCAATTTTTCCATCTCATGCCAGACCTTCCTTGCGCAAACGGCCTAAATGGCTGGGCCACATGGCGCGAATATCCAACTCCAGTTCAGCGTTGACGCCATCGAGATAAGTGAGACAGCGATTGCGCACCGCACTGCTCGTCACGGGGCCGTCGAGTTCATAAACCGTCATAAGACGAGCCGTCGCATTGTCGATCTCAGCAGAATCCTTGAGCGGCGTGCGCACCATCGCGTGACCGAACAACGTCCGCATCAGATTGAGCAGTTCCTTCTGCATCGACTTGTTCTCATCGACCTTCGAGGCAACAAAACGCAGGAATTTTAGAGTTGGCGCAAAGCCGCGTTCGGCCAGCGTCTCGATCGTCTCATCAAGCATCGCCAGAAACGCCGCGGTCGAAGAAAAGTCCATGACGGTGGGAGGCACCGGCACGACGAGAGCATTCGCTGCGCGCAAAACCGACAAGGATATGGCACCAAGGGCCGGCGGCGGATCGAGGACGATGACATCGAACCGGTCGGCAATGCTGGCAATGCCTTGGGAAAGACGATCGATAAGCCCCCCCTGCCCTCGTGCCATTCGGGCCGCGATCTCATATTCCGACTGGAACAACCGCAAATTGGCAGGAATGAGTTCGAGGCCATCAAAGTGCGTCTTGCGCAACGCATAGTCCAGTGACGTCATCTCCTCTTGGCGAAGAAATGGATAAAGCGTGTCGTCCTCAGTCAGATCGAGATCCGGAACATAGCCGAACAGCGTCGTCGCGGAGGCTTGGCTGTCGCAGTCGATAAGGGCAACGCGGTAGCCCTGGATCGCGAGATATTGGGCAAGATGGACCGACAAGGTTGATTTGCCTACGCCTCCCTTGAAATTCTGGACAGCCACGACACAACAGGGATCTTCGGGCGCCCTCCAGGGTCGCGTGCCAAACAGGCCGCGCATATCATTGAGTTGGGCAAGCGTGTAACCCACTCTACGATTATTCTCGGTTCGCGGGGGAGGCGGAAGACGGCCATCTTTTTCTGCGTCGCGGATTGCAGCTGGCGTTCGCCCGACCAAATCGGCGGCCTTGCCAATCGGAAAGGTCGGCTCCCGACGATCATCCGCTCGGGCGCTGCGCGCAGAATCGCGTAGGCGCTCCAGCACCGATGATGTTCGCTGGGCAAGCGTCGCCACCGACAGAAGATCGTGAGTGTCGTCGATGTCTAGTGATGCTGCCACAGGGCGCCCCTTTTTGAAACCAGGGGTATAATAGCGCTACTTGCGCTTTTTCGTCAAACATAAGCGTTATTTCGAAAGTGACACCTCGCGGCAGAGGCGGACGGGGACGTTGGGGGCGATCAACGGCCCTCAAAAGCGACCTATCCTGACTCGGTGGGGGCGCGTAAAAATTCCACCGGTGCAATTCCCTCTATGGCCGCCCCCTTCGAGCAACGAAACTCTCGCAAAATCCGGTCCACGAGCTGAGTAATTTGGCGCCCTTGAGCTTTGCCAGACGGTCGCCCATCTGCTGGCGATAGGCGTCAGCTATGAGATCGATATCCCAACCGCCCCCATGTGATCGGGCAACCGCAGCCAGGGTCTCTGTATTGAACCGGATCGTTCCTTGGGGGAAGACGATCTCAGAGCTCTTCTCAGGTGCGATCAGCCCGCTGATCGCCGCTTTCACGAATGATCCGACCTCCACCATCTCGGCGACCGTCTCCACTGCGCCCTCGCGCCGCGCCTTTCGTCCAGTCGCATGCCTCTCAATCTCATCGACGGTTGCGATCTGCGCGGGCGCATCCTTTGGCTCGAAGCGGAACTCTATTTCTGTTACCGTTCGGCCTTGCCGTATCTCCTTCCACTCGACGCGGAAGTGAGCCAGCTGATCAATTTCGGCCTTCGCCTTCTCGAGCACCTTGCGACGGAGTTGCGCGAAATCCTTATAAACGTCCGGCGATATGCCAAGCGCTGCGCGCAGCGCTGCCATGTCGCCCTTCCAGGTCGACTGGCGACGATGGAGCCGCAGCGATCCAATCTCATAGAGCTTGAGCGCATAGCTCGATCGGAAGCCCAGCACCGCCTGTCTATTCAGGACAGCATAGCTCTCGGATTCCTGGATGAGCTTGCGCGCATCAGGCGTAAACTCCCATTCGATCCAACCCGCATCCGCGCCGTCGGTATCTTCCGCCTCTTCGCGAGACGACGAGATCAGGGAAAAGCGCAGCGTCGCTTTCTTGCCGCGCCAGGACCGGTCGTCGATCGCAAACAAGGTCCGGTGAAGTTCCTCCAACATGTCGGAGATACGTTCATTACCCTTATGACCGCGACGAATATCAGCCTTGCGCATGCGATGCGGCCGATCTTGCCAGGCATCGCCGCCTGCGGTCAGGATCATCAACGCGAGCAATCGCGACGCCGTCAGGCTGAGCGACTGGCCTTTGACGAATTTGATCTCAACGATGCTGCCGGGTTTGGCGAATTCTTCGCCTCCCTTCGCCTGCAGAGCCGCTGCGACACGCATAGCGCGGCCAGGCGCCGAATCGGCTTGGGCCTCTTGCGCTGCATCGGCGCTTAAATTGTCCGCATGTTCCATGTCATATAGGCCGAACGCATATTGGTCAGATTCACCTAATTGCTGCCTGACCTGTCCTCGCTCGTCAAGTCAGGGCAGGCTGAAACACTTTCTGTCGCCCCCATACGGTCAGGTTAGAACCGTGTAGCATTTCCGCAAAAGTCCTTAGATACTGCCGAGTCGCAATGCGATTCACGTTCTGCCCGTTTTCGGCTCGCTCACGCTCGATAAACGGGGCAGAATGACACCATTCCAAAGCGTGGGGGCGCCAAAGGCCATTGCCCCCAATCGGTCAGGATAGCCCCAATAGGTCAGCTATCTGCCCCCGACCGGTCAGGTTGATGCCCCCGCCGGGTCAGGCAAAGTCCCCCGTGCGGTCAGGATAAACGCGACAAACCACTGAAATTGCATACCTTTTCGGCACTGAATCTGAATCACTTAGAATCATGAATCCTTCCGCTGCGAGCAGCGGCGTTGTTTTAAAATGATTCTAAAAGACCAAGCACCCGATTCGCTGATCCTTCAGGTCGGACGGCATAACCCATTTCCCCCTAACTGGGGGGATACCGTCAGACCGGTGTTCCAAGATAGCATCCCGGTCTCGATCCTTGGCAGATGCGCCCAGCGACGAGATCCTCGGCGACCCGACAGCAGCTGAACCACCGCTCGTCGCCGCCGGGCAGACGCAGTGAAGAGGTCGTATGATCAATTTTGCCAAATTCGAAATTATCGGACGGATCGGTGAGATCGACGCCAAGTCCAAGGTCACGAACATCTCGATATGCGCGAACTATCGCCGCCGCGCAGAAGACGACCAGTGGATCGAGGATAGCTACTGGAACCGCGTCGTGATTTTCAGCGAGGGCCAGCGGAAATATATCGATGAGAAGGCGCAGGTTGGCGATCTCGTGCGGATTGCCGGACGGCTCCGTGACACCTCCTACGAGCGCGATGGCACCACCCACTACACGACCGACCGGATCGTCGAAGAGTTCGGTGTGCTCGCGGCAAAGGCGGCATAGGTCGTAGGAGGCAGCGCCGATCGGGCAAGAGGGGAGGGGGCATGCGCGGAGCGAACCTAAATTTTCGATAGGAGTTTCGCTTATGCCAGCCACCATCGACGCAGCGGTTCGCGCCAAGCAGATCGTCGAGAGCCTGGGCGGACGCTGGTCTGGATCGCGCGGCGAGTGCCGCTGCCCCGCGCATGACGATCATTCGCCTAGTCTTTCGGTCCGCCTCGGCACCAAGGCGATCCTGTTCAAATGCTTTGCGGGATGCACATCGACCGATATCCTCAAGGCACTGGATCGTCAGGGTTTGCACGATCGGGAGCCGGTCCAGGTCGAACCGCGCGCGCCGTCACGCGATCTGAGCGGTTTGGCCAGGTCATTATGGCAGCACAGCATCCCCATCGCAGGCACACCGGCTGAAGCCTATCTTCATGCTCGGGGTCTTTACACGCCGACGCCTGACCTTCGCTTCAATCCGCAAACGATCATAGGGAAGGGGACGGATCGGCGCAGCCTTCCGGCAATGATCGCCGCAGTGAGAAATGAGCTGGGTCTGGTCGCGGTCCACCGGACTTTTCTTGATCCCACCGACATTTTGCGGCGCCCCTTCCGCAAGCCCAAGCTGGCGCTGGGCCTGCTCGGTTCGGGCAGCGTGCGGTTTGGTGAGCCGGATGACGTTCTGGGTATCGCCGAAGGGATCGAAGATGCCCTGTCCGCCATCGACTGGTTCCAGTTGCCGGTTTGGGCCGTGCTTGGTGCCGAGCGCTACGCCCATGTCGGCATACCGTCCCATGTGAAGCGCGTCATAGTTTTCGGTCAGCGCAACAAGGCGGCCAAGATCTGCCTGAAGAGGGCAGGGGAACATCTCAGCGCCAACGGGCGAAGGGTCGAGGAGTGGCTCCCATCCGAGCATGACGACTGGAACGACGCGCTTCGCGATCGGCTTGCCCGCAACGCTGTTCCTCGCACCGTGATCCAGACACACGCTCACTGAAGAGAG
Source organism: Sphingobium fluminis (assembly GCF_037723805.1). Taxonomy (NCBI): domain Bacteria; kingdom Pseudomonadati; phylum Pseudomonadota; class Alphaproteobacteria; order Sphingomonadales; family Sphingobiaceae; genus Sphingobium; species Sphingobium fluminis. The sequence continues at coordinate 109,753 of NZ_JBBJUK010000008.1, forward strand.
GAGAGGAGGCCTCCGGCTTGTTGATCCGGTGAACGGCCACATCACGTTGAGGAGATATTCGACCTCGCCAGTTTGGCCCCGCCACATATCCTGATCGCGGTGGGGAAATTGCGGCAGCGCGCCGGGATGCAGTTCGAGAGCTTGAGCGAGATTGAGCTGAATGGTGTCGCACCAAGGCCCGAGCACGGCTTGCGCGATCGCCATGATCTGAGGATGCTGGATGAACGCCGGCGCATGGTTCGATCGTTTGAGCAGACCGCCGAATCTCTTGGTGCGGCTGCCGTAGAACCCACCTTCGCAAAATGGCGTTGCCTCGAAGTGCGGAGCCAGATCTCTCGCCAGCAGCTGGACAATAGTGGGGGGCATGATGTCTTGAAGCACGCACAAGCCCTCGCGCATCAGTGTTTCGTAAATTGACCCGTGGGCCTCGATCTCAGATGCAGGCAGCAGTCTGGTAGCCATGCGATGTCTCCCGGATTTCATGCCGCGGTGCGATCAAGATCCATCAGATGAATCTGCGCGAAGATGCCGGATTGACGCAGCAGGTGCGGGGTATCCGGGGCAATATTGATCCGCATGGCCGAGAGGCCGCGGGGATCGTTGTTGTCCGGCAATCCAAGCGGAAGACATTCCCATCCGAACGCGAGGATCTGTTGGAACCATGCCCATGCGGCCACGCCGGTATAGGTCATGATGCCATTGCTGAGGGCGTATTCGACCAAGGCAGAGACGAGGCGATTGCGCGTGGCGAGCCGCTCGCGAGCCTTCAGTCGGCGCGCGAGGCAGAAGCGGGTTATTTCGCGAACTGTCGGGCCGGTGGGCGGTACGCCATCGCACAGATTGGGGAAGATGGTATCAAGGATGTGCGGCCGGTCAGTCTGGAGCAGACGAGCGGAGCCGGCATGCTCGCCGGTTTCATCGGTGATGACGATATAGACAGCTTCATCATCATCGAACTGATCTATTTCGTAGCGACGGGCCAGAACGGGGATGTCCCAGCCAAGTAGATCGACGAACACGCGCTTGCGCTCTTCAAACATCGATCTGAATACACGGCCACTCAGCGCCTGTTCGATGCCATTTCCTGTAACAACCATGATCACCTCCATATGTGAGGCGATCATTCGATCAGCTTGTCATGATCTGCGTTATCCCCAGAACTGGGGAGGGATCGTCAGCGCAGGATATCGGTGAAGCTAATGGCGCCGTCGAAGAGCGCGCGAATGGCGAGCATCGTGCGTTTGGTTACTCCGTAGCGATCGCGTGCATCCTTGAGATGCTGTGTTACGGTTTCGACGCCGACTCCGAGAATTTTAGCGATTTCCCAATCGGTCTTACCCCGTGCGACCAGCGCGACGCATTCGATTTGACGATCGGTGAGTTGTGGCGCGGCCGCGATGGGGTCGATCGTGGCGCGTGCTATCTTGCGGGCGGCTTCGAACGCGAAGCTGCCGACAAGCTGGACGAGCGGCAGTTGCTCTTCATCGAGTTCCTCCCCATTGCGCATGGCAAAAGAACAGGAACCATTCACCTCGCCGGGGACGTGCGCAGGGATCGTGAATCCATCTCCAAGGCCCGCGGAGCGAGCCGCTGCCAATACCGCGTGGTCCCGCGGGTGGAGTGAGATCATAGCTTCCACCTTCGACCAGGCGAAACCTATGGTCGTCGTATGGCTTGCACGATGGATCGGGTCAGCAGCGTACAGTCGGCCCTCCTCGAACATATCAACCCAATTTCTTGGATAGTTGATAAGGCGGACGGCTGTGCTCCCCGGGTTCAGCAGGTCGATGTGATGCACGAGCGCGAAATAGCTAAAACCCATCGCCGCCGTGATTTCTTCGACAGCCTGCAGGAGGGCGTGAGAGCTCGAAGCGGCGCGGGCCACAGTGCAGAATGCCTGCACTTCGGCAAGGGTGATCATAAGCCGCCGATCTACTTGCTACACGAGAGCCTCAATATTGAGATGTCCGTCGCGGACAGCGCGAAGCACGAGTTGGGTCCGACGGCGGACGCCATAACGACGGCGCGCGCCTTCGACATATTCATGCACAGTGTCGCGGCTCAGACCAAGAATCTGTCCGATTTCCCAGTCGCTTTTGCCCTGTGCCACCAGATCAATGCAGTCGATCTGGCGTGGGCTGAGCGCTATCGGCACGTGTGCCAGTTCATCGGGACCGAGAAGGGTTCGAGCCTGGTCGAACGCGACCGTGCCAATCAATCGGGCAGAGAGAAGGTCCGGGCTCGAAATCTTGTCATCGCTTTGACGCGCTATGGTGAACATCGCGTCGGGCTCGTCGCGCATCCTGATCGGCATGGTGAACCCGGATGCCAGTCCATGTGCGCGACCCCGTTCAAGGATCGAACGCTGGCGAGCATTGGGCGCGATGTAGTCCCCGATCTGATCCCAGGTGAGCCCGGAGACGGTCTTTGCGCAGGCGGCATGGACCGGATCCTCAAGATGGAGGCGCGCGTCTATTACCTCCTCAACCCAGCGCACTGGATAGGTGGTTATCAGCAGCGCTTTGCGGGTGGTCCGTTTCAGGTCAACATTGTGAACCAATGCGAACCAGCGGAATCCGAACTGGTGCACAATCGCATCGAGCAAGGATTTGAGTTGTTCGAGTGTCGTCGCCTGCCGGCATTCAGCTTCAAACGCAGTGATGTCACCGAGGCGACCGGCATCTTCGAGACTACCCATAGTGCGAACGACTCGCATTTCGATGGCGGATTCGTCCAGTCACCGTTCGGCAAAGCCATTGAAAAACAAGACCGGCTGCATCCGACGCGCGACTCCCGGCAGGAAATACACAGGCCGTCTTTGGTGGGAGTTTCCGGTGGCATAATAAAAGGGCGCGCGTGACACTTTACCGTCGGGCAAAGTGTCACAGCCGACAAAATGATAAAATCTACGGCAAAGGGGATTCACTTCACCCCCTATATGTGCTTGATTCAATCCTGTTATGTTGCACGCTCCGATCATCGGCGACGGCCGCCCGCAGCTGGATATGCCGTCCTTGCTGGAGATGCTTGCGCGGTCCTCGTCTCGGCCGCGCTACGCCTTCATGGTGCTCAACCTGATAGCACAGGTTTCCCGTTCCGACGGCAGCGCCGGGCCGTTGGTAGCCAAAGGCGGCGGCCTCATTCCGTTGCGTGACTGGCTTTGCGATGCGCTGACCCCAATGGGCCAGCGTGACCCCCGCCGTGTTGCCCTGGAAGAGCGGATACGCAGCGATCTGGAAATATCAGGCGCATTGCCGGCAGAAGCCGATCAGGCCACGGTGATCGTGGACGACGCCATCCGTGAGCAAGTGCGGGCGTCGGGTAAAACGAATGTGAGCCGGGCGGTATCCGAACTCGTACGCGCTGGCTTGCTCAAGCGGCACTATCAGGGCTATTGTGTCGATCATCACAATCGCGGTGCGCAGCGCCAAGCCGTCTATGTTTTGGCAGGGTGCGCGCGCGGCTTGATTCGCGGCCGACAAGAACAGCCAAGGGCCGTTCCGAGACAGGCAGAACTGGCGTTCTGACCGCCCCAGAATTGGCCAAATTTAACATAACCATTATTATCGAACGGAGTGCATGTAAGCGCTAAATAGAAATGACACCCCTCCGCTAGATAGAGATGTCACTCTCGACGTCGGTGCGTGGGTCATCGGTGGCATGGTCACCTCCTGATTCAGGAGGTGCGCTTATGACGGTGATTGGCATTAGCCATGGCGAGCTTTCACGAGTTGAGACACTGGTTCAGGTGGCTTCTGGCCGACTAACGGTCACGGAAGCTACCCGGATCATGGGTATCACACGACGCCACGCGCATCGTCTGCTGATCCGGTTCATGGGCGATGGTTCTTCCGGCCTCATCTCGCGCCGCCGTGGTCGGCCCAGTAACCGGCGCATGGACGATGCGATCCGGCTCCGGATCGTCGCGCTTGTCCGGGAGCATTATCACGACTTTGGTCTGACGCTGGCCGCCGAGTATCTGGCCGAGCGGCACGATATCCGTGTTTCCCGAGAGACACTGCGCAAGTTGATGATCGAGGCTGGCATCTGGCGGGATCGCGTGGCCCGCCGCCCTCGCCCTTATCAGCCGCGCTATCGGCGGGATTGCCGGGGCGAGCTGATCCAGATCGACGGGTCGAAGCATTGGTGGTTCGAGGACCGTGGTCCGCAATGCACCATGCTCGTCTATATCGACGATGCGACCAGCGAACTGATGCACCTCAAGATGGTCGAGGGCGAGAGCACCTTCGCCTATATGGACACGACACGCGAGTATATCGAGCGGCATGGCAAGCCGGTGGCCTTCTACTCCGATCAGCACAGCGTCTTCCGCAACTCCCGTGCCAGCGCGGCGCGTGGCGATGGCATGACCCATTTCGGGCGGGCATTGGATGCGCTCAACATCGAGATCATCTGCGCCAACTCGCCGCAGGCCAAGGGCCGGGTCGAGCGCGCCAACGGCACCTTGCAGGACCGGCTGGTCAAGGCGCTGCGGCTGGAAGGTATCTGTTCCATCGCGGAGGCCAACGCCTTCCTCGCCAGTTATATGGCCAGGCACAATGCGAGGTTCGCCCGCCCCCCTTCGATGCCCGCAATCTGCACCGCCCCCTCGCGCCGCACGACGATCTGCGCTCGATCATGGTCTGGCGTGAACAGCGGACGGTGACGGCGGCGCTGACACTGCATTACAACAAGGCGATGTTCATCCTGGAGCCGAGCGATGTCCGCCTGAATCTGGCGCGCAAGCGGGTGACGGTCTGTGAATATCCCGACGGTCGATTGGAGATCGAGCATTAGGGCGATGTCCTGCCCTATCGTCAGTTCGACAAGATGCGGCAGGTGAACCAGCCTGCCAATGTCGAAAGCAAGCATCTGGATGCGGCACTGTTGCTGGCCAAAGAAATGCAGGCGATCATGCCGCATCATCGCAAACGCAACAACGACGCCCCTGCCCGCTAGTCGCAGCCTTCGCATTTGTTTCCAGAGCCAGGGCGCCGTCGAAGATCGATCAGCGCACGCTGGGAATCGCAAACCGGGAACGTCGCCCTCCGCTCAGTTTGGCCGAACTTGAGGAGCGTGGCACACTGGACTTTGTGATACCAAAGCAGAATGAATGACTTACCGCAGTTTCCGATCAGCTTCTTCCCGGCTGCGTCGAGTGCAGCCGGACGCTCGAACCAGTGCAAGAACAGGCAACCCGTTGGCTGGCGGATGCGCACTGGATCAGCAATAGTAGCATTGCAGGTCGGATCTGATGCTCGGAATGCAACCCCATGGCTCTTCCGAGAGCTCAAATCAGAGACGATGTACTAAAGCCGGAAGTGTCACTTTCGGAAAATATAAGCATTGACGAACAAGCCGGTCGAGGACCCAATCAAGCGCAGGCAAGGATTCGCTAGGACTCTATCCTCCGCTTTTAACGCGGCTAACATAATTTGTTATTGTTTGAGGAGTGTGAAATGGACGATCTATCGAAACTTGTCGCAGTCGAATCTATTCGCAAAGTCAAGGCGACCTACTGGTATGCGTTGGATACGAAAGACTGGGCGCGCTTCGAGGCTCTCTTTACTGAGAACACGATCATCGACATGCGCGAAGAAGCCTACTTCGCCGAAGGCAAGCCGGTCCCCGAGATGTCTTCTACGCAGGAAGCTGCGGCGGCAGGTGAGGCCGGGATCACGATTGGAAGGCGGGCATTCGTAGCACGGCTCTCGACGGCGCTGAGCACCTGGCGTACCGTACATCACGGCCACGCTCCCATTATAGACATAGACTCGGCCGACGAAGCGCGCGCGATCTGGCCGTTGTTCGACTATATCGATGATGGTAACCGGGTTTTGAAAGGCTATGGCCATTATCATGAAACATATCAGAAACAGAGCGATGGACGCTGGCTGATCAGTTCACTGCGCCTCTCGCGGTTGCGCGGTGACGGAACTCATCCGATCCTCGGCAGTCGCGTCCACGCAGAAGATTCGGCTCGTTAAGCAGCGCCTCCTGAGACTAACGTCAGGAACGGTGCGGCTTCGATTTTATCACTAACCGGGGGCGCGGCAAGGCCCTAAAAGTTCTGTCCCGGTTAACTGAGTCGAGATCTCAGATAATCGGGATGGGACAAGTAGGCAACGGCGCCGACAGTTTGCGTTTGATGGTTGGCTGAGCCAATACAGCCTGCGCCGGCGCGACTTTGGCGATAAGGCCATGCGGGTCTGCCTGTGCTCCGGCGTCAAGACAGCGCAACGGAATATGGCAAGGCAGTTTGCGATGCGAGGCCATGTCGCTCATGCTAGAGATAAGACTGTTGCGTTCCCGTCTGCGCTGCTTTCTGCAACGCATCCAGCATCTTGTAGCGCAACACAGCATGGGCAAAATCCGGTGCGCGGTTTCCGCCATCGCGCATATCCGCGACGATATGGGCATAGGCCTGTGCCACATTGAGAGCGACGCCCTTAGGCCTGCCGGGCGCCCAGTAGCATTGCTCGGGCGTGGGCAAAAGCGCCTGCACCATACCGGCCTTTGCGCCGGAGACCGAAAGTGGAACAAGTTCGCCAAAGCCGTTCGGGGCGGTTACGGTGATGTCGCCTTCCGTCCCGTTAATCTCCCACAGAAAATTGGTGCCAGTCGACATACCCCCACGATAGTGAACCGAAAGCATCGCCCCTGACTGGAAGCGGCCAGCCATGATAATCTGGTCTGGCGTATTCAGCTTCGCTATGCGTTCGGTGCCAATAATCCGAGACTGGGTCCGGCGTTGCGCGGTCCTAGCGACCAGATTGTCGAGTTCCCCGAGGCAGGCGCAAATGCCATCCAGCGTATGGCCAAGCGGGATATGAAGCATTCCGGCACCGGATTGGACATCGAGCACGTAGGCATCATGCGGCATGACGACTGGGCCCCAGATGCCGCCCGATGCGATAATGGAAGACGACAGCACTTCGCCGACATAGCCGTCGGCAATAAGCGTGCGGACGTGATTGAATTCGGGGCCTGAGCGCGCCTGCAGGCCGACAAAATTGCGGATGCCTGCAAGTCGAGCCATCTCCGCCAATTTTACTGTTTCCTCAAGTCCGTTACCCAGCGGCCATTCGCATAATACCGCCTTGCCCGCCTCAATCGCCATGGCAACAAGGTCGAAATGGAGAGGTACTTTAACGTTCACCACCACGAGATCGACATCGTCTCGCGCGACCAGTTCGGTAGCATTATCATAGGCCGGAACACCGAACACCGTGGCCGCCTTGTCCGCCGTCTCCCGGCGCGACGTGGACACCGCCCGCAACTCCAGATCGGGTGATGCGTCGATCGCGGGCATATGCGCTTCGAGTGCCCAGCCCCGTTCCGGGCTGCCGCCGATAATTCCTATGCCGATCGGTTTTGTCATGGCTGATTTCTTTTTTGGCGACTCTCGACGCCGCTGCCTGTTTAAACCGGGTCAGCCGTTACGCCGAGCAGGCTGGGTTCAAGGACCTGGTCCAGAATTTCGTTTCGTGTCAGGTCCTCGCACCGACTCGCGTGTGCTATGATAATTCAAGCGTTGAGTGCAAGCCATTGATGGCGCTTCTGGCCGCTTGACGTCGTGAATGACAGTAGCTCGCGGTGCGATCTGGCCGCGTTCGTCGCTCCTCACTGCACAGGCGCATGACTGAATCAGCATATCGCCGCTTTGTCTCCTACTTCTACGTCCGATTGCCCTACGCTCGCCGCTTCGAACGATTGCGTCGGTTTTCGGCCGAACGTAGGCGAGAATGAGATCATCAACTGGAAGAGGATAAGACATGGCAAATATCCTGGTGGTGGGCGGCGCGGGCGGAGTTGGATCCGCTGTCGTGGATATGCTGGCAGCGCGCGGTGACACCGTGACGGCAACGGTGCTCGACCAAGCCGAAGCCGATCGCGTCATGGCAAAACATGGCAGCATCGCCGTGCATCAGGTCGATCTCAGCGACGCCGACCTTGCGCTGGATCAATTCTCCAACATTATCGATGCAATGCCGACGCTGGACGCGGTAGCAATGTGCGCCGCGATCGCGCCCTTTGGTCCGACCGAGGTTACCCCGCTTGCAACCTTTCGGAAGGCGTTCGAGATAAATGTAATGGCGGACATCGCCCTGTTCCAGGCGGCGATGCCGGCATTGCGCAAGAGCCAGGGGCGGCTCGTGCTGGTAACGTCTATAGCGGGTCGCTTCGGCATGCCGATCCTGCCGGCCTACACCTGCTCCAAGTTCGCGCTGGAAGGTGTTGCGGAGGTCATGCGTCTCGAAGTCGCTCAGCACGGCGTGAAGGTCAGCATGATCGAGCCTGGTGGTATCAAGACACCGATGGTCGAAGAGCAGATCGCCACTGCGTTGCAGCGTCGCGACGAACTGACCCCCGAGCACAGGCAGCAGTACGGTCATCTTTACGATGCCTTTGCGCGAGTAGCGCGCGAGGGTCATGACACCTCCTCCTCCACGGCTGAGCAGATCGCCGCTGTCGTGATTAGCGTACTCGATTCGCCCGACCCGGAAATGCGTTATGTCGCCGGCGATAGTGCCCAAAGGGTCATCAGCATGCTGAAAACCGCCCCTCCGCGAGATTTCGAGGCGATGGTCGGTCAGATGTTCGGTTCGGCCGGGACTATGGCTGCTGAATAGACGGATCTGGCCCCGCTATGATCCTGGTAATGTGTGTGCGCCGCGAACCTTCCTCCTTCATCGGCGCGCTGCCCGCTACGGCGCGCCGACCCTGATCGATTACCGGGCATAAAAGCCGTGTTCACAGACCGACAGGCCGGCGTTCTTTGAAAATGGGCCCGTCGCCCGGACTTTTCGCCATGCGCAGCGCTGCTCGCCTGGATTATGTTGCGCCCAATTTTATGTCCAGTGTGCCAACGCTTGCACCCTGCATTATCGCACAGATCAACATGCTTATCCGTTGCGACTGCGGGTTTGCCCAGACATTTGGCGAGGTCAGCGCGGATATAATTGGTGACGTACGCCCGAACTGGTGCGCGCTTTAGGTTCATTCTTAGGCCGTCGGGATTGGCTGCGCGGATGCCATGCGGCCATCGACCCAGACCAGCGGATCAATCGCGGGATGATTGACGATGCTGTCCACGCGGCCAACGAAAAGAGTGTGTGTGGCAACCTCAAGCGTGTCCATGGTGGTGCATATCATGCTGGCCGCAGCGTCCGAGAGGACAGGAAGGCCGTCCTGCGAGGATGTCCAATCCCCGGCATCGAACCGTTCTGCACCCTTCACAGCGCCGCTGAAAACACCCACCAGATCGCAATGACGTTCGGCGAGCAGGTTGACACAAAAACGACCATGTTCAGCCAGGACGGGCGAAAGGCTGGCATTGCGATTGACCGCGACGACGATGGTCGGCGGGTCACCCGCAGCCGACATCACTGCCGTCGCAGCCATCCCCGCAGGGTGCTCGGCATTGCCTGACGTGATGATCGCAACCGTCGATGCGAGTCGGCGCATCGCCTGTTTAAAATCTTCACTTATGGTCTGTTCGATCATGAATGGTCCTTCTCAACAGGTGCCGACCGCCGCCCCAGGTGCGGGTGCCATTGCCTTACAGTTGTTACACTAAGGTGCGAGACTGAGCACCGCCCACTCTTGTCCGCCGCTGATATGAGTTTTGCAGCGGGCGAGTTGGAACGATTAAAGGTGCCCTCCTGATCCAGTCTAGGGATGAGTGTGCTTCGGATTCCGCCGGATGATCGCATCGGCGCATGAATGGATTGGACGTGAATATCATGCTGTACGCGCTTGCACCGATGATAGGACGCCGGCCTCCCGCGCCCGCCTGGTTCGAGGAGGCCGTGGCCATGCCGTTCCAGCGCCCGGCGTGCGAATGGGAAGGTGCCGCGCTCGAACTGCTGTGCTGGGGAGAGGTGGGACGGCCTGGCCTGTTGCTGCTTTCAGGCAACAATGCTCATGCGCACTGGTGGTCCCCAATCGCCGCGCGGCTGTCGGAAACATATCGCGTCGCTGCGCTGTCATGGTCAGGCATGGGCATGTCGGGATGGCGTACATCCTATTCGATTGCCAACTACGCACAGGAGGCGATGGCCGCCGCCCGCGCTGCCGATCTGTTCGCGGGCGGCCCGCCCGTGCTCGTCGCGCACAGCTTTGGCGGCGGTCCCGCTTTGGAGGCGGGATGCGCTCATGGGGAGGTGCTGGCAGGGGCGATCATTCTCGACAGCCTGCTCGCACCGGATGGCGGAAAGCCGGTCCTGCCCGTCCGCAACACTCATCGTATCTATGCGACACAAGCCGAGGCGCTGGCGCGCTTCCGGCTGGCACCGCCGCAAACCTGCGACAATCTCTTTTACATGGATTGGGTGGCGCGCCATGCGCTGTGCGAGGTGGAAGAGGACGGGACAGCAGGATGGAGATGGTGCATTGATCCAAGCCTGTGGGAAAAGCTCCACTGGCACGATAAATGGCATGCTCTCACCCATGCCCGTTGCCCTTTGGCGATCATTAGGGGCGAAGAATCTTGCCTCGTCACTGGCGAGCAGTTCGAGATCGTGCAGGCGCATACGCCCGCCGAGACCCTGTTTGAAACGATCCCGGGGGCAGGACATCATGTCATGCTTGACCAGCCCTTGGCGGTCATCGATCTGATCGATCGGATGGCCACGCAACTGCGGGGCCTGACTGTCGGCAAGAGCGCGCCTCCAGGCAACAACGACGGAACAATCGGCTAAGATCTTTTACGGAACAAAGGCGCGATTGCTGTCGACCGTCGGGGCAGTAGGGCATAATCTGCGGCATGGCGAAAGTCCCGCACCGTAGTCGACTTTCCGACATTGTCTCAAGGCGTACGCGCACTGTCTGATCCCGGGCATTTTGCCGAACCATTATTTCCTGAACGATTTATTGCGGGACGTGAACCCCGGCCCAACTAGGCTCAGGACCTATTAATCCCTTGCGAAGATAGCGAGCGGTTGATTCAATGGCGGTGCAAGGAGGCGTTGCCATGAGTGACCTGATCTGGTTATCGGAGGCGCAGATGCGTCGTATTGAGCCATATTTTCCGCTTTCGCATGGGGTGCCGCGTGTCGATGATCGCCGGATCATCAGCGGGATCATCTTTGTGATCATGAACGGCTTGCGATGGCGGGATGCGCCTTTTGAGTACGGGCCGCCCAAGACGATCTACAACCGTTTCATCCGTTGGAGTCGGCTTGGGGTGTTCAACAAGATCTTCGCAGGCCTCGCGGCGAAGGGTGGCAAGCCGGACCAATTGATGATCGACGCGACCCATTTGAAGGCACTTCGGACGGCGGCGAGCCTGCTCAAAAAGGGGCCGTTTCCCGACGTATCGGACGCACCAAGGGCGGCCTGAACTCAAAGCTTCATGCCGTCTGCGATGGCAACGGCAGGCCGCTGATCATGCTGCTGAGTGAAGGTCAGATGAGCGACTACAAGGGCGCTGTCCTCATGATCGACGCATTGCCCAAGGCAAAAGCCCTGCTCGGAGACCGGGGCTACGACGCAGACTGGTTTTGGGCCGCGCTGGCAGACCGCAAGATCCCCGCCTGTATCCCGTCAAAGGTGAACCGGAAGGTGCCGATCCAGCACGACCCAGCGCTCTACCGGCAGCGCCACAAAATCGAGATCATGTCCGCTATATGCATCGCTGCCACCGTGATCTTCTGGCTCAATCAATGAGTCCTGACCCTAGCACCATCACTGCTACGCTGCCGGCATATGACGTTCGAGGAAATCGATCACGCCCGAATTGAATGCATCGTTCTTGTCACCCGCCACCATATGACCTGCCCCTGCGACGTCGAGCACCTCGGTCTGGGGCACCAGTCTGCACATTTCGGTAACGCCTTCGTCATCGACAATGTCACTCTTGCCGCCCCGGATCAGGAGCGTCGGCACGCAAACCTTATCGCTGACGGCCAGTAGCTGATCGGTCCAGTCGGGCGTATCTGGATTAGGCTCGATGTCTAGCATGCGCGGGTCCCAGTGCCAGTAGAGGCGCCCGTCGTCATTCAACCGCAGGTTCTTCATCAATCCGGTAGGGTCGCCGGGACGTGGCCGCTGGGGGTTATAGGCCGCCACTGCATCCGCCGCCTCATCCAGGGTGGCGAACCCATCAACATGCTCTTTCATGAATCGCTCTATCTTGCCCACACCCTCGGCAGCGGGACTAAGCACGATATCCACGAGTATAAGCGCACGGACATGTTTTATCATGGCATGCCCGACGGCATAGAAGCTGGTCATTCCGCCCATGGAAGCCCCGACCAGCGCGACCGGGCCGACATGATCCCCTACGACGGTCGCCAGATCACGGCCGCGCGCATCGAGTTCATAGTCGCCGACTGCCGACCAATCACTCTCGCCATGTCCGCGCGCATCGAAATTGATGACTCGATATCCGGCGTCGACCAATGTTCGCATCGCCCCAGACCATGAATGCCGTGTCTGGCCGCCGCCATGAAGCAGAATGACGAGTGGTGCCTCGTCGCGACCTCCAGCGTCCGCCCTGAGCGTCAGTCCGTCACTTGTCAAATATTGAACGTGGGGGAATTCCTGCATGAATGTCCTTCCGGGCTGCCGGGCGAGCCCAACGCTGCCCTGCAATGAGATCTAGCGGCTTAAATCGACGAGGTCCGTCTCACAATCCCGGACCGAATGTCTATACGTCTATCGTGGTTGTTGTTGGGCGGCACCTTGCCGAGTCGGCCGCGCATCCCTACGCATAAACCAGTTCTATTGTAGACAACCGCATCACGGGGTCTGCAGCGATCATGTTCCCTCGTCAGCTGGCAGACCCCCGATTACGGGAGTGGGATGCAGATGAAATAAGCCTGTACTGTAACGGTAGTCAGGATGATCGCGGATGCAAATGTCGCTTTGTCCCATATGATCGTCACATCTATACTGGTGAACCTGATATCGACGGCGTGCGCTGTGGGCAGACGGCATGGCGACCAAGTCCAAGGAGAGAGATTATGGCTGCGACGACAGCCCTCATCAATGCAAACATCTTTGACGGGAAGGGACAATCGCTAGCCGGTCGGACCGTGGTCATAGAGGATGGCCTGATATGCGGCATCGGCGCTGGAGACGCGCCGAGCCATGCCGATATCATTGACCTTCAAGGTCGGACGATTATGCCCGGCATGACCGTGGGGCATTGGCACGGAGAGTTTGTCGATATCGGTCCTCCATTGTTCAGTTCTGGACGCGGGGGCGTGTTCGTGGGGACTGAAGAGCCCCCGGCGATACTCGCGCTTGCGGCCGCGACCGCGCTTCAGACGGCACTCATGTCCGGCGTTACGCGGATCGTTTCGGCCAGTTGCAGCAACGATCTGGACGGGCAGATGCAGTCGGCCATACAGCGCGGCATGTTCGATGGGCCGCATCTGACCGCGTGCAGTCGCCATATCGTCACGACCGGCGATTATGAAGATCGCGGGCATTGGTGGACGACCCATGACCGGGCCTATGACGGGATACGCCGGATCGGCGGAAATGTGTTTGCAGACGGGCCGGACCAGATCGCCAAGGCGGTTCGGCAGGAAATTCTGCGCGGGGCGCAGATTATCAAGATCATCCCCACGGGCGGACATGGTTTCGAAATGGTGCCGGGATATCGTGGCATGTCCCGCAATGAAATGGAGACGGTGGTTCGGACAGCCCATGAGCGGGGTGCGCGCGTACGGGCACATGTCACCAGCGCGTCTGCCATATTGGACTGTTTGGACGTCGGCGTCGATATCATCGATCATGCCGACGGCATGGACGATGCCTGCATCGAGGCGATGGTGAAAAAGGGTACGACGCTGGTGCCAAGCATGCTGTTCGCCAAGCTTGTGAGCTATGGCGGCGTAGGCGAACCGAGGCCGGGGCGTGACGCGGATGTCGCATGGGACAATCTGAAGGTCATGCTGGCCCGCGCTAGCGCGGCTGGTTTGAATATTGTTCCGGGCGATGACTTTGGCGCGCAGGGTATGGCCCATTCACTGGGCGTTTACGCGCGCGAACTGCTGGTTTACAAGGATGACATCGGCATCGCGGCTAAAGACGTCCTGCGCTGGGCCACCTTTAACGGTGCAAGGCTGACTTTCGACGACCGCACCAATGGATCGATCGAAGAAGGCAAGGTTGCCGACCTCATTGTGGTCAATGGCGATCCTGTGGCAAACCTCGCCTTATTGCTGAACCCGGAACAGAATCTGGACGCCATCATGCTGGGTGGCCGTTTCATCAAGGACCGGCTGACCGGGAAAAGGGCCAGTTCAATCGAAACCCCCCGGGAGGGCAGGTTCGCGCCCGCGTTGCCGAAACAGGCAGCCGCCATCGCTGCCGAATGATCGGCTCGGGGGGCTCATCTGCCGTTACTTGTCAAATGGTTCGAAGCTGGCATCAAATTTCTGAAGGCAGTCCAATTATCTGCTTGTAAATGAAAATGTACAGTCAGCAGATTGTTGATTTTCGCCGAGATGTGATCCGGATAGCCGGTAATTTTCACTGAGAAGTGCCTCGTGTTTGAACACGTCTCTGGCTTGGAGCGGAACAGGGAGTATCGAACATGGATGGGTGCATGGGGTCCATCTGTGTGTCTTCAACATTCGGCGCGAGTTGTCGCTTAAGTTGGCGGAGCGGCTGCCTCGTCTGGGACTGATATTAAGCGGCGCGCTTTTTAGGAAGCGCCGCTTCTGTTTTGAAATGGAGCGAGACCCATTTCGGTGTCGAGTGCGCGCTTGCAGCCGATCGCTGCGCCTGCTTAGGCGAGTGACCGAACATGCTTATGGGGAATTCCTCCAGACTGGTTCCGGCTTCATCATCGTTGCATAGTCGCTGATTGCCTCGCTGCGTCGCCGGATGAGCCATGACCTCAGCTGACCAGCGAGCGATCTTCGGATACTCACCAAGCGAATCGAGGTCCGCACAAATTCGTGGGGCGCTCCTGCAGGCGATGTCGATCGAATATTCGCCGCCTCCGACGATTCCTTCCCTTGCAGCCGTTGGTCGAGAACCTTGTAAAGGCGCTTGGCCTCGCGGGAGTAGCGCTCATATGCGTAGGTGGTTTCGGGCGAGAACATTCTAAAATGCGCGCATTGACCGATCATCGGCCAGATAGAGCAAGATCGCACCTGATTCAAACACGGCAATGGGTTCGCCCCCGCCCGGTGGCATGAGGCCGCAGATTACGGGAACTTTGCTGTTGGGCGCATCGCGATAATTCGGGCGAAAACTGCTCGCCAGCGACCACATGGACAACGTGCGTTTGATGCGCAACGCCAGTCTCCTCAAAGAACATCGATATTTCATAGGTGTTGGGCGATTTGCGAAAATAGAGATCGTGCATGATAGTAGATTCCGTCTTCCAGACGGTCGAGTTCTCATGCGAAGCGTGCGGCAGGCGCATCATTCAATTCCGCCGCAGAGTAAGCGTTCGACCGCCTCGGGCCACAGCCAGACCTTTAACGATTGCGGCAAACGGTTCAGATAGATCGGAACAGCCGGGCGATGCAAGCGCGGACGGACAACGTCTAGAGGTCGGTGATAGCGAAGACTGCCGATCGGATATTTAACAAACATCAACGACAGTAAAGAGATTGGCCATCGCCGGTATGGCGCTATCCGCTTATACTTCCGACGACGGAACGTGGAGATTTGTAGGATCTGCTTGGCACGCAGACCTGCGGAAGGTCTCTGCTTCGCACCGATAGCAGGTCTATCGGGCCGTCGGTCGAAAGTGGTTTGACCGCGCTGCCCTTCGCCTAGTCGCCAAATATGGAGAGGAATTGAAAATGTCGGATGTTGCAGGACCCTGGGCGGTGATTGCTGGCGGATCAGAGGGTATCGGTGAAGCCTTCGCTAAGGAACTCGCATCGCGCGGTATCAATCTGGTCCTGATCGCACGCACCATAACCACATTGGCGGCGGTGGCTGAGGATGTGCGATCGAGCTACCCCGCGATTGAAGTGCGTATCATGTCGGTCGATCTATCATCGCTCGACGCAGTCGATATGATAGCTGATCAGACGAGCGCACTTGAGGTAGGAACGCTGGTCTACAATGTCGGTTCGGAAACGGACTACGCCGATTTCCTCGATCATTCGCGTGAGGCGATCAACAGCCGCCTGATCCGCAACGTGAACACGAAGGTTGGCCTTGTACATCATTTCGGTGGTCTGATGCGCACGCGCCGCAAGGGCAGCATTGTCCTTATGGGCTCGGTATCGGGTTATAATGGAGCGCCGGGCTTCGCGCTATATGCCGCGAGCAAGGCTTTGTCCCGCTACTTTACGGAAGGAATCTGGTACGAGTTCAAGCAGGATAATGTGAACGTGCTTTGTCCAGTGGTCGGGCCCACCGATACGCCGACGATGCGACGCGCCTATGGCGAGTTCAAGACTAAGCCTACCGACCCTGCCTATGTCGCGCGTGCCTCGCTCGATCAGATAGCGAACGGTCCGATCTGGATTTCTGAGGATATGCGAGAGCGTATCGCGAATGTGGACGCGATGGCACCGGGCGAGCGCGCCACAGCAGCCGCCGCGCGCGGCGCGGCCTTCGCTAATAAGAACCCGACGGCTGTCGCCTGAATACCAGCACCGCCAATCGGCAGGCCTACGCCATACTGGCGTCGGAAGTGGTTAGGGAGGGAGGCATGTGATCGGCGCTTGGCGAAAAATAACGAACGCGCGCACCACGAACGGAACTTCGGCTACAGTCTTGATCTGCGCATTGATGGTGGCGGAGATCACCTGTTCGCTCGAATCAAACATGATCTTCGCCGCCCTCTCTGGTCTCTATGCGACCTACGGCGATCCGGTAAAGGTGAACTGGCTTATAACCGGGTTCACACTAGCAGCTGCTAGCAGCGCAGCGATCGGCGGGCGTTTAGGGGATATTTACGGACGGCGCCGTGTATTGCTCGTCATGTTGGCGCTGAGTGTCAGCGGATCGCTACTCAGCGCGACAACAGATGTTTTCGAAGTCGTGGTCGTCGGACGTGTACTGCAAGGTATGACGATGGCGGTCCTTCCCCTGTGCTTTGGGCTGCTGCGTGAGAATTTAGCGCTTGAAGACGTTGGAGTCGGCGTTGGGCTTCTGGGGTCCGTTTACGCGCTCACCGTCGGCATCGGAACCGTCTTGGGTGGTATTATCGTTGATAATTTCAACTGGCAGGCGATCTTTCTTGCCAGCGCCTTCACGGGGCTGCTCGCATTTCTGGCGACGCTGCGGTTCGTGCCGCCTTCGAAATCTCCCCCATCGACAGCACCACTTGACCTGATCGGGGGTATTCTGTTCGCACCCGCCATAGCCGCGATCATATATGGGATTTCCACGGGCGGCCAACAGGCTGGCGGGATCGGCCTGCTGCTGGGTGGGGTGATGACGCTCATGGTCTGGGCGCGCTACGAGCTTCGGCATAGCCACCCGTTGCTCGATCTGCGATTGCTTCACCGCCGCGAAATGTTGCTGGTTTGCCTTGCCATGATGCTCACGGCCATGGGGCCGATGATGATGCTGATCGTGCTTTTGCCACTGCTACAGCAGCCCACCTGGACCGGGATTGGCTTCGAGCTCCCTGCTGCACTAGCCGGTATGCTTAAGCTGCCGGGAAACATCGTTGCGGCCGCTGCCATCGTTTGCGGTGGCCTGCTTGCGAAGCGGATAGGATTGCGCCCTGTCTTGCTTATCAGCATGGGCGTCACGATCGCGGGATGGATAGCGCTCTCGCTGTGGCACGATGCGCTGTGGGTGGTGGTCGTGATCATGAGTCTCGCGCTCAGCCCTGGTGTGTCGGTCGTCACCGCGATGGCACCGCAAATGGTGATCGCCAACACCCCCGGGGGGCGGGTCGGAGAGGCAACCGGGATGCTGCAGGTCTTTCGAGCGTTAGGGCAAGCGTTAAGTGGGCAGGTGTTGGGCTATTGCCTGGCAACGAGCCTTGTGACCAGCCCGGATGACGGGAACCATTTTCCTACAGAAGCGGCGTTCGTCGCCAGCTTTGTTGTTATCGCAGCGCTGGCGGCGGCCGTCTTCACCTTGTTCGCCGGCTTGCGTTCGGACAGGCCCATCGCATCAGGCGCGCGCCTCTAATGGGTCGTTGCAAACTGGTAATTATCCTCTCCACCGCGCTACATGCTCATGGCAAGTGGAAGGGGCGATCGGCGAGACATTGCAGTTCGCTTCACCGCCGCATTGATATTTAGGCGGCATCAGCCCGCGCACCTTCGAGGGCAGGGTCGTGTCAAGATATAAGTGATCAGCCCAAAGCCAGACCACTCCAGTCCACGCGCATCGTGTAAAAGGTAGGAATACCATAGATGTCCAAAGGAGAACAATTTCTTGCCAGCGAGCGCATCATGATGAAACGTTCATCGAAATGATTGACTTTGAATCAGATCATTATAAATATAATATGTGAGATTCAATTCAATACACAATATCACTGTGATATATTATTCATACTATGAATCTGTTATTTCATATCTGTAAATCTATAACGCCTAGCAATTAAGTCTAGAAATACGAACGAAACATAATCGTATTTACTTAAAATCATGATCGTTAAAAAGGGGAGGATAGTATTGTGACCATCAGCCACTCAACGGCTGCTCAGGCCTGGCGCCTGATGCTTTTATCGACCGCTGCCTTCGGGTGTTCGGGAATTGCCGTGGCGCAGACAGCCGATCTGGGCGCAGCCAATGCAAGTTCAGGGGATATCATCGTTACAGCTCGCAAGCGCTCAGAAACGGCGATTGCGGTGCCAGTCACCATCTCTGCCATTGGCGCCGATGAGCTTTCGCGGCGCAATATTACCACTATGGACGCACTGGCACGCGCCGTGCCGGCGCTTATCGTCGGCGACGGAGGGTCTTCAGGGCTCCAAGGCGGACTTATCGTCATAAGAGGCATTTCCGGCACCGAAACCAATCCATTTTCAGACCAGGCTGTTTCATTCAATATCGATGGCGTGCAGGTGGCGAAAGCCTCGGTTCGGCGTATGGGGCAGATGGACATGCAACAGGTCGAGGTTCTTAAAGGACCTCAGGCCTTGTACTTCGGGAAGAATAGTCCTGGGGGCGTTATCTCGATCCGTACTGCGGATCCCACCGCGTCTTTCGAGGCCGGGGGCTCTATCGGATATGAGTTTAATGCACGTGAAGCGAACGCAACGGCCTACGTGTCCGGCCCGATAACGCCGACATTGGGCATCCGCGTAGCGGCCATGATCGACACTATGCAGGGGTGGATCGAAAGGGTGGCACCGGCCGCAGGCACCATTGGCACGGGCGTAATTTTCGGACCATCGACCCAGCGCGCCCCTAATACCACCGACTATGCTGGTCGTGTAACGCTCAAATGGGAACCAAGCGATAGTTTCGACGCTAAACTCAAGGTCACTTATGGCAATGTGGACGGAACAGCCGGCCCGGCCGGACTGCAGGTCGTACGCTGCGCCCTTCCGAGCGGACCGCAGGGCATTCCTGCTAACACTCCGGGCGCGTGCTCCGCGACCGGGCAGGCGTCGGGCGGCGAACTTGGCCCCAATATTGCAGCCGCGAGTCCATTGTTTAGAAATGGCAATACTTTCGGTCAGCAATGGCAAGTGATCAGCGGCTTTGAAATGAACTATCACCTGCTGGAGGATTTAACCCTCACCTCGATGAGCAGCTTGTACAAGAGCAGGGCACGCCAAGTCGGTAATTTCAATGCGCAATATTTGGAAACTGGGGTTGGTGCTCGCAGGGTATTGGGTAACGCATATAAAGGCGGCATTCGTGAACTGACGCAAGAAGTGCGGCTGGGCAGTAGCTTCTCCGGCCCGTTCAATTTCACAGTCGGCGGCCTAGTTCAGGATAGCAAGAACGATACGCACGTTTTTACTGTCGCCAATGCACTCAATCCTACTTTCATTGTTCACCCTCGATTCGTCCAGGATGGATTCGCCTGGTCCGTTTTTGGGCAGGCGCAGGTCGATTTCTTCGAGCATTTACAGCTGTCGGCCGGCGGCCGTTATTCGCGTGAAACCAAAAAGCTGCCAGTGGCGCTGAATGAAGCAAGCTTTGGCACCGGCCTGCGGGAGATTTATGGCCCGGACTTTGTGCGCAAAAAGAGCTGGAAGGATTTCTCGCCGGAAGTCATGTTATCCTATCGTCCGACGCCTCAACTCAATATCTATGGCGGTTATAAGGAAGGCTTCCTGTCCGGCGGATTTAACGGAAACGGTGTTCAGCCAGCAAGGAATGCCGCAGGCGCCATCGTCATAGGCGGCCCGGTCGCGGCCGGGGTCCGGTCCGACTATGACCCGCAGGAATCGAAGGGCTGGGAAGCCGGAATCAAGGCTTCGCTATTTGACGGTACCTTGAGAACCAACCTTGCATTCTACACATATAAAATCAGTGGGCTTCAGGTCGGCGTATCTGTCAATAACAATACAGCGGTCATCGTCGGAAACGCGGCTAATGTCCGGCAAAAGGGTATGGAGTTCGACTTCAACTGGCGTTCTCCGGTTGAAGGCTTAAGCCTCAGCGGTGGCGCAGCTTATACCAACGCGAAATATCTCGAGTATCTGGCTCAATGCTATACCGGCCAGTCTTCGGCACAGTGCTTCGCTCGCCCTCAGCTGAACGGAGGTTCGGCACAGGACCTGAGCGGGGAGCAGCTAGCGCGCGCGCCCTTCTGGACAGGAAATCTCGGCTTCAACTACGAGACACCGGTGAGCGAAGGCCTCAAGCTGGGCCTGTCAGGAAACTGGACCTATAGTGACAGCTACTGGACAGATGCCATTAACTCGCCGCTGAGCAGGCACCCCAATTACAGCCTCTTCGATGCGACGCTCCGCCTCGCGCAGGCAGATGATGGCTGGGAGCTGGCGTTGATCGGTCGCAACCTCACCGACAAGCACACTTATATCCGTGGCTCGGGGGTTCCGTTTACAGGAAATGCCACCACGATCGCTGATTTCCAGGCGGTTGTGGACCGGGGCCGTCAGGTCATGCTGAGACTTTCCTTCAAGATGGGCCACTAAGTGTTGCCCATCCTGATCATCAAAGAGTCGCGCTGGATTATTCCAGCGCGACTTGGATAGGCATCTGAACGGGCACGGCTGCGACCCGGCCGTCGATCAAAAGTCGGTCACGCGCCTGTTGCTGATATCCGGTCCCGCTGACGCAGGGGACAGATCACCCGGTTCCGTTGTCACTCACCACCACCGTGTATGGGCACTCGCGATTTTCGGCGATGGCCGTGCGTCCAGTGCAGCGATCTGCGTAGGGGGCCGATGGTAAGACGGCCTGTGGAATCCGCTCCAAACCGTTATGCAATCGGTCGCTCGGCCACGATATTCAGATTATAGCCTTTCAACCCCACTGGCTGCTGATGCGAATTCGTCAGCAGGATCATATCATGGACATTGAGGTCCGTAAGAATCTGGGCGCCGATGCCATAGTCTCTCAATTCCTCGATGTCAGTGCGCGCTGCCTTCCCTTCGCGCATTTGCAACGCCTGAGAGAGCACGTGACGCGTATGACGGTTGATGACGACCACCAGGCCACGCCCCTCGTCTCCGATCATGCGCATCGCACGTCCCAGCATGCCCGAGCGGCTGCCACTCTCCATAAGCGTGTCCTGGAATACGTTGAGATTGTGCATGCGAACCAGCGTCGGGATGGACGGATCGATTTCGCCCTTTTGCAGAACCATCGTTTCCTCGCCACTTACCTTGTTACGATAGGATATTATCTTCCAGTCGCCGCCCATGTCGCTCTGGAAAGCGCCCTCCGCCACACGCTCGACCAGATGGTCATGCTTTCGGCGGTATTCGATGAGCGAGCGGATGGTGCCGATCTTCAGGCCCAGTCGCTGTGCAAGCGGCAGAAGGTCGGGAAGACGCGCCATGCTGCCATCCGCATTCATGATCTCGCAAATGACCCCCGATGGGTTGAGTCCCGCCAGACGCGAAATATCGACCGCGGCTTCCGTATGGCCTGCACGAACCAGCACGCCGCCGTCGCGCGCGATGAGCGGGAAGACATGCCCCGGCGTGACGATCTCGTTCTTTCCCTTGCCGGCGTCGATCGCAACGGCGATCGTACGCGCCCGGTCAGCGGCCGAGATGCCCGTCGTCACACCCTCGCGGGCCTCGATCGACACGGTGAACGCCGTCTCGTGATGCGACTTGTTCACCGCGCTTTGCAACGGTAGCTCCAACTGGTCCGCCCGCTGCTGCGTGACGGCGAGGCATATCAGGCCACGCCCGTGCATCGCCATGAAATTGATCGCATCAGGCGTAGCCATCTGGGCCGGGATGATGAGATCACCTTCATTCTCGCGCTGCTCATCGTCGACCAAGATGAAAATCCGGCCGTTTCGCGCATCCGCGACGATTTCCTCAATGGAGGACAGTCCGCCAGGATTCATAGCTTTATTGTCGCTCACCGTTCATCTCCTCCACCTCGGCCGAACTGTCATTAGCCCGCTACCCAACTCACCGCATCCGAAAGGGCGGATCGCCTCGACCGAAAGGCATTGGCGGGATGCTCTCTGTCGGGATAGCCAAATGAAGCGCCGAAAACGACCATGCGATGATCAGGAATGTTGAAGAAGTCGCGCATCAAGGGCGCGTAGGTGGCGAGGGCTGCTTGCGGGATCATGCCGAGCCCCAGGCTTTCGGCCGCCAACAGCAGGGTACCCATGTACAGACCGCAGTCTACGGCCCCATAAGTCCCCAAATCCCTTTCGGATGTCACGACAAGTACGTGAGGCGCCCCGAAAAACCTGAAGTTTTCCAGCGCCTGCTTGCCCGATGCGGCGCGGTCGCCATACGTCACGCCGACGCTTTCATAGAGCTGCCAGCCGACTTCACGCTGACGCTCCTTGTAGAGGCCGCGATATGCGGTCGGAAAATCGAAGTCGGGCTGCATGTCGGGAACGCCCCCATGGGCCGCATGGTCGGCGACGGCATGGTCGAACAAAGCAGCGCGAAATCGCTCCGTTCCTTCTCCTTCTGTGACAATCGTCTGCCAGGGCTGGGAATTGCACCAGGATGCACTAAGCTGCGCCAGTGTCAGCATCCGTTCGATGACCGGACGGGGGACCTGGTCGCTCTTATAGGCTCGGCAACTGAACCGACCTTCCAGAAGATCGCCCAGGGTTTCCGAGGCTAAGGGCCAGTCGCCCGTACGGCTCTCCCGTTCAAGCAATTCCCGGCTAACGCTTTCCATCGCCACACTCCATATTCACGAGGGGAGGTGCCATCGGGCAAGGTACCGATCCGTCCACTCACTTATTAATTGACCAGTCTCGCATTCAGATAAGCGGGGCCACCTAATAGAACAAGCACGCAGCTAGAACTCGGTCTTGCCTATCGATGCAGCGGCGTCTACATTCTCAATATACGGCCGTGATGACGCCTGTCGTCCCTCCCGCACCGATAGTCACGGAGCGGCCGACCATTTCCTCGCGCTCTGCCCACGCCAGCAGCGCCGAATCGATTATCCGTACGTAGGATCGCGCGCCGCCGGGCAGATCGCAAATCGCTGCCCCGTGCGACGGATTGCCCAGATTATCGTGCATGATCGTGTAGGTGGCAACCACCGCTGGCCCGACATAGTCATCCTCGATCATTCGCTGGGGTATCGCGTCGACCAATGCCTGAACCGCAGCGTGATCTGGATGCACCAGCACAATCGGTGGCGGCGTCGTGGAATAGAGACCATAGATATGATTGGACATCATCATCCCAACGCCACTAATCAGACCTATGCTGCCCGAATCGCCACGCAGGATTTCCACCATTCGTGTAATTGAGGTAATCATATAACTGCTCGCCGGCCCGCCCGCATAGGGAAGACCGCCAGTCACTGTCACCTCATCGCCCCCACGATGCGCTATCCCAAGAGCGTCGCGGCCAAAGTTCACGGCGGAGGCAAAACAGCTGTACAAATCGACATGCCTGATGTCGTCCATCGTAACGCCAGCGGCCGTCAGGGCCGCCTTGCTCGCGGCCTCCATGGCGTCCGATTTCCACAGCTTATCCCGCACGCCGATGAACACCGGGTCCTCGGCATAGCAGGACGTCCATGGGTAGACCCGCTTCTCAGCAGCTATGCCATGTGCATCGGCCCATTTCTGGCTCACGACAATCAGTGCGGCGTAGATGTCTACATCGATGATAGCCACCATATGCTTGGTATAGGGATAGGCAACCATGCGGTTGTCGAGACGCGGCTCAGTCAGGAAGGCGGCGTCCCTCGCTTGCCGGAACCAGGCATGCGGGTTGGTTGCCGCAACGCGCGTCATTCCGGCCAGCGTCTCGCCCAACGCTGAACGATAAGCGTCAGGCACGACGCCCATATGTGCACGGCGAGCCACGTCGCGCATCGCGAAACCATAGACAGCGCCGATCCCTTCGGTCAGGCCGATCGCGACTTCGCCAGGATGCTGCACCTCGTCCAAATCGAAAGCATATTCGGGACCTTCCGGGTGAACGTGGCTCCAAGGCGGCATCGAACCTGCCTTGCGATAATCGCGCATCGTGGCGAGCGATTCCCCGCCGCAGACGAGCGCGATGTCCGCCGTTCCATCGCGGATAGCAGCGGCCGCCTCATCCAGCATCGTCTGACCCGAGGTTCCGCTAGGCTTGCCCATCGCCATATGACGGGGCGTCGCGCCCAGCCGCTCGGCCAGCCGGGCCAGCGGATAATCATAGCGCCAACTCATCACGTCGGCGACCAACACGGTATCAATCTGCGTGGCCATGGCCGGGTCGACCCCCGCATCGGCGAGCGCCTCCTTGCAAACCTGTTCCCAGCCCAGCAGCGGTTCGGGCGCGGGGCGCTGCTCGCGCCCGATCGTGATCTGGGCGACGCCGATAATAACGGGGGTCCGGGGATCGACGCTCATATCTTGTCCTCTTTGATTGTTGGAGTGTGCCCCCTTCTGCGGGCTGCGGATTTCAGGCTATTCGGCGACATCTCGTCCGCCTATATGATCGCGCCTTTGGCCGCGAGCAGCGCGGCGGCGGTCCAGCCTGACCCACCCGCTGCGGCGCGCCGGGCATGACCACCGTCCTGCCTTCAAACCTCTTGGTTATTTCCGTTCCTACCCTGGTCGCCCCAAGAAGCATCGCATAGAATGTACGCGCAACCGGCAACCGACTTGTCCAACATTTCCCTCTAACGGCGGTCACGGCGCCGGCGCCGAGTCATGCCCTAAGCCCGATCGCTCCGGAGCCATGGCTTCGGCCGCAATATACCCGAACATCATCGCCAGTCCGATCGCCACCGGTACCCAGATAGCAGCTGCCAAAGGGCGTTCCAGGCGCGTTGCCTCCCGCGTATAGCCCAGGGATAGACCGATCCTCTAAATCTAGAACTCGCGCCTGCGCGTGAGTCCTGAGTACGCCCATCGTGCCCAAGTCGCCCAGATGCACCAGATGCACCAGAATGGCATAAAAAGGCGCTTTGTCAATGAAACCAAGGCAGGAGTTGAGCCTAACATTCGGGTTGCCAAACGTGCGGTCGTACACAGTAGCGCCACGGCCGAATTCCACATCCTTGCCAGTTCGGGCATAGTCGTTCACGCAGGCGATCGTCCCTTCGAATGCGGTCGCAGCCACATCGATCTCCCGCGCCAGATCGGCAATTCTTTCCGCCTTGAACATATGGATGTTCCCACCAGTCAATCGGAATATTTCTGTCGGGCATGATCGCCGACGGCATGAAGCCTCCAGCAGTGAACTTCTGCCGGGACTTGGAATCAAACACGAGCCAGCAGGGTGAATTGGCTCTGGTCCGCATCTCATCCTCGACCATGGCGTTACCAATGCGGTCATAGCCGCAGGCCTCGTCGCCAAAGCGATCGTCATTGCGGTTGACGCAGGCACTGTGTAGTCGCCCCGGACGAACACTGCCTGGTGAATCTCGGTGAAGTTGGAAACGTCCTTGATTGGCATTGCCACAGTCGGCACCATGAAGGGCCTGTCCATGAATTCAATCGCCGCCCCGACGCCCACGACCCGCCCCTCCTTTACAATGAAGGTGTCGGCCCCGGCACGAGGCGAACCTCCACATTCCTGTCCGTCAATATCTTTTGGAACGGCGCGATCATCGCCGCGCCAAGCGTCAGCCAGCGGTCGCGCCGCATCTTGCGCCAGGCCTCTAACTCTAGCCAGTAGTGGCCGATCACCTTCACCCGCGCAACTGGCCAGCCCCTGGCGCGGCTACCAATGGCGAGGCCTCTGCAAAATGCATCGAATAGCGGTTGAGCAGATTAAACCGTGTGAACTGTTCGCGTATCGAAAAGAGATGCTCTCTAAGCTCGCGGCCGTCAAAAACAGGAAAGGTCAGGGACTTGTCGAGCCGCGCACCTGCAGCTTCGGGAAAATAATCGGACCATGGCATGATGCCCACTTTGAAACCGAGTGACCTCATATATCGAACCATTGTCGGGCCTGTCCTGATACATGCATCTATTCGCTACTGTCGCACCAGTCCCGAAGCGACAGTAGCGATAATCTAGAGATTGCTCGTGGCTGTCTTCGTCAGCTAGGCCAAGATTGGGGATTCCCATCACCCGTTCAGGCAAAGATATTCAACATGGCGTCAAAACAAAGGTCGATCTCAAGTTCAGTCAGAATGCCGGATTTAACGAGGTATTGAGCGAGGTGGCGCCCTTCCTTGGCGACCATCGTTGGACGCTGGTCTACGGCCTTCAAGCACTGGTAGGCGATCTGGGCGACATCATGCATCTGTGGGAAGTTGAGGTTTTTGCCGACATAGGCGCTGGCCTGAACGCCGCGTTCAGCGATCCGGAACTAGCCGAGTCGCTGGCCAGGCTGCCTGAATTCATGAATAATGAAACACAGCAAATCCTGGTCGAGACTCCCTATTCTCCGTGACGGATCGGGCATGGGTTCAGTCACTGTGCCGAGTGGGACAAAAGCGCCTGCTGTGAAGGCAATGGCAGGGACACTTTGCAGGGATATATAGTTGTTTAGTCGAATCACGCGCCCGGAAAACGATTGACGCGATTTTGGAACATGGGAACCGGCGCCGGGAAGGCCGCCATACCCGAAGGAGGAAGACATGGTAGCACAAACCGAACGCAACGCCTGGCGCCTGAAGGGCACGGGTCCTACCCCTTTCGGAGACCGGCTGGTAACCGGCTCTAAGGACAAATATTTCGTGGTCAGCGCGGACGCGCATGCGAACGAGCCGCTGGATTTCATGACGTCGCGTGTAACCGATCCACAGTATAAGGATCGTCTGCCACGCGTGAAGGTGGACGACGAGGGCGTACAGTGGTTGCACACTGACGGCTGGCCGCCGCAGCGTGTGAGCGTCCCTTCCAACCGTCGGGATCTTCTGCCTGAACAGGAGAGTTTTGAAAGCTTCGAAGTCCTGGCCCCTTATACCGACCGCATGGAAGATCAGGACGTGTTGCGCACCGCTGCTGGACGCAGCGTTGAACAGCGGCTGCAACATGCGGCAGAGGACGGTGTCGATGCGGAGGTCGTGTTCCCGCAAAAGGGTATTTTGGGGTTTGCCACGCCCGATCCGGTATTCGCAGGCGTCATGACACGAGCTTGGAACCGTTGGGCGCTCGAAACCTTCAAGGACCAGTTCCACCGGATCATGCCCATGGCGTTGATCGCGGCGGGCGATGTCGAAAACGCTATGAAGGAAATTCAGTGGGCGGCACTGAATGGGTTCCATGGCATCATGCTCTCTAACCGGCCGGTGTTCAACCGGCTCGACCAGCCGCTCAACCGCACCGAATATAATAACAAGATGTTCGAACCGCTTTGGGCCGTGATCGAGGAAACCGGCATCCCATTGGTGTTTCATGTCGGCAATGGCGAGGATCCTCGCGCCGTTGGCGGAAATGGTGGCGCAATCATCAACTTCCACAAGGCAATGGGTTCGGGCATCGATCCGCTGGTTACGCTGATTTCATCAGGCGTGTTCGAACGCTTCCCGAAGATCAAGGCTGGCGTCATCGAAGCGGGCGTTGGATGGATCCCCTGGGTCCTGAACTCGATGGATCATGCCTATCGTGCCCACCATATGTGGGTCAGGCCCGTGATCCCAAATCTTCCCAGCGACTATTTCAAGCGTAACTGTTTCGCGTCCTCGCTGGAACATCCCACCATGCTGAAGTATCTTTGCGAACTTGGCCTGGAAGACAACATTCTGTGGTCAAACGATTATCCGCATCATGAGGGGTCTTTTCCCTATTCCAAACTCAGCATCGAACGGGAAATGAATGAGTTGAGCGAGACCCAGCGGACCAAGATTCTGGGCGAGAATGCGGTGCGGATCTTCAATATCGACCGCAGCAAGTTCTAATCACTTGTCAGTAGAAGCTGGCGCGGCACCCGAGGGTGCTGCGACAGCTTCTTTCCCCTTTTCTACTGCTCAGCCAATCCTACAAATCGGCACCTGCGCGCCCGTTGGCGTATTCAGATGGACTTGATGCGCCATGGTTGTTCAAGAGTGTCAATGCACTTGCCCTCTATCTCAGCCTGGTGCTGCAAATCACCAGTCCGGCGAGAGACCCCACAAAGGCTCGATCAGAAAGATCGGCAACCGACTGACGCGCTCCCATTTTGTTGGTGCCGAAACGGTCATGATAGTCCTACCACGCAAGGACCGTTGCTTGAGGGGAAACGACGGTTTGGTCGTCTCTGCTGCTATCAGACGCCGGGGAAGTGCCGGATGACCTTCTCTGCAAAATCTTCCCAAAGCCGTTTCTTTTCATCAAGCGTCGATCGCTTGTGGAGCAGGAAAAACGCCGGGGCAAGTTGAATAGCCGTCACGCCCATACCCTCCGCCCGCTTGAACGAATCCGTGTCCCAGTCGCCTTTAAGCACCATTATGATCTCGAACGGCAGATGCTCACGCCCCGCTTCGCGCCGCATCGTCGTAAGCGACGCGATCAAGTGGGGCATGTCGTCGACCTTGTTGCCCCCGTCCATCCAGCCATCGCATAAATATGCGGCGCGCTTCATCACTGCCGGGCTCGGCCCGGCCGCAATAATAGGCACATGCCCAGGCGCTGGCAGCATGCGCAGCCGGTCGAAATTGAAGTGGGTGCCATGATGCTCGACGATCTCACCGCTCCACAGCTTACGCATCACGGCGATCATCTCGTCGGCGCGCTTGCCCCGCGTCGCGAAATCGACGCCGTAAGTATCGAACTCTTCCTTCATCCATCCGACGGCTCCGCACACATAGAGCCGGTGGTTGCTGAGGACCGCGAGCGTCCCGGTCGCTCGGGCGACTTCCATCGGATTACGTGCCGACAAGACATAGATGCTTTGCATCAGCTTGATCCGGCTCGTCGCCCCGGCAATCATGGCGAGAGATACCCAGGGGTCGGGGAAGGACCATTTATGATCTATCGTGAAGAAGGGCTTTCCGTCCGGTGAGGCCGGATAACGGGATTCTATCCTCTCCGGAATGAAAATATGATCGGATACGCCAACCGCGTCAAACCCGACCGCTTCTGAAAATATCGCGCTCTCTATGAGTTGATCATCCTCGACGAAAGCCAGCAGATTCCAGAATTTCATGCGCGCACCTTCCGCCAGTCCTCTATTGCCTCGGCAATATCCTGGCAGATCGGTGCCGGGGGCCACTGAATACGCGCCGGCGTCTCCGAAAAGCGCGGCACCGGAGCTGGTTGTATTATGCCGTCGATATCGACAAATGTCCCACGCGACGTAAAATGAGGATGCGACGGCGCCTCTGCGAGCGACAAGACGGGTGAAAAGCATACCTCCTCCTGTTCGAGGATATCGCACCATTGCTGCCGCGTCCTGGTTCCAAAAATGGCACCGAGCGTCATGCTTGTTTCGGCCCATGAAGAACGATCCAACTGCGCCTCGGGCGTCAAGCCGGTTGCACCAATCATATCGAGCAATTGCGCGTAGAATCGCGGCTCGATGGCCCCAATGGCGATCCACTCTCCATCAGCGCAGCGATAAACATTATAGAACGGAGCGCCTCCGTCGATCATATTCGACGCCCGCTCCTCTCGCCACGTGCCCGCGCTTGTCATGCCATAGAACATGGACATCAGATACGCCGCGCTGTCCGACATCGCTGCATCCACCACCTGACCCTTGCCAGTGATGCGTACATTGATGATCGCTGCCAGCAGGCCAATAATAAAACAGAGGCTTCCGCCAGCGTCTCCAACAAGGTTCAGAGGCACCACCGGCCCACTTGGCCCACCGATCGCACGGAGTACGCCAGCCAAGGCTATATAGTTGATATCATGACCTGCGTTTTCGGCATATGCACCATTCTGGCCCCACCCCGTCAAACGTCCGTAGATCAGCCGGGGATTATGTTCGACTGCGACGGTCGGACCGAGGCCCAGACGCTCCATGACGCCCGGTCGATGCCCCTCCATCACCAGGTCGGCGCTGCGAAAGAGATCGAGGCATAATTCGCGTGCAACTGGATCCTTGAGATTCAGAGACACGCTGCGGCGCCCACGCCCATCTAGCCTCTGCGGCAAAGGATCTTGCGCATCCTCGCGCTCGATACGAAGCACGTCGGCGCCAAGATCCGACATCATCATACCCGCAAATGAGCCCGGCCGAGCCTTGCCGAATTCAAGCACTTTTATTCCGTGCAATGGACCCATTAGAAAAATCCCGTTATAAAAAGCGCCGGACACGAGCCAGTTACGCATGCGACAATGAACGGTCGCCCCAATCGCTACCAGCGGACTGCGAGGCGATCATCACACATCTCATGCTACAATCGTGACATTCTTGTCGCTGTTCTTCGTCATAGGGGATAACCCCGGCAGATGAAGGCCGGAGGCCTACACTTTGCTCGGACACGAAACCGGGGGACCATCAAAACCATGGAAGGACTCAACCTCTGAATGGTGACAATCAGGGGAGCACGTCATTCTTTACAAACAAAGGCACCGGACATTTCATGAACATAGCCAAAAATAAACCGGTCGAAGTCCTAGGCTACCGCTAATCGTCGAGTTATATCAACGTTGTTATCTTCGCATTCTTTTGAAGAGCGTCGGCGCCAGACGGTCCCGACGCGCTTCCGGCGAGTCGTACAGCATTTCATTCAGCAGGGCGCGCTTCAGAAACAGATGACAGTCGTGTTCCCAGGTGAAGCCGATGCCGCCATGGAGCTGGACAGCATCCTCGGCCATAGCGTGATAGCTCTCGTCCGCAAGAAGCCTCGCCTGCGAAGCACGGACTGCCGCATCCTGTGCGCCCTTCGCAAATGCGTCAGTAGCCTCGCGAGCCAGTGCGGTAGCTACATCAATTGACAGTTTGTGATCCGCCGCTCGGTGCTTGAGTGCCTGAAAGGAGCCTATAGGTCGCCCAAACTGTTGCCGTGACATCATGTAAGCGACGGTTTCGTCGAGCGACTGGCGTGCACCGCCCAGTGAATCCCACGTCAAGGCGAGTTCAAGATGGCCGCGAACGCGCTCGATTGCTGCACTAATTTCCTCCGAAAGCGCCCGTATCGCATCGACATCCTCCAGTTTAATGTCGATCACCGGCCGGCTGCGGTCCCACATTTCGGGCCTGGTAATCAATACGCCAGGCGCACTGAACTCGATCAGCCAAGCCGCAGCCTCGGCACCATCGACAAGCAGCAGCAAATGGTCGCTTCCGATATCAGCCGGTAGTGCGAGCAGCATTCCATTCAGGCACTCTCCCTCGACACTTAGGGTATCTGGTCGGACAATCGCCACCGCAACCTGCGCGTCGCCACATGCCACTTTCTCCGCAAGCGCGCGAGCGGCAGGCGACGCGCTCTCCAGTGTCAGCAGTTCGAGGCTGGCGAGCGAAGGAAAGAGCGCTACCGGCGACATGACCTTACCCATCTCCTCATAGATCGGTGCCAGCGCCGCGAAGGACTGGCCCAACCCGCCCGTCTCCTCCGGAGCTGTCAGGAGCGCCCAGCCCTGTTCGCTCATGGCTGCGAAAAGGGTTTCGGATTCGTCCCGCGGCGGCTCGGCATAGGGCGCTCGCCGATTAACACGATCAGCCAGCAACCGTCTGGCGGCATCGCGCATTTCTTCCGGGTCGATCGTGGACTGTTCGGCTAGGATCTCGCTCATGCCATCTTCTCCCGAGGCAGCATCAACATGCGTTCGGATATGATATTTCGCTGAATCTCATTCGCGCCACCTGCAATGTTAAATTGGTAGCTGTTGAGAAAATCGAACATCCAGTTGCCGGTCTCATATCCAGCACCCAGGATATAAGGTGTAAAGCGCTGACCAGAAATGCCCTGCAACCGCAGGCCCATCTCGGTATAGGCGCGCGCTGTCCGGGCATAGGCCAGTTTAAGGATGGAAGCGTCCCCGATAGCTTCCTGCCCTGCGATGCGCCGTGCCATGAACTCTCCGACCAGCGCGCGTAACGCCTCGATGCGCCCGATCAGATCGACCATTGCGCGACTGGTTTCCACATCGGGACCGGCTGGCGGCGCTTCGGCGGCCGCAATCAGGCGCCACAGCGAACGATACATGCGTTCAGTCAGTTCGACGAGAGTAAGTCCGCGCTCGGACGATAGCGTGACCTGCGCGACGCCCCAACCTTCATTCTCTGCGCCGACCCGATTCTCGACAGGGATTTCCACGTCATCGAGGAAGATTTCCGCAAACTCCTCGTCACCCGTGACCTGACGGATAGGGCGGACTGTGACCCCCTTTGACTTCATATCCATCAGCAGGAACGTGATGCCCGCCTGCTTTTTTGCGGTGGGATCGGTGCGAACGAGCAGTAGACAATAGTCCGCGAACTGACCCAGCGTCGACCAGACCTTCTGGCCATTGACGATATAGCTCTCGCCTTTACGCTCCGCGCGGGTTTTGAGTGCTGCAAGATCAGATCCCGCACCCGGTTCGGAGAAGCCTTGCACCCAGACGTCACCCTTGAGGATGCCCGGAAGATAGCGCGCCTGCTGCTCGGGGGTCCCGCATTCCACCAAAGTCATGGCGGCGTGATAGAGAGACACGAAATAGAGGCTCATGCGCGGCGCATCGACCCGCGCAATCTCCTCGAAAAGCGCAACCTGCTCGGCCAGCGACCGCCCTCCACCCGGCCAACCTTCGGGCCAGTGCGGGGTTGCGTAGCCGGCGGCAACGAGCCGGCTAAGCCATTCGCGTTGAGAGGCAATAAATTCTTCTATATTGTCTCCGGCCTGCCGCGCGCGCCAGTCCCGTGGAACATTCTGCACCATCCATTCGCGGACGGTGGCGCGAAAATTGTCCAGTTGCTCGTTCTGGCTCATAAGCGCGGCTTCTCCCATCACGCACCCTTGAAGTGGGGTGAACGCTTTTCCAGAAAGGCAGTAACCGCTTCTTCATGATCTGCGGTCGCGTGACAGATTGCCTGCGCCGCTGCCGAAGCTTCTAGAAGCGTAGCCAAGCTGGCCGTGCGCCCTTCGCGCAGCAACCGCTTCGTCATCCGCACCGCATAGGGCGGATTGACCGCGATACGACGCGCAAGATCGAGCGCCGCCTGCATCAGTTCGTCATCCGGTACAACCTTCGATACCAAGCCGCAGGCCAATGCTTCGTCCGCCGACAGCATGTCGCCGGTTAGCGCCATCTCCGTAGCCTTGGAAAAGCCGACTATACGTGGTAGCAGCCATGCTCCACCGTCACCCGGCACGATCCCCATCTTGACGAAACTTTCCGCAAAGCGCGCGCTTTGCGCGGCGATACGTACGTCGCACATACAGGCCAGGTCGCACCCGGCGCCGATAGCGGGCCCGTTGACGGCGGCGATAACGGGCACTTCGATGGATTCGAACAACAGCGGCAGTTGCTGGATGCCATTTTTATAGTTGCGGCGCGTAATGGCGGGCAGTGCATCGTTCAGCCCCCCGCCTTTGCGCATCGTCTTGATATCGCCGCCAGAAGAGAAAGCCGAGCCCGCGCCCGTGATGATAACCGCGCGGGTCTCAATGTCGGCATCGGCAAGTTCGATGGCCTTTATGACAGCTGTCATCACCGCTGGGTCCGAAATCGGATTGCGCAAATCGGGCCGGTTGAGCGTCAGCGTCACGACTCCATCGACTTCGCTACGCAGCAGGGGAAGATCGCTCATCGCGGCGGCATCCTGATCGCGCCATCGAGACGAATGGTTTCGCCGTTGAGCATCGGATTCTCTATTATCTGGGCGGCGAGCAAGGCAAATTCGGACGCATGACCGAGCCGGGACGGATGCGGTACGGCCTTGGCAAGGCTGCTGCGAACATCATCCGAAAGACGCGCGAGGATCGGCGTGTCGAACGTGCCCGGGGCGATCGTGCAGACACGAATGTAGCGGCCCGCCAGATCTCGCGCGGCAACGATGGTCATGCCGACAATGCCAGCTTTGGCCGAAGCATAGGGGATTTGGCCGATCTGTCCCTCAAACGCGGCCACGGAAGCCGTCATGATCACGACGCCGCGCTCCCCTTCGACCGGTTCGGTCCTGGCCATGTGCGCCGCGCCCAAGCGCAACACGTTGAAGCTCCCGACCAGATTGATACGGACAACATTTTCATATATTTCAAGCGAGCCGGGGTTTCCGTCCCGGTCCACGACGCGGATCGGGCCACCACGGCCAGCACAATGCACAACCGCGCGAAGCGGCCCCAACGCATCGGCAGCATCGAACACTGCGTTCATCTG
Organism: Sphingobium fluminis; assembly: GCF_037723805.1. Classification (NCBI taxonomy): domain Bacteria; kingdom Pseudomonadati; phylum Pseudomonadota; class Alphaproteobacteria; order Sphingomonadales; family Sphingobiaceae; genus Sphingobium; species Sphingobium fluminis. The sequence goes on from NZ_JBBJUK010000008.1 coordinate 144,421, forward strand.
ATCTTCACTGGTGACATCGGCAGGAACGAAAGTCGCCCCTATTTCCTTCGCCACTGCCTCGCCATCGGAGGTAGCTAAGTCTGCTATGACGACCCTGGCACCGCCCGCGATCAGCTTTTCGGCGGATGCCCGCCCCAGACCGGACGCGCCGCCGGTGACCACCGCAACCAGATTTTGGTCTATCTTCATTGTCTCGTTCCCCGAAAAATCACAGTCGTTCGATGATCGTCGCGTTTGCCATGCCGCCCGCTTCGCACATGGTCTGGAGGCCGTAACGGCCACCGGTCCTCTCGAGGGCGTTGAGCATGGTCGCCATGAGCTTGGTGCCCGAGCCGCCCAGCGGATGCCCGGTCGCGATTGCGCCGCCAGCAGGATTGAGCTTCGCCGGATCAACCCCGTGCTCACGCAGCCATGCGAGCGGCACCGGCGCGAAAGCTTCATTCACCTCAAAATGATCAATCTGGTCGGCTGACAAGCCCGCCTTCTTCAGGACGCGATGCGTTGCCGGGATCGGTGCGGTCAGCATGAGCAATGGATCGTCTGCCACAACATCGAAGGCGACGAAACGAGCGCGTGGCGTCAATCCCAGGCGGCTGGCCGTCGCCTCGCTCATGATCAGCGCAAGGGACGCGCCATCCGAGATCTGCGACGAATTTCCCGCCGTGATGCTCCAGTTGATCTGCGGGAACCGCTTGCTCATTTCCTCATTTTCGAAGGAAACTTTAAGCGCTCCAAGCCCTTCGGCGGTGGTCGTGGGTCGGATGGTCTCGTCCTGAGTAAACAGTCCGGATGAAGTCTCGATGGGCACGATTTCCCTGTCATAATGGCCAGCCGCCTGCGCTGCGCTTGCTCGCTGGTGCGACTGCGCCGAGAACGCATCCATCTCATCTCGGGAAATGCCCCATTGGGCCGCGATCAGTTCAGCGGAAATGCCTTGATTCACCAAGCCTTCAGGAAAGCGGCGGTTGAAAATGGAACCGTTCGGTTCAGCACCCTGTCGCGCCGTGAACATCGGAATGCGGCTCATCGATTCCACACCTCCGGCGATGACCACATCATATGCGCCCGCCGCGATGCCCTGCGCGGCGAAATGGACGGCCTGCTGGCTGGAGCCGCAGCGCCGATCGACGACCGTCGAGGGAACATGGGCCGGATAGCCCGCTGCCAGCCAGGCCGTCCGGCCCGGCGTCACCGCCTGCTCTGCAACCTGACTGACACAGCCGACGATCAGATCGTCCACCAACCCCGGATCGAACCCATTACGTTCCACAAGCTGTGTGAGGACCTGCCCGAGCAGATCTACCGGGTGCGTCCCGGACAGCCCGCCAGTGCCGGGCTTGCCGCGTCCTACGGGCGAACGGACAATGTCCACGATCACGGGTACGTTCTGCATCCAACGGTGCCTTTCTGGATCTCAATAGAGAGGTTTACAGACCAAAGTTCCAAATTCATATAATGCCGGTCGTCGTACATCGCGTGCCTTTTCGATCGTAAGTACAAAGGCGCTGCCAGCAGAGGCAAGTATCGCCAACCCCGACCTTTCAGGCTCCGCCGGTCAAGCTTGGGAACAGGTCCCGCAATTGCCGTTTGAGCACCTTGTTGCCCGCATTGCGCGGCAATGCCTCCAGCGCGACATATTGCTTTGGGATCTTGAACCGGGCCAGCTTGTCCGCGCACCAGATTTGCAGCGATTTCGGGTCAAGTGCATATCCGGGGCGCAGGACGATCGCAGCAGCTGGCACCTCTCCCCACCGTTCGGAGATTATCCCGAAAACAGCGACATCGCCGACGCTGGGATGATCCGCCAAGGCATTCTCAACTTCGGCCGGATAGACATTCTCGCCGCCTGAGATGATCATGTCTTTGGCCCTGTCTAGAACAAAAACATAACCTTCCTCATCTATTCGCCCGATATCGCCGCTGCGCAGCCAGCCATTCGGGTCGATCGTTTCAGCTGTGGCGTCAGGCTGCCGCCAATATCCGGCCATGACCGCAGCGGACCGGACCAGAATTTCGCCGATCTCGTCAACGCCCGCGTGCGCGCCGTCCCGCCCCGCTATGGCGATTTCGACGCCGGGCATCGCCCTGCCCGCCGAACGCAATCGCGCCTGCGTCCCGGATCGATGGTCGTCGGGTGTCAGCGCTACGACCCCGCCGGCAGCTTCGGTCATGCCGTACATTTGTATGAAGCCGCAGGACAATGCTTCGAACGCGCGATCCATCAGGGTCTGTGAGATGGGCGAGGCCCCGTAGGTCAAATATTGAAAGCTAGCCAGATTGCGCCAGGCGCAGTCGGCATGCTCGATCACAAGTTGCAGGGCGGCGGGCGCAAGCAGCATATGCGTGACGCGCTGGCTTTCCATCCGCTCGAGGGCGATGCCGGCATCGAATTCGCGCTCGATCACTATGCGGCCTCCACCATAGATGCCGAAGAAGGCATAGGCTGTGCCGGCGATATGCGCGACCGGAAGCAGTAACAGACTGCAATCCGTCTCACGCGGAAACCAAGTAAGGCCCGCAGCATAGCCCGGTGCGCGCAACGCCAGCAAATTGCGATGGGTCAGCATAACCCCCTTGGGACGACCCGTCGTTCCGGAAGAATATATTTGCACGACTATGTCGTGGGGCAAAATCGCGGGTGCAGGCATAATGTCGCCGGAGACCGGCTCGGGAATCAATGTTGGTGCGGGCAGGCTGCAACTGACGGCGAGGTCGTGCGCGCGACCGACGAATTCCTCATCGGCATACAAACGCACGACACCGGCATCGTTCAGAAGAAACTGCCATTCTTCGGTGGCAAGCCGCCAGTTTAGCGGAACCAGCACCGCGCCGAACGAAGCCAGCGCATAAAGAAGGACAAAATATCGATCGCTGTTCTTGCCAAGATAGGCGACCCGCTGGCCCCACTCTATCCCTTCGGCCGACAGCAGCCCAGCCAATGCCGAAACCTGGTCGGCCAGCGCACGGTAGCTGGTGTCACGCCCTTGAAAGGTCAGCGCGATTGCGGCCGGCCTCTCATTGGCATGGTGGCCAAGGACAGCGCTCAAAGTGTCAAGCCTGGCCAGCACATCCCAGTCCAGGCGCACAGCATCACTCACCGCGCCATACAGGCCGACGCTTCTCGGCGAAGGCTTGCGCTCCCTCCTTCGCGTCCGCCGATGCAAAGACCGCAGCGGTGATCGCGTTCTGGCGGTCGAACAACTCCTCGACCGGCCATTCGAGACTTTCGCTCAGTACTCGGCGACTGACCGCGACGGCAAGCGGACCATTTGCGGCGATCTTGCGCGCCAGTTCCATCGCGCCCTCCAGCGCCAGTCCGTCAGACGTCACCACGTTGACGAGGCCATGGGTTGCCAGGCGCGCGGCAGGGTGCATGTCGCCGACCAGCACCAGTTCGTTGGCAATCTTGGCCGGCAACTGGCGCGGCAGGCGAACCAGTCCACCCGCATTGGCCACAAGGCCCCGCTTTACTTCCGACAGGCCGAATTGCGAGCCCTGCGCCGCGACCACCATGTCGCAGGCGAGCGCGATCTCGAAGCCGCCTGCAAGCGCATAGCCTTCCACGGCAGCGATGAGCGGCTTCGAGCAGGATGCTTGGGTGACGCCCGCGAATCCGGTTCCGGGAAGCCGCACGACCTCGCCGCGGAGAAACGCCTTGAGGTCCATCCCGGCACAGAAGTGGCTCCCGGCGCCCGTGATGACGCCGACACGGATATCCTTCTGGCTGTCGATCTGCCTGACCGCAGTCTCGACCGCCAGCGCAGTTTCCCGGTCGATCGCGTTGCGCGCTTCAGGACGGTTGATCGTAATGACGGCGATGCCAGCGTCAATATTGAAGTCGATCGGCACTTTAACGCTCCCTCAGGTCCTGAATCATTGGCTTAAAGCGATCGGGCAATCAGGATCTTCATGATCTCGTTTGCGCCACCGTAAATACGAAAGGCGCGAGCATCCTTGTACATTTCCGCAATCGGGTATTCGAGGATGTAGCCGTAACCACCGAACAGTTGCAGGCATTCGTCGATGATCTTGCCCTGCGCCTCTGTTATCCAGTATTTCGCCATCGAGGCCGTCGCTGCATCCAGCGTGCCCTTTAACAGGGCTTGCGTGCAATGATAGAGAAAGGCCTTTGCAACAGTGGCCTGCGTTTTGCACTCGGCCAGCTTGAACTGGGTGTTCTGAAAGTCGAACAATGTCTTGCCGAACGCCTTTCGGTCCTTCACATAGTCTATGGTTAGCGTCAGCGCCGCCTCGATCATGCCCATGGCTTGCCATGCGATGACGAGCCGCTCCTGCGGCAGCTTGCTCATCAGCATCTTGAAGCCCTGCCCCTCAACGCCGCCTAGCAGATTTTCGGCCGGCACGCGCATATCGGAGAAAAACAGTTCCGCCGTATCGCGACCTTCCTGACCGAGCTTGTGCAACAGACGTCCGCGCTCGAAGCCCTCGACCTTGTCGGTTTCGACGACAAAAAGGGATATGCCTTTAGCACCCGCCTCCTGGTCCGTCTTGGCGGCGACGATGATGATATTAGCGTGAAAGCCGTTAGAGATGAACGTCTTTTGTCCATTGATGACGTAATGATCGCCCTGGCGGCTGGCCGTGGTCCGCATCGCCTGCAAATCAGAACCGGCGCCCGGTTCGCTCATCGCGACGGCCAGGATATTCTCGCCCGTTACCGCGCCCGGCAGCCAGCGCGCCTTTTGCTCGTCATTGGCATAGTCGATCAGATAGGGTGCTACCACGGCGTTGTGCAACGGGAGCGCAAAGTTCAGGGCGTTTTTCAGCGCCAACCGTTCCATGATGACGGCCTCATATCGAAAATCCGCTCCGGCACCACCATAGGCTTCAGGGATCATGACCCCCAGCAGCCCCGACTGCCCCGCGGCTCGCCATGTGTCCCGATCGACATATCCCTGCTCGCGCCAGCGGGTCAGTGCTGCGCTGTCGGCATGATCATCGAGAAAGCGATCCGTCGCATCCTCAAGCATGCGCAGCTCGTCGCTGTCCATGAAGTCTGGCCGGAGCAGATCGATGGCGGACACTTTTATTCCCTTTTTGTTCGAGGTGGCGCAGATCTACCAAGAGTCTGAAAAGGGAACTAAACCCAGAGCACTGGCCGGGGAAGTAAAGCCTCCGGCAATGCAAATGCCTATTCCGCTACAGTCAATCGTGGCTGGGAAGCGGCTGGCGCGTCCTTCTACGATGGCGCCAGAGCGGTGCGAATAAAGTCCACGGCGGTTCCATCTGATGCAGCGATGCGCGCCGCGCCTATCCGCTCTGCCCAAAAGTCTTGTGACCCGTAACTGAGCTGCCACCGCTTAAGCAGCCGCGTGTAGAGTTGAAGGTCATGCTCCTTGCTGATGCCGATCGCACCATGGACCGCATGAGCGATGCGCGAGAGTTCCGAAGCCGCGTTCGCCGTCAGCGTCTTGGCCAATGCGACGCGCAGCGGGTCCAATGCGACATCTTTACCGGAAAATCCGATCCGCGCCGCCGTTGCGGCCAGTACCGATTGTTCGGCGGCTTGCGCGATCAGATGCTGGATAGCCTGAAAATTGCCCAACGCCCGCCCGAATTGCTGCCGTTCCGTGACATGCTGCTGACTGAGTTCGAGCACGCGGGCAGCAGCCCCGGCGCTGGAGACCGCGGTCAGCGCCGCCGCCCAGTCGAGCAAATCGCAATCCTTGATCTCGAATTCAACGAGAGGCGACGCATCGGCAACCAGCGTCGCCGCATGAAAACCAAAGCCGTCGCCCCCGTCGCCAGCGCGCAATGGCACAATGCGAAATGACGCACCATGCTGCACAAGAGCATGCCCTGCCTCGAACGCCGCTGGCGGGATCTGAGACCGCAACGTGCCAGACGAACCGACAGGCCAGAGCAGGATCGGACCATCGACCGGCAACGCCTCGCCTGCGGTCGCGATCAACATGCGCGCTACGACTGTATGCGCGAACGCCACCGGAAGAAGACGCCGCCCTGCAAGCATGAACAGCGGCAAGATCTCCGCGCGGCCAAGGCCGACGCCGCCATGCGTTTCAGCGACCAGAGCATCGAGGAAGCCTGACTCCGTGAGCGCCTGCCACATCGCGCTCGTGCTGGCCCCTCCGTGAACTGCCCGCACCTCCACCATATCGGCGACATCCGCCAGGAGACGCGAGAAGCTTTCGAGAAAAAGGTCGTTCTCCATTACCGCAATCCCAATCCCCGAGCGATCATCCCGCGCAAAATCTCTCTCGTCCCGCCGCGCAGCGAGTAAGCGGGGTTCACCTGCATCACATAGGCCAGAGTGCGTATCAGTTCGTCGTCGACCGGCAGGTCGGGATCCCCTGTCAATTGCGCAATCTCGGAAGGGATGTCCTGCTCCAGCGTCGTGCCCAGATCCTTGATCAGCGCCGCTTCGATTACCGGCGATTCGCCATCATCCAATCGACCGGTGATCGCGATCGACATCTCTCGCAAGGCCGCCATCCGCGCTAGGCACTTGCCAAGTGCTATCCGCTGTGCCGCATCCCCCGTCCCACTTGACGCCAGATATTGCGCCCACAGGTCCAGCAGCACGATACTGGAATAAATGCGCTCAGGCCCACTCCTTTCAAACGCCAATTCAGCGTTGACCTGTTTCCAGCCGTCGCCTTCCGCACCGACCAGCGCATTGGCAGGTAGGCGCACATCCTCGAAAAACACTTCGCTGAAATGCGCGTCGCCGCACAGATCAACGATCGGCTTGGTGGTGAGACCCGGCGCGTGCAGATCGATTAGGAATTGGGACAGTCCCTTCTGTCGGTCTTCGGGACCACCGCTGGTGCGAACCAGCGCGATCATATAATGCGCCTTGTGCGCATAGGTCGTCCAGATCTTCGATCCGTTGAGTACCCATTCATCGCCGTCCCGTCGCGCACGAGTGCGCACGCTCGCCAGGTCCGACCCGGAATTGGGTTCGCTCATACCGATGCAGAAGAACAACTCGCCTGCGCAGATCCGCGGCAGGATGTCGTTGCGCTGCTCTTCGGTGCCGTAGTGCAGAAGCAGCGGCGCACTTTGCCGATCGCCGATCCAATGCGCGGCAACCGGCGCGCCAATCGCCAGCAATTCCTCGACAAGCACGAAGCGGGCGAACGGCCCCTTGCCACCGCCGCCGTAACGGGTGGGCAGCGTCAGGCCGAGCCAGCCCCTGCTGCCCAGCGCGCGGCTGAAATCGGCGTCGAAGCCAGCCCAGCTGCGCGCCCGGATATGAGGCGGCCGAGCGGGCGCATGGTCAGCCAGAAAAGCTTTTACTTCCTCGCGAAACTGCTCCGTGTCCTCGGGCAGGCGCGTTGCGCGGAATGCATGCTCAAAGGCTGTCATAGGCTCTCCATTGATGCATCCGGCTCTAGGCTAAATTCCGCTGTTTGCATGGTCTCGATATGCACCATGCCTTTACCCTGACAGCAAATGCGGAGAAAAGCGCTCGCAGCCCAAGGTTGGCCGGGTGATCAGGTCGACGGCTCGGCCCATTTCGCCACGCTATCGGCAACGTCATGCTGAACAGGGGCGGGAGCCCAGCGTATAGCGCTTGGCGTGCCGGAAAAACGGGGTGCGGGCGCGGGTTGCACGACCCCGGCCACGGAGACAAAGCTGCCACGAACGATATTGTGCGGGTGCTTCGGCGCTTCCGTCATGCTCAGTACAGGAGCAAAGCAGATGTCGGTATATTCCATGACCTTGCACCATTCGTCACGCGTGCGGCCACGGAAAATCTCCTGAAATCTCATCTTGAGTTCCGGCCAGCGGGCCTGATCCATCTGCTTGACCTCGCCAAGGGACGGCTCCCCCATGGCATCGAGAAGGAGCGCATAGAATTGCGGTTCCATCGACCCAACCGCAATCCATTCACCATCAGCGCATTGATATGTATCATAGAAAGGCGCAGCTCCGTCCAGCAGGTTGGCGTTTCGCTTGTCTTGCCAGTTGCCGGCCTCTTTCATCCCGTAAAAGAGCGACATCAGATAAGTGGCGCCGTCACAGATCGCAGCGTCCACGACCTGGCCCTTGCCCGTCGCCTTTGCGTTGATCAGGGCCGCGAGGATACCGACCACCAGCATCATGCCACCACCGCCATAATCGGCAACCAGGTTGAGCGGAGGCACCGGCTTGTCTTGCGTGCCGATCGCATGAAGCGCACCGGTTATGGCCAGATAATTGATATCGTGCCCTGCCGTATGGGCGTAAGGGCCTTGTTGCCCCCAGCCGGTCATTCGCCCGAATACGAGCTTGGGATTGCGCCCCATCATGATGTCAGGACCGAGGCCAAGCCGTTCCATGACGCCGGGCCTGAACCCTTCGAAGACGACATCGGCTTTGTCACAGATGTCCAGACAGCGCGCAATGTCCGCGGGATCCTTGAGATCGAGGGCGATAGCATGGCGTCCCCGCGCATCAATCCGGGTAACGGGCGGGTCTCCGGCCCCTTTGCGGTCTATGCGAAGGACGTCCGCACCCATGTCCGAAAACATCGTTCCGGCGAAGGGTCCTGGCCCCAGCCCTCCGAATTCTACGATCTTGATGCCCTTGAGCGGGCCGGTTCCTTCCATCATCGGGCAAGTTCCTCCGTTCATTGCAGCACACCGTGCCAACGCGCTTATCTGCCGGTAAAAACCGCCGGGCGTTTTTCGCGAAACGCGGCAACGCCTTCGCGAAAGTCGCTGCTGTTCCCGGCCTGTCGTTGCGCTTCGCGTTCGCTCTGCAGGGCGCCCGTCAACGGTTGCTCGAAAGCCGCCCGCACACCTCGACGTATAAGCGCATAGGATAGGGTAGGACCTTTGGCGAGCTTCGCCGCAATCTGGTCGGTCCTGGCCTGCAACGCACCGTCTTCCACCAGTTCGCTGATCATGCCCCATTCCAGTGCTTGCGCGGCACCGACCTTTTCGCCCAACATCATCATGGTAAGCGCGCGGGTGCGTCCGATCAGCCGGGGCAGCAACCACATGCTGCCCGCGTCAGGGACCAGTCCGACGTTGACGAACGCTTGCAGGAAATAGGTCGACCGTTGCGCGACAATGACATCGCCTGCCAACGCCAGCATGCACCCGGCGCCGACAACCGCACCATGTACCCCAGTGACGACAGGTATTGGCAAGGAAAATAGGCGCTCCATGAGAGGATTATAATAGCGTTCCAGCACTGCGCCCGCGTCGAACTCGACGCCGCCCGCCGGGGAAGATCCGCTGGAGAGATCGGCTCCGCTTGAAAAGGCTCTGCCCGCGCCGCTCAGAACGAGGACACGTGCCTCTCCGCCGTCGCGAAGCCGGTCGAGCGCGGAAATCATTTCTTCAAGAAGCGGCCTGCTCAACGCGTTGAGCGCATCCGGCCGGTTGAGCTTGATGCGCGCTACACCATCATTGATCGTCAAATCGATAGTTTCGCAGCCGCTCACGCTTCAAACCTTTCGGATTGCCTGTTGGTGGAGGCGATGGACTAGCGGCTGGCAGGGTGATTGGCTTTGACCCGGGATGAACAAGGCGTTGATCAGCCGGGCCAGCCCCCCCCAGCTGCTGTCCCTGGATTGCGCCGGCAACGTCGTTCTCGCAGGATAAAT
>NZ_JBBJUK010000009.1:0-80879 GCF_037723805.1 Sphingobium fluminis
TGCTGCCTTGTGCGATCAAGTCAAAAACCGTCCGGAGGACTACGGTTTCCACTTCGCGGACCCTCCGTTTTTTATCTTGATCGCGTCAGCCTCGCTCCCCTGAAGCCCCCATCAGGAATTAGCCTGATCGAGAATGAGGTACGTCCCATGCAGAATATCGCTGAGTTTCGCATCATCGGCCGCATCGGCAAGATCAACGAGCATGACAAAGTGACGAAGGTTTCGGTAGCGGCGAACTACAACCGCCAGGACAACGGCGAGTGGACGACCGACACCCATTGGAACGAAGTGACGTTGTTTGGCCGACACATTGAGCGTGCTGCCAAGGCCGACAAGGGCGATCTGGTTCATATCGTCGGCCGGGTTCGCCAGAATTCCTACGATACCGAGGAGGGCAAGCGATACACGGTTGAGCTGATCGCTGACGGCTTCGCGGTTCTCGCCAAGGCCGGTGACGCGGACGCCTAGACTTCGGGGGCCGCATAGCGGCCCCCTCCCCTCTCCGGCAATCTAAGGGATAGCCTAAAGGATATCCCCTAGATTTCTCATGGCTATCTATCGCTCCGTTCGATCATCGCAATTGCGTTTGCCATACAGCGCGCCAGTAGACTCCGGGCATCTGATGCGATGGGGTAGAAGACCTATATTGTAATTAGGATTGCTAAATGGATATCCATTGCGATTGGCAATGGATATCGGCTGCATTTGGAGCGCCTTGCAAAAGCGATTGCCTTGGGATATCCATTGGCAAATCGATAGCCATTCGACATCCATAGCCTTGCGATATGGATTTGGTGTGGAAATCGATTGAATTTCGATTTCATGAAAGAGGGCCAGATTCGGATGCCGGCAATTTCTGTAGCGAACCCGAAGGGCGGGGCGGGCAAGACGACCCTGACATTCGTCTTGGCGAGCGAGCTGGCCCGGAGCGGTGCTTCGGTCGCTGTCATAGACGCAGATCCGAACGCGATCATCGCGGGCTGGGGCAGGAAGCGGACGGAGCAGGACAAGGCGCTACCATTCGAGATTATTGCCGGGCCGAAGGAGTCCGACCTGATGAAGCTGGTCGACCAGCTCACACAGTCGCATGATTTTGTACTCATCGATCTTGAAGGAACGGCCTCGCGCATGACGTCACGCGCTCTCGCGCGGTCGCATCTTGTGCTGATCCCGTTCAATCTCTCGCCGATCGACGCGGAACTGGCCGCAAATGCGGTTGCCCTGGTTCTAGAAGAACAGGAGGCTCTAGGTCGCCGAATCCCATTTAGGTTGGTGAGGAGCCGAGACAATGCGGCGATCCAGACCAAAAGTTCGCAGCGGATCACGGCGGCTATCAACGAAGCGGAATTACCTTTGCTGCCCGTTGGTCTCGTTGAGCGCGCGGCCTACCGCGACATTTTCGATTTCGCGGCGACACTGGAGGAACTGGACGATAGCCAGACTTCAGGATTGGCAGGCGCAAAGAAGAATGCCCATGAGGTGGCCCGTGCCGTTGTCGAAGCGGTTCAGTCGGAGATGCAGAAGTGAGTTCCGGCTATGGCTTTGGAAAGAAGGCGGGGCCGAAGGCTCCCGCCGAAGCGCCCGAGGATGAGGGCCGGCTTGACCTGTCCGGCATCACCAGGACGCCGTTGCCGCTCGATCCGGTTCGCGAACAGGCGGCGATCGAGCGAGGCGCAAAATTGGGCTTTGTCGATCGTGGGGCAGGGGAGGCGGAAGAGGCTGGACCTGTTGTCCGTCGGCGCCGGCAACCCGCCCCCCAAAGCACGGTCTATATCAAGGGACCGAAGGAAATTTTGGACTGGTTTATCGAGTTCAGCAACGAGCGCGGGCATCGCGCATATTGGCAAGCGCTCGCGGAGTTTAGGGACATGATCGACAAAAAGTAGAAGCGGAGGTGCAGCGACATGAGCGGCATAGCGCAAGCCGGTCTCATATTCCTTGTCATCATAGTGCTGATGATCCTCAGCGCGAAGGATAACGCGACCCGGAACCGCATCCGAAACGAGGATGAGGAAACTTGGTGGTTCTCTCGCCGCAACTGGTGGGATGATCGACGGTGAAAACGATCGCGGTCAACATCGAAAAGGGCGGGGCAGGGAAGACAACCATTGCCTGCCATCTGGCATGGCATCTGGCGGACGCCGGCCACCGCGTTCTGGTGCTTGACCTCGACCGCCAGTGCAATGCCTCCACGGCCCTACGCGACTTCGAGAGCCATGGTTCCTGCAAGCAGCTCTTCGAGGAAGGTTTCGTTGCCCCTGCAGGTCGCCAGCGCGGCATATACTCCAACAGGATGACCGGGGAATTTGACGCGGATTTCGGGAAGGCTTTGAGCGCCTTCCGCGCGAATTTTCCGAAGCTGGCGGAGTTCCACGACTATTGTGTGATCGACACTCCGCCCGCTTGGAGCTGGATCAATTTCGCGGCGCTGATGGTGTGCGACGATTTAATCGTGCCTGTTGAGCTTGGACCGTTCGGCCCGGATTCCACCAAGCAACTCTCCAACTCGATTCAGACAGTCAATCAACGTGGGCGGCGACATCCCATTCGCATAGCCGGGCTGGTCGCAAACAGAGTGAAGGCGAACGATCGCAACCAGCTTGCGATGCTGGAAGAACTGAAGGCCAAGATAGGGCGAAACCTATTTTCGGCTCACCTGCCGGACCGAGCGCATTACAGCCAGGCTGTACAAGCCGGGGTGCCAGTGTGGCGCTTTGAGAAGGACGTTCGATCATCGCTGCCCGCCATGCGCGCATTTCTCGATGAAGCGATGCAAAGGATCGAGGCCTGATGGATTTCGGGGACTTCGATATTTTCGCCGCTAAGGATGAGGTAGCACAGCAGGGTAGGGTGCTGACGCTGGACCCGCGTCGAGTGTATCCCGATCCTGACAATGTTCGTCGCGCCATCGATCAGAGCGAGATCGACGCCTTGGCCGAAACCATCGGTGCGCGCGGTCAACTGCAACCGATCATTGTCGATCCTGCGGATGAAGATGATCGCTATAAAATCCAATTTGGCGAGCGGCGCTGGCGCGCGTGCATGCAGATCGGCCGCGACGTGCGCGCCATCATTCGCGAGCATGGCGATCCCGCGCAGGTACGGATCGATCAGTTTATAGAGAACGATCAGCGTGAGCAGCTTTCCGTTCGCGACATGGTTGCTTTCGTCGCCGCGCAGGTAGCGTCGGGCCAGAGCATTGCGGATTTGGCGCGTGCTACAGGGCGTGAACGCGCGCGTCTTTCACGCTTACACGCATTGTCTTCTGCCCCCGACTTCATCGCTGACCGATTGGATGATTTGCCTGTCCGCGGTGCCGTGGCCTTGATGAAGGCGGCGGCACGGGATGAGGCCGCCGTAAGGGCGTACCTGGATCGAGCGCCCTCGGGCACGCTAACGGTGGCGGGTTGCGAGGCCTTCTTGCGGGGAGGGTCCGGGTCGGTCGCGGGGGCCGACGACGGTTCAGCCTCAAAATTGCAAGAGACCAGTGTTTTGCCGGTCGCCCCGCGTTCGTCGGGCGCGACAGAGGACCATCGGGAAGCGCCAATGGCTCAGCCGCGAGATGAGGGCCATCTGATCCACGTCGATGGCAAGCGGGGCCGTTTGATCGAAGCGCTTGTGCATTTCGACGGCGAAGAGCAGCCACGGATGGTCCGGTTTACGAACTAGCCCGGCACCGCATTCTTTTCCGCGTTTTCTCTTTTGAAAGATGATTGGAGACTGTGGCCCGAGCCACAGATTCGAGTGCCATTTTGTGGAGGTTGTTTGAGGGCAGGATAGGGGTTGTGGTTGCCATTGTCTTACAGTAGCCTTGCAGACGAGGACGATGATGGCAACCACGACAACCTCCACCGATGGCAAAACCAGCATGACGGTCCGTCTCGATCGGGCCACGCTCGACGCTTTCGATGCACTTGCGGAGGGCAGGGGAGGGCGCAGCGCGCTCCTGCGATCCCTGCTGGATCAGGCAATGCGGCAAGCAGGCGATGCCCCGAAGGTTCAAGCCCGCACGGAGCCATCGACCAATCGCATATCGTTTCGCGTCACCGAGGCTGAACTTGCTGTTCTTGACGCGCGAGCCGCTGAGCGGGGGACGGACAGGGCCGGGTGGGTAAAGGCGCTGATGCGTCGCCATATCGGCCTGAAGGGCAATGTAGATGACGGCCTGCGGGACAGTCTCGCGCCGGTTCGTCTTCAGCTTCAACGGATCGGTCGAAACCTCAATCAGGCCATGCGGGCTGGCAACGCCGCGATGATGGCGGACAGCGGCCTTCAGATCGAACGGGAGCTGCGGCGGATCACCGAGATGCGCGAGGACATTAATGAGCAGATTGCCGCGCTCGGCGATGCGCTGCGTGGCGATCTAGGGTTCTGGAAGGTGGCGGACTGATGCCATTCGGCGAGCGAGAGGATGAGCTGTGGGGCGTGCTGAAGCCCATGTTCCGACCGCGCGTATCGGGCGACCCCAATATCAAATATGCCAAGCATCTTCTCAACCAGACTGGTCCGTTTCGTCCGGTCCCATATGCCCATGCGCCGCGCGAGGACTCCCGTGCCGTGCTGGCGAGAGTGGTCCGCAAATCTCCGGAGGTTCTGGTCAAGGTAACAGGTCGGAAAAAGGGCGCAGAGCATCTAGGCGCTCATCTGAGCTACATCGGTCGCAATGGCGAGATTGCGATTGAGACGCGCGATGGCGAACTCATTTCGGACAAGAGTGAGGTTCAGCAGATAGCGCAAGAGTGGTCGGACGCCCTCTACTGGCGGGAAAGGGCAACAGTTTCCGGCGTGGCCATGGTCTTCTCCATGCCCCAGGGGACCAATCCCGATACCGTCCGTCAGGCTGTGCGCGCTGCCGCCGATCGCATGATTGGCGACAATCATGATTATGTGATGGCCTTGCACACCGACACGCCCAGGCCTCATGTTCATCTTACCGTCCAGGCTGAGGGGCTGAATGGTAAGCGTTTCGATCCGCGTCGCGAAGACCTGTTCAATTTCAGAGAGGCTTTTGCCGAAGAACTACGCAGCCGCGGAGTGGAATGCGAGGCAACGCCACGCTGGACGCGGGGGCAGGGCAGGGCCGGCACCAGCATGGCGCTTGCCCAGATGCGGGAGAAGATCAGGCGTGGGGTGTCGCACCAGCCTACCGAAGCTGACTTGCGGCAGGCCCGTGAAGCGCTTCAGGTCGCGAGCGGAAAGGCGCAGCCGCCTGTCTTCGTAACGCGGGCAAAGGAACGGTGGGATAGCACCCGGCAGGAATACGAGCGGGCAGCAGATCGCTTGGACAATAGCAGGGATGCTAGTGACAGGGAGCTGGCAAAGGACTTGCGTGCGTTCCTGAAAGACCGACCGTCGGTTGAGACTGTCCCCGACCGCGTATTGAAAGATGCTCAATCTCGCTTGAAGCAGATGAGGGAGCGGGGGGACCACCCACCAGATCGCCCGCCAAGGTCGCGATAGCTAGAGCGCCATCGCAGTCTCACCAGAGGGTGCCGTGAACCGGCTCAAGTTTTGGCGGGGCTTCCCGGTTGAGTGATTGCAGAAGATCGATTTCGATGGTCCGGCACATTGCGCTCAATGGGACGTCGTGGACGGAATTTGCGAAGGGGTCGGTCAGGTCTTCGCCGATGCTCAATGCAGCGAGGAATATCAGGCCGATCAATGTCGATCCCAAGGGCGTGTATATACCCAGGGATTCCACCAGTGCGATAGGAACCAGCACGCAGAAAACGCGGGTGAAAAGGTTCGGGAAGAAGCGAAAGCCGTTCGGTAGGGGAGTGTTTTTTATCCGCTCCATCCCGCCCTGGGCGTTCGAGATGTCGATCAGCAGCCGTTCGAGGGTCGCTTGCTGTATCGTGTCGATCCTTCCGCTGAGGTGTGCGTCTGCAACAAGGGCGGATATCTCTTCCGCCAATCCGTTCGCCCGATTTGCCTTCGCTGCGATCGTTGCTGCTGTTTCGGTGCCGATTAGTCGCTCGATTTCCGGCATTGGATCTTGGCCTCGCAATTGACAGCGAAGGGCATGGGCAATTGCAATCTGACGAAGGACGATATCATCCACCGCGACATTGGCCCGCCTGTCGGGAGCCATGAAGCTTTTGGACGCCCGTGCGAGGCTCCGCGATGCGTTGATGAGGGCGCCCCACAGAGATCGTGCTTCCCACCAGCGCGCATAAGCAGCGTTGGTCCTGAAACCGAGGAAGAGGGCGAGGGCGGTCCCAAACAGAGTCGTGGGCAGCGGAGGTTCTGAAAACGGCGTGTAGAAGTGGAAAGCCGTGACCAAAACGTCCCAGGCGAAAAGCACTGTCAGGGGCTTCCAAACTTCAGCAAGGATTTGTCGAAATCGGGGTCTGGTTCCTACGATCACGTTCAAACTCCAACGATTGATGCTGGGATGGCTCTGACTGGCGATGATAGGTTCGCGAGGAAGGCATCAGCGCTGTTGAGTTTATCGGTCAGTGGTTTTTAAACGGCGCCAAAGATTCGATTATTTTGCAATCGGCGATAGTGTCGCTTTGGCAGCAATCCACGCTAAGCAAGAGCTGGTCCCTCAGCAGTGTCAGATCGCTTATCTTTCGATCGATCTCGATGATATGCTCGGTCGCGATCGCATCAACCTCTGAGCATGAGGCATCCTGATTGTCAGCGAGTTTAAGCAGTTTGCGCACCTGTTCCAGGGTGAAACCAAGATCGCGCGAGCGGCGAATGAATGACAGCCGGTTCAGGTGTTGGAGTTCGTAAACGCGATAATTCCCACTGTTGCGAGAGGGGGCGGGCAGCAGCCCCTCCTTCTCATAATAGCGGATCGTCTCGACGCGGGTGTCCGTCAGTTTCGCTAGATCACCGATTTTCATGTATTGACCCTATAGCCACTTCAGGGTGCATAGGACAGGTCCAACCTGACGAATCGGACCGGACAAATGGCGGATCATTGCTGCTCGAAGAAAGGCGACACCTTGGCGATACTCGCCGCCAAGAAAGAGCAGCGTCGCGTCCTTGTGGTCGTCATGATGATTAATCTCGCGATGTTTTTCGCCGAGTTTGGTGGTGGCGTGATCGCGCGCTCATCAGCGCTAATGGCAGATTCTGTCGATATGCTGGGTGATGCCTTTGTGTACGCTCTTAGCATTTATGCGCTTCATAAAGGCGCAAAATGGGAGGCCGGTGCCGCGATCGTAAAGGGCGGCATCATTCTGCTATTCGGTGCAGCGGTGATTGCGGAACTAGCTGACAAGATCGTCAATGGCGTGCCGCCCTCGTCGTCACTGATGCTGGCATTTGGTTCCGCTGCGCTTGTCGCCAATCTCGCATGTCTGGCGATGCTGTGGCGCTTCCGGGGCGCCAACGTGAATATGTCCAGCACTTTTGAATGTTCGCGCAATGACGTTGCGTCGAATATCGGTGTCTTGATCGCAGCGGGTTTGGTGGGTGTAACAGGTTCGGCATGGCCTGACATCGCCATCGGGGCGATCATCGCTATGATCTTTCTGCGCTCTTCGTGGCGCGTGCTTTCGGAAGCCATTCCAGCGTGGCGTAAGGCCGATCCGCTTCCATCAGGCACTTTGCGATGACAGGTGTGAAAAAATCGGCTAGAGGCGTGTCCATGTTTCGCTGGAGCTTCCTCCTTCTTTGCCTGCTTGTGGCGTCGCTAACGACGGTTGCAACTGTGCATGCGAACGAAGTGCCTAATCCGACGCTCTCAGCAGCTCAGACCAGCATCGAATGTTCGGGTAAGGTCCACAGCGAAGGGGACGCGGACCAATCGCAAGGCGATTCTGATAAGGGTGTCCCTCATCACCATGGCTGCCATGGTGCGGCCTCCTTCCTGCCTGCGCGTGCCGCCGAGGCCACCATCTTTGCTATCGTTACGGAAGCGCTGATGTCCGTCGAAGAGGCGGCTCCTGGTCGCTGGACCGTCGGGCCTGATTTGCGGCCTCCTATCGCCTGATTGAAGCTCAACTGACTGTCACCCGTATTCCGGGTGCGCAGATTGATGCCTATCAATCAGGAATTTCTACATGCACAGGATCATTGCGGCCTTTCTGGCTGCCACGTCTTGCGTCGCCGTGGCGCAAGCACAGGACAATGTAACGGCACAACAGTCTGTAGGGGCTGTGTTCACTCTCGATGATGCAGTCGCGGCCGCAGGCGGAAGCGCCCCGGCAGCAGATGCGGCGCAGGCTGGGATCGATGCAGCTCGCGCGGGACGGACCGTGGCTGGCCTTCGTCCCAATCCGACGGTTCAGAGCCAGGTCGAGAACGTCGTCGGGTCAGGGCCTTATGGTGGTTTCCGCCAAGCCGAAACGACTGTTGGAGTCAACATCCCCATCGAGTTGGGCGGGAAGCGTTCGGCCCGCATCGCGGTTGCGGATGCGCAGTCGAACAGGGCAGTGCTGATCGCAGCGATTACCCAAGCCGACATTCGGGTGCAGGTCACTGCACTCTATATCGATGCCATTGCCGCGGAACGCCGGGTGGTGACGGCCCGCGATCAGCTTCGTATCGCGCAAGATGCCCTTAATGCCGCCAAGGTAAGGGTTCAGGCGGGGCGGGCTTCGCCGATCGAAGAGCAAAGGGCAGATGTTGCACGGCTGAATGCCCAAGCGGGTGCCGAGCGGGCAGCCAGGCTTGCGGATGCGGCGCGTGCCAATCTCGCGCGTCGGATCGGCAAGCCCATTATTGGGCCGCTGGATACCGCCGCGCTCGATTTGCTGCCACCGGCTTCTTACGGCCCGAACATGGTAGAAAGCGCTGGAACGCTGGCCATGGCGGCCGCCGATGCGGATCTTGCTATCGCCGACGCCGGCGTCCAGCTCGCTAAATCCCAGCGCGTGCCCGATGTAACGGTCGGTCCGGCGATCCGCCGTCTAGAGGTCAGCAAGGATATCGCGGCGGTGTTCTCCGTCTCGATCCCGATACCGCTTTTCAACTCTGGTCGGGCGGCCGTCGCGCAAGCGAGCGCGGAACGCAGTCGTGCCGAAGCTCAGCGTCGGATGACCGCGCTCGACGTAGAACAGGCCATTACCGATGCCCAAGCGGAGGCAGACAATGCCGCAACCACTGCGCGAAACGCCAGCGGTCCCGCGCTTGTCGCGGCTCAAGAGGCCGCTCGCATCGCCCGCGTCGGATATCGTGAGGGCAAATTCGGACAGCTCGATTTGCTCGATGCCGAACGGACCCTTGCCGACACGCGGGTCGCCGCGATCGATGCCCTCGCCTCGTACCAAAACGCCAAGGCGCGGTTGCAGCGTCTCACCGCTCCCGCGCCGGAACAGGGGAATTAATCCTATGAAACTGACAAAGAAAACTGCGCTTCTGCTGCCATTGACCCTGGCCTTTCTTCTCGCCGGCTGTGGCGGGGGCGGTGAAGCCAGCACTGAGGCTGCTGCCGCCAATGAGCAGGAAGCAAATGCTTCCCCCGTCGAGGGCAAGATTACACTTTCGACGGATCAGATCGCGTCGGCGGGAATCCAGATTGCTCGGCCGACCGTGGGTGGAGGAGGAACGCTAGAGCTGCCGGCGACGATTGAGGGTGATCCGCAAGGCACACAGGTGGTATCGGCTGCGATTGGTGGGCGTGTGGTATCGCTAACCCGGAATCTTGGCCAGTCCGTGGGTCGCGGAGATACTCTGGCCGTCATCGAGAGCAGAGAAGCGGCGCAGCTCAAGGGCGAAGTCGAAGCGTCTCGCGCACGTCTCGCGCTGGCGAACTCCAATCTGGCACGCGAACAGCGGCTTTTCGCGCAGCGCGTCTCGCCGGAACAGGATCTCATCGCCGCTCGAACTGCGGCCATTGAAGCGCGGATCGCCTATAATCAGGCGCAGCAACAGGTCTCCGCCGCCGGTGGAGGTGGGGGTGGCCTCAACCGTCTGGGTATTGCTGCGCCCGTTTCCGGTCAGGTCATATCACGCAGCGTCGTGCTAGGTCAGACCGTCGCGGCGGATGCTGAACTCTATCGGATCGCCAACCTGTCCAGTGTCTCGCTGTCGCTCAACCTACAACCCGCCGATGCGGGCCGGGTCAAGCCAGGGAACACCGTCACCGTTACCGCCGCTGGTCGTCAGGCTACCGCCAAGGTTAGCTTCGTGTCTCCTGCGCTCGATGCACAGACCCGGTTGGTTCCGGTCATCGCCATACTCGACAATCGGAATATGGAATGGCGGGTGGGTGAGCCGGTGACGGCCTCTGTCCAGCTCACCGGCAGCGGTGGTGATGGCGCGATCAGCGTGCCCACGACAGCGGTGCAAACAGACGAGGGGAAGTCGGTCGTATTCGTCCGGACCAAAACCGGCTTCCAGGCCGTCCCCGTCACGTTGGGCGATACCAGCGGTGCCAGTGTGATTGTTCGCTCAGGCCTCAAGGGCACCGAGCAGATCGCGACCGTCAACAGCTTCACGCTCAAGGCCGAACTCGGCAAGAGCGAAGCGGCGGAGGATTGAGCCGATGATCGCCCCAATCGTGAATTGGGCGGTTCACAAGCGCTGGCTCGTCCTGCTTCTGACCGCCATAGCCGCCGTTATTGGTGCCGTTGCCCTGTATCGGCTCCCGATCGATGCGGTTCCGGACATCACCAACAATCAGGTCCAAATCAACATCAAGGCGCCTGCCCTTTCGCCCGAACTGGTCGAAAAGCAGGTAGCCTTCCCTATCGAAACAGCACTCGCCGGCATCTCCGGTCTTGAGAATACACGCTCGCTTAGCCGGAACGGCTTTGCGCAGGTTACGGCCGTTTTTGATGAATCGACGGACATTTATTTTGCCCGTCAGCAGGTAGGAGAACGCCTTACAGGGGTCTCCGAAAATCTGCCCAATGGCGTGGTTCCGGAGATGGGACCGATTTCCACGGGTCTGGGCGAGGTCTATATGTGGACCGTCAAGCTTGAGCACCGCAAGGACGACAAGCATCTGCCCGGTGAACCCGGCATGCAGCCCGACGGAAGTTATATCACCCCGGAAGGCGACCGCCTCACGGATGAGACTGAACGGGCCACATATCTGCGTACCACGCAGGACTGGATCGTCAGCCCGTTGCTGAAGAACACCAAGGGCGTTGCCGGCATCGACTCCATCGGCGGCTATGTGAAGCAATTTCAGGTCGTCCCCGATGTCCAGCGGCTTGCTTCGCTAGGCCTCACTCTCACCGATCTCGGCACCGCGCTCGAACGCAATAACACAAGCGTCGGCGGCGGATTCGTCAATCGCAATGGTGAAGGGCTGGCTGTTCGCTCCGACGCCCTTATCCGCAACGCCAACGAATTGTCGCGGATCATCGTCGCTACGCGCGACGGGACACCCATTACCCTTGGCCAGGTTGCTGCCGTGAAAACCGGGCAGGCCATACGTATGGGTTCGGCATCTGAGAATGGCACGGAGGTCGTGGTTGGCACCGCCATCATGCGTATCGGCGAGAATAGCCGCACCGTGTCGACGGCCGTAGCAGACCGCTTGCAGGAAATTCAGGCATCGCTTCCGCCTGACGTCGTTGTGCAACCGGTCCTCAATCGAACCGAACTGGTTAACTCAACTATCAAGACGGTCGCGAAGAATCTGAGTGAAGGTGCGCTGCTCGTCATCGTCGTGCTGTTCGCTCTGCTCGGAAATTTCCGCGCCGCACTCATCGCTGCGATGGTCATTCCGGTGACGATGCTGCTGACCGGATTTGGGATGCTCAAAGCCGGCGTGTCTGCCAACCTCATGAGCTTGGGCGCTCTCGACTTCGGTCTTATTGTCGATGGTGCCGTCATCATTGTGGAAAATGCGCTCAGTCGTATGGCGCATCGCCAGGAACATGAAGGTCGCGTGCTGACCCTTCATGAGCGGTTGAATGTTGTCGCATCGGCGGCGCGCGAGATGATCCGGCCTTCGGTCTATGGCCAGGCCATCATTATCCTTGTCTATGTCCCGCTGCTCACCCTGACGGGTGTTGAGGGCAAGACCTTCGTGCCGATGGCGCTTACCGTCATCATCGCGCTCGCCTTCGCCTTCGTTCTCTCGTTGACGGCCGTGCCGGCAGCGATCGCTATCTGGCTGTCCAATCGTGTCGATGAGAAGGATGGTCGGATCATGAGCTGGCTGAAGGCCCGCTATGAACCCGGTCTCGATAAGGCGATGAACCGGCCAACCTTGACCATAGGCACGGGTGTCGGCGGTTTCGTGCTGGCCATCGCGGCGTTCATGTCGCTCGGCCAGGTCTTTCTTCCCCAACTCGATGAGGGCGATCTCCTCATCCAGGCCCTTCGTATCCCTGCCACCTCTGTCCAGCAGAGCCAGGCTATGCAGGTTCCCATCGAGAAGATGCTTACGGCTCAAAAAGAGGTGCAGTTCGTCTTCTCCAAAACAGGCACGTCCGAACTTTCGTCGGACCCCATGCCGCCCAACGCCACCGATATGTTCATCATCCTCAAGCCTCGCGACCAGTGGCCCGACCCGAGTCTCACAAAGGCGGATCTAGTCGCTCGCTTCGAAGCCAACCTGAACAAATTCCCCGGCAACGCCTATGAGATCACACAGCCGATCCAGATGCGCTTCAATGAGCTGATTGCTGGCGTGCGAGGCGATCTAGCGATCAAGGTGTTCGGCGACGACTTCAACGCCATGAACGCCACCGCAGAGAAAATCGCTAGCGTTCTCAGGCGCACTCAGGGCGCTGCGGACGTCAAGGTCGAGCAGACCACGGGCCTGCCCATGCTCGATATCCGGGTAAATCGCGATGCTATGTCCCGCGTCGGTGTGACTGCGCAGGACGTACAGGACATCGTGACCGCAACTTTGGGCGGTCGCGAGTCCGGCATGATCTTCGAAGGGGATCGGCGCTTTCCCGTGGTGATCCGTCTATCGGAAGCTCAACGCGCTGACCTATCGACGCTACAGCAGGTCCAGGTTCCTCTTCCTGGGGGCAAGTTCGTTCCCCTCGCGAGCGTCGCCGACATCAGGATCGTGGATGGTCCAAACCAGATCAGCCGCGAAAATGGAAAGCGCCGTGTCGTGGTACAGGCGAATGTTCGTGGCCGCGATATCGCCAGCGTCGTGGAAGATGCGCGGGCTACCATCGCCAAGGACGTGCGTCTGCCAGCAGGCAGCTATCTCGAATGGGGCGGCCAGTTTGAAAATCTGGCTTCCGCGCGCGAGCGGTTGCAGCTCGTGATCCCGGCCTGTTTCGTGCTTATCCTGATGCTCCTCTATGGGGCGCTCGGGTCAGCTCGCGACGCGGCGATCGTGTTCACGGGTGTTCCGCTGGCTCTGGTCGGTGGTGTGCTGCTCCTGTTCTTGCGGGGAATGGACTTTTCCATATCCGCCGCGGTTGGCTTCATCGCATTGTCGGGCATCGCAGTATTGAACGGCCTCGTGATGGTCTCCTCCATTCAGGAACTCATGCGACGAGGGATGGACAGGGCAGAGGCGGCCCGAACCGGAGCCATCCAGCGTCTCCGCCCTGTAGTGATGACGGCATTGGTCGCAAGCCTTGGCTTCGTGCCGATGGCCTTGGGGACAGGCGCTGGCGCCGAAGTGCAAAAGCCCTTGGCGACCGTTGTTATTGGCGGTCTCATCTCGGCAACCCTGCTCACCCTGTTTGTGCTTCCGACGCTCTACGCCCGCTACGGTCGACGCGAGATACCTCTCTACGAGGATCTCGAAGAGCATGAAGAACCGCAAGGCGGCGAGCAGCTTCCGCAACCTCAACACTGATGAGCGAGGGGGAGGGCATGTGCATCATGGTCTCCCCATCCTCGAACAAAGTGAGGAAATGGAACATGATTGAGGAAACCGTTTTCACGGCGCCGATCTCACAACTGAGGAGCTGGAGCTTCATTTCGGAGCTTGGCGGATATGGACAATGGCATCCGAACTATCGGTTCAGCCAGCTCAATGCGCAGGCAACCCATGCCGAACTCTCGTTGAAACTGTTCGATCGGCGGCGAGCCAGGCTCTGGATCGAAATCGACCATATCAATAAGCCGCAAGGTTTTGGTTGGCGCGGCCAGGTCAGCGGCCTTTTCAAGTTCAGTGAACGCTACGAAATCCTGCCCGCCAAGACTGGCGCGGAGGTGCGCCATATCTTTGAACTGCGAGGTGGACTGGGCAGTATCTTAGGCTGGTTCTCACGTCGCACCATACGCGAAGAGATGCAGGAACATGATAGCGCCCTGCTGAAAGCCCTCAAAAAGCGTGGGCTACGGCCACCTCACGGCAAGGTGCAACTCAAGCTCGTATCGACGGCACCGACACGCGGATCGACCAATGACTGAGTCGAATTCGCGTTCCTCGACATCGATTGCATCTGCGCGCCGCCGTCGGCGCGCTCCACAGGAAAGGAATCATCATGGTAGATAACGCTGCCCATCAAGGCCTGCCTTGCCCCGTTTGCAAAGTCGATCTCGTCATGAGCGAGCGGCAAGGCATCGAAATCGATTATTGCCCGCAATGCCGGGGGGTTTGGCTCGATCGCGGCGAACTCGACAAGATCATCGAACGTAGCATGGCCGAACAGCCGGCTTATCAGGAACCGAGCAGCACATTGGGCATGTTTGGCGACAAGCATGGCCGGAGCGGCAAGCATGGTGGTGGCCACGGTAGCAGCCACGGCGGCGGCCATGGTGGGCGCAAAGGCTTCCTGCGCAACCTGTTCGACTGATCGAATATGAACCGGCCACCGCACCGATTTGAGCCTTTCGGGACGTGCGAGATGGCCCGCGCCATGGGCGCCGCGCCCCCTCGGGCGCCCATGGCGATAGATATGCACAGCGGAGTTGGAGGATGAGCAAGTGGAGGACTAAAGGTTTGTTGCCGCTGCCCTTGCTCTTTTTGGGCGGCGCAGCGGCGATAGCCGTTCTGACAGCATGTTCCGAACAATCCGCCGGCGATGATCCCGACGGAAGGCATGATCGCAGTTCGCTGCCGGCGCTGATCGGCGAGCAAATCTATGCCTGTGACGACGGCTCCAAATATGATGCCGACTTTCTTGCCGACGGTCTGACCCTGGATATTGCTCGGCTACCCGCCGAAAAGCCGGTGCGACTGTCGGCGCCGGCAACTGGCCTGACCTATGTGGGCCATAATCTCAACGTGGCCATCTCCGGCAGCGGCGCGCTGACGATGACCCGTCCTGATCGCAAGCCTGTGCGGTGCCTTCGCATCCGCTCAGAACAGGCGATCGGAAACTCCACGAAGGAGGATGCAGGTGGCTGACATCCCTCCCAATGGACCTTCGGCAATCGAACGGCGGACGCTGTGGATCGTCCTGCTGTTGAATGCGGCCATATCGGCGGCCTTTTTCGTCACTGGCTTGGTAGGCGATTCAAGTGCGTTGATCGCCAATGGTGTCGATAATCTCTCAGATGCCGCCGTCTATGCGCTCAGCATTGCGGCCTTGACGCGCGGCCCGGTGTGGAAGACCCGCGCTGCTTCTGTGTCAGGGATCATGCTGTTGGTCTTTGCCGTGGGCATCCTTGCCGATGTGGTGCGTCGCTATATCTACGGCAGCGAGCCGATCGGCAGTGATATGATGGTCATGTCGGCAATAGCGGGGGTGGTCAATTATGTCTGCCTCAGACTGCTTCAGAAACTTGACGCCCCGGACGTCAATCTGCGGGCAGCCACAACCTTCAGCTTCAACGATTTCGTCTCGAACGGCGGAATATTGGTCGCCGGCGGCTTGGTCATTTGGCTGAAGACCAACTGGCCCGACCTGATCGTCGGATTTCTGACGGCCGCCATAGCCATCAAGGGCGGTCTCGAAATTCTCAAGGACGCCGGGAATGAAGCGAGCGCAAAACGAGAGGCCGGACTGAAATGAGATCATATCGAATGAAGGGCATGACGCTCATCGGGCTGAACATGGCCATTATGGCGATATCCTCGCCGGCGGCGGCGCAGCATGCCGATCACCAGCGCGCGTCGCCTCCCCCTAGAGAGGCCGCTTCGACCACCGAATATCGCGCCATCAACATCCAGATGCATGGGGCGATGGACGTCCCATTTTCAGGTGATGCCGATGTGGACTTCATGCGCGCCATGATCCCCCATCATGAAGGTGCGATCGCCATGGCCGAGGTCGAACTGAAATATGGGCGCGACCCAGAGGTTCGGCGCCTCGCCGGTGAGGTCATCAAAGCCCAGCGGCAGGAAATCGCAGAAATGCGCGCCTGGCTTGCCAATCATGAGCGGCAGAAATGAACAGGCGCGGCTCAATCCACCCATTTGCTCTGCATGAAACAATCGAAAGATCGGAGATGGACGCATGACCGAGAAGCTGAAACTCGACATACCGCTGGTGCTGCCGGAGGTAGCGGACTCTGCCGATGCTTGCGTCGGTCGTCTGGTGAAATCCATCGAGGGAAGGGCAGGGGTCGAAACGACGCATGTCGTCGCGGCCGTCGATGGCGCGCCGGCAAAGCTGTGCGTCCACTACGACCCCGACCAGCTTTCGATGCAGCGCATCCGCGACTTCGTTCAGAGCGCGGGCGCCTCGATCAGCGACCGCTACGGCCATGCCCATTGGGACATGACAGGCATCGGGCATCAGCGTCGGGCCAGGACCGTGGGCGATAAATTGCGCGGTCTGCCCGGAGTGCTGGAGGCCAGCGCGGATGCATCCGGCAAGGTTCGGGTCGAGTTTGATCGGGAAGAGACTTCCGACAAGATCATCCTGTCGGAGCTGGCTGGGATGGGCGTCAGGCCGATCGCTCGCGCCAAGGCGCAAGAGGATCATTCAGGCCATGCCCACGGCTCGGAAAAGGCGAAGGCTGAGGAAAGCCATGCTGGACACGACCATGGCAGCGAAGAGGGTGGCCATGAACATGGTGGCATTTTCGGCGCCAATACCGAGCTGATCTTTGCGCTGCTATGCGGTGCACTGCTGGGGATAGGCTATGGCATCGAAAAGCTGCTGGTCGGGGCGCCATCGTGGTTGCCCACGGCCTGCTATGTTGGAGGTTATTTCTTCGGCGGCTTTTTCACGCTGCGCGAGGCCATCGACAATCTGAAACTCCGCAAGTTCGAAATCGATACGCTTATGCTGGTCGCGGCTGCCGGTGCCGCCGCCCTTGGAGCCTTCGCCGAAGGCGCGTTGCTGCTCTTCCTCTTCAGCCTGGGTCACGCCCTCGAACACTATGCCATGGGGCGCGCGAAGCGCGCGATCGAGGCTCTGGCAGAGCTGGCACCAAGGACCGCCCTGGTTCGCGGCAAGGATGGAAGCACCCATGAAGTCCCGGTGGAGGATCTAGCGATCGGCGACGTCATCGTCGTCAAGCCGGATGAGCGGGTGGCCGCCGACGGCTTCGTCATCAAGGGGACCAGCGCAATCAATCAGGCCCCTGTCACGGGCGAGAGCATGCCGGTTGATAAAAAGCCGGTCGCGGACGCCGCTGCTGCGCGCGCAAACGCCGATCGCCTAGATGCAGAGTCTCGCGTCTTCGCCGGGACGATCAATGGCAGCGGGCTGCTTGAAATCGAGGTGATACGGCTTTCGAGCGAAAGCACGCTCGCCAAGGTGGTCAAGATGGTGAGCGAAGCGGAGACGCAAAAATCGCCAACCCAACGATTCACCGACAAGTTCGAGCGTGTTTTCGTCCCGGCTGTTCTCGCGCTGGCCTTCATCCTCCTGTTCGCGTGGGTGGTGGTCGATGAGCCATTCCGCGACAGCTTCTATCGGGCCATGGCGGTGCTGGTGGCGGCCAGCCCCTGTGCGCTCGCCATCGCAACGCCCAGTGCGGTTCTGTCAGGGGTGGCGAGGGCAGCGCGCGGTGGCGTGCTGGTAAAGGGTGGCGCGCCGTTGGAGCTGCTGGGTTCGCTCAACGCCATAGCCTTCGACAAGACGGGGACGCTCACCAAAGGCGAACCGCGCATTCAGAAAGTCATCACCGCGCCCGGTGTCGAAGAGGAAGAACTGATGGCCATCGCAGTGGCGGTCGAATCGCTGAGCGATCATCCGCTCGCGCAGGCGATAGCGCGAGATGGCAAGGACTATGTTCGCAACAGGCCGATTCCCGAGGCCAGCAATCTGAAAAGCCTGACTGGGCGGGGTGTTTCGGCTCTGGTGGACGTTGATGAGGTGTTGATCGGCAAGGCGGAAATGTTCGGGAACGATGGCATCCCGCCACTTTCCGCGCAAATGGCAGAGGCGATCGAGGAGCTGCGCAAAGGTGGCTTCACATCGATGATCGTGCGCCGGGATGGTCAGGATCTCGGTGCGATCGGGCTGTTGGATACGCCGCGTGAGGCGGCACGCGCTACCCTTGAGAAGCTGCGGGCGCTCGGCATCGAGCGCATGATTATGATCTCTGGCGACAATCAGCGGGTGGCGGATGCCGTCGCCAAGCAGGTCGGCATCGATGAGGCGTGGGGCGACCTCATGCCCGACGATAAGGTTGAGGCGATCAAGAAACTGAGGGCGCAGGCAAAAGTCGCCATGGTCGGGGATGGCGTCAATGACGCACCAGCCATGGCTACGGCCACGGTCGGAATTGCGATGGGCGCTGCCGGATCAGACGTCGCTCTCGAAACTGCCGATGTCGCATTGATGGCCGACGACCTTGCGCATCTGCCATTTGCCGTTGGCCTCAGCCGGCATACCCGATGGATCATTCGCCAGAATGTTTTCGTGAGCCTGGGCGTCGTCGCCTTTTTGGTTCCAGCGACTATCCTTGGGCTGGGCATCGGGCCAGCGGTGGCTGTCCATGAAGGTTCGACACTTTTGGTCGTGGTCAACGCGCTGCGGCTCCTGGCCTATCGCGACGCGACGAAGGGATGAGCTGGCGGTCCATATCAACGGTGTCGTTGCGGCGCCGAACATGGCCGCGATGATGCTGATCGCGCCGTCATGGTGGGAGACCGCCACCCACATCCTCAGCTTGGGCGCAGCCTACGCGCTAGCGCTGCCGGTGGGGTGGGACCGGGAAAAGGATGAGCGGAGCGCAGGCATCCGCACCTTTCCTCTCGTCGCCATCGCCAGTTGCGGATTCGTGCTGGTCGGCATCGCTATCCTTGGTCGGACGTCGCCTGCGCAGGCCCGAATCCTTGAAGGCTTGATTACCGGCGTCGGTTTCATCGGTGGCGGCGCGATCCTGAAGCATCGCGGCAAAGCGTCGGGCACTGCTACCGCCGCCAGCCTTTGGGCGACCGGCGCGCTGGGCGCCGCAGTAGGATACGGCCTTTATGACATCGCTGTCGTCCTCAGCTTGACCACGTTCCTGACCTTGCGCGGCTCTCGCCCTTTGAAGCGCGCGACACATGACAGCAGCGCGTCCCCGGAGAAGGCATGATGTCGGCGATACTCTACACCCTCATCCCGCTTACGGCCGTCATCATAGGGGCGGTGCTGTCGGTCGTTCGACGCCCCGGTCCCACATTTGTAAGCGGGATGCAGCACCTGGCTGCGGGCGTTGTCTTTGCAGCGGCGGCATCGGAGGTTCTTCCGCAGATCAAACATGGCGCTTCGCCGGTAGCCACGCTGATCGGCGGATTGGTCGGATTAGGCGTCATGCTCCTGCTCAAGGTGGTGGAGGGCAGAGCCAAGGGGCCAGTGGCAATGCTTGGTGCGGTCGGGATCGATATTCTTGTCGACGGCCTCGTTCTGGGGCTGGCCTTTCTCGCTGGCGAAAAGGCCGGGTTGCTGTTGACGGTCGCCCTGACGCTTGAAGTCCTGTTCTTGGGGCTGACGGTGACGGCCGAGCTTGGTGAAACGATCGTTTCGCGATGGCGCATTGTGGGCATCACGTCCGCCTTGGGCCTTCTCCTACCGTTTGGTGCATGGATAGCAGCGCCGGTTGCCCTGTTTCCTCCAACCATCATCGTTGGTTTTTTGAGCTTCGGCATGGTGGCTCTGCTTTACCTCGTAACAGAGGAATTGTTGGTCGAGGCGCATGAACGGCCCGACAGCCCTCTTGTCAGCGCAATGTTTTTCGTTGGTTATCTCGGACTCCTCCTGTTGGAGGAGTTGATGTGATCGCCCCTGCTAACAGACCGCGCGCTCGCCGGATCTCTGTAATGGCAGTTCAGTTGGCAGCTTTGGTTGCCGTGCTGATCGGTACGATGGTGTTTTTCGTCAGGTTCGTGGCGGCGCCGACGCCGCATTCCATGCCGCAGACCGTCAATCTCACCATCATTGTCGAGCCGGGGGGATCGCAAGAGGTCAACGGATATCTTGAGTCTGGGGACCGCATGGCGCTCTCCTGGCAGACCGACGGTGCCGACCTTGGCTATCGCTATCATGTCGAGAGCGGACATGAGACGCCGAGCATCTTGGCGATCGGGCTGTCCAGTGACGGCGAACAACAGTTCAAGGCCGCACATGGCGGCTTCTACGGCATCGGCCTCCGGAATTTCACGGGTCGCAGAGTGACCGTGACCCTGAAGGCCACGGGCACCTTCGAATATTTCAGGGCGATGTTCGCTCAGCGCAAGCAGGAGGCCACCAAGTGACGAGGCTCCCGCATATCCATTCTCAGCTCGCAGCACCCGCATCGGCAGGGAGGCCATCATGACGGACATCGATAGAGTTCTGGCTGCTCGCAATGCTATAATTCAACGCAATGCCGCGATCCGCAATGCGACGGCACCGGCCACTATCGATCCGAAAGCGGCAGAGGCCTTCGCCGCGAAGCTGCAGGGCGCACTTAGTGCCACCGCAACCAGCGTACCGGCATTGACGGTCAATCAGCCTTCCCCAACGGATAGCGTCCGCTCCGCGATCGCCAGCGTGAACGAGACTATGGAACAGGAGGATGTGGCGACCGAGGCCTATGAGCGCGGAGAAACGACCGACATAGCGGCGGTGATGCTGATGAAGTCGCGTTCGGATATCGAGTTCGAGGCAACGCTTCAAATCCGCAACAAGCTGCTCGCCGCATATAAGGATATCATGAACATGCAGATTTAGCGGCCGCTCGGCGTTCGCTGCCTTTGCAGGATTTGGTTCTGCTGGATGGCCCGGATGCGTTCGTCCTGCTGCTGACGGACCTGCACACCGGCGATGCGCTCTCCCCGTTCAATCCTGCCTGCCACCTCTTCCTTCCTCTGGTCGACAAAAGCCTTTTGCTGCTTGGTATCCTGCGGAAACCTGCTGCTGGCTATCGTCATGGCCTGCGCGACATAACTTTGCGCCCGACGCAGGCCGGGATCATTGGCGTTCTCCGTATGTGACTGCCGACGGAAGCGCTCGGCGAGATCCTGCATGCGGTCTGGCTTCTCCTTATTGTCGCGGACCTGGCTGACCGTTCTCTTGTTGGCGGCGGCATTTGCCGGCGTTTCGGCGTGGCGCGGATTGTTCCGGGAAGGGGAAGTGGAGGGCTGTCGTGCCCGATCGCGCTCGGCTGCTGCCAAGGTCTTCGCATCGGGCTTGTAACCATCAATGGTCAGGCCCTGCGCAGATGCCGCGAGATACGCCGCTCGCTTGAAATCGGCATCGCCATTGATCTTGAGAGAGGTCCAGCCATTCGCTTTAGCGAGCCGCACCAGATCGGGGAGGGCGCTCGCGTCGCGGGCTTTGATCCGGTCTGGCGATATCGTTGCGACGGGGGCTTTATCATGGGCGCTGCGGTAAAGTTTGTTCCCGACCCGAACGAAGCGCGATTCCAGTTCCTGTGGCATTTCGACGCTGGCGCGCCGGCGAGCCGTCTCTTCGGACTTATCCGTGGAATTCATATTCTCAGCCATTTTATCGCTCCTGTTCGATCAAACCTACTCTTTCGTGGCCGCGTTGCTTTGCTTCGACATCGATCAGCATGTCGGGGAAGTCGGAGATAACGACACAATCCATCGCGAATGTTTCGGGATCGGGATTGGCGAGCTGGTCCGCATCGGGCAGCACGCACGGAGGTAGATCCTCATCCTCACGGATGCGCCGGGGGATGGGCACGACGATCGGCGCAGGCGTAAGCCGTCGCGTAAAATGGCCGTCGGCAAAATAGCGGATCTTGTCTCCCCGGATCGGTGGCATGCCGCCCCTCATCAGCAGCAGTTCGTCTGCTGGAAACTGCATCAGTTCCTGCGGAAGCAAGAGCGCGCGCCGATGATCGGACATCGATTTGGATCGGTTTGCAAGGATGCCGTGGATCGTCAGCGAGCGCGTCACCGCCTCCTGACCCACATATCCAATCCGTTCTGACAGTTCGTTGGCGACGCGGAGTTCTTTGGGGGTGAAGGCTACTTCGACACCGCAGTTTGATACGATTTCGTCAGCTACATGCTCCCCATAGACGGCGCGAAGCTGGGATCGGGACTGGATAACCGGCAACAAGCGGATGCCATACCCAGCGACATAGGAAAACGCGCTCGCGATCACCTGGGCGCGGCCGATCCGGGCAAACTCATCCAGCAGCACCAGCACCTTTATCGGAGTCCGATCATCGGGGAGATCACGGACGTTGAGATCGATGAGCTGTTGAAAAAGCAAATTATAGAGCGGTGCCACCCGATCCAGTTCGTCCGGCGATACGCCGAGGTAGATCGACATTGGTCGCATCCGCAGCTCGCGAAGATCGAAATCGCTCTCTTCGGTAGCGGCATCCACGCGGGGATTGAGCCAGAGGCTCAGTTTGGAGGTGACTGTCTGGACAATGCCCGCAAAGGTGTTGTCAGCGCCTAATGTAAAATCGGCAAGCGCATTGCGGCACCCCGTGGAAAGCCGGAGCGAGCGATCCTCCAAAACCTTGCGGAAATATCCGCGCGTGTCGCCTGTCGTCATGAGGCGATAGATCGCCCCGATCGTGAAGGGCGCATCGGCTTGTGCGAGATAGGCACCCACGCCCACAAAGGCCGTTCGGGCGGAATCCGTCCAGAACGGTTCCCCTCGTTCCGGGGGAACGAATAACATGGTCGCTATCTTCTGAAGCTCAATGATAGCCTGGTCGGGATTGGCCCTGTCGATGTAGGCTAGGGGATTATAGCGAGCGGTTCTCCCGTCGGGATCGGTGGGATTGAACAGATAAACCGCTTGGCCATGCTTTGCCCTGAACCCTGCGGTCGCCTCATAGTTTTCTCTTTTCACATCGAGAATGACCACCGATCCGGTCCAGCTCAGCAGGTTGGGGATGACGATCCCCACGCCCTTGCCCGACCGGGTAGGGGCTTCCACGATGCAATGTTCGTTGCCGGAAAATATCAGGAAGCGGCCTGATTTTTTGCCAAGCACAATCCCATCATCACCGCGGAATCCGCCGCGCCTGATTTCACCCTCTCTGGCGAAGCGGGCGGCACCGTGTAGCGGAGGCTTGCGCATCACGAACCAGAACAGCAGGAGGCCGGACAGGAGCGACCCGGCAGCAAGCCCGGCGGCAACGGCCTTCAGAACAACGGGATCGCCTCGATAATACCAGAAGAATGCTGGCATTTTTAACGGGTCGTAAGCGGAGGCTGGCAGCCCCAGGACAAACCATGCGATGATCGAGCCGGTGAGGAAGAGAAGGAGCAGCGCAATCGGAATCCCGATCGCCAAGGCCACTCCCCGGCTAGGCTGCGTGCCGCCCTGCGGGGTCATAATATATCTCCGTCACGCGAAATTTCCCCTGCACCTTCTTCATCTGCACCACGACATCCACGAGGATCTTCAGTAGCGAGCGAATGTCGTCGCGGCCGAGATCCGCGCCGCCCTCGCTCTCCTTGACCAGCAAGGTTAGCTGATCGAAGGCGAGTTCTGCCGATGCGGCGTGAATGGTCGTGATTGAGCCGGGATGGCCGCTATTGACGTTGCGCAGATAGAAGAAGGCGGTGCCGTCCCTGAGTTCCTGCAACAAAATTCTGTCGGGCCGCATACGCAATGCGCTTTCCAACAGCTCTTTGGCCGTCACCTTGGCAGTGCCCTGGCCATCCTTGCTGTAGGTCATGTGGACGACATTGCGATGTGGGACGACCAGCTCGCGCGTATCCTCGATGGTTAGAAGTCGCTCATCCTCGGGAATGAGTTGGATCAGCCCTTTCGCCAATGTCGTCTTGCCCGATCCCGTGGCACCTGAAATCAGGATGTTGAGGCGACTGCGAACTGCCAGCTCGAAAAACTCGACGTGTCGGCCCTCACCGAGGAGGACGAGCAGCCGATCTTCGTTTTCAGTCATGCCCCGCGCCGCGACCTTCGTTTCCGTAAACAGGCCGCTGGCTTCGAAATCTGCCATGTTCATAGTCTTGGTCGACGGCTTGCGTATCGTGATGGATACCGTTCCATCTGGGGCGACGGGCGGGGCGACAATCTGTACGCGCTCGCCTGTCGGAAAGATCGTGGAGCAGATCGGGTTTTCGCGCGTGACATCCTGCGATGTGAACGCCGCAGCGGCCGTCGCCAATATGTTGAGGCGTGGCAGTGTCAGTTCCTCTTCCACGGCCCAGGTCCAACCGCCTTTACGTTCGACCGCCACCTCAAGGGGCTGATTGATTACAACCTCCGTCACCTCTTCATCATCGAGATATTTCCGCAAAGGCTGCATCGCGTCATCGAGGACCGCAGTGTTGCGGAAGGCAGTGACGCTCATTTCAGGCCCAACCCGTAAACCTGGCTGAAGTCGAAATCCTGCGCCACGGTAATGGCAAGGTCGGTGCCTTGCGCGACCCGCAGAACGGGCTTTATCTGCTGGGTGTCCTGCAAAATGGTCGATGCGGAATCCGACGGAACGCGCGTCACATTATTTCCCGCGCGACCGACTGCGGTGG
The DNA here is from genome assembly GCF_037723805.1 of Sphingobium fluminis. Taxonomy (NCBI): domain Bacteria; kingdom Pseudomonadati; phylum Pseudomonadota; class Alphaproteobacteria; order Sphingomonadales; family Sphingobiaceae; genus Sphingobium; species Sphingobium fluminis. The sequence continues at coordinate 24,638 of NZ_JBBJUK010000009.1, forward strand.
ATGCGACATAGGCCCCATCCTCCAGCACGCTGAACAACAGTGCCGAGCCGAAGCGATCCCAGAAGAACCGATCGACCTTTCCGCCAACCCCGGCGCGGCCGAGACTGTCGGATGCCGGCGACGCTATATCTATCGATACGCCTCGTGGCGTGACAGCACGGCTCCACATGGCGAACAGGCGATATTGGCCGCGATTGAGGCCGCCCTGATACTCCCCAAATACCCGCGTGCCCTTTTCCATAAGGACGACGCGGCCGTTGTCCGAATAGATGTCGCGAGGCACGATGCAGGTCGCATAGCCTGGCACGCTGCTGTCCATCGCGGTCTGAAGGGTGCAGGGGATGATCGAACCGGCGGTTACGAGATAGTTGCGATCGCCGATCATGCGCGCCGTCGTGCGTCCTATGGCCGATGTGCGCTTGAGATCATCTAGGGGCGTCGCTTCACGGGCTGCACTTTCCGGTCCAGAGGACTGAGTTCCTTCACCTCCCATGCCTGCATGACGATCAGCGATCGGTTGGCCTGATGAGCCATTATAGGCGACGAGCGTGGATCGCCGTGCAGTATTCCGCAATTCCTCAGCTTCGGCGATACGGCGTTGCGCCGCCGTCGCCTCAGCCGACTGCGCGCCATTTGACGGGACACCACCTGGACCAATCGCTGGCACCTGTTCCCCAGCAAGCTGGACCGGAGCGTTCGGGTCTTGCGCGGCCGACTGGAGCGTCGGTGCGATCACGGTCTTCGGATCATAGGGCACTTCCGGAGCGGGTGGCTTCGGTTTTACGTCCGGCATCTTGTTGTTTCCGCCCACGCCAGCAGCGATCGTCAGGGCTGCGAACAGCAGCGAGCCGCCCAGCGCGCCCGCTACGATCATCTTTTTGGTGTCCCACTGAAACGACTTGAGGGAGGGGATGCGGTTAGGCCGATCGACCGCGGGAGCTTCGCGATCGATTTCGTCCATGTCCGGTGTGGCATCGACGTCAAATCTTTTATCGCTCACATCAATCCTCCGTCTGCCGTTCCACCACTTCGGAGGCTGTGTCCGTCTTCGGATCGCGGCCGTAAAAGCTCGGCTTTTCGTTGTAGATGCACAGGACCACCTTGCCCCGGCGCAGTCGCAATTCGCGAAAGATGCCGTGGATCACGACGAATTCGTCCCTGACATCGAACGATGCGGTGGCCTCGCTGCCATCGGGATTCACCGTGAAGATGGCAGGGATTTCCCGCTGATTGGGAAAACGCAGGACCGTAAATTGTCCGTTGTCGCTGACTTCGGACGGCTGAATCTCGGATGATCCCTGCACGGTGTAATTGAGATTGCGGGTGCCTTCCAGAACGCCCAGATCCAACGCAGCCTTGATGGCGCCGTTCTGTTGCGCGAGGACTTGGGCTAGCTGGCGGCGAGCAGCCGCTTCGCGTAGGGCTGCCGCCTCCTGTTCCGGGTAACGGATGCGGACCTTGTAGAATGTCTCGGCAGCGCGACCGTTGGCAACCGCCGACAGGGCAAAGGTGTAGTTGCGCTTCTGGCCGGCATAGTCGGTCACGACGATGAGGTTGGTTCCGCCCGCCCGCTCACGCGGCTTGATGAACAACGAGTTTTCAGCAGGCGCGACTTCCCATGAGACGGTATCGCCCATGGCCACGAATTTGATGACCTCGCCCTGCGCGAACTCGATCTGCGTCGCGGTCCTGAAGGCGCTGCGGATCGCGATGACATTCTGGTCACTATAACTGACTTCCCGGACCCGATGATCGGCGGTGACGGGGCGGGGAGTGTTTTCGGCGCTGGCGGGCGACGGAAGCGCCGTTGCCATCATCGCCGCCCCGAGTATGTGAAGCTGTCTCATTTTCCACCTACTTCGACGTCCGCGCGATAGGCTTTGACCTGAAAGCCGAGCGGATTGGCGTAGCGGCCCGCTTCCGATTCTGGTTTCGACAGTACGTCGAACGTGATGGTCGCGATGGCCGGGGTCTCGGTAGCCTGACCATCGCGTTCAAGCCGCTTGGTGAAGCGGACCTGGGCTACGTTCGCCGAGATGAAGGATACGGCCCTGACGGCAACGAACACCGCATCGCTGGCGGTGAGCTGGTTCTGGGGTGAATCCGGATTATCCTTCTTGTAGAAGGTGATCCACCGGCGCTGTTCTTCCGGCGCGGAGAGCGCGAGAACCTGATTGAAAAACTCCTGGCGCGCCTGCGGAATCCAGCCCTCGCGCGCCCTGACATAGCTGGCGAGAAAGTATTTCCGCACCGCCTCGTCATAGGTGATGGTTTTGTCACCCCGGAGCTGCTGGGTCACTTCGGTCGCGCCCGTGGATCGATCGACGGTGACGACATAGGGCACCACGGTCTTGAGCGGCGACAACATCGCCACCGAGGCGACACCGACGACGGCTATGATGCTGGCACCGCCAGCGACAATCCACGCGACGCGCTTAGACCGATCTGCCGCAACGAAGCGTTCCCGATCCCAGCTTTGGGCTTCGGCAAAATATGCCTTCAGATCCTCAGCGCTGTCTTTGACCCCGATCGCCATTGTCAGCAGCTCGCATAAACGGGCTGGGAAGCCGCGTTGTTGGCTGGAAGTGGCGAAGCTGCGCTGATCGGCGGCACGCCGCTATCATTCCGCGACGCAGGACCATTGGCGTCCGGCGCGGCAGATGATGGAAAGAGTTGCGTGGGCTGAGCTGCCGATCCTGACGGACTTCGGGCGGGCAGGGTCGGGAGAATGGTGCCATAGGGATTAGCAGGCCGTTTCGATTGCCCGTTGCAACGCGGAACTTTGGCTTCCTTGGCCGCAAGAACCGGCGTTGGCGTTGAGAGTGCGAAAAGGGCTATTGGTGCGAGCGCCTTGGCAAAATTCATGGCATTTCTCCTATCTCGTCCGCGTCAGGGTTCCGCCGGTCCCACTGCCGGTCCCCCCACCCAACCGACGCGCGCCGGCTCCAACAGCGCGCGCGCCGCTAAGGGGCGCACCAGCCATTGTACGGCCTGCGATTGGGGCCAGGTTTCCGGTAACGGCGTTGGCAAATTGTGCTGCTAGGGCAGGGCCACCGCCACCCAGGCCCGACGCGAGGCTTGGGATTTGCAGGAAGAAAAAGAAGCCCAAGACGTAGAACGACAGGGCCTTCAGCACGGCGATCAAAACTTCATCGTCATTTGTGATCGAATTAATGAATGTGTCAGTGGTCTGCGAAATGAACAGTGTGACCAGCAGCGCGAACACAACCAGCATGATGTAGCTGATGGCGGACCCTAGCCATGCGAAGAACCAGCCCCGCGTAGAGTCAAATAGAAGAGCTGCAACGAATAGCGGTCCCACGACAGCTAGCAGAGCGAGTGCAAACAGCGCGAAGGCGCAGATCGTGAAGCCGAGTGCGCAGGATAGCAAAGCGACGAAAAGGATTACCAGATTGGCAAAAGCAGCAAGGATAATTTCTACAATGTTATTGGGCATGCCAATCAGGTTCACACCTGCTGCGTCAGTGTGGGCCTGAACGATTTCTTCTATTTTGGTGATAGCGCGAAATGCGCCCTGTAGAAGCGTATCGAAGTAGCCACCAAGACCACCCACATCAGCGCCGCCAAGCGCATTGGCGAATTGCCCCGGAAGTCCGTTCATCGTGAAGAGACCGACCGATGCTCCATAAAGTGAGCTGACGGCCCATGTAAGTGCGGCGAGTTTCAGCGTGCGATAGACGAATTCGCGAGCGGGGTACTGAACCGCTCCCCTGAGTATCGCGCCCCCCAACAGGATGATGTAAATGGTGACGCCGACCCGGAGGGGACCGGAGATGATGCCGATCACCGAGGAATACAGTGCAATGATGCCCGCGAGGGCACCATCAACCGCATTCATCATGCTCTCGAAGATCGGAAAATCCATCGCTCTTCAGCCCTGCCGCATCATCAGATGCCCATCTGCTTTTTCATGCGTTCGCGCTGATCGCGCTGAAGGTTGCGGAGCCGTGCAGCGTCGGCGTTGTTGCAATTCTGGGTGACGACCGACGGCCAGCTAGAGATCGGGCGTTGCGACCCCTTCCACCGATCGCACATTGCTTGAATTTCCTTAGCCTCGTCTGGATGTTCCGACAGATACAGGATCGTCCGAAGAGGTATGTCGGATCGCAGATCCTCCCCCTTTTGCGACTTTTCGGAGGGCGAACAGCCCGCGATAGCCAAAAGCGTCAGAACCAAAGGGCCTAAGCAGCGGCGCATCAGTCAATCCCCGCCTGTGCTTTCAATTTGGCGAGTTGTTGTTGTCGTTGGGCCGCATAGCCCTGATAGTCGGCCTCAGCCTTAGCCCGGCGCTGCAATTCGACGGCCTGCAGGGCCATCATATCGTTCGACATCTGCGCCTGTTCCAATTGGAGGCGAGCGGTCATGTCCGCGCGCTCGGCAGCAGAATTGGAGCTGGCTAGTCGCGAACGCAGTTCCTCCAAACCCTCGCGGCGGCTCGTAACGGAATCTCCTACCGACCCGGCCAAACCTGCGGTGACGGCGGCTTGGCGGGCACCAATCTCGTAGTTTGCCCGCGCGCTCTCGGAGGTATCCGGGGACAGTTGTCCCATCAGCCCCTGAAAAACGCTATCGGAGCGACCGCGAAGGCGGCCGATCACGTTGAGGTCGCCGTTGGCGTATCCATCGAGGCTGCCCGAGGACACGTTCAATTCGCGCATGGCGTCGGTCCGGAGGCTATCCGCAACCCGCCCGATGTCCGTTGCCTTGTTCAAATCTCGATAGAGATCGCGGGCCTGCTGGAGCTGGTCGGCCCCCTGCGCGAGCATAGAGACGCCTTGGCGAACCTGCTCAAGTTGCTGGAACAAGCTGCGCGTGTCAGTCACAGGGATACCCTGCGCGTGTGCGGAACCCATGCACGCCACCAACGAGGCTCCCATTACGATGGAGCGAAGTTTCCTAGCCGTCATGAGACTTCTCCTTTCAACTTGAACGTCGGCGGTTGTGGAAAATCGGGAGCCAGACAGCAGGATCGCGGCCGTGTTCTGCGATTACGTCACACGCGACAGCGGTGGTTTCCGCGCGGCCCGACAGGACAGCCAGTTCATTGTCGAGGCCCGTCAGGTCCAGCTCCACTACAACTGAATCATGCCCCTGTTTCACCAGGAACTTGTGCGACTCTGGCGACAGCTCTTCGCGGATCAGCGCAAATTCGGCTTCGGTCATGGAGAAGCCATCGATATAATCACGGCGCTGCCCGTTCGGGTTGGGCAGCATGATCTTGGTTGCCACCTGCTCCAGTATCGAATGGCTTATGTCGCTTTTGAGCGCATCGCCGGGAGATTGGGTGGCGAACACCATCAGCGCATTGCGCTTACGATATGTCTTCAACCCATCCTGGGCGAAGCTACGAAATGCGTTGTCGCCGAGCGCTTTCCAGAACTCGTCTATCACGATCATCGTGCGGTCGCCGGTCAACATCTTGTCGATCCGGTGAAACAGATAGAGCATCAGGGGCGCGCGGATATCGGCATTGTCGAGGAAATCGGTCATGTCGAAGCCGATGAAACGGGCATCGAGCGCCATTTCATCTTCTGCGTTATCGAACGCCCACCCCAGCGCGCCGCGTGAGGTCCATTTCTCCAGCCTCGCCCCAACACCGCCTTCGTCGGCCATGCCGAGCATCGTGCGCAGCGCATCGAGGGATCGCGCGGCCGAGGGCAATTTCATGACGGCAGCAATGCCATCATCGATTCGCCTTTCTTCCTGTACCGAGATCGGTCGACCTTCGGCACGGACGAGCTGACGAACCCAGAGCGACAGCCATGCTCGATCTTCTGGCGTATCGGCCAGGGCCTTCAATGGTGCGAAGCCGGTGGGCGTGCCATTGGCCAACGTCAGATAGGTGCCACCGCTGGCCAGCACGAAAATCTGTGCGCCCCGGTCCTTATCGATGAAAATCTGCCGTGCGCCGGTCTTTTCAGCCTGAGCCATCAGGAAGTTGAGAAGGACAGTCTTTCCGCCGCCCGTAGGACCGATGACCATCGTGTGGCCGACATCGCGCTTGTGGAAGCTGAAGAAATACGGGCTTCGCGCGCTTGTCTTGAGGAGCGCAATAGCATCCCCCCAATGATTGCCGGTCGCTCTCCCTGCGGGATAGGTATGGAACGGCGCGAAGGCTGCGAAATTGAGCGACGTGATCGGTGCTGGCCGTGCGCGCCACGCAAAATTACCGACGAGCTGGCTCCAATAGGCCGCTTCCAAGGCCGCCCCCTCGCGCGCCGCCACCATGCCCGTATCGGCGAGGGCCGCTCGCGCGATCGACATATGATCGCGGAGGGATTTGAGGCTCCCGCCATATACCGCGAGCGTAAAATGATGGTCGCCCAGCACGAAGCGGTTCGACATGAGATCGTCAGCGGCATCGACAAGATCATGCATCTGGCTGATTGCCCGATCGTCGGCATTCTCCATCTGCCGCTGCCGCAGGCGGAACCGCTCGGCCGCCGTGGCGCGGCTCAGGAAGGTGAAGGACTGCGTGAGGACAAAGCCGAAATCGACGGCCAGGAGGGACTCAAACTGGCGGGGCGTGGTGAAGGCCGGATATTCCCGAATGCCGAACACGCCTCCGAACGAGCTGCGATCGGCGTCGCGCACTTCCACTGTCTCGCCGCCGAAAATGACCCGCTGCCGATACAGAGCGCTGCCCAGATGGCCACGGATGATCGGCACGCGCCGATGGCGTCCCGTCATCACCATTTCCGCGACTTCGAGGGGTTCGGAGAATTTCAGGCCGTTATGCCCATAGATAGCGAGGCGGCGCGGTTCGCAGCGTGCCATCAGCTTTTCAAAATCGCGCGCCTTGTCCTCAAGGAACTCGATCAGATCGTCATCCACCGCATCGGCAGCGGATTGGATCTTGGCCTTGGAACGGAAGAGATGGATCAGCTTGTCAGCACCATGCACCGCAGGGCGCGCGAGGATGGTGACGAAGAAGCGGTTGATGAACATCCGCTCCTGATTGACGCGCGCGAAATAGGCAGCATCGAGATCGCGGGCGAACTTCGACCGGAAATTGCCGCCGGGATATTGCTCTACCCGCGCCCTGACCAGATGCGACCAGACCGAAAGCCGATCGTCATGCAGGTTGCGCAGCATCCCATTGAGCTTGGAATGCCAGTCGTTGAGGTCGCGGACATCGGCAGTCTCGAAGGCGCGACCCTGTAACTCGAAAGTGAGCATGATCGCGCCGGAATCGAGAACGATCATCTCTTCATTGATGTGACGCGCATAAGGGAGGAACTTCGTCGGAAGGACTTCCTTGAGAGCCACTTTCATGGGCACTTGGGCCGAGAGGCGCTCCATCCTAGCCACGGCGGCCGAACCCTTTGCGAGCTATGCCCTTGAGGGGGAGGGGGGTGTAACTCGATCCACCCCAGAAGGTACGGTTGCGGTTCGCTGCCTTGGTGCGGAAAAAGAGGAACATCAGCCGAAAGGCGTTGACGTCCTGACGCACGACAAGCCGGGCCAGGCCATAGCAGACCCCCGCCGTGACGAGCGCATATATCGGATTGTTGGTCCCGATCAGGACGATAGCCGACACCAGCAGGATAGGCACTGCCGCTTCAATCGGAATGCCCGCCCACAGGGCAGGCCGTGTCACGGCAAGGAACAGCGTGTTGCGCGCTATATCTTCTCTGTCATCGGCCATGGCCGCCTCCCTTGCTGCGACGGTTGCGGCGGCCCGATCCGGGATCGGGCCGCGAGGTCATCAGGCCGAGCCTGCGATCTGATCCACGATCCACGGTGCGGAGAAGATGATCGCGATGCCGATGATGACCGTCACCAGCGCGCCGGTATTGACCCTGCCCATCAGCCATCCCGCGCCAGCAATGATGACGGCAATTACCGCCAGCGCGCGCAGCAGGCCGTTGCTGAGCAAGCCCAGCACATTGTTGGCAAAGCCCTCCAAATTGGCGGATTGGGCATAGGCAGGGTCCGGTGTCGCAATTGTGACGATGCCGACGATCGCGACCGTGGCGGCGATCGTTGCCGTCTTGCGCTGTTGCGGCGAAGCCGCCCCTACGATCCGCTGGAATTTGGATCGCACAGACGATGTGGGGGTGTCCCTTGATGCGAGAGATTTCATCAGCTTCCTCCTGTTTCCGCGTTGCGCGCACGATCGTAAGCGGCTCGGGAGAACACATCCCAAGCCGGGGGTGGTGGTGGTGCCGTTCGAGCTGGACTGTGATCGGGCGTGTTTTCGGCAACCAAATCGGCCAGCATCGTGTGGGGCGGGTTGATCTGCGCATCGGGAGCCGTTGGGCGATAGGCAACGGGCGAGATTCCCTCCGCGACGCCGGCGTTGCTCAGCACGCGGCCGACATAGCCGTTGCGAAAACCTCGCGTCGTGGAGCCGGTATTATACATGGACAGCGCGACCCGGAGCGCCTCCTGTGGCGGCCTTCCGTCGCGGACCTGGTGATAGTTGCCCGCCAACACCTTCCCAGCAGCGCCGATATTCGTGCAGGGATCGAATACATTATCCCATGTCAGACCCAGCGCGGCCATGTTGTTTGAATTTATCTGGCCGAGGCCGAGATCCACGGAGTAGCCCTGCGCGATAAACGCGCGGGCCACCCTTGCCGCATCGCCAGCATTGGTGGGGCGAGCGGGCTGGCGGGCGACCCCGTTGACGTTGAGGGCGAACTGATAGCCCTTGCTCTCAGTATGGACGACGGCGACGATCGTGGATGGGGCCACGCCTGATGCACATTGCGACGCGAGGCCCAAGATCGCTGCCGTGGTGAACTGCATTATTGCGGACTCCCAGGGACGGCATTGGCTTCCGCTGCCGCAATGTCGGCCTCGCTGGGGACCGTGTAGGTATTTCGGCTCCCGTCACGCATGGTCATGACGACAAAGCCGGGGCGACCATTTTTCGGCTTCGTGTATTTCGCGTTGGAAACGCCACCTGCGCTACAGGTCGGAAATCCGCCACCGAACGCCAGACTGCGCAGCAATTTGCGGATGGGTGGAACGCACTGCGCATATTGCATCCAGCCACCGGGATTGCTGGCACAGAGCAGGACTTCGCAAGCCCATGTCCCATCAGAGGCCATGGCTGGGGACGGTGTTGCCGAGGACAGCATCAACGCGGATGCGGCGATCGGTAGGGACAAGCGATTTCGCATGTTTTCACCTCTCTTGGGAAAACACCTTAAATCGCTTTTTCGACTCTGCCTAGACTGCGAAGGACTCGCAATAAGTGCTGTTCACCGTTTGACCGACAGTTTTGCGTCAGAAACGGGATGGGTCGTTCCATAGAGGGGATGGGTTGACCCCGATCACCAAACTATAGCGATAAGCCGTAACAACGTGCCGAATTGCAGAAGAAACCTTTGAATATAAACGAATTCTCTTCTTATCGTAGAGCGCGACATGGTAGGGGGGCGATCCGCGCCAGCTAACCCGGACATTGATGTACCACTTGCCGTCGTCGTCGCGCTGATGCAACTGAACGTCGGTGATGGTCCCGGCGACTGGGCGGTGTGAGGTCAGCTCGCGCTCAAGGATCAGTTCGAGTTCCATTTTCCCCCGTGTAGCGATTTCTATCATTTTCACTGGTGATTAGTCGTTGCTTCCGTTAGCCATAGGGTAAGTGGCAAGTGAGAGGAGGTCCAGTGAGCGGACGCGATCCCGACGCCGTTGCGCGCGATGCAGACCGCATCGTTCGCCAGCTCGGCGGCAAATGGCATGGCGACTATGCGATGTGTCGATGCCCGGCCCATGCTGATGGCGATCCCAGCCTTTCCGTGCGGGTCGGCAGCCGCGCGGTCCTTTTTCATTGTTTTGCCGGCTGCACGTCCGACGCCATTGTCGAGGCAATGCGGAAGGGGCGCTTCGCTCCGGCGCACGATCATGATCCCGGTCAGCGCCATGAAGGGGGAAAAGGGGATTTCAACAAGCTCGCGGTCTCAATCTGGCGCTTTGCTGATCCCTTCGCGGGCAGTCTGGCTGAGCAATATATGCGCGCCCGCGCGATTATCCCTGTCGGGGTCAATGCGCGGTTCGATGCGCGCTGCCAGCTCGGTGCAGGAGAAGAGAAAGCGTTTGCGCCTGCTCTGATCGTGCCCGTGGAGGAAGACGGCGGGGTTGTCGCAATCCATCGGACCTTCCTGCGCGCCGATGGTCTCGACAAGGCCGACGTGCCTAAGCCCAAGCGGATGCTCGGTAATCCGGGTGGCGGTGCCGTGCGCTGGGGTGGCATCCCTAGCGACGGCATCCTGCGTTTGGCTGAAGGTGTCGAGGAAGCGGCGAGCGTCATGAACATGCTGGCCCCGGAAACCTATGTCTGGCCCGTCCTTGGCATCGAACGGTATCAGACCGTGACAATTCCGGAGAGCATCCGAAAGGTCATCATCTATAGTCAGCACGGGATCGAGGCGGCGCGTGCGATCAAGCGGGCCGAACCTCATATGAAGGGCAATGGTCGCCAGCTCGTCGTCAAACTTCCGCCCAACGATGGCGACTGGAACGATCTTCTGCGCGAGATCCGCGCGCAATGAAGCTGTTTCCTGGCTTGCCGAACCATCAACGGATTCTGATGGCCGTGATGTTTGCTGCGGTGTCCGTCTATGCTCTCGCGCAGCAGAAGGAGCGGGCAGCCAGCATTGTCTCGCTTCGCCTCAATGACGCGGCCCCCAGGGTTATAGACGGCGACACGCTGGACGTTTCCGGCTCGCGAGTGCGGATTGTCGGTATAGACGCGCCCGATGACGACCGCCTACCTCTCAAGCAGGCTTCCACGCTCACCTTGCAGGGCCTTATCGACCGCGACGGCGGTGTCGAATGCGCGACGAGCCTCTTCGATGTCGCCCTGCAGCGTGAGAAGCAATGCCGTAGCCCCGCGACCAGTTATGGTCGCTTGAACCTTTCCTGCCGGTTCAAGGCGAACGGGGCGAGCCTCGCTGCCACCATGGTCGCGCAAGGCTATGCTGTCGATTACCGGCGATACTCCGGTGGCGCCTATGTGAAGCTGATGCAAAGCGCCGCCCGCGATCGCCGCGGGCTATGGGGTCAGGATTATGAAGGAATGCGCCAATTGGCGATCGAGCGCGCCAGTCTGCCTAGCGGCTGTAAGCCAGGAAAATAGCAATGCCGTCTTCCAGAAGGCAGCTCGTCTCAAGACGGCGGCGATTTGCAATCGACCGCCGCTCATGATATCAAAATCAACCGAACATATTGAAATATTTAACATAACTGTTATTATCGGACTTGAATTTCGGCGCGCGCGCGATAGCACTCTGGCCGCTCCTTCAGTCTGAAACACCTTCTCAATGCGAATGGTGGTGCCGGTGGTGAAGGTCGGGATAGTGGGAGTGCCGAGATGCCGCAGCGCGAGGACGAACATCACCAGACTGACGCCATAGTCGAGACAGCCGATCAGCGCCGCGCTCGCGACAACCGGCAGTGCCGGAAGCGATGCGGCGAGCGTCAGCGCGAGCACAAGATTTACAACGCCCGCTGCTAGTCCCTTTAGCATGGCGATCGGCACCGGATCGGCACCGCTTAGCTTGCGAGTGAGATTATTGTCGATGCCCCAGGCGAAACAGGCGCCAGCGATTGCCAGCATTCCAAGGCCGCCGCCGCTCGGACCACCCCGCCAAGACAGCAACAGGGCACCGCCCAAGATTGCCGCCGCACCGACCAGCAGGCGGCGATCGACATTCTCGCGGAACACCAGCCAGGCGATGGCAACTGTCGCAAGCCCTTCTAGGTTGAGCAGCAGCGAAGCCGTTGACGCGGGCGTCCTGGCTAGTCCCGCCATAAGCAGTACCGGCGCGATCACCCCCCGCATAGGCTAACGAGGGCCAGCCAGGGCATGTCAGCGTGAACGAGCGGCGCTTCTGCTTCTCCACGTCCCGTCACTTTGCGGAATGGATGAACGAGCGCGAGCCCGGTGCCCGATCCTAGATAAAGCAGGCTGGCAAGCAGCCACGGACTGACCCCGTTGGCCAACACGAGCTTGGCCAAAGGGGTGCTCGCGCCGAACAAGATAGCTGAAAGGATCGCCAGCGCCGCGCCGGAGCTTAGCTTCACCGGATATGAATCATGGTCAGTAACAACCTATCCTACGGAGGCGCGGCATACAGGATTTTTTATCCGAGATCACCGTACGTCAATGGTAGCTAGGCGGCGAGCGTTGTTAGATATGCAAATCAAGCTAAGATCGCGACGGGTTCGGTAATCGACGCGATTGAGGTTGAGGCGCGCGCTGAAACGCCCCGTCGCACGAGGAATTTCACCAAGTTCGCCAAGTTCGAGGCCAACGAGACCATGTCCGTGCCCAATGCGAACAATGCTCCGACCATCAAATTGTGGGCGAGCCAAAACGGTGCGCCTACGAGGAAAAGGCCTTTCATCCGCGTCGTTGAGGTTTGAAGTCGCGCGAAACTGCCCAGCGAACTGCCAGTAAACGCCAAAGCCGACGGGATGCCGTGCCACGTCACGACCGAAAGGAAGGCCAACAGAATGAGGGTCGCTCCATAAAGCCTCGTAACCACATAGCGATCGCGCACTGACGCGGAGATGACGAGCTGCGAGCATGAAATGAGGCACGCTATCGCAGCGGTGGGCGAGCCCAGCATCAGGAAGTAGAGCGCGAATGCGGCAGCACCCGTACTCTGGATCTTGACCACCGTTTGGTAGTCATTGAAAAATGGCCAGCTGACGACGCACAAAAGAGCCACGCAGCCGAAGGCTGTGGCAATCATGACTGCCACCGCGCGGTTCTTCCAATCTTGATCTGCGTTTCGCGCTCAGCTCTCTCTTTTCTCATAGCTGAAGCGTGAAGGAACGAGGTTAATTACGCTTTAATGGCCGTCATCAAATCGGCCATTCAAGGCTTCTTTTGGATCGCCGTCACCTCACCGGCACTGCCAACCAGCGTGAGATCAAAATCGACTTTGTCGCCGACCGCCACAGCATCGGTGATCGTCGGCGCTGCCTTGAACGCCATCGTCATCGCCGGCCATTTTGCTTCCGGAATGGCACCATGATTGAGGGTGATCATTCCGGCGGCCTTGTCGATCGCGGTGACCGTGCCATGCCCCTTGACCTTTATCGGCGCGGCTGCCGAAGGCTCCATCGCCATATTGCCCATGTCACCACTCATCGCGGCGCTGGGTGCTGCCTGGTTGGTCTCGGCCGCGAGCGGCGCCTCCACCTTTTTGCCACATGCGGCAGTCAAGGCGGCCAGGCCAAGGGCGATCGTCAATCGTGCATGCTTCATGGTCTTCTCCTTCAAGGTAAAACGGGTTCGTACTCGGGCTTGGTTTTCGGCCGCCGAAGCAGCAGATAGGCGGCAGGCAAGACGAACATCGACAACAGCGGCGCGGTCAGCATGCCGCCAATCATCGGGGCGGCGATCCGGCTCATGACTTCGGAACCGGCCCCTGATCCGAACAATATGGGCAGCAGGCCCGCTAGGATGACGGCTACCGTCATCGCCTTGGGTCGGACCCGCAAAAGCGCCCCTTCGCGCACGGCAGTTTCCACCTGATCGGCGTCGGGAGCCCCGCCCCGTTCCTCAAGCGCATTCTTGAGGTAGATCAGCATCACCACGCCGAATTCGGCGGAGACGCCTGCCAAGGCGATGAACCCGACGCCGGTCGCGACCGACTGGTTGAAACCTAGCAGATAGAGGATCCAGAAGCCGCCCGTCAGTGCGAACGGCAAAGTGCCCATGATCAGCGCGGCTTCATCGAACCGTCGGAAAATCAGGTAGAGCAGGACGAAGATGATCAACAGCGTTGCCGGCACGACCAATTTTAGCTTGTCGACTGCCCTCTGGAGATATTCGAACTGGCCAGAATAAGCGAGGCTGACGCCGGGCGAAAGCCTGACCTGTTTCGCCACCGCGCGTTGCAGGTCGCCGACTACCGAGGCGAGGTCGCGACCGCGCACATCAACATAGACCCAGGTCGAAGGCCGTGCGTTCTCGGTCTTGAGCATCGGCGGCCCCTCTGCGATCGATATATTCGCCACCGTGCCGAGCGTGATCTGTTGTCCCGACGGGGTCAGGACCGGCAAGGTGCGCAACCCTTCGAGGCTGTCGCGCAGCTCACGCGGATAGCGCACGCTGATCGGGTAGCGCGCAAGCCCCTCGACCGTTTCGCCGATCGTCTCGCCGCCGATCGCGCCTGAGACGATCGCCTGAACGTCGGCGACGTTCAACCCGAGCCGAGCGGCGGCGGCCCGGTCGATGTCGACATCGACATACCGTCCACCAGTCAGCCGTTCGGCGAGCGCCGAGCTGACGCCGGGTACGGTCTTGGCCACCGTCTCGACGTCATGCGCGATGCGATCGAGCTGGGCGAGATCGGCACCCGACACCTTGACCCCGATCGGGCTCTTGATGCCGGTGGCGAGCATGTCGATGCGATTCCTGATCGGCGGCACCCAGACATTGGCGAGGCCGGGGAGCTTAACCGTCCGGTCCAGCTCCTCGACCAGTTTTTCGGGAGTCATCCCCGATCGCCATTGGTCGCGGGGCTTGAACTGAATGGTGGTCTCGAACATTTCGAGCGGCGCCGGGTCGGTGGCGGTCTCGGCACGCCCGGCCTTGCCGAACACGCTCTCGACCTCGGGCACGGTCTTGATCAGCCGGTCGGTCTGCTGGAGCAGCTGCGAGGCCTTCGCCGCCGACAGTCCTGGCAGCGCCGAGGGCATGTAGAGCAGGTCGCCTTCGTCCATGTTCGGCATGAACTCACCGCCGAGGCGCGTGAGCGGCCAAGCCGTAGTTGCAAAGGCGAGCGCCGCGATCAGCAGCACCGTCTTCGGCTTTCGCATCGTCCAGTCGAGCGCGGGTCGATAGATATTGGACAGCCAGCGATTGACCGGGTTTGATTGCTCAGGCGGGATTTTCCCCCGGATCAGCAAACCCATCAGCACCGGCACTAGGGTCACCGACAGGATCGCCGCCGACGCCATCGCGTAGGTCTTGGTGAAGGCGAGCGGCGCAAACAGTCGGCCTTCCTGTCCTTCGAGCGTGAACACGGGGATGAAGGAGAGCGTGATGATCAGCAGGCTGAAGAACAGCGCCGGGCCAACCTCGGCGGCGGCTTCGGTGATCACGATCCAGCGCATTTCGCCCTCGAGATGCTTGTCCGGGTGATCCTGCTCCCAGCGCTCGATCTTCTTGTGAGCGTTCTCGATCATCACCACGGCAGCATCGACCATCGCGCCGATCGCGATGGCGATGCCGCCCAGCGACATGATGTTGGCGTTCACCCCCTGGAACCGCATGACCACGAACGCCGCCAGCACGCCCAATGGCAGGGTCAGGATCGCGACCAGCGCCGATCGGACATGCCAGAGGAACAGGCCGCAGACGATCGCGACAACGATGAACTCCTCGATCAGCTTATGGGTGAGGTTCTCGACCGCACGATCGATGAGCTGCGAACGATCATAGACCGTCACCACCTCTGCCCCCGGCGGCAGGCTCTTCGTGAGATCGGCGAGCTTGTCCTTGACCGCCGCGATCGTTTCCCGGGCATTCTTGCCCGAGCGGAGGATGACGACGCCGCCGGCGACCTCGCCTTCGCCGTTCAACTCGGCGATGCCACGCCGCATCTCGGGGCCGATCTGGATCGTGGCGACGTCGCCTAGCCGTACCGGCACGCCGCCGGCTGCTGTCTTCAACGGGATCGCCCGGAAATCGTCGAGCGTCTTCAGATAGCCCGAGGCGCGGACCATATATTCGGCCTCGGCCATCTCCAGCACCGAGCCGCCCGCTTCTTGGTTGGCCTTCTGAATGGCATCGACCGCCTGTTGGTGGGTGATCCCGTAAGCGGCCAGTTTCACCGGATCGAGCAGCACCTGATACTGCTTCACCATACCGCCGATGCTGGCGACCTCGGCGACGCCGGGGACGGTCTTCAACTCGTAGCGCAGGAACCAGTCCTGCAATCCGCGAAGCTGGGACAGGTCGTGGCGACCGGTGCGGTCGACCAACACATATTCATAGACCCAGCCGACCCCGGTAGCGTCGGGACCGAGCGCGCTGCGGGCGCTGGCCGGCAAGCGCCCCTGCACCTGATTGAGATATTCGAGCACGCGGCTGCGCGCCCAATAGAGGTCGGTGCCGTCCTCGAAGATCACATAGACGAAGCTGTCGCCGAAGAAGGAATAGCCGCGCACGGTCTTGGCGCCGGGCACCGACAACATGGTCGTGGTGAGCGGATAGGTGACCTGATTCTCGACGATCTGCGGCGCCTGTCCCGGATAGCTGGTGCGGATGATGACCTGGGTGTCGGAGAGATCGGGCAGCGCGTCGATCGCTGTCGATCGCACCGCCCAGACGCCTACGCCGATGAGGGCCAGCACGCCGATCAGGACGAAGAAGCGGTTCCTGACCGACCAGCGGATGAGATGGGCGATCACTGGCCGGCTACCTTCGCCATGCGGCGCACGGTCGGCCCAGACGGTGGCTGATCGAACCCGAAACGGATACGATCGCCCGTCTTAAGGCCGCGCGCGATCTTCGGGTCGGGAAGCTGGAAGGTCATTGTCATCGCCGGCCAGCCGATGGCGGGCACCGGCTCATGGCTGAGCGTCACCGAAGTGGCGGTGATCTGTTCGATCTTGCCGATGGTCTCGTAAAGTACGCCCATAGCCGCGGACTTCGCGGCGGCGGTTGGCGAGGCAGCTCCGATCGGCCGCGCTTCGACACCGGACAAACTTGCCTCGGAGTCGATCAGGAACTGGCCCGAGGCGACGATCTTCTCGCCTTCGCTGAGGCCCGCCAATATCTCGGTGTCGCCGCCGGATTCGCGCCCGGTCTGTACCTCGGCGGGGCGGTAGCGCCCCTTGTCGAGCGCGAGCATCACCAACGTCCGCTTGCCCGTGCGGATCAGCGCCTCGGACGGCACCAGCAATGCCGGTTGCGTACTGCCGCCGAACGACACGGTCGCGAACATGCCGGGCCTGAGCCGCCCGCCGCGATTGGGCAGCTCGATCCGAACCGTGAGCGTCCGGCTGTCGACCTGAGTCGTGGGCAGGATCGCCGAGACACGGCCCGACAAGGTTTCGCCGGGGAAAGCGGCAAGCGTGGCCTGCACACTTTGTCCGGGTTTGAGCGGGCCTGCGATCGCTTCGGGCACAGCGGCATTGAGCCAGACGGTGCCGAGGCCATTGATCTCCGCGAGCGTCTGTCCCGCCGTCATGGTCATGCCGGCGCGCACGTCCAACGTCTTGATGACCCCGCCGGTGGGTGTGGAGATCGTGACGACATTATGCGGCCGTCCCGCTCGCTCGACCGAGGCGATCGTGCCCGACGACATGCCGAGCAGCGTGAGCCGCTGGCGCGCCGCCTGAGTCAGCGTCGCGTTGCCGGTGCGCCGGACCGCAAGGAATTCAGCCTGAGCGCCGCCCCATTCCGGCACCAGTAGGTCGGCAAGAGGTGCCCCTGCCCCGATGATGTCGCCAGGTGCGCGCGCATAGACACGCTGGACGAAGCCTCCAGTGCGTGCCTGTACGACTGCGATATCACGCTGATTGAAATCAATCGTCCCCGTCGCGGTCACACTACTCGCCAAAGCGCCGCGTCGGACCAGGACGGTGCGCAGCCCGAGCGTCTGAGACGCGGAAGGATCAACTGAAATCCCCGGCGCCGCTGAGCCCGCCCCCGCACCATCTGCATAGCGGGGGATCGTCTGCATCCCCATCGACGAGAGGCCAGGACCGTCATGATGTTCGGCCGGGATCATCGGGTCGTACCAATAGAGAATCTTGCGCGCGGCAGGCTTCGCGCTCGCCCCATCGTGCGAACCTTCCCAATGTTGGGCCACAGTGAAACCGATCCCGCCAGCAGCGAGCACAAGAAGAGCAGCGGCACCAAGAAGCCGACTGCGGGTAATTGTAACTTGGCTCATCGCGGTGCGCTCCCGTAGGTAAAGTTTAATCCGGCCCCGTCCGCAGCGACCTTGGCTTCGCGATCAAGGGTAGTCAGCGCCGCATCGGCGAGAGCTGCATAAGCGTCCGCGACGTCAACCAGACTGGCGCGGCCCGCACCATAACTTGCTGTTTCCAACTTCACGCGCTGCTCGGCGAGCGGTTGCAGCGTGCCCTGTGCGCGCATCCACTGCTCATGATGCATGACGTGGTCAGCGAGATCGGCGTCGAGGTCGGCGGCGAGCGTGCGCCGCGCGGCCTCGCGTTCGGCCAAGACCCGCCCGGCACTGGCTTGGGCCGCCGCGATCCCGGCATTTTGGCGGTTGCGCGTGAAGAACGGCAGGCTGACCGTCACGCCGGCCGAGACATAGTCGCCGAAACGAGGGTCGCGGCGTTGATAGGCCAGGTTGACACCGAAGTCAGAGCGCCGGCCGGCGTCGGCCACACGCACATCGGCATCCGCCTGGCCGGCCTGGGCATCGATCATCTCGATGGTGGGATGGTGATCAAGGCCGGCACGCAACTTGGCCGCATCGACCGGGAATTCCGGGATTGATCCAGCGATCTCAGGCGCGGGATCGCCTGTCCAGCGGGTCAGCGTAGCGCGTGCCCGCGCCACGTTTGACACCAGCTCACTCCGGCGATCGCGCATCGTCGCGACCGCCTGCTGTCCGGCAAGCGTCTGTGCTGGCCTAGCGTTACCCGACGCGACCGCGCCAGGCGTCGTTCCCACCACATGCTCTAGGCGGGTTAGAAGTTCATCAAGCGCCATAAGCCTGCGTTCGGCGTAGGCGAGATTGATCCAGGCAAGCGCGGTGCTCACCTCGACGGTGCGCGCCTCGACCGCGGTATCGGCCTCGGCCACCTTGATGTCGCTATCGGCGCGCGCCTGCTGGGCATGGCGCTTGGCGAGGTTGGGAATGTCCTGGGACACGCCGACCCGCGCCATGGTGAAATCGTCGCGATTTGGCTCGAACGCGAGCGGTCCCGAGATGGGGAAGCTCTCGACGCTTACGCCGAGCGTCGGATCAGGCAGCGCTCCGGCCGCACCGCGCGCGGAACGCGCGGCATCGGCGCCGAGCGCCTTGGCCTTGATCGACGGGGCTTCCTGTCGGGCGCGCTGGAGGGCAGCTTCGAAGGTGAGCGGACCGGCGAATGCAATGCCGGGAATCGCCGCAAGAAGCGGCGCGCAAAAAAACAATCGCATGGGAAACTCCTGATCGGAGGGTCAGGCCGACATCGCGTAATACGACGGGCATGTCAGTGGCGGCGGAATGGGGGCATCCCGCCGCCACTGCTGGCCTAGCCGTCTATGCGACCTGTAGCGGCCAGAACCTGTGCCTAGCCGGCCGAAGGGGTCGACGAAGGCTGTGCCATGCTGTGCATCTGCTTCATGCAATCAGCAGCCGCCGTGCTGCTCATCTTCATCATGTCGCAGTCGCAAGCCGCCACTTGCGTGGCATCAGGCACCCAGACGCGCCGCTGGGCCGGTCCCGTGGCGCGCGGACCGTATTGCGGAACCGACTTCCACTCATAGTGGCCAGACTGTTGGCTGTGGTCGGGCTGGCTGGCGAATGCGGCGACAGGTGCGGCAAGGGCTACGCCGAGCAAGGCATAGAAAACACGGTTTTTCATGACTGTAATCCTTTGGCAAAACATCGTGGTAGCCGCAGGTCGACAGGATGTTTGGGTGCGCGATAGGCGCAACGATCCTGTCAGCCAGACGGCCGGGTTCGATCAGCCAAGGAGAGTCGGTGGTTCCGGTTCTGGAGTAAGATTACTGCCGCGGAGGACAGTGGTGGTCGGCCAGAACGCCAGCGTCGGATTCGCCTCACGCGCCGCAAGCACCGGTGCGTCATTGCGCACAGCCATGGGAATAACGCAGCCCATCGCGGCGATGCAGGCGAGGGTCATGCCCTTGCAGGGTTTCTGCGCAGGCTGTTGTTGCTGCGCCATCATCTTCATGCAGTCTTCGGACATCCCGGACATCGCCATTGGCGCGGACATCGCAGGCGGACCCGACGCAAAAGCAGCTTCCTGGCCGAGCAAACCGGTCAGAGCTCCCAGCAGGAGGAGAAGGTGCAGTACACGTTTCACAGCCGAAATTTCTTACGCCCGTCGGAACGAAAGAGCAATGACATGGTCACCCACCGTGCCGCGCGAATACGGTCTGGCCGGTTGGACCGAAAGCAATGACGTTATATGGTTGCGCCTTCTGGCCAGGAATTTCCATGCCAAGCGAACCAATGGGCATGCCGACCACGGCTAGTCCTCGTATGCCACGCGGGCGTTGCGCCAGCAGCCGTTTCATGTCGGCGATCGGAACATGACCCTCGAAGGCCAGGCCATCGACGACGGCGGTATGGCATGAGGACAAGCGAGGCGGCACGCCTTGGATGCGCTGAAAGGCGCTGCGTTGCCGATCATCGACGATGGCCACATGTCGGCCGAATTGTTGGCGGACCTGTGCGGCCCACTGCTCGCAGCACCCGCAGCCCGGATCGCGGTGCATGACAATCGGCACCGCCGCAGTGCTACCGACGGATAGGGTCGCGGCGAGCGCAGCAAGAGCGACTTTGAGTGTCATATAACCCTTCTGTGTTTCCCCCGCCCTTTGGCGGGGGAAAAGCTTTACTGCGCGCGCTTACGATGAGCACTCAACCAAGCCCTGAAGCTCGCCTACTTCTCGGGTCTGCTCGGTAATCGCCTTGTTCGCCATAGTCCGAACCCGAGCGTCCCTCGTGTCGCGCAAGACGATGCGTGACATCGCAATTGCGCCGCGATGATGCTCGATCATCTTGCGAACCCAGGTTTCCGTCGCATCACCGCCTATGGCGGACGTCATCTTCTGATGCATCTCCATCTCGGCCGGCGGATACGGGTTGGCTGGCGTGGGGTTCATCATCTGGCCCATGTCCATCTTGGAATGATCCATGCCCTGCATTTGCGCGAGCGCGGGCGTGGCCAACGTTCCGACGATCATGGCGGCGACTAATTTCTTCACAATTCTCTCCTCATCGCCCCGCATTGTTAATACGCGTGAGCGCGCCATTGCCCTCGCCAGGCCGTACAAATTTCCGAGAACGGGATTGCGAAACCTACTTGCGGGCCAGAATGGCCTTCATCTCATCAATCTCGCGCCGCTGGGATTCCTCGATGCCGCCGCACAGCCGGACGATCTCCGGATCTTTCAATGACGCTTCACGGCACATGAGGATTGCCCCGGAATGATGTGGAATCATCGAACGCAGGAATGCCGTATCGCCGATCGTCGTTTGCGTACGAATGAGCGCGAATGATCCGGCAAATATCGCAACCGAACCGATCAACAGGACCGCATTTGCGGTCTTCGACGGAAACATATGGCCCATGGCGAGGATCATCAGGACCACCATCGGCGCGACCATCATCAGCGTCATGTAGACCATGTTGAGGTTGTTGTAGAAGCTCCCCAGACTGTCGATCATGACGAACATCACCAAATACATGATGATCCCACCGACAAGGGTCTGCAGGGCGAGGCTCGCATACGCGTTTTTCATCATTAGTCGTCTCCTTTGGCCCCCGCCAAGTTACTCTCCACGACTCATTAACCCGTCCGGCGACGCTTTCGCGGCCAGCGGAAATACAAAAGAACCGATCCCGCG
Organism: Sphingobium fluminis; assembly: GCF_037723805.1. Taxonomy (NCBI): domain Bacteria; kingdom Pseudomonadati; phylum Pseudomonadota; class Alphaproteobacteria; order Sphingomonadales; family Sphingobiaceae; genus Sphingobium; species Sphingobium fluminis. The sequence goes on from NZ_JBBJUK010000009.1 coordinate 46,201, forward strand.
ATCGCCAGCGCGAGCCCTCCACCGGCAAAACCGATGAGCCAGGGCGTGTTGAAATCCTCATGGTTTTTCCAATCCATGATGTGGAGACCCCAGAAGAAGTCATAGAGACGCCAAGTTCCGTTCCTGACGGCAACGATCCGACCGCTGTTTTGCGCGACATAGATGCGGGTCGCGGCGCGATCCGGGAAATCGACCCGCCATGCCGGCAGCGTCCCCTTATATTCAGTGCTCGCCGCCAAAACGGCGCGCACGCTCGGTGGCGGCGACGTCCCACGGTAGGCCTGCACCCCAACCGCGCGGGCCATAGCGGCGCTCAGAGGTGGAATGGATTGCGCTGTCTTGGCGTCGTGCAGTACCACAGTGCCATCAGCCAGCTCGACCTCGGCAACCTCGCGTCCGAGAAGCAATCGATATCGAACTTCACGCACGGGCTTGGCCGCCTCGCGCAACACGAGATCGAGCGGTGCACGCGGACGAGCTTTATCAAGCGTCGAGGGTGATAGCCGCTCCACGAGATGTTCACCGCGAACCCGGTCGATCGGCAGCACGCTCATGACCAGGCCGCTGGAAAACCACAGCAATAATTGCACACCGATGATCAGGGCGAGCCAGCGGTGGACGCGGCTAACCCCAAGGTGGACCCGAAGCCGGGTGCTTCTCAGAACCAGGTCCGCACGCCAATGACGAAGCTCGTCGCCTTGACGTCCTTCCCATCCGCCCGCGCATAGTCTGCGGTCTGTCCCAGCTTTCGATCGTACGAAACGCCGATATAGGGCGCGAACTCACGTCGGATTTCATAGCGCAGGCGCAACCCCAGCTCGGCGTTCGAGAGCCCTGATCCGATCCGGGTTTCGGGCACATCCTGGGCCGCAAGGTTCAGTTCGATACGGGGTTGAAGGATCAGGCGTTGCGTGATGCGCTGGTCATAATAGCCCTCGACCCGCCCCAGGACGTCACCCTTGTTCGACAAAAATAGGGCTGCTTCGATTTCGAACCAGTAAGGCGCGACCCCCTCGATGCCGATCGTTGCGTACGTGCGGGAGGGATTGGGTTTGATGTCATACCGGACGCCGGCCTGCACGTTCCAGTAGGGATCGAGCGCGCGGCTGTAGAGTGCCTGGACTTCGGCACTATCGACCCCTTCGCGAAGAGCCCCCTCGCCCTCGGTCTTGATCACAAGCCGATCGAGATCTTTGCCGAACCACGCCTCGCCATCCCAACGATAGCCGTCGCGGCCATTTCGGACCTGATATTCGGCCAGGTTGAACAGGATCATCGAGAATGAGCTGCCGCCATGTTCGTTCTGCAGCATAGAGCGTGAATCGGCCATCGCGCCGTTCTGGTAGATCCGATCAGCATAATGATCGCTCGGCGGCAATGGCGCCGGCCCGTTGCCCGGTGCAAGGCTCGTGCCCCCCGCCCCATGAGCCGTCATCTGCCCGTCCATCGCCATCCCGGGCATCGACGGCATGTCATGCTCCATCGGCTGACCGCTTGCTCCCGCAGGCATATTCATGCCCGGCATAGCGTGACCCGTCGCAGCGCCTGCAGGCTCAGGCATAGCCATGCCAGGCATACTCGACATATCATGGCCGGCATGGGCATCGGCCGCCGGGGGCGTCTTGCTGGCCGGCATGTCCATTCCGGGCATATCGCCCATTCCCGACATATCTTGCGCAGCGGGCTTGGGTTTAGCAGCTGGTGCCCTACGCTTGGCGGGCGCGGATCTGGCAGCCGGCCTCGCGGCCGTTGTGCGCTTGGCCTGACTTGCCGGCCTGGCCGCTGGCTTTTTCTTCGCTGCCGGCTGTGCCGCTGGCATGTTCATGCCGGGCATATTTTGCATCGATTGCGCGCCGGCCGGTGCTGCAAGAGCAAGCGGCGCCGCGCTGATCAGGAGAAGGAGCAACTTCATGCTGCTTCTCCCCGAGGCCGGACAGAGACGACACGCATCATCCCGGCATGCATGTGATAGAGCATATGGCAGTGGAAGGCCCAGTCGCCGATCGCATCGGCGGTGACATCGAAGCTTACCTTGCCTCCGGGCGCGACATTAACCGTATGCTTGCGCGGCGAATACTCGCCGTGCCCTGTCACCAACTCGAAAAAATGCCCGTGGAGATGGATCGGGTGCGACATCATCGTGTCGTTCACCAGCGTGACACGCACACGTTCATTCTCGAGGAAGGGGATTGGCTCGCGTTTGTCGCTGAGCTTAACCCCGTCGAATGACCACATATAGCGTTCCATATTTCCGGTGAGGTGAATCTCCATCGCCCGGTCGGGTGCCCGCACGTCGGGATTGCGATCCACCGCCATGAGATCGCGGTAAACAAGGACACGGTGCCCCACATCTTCGAGGCCCTGCCCGGGCTCTCCCGTGCGGTCCATCGGCATCGGCGAAATTGTCTGCACGCCAGGTCCCATCTTGACCTGCGGGGCTTTGCTGGCGTCGCGCATATTCATGCCGCCCATTCCGCCCATCGCCATCCCGCCCATCGCGTCGCCGGCAGGCGGACCCATTCCAGGCATGTTCGCCATCGAACCGCCTGCCGGCTTGTCCATTGCCGGCATCGAGGCGCCGGATCCCATGTCCATTCCAGCTATACCGCCCGCGGCCGCCCCGGTTGCCGACATGTCGTGACCCATCGCTCCATGGTCCATGCCTTGCATGCCGCCCATGTCCATATCCCCCATGCCCATGTCTTTCATATTGGCGAGGGGACGTTTGCGAAGCGCAGGTACTTCGGCTGCCATGCCTTCGCGCGGAGCCAGGGTTGCGCGGGCCATGCCCGACCGGTCGACGGATTCGCCGACCAGCGTATAGGCGCGATCATCAGTGGGAGTGACGATGACATCATAGGTCTCGGCCACCGCGATCTGGAACTCATCAACCTCGACCGGCCTTACATTGAGACCGTCGGCCTGAACGACCGTAAGTTTGAGGCCGGGAATTCGGACATTGAATGTCGTCATCGCTGAGGCATTGACGAAACGCAGTCGAACCCGCTCGCCCGGCCGGAAAAGCGCGGTCCAATTGTCCTGGGGACCATGCCCATTTACAAGGTAGGTGTAGGTTGAACCGGTGACATCGGAGACGTCGGTGGGGTCCATCCGCATATTGCCCCAGTCCAGGCGTTCCTTGAGCGGTTGATCCTTCCCGGCCAGGAGCCCGGCAAGCGTCTGACGCTGGTAGTTGAAATAGCCCCCGCCGACCTGCTTGAGCTTCCGGAAAATGGCGTGCGGGTGCATCTGACTGTGGTCGGAAAGCACTATGACATGCTCGCGATCGGAGTGGATCGGGTCCTCGCCTTCCGGATCGATGACGATCGGCCCATAATGACCCATCTGCTCCTGCAACCCCGAATGGCTATGATACCAGTAGGTTCCGGCCTGAACGATGGGGAACTCATAGACGAAGGTCGACTTGGGCTTGATGCCGGGAAAGCTGATCCCGGGCACGCCATCAAACTGGAATGGTACGAGTAGGCCATGCCAGTGAATCGAGCTGTCTTCGTCGAGATCGTTGATTACCGACAGGCGCGCCGTCTGGCCCTGGCGCAACCGGATCAGGGGCGCGGGGACTGTACCGTTGATGCCAATGGCGTGGCTTGCCCGGCCGTCGATCATCATCATCTGATGAGCGATTTTGAGCGTGATATCGTTGCCGGTGACGGTCGGGAGCGGCTTCACGATCCCGGCCGAAACGGGCTGAGCCCATGCCGGCATCCAAGCCGACAGTGCCAGACCACCGCCGGTCAATGCGGCACCGCGGAAAAGGTCGCGGCGGTTCAATACCGGGGGCATAATATCTCCTTGTTCAACGTGCAGCACTCTGGGTCCGCAAAGACGCTCGAGCGCGATATCTCTCTCTCCTTACGCGCCAGCGTGGCGCACCCCTCATTCCTCGTCCAAGATTTCCGCGAGGCGCGCCCGGGCACGGTACAGGCGCGTTTCAACGGCCTTTCCACTAATTGAAAGCGCTGTGGCGGTTTCCGACTGACTTAGCCCTTCAACAGTACGGAGCAGCAGAACCTCTCGCAACGACGCGGGCAACGTGCTGATCGCGGCGGCCAATTGCTTAAGTTCCAATTTCGACGCAGTGCTTGCATGGGCCGAAGGTGCCTCGTCCGGCACCTGTTCGATTTCGTCGACGTACGTCGTTGAGCTGAACGTAAAGAGCTGCCGCACCTTCTGACGGCGACGCCAGTCACGGCACTTGTTGATCGCGATCCGCGACAACCATGCACGCAGCGGCCGGGCGCCATCATATTTCCGTAAATGGCCGAACGCCGAGACGAAACAGTCCTGGGTAAGGTCCAGCGAGTCTTCGGCATTGCCAATCATACCGCGAATCAGGCGGAATATAGCGGTTTGGTGTCGATGCATTATTTCCGCAAAGGCCGCTTGCCGACCCGCGAGCGTCAGCGTCGCAAGTTCACCGTCCGAGCACGCCTGAAGATCCAGACTCACCGTGCATCGTCGGTGAGCGCATGTACCACCGCCTGATCGAAGGTCTTGGCCTGATCAGGGCGCAAGATCTGGCGCATGGCGAAGATATGGCCAAGCGTTTCCTTCTGCAGCTCGCCCATCGCTTGATGCGACTGATCAACGGCCGCCGTGACACCCGGTCCGTTGCCATGTTCGGCTTCGATCGCGGCCGCGAGACGCGCGTTGTCCGCTCTCAGTTCGAGCTCCAGCGCGCGGCGGCGCACGGCAAAGCGTTGCTCAAGCAGTTCGATCTGAGCCTTCTGACGGTCGTCCAGGTCGAGCTTGCTATGCAACACGTCGTGGAGTTCGATACCGGCTGCCTTGGGCTGGGGGAAGAAGTGACGGCCGAGGAACACGCCCGCAACGGCTGCGACAAAGGCGACGATCGCAACCAGAATAAGCAATTTCGCCTTCATTGAGGGCCTACCAGCAGCGTAGAGGGGGCAAGCGGATTGGAGGGAGCGAACGGTGAAAGCGTAATCGATGCCTCAGCAGGCGGCGTGAATCCGTTGCTGGCGATACCGAGAAGCACCGCACCGAAAGCCGCGACCGCGCCGAGCCTGAGTTGAGAACCGGTCGAAACCTGGGGCAATGCGGCAATACGCCTGAACACGGCCTCTTCCAGACCGATCAGGCCCGGATGTTCCGGTTCATTGCGCAAGCGGGTCAAAAGCCCATCCAAGTCTGTCTTCATCGCGAAATCCCAATCTCTATCTGTTCAGCGCGCTGGCACGGGGCCGCTCCCTTCGCCGATCGCTCGATCGGCCTTTAGACATATCGCACCCGAGCGGTCGGTCTGGCTGAAGGATTACCTGTCGGCAGGCGGACACATTGTCACGGCATCATCTTTTTCATGCCAGGCATATCCTTCATCATCGCGTCATGGTCTTCGGGCGCACTGGCGATAGCCACCTGATATTGCGCCGGTGTCATCTTGGGCAGTTGCCGCACGAAAGCCACCATGTCCCAGATCAATTCGTCGCTATGCGTTTTACCCCAAGCCGGCATCGCGGTTAGCTTAATTCCGTGCTTGATGATCCAGAATTGTTCCTTTGCCGATCTTTGCGACTCCCGGAAAAGCTCTGGAGCCTTCGGATAAAGGCCTTGGCTGATTTCAGACTTTTCCAGACCCGGTGCGAGATGGCAGCCGCTGCACATCTCGGTGTAGAGTCCCGCACCGCTCTGCAGTCGTTTTACATCCATGAGGTTGGCCGGAACATTCACGTCGCGAGACCGGACGGCGATCGAACGATCACGTAGCTGCTCTATCAGCCAATAGACCGGTTTGGTGTGCGGCGCATCAGCCCCGATGTCATAGGCACCGACATACACAGCGATACCGGCAAGCGCGCTACCGATCAGCGCCGCGACCGCGATGAACGGGCCGCTCGGAAAATGCTTCCGAAGCCATGCCTTCCTTGAATCTTCCATCGCGTCCTCCCTAGCCGAAAAGCCCTTGGTCGATCGGTGATGTCGCACCCATCCATTTGGATCATACGCGCGGCGAGCTTTCATCCCTCATTCGCCGCGCAGGTCTGCGGCGCAAACCAGTTGGCACCCCGATATCGAAGAAATCTTGCCCGTCGGATGAGGGCTCACGATGCGCGGTGCGTAAATCGCTTTGTCGGCAGTATCGCCGCCCATGGAGAAATCGATGTTTCGTAAAACAGCTTTTGCCGTCGCCATGGCGGCGTCTGTCTTCGCCGCTACCGCCGTCCAGGCACACCCCAAGCTCAGTAGCGCAACGCCGGCAGCCAACGCCGTCATCGCCGCTCCGACCAGAATTCAGCTCGTATTTTCGGAAGCCCTTGTCGCGCAATTTTCCGGGATCGACCTCACGATGACGGAGATGCCCGGGATGAAGATGGGGCCGATGAAGATGAACGGTGTCAAGACGACCGTGGCCGCAGATGGCAAGACACTCATAGCCACGCTTGCCAAGCCATTGCCGGTTGGAACCTACAAGGTCGACTATCACGTCGTCTCAACCGACACCCATCGCATTCAGGGCAGCTATACCTTCAAGGTCCAGTAAGAGGGTGCCGGACATCATAACGATTTCGGTCAGGTTAGGGCTTTATCTCGATCTTATGCTGCTTTTCGGGTTGCCGATGTTCGGCCTTTATACGTTACGCGGGACCGAGCGAGCATCCGGCTCGGTCCTGCGCTTTCGTTCGGTCCTGGCGACGATCGCACTTGCCGGCATCGGATTATCGATCTTGGGCATGATTGCCTTGGCGGCCTCGATGGGCGGTGTGGCGATCGATCAAGTTGACCGCGCCACTGTCAATCTTTTGATATCGGGCACCGCGATCGGCACCGTCTGGCAAGTTCGGGTGGCAGCACTCTCACTGGTCCTGTACTTTTCCATTGTCGGGTGGCGACGTCCCGCATTCGCCCTCTGGTCGGTTTCAGTGACGGCAGCGATCGCTCTCGCGACTTTGGCCTGGACGGGTCACGGCGCGGCCGATGAAGGAATGCGGGGATGGATCCATCTTGGCGCCGACATCACCCATCTGTTGGCCGCAGGCATATGGATTGGAGCACTATCTGCCCTGTGCCTGCTCATTTTTCGCTCAGCGGCCCGCATGGGGATGGATCATATCCACCTGTCTCACCGGGCGCTGGATGGCTTCGCGAAGGTAGGATCGATCGTTGTTGGTCTGCTCATCCTGTCAGGCTTCATCAACAGTTGGATCTTGGTCGGACCGTCCAATCTGGGATCGCTTTTTACGAGCCTCTACGGTGTGTTGCTGGCAGCGAAACTGGTGCTGTTTGGCGTAATGCTGTTCCTGGCCGCCGCTAACCGCTTCTTCCTCACCCCTGCCCTCGCGACTGCGATCGAAACCGGGGACATATCGTCGGCGATAGGGTCACTTCGCCGCAGTCTCATTGTCGAAAGTGGCTGTGCGCTCACAATTCTCGCGCTTGTTGCATGGCTGGGATTATTGGCGCCCCCTGCCTCGGGGATGTAGCATCGGCCTTACAGCAAAGCACGCGATATGGCCTTGATTGCTTTCAGGCCCGAACCGAACCGGGAAATCGCTTCTCTGTGGCGCTCGAGCTCGCCATAGGGAAGATAGGCAATCTTAAGATCTGCGATACGGCTGAATGCGGGCCGCGCGAGCTGTGCTCGCACTTCGCTCTCCCGCGCATCGGGCGCCACAAGGAACAGTCCGGCTGTGGCGTGCAGTTCGCTCCCGCTCAAGGCAAGGTCGAGCATCCGGACGATCCCCGAATAAATCGACGTCGAATGCTCGACTTCGAAGGCCGCTGCGACACGGTCGCCGCCTCGCTCGAGCCAAAGCACATCGATAAGGCGGATGGCATCTGCGCCGGTCGATGTTGAAATTGAAGCTGGCAGGCTCTCAAGACACCCGTCCCCCAAGCGCACGCCATCGTGAAGTCGCCCCCGATCGTTGGATGCTATCCAGATATCGTAGCCCAACGCACGGCCCATATCGCGGAGCCACGCCTGGATTTCCGAATGGGTTCGATCGCTCTCCCCCTGTTTCTGAAGGGCCTTGTTGAGCGTTTGCGCTTCGGCCCTGGCCTGTTCGAGACGTGCCGCCCACGATCCTACCGTCTGGTCTTCCTCATCACACGGCGGGGCTGGATAGCGTCCCGAACCGATGTCGAACAGCAGGCCACCAATGGCACCAAGATCGTTGGACAGCAAATCGCGGAACCGCTCATTCAGGTCGAGAACGCCCGACCGCATCGCGAGAAAATGCTGCCAGCTACCCAGCTTCACCTTTCCGCCCGTCAACTTGTTATAGCCGCTAACGATCGCGGTGTTGAACGGGGGCACCAACGTGGGATGCAGGAAATAGAGGAGATTGGCGACCGCAGGCCCGAGCCCCTTGATGTTCAAACGATCAATGGTGTGGATACCAGCGATAATTTCTTCAGCGGTGTCACAGCAGGCACAATGATCGAGCAGCCGGCCAAAAGCGCGCTGGTTCGCCGGGTTTTCGTAGATGTCAGGGATGCGCAATTTTGGCTTCCAGAGAAACGCATGATCCGCGCCTTTGAATATCTGCCGTTGTTCGGCGACCGAATGAACGACCGTTTCAAGCGACGATCCGCGATAGGCGACGCCGAACCTCCCTGCTTCGATTTCAGCGACCACCTGGGCGAGACCCCGTCGGATCGAGCGGAAATTCTTGATGCGCTCGTCCCAGAGAAACCAGCTCTGATAGGTAGCGTTCGGGTCTTCCTTCCATCGCTGGATCAGTTGCCGCGCCAGCAATTCAAAGTCTGCCAAACCCTGCTCCCCGCTTTGCCCCAATCTCCTCCAACGCTAGCACTCCATTTCGCGGACCACCAGATTTTGCGGGAGCCGCCCGGCCTAATAAAAGGCCTGCGATCATCGTATGTCATCCGGAATATGCATCAACAGGTCGCGGGTATAGTCGATCAGGATATCGCCAACTGTCGCCCCGTAGATGGCAAGAAACAGGATGAACGCTAGAAGCTTCGGGACAAAGCTTACCGTCTGCTCGTTGATCGATGTCGCGGCCTGGACCATTGAAATAACGAGCCCAACCACCAGCATCAAAATGAGCGGAGGCCCGGCGATGAGCATGATGACCCAGAGTGCCTGGCCCATCGAAACCGAAAAAGGACTGTAGGTCTCCAATTCGCCTCCCCCGGTGACGGGGTCGCGGCGCCAGGACGTGCGCCTAGCGATCCTTGCGGGGCGAGTGGCGTGGAGCGCGATCTTTGCTACCGATCCGTCTTCTCCACGCCCACTCGCCCCCGCGCCACGCTGCGACCCGTGGGCACCTCATTTGTCCATCCTGTCAGTTGATGGGCTACATCTGAACTACGCATCGGCGGCTCGTACCCCTCGCGGCCACCTGCATTTTCTTCAGGGAAGCGCCTGCTTTCGAGGGCAGGTGCCGCGTGCCGCGTAATAGCAATGACGATCAACGTCAGCGGAAGGCATGCATGTACGACTGCGTTATCATAGGCGGCGGCCCTGCAGGCCTAACGGCCGCCACCTATCTGGGCCGGTTTCTGCGTTGCACGCTAATCATCGATGCGGGCGATGGCCGCGCGTCCTCCATCCCGGCAACGCACAACCTGATCGGATTCCCAGATGGCATATCGGGCAGCGACCTGCTGTCGCGGATGCGCCAGCATGCAACGCGGTACGGCGCGAAGCTCTCCAATGGTTTAGCCAATGGGATTGTACTGGCCCGGACGGGATTTCTGGTCACCACGGGTATCGAGGCCGTCAAGACCCGCACGATATTGCTTGCCCAAGGTGTGAAAAATTATCGACCGCGAATAGCGCAGGAAACGCATGATCGAGGCGTCGCCCGAGGATTGATACGCTATTGCCCGATTTGCGACGGCTATGAGGTCCGCGGCAAGCGAGTGGCCGTGTTGGGCTGCTCCGACCATGGTGCGGCCGAAGCTCTCTTCGTTCGCCACTACAGCGACACCGTGACCTTGCTCGCGCAAGACAGTTCGCAATTGTCGGTAGCCGAGGCGGCAGATCTGGCTCGAGGCGGTATTGCCGTCGAACGGGCCCCGGTTCGAGATTTTTCGATTGATGGAGAATTCCTTCTCGCCCATTTAGCCGATGGCCGATCGCTCCAATTCGACACCCTATATGTTGCTCTTGGAACCTCCGCCCACTCGGAACTGGCGCGGATGGCCGGTGCCGAATTGGCCCCGTCAGGGTGCATCGTCGTCGATGAGCATCAGCAAACGACGATCAGCGGTATGTTTGCCGCCGGCGACATGGTCGAAGGCCTGGACCAAATCGCAGTAGCGGCGGGTCAGGCGGCCAAGGCGGCGACTGCCATTCACAATCGATTGTCTGGATGACCCGGGAGACGGGGGGCGCGCATGCAAAAAATATGAGAAGCGGGGGTTGACCCTGACATGATGTCAGGCCCCAGATTGTCTTTCGTCGAAAAGGAGACGAGCCGTGACTGATCCGATTCCTGAGAGCAAATCTGGTGCGCATAGCTGCTGCGCGGGCAAGCACGGTGCCACCACAGGCTCGAAGACGGCCAAGGATCCGGTGTGCGGCATGACGGTCGATCCGGCTGTCACCTCTCATCATGTCTCGCATGGGGGAAGGGAATATTATTTTTGTAGTGCGGGATGCCGGGCCAAGTTCGCCGCCGACCCCGAGCGCTATTTGTCCGGCAGTAATGAGAGCGCTGCGGCGGCTCAACCCGGCGCCATCTGGACCTGCCCCATGCACCCGCAGATCCGTCAGGATCATCCCGGCCCATGCCCGATCTGCGGCATGGCCCTCGAGCCCGAGGTTGTAACCGCAGACACCGGGCCAAGCGCTGAACTGCTCGATATGTCTCGCAGGTTTTGGATCGCTTTGGCGCTTACGGTGCCCATCTTCGTGCTGGAAATGGGCGGACACCTGTTCCCGGCGCTGCACGGCCTCATTTCCGAGCGCATATCGGGCTGGCTCCAGTTCGCTTTGGCAACCCCGGTCGTGATCTGGGCGGGCTGGCCATTTTTCGAGCGCGGTTGGGCCTCTGTCCGGACGCGCAACCTCAACATGTTCACCTTGATCGCGATGGGGACGGGCGTGGCCTGGGCTTATAGCGTGGTGGCGACACTCGCCCCGGGCATATTTCCTGCAGCATTTCGGATGATGGACGGCACGGTCGCGATCTATTTCGAGGCGGCTGCCGTGATCACCGTCCTTGTGCTCCTGGGCCAGGTTCTTGAGTTGCGCGCTCGCGAGCGTACCTCGGGCGCGATTAAGGCTCTCCTCAATCTCGCTCCCAAGACCGCGCGCAGGATTATGGCGGACGGGAATGACGAAGAAGTCGCGATCGACCTGATCGCTGTCGGCGACCGACTCCGGGTCCGCCCCGGCGAAAAAGTACCCGTAGATGCCATCGTCGAGGAGGGGCGCTCGTCCATCGATGAGTCGATGGTGACGGGCGAATCCATGCCGGTGACAAAAACCGTGGCCGCCAATGTCGTTGCTGGAACGGTAAACCAGACGGGATCGCTCATCGTGCGCGCCGACAAGGTCGGCCGCGATACAATGCTGGCGCGGATCGTTCAAATGGTCGCCGATGCACAGCGATCGCGCGCTCCTATCCAGCGAATGGCTGACAAGGTCGCTGGCTGGTTCGTACCCGCCGTGCTCGGCATCGCTCTGCTCTCCTTCGCGAGTTGGGCAATCTGGGGTCCAGAGCCGCGATTGGCACACGGCCTCGTTGCGGCGGTTGCGGTATTGATTATTGCTTGCCCCTGCGCGTTGGGGCTCGCGACCCCAATGTCGATCATGGTCGGTATCGGGCGCGGCGCTGGGCTTGGCGTCCTGATCAAGAATGCCGAGGCGCTCGAGCGAATGGAGAAGGTCGATACGATCGTCGTCGACAAGACCGGCACCCTGACCGAGGGTCGCCCTTCTGTGACCGCCATCGTGGCGGTGGACGGCTTTTCGGAGGATGATATTCTTCGGTTGGCCGCTGCCGTCGAACGGGCATCCGAACATCCCTTGGCGCTTGCGATCGTCGCGGCGGCCAAGCTCCGCCAGCTCGACATTCCTGAAGTTTCGGATTTCGACTCGCCCACGGGCAAAGGCGCTGTCGGCACCGTCGGTGGCAAGCGCATATTCTTGGGTGCTGGAGCTTATCTAAACGAGAATGGCATCGATGTATCGACAGCAGCCACGCAGGCAGATGACATGCGGGCGGACGGCGCCACTGCAATCTTCGCGGCGGTCGATGGCCGCGTCGCAGGAATTCTCGCAATTGCAGATCCTATCAAGGCAACAACTGCTGAAGCGCTGGCGGCGCTGCGAAAGGAAGGCATCAGCGTCGTCATGCTGACCGGCGACAATCGAACGACAGCTCAAGCAGTGGCTCGTAAACTGGGTATCGACGCGGTTGAAGCCGAAGTTCTCCCGGATCAAAAAAGCGCAGTCGTTCTGCGCTTGCAGCGCGAAGGCCGCGTGGTTGCAATGGCGGGCGATGGAGTGAACGATGCGCCAGCGCTCGCGGCGGCCGACGTCGGCATCGCAATGGGTTCGGGAACGGACGTCGCCATCGAAAGCGCAGGCGTGACGCTGCTCAAAGGCGATCTCAATGGGATATTGCGCGCACGACGGCTGAGCGAGGCGACGATGGCCAATATCCGCCAGAACCTCTTCTTTGCCTTCATCTACAATGCCGCAGGCGTCCCGATCGCCGCAGGTTTGCTCTACCCGGTGTTTGGCATTCTTCTGTCGCCCATTATCGCCGCAGCAGCGATGGCCCTCTCGTCCGTCAGCGTCGTCACCAATGCGCTGCGCCTTAACCGGGTGGCACTGTGAACATCGGTGGCGCATCTGCAGTGAGTGGCGTCTCGCAGCGGATGATCCGGCACTATGAGAAGATCGGACTTATCCCACCGCCACCGCGGCGCGATGGCGGCTATCGGGACTATTCGGACCCGGACGTGCATGTACTGCGTTTCATCGCCAATGCCCGCGACCTTGGTTTTCCGATCGAAGAAATCCGGGTGCTACTTGGTCTCTGGTCCGATCGTGGTCGCGCAAGCGCGGAGGTTAAGGCGCTGGCCGAATCGCGGGCCGCAGACCTCGGCCGGAAGGCGGATGCGCTTAACGCAATGCGCGATGCATTGCTGGACCTGGCTAAAGCTTGCCACGGCAATGAGCGGCCCGAATGTCCGATACTCGCCCGTCTGGCATCCCGAGCTGATCTCACAAACCAGTAGATCGCTGTGAGCGCAGCATGCCCACTCACTCGTGCAGCGCGCATCCTGCCAACTTCGCGGGTCACCGTGCTGACGCGCGGCCACGCGGAACAGCTTGTCGATCGCTATTCCGAGCGCAGGTCCGCGGCTGCCAAGTGCGACGCCGGAAACGACCTGGCATCACAATCGATTGCCTGACCGGATCGGACAACCTCAGGATTCACGGCGCTTCCGATGCGCAAAGCGTCTCCAGCAAGGGACAGCTCACAGTGTCGTCCGCCTCGCAGGCTTCAACGGTGTCGCCGAGCACTTGCTCCATGCGGCGGAGGTCGGCAATTTTCACGCGGACATCCCGTAGATGCTCGCTCGCCAGATCACGCACCTGCGCACACGAGGCAGCGCCACCGTCGGCAAGCGCCAGCAGCGCCCGCACCGAGTCGATTGGGAAACCCAGTTCGCGCGCACGTCGCACGAACGACAGGCGCCGCACATCCGACGGTCCATAGGCGCGATATCGACCACGACGCAGCGGCACCGGAAGCAGGCCGATGCGCTCATAATAGCGGATCGTCTCGATGTTGCAGCCCGTGCGCTGCGAAAGTTCGCCAATCGGGATGGTGGTGCGCGATACCGTCATCATCAAAATACTGCTTGAGTCTGTAGTCGCTACAGACGCTAGGACAAGATCGAACAGCTCTCAAGGAGTCGCCATGTCTGAACCTTCTCCCAGCCCCCCTTCGCCGAAGGGATTGGGAACCGCGTCTCTCACTCTCGGCGGGATCGCAGCCGGTTTCGGCGTCGCAGCGTGCTGCGCCCTGCCGATGCTGCTGGCTTCCGTTGGCATCGGATCGGCATGGCTCGCCGGAATCGCTATGACCGCGCTCCCCTATCGGGCGCCGCTGCTCGGGATAGGCGCCTTATGCCTGGTTGCAGGCGCCGTACTTCTCGTACGTCAGCAAGCCGTCGCTGCCCGCTGCGCACCGGGCGGCCCATGCACCTCTCTCGCCACGCGCCTCATCACGCTTACCGGCCTGCTGATCGGTGCCGCGCTGCTCTGGCTGGGCTATGCCTATGTCTGACATCACCCCGGAACTAAGGTCGACGATCACTTGTCCAGAGTGCGGCACGGTGAAGACCGAGCAGATGCCAACGAACGCCTGCCAGTTTTTCTATGATTGTTCGGGCTGCAACGCCGTGCTCCGGCCCAAACCCGGCGATTGTTGCGTATTCTGTTCGTATGGAACCGTTCCTTGTCCACCGATCCAGATCGAAGGCAAGGGAGCAGGCTGTTGCAGCTAGTTTCCGGTGGTCGGGGACGGCCCGCCGCAGGAAATACTATCGCCGGAAGGGCTTGCACGCCATTACACGGTCATTGGCCATTATGGCTCCCATGAGGATCTGGCCTTCGTGCTGCCATGGCGTGCCATTCCATGAACGAAGTAAGCTTCGATCTGCTGGCGGATTTGGCGGCCGACCCTGCCAATGGCTGGAGCATCGGCAAACTTGCCTCCATCCTGCGCGAGCTTGAGCTTCTCGATGCGGATGGTGTGATGACGGAGGTGTTGCGCGCGCAGCCGCGCCGCGTCTTGCTTTCGCCTGCTGGTCGTGTCGAGGTCTATCACCCAATCCCGACCGCTGACGGCAAGTCCCCCATCGGCCCACATACCCATCTTGTCGCCAAGCTCGTCGTGAAAGACCGACCGCATTCCTCCAACGTCTCGATCCCGGAGGCGATGCAATCGGCTCTCAGCCTCCATCCGCGATCGTCGTGGCGAAACGCTTTGGGTGACTCACTACCCTGCGCATTGATCCCTGACAGAAACTGTTAGGCCCCTGAGTAACGAAATTGCCCGACCGATCTTTGGCCTCAACCACTTTATAGGCGGTAGGCGATTGCCTCCGCGCTTTATCGTGTAACGGCTCGGTTAGGAAATAGCGGGGAACGCCAAGGGCGCTGCCCTTTCGTTCCCGAACAAAAATAGGCCGCCCGTGTAATCCGCTAATCCCGGTGCCCGTCCCCCTGCGGGTGCCGACCAGGCTAACCGGCTCGCCCGCGCCGGCGGTCGATTTTTGCTCCCCCTCCCCAACCCGTTCCTCGCCGGAACGGCAGGGCCGTGAGGCCGTGGCCTTTCGGCCTGCTGACTAGGAGGATCACATCATGTCCATGGAATTGACCGATGCGGAGAAGACCGATCGCGTTCGGCTGCTCAACGATATGGCGCGCCAGAACCCCGGCGTAGCGTGCCGGGCCAACATGACTATCGGCTTTGCTGCGCTGGAGGATCATGATCGTCATGCCGCCATGCAGGTAATGTTGGCTTTCGACCATTTTCACGAAGGCAATGATCCGCATGGGGAGCATGATTTCGGAGCAATCTATCGGCTCCGTTCGGGAGATTGGGTGCAAGCTCGGCCAGCGGACGAGAAATCCATCAGCGAGACGGCGTTCTGGAAAATCGACTGTTATGACAAGCAGTTGGAGTTCGGGAGCGAGGCCCCTTGGGATAGCGATCAAACGACACGGGTGCTGACCATCATGCTGGCCGAAGAATATTGATCGGACGCCGCCTCGCTGTGCGAGGCGGCGGATCGCAACGCCGGGAGCGCAGCGATTCATTGTCTTTTCGCTCCATTCTGGACTATGTTGGTGGCGATGAAATACACCATGATGCAGTTCGATATTGAAGCCGTTCGGGCGCAGGTCCGCGCCATGGATTATGTCCGAGGCACTCCCGATGAGGTCGAGCAATGGCGGCAGGATGACGCGGACTCCCGCGCCAATCTCGCCATCGAGGACATGGCTCTTGCTCCGAACGAGGCAGAGCTTTTCGATATGCTGCTGGAGGAGGCGGTTCCGCCCGCTCTCGTGTCCAAGATCGTCCAGGGCCTTGTGCAGAATGGCCCTGCCGAACCGCCCGCTTAACGTCAGTGGGCACCGACCAAGACCCTTATCTGTATCCTGGCACGGCCACGCTCAGGAACAGGCTGGGGCTGACAGACGACGGATCGCTAAATCAAGCGGAACGCATGCTGACCCATGCGCGCGGCCGAGAAGCCGCGCGCATGGCCTTTCCGCTTGATGCCGATGGCTACAGGGCGTTGCACAAGCATCTCTTCCAAGATCTCTATGACTGGGCGGGTGAAGACCGAACCGTCAATATCGGCAAAGGGGGAAGCCTGTTCGCCCACGCCCCCTATGTGGCCAATGCTCTGGCTGCGGTGTTCAAGGATTTGGCGAGCCAAAGCCATCTCAAGGGGCTGCCCCGTGAAGAATTTTACGATCGTCTGGGGCATCATCTCAACGAACTGAACGCCGTCCATCCCTTCCGCGAGGGCAATGGACGCACGATGCGACATCATGCGGCGCAGGTTGCGCGCGATGCTGGCCACTCCCTCCGGATCGCCAGCATCGACAGGCAAATGTGGATGGATGCGTCGCGCCATGGTTTCACCACCGGCGATCATCGTCCCTTGAGCGCAGTCCTGGCCGCCGCCGCGCATGAACGGGATGAACCCGTCACGCCTCGCACAGGGCCGGGAGGCATGGCGTTCCTGCCCCCGCGCGATCCGCCGACCGGGCAACGCTATCGCCTGTCATTGGACAAGGCGCGAAGCGAGCTGGAGCGCTATTTGCCCGCGGCAAGGACCGAGGCGGCCGATCGCTTGCAAAAATTGGTGAAGGATAGTGCGCCAGCAAGCCAGATCGCCGCTGCGCGTATGGAATTGGCCTATATGCGCCATGCCAAAGGGCCGGTTTATCAGTCCCATTTGCTCATCTATCTCGGGCAGAGGGATGTCGATGCGGTGATTTCCGACAAGCAGACCCCCTTGCAGCGTGTGCGCGAGATCGGAGCGGCCTTGGCGACGCGGATCAATGCCCAGCAGCCCGCCCAGGTGCAACGTGCGGTTCGTTCTTTGGAGCGGCCCGTGCTGCCACCGGGCCAATCGCCAGCCCATGACCGGCTTGCCGACCTGTTCCTTAAAAATGCGGCCGAGCAAAATCGATCCGATCCCCATCTTGCCGGCGCGCAAGCGATTGTGGACCAGGTGCAGGCGGTCTCGCGTCAGCGTGGCGATGGCCCCCGTTTGATGGAGGGCACGATCGACGCGGCGCGCACATCCATTGCCGCGAATATTCGTGCCGGCAGGCCCTTTGAAGACGGTCTGACCCTGCCCACGCAAGATAGGTCCAAGCCCCCTGCCCCGGATAAAAGCCGAGGACGATGATGCCGATCGGCAGCGCGCGATAGTATAGCAGAAGCGGTTTTTGGGTGCGGCCTGGCGGCACGGCTCTATCTCGCTGCGCTCGACCGAACCCGCTGCACGGTTTCGTCCCATTCGGGTGACGATCCTCGCACATGATGCGGCCGCGGGCGGCCATTCTTCTCTTCACGCCAAGGGGGGCGGCCTCCCCCCTTCCCGGCAAGGGCTGGACCGTCTCGCTGCGCTCGCTTGGTGGTTGGCAGCGTATCCCCATCTTTCCGCGCTTCGCTTGTGCAAGCTGGGCGATCCCCCTCCCTGCCAACCAGCCCTGACATTGCCGGTTCAACCCCCCCGACTTCGCCAGTGGGCAGAAGTCGATGGCGCCATCGCCTTCGGCTCCAGATCAGGAAGGGAAACCACATGGCACGGAACAGCAAAGCGACCCGCAGCAATGTCGAGCGTGCGGATATCTATCAGGACGTCACGGATCAGATCATCGAGATGCTGGAACAGGGGATGCGCCCATGGTCGCCGAGCTGGGCGAGCGCGGCCGCCAGCTTTCCGCTGCGCTCTTGCGGGAAGAACTATCAGGGCATCAACATCCTGCTGTTGTGGGCGCAGAGCATGGCGCGCGGATATGCCAACCCCTATTGGATGACTTTCAAGCAGGCGCTGGAACTTGGCGCAAATGTCAGGAAGGGAGAGCGAGGCACCCGGATCGTCTATGCCGGTTCGATCAGCCGGAAGGACGAGAACGGGCAGGCCGTCGAGGACGACAGCGAGCGGCGCATTTCATTCCTCAAGCGGTACACCGTTTTCAATGTCGAGCAGATCGAGGGATTGCCCGATGGCCAATATCCCACGCCGCAGCCGGTAATCCAGAACCGGGATCAGCGCGATCAACAGCTTGATGCCCTGTTTCGGGCCTATGGCGTGGCGATCATCGAAAAGGACGGCGGCGCTTTCTATTCTCCCGCGTCCGACAGCATCACCATGCCGCGTTTCGACAGGTTCACCAGCGGCAACGCCTTCTATGCGACCCTTGCCCATGAGGCTGTCCACAGCACCGGCCATCGGGATCGCTTGGATCGCGAAACCCTGCATAAATACGGGACCAGCACTGCCATTCGGGCGAAGGAAGAACTTTGCGCGGAGATCGGCGCGGCCTTCCTGTGTGCAGCCCTTGGCATGGAACCAAGCGAGCGCGAGGATCATGCCGCCTATCTCGCAAGCTGGCTTACCGTGCTGCGCGGCGACAAGCGCGCCATCTTTCAGGCGGCGACGGCAGCGCAGGCGGCGAGCGATTTCATCCTTGCCGCTGCCGAGGCCGCCCCGGCGCAGCGCGCAGCCTGAGCATCGAGGGCGGCATCGCCGCCCTCCCCCATTCCCATCATCAGGACATATAGCATGGCCAAGCTGTCTCCCCAGATCAGCCTTGATTGGCGTGATGAAAATTACGGATCGGTCTTTGCCGTAACCGCCTTCCGCAACTATGCCGGCACCCATGACTGGAGCGCGCTCGTGCGGCGGCGATTCCGGGGATGCGTGAAGCGGGCAGGCTTCGAGTTCCATTTTGGACGTTGCTCATACATCGCGCGCAAGGGGGAGCGAGCGGAGCGCCAGCGCGCACTATGCGATGAGCTTGTGAAGGCTGGCTTCCAGATCATCCATGGCGACGCGCGCCCCGTCGAGTGACGGGGCGTTGTCCAATTCTCAATGCAAAGATCGAGAGTGCGCGTTCTAAAAATCGCGGGGCGGCCTTTCGGCCGCCTTGATACGGAGGGCTGAAAGCAGCTTCCTATAAAGAAAAGGGCGAAACAAGGCCTGCCCGGTCTTCCATGCCTTCAGCTTCCATATGGTTTTCTATTTCTACAGCATAGCGTTCCATATAGTCTTCCGGCACCCGCGCTCCTGCTTCAGATAGCAAAAAGCTGGTAATATGGTGGACCGTCGCCGCCTGGGAATCTGCCGACATGAAGCCGTTGAAATATGTGGCCAAGCTCGCAAAGATCACGTCAACCGCATCGTTTCGCGCGAGGCTGGCTTTGCGCGTGACTGCGCCCTTGATGACCAATCGAGTCATGTACACACAGTAGGCGAGCGTATGCCGATAGAGGAAATGGTTAAGTAGGTGACGGCCTTTCGGCCATCGCAGCTTATCTGGGTGGGCGGCGAACGATATTTCCGTGAGATGCGCAACCAGATCGAAAAATTTGGCGGCGGTTTCGGCCTTCCATGGCTCCTTACGTCGCAGCCGCTGCAATTCTACATCCGTAAACACCGCACAGAACTCAGCGATGGAGAGGTGCATGTCCCCGGCCTTGGCCAGCATCCCGGCCATATGGTCATTTGCCCACTTTCCGCGTTGCAGAAGCTGTCGCTGGGCGATGATATCGCCCTTGGCCGCGTTATCTAGTACCCGCGAGAAGTCCGAAATTGCCTTGGTTTCGCTCTTTTCGACAAGCCGATCAGCGATGCCCGCTGAGCAAGGATCGACTTTGGCCGCAGCCCTCGTCCCCTTTAAGGCCAGTATCTGTTTTGGAAAATCACGCAGCACAGACCAAGATGCCTGGATCGATACCAGCGTGTTGCCTTGAAAGGCCTCCATCGCCGCATAGTCGGTCAGAACTGCCTTGTTATTGGGAGACATTGACAGAAATGCTCGCAACTCATCACTTTGCATCCGATTGCTGTCGATAACGATCCGTATGCCTCTGGCACTCATGCCGCATTACCAGTCAAGCCGGGGTCCGGCTCCCTCCCCGCTTCCCCCAGCGCGACATTGACCTCACCATTACTGTCCTCAAGCAAGCACACGAACGCCAGATTTCGGCTCTGCGTGATGATCCGGTGAGCGCTGAGAAGATTCATGATCTTTTGCCCCCACTGTTGCAGATCCAGGAAATGATTTTGCACTGGGCTGTTCGTTTTCAGCAGTTTCTTGAGATGGCCCCGGTGCAGCACATCACCACATTTGCCCCAAACCCCGGCTACCTCACTCTTTGTCATATAAGCCGCACCGTCATACTCAGCCATGTGCCAACCATATTCGGTTTTTTCCGGCTTCATTGGCACAGGGTAAAAGTCATCGTGCATTTTCTCTAGCTCAGCGAATATTTGACCGGGAGCGAATGCCTTACGGAGATCTGGCTTAGCCTTCGCGACCAAATCGCCATGAGCAACGAGACATGAAAGTCTAATAATCTCGCACAGCATACGTATCTGCAGGATGCCATATTCATGCACCAATGGAGAAGGAATACCTCGCTGGTCGCCAGTCAGGGCATTGATACTCATGGCGCGCTCTTTCGCTTCCACCATCAATCGCTGATAGACGCCAAGCATCGCCATTTCATCGGCGGTTGCCATTATCTTGTCGTTTCCCCTGATGCCATATTCCGGCCCCTGTGTGCAGCACGCTGGGTAACATTTCACCGGCGCTCTGGACATAGGCGTCATTCGGTCTGGCCCCGCAGTCCTTCCCCCGGAAGGCCATTGAGGCGGGGAACACCAAGGGCTGCTGCCCTTTCGTTCCCGAACAAAAATAGACCGCCCGTGTAGTCCGCCAACCCAGGTGCCCGACGCCCTGCGGGCGTCGACCTGACTAGGCGGCCCGCCCGCGCCAGCGGTCGATTTTTGCCCTCCCTCCCCATCCCGCTCCTCGCCGGAGAGGCAGAGCCGCATGCCGCAGGCAGCGGCTTGCAGCCGGAAAGGAGTAGGCAATGAGTTACAAACGATATCGGGGCGATCCCTATTGGAAGCGCGCGAAAGCCGATGGGCTGGGCGTGGGCGGCACCCCCTACAAGAAGGGGGAACGGGTGTTCTTCTATCCCCGTACCGGCGCGATCTATGCCGGAGACTCCGCGCAGCGCGCATCAGCCGAGTTCGATGAACTGGCGACCTTGGAGGGCTGACCCTCCCCTTCCCCACCAAGACACGGATTTTCAGGAGATCACATCATGGCTATCATCGACATCAAGCTGTCGCAGCTTCGCCTTTCCCCGCTCAATGCGCGCCGGGTGAAGCCTTCCGCCATCGAGTCCATGGCCGACGATATTACCGCGCACGGCATGTTGCAGAACCTCGTCGCCTATGAGGAAGATGAACTGTTCTGGGTGTTCGCAGGCGGGCGGCGCTATCGTGCCCTCAAAGTGATGGTGAAGCGCAAGAAGATCACCAACAACGATCTTTTCCCCGTCGAGGTGCGGACCAAGGAGGAGGCGATTGAACTGTCGCTTGCCGAAAATAGTGCGCGTGAGAATATGCACCCTGCTGACAGTATCCGCGCCTTTGCGTCGCTGCGCGATGTCGGCTTGTCCGCGTCCGAGATCGCAGGCCGGTTCGGTTATGCGGAAAGCTATGTCTCCAAGATGCTGCGGCTTTCCGCGCTCAATCCGAAGCTGATCGATATCCTCGCCAAAGACCAGCTTACCCTTGAGGCGGCAAAGGCGCTCACCCTCTCCGACGATCACGCCGAGCAGCTTCGCGTTTTCAAAGCGTCGAACGGCCAAGCCCACAGCATCCGTTCCATGCTTACGCAGGAGAAATTGACGACCCAGAGCGGCGCGTTTCTGTTCATCGGTCGCGATGCCTATGCCGATCAGGGCGGCACCATCACCCCCGACCTGTTTTCGCAGGGAGATGGCGGATATGCCGATCAGCCGGAGATCGTAGAGGAACTGGCTCAAGCCAAGCTGGACGGCATTGCCGATGAATATCGGGCTATTGGCTGGCTGGAAGTGACGGCCACATTCGACCAGCCCTATGACCTCTACAACAAGGGCTATCTCTACCCTGCCGAGCGCGAACCCAGCGAGACGGAAGCGGCGCGGATGGCGGAACTGGACGCCCAGATCGAGGCAATAGCGGAAGAGGAAGGCGAGGATAGCGACAGGATCGAGTCCTTAGCCGTGGAACGGGAAACCATTGTGGAGGGGTTGCGCTCCTACAATGCCGATCAGAAGGCTGTCGGTGGTGTGGCACTGTGGATTTCTCGCGACGGGTCCGTGTCCGAGCGCATCTATCGGGCGAAGGCGGAAAAGTCGGTAAAAGCGACCGGCGGGGCAAACGGCCCTGCCCCTCTCTACCCCAATAGCCTGTTTGCCGACCTGACCCGGATCAAGACGCAGATCGTGCAGGAGGCGGTTGCCGCCAATCCATCGCTGGCGCTGGATATTCTGTTGGACTCTCTATCCGGTCAGTTGCTTCATGGTGCCTACAGCTTCCGGCAGGCGCTTGAATTGAAGGCCGAGGCCGTCAAGACCGATGTTCCTGACGAAATGATGGCGACGAGCGATGTTCGTCCTGTCGAAGAGGTGATGGCGACACGCTTTGCGGCGCTGCCGACCGAGGGCCGGTTTGAGGCGATCCGCGCCATGGCTCCCGACGACAAGATGACATTGCTGGCGGGATTGGTCGCGATGATGGTGGACGGCACCGTATTTTCGGGCGGTTGCCCTTCGGATCGGCATCATCAGTTCGAGCAGATCGCCAAAGCATCGCAGGTTGATATCTCGGATCGCTGGTCGGCCCCCATCGCAGTGTTCGACCGCATGAAGCGCGCCTCGCTCATTACCCTTCTGCGTGATGAAGTGGGCGAAGCCAGTGCGGAAAACTGCGCGACCATCAAGAAGAAGTCGGACCTTGCCGTCAATGTATCGGGCCGCCTGCCCGGCAAGTGGTTGCCCGAACCGATGCGGATCGGCGCATTTGATAAGCCGGAATCGGACGAGGATGAGGCTGGCGACGATCTAGAGAATATCGATGCCGACGAGGACGCAGACGAATTGGCGTGAATGGCTGGGGGCGGCGCAAGCCGTCCCCGCTCTGCTGGTCGCTGCCCGGCGCGATGCCCCCGTGGCGGGCAGCGCGCTGCGCCGCTGATCGCGGCGCTGGCGCCGCGCTCCCAAGGTCGCGCGGCGCCTGTCAGCCTGCGGCTGCCGAAGAATCATCACTGCGCCCAGAAGTGCCGGGGTGCCGATAGCTGTCGAGATGGGTCAGCCGGTAGCGATTATGGACGGGGTGCGCGGTGCCCGCGCCCGACCCGCCAGGCCATGCCGGGGCACTATCGACATGGATAAGACCATTGGCAGCCAGCAGGGAAATCCCCGCCCGCACGCTTTCCCGCGCAATGCCGGTCCTCTCCACGATCTTATCGTAGCTGATGCTGGCATAATTGCTGTCATTGTCCCGGAACGCTGCGAACAGGAAATAGAGCTTCATCGCGAACAGCTCATTCTTGTTGCGCAGCGTGAAGTGCTGAAATGCCGCCACGACGCCACCGCTATACAGGCCGCGGGCGGGAAACTTCGTCCAACCAGCGGTCGGGTTATAGTTGGCGATCCCCAACGTTCCCTTCCCTTCCGAGCCGCGCGTAATTAGCCCCCGCTCTTCCAAGATGGTCAGCGCGGCCGATACCGACGCCTTGCTGATGCCTGCCTTCGCCGCCAGCTCGATATAGGACAGTTTGGCGATGCCGGTGTCGGTTTCGGCGTGATGGGCGATAATGGCCAGCACCATCAGCGCAGCGGTCTCATGTCCGCCCCGCCGATCCTTCCAACGGAAGGCTTTCAACTCATCGGTGATGATCCAGGCCGTGGGCAACTTTGCCCATGGTTGCATTTTGGGGCCTGCCCAAGGCGGAGCCATTACTTATCCCGTCCCTTGGCGAGTGTGAGAACGGCGTGAACCGTGAAAAACGCGAGTGCGAGAATCCCGACACTCAGAAGGGCGATCACATGCGCGAGTGGGATGGTGGGCAAAAGGGCGAGCAAATCGGAAATGGAAGACACAGCGAAAACTCCAACTCAGGACCAAAATCGGTCGACGCTGCAAAAAAAAGCATCTCACCGCATTGTTATCTAGAGACAGTTTTGCGCCGTTCCCTACTGATTGGGTCAATAAATGGCGGGTTTCCGGCGATTTTCAAGCAATATTCGAGGCTTTAGGAAGAACCGTTTCAGTTCATAAAGGCCGCTTCGTGAACTGAAACTCAGTCCCGACGCCGATGTCAGTTGCCATGATAGGGTTCGCAGGCGATCCCGTCATCATCTCCGTCCATACCAGATCGATAGCCTGGCTCGCCACGATAGATTGGCGCGGTGCCCGCCGCCCGAGCTGCATCGCACCCAGGCCAGTAATCGCCAGCTTGCGGTGCGCGAGCGCGAGCAATGCCGGCGCTGACGGCAACGGAATGTGCAGCCGACACTATTTGTTGCCTTCCACCGGGGCTGGCCGCGATCGACCCCAAACCAGCGAAGGCCCCCAGCACAGCAGCCGCACCCAGCAGCTTCGCTTCCAACGAGATAGGTTTCGGTTCCGATCGGCGCGCCTTGGTATGGCGACGCCCGTTGCGCGAGGCATGATCGAAGGAGGACCGGCGAGACATCGTGTCACGGTAAACGATGCCCGGTTAAAGGCTGGTTGCCCTGACGGCCTCCTCTATCCGCGCCCTCACCTATTGGATATCGCCACCATCCATCGCAATTATGTTCCCTTTACGTTCTCATTGGCGCTATAAGCCTCCGCCGAGAAGGGAATCATCATGCTGCTGCCGCCGATGCAGCCGGTCCCGATCGCGGCGGTATCATCGGGGCTTCGGCTTCGGATCATCGGCGCGGCGGGAGCCGGCTTTCCAAGCCCCGCCCAGGATTGGGCAGATGACGCTATCAGCCTGATAGAATTGCTGCGGCTTGATCGCGCCGCCAGCTTCGTGTTCCGCATCAGCGGGTCGAGCATGGTCGACGCAGGGCTGCACGATAATGACGTGGTGGTGGTCGATCGGGACGTCACGCCGAGCAACGGTCATATCGTCATTGCCATTGTCGAAGGGGGCTTCGTTGTCCGGCAGCTTGCCGTCAGGCAGGGCGTGCCCTTTCTGGAGGCGCGCAATTCTCGGATGTCCTACGCGGCGACGGTCGCGGATGATGCCGTCGAGGTATGGGGCGTGGTACGGGCCAGTGTGCGGGATTACCAACGGTGACTCCGCCATGAGCTGGGCCATCGTGGACGTGTCGAATTTCTATGTCAGCGCTGAACGACTTTTCGATCCGCGCCTGCGGAACGTGCCGCTCATCGTCCTGTCCAATAATGATGGATGCGCTATCTCGCGCAGCGAGGAAGCCAAGGCTCTGCACATCAAGATGGGCGATCCGATCTTTAAAATCCGCGATACAATCAAGCGGCACGGCATCCAGCTTCGCAGCAGCAATTACGAACTCTACGCCGACCTGAACCGGCGCTTCAATGCCGTAATCGCCGAGCATAGCGATGTGGTCGAAGTATATTCGATCGATGAGAGCTTCTTCCGGCTTCCGGTGCTGGCCAACGGGCTAGGGAATGTTCGCGGCGCCCATCAGGTTCGCTCCGCCATTCTGCGCTGTGTCGGATTGCCGACACGGGTCGGCCTGGGGCCGACGCGCACCTTATCGAAGGTGGCCAATGCTCTCGCCAAGGCGACCGAGAAAATCTGGGGCGGCGTGGTCGATCTTCATGACCAGGCCCTTCGCGATCGGCTGTTTCGCGAATGGCCTGTCGGCGAGGTCTGGGGCGTGGGCAAGGCGTTGGCTGGTCGGCTGAGACCGCTGGGCGTCCACACGACCGCAGACCTGGCCGCCCTCCCCCTAACTTTGGCGCGCGATGTCGGGACCGTCGTGCTGGAACGGTTGGTGCGCGAACTGAACGGTATTGAGTGTGATGATTTTCACCCCGAACCGGAAGCCCTGAAGGGGACCGCCGTGACCCGTTCCTTCGGGGAGCCAGTGACCGACCTATCTTCTCTGCGTGAGGCGCTGTCGCGCCGTGCTTGGCGCGCGGCCGAGAAAATCCGCGCTCAGCAGCTCGTCGCAACCCGGATGATAGCCTTCGCACACGGCTCGCGGTTCAAGGCCAACTCTCCATCGGCATCGCGATCGGCGCGACTGTCGCCGGCGACCAACGATCCCCGCGTCATTGTCGCTTTTGCCAATCGCATGGCCGAGGCGATGTTCGAGAATGGCCGAGCATATACGAAATGCGGCGTTTTGCTGGAGGACTTGTGCGCGGACGGTGTATCGCAGGGCGATCTATTTGCCGTCCCCGACCCGCGTGCGCCGGGGCTTCTGGCGGCCCTTGACGGGATCAACGCGCGTTTCGGCCGAGACACTATCGGATTGGCGGTGCAGGGCATCGGTGCGCGGCAATTTGATACCAAGCGCAGCCAGAAAAGCCCGGCTTGGACCACGCGATTGGCGGAGATACCCGTAGCGCTTTGACAGCAACCTGCGCCTACATGCGTTAGGCATGACCTCATCTGGGGCGCGCTCTTCTTGTGCGTCAACTTGAGTTTCGCCCCAGCGCCCAAGCCATGCCGACAATCCAGATCGTGGCGGGCGCAGCCATGTAGATGGCCCAGGACAAAGCAGGCTTCATGAAACATCGGGCGGCCAGACCGATAGTGAGGGCCGCCACGAAGGGAGCGGCGATTTCGACGGAGACGATGGCGAGGTCGCCAGACTCATCGAGCGACGTAGGGGCCTCGATGATGAAAGGCAGCATCGCCGCGAAGGGGAGGCAGAAGGCCAGGACGAGGAGGCCTGCCATTCCGAAGGCCATTGCGAGCATCTGGATGGCTTCTCGCCGCGATGTTCGCCTCTCCCCCATCGCCGTGGACCACTATCCGCCGGAGATCGCGATAGCGGAGTGATCGGTGGCGGGATCGACCGGCACCCCGAGCTGCTTGCGCTCGGAGTAGCGATCGACAAGCTGAACCGCGTGCGGGCGCATCAGGACGGTGAAGCGCACCAGCTCCTCCATCACGTCGACGATGCGGTCATAATAGCTCGACGGCTTCATACGGCCTGCTTCGTCAAACTCCTTGTAGGCCATCGCCACGGATGATTGGTTGGGAATGGTGAACATTCGCATCCAGCGGCCGAGCAGGCGAAGCGTGTTGACGGCGTTGAACGACTGCGAGCCGCCAGATACCTGCATGACCGCAAGCGTGCGCCCCTGCGTTGGGCGCATTCCCTTCATTTCCAGCGGCAGATGATCGATCTGCGCTTTCATAATGCCGGTGATCTGACCGTGTCGCTCCGGGCTGCACCACACCTGGCCCTCGGACCACAGCGCCAGTTCGCGAAGTTCGTGAACGGCGGGATGATCGTCACCCGCTATCTGGTCGGGCAGCGGCAGTGTAGATGGATCGAAAATGCGGGTTTCCGCGCCGAACAGGCGCAGAAGCCGCGCGGATTCCTCGACCGCGAGACGGGAGAAAGACCGTTCGCGCAGGCTGCCATAGAGCAGCAGAATGCGCGGTGCGGGATCGAGCGCCCCCAGCCCTGCCGCTGCCCGGTGGTGGATAAAGGCCGGATCAAGCGCGGGCAGCGTGTCGGGATCGGGAAGGTCGCGGATAGGCATCAGGCAATTCCAATACGCAGCGCGAGCGCCGCAAGGGTGATGAGCAGGATGGGAACGGTGAGCGTCGCGCCCACGCGGAAGTAATAGCCCCACCCGATCTTGATGTTTTTCTGGCCCAGGACATGAAGCCACAGCAGGGTGGCAAGCGAGCCAATGGGCGTGATCTTGGGGCCAAGATCGCAGCCGATCACATTGGCGTAGATCATCGCTTCCTTCACCGCCCCGGTGGCGTGCGTGGCGTCGATCGACAGCGCGCCCACCAGTACCGTCGGCATGTTGTTCATGACGGATGACAGGACGGCAGCGATCACGCCGGTCCCGAGCGCGGCACCCCATACCCCGCCTTGCGCGGTGCGATCGAGCAGCGCGGCGAGGTGGTCGGTCAGTCCTGCATTTCGCAGACCATAGACCACGAGATACATGCCAAGCGAGAAGATGACGACCTGCCACGGCGCGCCGCGCAGCACCTTGCGGGTTTCGATCACATGCCCCCTCGCCGCGATTGCAAGCAGTAGGATTGCGCCGGCAGCGGCAACCGCGCTGACCGGCACGCCCAGCGGATCGAGCAAGAAGAAGCCGACGAGAAGAAGCAGGAGGACGACCCAACCTGCGCGGAACGTCGCGGCGTCCCGGATCGCCGCGCGCGGCGCACGCAGCGCGGCGACATCATAGTTTGCCGGTATGTCGCGACGGAAGAACAGCATCAGCGCGCCGAGCGTGGCGGCGATTGCTGCCAGATTCACCGGCACCATGACGCTCGCATATTCGCCGAAGCCGAGCTTGAAGAAGTCGGCCGACACGATGTTGACGAGGTTCGAGACGACAAGCGGCAGGCTGGCGGTGTCTGCGATGAAGCCCGCCGCCATCACGAATGCCAGCGTCGCCTTGTCGCCATAACCCAGCGCGCGCAGCATCGCGATAACGATAGGGGTCAGGATCAAGGCCGCGCCATCATTGGCGAACAGGGACGATACCGCCGCGCCGAGCAGCACGACCAGGGCGAACAGGACGCGGCCATTGCCCTTGCCCCATCTCGCGACATGGAGCGCCGCCCATTCGAAGAACCCGGCTTCGTCCAGCAGCAGGCTGATGACGATGATCGCGACGAAAGCGCCCGTCGCGTTCCAGACAATGCCCCAGACCACGGGCACGTCGGAGAGCGATACAACGCCCGCGAGCAGCGCGACGACCGCCCCGACCATGGCGCTCCACCCAATGCCAAGGCCCTTGGGTTGCCAGATGACGAGCGCGATCGTCGCGATGAAGATCAGAATTGCTGGCAGCATCAGGCGATACGCAGGCCCGAGGCGTCCACGACCTGTTCGCCATCTTCTTTCGCGAATGCGCCGAGCTGGCCTGTCGGCAGCAGATCAAGCACCGCTTCGGAAGGACGGCAGAGTTTTACACCGAGCGGTGACACAACGAGGGGGCGGTTGATGAGGATCGGATGCGCCATCATCGCGTCCACCAGCGCGTCGTCCGACAGCGACGTTTCGTTCAGGCCCAGCTCTGCATAGGGGGTGCCCTTCTCGCGCAAGAGATCGCGCGGGGCGATGCCGGCGCGGTCGATCAGTTCGACCAGCAAGGCGCGTGTGGGTGGCGTCTTGAGATATTCGATCACATGCGGTTCGGTGCCCGCGTTGCGGATCATGGCGAGCGCGTTGCGCGACGTGCCGCATTCGGGATTGTGATAGATGATGATGTCGGTGGTCACTTGACGGCTCCCGCTTTGGCGCTGGCCCCTTCGGCCTGCCCAATTTCCTTGAGTTTGCTGCGCATCGCCATTTCGTCGAGACTGGCGATCGGCAGGGCGAGAAACAGCGAAATCCGGTTCTGAAGGAAGCGCAGCGCCTGTAGGAATGCCTCGCGCTGGCCTTCGCCCTCTACGGCTGCCGGGTCTTCGATGCCCCAATGCGCCGTGAGCGGATGCCCTATCCAGACCGGGCAAGTTTCGCCGGCGGCGTTGTCGCATACGGTAAAGATGAAATCGAATTTCGGCGCGCCCGGCGCGGAAAATTCGTCCCAACTCTTCGACCGCATCCCCGCAGTGTCAAAGCCGAGGCCGGTCAGCACGGACAGTGCCATGGGATGCACATCGCCCTTGGGCTGGCTCCCGGCGCTGTAGGCCCGGAAACGCCCCTCGCCGAGCTTGTTCATTAGGGCTTCGCCCAGGATCGATCGGGCGCTGTTCCCGGTACACAGGAACAGCACATTGTAGACCTTATCAGTCACGGTAAATCCTTCAGCAGCAGATGAGTTCGGCAACCAGCGGTTCGCAAAGCTCGGGGCGGCCCTGGCAGCAGTCCTTCGCCAGAAACAGCATGAGATCCTTCAGCGCCTTTATGTTCGCGCGCTGGATTTGTTGGCGCCCGCGTTTCTCAGGCAGGACCAGCCCGGCTTTCACAAGCACAGCGAGATGTGTTGAAAACGTGCTTTGTGTCAGCCCCGACGCTTCTACGAGCTGGCCCGTCGATAGCCCGTCAGGTTCATGTCGAACGAGCAGACGAAAGGCGTCGAGACGAGTGGGGTGCCCCAAGGCCGCCAATATCGCGAGAGAAGAGTCGGTTTCCATGTATCGGTTTTATCCGATGTAAATCGCCACGTCAACGATTGATCGTAAATTTCCGATGATAATTGAGGCTCATGCTAGTTGCTGTGCAGCCGAAGTGTATCAAGCGGGATCGGTGTCCGTTGGAGGATCGTTCAACGGACACCCATTCTCGGTGTTCTCAAACGTCGGCTAGCGGCGTGTCGGTGCGTCTCATTTGACTGGTCCGATTTGTTTTGCATTGAAGGCCCCCTATACGTTACAAATCGCAGCCATGACCCAGACCCTCATCGGCTACGCTCGCTGTTCGACGGATAAGCAGGATCTCGCCGCGCAGCGCGACGCGCTGCTGCGGTTGGGCGTCGCGCCGGAGCGGGTGTATACCGACCATGGGTTTTCTGGGACGAATAGGGCACGTCCTGGCCTCGATCAGGCGTTGGCTGCTGTGCGCAGCGGCGACACCCTCGTCGTTCCTAAGCTGGATCGCCTCGCCCGCTCTGTCCCTGACGCACGAGCGATTGGTGACAGCTTGGCGGAGCGTGGCGTGAAGCTGCAACTCGGTAGCAGCGTGCATGACCCTTCCGACCCGATGGGCAAGCTGTTTTTCAACATCCTGGCCACCTTTGCGGAGTTCGAAGCAGACCTTATCAGGATGCGGACGCGGGAGGGAATGGCTGTCGCGCGTTCGAAAGGCAAGCTCCGTGGCAAGAAGCCCAAGCTGTCCGAGCGGCAGCAAAGAGAGCTGCGCCGGATGCATGACACTGGTGATTATTCGATCAGCGACCTTGCCGAGCTATTTTCGATATCGCGGCCGACCGTCTATCGGACGTTGGGCCGTATCGCAGGCACGGTTGAGGGCGATCAGATGATTCATACTCGAAAGCACGAACTTGGGGCTGATACGGTCCCTCTGAGCGCCTAACCGATGGTTTTGCGTGGCCCGTTCGTGCTTTCGGGTAGAAATCCAAGTAGCCCAAGGGCGTAGGGCAATAAGGTATGATGGAGCCGCAATGACTCGCACCCCCCAAGGCGAACTCTTCCTGTTGGATAGCCCCCTCACCGGAGAGGTTCGGGGCGAGCGATCCCTTATGGCATTTCCATTTTTCGCCCTGAGCAAGAATGCCTGGATGAAGTCACTGGCCTACAGCACGCCAAGCGTCTCAATCGAGGTCCGCCCCAGCACAAAGGGCGTCGCGACGATCTACGATAAGGAAATTGTCCTTTATATTGCGAGCCTTATGGCCTCCAAAATGGAGGACGGCGAGGATGTGTCGCAGGACTTCGTGTTTACCGCTCATGATCTTTTCAGCGTGACAGGGAGCAACCATTCATCACGCTCCTATGAGCGGCTGGCGGACGCCTTGGAGCGCCTGCAGGGTACGCAGATCAAGACGAATATCGAGGCCGGCGGTGAAGGCGTGGATGGCTTTTTCTCCTGGCTTTCGGAGGCGCAGCTTAAATACGCGAAAACCACCAAAGGCGAGCGACGACTGAAGGCCGTGAAGGTTCGGCTCTGCGATTGGCTGTTTCGTGCCATCCTCCACGATCGCCAGGTACTCAACTATGCCACGGCATATTTCCAGCTCGGGCCGATCGAGCGGCGGATATATGAGGTTGCACGCTCGACCTGTGTTGATGGCGAAGATCTTGAAATAGATTTGGCGACATTCCGACTACAAATTGGCTATCAGAACCAATTAGCCAATTTTCGTAGTGCCTTGCGGGCAATTGCTGCGGCTGACACGATTCCAGAATATCAATTGCGACTTGTCGAAACTGAGGCTGAAGCTGATCCAGCGGCTCCGAAAGCTGGACGGCGCGCAAAACATAGTCGCGTCATCATCTCTCGCCGCCTCAAGCAGCTCGCCAATTGAGAGAGAATCGGACGTTTCCGATTCGGCGTGTCGCCGCGCATTTCCTATTCGATAGCACGAATTACCGGCCTTGAATGCTACTCGATAGCACGAATCCGGGTAGCCATTCCTACCCGATAGCACGAACTTTTACGGCGTTTCCTACCCGATAGCACGAACCGTAAGTCCTTCCGCTTCCATGACAATACTGCGAAAATCTCGCAGTCGATGATCCTGTCGATCAGCTTGGAAGAAAGGGGAGGCTGTGACCTCATAAAGGAAAGCCCGGCACGAAGGCCGGGCATCCCGTTGGAATAGTGGAGCGACGTCGCCAAACGTCGAACCGGGTCAACTACCCCTTCTCCCTACTCCATTCCGATCGTCGGTTCAAGGATGCGCGCTTCGCGCCACGCTATCTTTTTGTCCGGTGACGGCCCTCTCCAGGGAGGGACGAATGGGGACGTTTACCCTAAGCGAGGCGCTCGCGGGCGCATTTTCTAAACGCAAACAACCAGCGCGCAAGGCTAGATCGGGCGCGCCGCACCCCACTGGTGCGCGTGTCCTGCGCGACAGCGTTGAGGCCGGCACGTTCGAGCATGTCTTTTTCGTGGCCCCTGCCAAGGGAGAAACGGACAAGCTGCTTCGCATGGCGCGACGCCTTGTTGAAGCAGGACGCCAGCTACGCAGTGAGGCCCGACTTAATGGCCGCGTTCTGTCTCCTACCGAGGCCCTGCTGACGACGTTGACCAGCGCGAGCGTGAGGGTGTTCGAGGAAATCCTTACCCTCTCGCGCCTGAACAACGGCAAAGTCTTCCCGAGCTATGATTATCTTGCAGAGGCCACCAGCCTAGGGCGTGCTACGGTCGCACGCGCTCTGCGGATACTAGAGCGGATCGGTTTCCTGGTACGCCAGCGCCGGTTCAAGCGGATCGAGGCAGAAGGCCCCGGCCCTCGCTACGAGCAGACCTCCAATGCCTACCGGCCATTGCTGCCGAAATCGCTCATGGACTATCTTCCACGTTGGATGCGCCCTGCCCCACTTCCCGACGATGAACTTCAGCGGGAAACCGATCGGCTCGAAGAGATCGAGTATATGCGCTCCAAACTGACATGCCGTGAATTGGCTGAAAGTGTTGTCGACGGTCCGTTGGGCAAGATCCTTGCTCGTCTCGGTGCTGCCATCGATGCGCAGGAGCGTGAGTCTCAAACTGATCCGCAACCGCTAATGGATTCATATATAATAGGGAGAAACGGAGTTGGCCTAGTCGGCCAACGCTCTAACGCCTGACGGCGAAGGGATGAAACGAACCCAAAACGCACAATCTCAACGACAGCGCTTCCGGAAACGTCGGACGCGCCGCTTCGCGACGCGATGCTCCCCAGGAGGAGCAGGCGGGTTGGGCAGCTTCAAATTGCTGGTGTTGAGCTGGCGGAGAAGTCGATTCAAGCGTTGAAGGCGATCACATGCGTCATCGGATGCGAGATTGCGGAGGGATATCTAAAGGATATCCTCGACCCATTGCGGCATGGCAGAGGAGCGGTATTTCACCCTGCCCTTCTCCCGCGAGAAAATGAGCTGAAGCCGCCTGCTGCTGTTGTCGAACAGCAAGATCCGCTCGGCCAGTTGCATGGCGGTCGGGAGATTTCCCAAGCTGCGCGAAAATCGGCGTAACAAATCCTGCAACGGTACGTCGTGACCGCCGCTGGCAACACGACTGCGGACACGGCCAATTGAAAAGCTCACGTCGCCCAGGCCGATATAGACAAGGTTGACCTTGTAGCCGGCGGCTGACGCCGCCCGCATCAGGTCAAGTTCACTTCGACCAGTCAATGTGGTCTCGATCGCGAAGCTTGTGCCTTCAGCAAGTAGGGTTCTGCGCGCGGTGACAGCCGATCGGCCGGCATGAATCACCCTTTGGGTGTCTAGCAATTCAGCAGGTAAGGTCTTCGCAATGTTGTCCGGGTTTACCACGGGCAGGCGATGCGCGACGTAGCGATCGACAAGCGTCGACTTTCCGGCCCCGTTGGGGCCGGCAAACACCCATAGTTGCGGTTTCACGCGGCGTCGCGGACGCGATGTTCGCCCATGTGATCGAAACGGACCAGCTCGCGGCGGCCGTCAGGATATTCCTTCACGACCAGGCCGGGAGGCGTATCCTTCTCACCATAATAGATCGGGCGGCCAGCATCCAAATGCGACCGAGCCGCGGCGCCGTCGTCATATCGTGCGGCAGCTTCGAGGATCGGCCAAAGATCGGCGTCCGGGGATTCAGATCGTTTCAGTCGACTTGCCATACTGACAATATAGCACGTTGCGTCGCTTTCGTCACGGGGAGGACGATCGTTGCCGGCGCTGGGCGGTGGTGCCCCTCCTCTCCCCTTTTGTCGCGCGCGATGAACGGGCCGCGGACGACATGATTCTTTCGAGCGACTGGTACAGGTTGCTCCTATTGCCCGATCGGCAAATCCCTGTTTGCGATGGGGTGTGGCCGCGA
>NZ_JBBJUK010000010.1:0-11081 GCF_037723805.1 Sphingobium fluminis
ATGACGCTGGCAGACGCGCTGGTCTACGATCCTGCAGGGCAAGGCGGAGATGCTCATTGGAACGAGGAAGCCAAGGCGCTGATCGCTGGGCTGATCCTCTATGCCGTAGTCCATGAGGACCGCGAGCATCGCACCCTGGCGACGGTACGCGACTATCTGACGCTTGCCCCCAAACGGTTCGCTGATCTGCTCACTCTCATGCAGGACAGTCGCGGCGCCGGCGGCCTTATCGCCCGTGCCGCCAATCGCCAGCTCGGCAAGTCTGATCGCGAGGCGGCAGGAGTGTTGTCGTCGGCCCAGCGGCACACCCATTTTCTCGACAGCCCCCGGATCGTCGCCAGCACATCGGCCTCGGATTTCACCTTCGCAGAGTTGAAAGAGGGGGTTTCCACGGTATTTCTGTGCCTCCCCCCTGACCGGCTCGATGCATATTCCCGCTGGTTGCGCCTGCTGGTCGCCCAGGCGCTCACCGACATGGCGCGCTCGCCCGTCAAACCGGTGCGGCCCGTTCTGTTCCTGCTCGATGAGTTCGCCGCCCTGGGAAGGCTCGAACCAGTCGAGCGGGCGATGGGGCTGATGGCCGGATACGGATTACAGCTCTGGCCGATCTTGCAGGATATGCACCAGCTACGTGCCCTCTATGGCGAACGCGCGGGCACCTTCATGTCGAACGCTGGGGTGTTTCAAGCGTTCGGGGTGAACGATCTCGCCACAGCGGAATTGCTGTCGAAGACGCTAGGGCAGGAAACCCTAGAATATCAGACAGCGGGATATTCGCAGGGCAGCAGACTCGATGGAGCCAAGCTCACGCGTACCGCCGGCACGCACATTGCGGCTCGTAATCTCATGAATCCTGACGAGATCATGCGAATGTCACCCACCGACCAGCTACTGATGCTCCAAGGGCAAGCTCCGCTCATCGTGGAGAAGATCCGCTATTACGATCAGCGCGAGTTCGCCGGATTGGCCGACCTCGGTTGATAACGAAAGCGGGCACCAGTCGCGCAAGCACCCACCTCCTTGGCATGGCTTTTGCGGGCCTTCAAAGAAGAAAGCGCAGCGCTGGCTTCACTTCCCCCCTGGGAAGCCAGCGGCCTATGGCCGCTCTGTGCCGGCTCTGCCGGCACGCAACGAAAGCGCATTGGCCTTTCAGGCCAATTCCACATCCCTTTTGGTCAAAGTGCTTGTGGCGGGCGGGGTTAAGTGATTCTGTTAAATAGGAATCGTTAATAAGGTTAAGTGATCCAGAAAGCCGAATCTTTCTCATTCTATCAGGTGCTTAGCAAAACTCCTGGTGTGTGAAACCCCGTGATTCGGTGTGTGATACCCCGATAGAGCGGTGGGTGATCCCCCGAAGCAAAGGTGGGTGATCCCCCGACTCCCGCGATGCATTAAACGGGCTTTTCGTGGCAGTTAT
Source organism: Sphingobium fluminis (assembly GCF_037723805.1). Classification (NCBI taxonomy): domain Bacteria; kingdom Pseudomonadati; phylum Pseudomonadota; class Alphaproteobacteria; order Sphingomonadales; family Sphingobiaceae; genus Sphingobium; species Sphingobium fluminis. The sequence continues at coordinate 1,418 of NZ_JBBJUK010000010.1, forward strand.
CCACAGACCGCCGGGTCACAAGCTCTAGGACGGCGCATCGCTAAGGCTGCACGGCTCGGCTCTCGGTGTGTGATACCCCGATAGTTTGATCTGCGGTGGGTGAAACCCCGATAGTTAGCGCCGCCGGCCGGCAAGCTGATCCATGCGGGTGTCCACCTCATCGGCGCGGCGTCGATCGGCGTCGAAACGTGCGCGCCGCTCGTCTTCGGCTCTCATCCTCTCCGCCAGCGCGACAGCCTCAGCTTCGCCGCGCAGTCTGAACATGACGGCGGGACTTTTGTCCGCTGTTTCGGTCAATTCCATTGCGTATTCGGGCAGTTGGTCGGCCTCGATCACGCGCCGAAGCATTCGGTTGAATTCTTTTGGCTGGGCGTCACTACCCGTCTTGTCGCGGAGCAATTCGACCCGGCAGAGCCACCCGCCACGCTGCGAACCAGCATGTTTGCGCGCGATGCGATACAGAGCCCTCTCTAATCCGCCAGAAAGAAGGAAATAATCGGGGTGCATGGTCAACAACGACTTCTCGTTGACGATGCCCTCATAAACCCAATCCGAAAGCGTTAGAGTCATTCCTCGCGGCTGCTCAGTGTCGGCATCGGTATCGAACGTCCAACTGTCGAGCCAGTTAAACCCAGCCTTTTGTCGGCGCTTTGTCGCGCGGATCGAAGTCGTGATGGAAGTAGTCTGGAGCCGAAGCAAAGCCGCCTGCAACTCCTGATAATCCCTTCCTCCGGTGCTGCGCTTAATCGCCCGCAATAAATCGTAGGGCGTTGTTGTCAGCGTTCGGGGAATATCATTCACGCCCTTTTGCTTCATGCGATTGAGCGTAGAGGCGGCCCATATGAGGATATCAGCGTCCCAGATCGTCGCCATACCGTAATCTGGTATCGCTTGAACACGCACCCACGCCTCGCCGTCCGGACTGCGATATTCGATAGGCTTGAGCCGTTTCCTCTTTTGAAGCGAAAAAAACGGCCGTTCCATTACCTCTCGCTGGTCGCGGAGTGGCAGATCACCCAGCGCCGGGATAAACAGGTCGAACTCGGGATTGGGATCACGCCGCTTGCTCATGGCGCAAACCTGGTGTGCCCCCGCTTGACCAGATACTGGCGCAGCAGGCGTTCGGTAATGACGGTGAGTGGCTCTCCGCCTTCCTCAACGCTGAGCTGGCGCAATGCGCGATGCATGTCCTCAGGAATGTGGATCAACACCGGCTTCTTGCCAGGATGGCTGCTGCGTTTGGTCTGTGTCGGCGCATTCGCATCGCGGCGCGATCGACGAGGTAACGCCGCCTGTTGCAGCATGGGGGAAGGCTCAGCAACGGGTGCCGGTACCGGCTCCTCTGGCTGGTCGTCGAAAATACCGGCCAGCGCGGAAGGCTTCCTCGCCATCATGCTACCTCGCTTACTTGCTTAGTCGTATAACCGCTTAGTCGCTTAGCCTCGCCGAAAGCACTACGCAATTCAGCTGCCGCCTTGCTGTCGGGTTCCGTCTCAGATGCGGTCCTGCCAAGCGGGGTCGCCTTGTAGTAATCTTTGCGGAAATGGAGGCGGCTGTCGAACAGCGTGACGCCCTTTGCCGCAAAGCCGGCATGGGCCTCCTGCCCCTCCCCGCCCTGGTGCGGCACCTGGGTCAGGATAACCGCGAACGGCGTGCCCGCCTGCTGGACCTGCTTCACGGTCTGCAAGACCGAATGAACATCCAGCCCGCGCGGCGCGACAGGGATGATAACGAAGTCAGCCTGCTCGGCCGCGAGCATGGCAATGTCCTTCGAGTTTGCTGGCGTGTCGATGATGATTAGGTCGATTTTGCCACTGCTCCGCCCGCGCGAGACGTGAAGCGGCAGGCCGGCGACGCTGCTATCCTTCACCATCACGTCGTCCATGTCGCGGCGCTCCGACCAGTAGAGCGCCGACCCCTGCCGATCGTCGGCATCAAGGATCACAACCGACGCTCCCTCACGCGCCGCCTCAACGGCGAATCCGGTGGAAAGCGTGGTCTTGGATTGCCCACCTTTCTGAGCGATCACGGCCCATACCTGCATAGCTGCTGCTCCTACTAAGCGGTTAAGCGGCTTATATCGCTTAGTCGCTTATTCGTAAAGAACGTTAGTAGCTTAGCGCGGTGATCGCCATTGTCGTTTTACGACCGCGCCCTTGATCGCTAGGTTGCACAATTAAATCAGGGCGAAACAGGATTCGAAGATGGCGGGGGTAACTGGGGGCCAGGCAGCCTTTTATAAGTGGCTGAAGACCTTTCTTAAAGATCGCGGGCTCCAGTTTTCACAATCCGGATTTAAGTTAGGCAATAGCCTCGCAAATCACGGTATCAATCTGGATACGGGCGACTGGCAGAATATCGCGTATTCACGATCGAAGCCGATCAGGTGGCTTTTCGATGTGGACGTAACGACTGTCCCTGCGACTGCGGCGTTGCCGAGTGATCTCGACGAAGCTGGCATTGGCGGCTCTAATACCTCGCAGGGAGACAAGGCTGGCCTGGCAGTAAGGCTACTGCCTTTGTTCAAAACGGGCGACGGGCCGTTCGAGCGGTTTGACGAGTTCGAGGCGCAAGCGATCTTTATGTTTCATGGACCGCTCCCGCCCGGATCGTCAGGCGATGGCTTCTCGCTGAACGTCACAACCGGCGGAATGAAGCGACTCCAGGCAGAACAGGAATACATTTTTGCGGGCTTGCTCGGCATTCGACCGCGCACCGACACCTTCCAACTGACGGTGGCGGATGCTCCCCGTGACATTACCTATGGCGAGGTGGTTGATGCGCTACATGGCGCGATCACAATCAGTCCAAAAGGCGGGGCAGCGGGCCTGATCCCGGTTTACGACCTGAGCGAGGACGCCGACCTAGATCGTCTGAAGGCCGACCTGTCGCACGCCTGGGACAATGCCGGGCCGCCGCCCGAGGTCGCCGCCGTCGTTGCGGAGGAGGACACCGACGACAACGGCGAACCGCTAGATTTCTCGCATCTTGAAGTGCCGGAGAACCCGGACCTACTCGGCATCGACCCCGCCGTTTATCGACAAATCAATGCGATGCTTCAATCGGGCAAGCAGCATCTGATGCTTTATGGGCCGCCCGGCACTGGGAAGACCTCTCTGGCCCGTTGGATCGCCAACAGTCTCCCCGGCGGCAAATGGACTCTAATCACCGGCTCGTCTGACTGGAGTTCACAGGATATTATTGGTGGCTATCAGCCGATCGGTGGTGGCGACGTCGATTTCGTGCCGGGCATCCTGCTTCGAGCTTTCGATCAACCCCTCATCATCGATGAGCTGAACCGCTGCGATATCGACAAGGTGATTGGCCCGCTGTTCACCGTGCTAAGCGGCCAGCAAACGACGCTTCCTTACCGCACGGAATTGAGCGACAAAGATAGCCAGCCGTATGTCATTTTGCCGCAACCAAAGGCGGGTGCGGCCGACCATGAGTTCGCGCCGGGACCGGCCTGGCGTCTGTTGGCGACGATCAACTCGATCGACAAAGCATCGCTCTACCAAATGTCTTACGCACTAAGCCGCCGGTTTGGCTGGGTGTATGTCGATGCGCCTACGGACCTCCGAGAGTTCGTCCGCTCGTTCTTGGCACACCTAGATCCGGCAGCACCTGAGCCTGCCGGCGAAGCGGTATGCCCGCTTGCCGATCTATGGCGCGCAATCAACGCGGTGCGCGTAATCGGGCCTGCGCCCATCATCGACGCTATCAAGGCGATCCGCGTACTCGATCCTGCGGCTACCTTTTTCGGTCCTGCCAACGATGCCATGCGTTTGGCCGCGTTGGATGCGCTCGACATGCTGCTCCTGCCCATGCTCGACGGTATCGTCCATCAAGACGCGATGGCGATCGCCGATGCGACCGTGGCCGCCTTTGGCCTCGCCGAAGGGCAGGCACGCCAGGTAAAAACACGGCTCGAGTCCGTCGCGATCTAATGACCATTGACGCGGCCATTATCGACTTTTCGGCCGCACTGCTCCTGCGGTATTTCCGACGAGGCGACCACCTTGCCGGCGAGACGCCGCGCATCGATGCCAAACGCGACCTTGATATGCTGCGCGGACATTGGGCGATATCGGGGCCTGTCCGCGAGTTAGTGCGCTATGTCCTGACGCACCCGCATGAGGCGCAAAGCCTGCTGACACTTCGCACGCGAATTGATGATGCGGTCGCACGTGGGCGTATCGACGCACGGAGGACCTGGCTTCATCGCCTCCAAAGCGGGCTCCCCTCGGCGATCGTAGCCAACGAACCGGTGCGTTCGTTCAACACTGGGCCAAACCTCCTTCTGGCCTGGGTGCTACGTGAGGCTGCTACATACACAGCGCGGCTCTCAGGCTGGCAGGGTCCGGCCTCTCCCTACCTTGCCGTGATTGAGCAAGCACAGGGAGAGATGCGCGCCGTCCAACGGCTTGAAGCCCTGCGCGAGCCGCTGCGGTCGGTTGCCATTGGTCAGCGCCCTGGTGCCGGTGCTATCCGAAGCGCCTCGCGCAGCCGCCGACAAGTCTACCGTCTGGCGGTGGAAGCGTACGTTCTCCTACAAGGCATCGAACGCGGCGATCCGGCAGCGATCGACCGGGTAGCGCGATCGGCGCTGTTGGGACCGCTGGAAGATTGGCGTCGGTTTGAACTGGCAGTAGGATTGGCGGTAGGCGAAGCCTTGGCCGATGCCGTCGGCGAGACGCTGCGGATCAATCTGCTTGCCGGCGAAACGGCATTGCCGATCGTCACGACAGGGCGGTTCGCCGTGTACTGGCAGCAGCGTACCAACCTCTACACCTCGCCCGATCTCGAGCCGTCCGAGCTTCTGACGCGCAGCATCCTTGCCGCTTTCAACCTCGCAATTGGTGCTGATCGCCCTGACCTCGTTGTGGTCGATCAACAGGCCGGCGCGGTCGTTTCGATCATTGAGGTCAAATATGTTGCTGGCGACACTTCAACCGCCCGCTTCCGCGAGGCCGTCGATCAGATTGTACGATACGCGCGGGGCTATTCCTCTGACGGCGATACGGCTTCAATCATCGCACGCTCTCTAGTGGCGATCTCACGCAATGCACCTCCGCTGGCCGATCTCTCGGCCAGCGTTCCGGGGAGTATCGACTTCGCCGGCATCACGCGTAATGAACTCTCCGCCTGGGCGAAGCGGTTTTCGCTCGTGCAGGCCGCGTCTCCTCTACTGGCTGAACCTTCACCGGCTTAATGGGTGCTGCCTTGGGTCGCGCCGCGCCACCATCGGCGAACAAGGGAGTGGCTTCCTCGTTTACCGGCACCGCACAAGGAGGAGCGATCTCGTAGCTAGCGGGGCGATCCTTGAGTAGGGGGATCGGCGTCGGCTCAAAACGCGCAAGAGCACCGTTCAGATACTCTTCCGACATTTCACAACAGACCCACTTCCGCCCTAGCGCTTCCGCAACCGCGCCAGTGACACATGATCCTCCAAACGGATCGAGAACTACGTCGCCGGCACTTGTCAGGAACCGAATAAAATACTCCGGCAATTGTGGCGGGAAGCGGGCTGGATGAATAGGAATGTTGTTATCGCGGCAATGCTCCTGATATCGGCTCGTCGATTCCGTATTTGCAATAGCAAGCAGATTAGGTGGAACAGAACCACCGTTATCCTGCATAAACTTTTCGGAAATATCGTGACCAGAAGGCCTCATCTTAGCAATGTAACCGTTCGCCAGAAGGCTCTTCATTGATTTAGAATAAGGAGCCAAAATTCGACGATTGTTTGCTTTGGGAAAAGGTGTCTTGGAAAGCCACCACACCGTGTTCACCGCATCCTTTACCCGAACACGACGCACGTTCACCCACTCTGCCGGCGTCGGTAATTTGGCCGGATTCCACCAATAATGCTCTTGGCAAAGGTGGAAGCCGTATTCCTCTACCAGCATAACTAAGAGCTTAAAGTGGTAAAGACTGCGGGTTGGCTGACCGGGAACCCATGCTCCACCAATATCTATTACAAGTGAGCCATCGTCTTTCAGAACTCGCTTGAATCCCTCAGCGAAAGGCCGGAACCAGTTGCAATACTCGTCAGCATCCTCATTTCCGTAGCTCTTTTTGCGCACTAATCCAAATGGTGGACTTGTCATAATCAAGTCAACACTGTTCGGCTTAGCGCCATTAAAAAGATATGACCTACTATCGCCCCAGATCATTTCCCCGCTTTTCGTCTTATGAAAAGAGCGAATTAGCTTTTTAGGAAAGAGGGCCTTGAAATCATCCGGCTCTTTAGCCGTAGTAGTAACACTAACGTGCTGATTATGTAGGTATCTTATATATTCACTTACGTTTCCGAAACCATGCTCCAACGCTTTAGCGTCAAAAGCTGCCTTTTCTTCTTCCGTCAGCCGAACGTTCGTTACTTCGCTCCTTGGCTTGTTCGCCCGTGGCCGACCCATACGCATAACCCTTTATGTGATTCGAAAACCTGGATAGCTCTAGGGTTTGCGTATGACAACAACCTATGAGCTTTGATGTGTGACGAATAATCCAAGCGGCTCGAATCTCCTAGCAGTTTGTTCACTATATGTTCCCATGTTGCCGAAGGCGCAAGGCCGCTTGCGGACCGGAATGTGCCTCAGCCGCCCATCCTTCCCAGCAGGAGATAGCGTCATTCTGCTCGCTTCCGATGATCCCGCAATACGCGTTGAACCGTCGATCGCGACACACGAAACAAGCTGGCGAGCTGGGCCGGAGAACCGTTGCCTGCCTCTACTTGGGCGATAATTTCGGCGCGCTGCTGGCCAGTGAGGCTAGGCCGGCGACCGAGACGTCGGCCTGCTTTGCGGGCATGTGCAAGGCCGCTCATAGTCCGCTCTCGGATCATCGCTCGTTCAAATTCGGCAAACGCGCCTAGCATCTGCATCATCAGCCGACCTGGCGCGGTGGTGGTGTCGATCGCTTCCGTGAGCGACCGAAAACCAGCGCCGGCCGCCGTTATCCCTTCTAACGTGAAAAGAAGGTCGCGGAGCGAACGAGACAGCCTGTCGAGTTTCCAAACGACAAGCACGTCGCCTGGCGACAATGATCCAATCGCACGCGCTAGCTCGCGCCGTCCGGTGTCTCCCCCAGATGCCTCTTCCCGATAGATCGAAGTGCAACCGGCGGCGGCGAGCGCACTGATCTGAGGACCAATATCCTGAGTGTCGCCGCGAGACACCCGCGCATAGCCAACTTCCATGCCACTTTCTGACACGGGATTTTGACACCCGTAAACCCGTGATATTGTTGATGCCGTTAGGGGGTGTCAAAACCGGTCGGTTTTGACACCAAACACTATCGCTCTCTGTCTTGATCCTTTGCTCGATCTCGCTCTTGATCACGCTCGGCCTGGTCGTGATCGGAACCGCCTTTGTTACCCATGCGGGACGCGATGCGATTGGCAGCACTCCCTGACTCTGGGGCGTCACGATCACGCTTGCCCCGTTGTGCCGTCGCCTCCGCGATCCGCTCGGCCGCGCCGCGATCCTCGTCCGGGCTACCCCATGCCGCGCTGAGACGGTCGCGCAGCATCTGCGTCATGTCCCTGGCCTTGTCGCCGATTCCGCGCATCGTTTCCGCGATCCTGGCGCTAAATTCGCGAAGCTGCTGAGTCAGCTCGCGCCGCTCCCGGTTGCGTGCCTGCACCCCGCGCTGTTCGTCGCCGCGTTCGGTGGGGGTGCCCTTGCGCTCCATCGCCACCGCCGACAACGGCACTTTGCCCAAAGGCTCCCGGCCTAGATCTTCTTCCCTTTCGGAGTCACCCCGATCGCGCGCCGCTTCGCGCTGATCCTTGAGAGACCGATGGTCTATGCGCTCATCGAACCCGGCCCGTTCCAGCGCCTGGTTGGCATGGTCTGCCCATGCTGAACGCCACCCATCAAGCCGCTCGGCCGCGTTCCAGTCCCGGTTCTTCTTCCCAAATCCCTCGCCGGTTAGGTCACGCATGGTCAGCATGACATGCGCGTGCGGCTGCTCCTGCCCGTCCGCCGAATGGCCTCGGTGCAGCGATACGTCTGCAATCATGCCTTGGGACACAAACTGTTCGTGCACATAGCTGTCGACCAGGGCGCGCCGCCCCTCCGCGTCCAATTCTCGCGGAAGGGAGATTTCGACCTCGCGGGCAAGCTGGGCGTCCTTGCGCTTCTCGGCCGCCTCGACGCCGTTCCACAGGCGCGAGCGATCGAGCATCCAGTCGGGCGTGCGATCGGGGGCCATGATCTCGCGATGCTCGATGTCCGACTTGCGCGTGTAGTCGTGGCATTTACCCAGGCGCTCGTCCGTCAGCCGCTCGCCCGACCGATAGGCGGCGGCGGCCACCGCGCTGCGCCCAGTGGCCCGCGAGATGACTTTGACGGAACAATGGTAGATCGCCACGGGCCGCGCGCCTCCTTACTTCCTTCACTTAAGGGGGAAGCCGTCCGGCGGGGGCAACGCCCCCACGAGGACCACGCACATTGGGAACCAATGTATAAGCGTGCCCTTATCTTCGCTAAGGTATCCTCATGGCGTTCTGCTTGCTATAGCGAATTGCCATAGGAGGACCGCATGGCACGGACACCCGTTGAAGAGCGCCTTGAGAAAATGCGCGAGGACGAGCGCAAGTTGCGCGAGCGTCGCAAGGCGTTGGAAGCTCGGCTAACGGCCTCTCGCCGTAAAGCTGAAACCCGCGAACGCATCATGCTTGGCGCTTTTATTCTCCACCACATAGACCAGGACACGCCGACCGGCCGTCAGCTCGTCCCGCTCCTTCAACGCGAGCTGCCGCTATTTCTGACCCGTGAGCGCGATCATGCGTTGATGGCCGATCTGCTGAAACGGCTCCGTGATGGGCCAGAGACGGGAGAAGCGGTCAATGAGTGACGACGCTGTTGTGAAGGCAATGGGAACAGCCCTCTCGGTCATAGCGGCCACTTTGGAGCGCGGCGGGGTGGCAAAGGCACAAGAGCTGGCCAACATCTTAGGCATGTGCGGAACGATCGCGAGCCAAGATGGCGAAGAGGCAGAAGGCCTAATCCTCGGTGCCTGGGCCGCCATGATCGAAGATTCGGCAGGAACTGCTGTTAAATACGATAACTAGGAGAGGCGTATGGCTGGCCCACTGGTCGGGGGCGATCGGGGGATAGGATGGGTTCGCGCGATCGTCGGCGCGTTCGTGGTGTGCCTGGTCGTCCAGTACCTGGCCAGCAGGCTTTTGCCCGAGGTCGTAGCTAGCCTTATCGCTTGGGGCGCGTTCGCTATGGTGATGGTTGCTGTCTGGCGGATCAACGGTCGCGTCGGCCGCAACGAACTGCTTGGCTCGGCTCGCTTTGGATCCCGCGAGGATGTGCGCGGTCTGGAATCCGGTGAAGGCGATCTGCTGATCGGTCGATCGGCCAAATCCGGCAAGCTGCTCCGCTATGGTGGTCCCGCCCACTTGCTGACGATGGCCCCGACGCGCAGCGGCAAAGGCGTCGGCACCATTATCCCCAATCTGCTGACCCTCAACCGCTCGGTGATATGCATCGACCCCAAGGGCGAGAACGCCCGTGTCACTGCCAGGGCGCGCACCACCAAAGGCAAGGTCTGGTGCCTCGACCCGTTCGAAGTATCAGGGCAGCCCCCTGCCCGCTACAATCCACTCGACCGGCTCGACCCGGCCGGCCTCGACCTAGCCGAAGATGCG
>NZ_JBBJUK010000011.1:0-7025 GCF_037723805.1 Sphingobium fluminis
CGAGCGCCCCCCGGGGGGGGGGGGGGTGGGGGGCCCCCCCCACGTCCCGCCGCGATCGACGTGAACCTGCTCAAGACCTATGCTCCCTTCCGCGACTTTTACGAGAAGAGTGGGGGCACTGCGGGGGAGGAGGAGCCTGCCGCCAAAGCCGCGGTCGCGTCTGAGGCGACGCCCGAGGAGCAAATTGAGGCAGCGCACTCAGCGATTCAGGTAGCGCTGAAGGCTGACCTTCTGCTCCGCGTATTGGCGCAAAGCCCGGCCTTCTTTGAAAGGCTGATAGTCGAACTCTTGGTTGCGATGGGCTACGGCGGAAGTCACGATCGCGCCGCGCGCAGTTTAGGAAAGAGCGGCGATGGAGGGGTGGACGGCGTGATCGACGAGGACCGCCTGGGGCTCGATCGCATTTACATTCAAGCTAAGCGGTACGCTCGGCACGTCTCCGTTGGCCGCCCAGAGATGCAGGCATTTGTCGGCAGTTTGGTGGGGCTTGGCGCAACCAAAGGTGTATTCGTCACCACGTCGGGTTTCAGCGCGCCCGCTACGGAGTATGTCCGGCATATTCCGCAGCGTGTGATATTGATCGACGGCGAGCGATTGGCGGAATTGCTGGTCGAGCATGATGTAGGCGTCCGGGTAAGCCACACCATCTCGGTCAAGCGGATGGATGAGGACTTTTTCGTAGAGGATTGATTATCTCGACTGTCTCTACCGTATGCTCTCGGGCATGCCGCGTGTAAGCAATGATCGGTGCGAGCGACGGCGGATCGATCCTGAACCGGGTTATCGCACCAATCAATTTCCAGTCTGGCCCTCCGCTAAAATGCTGATTGTGCATCGCACCCGCCGCTTGGCCTTGCGGGCGGCCTGTTCGCACGTGGCGATGGCCTCGCGGTTTTCGCGCCTGATTTCGGCGGCCTGTGCGATTGCCTGCCAAGCCTCGGGGCTCTCAGCGCGCATCATCCGGCTAGCCATATAGTCTTTGCGATCAGCCTTGGAGGCATATTTATCATTCAACCACGCATCGAAATCCTTGCCCGATTTCTCCTGATTTGGAACCCCTTCAAGTAGCTGCAAATTGGCGAGGCTGTTGAAATTTGCGATGAAGAATTCAACGTCTTCATCGTCGATTCCTGCCTTCGACAAGCGCTTTTTGGTGAACATCTTTTTCGGAAAAATGTGATCTTGATGGAACTTGTTACGAAAATCCAGCGTCGGGTAAAGGAATGCTAGAACAGAGTAGGTGTACGCCTCGCCATAGCTGTAGTGGAGCAGGCTCACGATCTCGTCTTCGTCGAATGACAAGGATTTTGTGCCGCCCTTGAGCTTGTTTGCGATCTCCTCGAACGGAAAGCCCTGGGCGGCGCCGTTGATGACCTCACGAATAGGACGAAGCACGTTATCGGGCTGACCACTGAACGTGCGCTTAAGGAGAACGATCACCAGCCATTTGAAAATGGCTTTGCGGTCAGCCTCATATTTCGATGCAATGGCGAAATTATTGGGGGCGCCAATCTTCTTCAGATAATGGGCGATAGGGATCAGGGCGTTGTTGGATGTCAGCGTATCCCGGTGATAGCCGAGATTGGCCAGCAGGATGACTGCGGCGCTGATCGCTTTGGCGATGTCCTCCCACTGGCGCTCGATATTGAGCATGTTCGCCTTGTTGAAATTGTCCACCTTGAAGGCGATTTCCCGAAATCCGCCGAGGACGAGGCAGCATTTCAGGACGAAGTCCTTGTTGATGTTGAAGCCGTCGCCGATGGCATTTACCTCGTCAACGAATTCGGTGATCTCCTCACGTGCGTCCTTGTCCTTCCACTGGGCCGTGGCGATGGACAGCAGCAGGTCGGAATAATTGAGCTGGGTGCCGCCGCTGTTTACGCGGATGAAGATATTGAGAACCTTGTCGAGGTCCTCGCCGCGCTCCAGGAAGAAGTTGATTGACCTGCTTTTGTGTATGATGTCATGCAGCTTGAAGAGAGCCTTATTGGCCAGCCGAAACTTGTCGTTTCCGAACTGCGCAACATCATTGTTCAGCAGATAATCATTGACGTCGACCGGCTCGAGGATGTCGAGAATTTCGCCAACCTTAAACCAGAAATTGTCAGCGTCGCGAACCCGGCCTCCTTTTTTGTCAGGAAGCTGAATTGATACTCGATGTTGCTGTCTTCGGCGGGAGCATGGAACAGGTTCAAATAGAGATGCCGCTTGGGAAAAGCGGCATCATTGTCCCAGCGCTTGCGCGGCATCTTGTAGGCATATGACCCTTTGAGCCCGATATAAAGGGAGGTCAGGCGCTGTTGGCCGTCGAGAATGGCGATAATGCCGGACTCGCCGCTCAGGTTGGCTTTTGGGTTATGGTAGCTGTCGCGCTCGTGGTACTCGCGGACGAATTCATAAAACTGGTATTTGTCGACATTGTTGCGTTCGACTTCCCAGAAGAGAAATGAGTTGATTGGATAGTCCCGCATAAGGGAATCAAAGAGCGTTTCGATCTGATCGACGCTCCACACGAATTCGCGCTGGATTGCGGGAAGCAGGTAATTCTTGCGGTGAATGTTGTCGATGGCGTCCTTGATCGTAATCGGTTCGACAAATGCCATCTTTCTCTCCAGCCCCGCATAAGTTCGTTCCGCTCGATATCACCTCGTTCATTGGCAAAGGCAATGTCCGGACAGGCGTGAAAAATTCCGAGGGCAGCGGGAATTCTTGGAACAGCATACCGATTTCATGGAAGCAACAGCGGCCATCCGCAGCCCCGGTGCACGGCGAAAGTTGGCCGAATGCGGTCAGAGCATGCGGCTGACGCGGAAGGGCCGCTACAACTGGATCGGCCGCCAATACCGACCGGGCACTTTCCACCGAGGACCGACAATCAGGTGCTTTCTACGCGACCGCCCGCAGCCCCTTGCGTTGGATGATCGACAGCAGCCGGAGCGCAGGACCACCGGGGCGCTTCACGCCACGTTCCCAATCCGACACCAGATTGCGCGAGACGTTGAGATACGCGGCGAACACCGGCTGCGAGACATGCTCGCGCTCGCGGATCGCCCGGATTTCGTCGCCCGCCAGCGCCGGGGCGGGGGCAAGGCACGCCTCGTCAAAGGTGCGTAGCGTCGCGCGCGACACCACGCCCGCGTCGTGCGCGTCGCTCATCATCTCATGGATCGCGCCCGCGATCTCGCTGCGATAGCCCTTATTCCTCATCGTCGTTCCCATCGTCTATCTCTACCAGCGTTCCGGACGCCACCAGCCGGTCCAACTCCTCGTCGTTCCATTCCAACGCCTCGGTGGCCGCATCGCGCAACAAGGCGAGGTCGGCCTTCGATATGTTCGCCTGCGCGCTCTTGGCGAAACCGAACGCGAATATCGCCCGGTCGCCCTGCCGGAACAGGATCAGCGTGCGATAGCCGCCCGACTTGCCCTTTCCCGGCCGGGCGACGCGCTGCTTGATGACGCCGCCGCCAAGTTCGGCGTCCACCAACCCGCTTTCCGCGCGCTCCACGGCATCCCGCAGCGCCGAATCGGCAATCCGCTCCTTCCGCGCGAAACGCTCGAACCAGCCATTCTTGAAGACGCGCGTGATGGCGGCTCTCCTGTTCTTAACGTCATATATAACACAAAGCGTTATGGTTCAACGCGCCTCTAGCGCCTATATCGGCGCAACCGGCACTGAAATGCTCCCAATCGGCACTACAGTGCCCCACCCCTTGCGGCGCGGCATCGTCTGGCGCAGCGTGGGCCTCTGGCGGGCAGGCCTCCAAGATTTGGAGCGAAGCCATGAACGATTCGACCTGACCGATGCAATGCCACGTACAGTGGCGTTCGGCACTGAGCGGCGTGTTATTCGGGACGCAGTGGGAAAAATTCTACGGCGGGCGTGCTTTGCGGCAGCGCTACGCCGTGAACCGCCCTTGGACGCCGCTGAACGCCGTTCACCGCCGACCCTCACCCGCGCAAATCCGACTGGTCCCCAATGGCCCCATAACGCCTCTTGTCCGGGACGACGAGGTATCCAATGCTCTTGGGCGGGGGCGCGTGCAACATCCCGACGTGAAGAGACTGCCCCATGAACAATCCCGATCGTATCATTCGACTGAAAACAGTTCTGGCCCGACCGGCCTTTCCCGCACGACGCTCTATCGTAAGATGGGCGAAGGCACCTTCCCGCGCCAAGTAAAGATCAGCATCCATGGCGCTGGCTGGCATGAGTCCGCCGTCAATCGCTGGGTGGCCGATCCTGTCGGCTATCGCGACGATCACGCGGGGAGCCAGGTGCAATGACCGCACCTCCCCCACCCGATCCGATCTGCCTGCGCGTCAACGACGCGGCTCGCATGATCGGCGTCGGCCGCACCAAACTCTACGCGATGATCGCGGCGGGCGAGGTCGAGACGGTGAAACTCGGCAAGGCGACCCGCATCACGACCGCCAGCCTGCACGACCTCATCAAGCGGCAACGCGAAGGCTGACGGGTTCGGACGCCGTGGGGCCGGCGTCCGAACTGCTCCTCGGAGGCACCTTGTCCAGAAATTCCGCCCAGCGCGCCATGAGGCTGCGCCGCTTGTCGAAAAAGTCGGTGCGCCGATAGGCAGCTTCCACCTTGTTGGGCAGCTTGTGCGCCAACGCCTTGTCGGCAACCTCCTTGGGGAAGCGGGTCCGCTCCGATGACCAGTCGGTGAAGGCCGAACGGAAGCCGTGGACGGTTACGCCCTTGATCCCGTCATCGCGCAACAGCTTGGTCATGGTCATATCGCTAATGGCCTTTTCACCGTCATTGGAGAACACAAGGCCGGTGTCGCTGGTGCGCTCCCGCCACCGCTTGCGCAGCAGCACCACGGCGGGCGCAGACAACGGCACTACATGGGTTTCGCCCGCCTTCATGCGCTCTCCGGGAATGGTCCAGATTCCCTTATTCAGGTCGAACTCGGTCCAGACGGCAAAGCGTGTCTCACTGGAACGCACAGCGTTGTAGATGGTGAAGCGCAGCGCGTCGCGGCCCGTGGTCGGAGATGCGGCTGCCAGCTTCGTCATGAGCGCCGGAACGTCCGCGTAGGGCATGGCTTCCAGATGCCCGCCCTTGTCCACCTGACGGGGCAGGCCTTTGCGGACGGAGCGTAGCGAGGTCTCCTCCGCACGCCATCCCTTGATGTGGGCGAAATCCAGCACCGCGCCGATGCGTTGCAGGACACGCCGCGCCGTGTCGGAAATATCGAGCCAGATGGGTGACAGCACCTCCACTACGCAAGCGCTGTCCACCTCGTTCACAGGCTTGGTGCCGATCAGCGGAAAGACATGATTCTCAAGGCTGGATATCCAACTCGCATGGCGCTGGTTCTTCCATCCCTCCTTCATCGCGTCGTAACAGGCCCGCGCTGCCGCCTCGAAGCTCGGCATCACCTTGCGCGACCTGCACCGCTCGGCGACCGGATCGACGCCCTCGCGCACCTGACGGCGCAACACCGCCGCCGCGTCGCGCGCTTCGGCCAGCGACACGTCCCGCGCCGATCCCAGGCCATAATCGCGGCGCTTGCCCTGTCGCTGCATCCGCAGCACCCATGTCCGCGCGCCGCTGTCCTTGACCAGAAGACACAGCCCTCGGCCATCGACATGGCGGCCGGGCTTGGCGTTCTTCACCTTCAATGCAGTAAGGGCCATCGGTTCTATTCCCTGCCTGAAATGATCCCACAATCGTTCCCACATTTTGATGGGAATTCAGGCAAATCGAGGCGACCGACCGCGAACACGTTACAAGACAAATCACTATTTTTACAGTGTAGTTAGGAACGTCCCGGCATTGCCTGAGACAAAAGTTCTACACTCGTAGGGGTCACCAAGGCAAATCAAACACTTAGTGCCATTTAACCGTCAGAGATTTCAGTATTTCGGTAATGGATCGGTTCTAAACACGCTGAAACAGTGTGACAAATCCACGAGCTATTTGAGGGCCGTCCGACTGCCCGAACGACCCGCAGCGGATGTGACAACCGTCTAAGGTCTAGCGGCCAAGGGCTCGTAAGGCACTGCCTTTGCGTCTGCAGCAGTCCTCAGACTAAGCGATCTGGCCCGACTCGGCGAGTATCACGCGCTGGCCAATGTCCTGCACGGTAGGAAGCGGGCGTAGCCGAAGCTGTTCCTGATCGGCCTGCTCTTCCAACGCCCGGTGGGCCTCCTTCAAGGCTGCATGTTGCCTATCCGTAAAGATTGGATCGTGCGGGCTGGGCATCTGGACGATCAATTCATGGTGACGACTGAGAAACGCACCTGCGTCCTTGTCTCTATCTACTTTCAAATCCCAAAGCCGACGTTTTATGTGATCAACCGACTTCGTGATGCTGCCCGGTCCAAACTGGCCCTGTCAATCCATGCCCGTGGTCTATCAACCAGACATCCTTAAGCCTGCCAAAAAGCATGTTCCCAGCATGCCGGTCAATGTTTGCAATCCAGGTGTCGAATCCGTAGCACCGTCCGACCCCGACCCAGGATGAAATCGCCTGCAAAAGGCTTGCCTCACGAGATGGGTTTTATCGATACCGGAACACCACACTGGGCGATCTAACGTCCACACTGGCGAAAGCGATGTCATCCGCCCGGACCTTCTCGTCCACGGTCTACCGGCCCACGGAGAGGCTGACCTGTTCGGGTCGTTCAAGAAGGGTTCCTGTCGGGCGGCTTGAACGGCAGCACGGCAACGCCCGGGCTGCCACTCAATTACGGCCCGCGGACGATCAAGGGCTTTGAAGCCGGTGTGAAAGCGGCTTTGTTCGAGGGCGCACTGCGCACCAATCTGTTGGTCTACAACTATAAGGTCGGCGGCCTCCAGATCACGGCATTCGAGAATGGCATCGGCACCATTCGAAACGCTGGCGGCGTGCGGACAAAGGGCGTCGAGTTCGACCTAAATTATCGCTCGCCGATCGAAGGGCTGACGCTCAGAAGCGCCATAAACTATAATCACGCCAGCTATATCAGCTATTTCGGGCCCTCCTGGCGCGGACAATCAGGTCATCAAGGGCTGGCTCGAT
>NZ_JBBJUK010000012.1:2500-5858 GCF_037723805.1 Sphingobium fluminis
GTTGTACACACAAGATTATCTGGCTGAGTTTAATAACCACATGACCGGCGGCGTAAAAAGCACTTGATCTTCCAGTGCTGTCGTTGGTGGTGTGGACTCTCAAGCGTGAGGTAAGGGCATCTGGTGAATGCCTTGGCATGTACAGGCGATGAAGGACGTGGCACGCTGCGATAAGCGTGGGGGAGCTGTGAGCAAGCTTTGATCCCGCGATTTCCGAATGGGTAAACCCACCTTCACCATTTAATCATTCGTGCGATTTCGATCGTACGAGCGGTTAAATGGTTGAGGTATCACTAAGCTGAATAAAATAGGCTTTGGTGAAGCGAACCCGGAGAACTGAAACATCTCAGTACCCGGAGGAAAAGACATCAACCGAGATTCCGTTAGTAGTGGCGAGCGAACGCGGACCAGGCCAGTGCCTGATGTTTAATTAGCAGAAGTGTCTGGAAAGGCACGCCATAGCGGGTGACAGCCCCGTATGCGAAAATGAAACATCAGGACTCGAGTAGGGCGGAGCACGTGAAACTCTGTCTGAACATGGGGGGACCACCCTCCAAGCCTAAATACTCGTACATGACCGATAGTGAACCAGTACCGTGAGGGAAAGGTGAAAAGCACCCCGATGAGGGGAGTGAAACAGTACCTGAAACCGGATGCCTACAAGCAGTGGGAGGGGCCCTGAGCCCTGACCGCGTACCTCTTGCATAATGGGTCTGTGACTTAGTGTATCAAGCGAGCTTAAGCCGTTAGGTGTAGGCGCAGCGAAAGCGAGTCTGAATAGGGCGACAGAGTTTGATGCATTAGACCCGAAACCCGGCGATCTATGCATGACCAGGTTGAAGGTGCGGTAACACGCACTGGAGGACCGAACCGTTCAATGTTGAAAAATTGTCGGATGAGTTGTGCTTAGGGGTGAAAGGCCAATCAAGCCGGGAAATAGCTGGTTCTCCGCGAAATCTATTGAGGTAGAGCGTCGGATGATTGCCGTTGGGGGTAGAGCACTGGATGGTTGCGGGGGTCGCGAGATCTACCAACACTAACCAAACTCCGAATACCAACGAGTCTAGTCCGGCAGACAGACGGCGGGTGCTAAGGTCCGTCGTCAAAAGGGAAACAGCCCTAACCTACAGCTAAGGTCCCCAAGTCATCACTAAGTGGGAAAGCATGTGGGATTTCCAAAACAACCAGGAGGTTGGCTTAGAAGCAGCCATCCTTTAAAGAAAGCGTAACAGCTCACTGGTCTAAATAAGAGATCCTGCGGCGAAGATGTAACGGGGCTAAAGTGATGCACCGAAGCTTAGGGTTCAGTCCTTGTGACTGAGCGGTAGCGGAGCGTTCCGTAGGCCGATGAAGCGATCTGGTAATGGGTCGTGGAGGTATCGGAAGTGCGAATGCAGACATGAGTAGCGATTAACAGTGTGAGATGCACTGTCGCCGAAATTCCAAGGGTTCCTGCTTAAAGCTAATCTGAGCAGGGTAAGCCGGCCCCTAAGACGAGCCCGAAGGGGGTAGTCGATGGGAACCACGTTAATATTCGTGGGCCTGGAGGTGAGTGACGGATGGCGTAAATTGTCAGGGCTTATTGGATTGCTCCTGGCAGTGAAGTTGTCCCAGGAAATAGCCCCTCCGTATAGACCGTACCCTAAACCGACACAGGTGGAATGGTAGAGTATACCAAGGCGTTTGAGAGAAGTATCCTGAAGGAACTCGGCAAATTGCCTCCGTACCTTCGGAAGAAGGAGGCCCCATATATGCGCAAGCACTTATGGGGGGCACAGGCCAGGGGGTAGCGACTGTTTAGCAAAAACACAGGGCTCTGCTAAGTCGGCTTCAAGACGACGTATAGGGCCTGACGCCTGCCCGGTGCCTGAAGGTTAAGAGGAGGTGTGCAAGCACTGAATTGAAGCCCAGGTAAACGGCGGCCGTAACTATAACGGTCCTAAGGTAGCGAAATTCCTTGTCGGGTAAGTTCCGACCTGCACGAATGGCGTAACGACTTCCCCACTGTCTCCAGGATATGCTCAGCGAAATTGAATTCTCCGTGAAGATGCGGAGTACCCGCGGTTAGACGGAAAGACCCCGTGCACCTTTACTGCAACTTCAGAGTGGCATTAGGAAAGAGCTGTGTAGCATAGGTGGGAGGCTTTGAAGCATCGACGCCAGTTGATGTGGAGCCATAGGTGAAATACCACCCTGCTGTTTTCTGATGTCTAACCTCGTACCGTTATCCGGTACAGGGACCCTCTGTGGTGGGTAGTTTGACTGGGGCGGTCGCCTCCTAAAGAGTAACGGAGGCGCGCGATGGTGGGCTCAGGACGGTTGGAAACCGTCTGTTAGAGTGCAATGGCATAAGCCCGCCTGACTGCGAGACTGACAAGTCGAGCAGAGACGAAAGTCGGTCATAGTGATCCGGTGGTCCCTCGTGGAAGGGCCATCGCTCAACGGATAAAAGGTACGCCGGGGATAACAGGCTGATGATTCCCAAGAGCTCATATCGACGGAATCGTTTGGCACCTCGATGTCGGCTCATCACATCCTGGGGCTGGAGCAGGTCCCAAGGGTTTGGCTGTTCGCCAATTAAAGTGGTACGTGAGCTGGGTTCAGAACGTCGCGAGACAGTTTGGTCCCTATCTGCCGTGGGCGTCGAAATTTGAGAGGAGTTGACCCTAGTACGAGAGGACCGGGTTGAACATACCTCTGGTGTACCAGTCGTTCTGCCAAGAGCGCAGCTGGGTAGCTATGTATGGACGGGATAACCGCTGAAAGCATCTAAGCGGGAAGCCTCCCTCAAGATAAGATTTCATCGAGCCGTCGTAGACCACGACGTTGATAGGCTGGGTGTGGAAGTGCGGTAACGCATGAAGCTAACCAGTCCTAATTGCTCTGTTCGCGCTAGAGAGTCCCACCATCAACGACAGCACTGGAATACAGCGCTCGTCCAAGAGGTGGTTATCAAGCCAGCCCAGATGAATATATTTATACAAAATGTGCACGGTATCGATTGAAAAACCCCTGTATAGGGCCCCGTCAAAGTATTACTTTGATGGGAACCCTTTATGCGCCTGCTTCATTGCTTGGTGACCATAGCGTCTGTGACCCACCCGATCCCATCCCGAACTCGGCCGTGAAACCAGTCTGCGCCGATGGTACTATTGCTCAAGCACTGGAAGAGTAGGGCGTCGCCAGGCATTGAAGCAGGCGCATAAACAGGACCAAAAACCCATTCACTTGTCTTAAAAAGGGCGGCACCGATCAGGTCCGCCCTTTTATCGTTGGTGGCGCGGGATGGAGCAGCCCGGTAGCTCGTCAGGCTCATAACCTGAAGGTCGTAGGTTCAAATCCTACTCCCGCAACCAAC
>NZ_JBBJUK010000013.1:0-3828 GCF_037723805.1 Sphingobium fluminis
TCAGGGGCACATATGACGTTCGCGCGGCGCTAAGGCAGCTGATTGCCGGGGCGGGGCTGCGAATCGTGAAAGACGATGGCGCGACGATCACGCTTGCGCAGGCGAGCGCCGCCGCTGTTGCGCCGCGTCAATATAATGTGATGGCAATGGCAAGCAGCCAAATACCCACCGAGCAGGCCAGCCCAGCGCCCGCGCGGAATGATGCGGCACCTGTCGACGACATCATCGTAACCGCACGCAAACGCGACGAGACATCGATAGCGGTACCCGTCGTATTGACGGCGGTTAGCGGGGCGGAACTCACGCGGCGCGGGATCAACAGCGCCGACGCGCTGTCCCAACTGGTGCCCGGCCTGACGATCGCCGGCGCTGGCGGCGGCGCCCAGGGCGGCACGATCGCGCTGCGTGGCGTAGCGGGTCCCGACACCAATCCGCTCGGCGACCAGGCGGTGTCGTTCAACATCGATGGCGTCCAGGTGGCGAAGTCGAGCGTTCGCCGCCTGGCCTTCATGGATTTGCAACAGGTCGAAGTTCTCAAAGGCCCCCAGTCACTATTCTTCGGCAAGAACAGCCCGGGCGGCATCATTTCGCTGCGCACGGCCGACCCGACGCCAAATTTCCAGGCCAAGGCGTCGGTTGGCTATGAGTTCAACGCGCAGGAGTGGCGCGGCGAAGGTTTCGTTGCAGGTCCGCTCACCGATACGCTCGGCGCGCGCCTCGCTTTTTATGGTTCGGACATGCGCGGCTGGGTCAAGAGCGTAGTTCCAGCGGACAGCATCTTACCGCCCTTTCATCGCTACGGACCCCGCAGTCGTGAACTCGATATGCGTGGCACGTTGAAGTTCGATCCGACCGATGCGTTCAGCGCACGTCTCAAGGTTTCCTATGGTAAGGTCAAGGGCGCCAGCCCCGCCGCCAATGCGCAGGTGGTCAACTGTCCCACTGGAACCACCCAGCTCGTCGGAGTGGTCAGCGATTGCAAAGCCGACAGGCGGACAAATCGCACCGATAATATCGGAACCGCTTTCACGCCCTATGAGTCCGGCTTTGGCGACGGACGTACTTACGGAAAGCAGAGACAGATCCTCGTCGGGCTAGAAATGAACTACAAGCCCAGTGATACGATCGACCTGACCTCGGTGACTGGGTTCTATCAAGCCAAGACTAAAATCCGCGATCAGTTCGCGACCTACCCGGTCGTTCCACTCCTGCAGTTCGGCTTGGCCTTCGGTCTGCCGCAGCTGGCGGCCTTCTCGGAATACTATAACCGGGAGTTCTCGCAGGAGCTTCGCGCGGCCAGTAGCTTTGATGGGCCGTTGAATTTCACGGTCGGAGGGATCTACTCGGACACGCGATCATCGATCAGCACCCACACCTTTTACAACTTGAGTGATCCGCGAGAGTTCGTCGATTCTTTCACTGCCCAAGATGGCATCGCCTATTCGGTCTTCGGCCAAGCCCGCTTCGATGTCACACCGCAGCTCGAACTGTCCGCGGGCGGACGCTATTCGCATGAAAAGAAGTCGCTCCCGGTCACACTTGCGGATTTCACCGGTTCACGCGTCAATCCTAGGCTCCCTTATAATACACCGGTAAACAAGGTGTCCTTCAACGACTTCTCGCCGGAACTTACGGCCACCTACCGGCCCACGGAGAGGCTGACCCTGTTCGGGTCGTTCAAGAAGGGGTTCCTGTCCGGTGGCTTCAATGGCAGCACCGCAACGCTCGGGCTCCCGCTCAATTATGGCCCGCAGAAGATCAAAGGCTTCGAGGGGGGCGTGAAAGCGGCTTTGTTCGAGGGCGCACTGCGCACCAATCTGTCGGTCTACAACTATAAGGTCGGCGGCCTCCAGATCACGGCATTCGAGAATGGCATCGGCACCATTCGAAACGCTGGCGGCGTGCGGACAAAGGGCATCGAGTTCGACATAAATTATCGCTCGCCGATCGAAGGGCTGACGCTGAGAGGCGCCATAAACTATAATCGCGCTCGCTATCTCAGCTATTTCGGGCCCTGCTGGCGCGGACAATCGCAGGGACAAGGCTGTAACTTCCGGGCGATTGGCGGCGGCAACGCCCGCCCGATCCTGCCGGGCGAGAGCGGCAACAACCAGAATCTGGCCGGGCAGCAACTCGTCAACGCGCCTGAATGGTCGGGAAATGCGGGCGCCAGCTACGAAAGCCCGCTCGGCTCGGCGCTCAAGCTCGGCCTCTCTACCGACGTCACTTTCGCCAGCAGCGTGCCGACCGACGCCGCCATCAACCCGCTCCTGATCTCGCCCAAGCGTGCCCTGCTGGACGCCACCGCGCGGATCGGCGACGCCAAGGGCGCTTGGGAAGTGGCGCTGATCGGCCGCAACCTGACCCAGAAATATTATTGGGCCAGTGGCCAGCAGTTGCAGTTCACGGGATTGACGGCGTCCGGCACCCCAACCGCCTTCACCCCGGCTGACACATATGCCGTCCTCAACCGGGGTCGGGAAATTATGCTCCGGGTCACCGTCGCGTTCGGACAGTAATCAGCGACACGTAGCCGACGCAAGCGCGCTTTTGCCATGGGAAATGAGGGCATAGTATCAGGACCCCAATAAAAATAGCGGACCTTACAGAAGCAAGGTCAGTGATTTCGATAGGGGCGTCCCGGAGGCCTTTTGTAGGATTGAAGGAAATTTCCATGGCAAAACGCAAGACGGTTGTGATGCACGGGGCCTGGGTCGCTTGTGCGGCCATTTCGGCCGGATTGCTGTTTACCGGTGGCAAGGAGCCGGTGGCGAGCGCCGCCAGCGAAGCGGGTTCGATGGCATCCTCCTCCGCTACACAGCCCTATTCGCCACCTGTGCGTTTTGCCAATGAGGATATGAACCTTTACTGGGGCAATACACACCTTCACACCAACAATTCCCTGGACGCTGTCGCCCTGGGCGGGGCTACCACCACGCCGGCGGAGGCTTTTCGATTTGCGATGGGTGAGCAGATAGTCACCGCGAGCGGTGTGCCCGCGAAACTCCGCCACCCCCTCGATTTCCTCGTCGTGTCGGATCACGCCGAGTTTCTCGGTGTACTTCCAAGACTTGCCAAAGCCGATAGCACGAAGATCGACTGGCAACCGGGCCGGGAGTGGAGCGAATTGCTGCAGTCCGGCGACCCTCAGAAGCTATCAAGTATCTACGCGAAGTTTCATTCAGGGGCCTATGTGCCTGCCGAGTTGACGCGGTCCATATGGCAGGATGTCGCAACCACCGCAGACCGCTTCAACAATCCGGGCCACTTTACGGCCTTTATCGGCTATGAATGGTCGTCGACGTCATCGGGAGACAATCTGCATCGCAACGTGATCTTTCGCGATGGCGCGGCCAGGGCCACGCAGGTAACGCCTTTTTCCGCGCTCGACAGCACAGATGCGGAAAAACTCTGGGCGTATCTGAGAGCCTATGAGGCCAAAACCGGCGGTCAGGTGCTGGCGATCCCGCATAATGGCAATATCAGCAATGGCCGCATGTTCGCGCCCGAAACCTTTACCGGCCAGCCGCTGACAGCGGCCTATGCCCGCGAACGCGCGCGGTGGGAGCCGGTGGTCGAAGTCACCCAGATGAAGGGCACGAGCGAGGCGCATCCGACCCTGTCGCCGACCGACGAATTCGCCGATTTCGAAATTTGGGATCTCGGCAATTTCACGCAGACTGCGAAGCAGCCCTGGATGCTGCCCTATGAATATGCCCGCCCGGCGCTCAAAGCGGGGTTGCAGTTCGCGCAGAAATTGGGCGTCAATCCGTTCAAGTTCGGGATGGTCGGCGGCACCGACCAGCATAATGGGCTTACCACCACGAG
>NZ_JBBJUK010000014.1:0-3789 GCF_037723805.1 Sphingobium fluminis
AGCCCGGTGACGAGTTCGGTCTGGGGCAGGCCGATCCGCCCCAGCACCGCGGCAAAGCCAAAGCCATGGAGCAGGCCGAAGCTGCTCGACACGGCGATGGGATAACGCCAACTCAGCGTATCGCGCGGCCCCTTATAGATTTCCACGGCCAGAAAGACGATGCTCAGCGCGATCGCAGCTTCCACCGGCGGCACAGCTACCTGGACCCATCCCAATGCCGAAAGGGCCAGCGTCACCGAATGCGCCAGCGTGAAGCCGGTGATCGTCAGCAGGATGCGCCGCAAGCCGCCGGCCAGCCACAGCAGGCAGATCAGGAACAGCAGATGGTCATAGCCCATCAATATATGTTCGATACCCAGACGCAGATACTGGTTCGCGATCCCGGCCGTGCTTTCGGGCTGCGGCAGCGTGACGCTGGTTTCACCGGGCTTGAGCAACAGGGACCGGGCTTCGCCCGACGCCCAGATGATCCGGAAGAGTCCCGGCACCGATGGCGCCGAACCGGGATAGACCAGCCGCACGTCGCCGCCCAGACCATGCGGGCACTGGTACAGATCGGTTCCATGATCTTCCCGACCGGCGATGCGCTTGCACCGCTGGTCGATCCGCACGATGGGCGCAAAACGGTCGGGGAAAGAGGGCGGCAACCGGAGATCCACGGAATAGAGCGCGCCGCCCGTCTGCCGTATGTTGATCAGTAGCGGAAACGCATCATGGGCATCGGCCGGCAAGGTCCCTGCCAAAAAACACAAAAGGGCAAACAGCAGACGGGGCAAGCTCATTTGGTCATGCGCTTTTGCAGGTCGCTGTCGATATCCACCTTGAACTGGGCAATCAGACCATCGGCAAAGGCTTCGCGGCGGGCGGCCCTGGCGTCCTTCGCCGCATCCTCGGCGACGATCGCCCGCACCTGCTCGAAAGGCAGGAGACGGCCGGCATCCTTGCTTGCGATCCGCACGAGATGAAAGCCGTATTTCGACCGCAGCGGCCCCTGCCAGCGTCCGCCCTGCGGCGCCATTGCGAGCAATCTCTCCGCAAAGTCCTGACCGAAATGGCTCTCGATGATCTCGGGGGTGCGTTCGATATAATCATTGAGGTAGAGGAAGCGATCGCCGGGGTGATTGCGCGTCTGGTCGCCGCCCGCGTTCAGCTTGGCCAGCGTATCGGTCGCCAGCCTTTGCGCGCCCTCCCATCCATGCGCATCGGCACTGAAGAAGATATGAGAAAAACTGATCGAGGGCGCGTCGACATAGCGATCACGATGCGCGGCATAATAGCGTTTCAACTTGGCTTCGTCCGGCGGTCCGGCCGATGCCGGCGCGCCCTCGGCCAGATATTCCAGCGACTGGACCAGCCGCCGCCGCATGACATAATCATTCTTGTCGAGGCCCAGGCGCAATCCTTCGCGATACATCGCCTCTTCGCGGACCATGTCCTTGACCATCGTCGCGACCTCCTGCGGCGACATCTGTTCAAGGAATTTTCCGGCCCCCCGTTCATTGAAAGACCGCGCGCGCAGCTGCATGAACTGCAGCAGCCTGTCGCGGTCTACTTCTATCACTCGCGAGGCGGCGACATCGTCGCCCGGACTGACCAGTGCGTGCAGGCAGAAAAGCGAAAGGCCCGCGAGCAGGAACCAGACAAGCGGTTCCCGTCGGACGCGCGCGACGATGTTATTCATGCTTCTATACCTGTCCCAATCTGCAATCTTCCCGTGCCGCCGTGGGTCAAGGCGTATACCAGATGGGCGAACTGAAGGCGCGGTCCTGCACGACCATCGGGATATTGGCGGGCATCTTCACCTTGAAGAATGCCGCATCGTACGCGGTCCATCGCGGCTTGGGGATTTCCAGCACCCGCACATAATAGAAGGCACGCTGGCCGGGGTCGAAATCCGGATCGGTCCACACCGTCGCCAGTTCGGGAGCACCGATACTGTTCGTATAAGAGGCGTCGGCAAGGTTCACGGTGCTGCCGACGGCCGATAGCTTGCCGGTTTTCGGATCGACCCTGCGGCCGCCCGATACAGCGACGTCATATATTTTCTCGTGCGTCTGGCCCTTGGCGTCGACCCAGCCCTTGATCACCTGGGCGCGATCAAGATTGGCGTCGTCGGGGTCCTTCGCCGCGGCGATCATGAACATCGGTGCCCTGGCCCCACGGCTGCGCGTCAGGTCGCCGCCCATCGGCACGCCCTTGTTATAGCCGATATGCACATAGTCGGGCCGCTGTACGTCGGACTTCGCGAAGTTCCACCCGCCAAATACGCGCAATTGAATGCGCGAGCCCGTGGTCGCATAGACTTCCCGTCGCCGGATCGCGTCGAATATCGATGCGCGGGTATTTTCCTTTGCCCATACCGCTGCAAGCCCCGATGCGCCGATCTGCCAGTTCCACTGCGTTATCTTCGTCTCTGCCACGGGCAAAGCGTAACGGCGGGCAGACGGTTCGGAACCGGGCAATTTCCCGAAAAAATTATCCTCTGCCGTGGTCGACACACCGATATGCGAATCGGTGCTGCCGATCATGCCGAACTTGAACGGATTGGCACCCAGCTTCTGCTCGTGGAGGAGTCCGTCCTTCAACGCCTTGCGCGCATATTCATATTGCAGCATCGCAGGCGTCTTGCGGATGGCACCCTGAACATTGGTGGTATCCCACAGTTCGAAACCGGCAAATTCGTCGGATGGGGACAAGGTCGGATGGGTCTCGCTGGTGCCCTTGGTCTGCGTGACCTCATAGACCGGCTCCCACCGCGCTCGCTCGCGCGCATAGGAGGCGGTGAACGGCTGGCCCGTAAAAGTCTGCGGCATGAACATGCGGCCGTTGCTCAGATTGCCGTTGTGGGGAATGGCCAGAACCTGCCCCCCGGTCTTTGTCTCATAGGACTTGAGATAGGCCCATAATTTCTCCGGGTCCGTGCTGTCCATTGCCGAAAATGGCACGACCTGAAGGGCCTTATCGGCGCCGTCCCGAAAAATGACGTTCCGGTGCAGGTTGTCGCCCCCAGGGGTGGAACTCCATTCATAGCCGATGAGAGCGGTGAAATGGCCTGGATCATTGAAACGGTCAGCGGTGCTCACGACATCCTGCCAGATCGACTTCACCAGCGCTGCAGGCTCCGGAGAACTGGAACCGCCCGCACGAAGAATGCCGAAAAATTCGTTCATCGCCGTTTTGACGTCGCCGGCTTTCAGCAAATCGCTCCAGCGTTTGCCCTGTTCCCAGGGGCCTTCGGTGCTGCCGCCCTTGGCCAGCCGCGGGAACACGCCGATATATTCCGCATGATCCGCCACCACGAGGAAATCGAGCGGGCGACGCAGCTTCACGTGCAGACCGCTCGTGCCGGCCACCTCCTCACCTCGCGCCAGCCGATAGGCTTCATCCGGGCTAACCGTGTGATTGCCAAAACCAAAAGCGTCGGCGGAGTAACTGGTGTGGAGGTGCGTGTCGCCCCAATAAAGATTGGTGTTTTCGTTGGCAAAGCGTACCGGTGGAGAATAGGCCGGTGCGGCCGAACCGCCGGGAACCGCAGCCACAGTCGCGGCCGGCGCTTCAGCTGGTTCGGCCAACAAAGCCTTGCCACCGACAAGCAGAAGCCCGCCCGACATGGCCGCCAAAGTCGCCCATCTTGCACCCCTCGACACCATCTTGCGCTTCCCCATCACCTCATCATCCTTTCCCCGACGAACGACCAGACGAGCAGCGCGCCACGCAAACGTTTGATACTATATGCCATATTTATCGCGATGTTCCGAACCGACTGGCGTGAATTGCGCCATCACTTTA
>NZ_JBBJUK010000015.1:0-2459 GCF_037723805.1 Sphingobium fluminis
GTAAGCGTGGCGCCGAGACCGCCTTGCGCGGTAGCGGGATGAAGGGCTGATTGCCGCTCGGATAGGGAGCGGCGATGGATAACGAGATCGAAGGTGGACCAGCGAGCGCTCATATGAGTGCTCATACGAGCGGTCGTATGAGCACTCGGATTGAGGTCGTTGCGGGTCGGCGCCGCTGGACAGTGGAGCAGAAGCTGGCGATCTTGCGCGATGCCTTCGGCCCCGAGGGTTCGGTTGGTGACGCCTGCAAGCGACACGCGATCGGCAGCGGGTCGATCTACACCTGGCGTCGGCAGGCGATGTCGGGCGAGCTTGGCGGTGCCAGGCCAGCAGCATTGCCCAGTTTCGCGGAGGTCGAGCTTTCTGCCCCGGTTCCGACACTGTCGGCGCCCGGCGGTCATATCGGTATCGAACTGCCCTCGGGCGTGAAGCTGACCGTGGACGCCGGTGTCGATGCCGAGGCCCTGGCACGGGTCATTGCCATTCTCACGCGATGATCCCGCTGCCACCTTCCACCCGGATCTATCTGGCCTGTGGCGCCACCGACATGCGCAAGGGTTTTGACGGTCTGGCGGTGCTGGCCCAGCAGGTGCTGGAACAAAGCCCGCATTCCGGAGCGCTGTTCGCCTTCCGGGGCAAGCGTGGCGATCTGGTGAAGTTGCTCTGGTATGATGGCCAGGGCCTATGCCTGTTTTCCAAGCGGATGGACCGTGGCCGGTTCGTCTGGCCAGTGACGAAGACGGGCAAAGTCGGCCTGACCTCGGCGCAGCTTTCGATGCTGCTTGAAGGCATAGACTGGAGGCGCCCGGAACGGACAGTCGCGCCGCTGCTGGCGGGCTAAAAAGTACGGATTCCTGTGGGTTTATCTGGCATCGGTGGTGCCTCTTTGATACTATTCCGAGGTGTCGGATCGAGGCTCTTCCCCCGTCGATAAGGACGCCCGCATCGCCGAGCTGGAGGCAGCTCTGGCGGCCCGCGACACGCTGATCGATACCTTGCGTTTCCAACTGGCCCAGCTCCGACGGCTCACCTTTGGCCAGTCTTCGGAGAAGCTGTCCCTCCAGATCGAACAGCTCGAACTCACTCTTGAGGAGTTGGAAGGCGAAGCCGAGCTTGCCGATATCCGCAAGGTCCAGGCGGATCGAAGGGAGCGTCCGGCACCGGTCCGCGCCTTGCCGGCGCATCTGCCACGGGCCGAACGCCGGATTGAGCCGGAAGCAGGCACCTGCACCTGTCCTTCCTGTGGAGGCGCCCTGCGTCCGCTCGGGCAGGACAGCGACGAGATGCTCGATGTCGCGCCGGTGCAATGGCGCGTCATCCGCACCGTCCGTCCTAAATATAGCTGCCGATCCTGCGAACAGATCGTGCAAGCTCCGGCGCCGGTAAAGGCGATTGCCCGGGGCAAGGCCAGTTTCTCCACGCTCGCCCATGTCGTCGTCGCCAAGTTCGATCATCATCTCCCCCTCTATCGCCAGGCCGAGATGATGGCGGCGCAGGGCCTGGATATCGACCGATCGACGCTGGCAGGCTGGGCAGCACAGGCCGCACATCTGCTTGACCCGATCGTCAGTCGCATCCGGGAAGAAGGGATCAAGGCCGGCAAGATCCATGTCGATGACACGCCCGTGCCGATGCTGATGCCCGGCAAGGGCAAGACGGTGCAGGCGAGGCTCTGGGCCTATGTCGTCGATGATCGTGCTGCTGGCGCATCCACGCCCGCGCTGGCCTGGTATCGCTTCACCCCTGATCGCAGCGGCGTGCACCCGCAAAGCGAGCTCAAGGACTTTACCGGGCTGCTACAGGCTGATGCCTATGCGGGCTTCGACAAGCTCTACAGGAGCAACCGCATCCAGGAAGTCGCCTGCTGGGCGCATTTCCGGCGCAAGATATTCGAGAACCACGCCACCAGCCCGACGCCGTTGACGAGCAACCTGCTGGATCGGATCGCCGCTCTCTACCGGATCGAGGAAGAGATACGCGGGCAGCCACCCGACCAGCGCCGCCGGCATCGGCAGGACAGAAGCAGGCCTCAGGTGAACGAGTTACGCTCGATCATCGACGATGCACTGCGCCGCCTGTCGCCCAAGTCCAACATGGCCAAGGCGCTCAGCTATGGCCGCAAGCGCTGGGATGCGCTCACCCGTTACATCGACGAGGGCGTTGCCGAGATCGACAATAACATCGCCGAGCGTGCGATCCGCCCCGTGGCGATCGGCCGCAAGAACTGGATCTTTGCCGGATCGAAGGCTGGCGGCGAACGGGCTGCCGCCATCTATTCCGTCATCGAGACCGCCAAGCTCAACGGCATCGAACCGCAGGCCTACATCGCCGATGTCATCGAGAAGATCGCTGGCGACTGGCCCGCTACTCGCTGGGATGAGCTCATGCCGTGGAACTGGCAGCCGAGCGAGCAAGACGTCGCCCAAGCCGCATAGCGGCGGTACTTAGGCCACGCTTAC
>NZ_JBBJUK010000016.1:0-1645 GCF_037723805.1 Sphingobium fluminis
GCTCGGATGTGGTTACACCCCGAAGCTTTTTGCCGGGAGCCACAATCTGTATCCCCGCCTGCCGCGCGAATTCAGGCACGGACTTCGTGGCGGATTGCGAGGGAAGGTCGAATGTTCGTTGTTGGGCCACGGCCGCCAGCGGCGCCATGATGCTGACAAGTGCCGTGCTCTGCAGCACGAGCTTTGAGAATGAGATTTTCATTTTACCCCTCCTAATTTTAATGTTCTTGGAGAGCTTGATGCGCGAGCCAGGATCATTCCGCCCGGCATCCGGAAAAAAATTCAGTTCATGCGGCTCAGGGTGACGCTCTGCCTGCCCGCTTCGGTGCGCAATCCCTGACTGAGCGCGACCGATCGCGCGAATCCGCCAGGGTCGTTGAATGCGAACAGACCAGTTACGGTCTCATCCCCCAAGGCCGGAGGAGCAAACAGGATGCGTGTGCCGTTGTAGCGCGCAAATTGACGGGCCGCGTCCTTCAGCGGTACATCCTCGAAAGACAACATGCCTTCGCGCCATGTGAGTTCGCGCTCGATTTCATCGGCGCTGACACCTGTTATCCTGATTGATCCGCTTCCTTCAATCACGACGCGATTGTTGGCGGTCACACGGATGGGCTCCCTGCCGACCGTCGCCGCAGTCTCGATCTCCACGACTCCCCGGCGGATCAGGGCCTGGATGGATCGGTCCACCAACCGCCTTATGACGAAGCTGGTACCGATTGAACGGAGCCGGGCAGTGCCGACACTGACGACAAGCGGACGAACAACGGTATGCGCGATATCGAACAATGCTTCACCCTCGACAAGTTCGATGTCGGGATTGCCACCCGTTCTGCGCATTTTGGCGGTCGTGGCGGTATTGAGCGTCATCGTTGCCCCATCTACCAGTGGCACCAAGCGGATCTCGCCGCGCCTGGTTGAATATGTCTGTGCGGATGCGGGCCGGGCCAGGCCCAGAGCCAGGAAGGCCCCCGCCGCCACTGCACTCGCTCCACCCGCAAACAGTGCCCGGCGAGGAATCGATCGATCGGATATCGATTGAAACTCCTCATCCACCTCACCGGAGACCTGCCGCGATGTCTGCGTATCTGCATGCGATTTCGTCATATAGTCATCGGGATCGAAATCGGGACCCAGCGCCTTGGCACGTTTTGCGTGCAGGAGCATCGCACGCGCGCGCGCAAAAGCGCCTAGCCTGCGCGGGTCGCCAGCCAGCCACTCATCCAGCGCCACCTGGCTGACGGGGTCGAGCGGCGCACAGTCGAGACGAACGGCCCAATCCGCCGCCGTCGCGCTAATTTCCTCGCTCGTCTCGCGTTTCGCCATCATGTTCCCGCACACGCTGCTGCCATTTCTTCTTAGATGCGCCAGCCCCCGCATTTACGCTTCGTCCCAGCCCCGTAATCAAACGTCCAAGGCTTTTGGCGATCAATTTTTGCACGGCGTTGTCGCTTATGCCGAGCCGTTCGCCGATGTCGCGATAGGGCAGTTCATCGATCATGCGCAGGAGGAAGGCTCTACGCCAGGATTCAGGTAATTCCGATACGGCGATCGCCAGAAGATGCAATTGCTCGCGATCCGAGACTTGCACCTCCGGAGACGGCTCGTCTGCCGCGATGAGCAGCGCATCGGTTTCGTCGATCGC
>NZ_JBBJUK010000017.1:0-418 GCF_037723805.1 Sphingobium fluminis
GTCGAGCCAGCCCTTGATGACCTGGATCCGGTCGAGATTGGCATCGTCGGGGTCTCTGGCCGCCGCGATCATGAAGCTCGGGGCCTTGGCTCCCGCCTGGCGCGTCAGGTCGCCTCCCATCGGCACGCCTTTCTCATAGCCGATATGCGCATAATCGGGCCGGAACACATCGGACTTGGCGAAATTCCATCCGCCAAAGACCCGCACCTGTATCCGCGAACCGGTGGTGGCATAGACTTCCCGCCGTTTCATCGCGTCGAAGATCGCCTCACGCGTATTCTCCTTCGCCCACACCGCCGTCAGGCCGGACGCGCCTAGCCGCCAGTTTTCCCGGACATTCTTCACCGGCGCCATGGCGCGGCTATACCGGCCGGCCGATGGCTCGGAATTGCGGAACTGCCCGATGAAATTATCTTCG
>NZ_JBBJUK010000018.1:0-337 GCF_037723805.1 Sphingobium fluminis
CGGGATCGTACCAGATCGGCGAGCTGAAGGCGCGATCCTGCACCGTCA
The DNA here is from genome assembly GCF_037723805.1 of Sphingobium fluminis. Taxonomy (NCBI): domain Bacteria; kingdom Pseudomonadati; phylum Pseudomonadota; class Alphaproteobacteria; order Sphingomonadales; family Sphingobiaceae; genus Sphingobium; species Sphingobium fluminis. The sequence continues at coordinate 49 of NZ_JBBJUK010000018.1, forward strand.
TCGGGATGTTGGCAGGCATATGGATGCCATAGAATTTGGCGTCATAGGCGGTCCAGCGTGGCTTGGGGATTTCCAGCACGCGCACATAATAGAAGGCGCGCTGGTTCGGGTCGAACGCCGGGTCGGTCCATACAGTGGCGAGTTCCGGCGCGCCGATGCTGTTTGTGTATGTCGCATTGGCGATATCGACCGTATTGCCCACAGGCGGCGCTTTTCCGGTCCTCGGATTGACCTTGCGGCCACCAGACAGCGCGACATCATATATCTTCTCATGCGCTTCGCCTTTCGC